>JAVJVY010000016.1:0-208523 GCA_040220895.1 Vicingaceae bacterium
CTATGACCGCTGGGGCAACATGGTATTCAACTCGGGCAATTATGAGAATAACTGGGATGGTGGAGATCACCCACAGGGAACCTACTACTTCATCCTCAAAGTGGACGACCCAGACAACACCGTACACAAAGGAGTGATTACCCTTATAAGGTAAGAACCTCAAAAAGAGACAAGAACCCTTCGGTCTGCTGGCCGAAGGGTTTTTTTGTGTCCAATGTTGGTCTATTGCGTAGATTTACCGCCATAAATTATTCGGACAATGAAGGTCATTGATAAATTAAATAAAAGTTCCAAACCACTGCTGTCTTTCGAGATACTTCCGCCGTTAAAAGGAAAAAGTATACAATCGTTATATGACGGAATTGATCCGCTGATGGAATTCAAGCCCGCCTTTATTAATGTCACTTATCATCGAGAAGAATACGTTTACAAGAAAAGAGAGAAAGGCTATCTTGAAAAAGTATCCATCAGGAAACGACCTGGCACTGTAGGAATTTGCGCGGCTCTCATTAACAAATACGACATTGAAGCTGTTCCTCATCTGATCTGTGGTGGGTTCAACCGTGAAGAAACTGAGAATGCCCTGATTGATTTACATTTTCTTGGCATTAACAATGTTCTGGCATTGAGGGGTGATCCTATTAAAACTGAGCAAAACTTTATTCCTGAAGAAGGGGGGAATACCTATGCCATTGATCTGGTTCAACAGATCAGAGAATTGAATAAAGGAGTTTATAACGATGAAGAAATGAGAAATGCCACGCCCACTGACTTTTGTATAGGTGTGGCTGGATATCCTGAAAAGCATTTCGAAGCACCAAACATGGAAACAGATCTGAAGCATTTAAGAAGTAAGATCGAGGCAGGTGCAGAATACATCGTCACTCAATTGTTCTATGACAACAAACGATTTTTTGAGTTTGTAAAAATGTGCAGAGATAATGGCATTGATGTCCCCATTATTCCAGGTTTGAAGCCAATAACTAAAAAGGAGCAATTAAAGTCGTTAACAAAGTTCTTCCACGTTTCTCTTCCTTATGAACTTTCCAGGGAACTGGACAATGCAAAAGATGATGTTGAAGTTGCAAAAATAGGCGAGGACTGGGCTATTGAACAGTGTCGCGAATTGTTGGAATCCGGGGTACCATGCTTACACTTTTACACCATGGGCAAGTCTTCGGCGGTCAGGAACATTGCCGAGAAGTTGTATTAGGATTTTGACAATTTCTCGATGTATTTTCCAACGATGTCAAATTCAATATTGACCCTGCTTCCGATCTGAATTTCATTAAAAACAGTATTTGCGTAAGTATAGGGGATAATAGAAACCTCAAACTCATTTTCCGAAAGATCCGAAATGGTAAGACTTACTCCATTGATGCTTATAGACCCTTTATCGATTAAAACGTGCTTTGGTTTTTCACGAAATTTAAATCTGTATTGCCAGCTGCCGTTCAAGTCACGAATGGCCATGCATTCTGCGGTTTGATCTACGTGCCCCTGAACAATATGGCCGTCAAGCCGGTCGTTCAGTCGCACACTTCGCTCCAGGTTAATGTGATCTCCTTTTTTTAAATCGGCAAGATTAGATTTCTCTAAACTTTCCTGAATGACGTCTACAAAATGTATGTCTTCTTTGATGTCTACAACTGTGAGGCATACACCGTTATGGGCAACGCTTTGATCAATTTTAAGCTCATTTGCAATAGCACTCTGAACTCCCATAACCAGATTACTTCCCTTGTATTCGATGCTCTTTACCACACCGAGCTTTTCAATAATTCCACTAAACATAAAGGGTGAATGTTTTATTTATTACGACCCACTAGATGAACAACACCTTTTAATTCAATCTCTTGTTGGCCAAACACCGATTTTTGGCGAACCAGACATGTGTAAAAATAGACGCCATCTGAAACGTATTTGTTTTCGCTGAAATGCCTCCCATCCCATAAAATATCTGGATCATCGGTTTTGAACACCACCTCACCCCATCGATTTACAATTGTCATATCAACACCGTCCACGAAACAATAAGGGAAAGGCCTGAATAGATCATTGACCCCGTCTCCATTTGGTGTGAACACATTAGGTAGTTCGTAAAGCCTGCAATTATCAATGCAAACAGTGTCAATCACTGGGCTTGCATTATCGAAAGAATCTATGGCTGTTATGTAATAGCAACCCGATCTTGTATTATTCTGATAATGGGTGAAATTGGTTTCAGAAGGGTTATCGATAATTCGGTGTAACAACGTATAGTCTCCAAAATAAGAAGGACTAAAATAAAGTTCATAAAGCCTGACGTCATCGGTGGAATCACAAGCGAGGTTGGGATTGGTCCACTGCAGGTATACCTTGTCCACTCGGTCTATGATATCATTGCCTCCACAACGATCCGGATTTTCCTTTACAAGATTTCTGACCTCATCACAATCTTCGGCACTCAGGGCCAGATCTGGCGGACACGGAGCTTGCATATCTACAGGCTGATTGCAGTGCACCTGTGACCAGTTAAACAAAGGCTTAGCAATGCTATTCAAGGAGTATTCACCTTTGCTTCTGATCAAGTAGCAATAGGTTCTGAGATTTGTCAATCCGGTATCAGTAAAGCGATCTTTTGAAGTTTCTCCAATCAACACAGGGTTATTTGGATCACTATCTTCAACCCGGTATATTTCATACAAATAATTCCTCCAAGGCACCAGTTCGTTCCATTCCAGGATCAGTTTATTGTCTTGGGCTACAGACCTAAGATAAATCGAAGTACCGGCAACTGAAAAACCCATACTAACTTCATTTGCTGTGCTCAGATCGAGCATTTCAATTTTGTACATGTATTCAAGCTCCTGTGTGTTCAATCCAATGTCAACAAAAGTGGTATCGAGAAAATCAGAAGTATTGCCTACAATTTCAAATTCCTGACTTTTTCGAGTAGAGGTTCTGTATATTTTATAAGAATATGGCCCGGGAAACAAAATACTGTCATGTTCTGAAGGTGGCGACCAGGCTATTTCAATTTCACCATCGATCAGATCAGTGCTCATTACGTTTACATTGGTAAGAATTGGAACATCTTTTTTAAGCTGGGTGCAGACCTCTTCTGATGCATAACTTTCTGCTCCGTCAGGAAAGTAAGAAACAATCAAATAACAGTAAATTTCACCGGGTATCAGTCCATTGCCATCATTGTCGTCCTGAAATGAAGTTTCATTGATGTTTTCACCCTCATAAATAAGATTGTATCCAATATTTGGTGGAACCCCAGTTTGACATTGATCGGGTACAAATCCCGAAGGCCCGAGTTTTCTATAAATGCGATATCCGATGCAATCATTGCATTTCTGCTTTTCCCACTCTAATAAAACAAAACTTGTCAGGGCCGTTGCCGAGACATTCTCAACCGGTGGCGCCACTACCAGGATTTCATTGGTCGCGTAGTTAGAAAGTTTCGGAGTACCGTTATCGGTAGCCTTGTAAGTGACAGTATAGGCACTTTTTTGAATGTGGTTACAGTCTGTGGTCCAGTCTATAATCAACTCCAGGGGATTTACACCTTTTGTCAGGGTATTGGCCGTTGGAGCAATTTCAAAAGGTCCACCGTAGGCAAGGAAAGTTTCGACCTTCGTGCCATTCCCACTTCCGTTATTATCGTCCAATGTGTCGGTGGCGAACACACTGTACCTTAGGTTTTCTCCGGCCATAACACAATAGTCATTCAGACCGTAAATGGTTGGAGGGCGGTTATTGCAATTTCCACTGACATCAACTTGCATGTCTCTTAGAATGGAGCCTACCTGATATATGTTGATGGAGCCATTGGCGGTGATATCCCTTCTGTATTCTGTTATTAGAATAGCTAAGTTATATTCCCCCACACCTATCGGTGAATCCCAGGTCAAGATCCCTGTAACCGGGTCAATGGTTATAAATTTACTTGCGTTGGGGAAAGAGTATCCGGGAATGGGTTGTCCTCCTGTTCCCTTGCTGACAACCAAGCTGTAGACAAGGCTGTCCCCGTCGGGATCCCAAGCTCCGGGACTATGAATAAAAGGAGCACCAACACAGGCAAAATCAATGGGAGGGTTCAGTAATATTGGCGTAGAATTGGAATTGCTTAGGGTAATATTCAGGGTAGATTCAATGTAAAACATCTCATCAATTGAATTGGGAATGTTTATGACCTCTCCGTTCCTGTTTGGATCAAGCATACTGATCACATATTTTCCTGCACCGGGAAATGTATGTTCAGTCCTATAGATGTTTTTTTGAATGTCAGATCTGCCTAAAAACGGAGTGATCTTCGAAGTCCTTGAAATAGAATCGAGCCCGCTTCCATCACCGTAATCAATACCCAGTTCTGGCCTGTCGGCATTGGATGGGCCTATTTCAGTGTAAGTGATTATTTGAATCTCAAATTTGAATCCCTCAATCCGCTTATAAACGATCTCACCTGCCCGATTGTGTGTTGCATAGCTAGCTGTTGCCGTGGTCAGAAGCAAAAAAGCGAAAATTGCAAGGGACAGGTTCAGGTGCCTGGTGAATAAAAATAGACTCTTTACCAATTGATTAACTTTGGGTCTTCTAAATTACGAATTATATTGGAGCACTGATCGGTGTTGAACTCACAACTGGCCTGACCTGCAGCTATGATTACGCATTTAAAATCCAATCTTGGTATCACCATCGGTGATGTAAACGGTATAGGGCCTGAGGTATTGCTTAAAACCTTTGCCGATCAAAGGCTGTTCGAATTATGCATCCCTGTAGTTTACGGTTCAAGGGAAGTTTTACGGCAATACGCAAAAATCCTAGGAATTATCGACTTTAATATACTGGGAATAAGCAACTTAACGGAAGTAAGAGAAAACACGCTTAACGTTATTGAAGTTCAAGAAAAGCAAATTGATATTTCGCCGGGCAAACCCTCTTTGGAAGGTGCCGCTCTGGCATTCAGCTCCATGGAAAAAGCTGCCAGTGACGCCCTAGAAGGTCACATCGATGGAATAATAACCAGCCCTTTGAACAAGAAAAATATCGAATCGATCCATCCGGATTTTACCGGGCATACTTCATACTTTTCACTTAGGGCCGGGAATGAAGCACAAATGATTTTAGCCTCAGATAAGATAAAAATAGCCATGGTCACGGGTCATGTACCCATTGCTAAAGTTAGTGCTATGTTGAGTATCGAGGGAATATTCAATTGCATCCAGACCCTTAGTCAGAGTCTAACAAATGATTTTGCAATTACCAACCCGAGCATTGCTGTTTTAGGTCTCAATCCCCACGCTGGCGAAGAAGGTCTTTTGGGGAAGGAAGAGCAAGAAGTCATAACACCGGCCATTGAAATGGCCCGATCTGAAAAGATAAATTGTACTGGTCCTCTGGCATCAGACGGGTTTTTTGGGGCAGGAAGCTACAAGAAATTTGATGGAATTCTCGCTATGTACCACGATCAAGCACTCATTCCATTTAAAACTATCAGTTTTGATGATGGCGTGAATTTCTCAGCGAATCTCAGTTTTGTTAGAACTTCACCCGATCATGGGACGGCCTATGACATTGCAGGAAAAGGGCTGGCCAGTGAATCATCCTTCAAACAATCCGTGTATTTGGCGCATACAATATGGAGCAGGAGAACAAGTCACCTGGACAAATGAAATGCTGATAATGACATTCAACCTTCTGATGTTCAATTAGACTTTAACGATAGCGGATAGTATTAAAAATCATTACATTTGCGCCCTTTCTTCAGCAAGTATTTCGATGAGTAAGCAGTATCAGATTCAATTCGAGCCGATGAACATGGGCTCACATCGTCTGGAATTCGCAGTTGACGGAAACTTGTTCAGTAAATGGGGAAATAATGACTTGATGAGTGCCGACGTGATGATAGACGTCGAGATGATCAAATCGGCAAACATGTTGGACCTGAGATTGGAATTTGAAGGTCAGTTCCAACTTCCGTGCGACCGCTGTAATGAGAGTCTTTACATTCCCTTGAAAGAAGGTGGAAAACTGATCGTAAAATACGGCCAGATTTCCCATGAAGAAATGGACGACCTTATTATCCTTGGTGATAACGAGCATGTCCTTGACCTGGAGTATTACTTTTATGAGAGCTTGTCTTTAATGATTCCTGCCAGGAACGTTCACGATGAAGAAGACTGTGATCCGGAAGTCTTAAAATTATTAAAAGGAAAAATAAACAATAACAATGACGAGGTAGACCCCCGTTGGGAAAGCCTAAAAAATTCCAAATTAAATCAATAGTTATGGCACATCCAAAACGAAAAATATCCAAGACCCGCCGAGATAAAAGAAGGACACACGACAAAGCCGTAGCGCCCACGATCAGCACTTGCTCAAATTGTGGTGCTCCTGTTCTATATCACAGAGTTTGCGCAGATTGCGGATATTACAAAGGAAAGCAAGCGATCGAAAAAGAGATTGCGATTTAAATACCATCCATCTTCCATCCACCCTATATCTGGTAAAGAGAATCCAGAATGAAGATCGGCATTGATATAATGGGCGGAGACTTTGCCCCATCTGCTACCGTAGAAGGGTCATTTCTGGCCATGCAACAATTTGGACCTGACTGTGAGCTGGTGCTTGTTGGAAAGGAAGAAGAAATCAGGTCTGAAATGTCAAAGTTTGATGTTGAGGCCCTGTCATTTTCCGTTGTCAATGCTACTGAAGTAATTGAGATGGGAGAACACCCCACCAAGGTTTTTGCTAAAAAGCCTGATTCCAGCATTAGTGTTGGCTTTAATTTGCTGAATAATAAGAAAATTGATGCCTTTTGCAGTGTTGGGAACACCGGTGCAATGCTTGTGGGTTCCATGTATACGGTGCGATCCATCCCAGGTGTGATCAGGCCTTGCATAACGACAATAATTCCAAAGGAAGACGGAGGTGTGGGTATCATTTTGGATGTCGGTACCAATGCCGATTGTAAACCCGATGTCTTATACCAATTTGCTATCCTTGGCAGTTTGTACCTTAAATTGGTTTATCAGGTGGATAACCCCAAGGTTGGATTACTGAATATTGGTGAAGAAGAAGGGAAAGGAAACTTATTAACCCAGTCCACCTACAACCTGATGAAAGGCACGGCTGATTTCAATTTTATTGGGAATGTCGAGGGCAGGGATTTTTTTGGGGACAAGGCCGACGTATTTGTTTGCGATGGGTTCACTGGTAATATCGTTCTGAAGGAAATGGAAGCCTTTTACAGTTTATACCAAAGGCGCAAACTTGCAGATTCATTTTTTGATCGACTCAATTATGAATTATACGGTGGTACTCCGATTCTTGGAATTAATTCTAATGTGGTCATCGGCCACGGAATATCGAGTCCACTCGCAATTAAAAACATGCTATTGCACACCCGACAAGTGGTTGAATCTAAATTATCAGATCAAATCAAAGGCGTGTTTAATTAATTTTTTACTTTCATCCTATGAAAACGACTGCGGCCATTACTGCTGTTGGAGGCTATATTCCAGAATACGTCCTTGACAACGAAGAACTGATGAAGTTGGTTGATACTACAGATGATTGGATTACTTCCAGAACTGGGATCAAGGAACGTAGAATATTGAAAGGTGAAGGCCTTGGCACTTCTGATATGGCCGTAAAAGCTGTTCAGGAAGTACTGGACAAAAGAGGTATTTTGGCCGAGGATATCGATATGTTGATCTGCGCAACGGTCACGCCTGACCTGGTATTTCCGGCCACTGCAAATATAATTTGTGACAAATTGGGGGCGACCAATGCCTTTGGATATGATGTAAATGCAGCCTGTTCAGGGTTTATTTACGCGCTGACAACTGGCGCAAAATTCGTAGAAAGCGGAAGCCACAAGAAAGTCATTGTGGTGGGTGCTGATAAAATGTCTTCCATAGTGGATTATACTGATAGAACTACCTGCATTATTTTTGGTGATGGAGGAGGAGCTGTGTTACTCGAGCCGAATCAAGAAGGACTGGGAATATTGGATTCCATTCACAAAAGCGATGGTTCCGGAAGGGCATTCTTGCATCAGAAAGCAGGTGGCAGCGTGAAACCAGCAACGTTTCAGACCGTTACCGACAGAGAACACTTTGTTTATCAAGAAGGTAAGTCGGTGTTTAAGTTTGCGGTAACCAACATGGCAGACGTATCCTATGAGATCATGAAAAGGAATAATTTGGGTGGAGATGATATTGCGTGGTTGGTGCCCCATCAGGCAAATAAACGTATCATTGATGCCACTGCCGAACGAATGGGTGTTGGCAGTGACAAGGTGATGCTCAATATTCAAAAATTCGGAAACACAACCAATGGCACAATACCCTTGTGTTTATGGGAATGGGAAGACAAATTGCACAAAGGAGAAACCTTGATACTTGCCGCTTTTGGCGGTGGGTTTACATGGGGCTCGATTTATTTGAAATGGGCCTATAATTGAAGAACATTAATATCAATCTTATGAAAATCAGTGAAATTCAAGACTTAATTAAGTTTGTAGCCAAGTCTGGTGTCAGTCAGGTAGAGCTGGAATCTGAAGGCTTTAAACTGGTAATTAAAACCAGTTCTGAGAAAAAAATCAGGGGAAGGGATGTTCAGACAGCCGTTTACCAAACGCCCATGCAAATGCATTCAATGCCCATGCAGTCTCCGCCAGCACAACCTACCCCGCAGCCGGCTGCTCCTGCTGCTAAGGCAGAAGTGACAGCTCCCGAGGTGGAAAATGCCAATTATGTGACCGTCAAATCGCCTATGATAGGAACTTTTTATAGAAAGCCCTCGCCCGATAAACCGGTATTTGTGAATGTAGGAGATGCCGTGGAAGAGGGACAAACAGTATGCGTGATAGAAGCAATGAAACTTTTCAATGAAATTGAATCAGAGGTTTCGGGTAAAATAATCAAGGTATTGGTTGAAGATAATTCACCGGTAGAATATGATCAACCGCTATTTCTGATAGAACCGGCTTAAAGCAAACATCCAGTAAATCGATTCGACGAAACATGTTTAAGAAAATTCTGATTGCCAACAGAGGTGAAATTGCATTGCGCGTAATACGCACATGTAAGGAAATGGGTGTGAAGACTGTTGCAGTTTATTCAACCGCTGACAGAGATAGTTTACACGTGCGTTTTGCCGATGAAGCCGTGTGTATTGGCCCCCCTCCAAGCGCTGATTCTTACCTGAAAATATCGGCCATCATGTCGGCAGCCGAAATTACCAATGCAGATGCTATCCACCCGGGATACGGATTCCTTTCTGAGAATGCGAAATTCTCAAAGATCTGTGCTGAACACAATGTAAAGTTCATTGGTGCATCTCCAGAAATGATTGATGGTATGGGTGATAAAGCGTCTGCAAAGATGACCATGATCAAGGCGGGAGTTCCTACCGTTCCGGGATCTGAAGGGATCATAGACGATGTTAAAACCGGAAAAAAGGAGGCTGTTAAAATTGGATACCCTGTCATGATAAAGGCTACAGCTGGTGGGGGTGGCAAGGGAATGAGGATTATTTGGTCTGAAAAGGAATTCGAAGATCATTGGAATAGTGCAAAACAAGAGGCCAAGGCATCATTTGGCAATGATGGCATGTACATGGAGAAATTCATAGAAGATCCCCGTCACATTGAAATTCAAATCATTGCCGACCAATACGGAAGAGTCAGTCATCTTTCCGAAAGGGATTGCTCAATTCAGCGTAGGCATCAGAAGCTGGTTGAAGAGACGCCTTCACCATTTATGACTAAAAAACTTCGAGACGAAATGGGAAAAGCTGCTATCAAAGCAGCCAAAGCCGTTAACTATGAGGGCGTTGGAACAGTTGAGTTCTTAGTTGATAAAAACCGAAAGTTCTATTTCATGGAAATGAATACGCGTATTCAAGTGGAACATCCTATCACCGAAGAAGTGATAAACTACGACCTGATTCGCGAACAGATCAAGGTAGCAGCCGGCATTGAAATTACAGGGAAAAATTACGATCCGGAGCGTTATTCTATCGAGTGTAGAATAAATGCAGAAGATCCGTCCAAGGGCTTCAGACCAAGCCCCGGAACCATTACCAATTTTCATTCTCCGGGAGGACATGGAGTGAGAGTCGACACCCACGTTTATGCTAGCTACACAATTCCGCCGAATTACGATTCAATGATTGCTAAGCTTATCACAGTTGCCCTCACAAGAGAAGAGGCCATCATGAAAATGGAGCGTGCGTTGGATGAATTTGTTATTGAAGGAATTAAGACAACCATTCCTTTTCATCAAAAATTGATGAAAGATGAGAATTTCAGAAAAGGCAAGTACACAACTAAGTTTTTAGAAGGGTGGAAGTTTGATTGATCAAATTTCAATCAATATCTTCTCGCTCAACTTTCGGCAATATTCGTTAATCTCGTCTCTGCTTTTCTTGAAAGCATCTAGTTTTTTTTGTTCACTTCCCTTAACTTTATCCGGATCGGGGAAATTATGGTGAAGTTGTGAAGTCGAGGCTGGAAAGTAAGGACATTTTTCCTTGGCGTTATCACAAACCGTTATCACGTAATCAAAAGTCGATTCTTTAAGTTCGAGAATGGTATTAGAGGTCTGCTTAGAAATGTCAATACCATTTTCTTTCATAGTTTCAACGGCCCTGTCATTTAGACCGTGCGCCTCAATTCCAGCACTGTAGACGGCGGCTCTGTTACCTAGGTATTTTCGAAGAAAACCCTCGGCCATTTGACTCCGGCAAGAGTTCCCTGTACATAGTACCAGGATGTTTATCATTCCATAAATTTAATTTTTTAGGCCAACTTCTACCCGTTATTCGTCCTTAAGCCTCATTTTTAATTGAAGAACCACGGTAGTACTGTTTCTTAAGCCAAAAGGCCAAGCGAACTAGCAGGATCAATGCGGGAACCTCTACCAATGGGCCAATGACACCGGTAAAAGCTTCTCCTGAATTCAGTCCGAATACAGCAATAGCCACAGCAATTGCAAGTTCAAAATTGTTGCCGGCGGCAGTGAAGGAAATGGAGATGTTCTTCTTGTAATCTGCACCCAAAGATCGGCTTATGAAAAAACCGGCCATAAACATCAGAAAGAAATAGATCAACAAAGGGATGGCGATTTTGACAACATCCAACGGAATCTCTACGATCTTTTCACCTTTTAGTGAGAACATCACAACAATGGTAAATAGCAGGGAGATAAGCGTCAAAGGCGCTATTCCGGGAATGAATTGCTCTTTGTACCATTGTTCCCCTTTGATTTTAACAAGCGCTAGTCGGCTCAATAAGCCAGCCAAAAAAGGAATGCCAAGGTAGATCAAGACGCTCTTTGCAATGGTAGAGATACTAATATCGACTATGGCTCCCTCAAAACCAAAATAAGGTGGAAGTACGGTAATAAAAATCCAGGCATAAAAACTATAGGCAAAAACTTGAAAAATGCTGTTTAGGGCAACAAGTCCTGCGCCGTATTCACTGCTCCCTTTGGCCAGGTCATTCCATACCAGAACCATGGCAATGCATCGCGCTAATCCAATTAATATGAGCCCTACCATGTAATGAGGGTGATCCTTTAAAAAGATTACTGCCAGAAAAAACATGAGTAAAGGTCCGATGACCCAATTCAAAAGAATCGATATACTTAGAATGCGCACATCTTTGAATATTGCCGGGAGTAATTTATAATCTACCTTGGCCAGGGGGGGATACATCATCAGAATAAGCCCGATGGCAATGGGAATGTTGGTCGATCCATAGCTGAATGAATCTATGAATACCGAGGAAGATGGAAGAAAATAACCCAGACTGACACCAAAAGTCATGGCCAGAAATATCCACAAAGTCAGGTACTGATCGAGAAAATTCAGCTTTTTCATTGGTCAGTTATAAAGAGAGGCCACTGCATGGCAATGGCCTCAATGTTTCTAAAAAGAATGATTAACAGCAGATGACCTCTTCGCCACAACAGCCTGTAGAACAACAAATGGTTTTCATATCAACAACAGTTTAAATCGGTTTTAAAATTGTGCATGTCTTCAAGAATGAGTTTCAATTCGTTTTCTAGTTCAGCCCATTTGTCCCAGTCTATGCAATAACAAGACCTCGGGCCATCGATCTCTCCTTTTATAATGCCAGCCCCTTTTAATTCTTTGAGGTGCTGAGAAACCGTTGATTGTGCCAAGGGCAGGCCTTCGACAATCTCGCCGCAAATACAACTTTGTTTTTCCGCAAGAATGCGCAAGATTCTAACCCGGGCCGGGTGGGACAAGACCTTGCCAATAGTAGCAAGCTTCTGATCAGATTCCGAAAATATTTCTTTCTTATTATATGCCACCTAAATTGTAAATCGTAAATATACGATAAAAGAATTAAAACACGATTATTCAATAACATTGGCAGCGACAAAAGAATAATTCATAAAGAATCGGGTCAGTTTAATAAAGCACAATCTCGCCAACCGTATTACCATATATTTGCCTTATGCCTGCGTTAACTGCAAGTCATAAGAAGTTAGTCCGCCAATTGACATTGGTCAAAATATGGAATGGTGTCCTGCTGTATTGCTCCTACCAACTTTCTAGATTAAGCGGCATTAATATTCATGCCGGAAGTCCTGTCAGTATTGCTATTGAACCCACAACAGCTTGTAATTTACGATGCCCTGAGTGCCCAAGTGGAATCCGGTCTTTCACTAGACCAACCGGAAACCTTAAAAAAAGCGGTTTTGAAAAATTGATTGACCAGATACATCGACGCACGTCTTATTTGACCTTTTATTTTCAAGGGGAACCCTATTTGAATCCGGATTTTCTCGATATGGTGAGCTATGCTTCTAAAAAGGGCATCGTTACTTCGACCTCGACAAATGCACATTTTTTGGATGATACCATTGCCCGCAGAACGGTCGAATCAGGACTGGATCGTTTAATAATCTCTATCGATGGGACAGACCAACAGACCTATGAATCCTATCGCATAGAGGGTGATTTGCACAAGGTGATTGAGGGAACCAAAAACGTAGTTCGCTGGAAACAGGAGTTGAATAGTACTTCCCCAGAGGTTATTTTTCAATTCCTTGTAGTTAAACCAAATGAACATCAAATTGAGGATGTACAACATTTGGGAACTATTTTGAATGTGGATAAGGTCGTATTGAAATCGGCACAGATCTACGATTATAAAAATGGAAGTGAACTTATTCCGGACAACGTAAAGTATTCCAGGTACAAAAAGAATAAAGACGGCACATGGTCCATCAAAAACAAACTCCTGAATCAATGCTGGCGAATGTGGTCATCTTGTGTTATCACATGGGACGGAGATGTTGTTCCCTGTTGTTTTGACAAAGACGCCAAGCATAAACTTGGAAACGCCTTTTCAAAGCCCTTTGAAGAAATTTGGAAAAGCGAGCCGTATGCTAATTTCAGGTCGACCATATTGAAGGGACGAGATCAGATCGATATTTGCCGCAATTGTTCGGAAGGAACCCAGGTTTGGGTTTAGATTTTTCCGGAATCATCGTTTCTAAATAAAGTCTTAATTATATTGACCTCACTCGATTGCGTATTTAGCTATCAAATGTTAACAAAGTGCTAATTTTCCCGGTTTAAGATGATTTCTCCCTACTTTTGTCATCCGTGAGATCGCGCATCGTCATTTTATTCTTACTCCTCACTGTTATTTTCCTTCTGGAATTATACACTTATTCAGGGCTTTTTCCTTACCTGAACCAATTAAAAAATGGTGAGTACTATTGGATAGTTTATTACGCATTGGCAGCTTTGTCTCTAATTTCAGCCTATGTTTTAGTAAGGGATGCCGGTGAAATTCAGCCGGGTATTCTGAAGAAAGCTTCTTCGAACGTCATGGGGGGACTGGCCCTGACACTGATCTTAACGAAACTAGCTTTTGTTTCAGTGATTTTTACGGAAGATGTATACCGCCTGGTCTTATTGATTTATCAAAATGGGCTGGCCCTGTTTAATGATGCTGATCCGGCGAACATGGTATCAAGAAATGCCCAAATGGCAAAACTTGGCCTTGCTTTTGCTATGATTCCGCTTGTTTCATTTGTCCATGGTATTACCCTTGGAAAGTACAAATTCCGGGTAAAACGCATTCGGTTGCATTTTAACGATTTACCTCAGGCTTTTGACGGATATCGAATTGTCCAGTTTTCAGACATGCATTCAGGAAGCTTTGACAGTTTGAAAAGGGTTCAAAAAGGAATGGAAAAAATGCAAGCTGAAGGTGCTGACCTTATTCTTTTTACCGGCGACATGGTCAACAATCATGCAGATGAAGTTAAGCCCTTTGTAAGCATGTTAAAAAACCTTAAGGCCGTGGATGGTAAATTTTCTATTCTCGGAAACCACGACTACGGTGATTACATCCATTGGGCAAGTATTGAAAAGAAAATGCAAAACTTGGTTAGTCTTATTGGTTATCAGGAAGAAGCCGGTTTTAAACTTCTTATGAATGAAGGGATATCATTGAAGCGCGGTGAAGAGCGAATCAAACTGCTAGGTGTGGAAAATTGGGGAAAACCGCCATTTCCTCAACACGGTGACTTAAATGCGGCGTTAAAAGATGTTAAAAATGATGATTTTGTAATTCTCATGTCCCACGACCCGAGTCATTGGGACCTTGAAGTTATTAAGCAAAAAAAGAAGATTCATCTAACCCTGAGTGGTCACACGCATGGCATGCAATTCGGCTTTGATATTCCAGGATTAAAATGGAGCCCCGTCAAGTATAAATACCCGCGCTGGAGTGGACTGTATTGTGAACTAGACCGATATCTTTATGTGAACAATGGCTTTGGTTTTCTCGGTTTTCCTGGGCGCGTGGGCATTTACCCAGAGATTACCGTGATCGAATTGAAAGTAAAAGATTAATGACATTAACCCCAGGATTAAATTGCCTAATCTTCTCCCACCTACAAGATCATTTCTGATCGAGGATCAAGCCCAATTCCCGCTGTTCTAATTCGAAGAATGAAAAGGCCAAATCCAGCGCCCTCTAAACCGTCATGATGTCCGTTTCCTTTTTGACAATCTTGTCATCAATTCGCTGGACATATTTATCGGTGAGTACTTGGATATCGGCTTCGGCGTCTCGGGCCAAGTCTTCTGAAAAGTGCTCTTTGATGAGTTTTTTTATCTCATCATTTGCATCTTTTCTCGCATTGCGCACGCTTATTTTGGCATTCTCCGCCTCATGCTTTGCCTGCTTAACAAGATTTAAACGTCTTTCTTCGGTCAGCGCTGGCACGTTTATCATGATCAATTCACCGTTGTTCTGAGGATTAAGCCCCAAATTGGCATTTATAATGGCCCTTTCGATGGTCTCTAACAATGACTTTTCCCAAGGTTGGATAGAAATGGTCCTTGGATCGGGAGTGTTGACATTGGCCACCTGACTCAATGGTGTGTTGACTCCGTAATAATCCACATAAACTCCATCTACCATGCTGGGAGAAGCTTTACTGGCTCGAATTTTTAAGAGTTCAGCGTCAAGATGCTGAATGGCCTTATCCATTGAATCTTTGGCCATTTCATTAATTAAGTCTAGATCTTCTTGCATAGTAATTTATTATTTCAAACACTAACCAGGGTTCCCTCTTTATCGCCATTTAATACCCTAGAAAGGTTCCCGGCTTTGTTCATGTCAAATACGATTATTGGCAATTTATTCTCTTTACAAAGGGTAAAAGCGGTCATATCCATCACATTTAAGCCCTGATCATATACTTGGTCAAAGGATATCGAATCGTATTTTACAGCATTATCGTCTTTTTCAGGATCTGCACTATAAATACCATCTACTCTGGTACCTTTTAATATAACGTCGGCGTCGATTTCAATGGCTCTTAAGCTTGCCGCGGTATCTGTTGTAAAATAAGGGTTGCCCGTACCGGCACCAAAAATAACAACCCGCCCTTTTTCCAAATGACGAACGGCCCGTCGCTTAATATATGGTTCAGCTATTTGTTCCATTTTGATGGCCGTAAGCAGTCTGGTTTTGATCTCCAGGTGTTCCAAAGAAGATTGCAGGGCCAGGCTGTTTATTACTGTTGCCAACATTCCCATATAATCTCCTTGTACCCGATCAATGGCGCTGTCCAAAGATTGAAATCCCCTGAAAATATTGCCTCCACCGATTACAATGGCCATTTCAACCCCATCCAACACGGCTTTTTTGATTTCTTCAGAATACTGTTTCAGAATGTTGTGATCGATCCCGTACTGCTGATCGCCCATTAAGGATTCGCCGCTAAGCTTTAAAAGGACACGATTATATTTCATGAAGTGGAATTGGCGTATAAAAATAGAACATTTAGATCAAAAAAAAGGGGAGTAAAAACTCCCCTGTTCACAAACTGTGTTTTCTTATGCCAGTGCAATACGTTTGAAAGCCGTGATTTTCAGATCCTTATTTACACTTTCTAAATGCTGTCGGATCGTCTTCTTGCTGTCCTTGATGAATTGTTGATTCATTAAAGTGTTTTCCTGGTAAAACTTGTTGAGCTTTCCCATCGCAATTTTTTCAAGTAGCTCTTCCGGTTTGCCCTCTTCTCGTGCTTGTTCTTTTCCAACCTCAATCTCTCTTTCAATGATTTCGCTGGATACATCATCCTTGTCAATGGAAACAGGGTTCATTGCAGCTATTTGCATTGCAACGTCTTTACCTAAGTCTTCACTTGCATCTTGGCTAAATCCAACCATTGATGCGAGTTTGTTTCCGGGATGGTTGTAGGCCACAACTCTTCCTCCTTCAACAACTTCATAAGAGGAAAGGTCAATTTTTTCACCAATTTTCCCAATCTCCTCGGTAATTTTCTCACCAATGCTCTGCGAACTTCCATTGAAATTAAGCGCGAGCAAGTCATCCAGTGATGATGGATTTTTACTGATGGCTATATCCAGAATGGAATTCGCCAATTTTCCGAATTCGTCATTTTTGGCAACAAAATCCGTTTCGCAGTTAAGGGCAATCATTACACCTCTTTTTCCGTCGCTGGTCTTGGCAAGGACCAGTCCTTCGTTTGCTTCTCGATCACCTCTTTTTGCAGCAACTTTCTGCCCCTTTTTTCTTAGAATATCGATGGCTTTCTCAAAATCACCATCCGCTTCGACAAGGGCTTTCTTGCAATCCATCATTCCGGCGCCGGTCTGCTTCCTTAATTTATTTACTTCTGCAGCTGTAATTGTAGACATGTTAAAATTCAATGGTGTTATTATGCTTTTACTTCTTCTTTAGTCTCCGTAGTTTCGGGCGTTTCAGGAGTTTTGGCAGCCTCAGGAGTTTTGGCGGCCTCAGGAGTCACTGCCGCTGCTTCAGATTTAGCATCGGTCGATTCAACTTCAGTTTCCGCAGACTCAGCAGCTTCTTTCTTAGATGTAATTTTTTCTCTTTCTACTTTTCTTTCATTGAGACCAAGAGCAATGGCATCAACAACGATCTCCATAATCTTGTCAATCGATTTTGATGCATCGTCATTTGCAGGAATTGGGAAGTCCACCAAACCGGGATTGGAGTTGGTATCTACTATTGCAAATGTTGGAATATTCAATTTTTTGGCCTCATTGACAGCAATGTGCTCCTTCTTGATATCAATGATGAAAAGAGCTGCAGGTAGTCGATTAAGGTCAGCAATACTGCCTAGATTTTTTTCGAGTTTCTCGCGTTGTCTTGAAATCTGAAGTCTTTCGCGTTTTGAAAGCACAGTGTAGGTTTCATCTTCCATCATCTTATCGATGGACCCCATTTTTCTAACTGCTTTTCTTATCGTTGCGAAATTTGTAAGCATACCACCGGGCCAACGTTCCGTGACATATGGCATGTTAATATTCTTAACTCTGGTTTCAATGGTTTCCTTGGCTTGCTTTTTAGTCGCAACGAAAAGTATCTTCTTTCCGGATTTGGCTATTTGAGCAAGCGCTGCACATGCTTCGTTTAACTTGGCATCGGTCTTGTGAAGATCGATGATGTGGATCCCGTTACGCTCCATAAAAATATAGGGAGCCATTTTAGGATGCCATTTTCTTTTAAGGTGACCAAAATGAACACCTGCTTCTAATAATTCCTGAATTCTTGACATTGTTGTTTTTTAAATTGTTTACGTTCTTATAATTAAGCAATTGAACAGTAGGGCTCTAAACCATCTGAACAATTTAGATACTAAACAATCCTGGCGTGCGCCATTAACGCTTGCTGAATTGAAATTTCTTCCTCGCTTTTTTCTGCCCGGGTTTTTTACGTTCCACCATTCTGGGATCTCTTGTAAGCAGACCTTCTGCTTTCAAGGGAGGTCTGTGCTCAGTATCAAGTTCGCAAAGCGCCCTTGAAATACCAAGCCTGATGGCTTCTACCTGTCCAGTCACTCCACCGCCACTCACATTAACCGAGACGTCAAATTTCTTTTCTGTCTTGGTGATGTTGAAAGGTTGGTGAATCTTGTATTGAAGAAGTGATGTAGGAAAAAATGTTTTTACATCCTTATGGTTGATAACGATGTTTCCCTTGCCAGGTTTCATGTATACCCTTGCAACGGATGCTTTTCTTCGGCCGATCGTGTTAATTACGTCCATGGAGATTAACTATTAAGGTCAATTTTTTTAGGTTTCTGTGCTTCGTGATTGTGCTCTGAGCCGACATAAACATGAAGATTTGTAAAGAGGGCTCTTCCTAGTCTGTTATTGGGAAGCATTCCGTTTACTGCCATTTCTACAATAGAAATAGGCTTCTTTCTCAATTTAACTTTTGCTGTGGTCGACTTTTGTCCACCGGGATAACCAGAATAGGTCAAGTATTTTTTAGCTTCCCATTTGTTGCCTGACAAACTTACTTTTTCGGCGTTGATGACAATTACGTTGTCTCCGCAATCGACGTGAGGAGTGTAGTTGGTCTTATGCTTACCTCGAATAATTGAAGCAATTTTAGAAGCTAGACGCCCAAGGGGTTGATTTTCAGCATCAATCAGAACCCATTCCTTATTCACAGTTTGTGAATTGGCCGATATGGTTTTATAACTTAACGTATCCACTGTCTTTACAGTTTAATTTTTTTAAATGCCTTTACTCGTTAAAAAGGGGCTGCAAATTTATCCTTTTTTTTTATTTCAGCAACGGCCCTCTTTAATTAATTTACAGCCTAATCAATAAGACCTAGTTCTTTTCCAACCTTCGTAAATGCAGCGATGGCTTTGTCAAGATGTTCGCGTTCATGTCCGGCTGAAATCTGAACCCTGATTCTGGCCTGTTCTTTTGGAACTACGGGATAGAAAAAACCGATCACGTAAATACCCTCTTCCAATAATTTATCTGCCATGACCTGAGACTTTTTTGCATCGTAGATCATCACAGGAACGATCGGATGAATTCCTTCTTTAATGTCGAAACCGGCTATGGTCATTTGACTGCGAAAATAGTTTGTGTTACTTTCAAGCTTATCGCGCAGGGCAGTGGTATGATTTAACATGTCGATGACTTCGATAGAGGCGCCAACTATAGAAGGTGCAAGGGAGTTTGAAAAAAGATAAGGCCTGGATCTTTGGCGTAGAATTTCAACCACTTCTTTGCTCGAAGCCGTAAATCCGCCCATGGCGCCACCCAAAGCTTTACCAAGTGTACCTGTAATTATGTCCACTTTGCCCATGACATTGTTGTGTTCATGAGTTCCTCTGCCCGTTTTCCCCACAAAACCGGTGGCATGACAATCATCAACCATTACCATGGCATCGTATTTCTCGGCAAGTTCACAGATTTCATCGAGTTTGGCGATATAACCATCCATTGAAAAAACCCCGTCGGTGACAATGATCCGAAAGCGCTCTCCTTGCGATTCTTTCAACTTCGCTTCAAGATCTGCCATGTCGGAATTCTTGTAGCGATATCGCTTTGCCTTGCATAGTCGAACGCCGTCGATGATCGATGCGTGATTCAATTCATCAGAAATAATTGCATCTTCTTCAGTAAAAAGCGGTTCAAACAAACCTCCATTAGCATCAAAGGCTGCGGCATATAGAATGCAGTCTTCCATACCAAGAAAGTCGGCTATTTTTCTTTCCAATTCCTTGTGAATATCTTCGGTACCACAAATAAAACGGACCGAAGACATACCAAATCCACGGTGATCAAGTGATTTTTTTGCTGCATCGAGAACCTTTGGATGGGAGGAAAGACCCAAATAATTGTTGGCACAGAAATTCAGCACCTCATTTCCCCCTTTTACGTTGATCTTCGCCCCTTGTGGAGATGTAATGATTCTTTCCTTCTTGTAAAGCCCGGCTTCAGCTATTTCCTCGAGCTGAATTTTGAGGTGGTCTTTAATTTTTCCTTGCATATCTTGAATTTTAGAAGGGTAAAAATAAAAAAAGGAAGTACGAATACTTCCTCTTTCATGATTCCTTGAAACTCTTAAACTAAACCTTGGGCTATCATTGCATCTGCCACTTTCACAAAACCTGCGATATTGGCTCCTTTGACATAATTGACAGAGCCACCTTCTTGACCGTATTCGACACACGAAGCATGAATGCTTTTCATGATGGAATGTAGCTTTTCGTCAACTTCTTCTCTTGTCCAGTTTAATCGAAGTGAATTCTGGGACATTTCTAAGCCTGAGGTGGCCACACCACCGGCATTTGAAGCCTTACCCGGTGAAAATAGGGTATTGCTACTGTGGAACGCTTCAATGGCCTCTGGAGTGCACGGCATGTTCGCACCCTCGGCAACACAAAGAACCTTATTGCCAATGAGCGTCTTTGCATCTTCGCCATTCATTTCGTTTTGAGTGGCACAGGGAAGTGCAATATCGCAGTTCACGCTCCATGGAGTCTGACCTTCGTGAAACTCAGAACCCTTAAACTTCTGAACATATTCCTGAATTCTTCCTCGCTTCACATTCTTCAATTCCATGATCCAATCTAATTTTTCCTGATCAATGCCATTTTTATCAATAATGAAGCCTTTGGAATCAGACATGGTCAATACTTTGGCGCCCATTTGAATGGACTTCTCACAAGCGTATTGGGCAACGTTTCCAGATCCGGATATCAACACATTCTTTCCTTTAAAACTTTCGCCTTTGGTAGCGAGCATTTCCTGAGCAAAATAAACGCAACCATACCCCGTGGCCTCTGGCCTGATTAGACTCCCTCCATAAGACATGCCTTTGCCGGTTAATACACCGGTAAATTCGTTTCTTAGACGCTTGTACTGACCAAATAAGTAGCCGATCTCGCGCCCACCCACACCAATATCACCAGCTGGCACGTCCGTATTTGGTCCGATATGTCTCGAAAGTTCGGTCATGAAACTTTGACAAAAACGCATGACTTCAGCGTCGGTTCTTCCTTTTGGATCAAAATTTGAACCTCCTTTGCCACCACCCATGGGTAATGTGGTCAATGAATTTTTAAAAACCTGCTCAAATCCGAGAAATTTAAGAATGCTCAAGTTTACAGAAGGGTGAAAGCGAAGTCCTCCTTTGTATGGACCGATGGCGCTATTCATCTCAATTCGATAGCCTTTGTTGACATGAATTTCACCAAGATCATCCGTCCAGGGGACCCTGAACATAATGACGCGCTCAGGTTCGACCATGCGCTCCAAAAGCTTTCCTTTGGAATACTTAGGATTTGCATTGATGAAAGGAATTACGGTCTCTGCGACTTCTTCAACCGCCTGAAGAAATTCAGGTTCATTTGGATTATTTGAAGCTACTTGGGCAATGAAATCCGACGCTTTCATTAGTGATTTTGATGACATGTATTTATGTTTAATTAAGCGGGGCAAAAGTAGATAAAAATTGATATTTCTAATGCTTGTGAGGTTTTATTCTTCAAGCCTTTAAACGGTAGATTCTGCCTGGGATAGACGTCAGAATGTCCTTGAATTCAAGTGTTAAAAGAGTGCTTGCTAATTCGCTGATTGTTAAGTTCGTGTGCAAGGCGAGCTGATCTATGTGACATTCTTTTTTCAGACCTATGTATTCCACAAGGCTTTTTTCATTTTCATCCAAGGATGTGAACATACTTGTCTGAACCGAGCCCGTGGCAGAATTCGTTCTATTTTCCCATCCCATGAAGCGCATCAGGTCCTCTCCCCCTTCTATCAATGCCGCAGAATGATTTTTGATCAGATTCAAGCAACCTTTCGACATCGGATCACCAATCCTTCCGGGAACAGCGAAAACATCGCGGTTGTACGAATTGGCCAGACGCGCAGTTATTAAAGATCCGCCCTTTTCACCTGATTCGATCACGACCGCTGCATCGGATATGCCGGCAATAATCCTGTTTCTGGATGGAAAACTCCCGGCAAAATAGCTGCTCCCCGTCGAGAATTCCGTTAGAAGAGCTCCGTTAGAAACGATTTCATGTGCCAATTTGCGATGAGATTGGGGGTGCAATCGATCCAGTCCGTGACCAAGAACTGCTATGGTCTTTAAACCACATTCCAGGGCTGTTCGATGTGCAATGCCGTCAATTCCCAAGGCTATACCGCTTATTATAAGCGTATTTGTTCCCTTAAGTGACCTGATCAGTTCTTTGCAAACTGATTCACCATACTCACTGGACATCCTGGTTCCGACAATAGCAAGAACTCTTTGGGCTTCAAGAGGGAATTGACCCTTGCTAAAGAGTACAAGTGGTGCATCCGGGCACTCCATGAGTCTGAATGGATAGTTTTTGTCGAAAAAAGTGGTGATTCTTATTCCTTTGGACTTCGCCGCCTTTATTTCAGCCTTCGAAAACGCCATCAATTCACTGATTTTTGGAAGTTTTCTTTTGTTGAAATCCAACACCTGGCGGGCCATAATTGTTTCGATTTGCATTAAAGTTTGGCGAGCAGACCCTTGAAGTTCGAGTAATCTGCGCACCTTGATCGAACTGTTGGTGTTTATCCAATTCAAGGCGATCAATGAAATGAATTCACCATCTTCAACTTGATTTTTATCATGGTTTTGCATTAACTTAAGTGCTATTATTACAAATTAATTTTATGAGAATTGCAGGAATAATACCAGCAAGATACGCGTCGAGCAGGCTGCCAGGAAAACCATTAAAACTCATTGGTGATACTTCCTTGGTGATGAGGGTTTTTCAACAGGCGTCTAAGTCAAAATCACTTACGGAAGTTTTCGTAGCTACTGATGACAAGCGAATTTTTGACCATGTAACTGAAAACGGTGGTAAGGCGCTGCTTACCTCTGCAAAGCATCAAAGTGGAACGGAAAGATGTAACGAAGCCGTTCGATTGATGAGCCAAGAATTCGATTATGTCATTAACATTCAAGGGGACGAACCCTTTATTGACCCAGAACAAATAGATCAGTTAGCATCAATTTGCGATGGACAGACCCAAATCGCCACATTGGTAAAACAAATCACCGAAATCGGTGAGCTGGAAGATGCCCATATTCCCAAAGTGGTATTGACAGATGACGACTCTGCAATTTATTTTTCTCGATCGCCCGTTCCATATTTCAGAGGAAAGAAACTGAGTGATTGGCCAGGCTCGGGTTCTTACTATAAGCACATTGGTATCTACGCTTACAGAAAAGACATTTTGGCAACCATCTCGGAATTACAACCGTCTAGAATAGAGATAATGGAACAATTGGAGCAATTGCGGTGGCTATCAAACGGCTTTAAAATTAGAACGATGAAAACCGAATTGGAGGGAATTTCTGTAGATACTGAAGAAGATTTGAACCGGGCAATTCAATTTTTATCCGTTTTTGAAAAGGGGTGAAATGTGCTATTTTGTTAACAAATGACCATGAATAAATCGCTTAGATACCGCAACCTACCCTATTCATTTTACGTATATTGCGGTTCGAACAAGGTCCTGGCCAACCTTTGTAAATTGATTACTGGAAGACGATATTGAATAACAGTCGAAAGCACTTATGAAAAAGTTAATATTATTATTATCAACTGCATTTCTAGCAGTAAGTGTTAATGCACAGGATGTGGGAGTGGATTCCTTGATTACACCAACAACAGCGTGTACTCACAACTTTGAACCAGTAAAAATCAGAATTAAGAATTTCACGGCTGTGGCCGTACCGGCCAGCACCATAACAGTATCATATCGCCTAAACGGGGGTTCTGCCATTACCGAAACTGTCACCAGTATAATACCAGCCAGTGGCAACCTTATCTGGACTTTTTCAACGGCAGCTGACATGACAACACCAGAGGTCAATTACAGTTTTAAGGTTTACACTGGTTGGGCATCCGATGTGAACAACAATAACGACACCATTGTAAAAAGCGTGTATTCATTTGGCAACTCATTGGGTGGTATACTCGATCCTGCCGACACCGTCTGTATAGGTTCACAACCCGATACGATTTTTCTAACGGGCTATCTCGGCAAGGTGCAATTCTGGCAATCATCGCCCGATGGCATTTTCTGGACATCTTTTTCAGATACGAATGACTTTTTCCGCCCAGGCGTTTTGGCAAGTACAACATTCTACAGAACCTTTGTTAGGAACGGCCCTTGTGCCCAGGTTCCATCAACTTCTGTTAGAATTCAGGTTGATCCGGCTTCGGTTGGTGGAACGGTCAGCGGAGCGGGCACAATCTGCGATGGGATAAATTCAGGTAATCTGACCCTAAGTGGTAATGTGGGTTCGGTAGTGCGTTGGGAATCTTCGGCCGCAGGAACACCGCCCTGGACCAATTTAGGAAACTCCGGAAGCACTACACTGGCGTACTCGAACATTGGATCGGGAGATGACCTTATATACAGGGCTTTGGTTCAGACAGGACTTTGTCCGGTGGATTCTTCGGATACGGCGACTTTTTCACTTGATCTTCCATCGGTTGGTGGAACGATAAGTCAAACGGCCGGAAATGATACCGTTTGTTCGGGGTCTAATTCAGGCACATTGACTCTAACAGGTCACCTGGGAACGATCCTGAGATGGGAAGCGGACATTGGTAGCGGTTTTAGCTCAGCAGGAGGAGCAGGAAGTGCAACATTTAATTTTTCTAATATCACTGCAACAACTACATATAGAGCAGTAGTGAAAAACGGAAGTTGTGACTCTACTAATAGTTCGACATTTACCATTGTTGTTGATGCGGCCACGGTGGGAGGTGTGATAAGCAGTAATTCAGTAGTGTGCAGTGGCTCAAATGGCGGAACCTTAAATCTCACTGGTCACGTGGGCACAGTTATTGAATGGGAACAATCGATAAACGGTGGCGGGACATGGACAACGATTTTACCGGTTAACACTACAACTAGTCAAACTTATAATAACCTGACACAAACAACCTTGTTCAGGGCACAGGTAAAAAATGGCCAATGCGCCCAGATTCCTTCGGCCTTTGCCACCATCACAGTAAACTCGGGCACAGTCGGAGGAACCATAACCACAGGAGATCCAACAACAGTTTGTGCCGGAAATAATAGCGGAACGCTAACTTACTCAGGCGGTAACGGCGGTGTGGTCAGATGGGAGAGCTCTACAAATGGTGGTGCCAGTTGGTCGAACATTGCAAATTTATCGACGACCGAAAATTTCACCAACTTGACAACGACCACCTTATACAGGGTTCGCGTACAAAATGCACCCTGTCCTGCGGCCTATTCGGATACAATGACAATTACGGTTTTACCTGCAAGCGTTGCGGGTACCATCAGTGGTACTTCTCCAATTTGTAATGGGTCATCCGTTAGCTTAGTCTTAGCAGGTAATTCCGGAAACATTGTTTTTTGGCAGCGTTCAGTTAATGGCGGCACATCTTATACCAATATTAGCGGAAGTGCCGGACAGAGTAACATAACACCTACCGTTACTACCAATACCCTATTCAGGGTTCGAGTAAAGAATGGCACGTGTGATGAAGATACTTCTGCAGATTTTGCAGTAAATGTTGATCCGGTCAGCGTAGGTGGAAGTGTATCTAGTAACGCCACGGTTTGCGGTGGCAACAATTCAGGTACACTAACCTTGGCGGGCAACGTTGGAACTATTAGTGATTGGATACAATCTACCAACGGAGGCGCTAGTTGGTCTTCTGTACCCGGACCACCAGTAACTACCAGTACTTACAATTATAATAACCTTACTCAAACGACCCAGTTTAAGGCAAGGGTTCAAAGCGGAGTATGCCCTGAAGACAGCTCTTCGGATGTGACCATAACTGTTATTCCAGCTGCCGTTGGAGGAGTAGCCTCGATTAATTCTCCGAACGATACGGTTTGTGAAGGAACTGTCCTAACCACCTTGTTGCTTTCCGGACAAACTGGATCTGTGGTTCAGTGGCAATTCTCTATCAATGGTGGCACAACGTATACCCCGGTTCCTGGAGCTCCTGCCAACCTGACTCCAGCATTTAATTTCAATTACACGGCCAACACGTTATTCAGAGCCCTTGTTCAAAATGGTGCCGCATGCGATAGTATCCCTTCTACTTCTGTTCAGATGACGGTTAATCCCACTACTGTTGGTGGAATTGCCAGTGGAAGCGATTCAGTTTGTCAGGGAACCAACAGCGGAAACATAACACTGTCGGGTCATGTAGGCGCCGTGGTGGAATGGCAGCTTTCTACAAATAACGGTGCTACCTGGACACCCATCCCTGCCTCTGGAGGTTCTGCCACATTTGCCTATTCAAACCTATCTCAAGATACTTGGTACCGTGCTTTGGTGAAGAGCGGCCTTTGTGCAAGTGAGGTTTCAGATACCGCAGCTATTACAATGATACCGTCTGCCGTCGGAGGAACGGTGACTTACACCACGCCAGGTACAAACGTCTGTACCGGCTCCAACACAGTTACCTTAAATCTAAGTGGTTCAAGCGGTACCATTTTGCGATGGAGAAAATCCATCAATGGAGGGGCGAGTTTCACAAACATTGCCAATACCACAACGACTCATGTTGACAATAATCTAACAATAACTACCATTTATAAAGCAGTCATTCAAGGCTCATCCGGTTGCCCGAATGTCGAATCAATTCCTGACACGGTATTTGTTGATGCCCTTTCCGATGCAGGGACGGTAAATGGAACCGTTAGTGTTTGTGATACCGGGAATATGGGTGAGGTCTGGATTACTGGTTACACGGGATCCATTGTTATTTGGCGAAGTCAATTAAATGGCGGTGGATTCTCTAACGTCTCGGGAAGTAGTGGTGAGGATACGATCACTTATACAAACTTGCTTGCAGGTGTACACGATTTTAAAGCCATTGTTCAAAACGGTGCTTGTCCAAACGACACATCTTCTCTTGCCATCGTTACAGTCAATCCGGACGTAGTTGCCGGGACACTTTCAGGAGGAGCCTCTTATTGCACTCCAACGAATTCTACCCTTTTATCATTAACAAGTTATACCGGGACGGTCAATGTTTGGCAACAGTCTACCAATGGAGGTGCCTCTTTTAGCAATATTTCAGGAACCGCTAACCGAGATACGGTGACCTTTAATAATATAACTAATCCAACGCTTTACAGGGTCATTGTTTCAAGTGGGGCTTGCGGAACCGACACCAGCAATACCCAAGCCATCGACGTAGGGCAATCCGTTGCCGGAACCTTGAATGTGGATGACTCGGTTTGCATTAGTGGAAACAACGCTTTGTTGCAACTTACTGGCTACACAGGTTCAGTCACGGGCTGGCAAGACTCGGTCTCTGGAGGTTCATGGGGAGCAACTTTTAATTCAGGTTTTGACACGCTTCGTTACGTTAATCTTACTCAAACAACTTCCTACAGGGTAATCGTTAAGAGCGGGGCTTGCGACGCTGACACATCGAATATTGTGGTGATTACTGTGAGCGATACGGTTTTTGCCGGGAGTCTTTCTCAAAATCTATCATTTTGTGATACGATCAATTCTGATACACTGTTGTTAAGTGGATACTTTGGACCGATTGAAAATTGGTATTCCCGCGTGAATGGTGGTGCATGGCTCCCTTTCTCCCCAGTGAAGACTGATTCCGCATTCATTTTTACTAATCTAACTGATTCAATCACCGAATACCGCGTGATCATGGATGGGGGAGTATGTGGCAGCGACACGTCTAATATTGTTTCTGTTCAAGTTGGCGCCTCCCTTGGGGGAGTTATTTTGACGGGTGACACTGTTTGTAGTGGAAACAATCAAGGCGTTTTGCGCCTGATTGGTTTCAGAGGTAATATACTTGGTTGGGATTCTTCTACTGTACCGGGCATATTTGCGCCAATAAATCACTTTGCCGACACATTGATTTACATTGACTTGAGTGATACCGTTACCTACAGGGTTAGGGTGCAGAATCCGGGTTGTCCAGCAGATACTTCAAGTGAAGTCACGATTGTAACAGTGCCGGGGACAACCTCCGGAATACTTGCCGGTTCTCGAAGTCACTGTTCGACTACCAATACTGATTCAGTAATTCTCATCGGGCGCATTGGAAGCATCTTGCTTTGGGAAAGTTCCATCAACATGGGGACTTCTTGGGATACAGTGACAGGGCAACTTACAGATACTTTTATATATAATAATCTTACCCAAACCACCTGGTATCGAGTTATCGTGCAGGGTTCCGGTATTTGCCCTGATGATACGTCTAACATTGTAATGATTCAAATAGGGCCTTCTGATGCCGGTGTGATAAGTGGAGATACACAGATATGCGCGGGCAGCAATGCCAATCTACTACTGAGTGGTTATACAGGAGACATTGTTGGTTGGGAGAATTCCATAAATGGTGGCGTGAATTGGAATCCAATTCCAGGAAGTGACACAAATATCATTTCACTAAACCTTAACATTACCACAGTTTTCAGAGCCATCGTTCAAAGCGATACATGTGATGCTGATACTTCCGCAATCTATCAGGTGTTGGTTGATCAACCTTATGCCGGGACTTTGATCACGCCCTCCACTCAATTGTGTTATGGAATTGGCAGTGACACTATCTTTTTGAGCAATCCTGTAGATCAAATATTTGACTGGGAATTGCGTGCAGATACATCAGCGTTTTTCACCTCTCTAGGAAATGATACGACATTCCAGCGATATGATACCTTGAAGATAACTACGCATTACAGGGTCTTTGTTAAAAATGGCGTTTGTCCGATTGATACAGTTGGTTTGACCTTAACAGTTGACACCTTTACACTGGCAGGAACAATTACCGGGGATGACACCATTTGTTCCGGAAATAACACGGGACTTATTCTTCTCAGTGGTCATATAGGCAATACCTTTACATGGCAATCAAGCACCGATGGCGGAAATACCTTCGTTCCTGCAACGGGTGCCACGAACGACACCTTCTATGTTTACAGTAATCTTACAGACACTACCGTCTTCCGTGTCGTGGTAGCGAGTGGCGGTTGTCCGCCGGATACAAGTAATTCGGTCTTGATCACCGTCAAACCAGCAGCTATAGGAGGCCTGGTACTCTCAGACACAAGTTTCTGCAAGGGGCCAAATGGTGGAACACTTAATTTATCAGGGTATTTTGGAACCATCGTTGGTTGGCAAGAATCCATAGGAGGAGGGGCTTTCGCCAATGTTATTCCTGCAAATACAACGGACGTCTTGACCTTTAGTGGAATTGATACCACCACCTCATACCGCGTAATCCTGAGCTTTGGTGATTGTCCTGATGATACGTCTAATGTGGCGACCGTAACAGTTCTGCGCACACCTGTGGCCTCAATTACACCTAATGGACCTACAGAGTTTTGTGAAGGTAATGATGTGCTTCTTACCGCTGCAGGTGGGCCTGGATATCTCTGGAGTACCAGCGACACTATCGAATCTATAACCGTTGGAAATACTGGTCAATTTACGGTTGTAGTGACCGACACATTGACGGGATGTTCTGATGCAGATACCATTGATGTGGTGGCCTTCCCACTTCCGAACATAGATGCAGGTACTGATGTAGTCATTCAACTAGGTCAAAGTACTCAATTGAATGCCTCCGGTGGATTGACATACGAATGGACACCGAAAACAGGATTAGATGATGGCTTTATTGCCAATCCTAATGCAAGTCCGATAGACACAACCGTATACTTTGTAACATCGATCGATTCAAATGGTTGTGGAGGCACCGACTCTGTTATCGTATTCATTATTATTCCTCCAGACACCTCAGGAGCACCGACATTCACCAATTTGTTCACACCCAATGGTGATGGTCATAACGATACCTGGAATATAACTGGTAGAATTAAATGCAGTCAATGTAAGGTGGCCATTTACAATAGATACGGCCAGGAGGTATACCAGGACGAAGACTATAGCGATGATTGGGAAGGAACCTTTAATGGTAAAAAACTACCTGATGGAACGTATTACTACGTCGTCTCGACAGAAATTGGCAAGATCTACAAAGGGGCCATAACCATATTGAGAGGAGAATAAATGATAAAGGCAATGAAGAGACTAATTATTCTATTGTTTATTGGTTGTACAACAGGCCTGTATGCGCAACAGGTGCCGTTTTATAGCCAGTATTTTTTCAATCCTTTTGTTTACAATCCTGCATTTACAGGACAAAGCCAGGAGGTTAGAGCTTTTCTGATGCACAGAAACCAATGGACGGGAATACAAGGCGCACCTGTGACCACCATGTTCACGATTGATGGACCAATTCAAGGAGAAAAAGCAGGCATTGGGCTAAATTTCTTCACAGATAAAACCGACCTTCTCAGTACAACCGGCGCTCGAGTAGCCTATTCTTATGGGTTCAGTATAAATGATGAACACCGAATCAAACTCGGCTTGGGTATTGGGATCTTGAATAATAAGATAGACTACAGCAGGGCCGTAGTAGATGACGTAACAGACCCGAACCTATTTACCACCAATCAAAGCAGGGCCGTTTTGGATGCCGATTTTGGTATTGCCTATTTCTGGAGAGATCTGAATGTTGGTATCGCAATGCCACAACTTCTAGACAATAATATCCGGTACGCAAAGGTTGAAGAAGAGCAAACAGTGGCCTATGGATTAAGACGTCATTACATTTTTACCGCAGGCTATCACTTTGAGATCAACGAGAATTTTGACGTTGATCCGGTCTTGTTGACCAGAATCACACCGGCCTCCCCGTTCCAATTTGATCTGGGTGTCATGGGTAGTTATCAGAAACTTGTCTGGCTTGGCTTTACTTACAAACATCAGTATGCCATCGGAACCAGTGTTGGCGGTATTATAAATGAAAAGTTATATGCAGGATTATCATACGACTTGATCATCAATGATATTTCTGGTTACAGCGGAAGTAGTACGGAATTATTAGTGGGCTATATCTTTGGTGAATCCGAGAAAGAAAAACTTGCCGAGGCCAAGCGCCGAGAGGAATTGCGCAATGAACTAGACAGTCTGAGAAACAAACTGAAAGAAACGTCTGATCAAACTGATAAGAACACCAAGGCAATAGATTCACTTGGCAATGAGATTCAGAAGGTAAGAACGGATGTCGACGGCGCCATTGAAGAACTTAAAAAGAATCCACCAACAGGTACTGGGGCATCGGTAACTCCGGCTATCCCTGTAGGAGGCGGAGACAGTGAATTTAGCAATGAATATCTTGATAACAAAGGGGAACCCTTGCCAAAAGGCTTCTATATTGTTGTTGGCTCTTACAGCGAGCAGAAATGGGCTCGTCAGGCTAAACTGAAGTTCATTAATGCCGGATACGCTGAAACTGATGTTCTCTACAACATCACTAATAAGTTCTATAACGTATTCTTGTCTTTCACAACGAGCGAAGAAGAGGCGAGAAAGAATTTGAGAAATGCCAGGGCAGAATACCCGGATGCCTGGCTTAGAAAGATACAATGATAAAAAAGGCCTCCCAAGTGAGGCCTTTTATTTTATAAGTAGTGGGCAAGCACAACACTTTTGCGGTGCCGCTCGATATTTCCTTCTGTATCATAGGTTTCCATCAGTATTAAATAATACCCCATTGGGGCTTTTTCACCCTTATCGTCGGTGCCATCCCAGACAAATAATTCATTTGAACCCAGAAGGGTGGTATTAGCTAATTCGCGCACCAGCTTTGAGTATTGATCATAGATCCTCAAGGAACCGACCGTTCCTGGCTTTGTTGAATGACATTTAATCAGCAGGAGATCTTCAAATCCATCATTATCAGGAGAAAAAATTGAAAGGTTCAAATCGAGGTTTTGATTTCCCTGTCCCTCTGATAATTGCTGAGAATTCCTGTATCCCGGAGTACCATATCCGCTGGTATGAGATGCACTTTGCCAGGTGCGTCGATCGGTGCCCGGTAAGCCGAAAACGATGCGCTCCATTGAAACTCCTTCTCTATCAATAAGTAAGGGAAAGTGCCACTCTTGTTCGTAAATCATGAAGTCAATGATCGTGCTGTCGCGATTCAATAACAGCACTTGACCACCTTCATCTCCCATGTAAGGAATGTCAGTTTGCCTCAATGAGCCATAGTTTCCGTAACGATGAACGACCATTGTGGAATCTTGACATAGGGCCAGGTATTCTCCGGGCAATAATGGGGTGAATCGCGCACTGATCGATTCGAATTCTTGACGCCCATCATCCCTGACACTTCCCAATAATAATTGACTGAGGTCAATTACCTTGTTAGAGTTATTGTACAATTCAATATAATCCGAACCTCCCGGTTCCGGATTGAACATGACTTCATTTATAAGAACACCGCCTTTATCGGCTTCCTCAGGGAAAGCTAGGGCTACGTTAAAAGCTGATTGTGATCTTCCTGAACAATTTTCTAAGCCAGAAAAATAAAGGGTGTAGATGTTGTTTTTAATGTGATTACCTGAAGGAAAAAGACTAATTGATGTATTGTTGAATTTTAAGGAATCTAAGCTCAACGAAGGTTGGCTGCTATAATATCCGAATGGATCTGAAGGAATCAGAAATGCGCCAGAAAGATTGATCACAATCAAGCTGTCATTCACAGATTGAAGCTCCTTGAATTGTACTTCCGGATAATCCACGCCATTATTATAGACAGAATTCACCTTTCCGGGACTTCCACCGCTTTCATCATGGTTGGCCGACCAATTTGAAGAAACATTGCATCGGTAATTTGGATCGATCAATTCCAAAGACCAACCGCCCTCTTCCTTTAACTCATCGTCCATCCATTTTTGGTCAAAGTTGACACTATCAATGGTTCGATTTGATGGGGAGATTAAGTAAAGCCATTCTCCGTCATTGTTAAGAGATAAAAAATGCTTCATCAGAAGCTTGCTCTGAATACCCAAAGATGAAAGTGAATCACTGTCGTCCATTAATGATATATAATGTCCCGGTTGAAGTACTTTTGAGGTAAGAAATGCAGTGTCTCTCTCATCTGCGATGGCCCAATTTTCAAGCAGGATGACCTCATTTGTTCGGTTGAACAATTCGATGTATTCCATGTCCAAAAATTCGACCACCGGGTTTGGATCTGCCATGATCTCATTTATAATAATGTCTTTAATCTTGAAGTATTTTGGATTGTTATAAACCGCATGGAGACATGTTTTTCCCATGTAATTGCCCGTTGTATCACTGATGGAATCGATGCAAAGTTGCATAGGGAAACCATGGCCAAATTCATTGTTAAATAAGAATTCAATTTCTTGATCAGAACCCTGTTTTAATCTAATTTCCTTCAGGCTGGAATTAAAATCCCATTCAATAGATGATATATGTGGCAATGCTTTGATTTCTTCATTCAAAACAACGAGCCAGGTCGAAGTATCTTTGAGATGATTGGACAAGACGAAAGGTGCTGAGGTATCGGTAAAAATTTCTCCTTTGACTTCGACATTGTCAAAGCTGAATTTATCTGATCGCGTGGAAGTGTGTCTGCATGAAATGCCAAAGAAGCGGCTTTGAAGATATGTTTCGTCAAATGCGCTATCGGTATTGTTCCAATAGCCGCTTCCTGTATCCAGGCTTAGGGTCCAGTACTTTGATCCATTCCGGGAAGTTTTGACCAAAAAGGTGTTTGTTGGATGATCCAAAACCTTATTTACACCGTCAATGAGTTCAACTTCATTTAACCCATCCTGCCTATAAAGCGACACTTCATCATCGGTCCCACCAATTTTTATGAAGTAAGCCTCCAGATCACTGTTTAGATCGGCTTTATTACTCATCAGGTAAATCTTGCAATAATTGCTCGAAGAAGGATTAAAGTCTAATCTGACACTGATTTCCCAGGTTGCATTGATTCCAACAGCATTTGGAACAACAAGAAATTGGGTATCGGTGGCTGGAAGTGCATTGAGTCTCAGACGGCCCGAATCAACTGTAAATGACAGAGAATCGCCCTGCCAATGGGGCAGTTTGGTGAAGTCACCGTCATTAAAATTATCGAAAACCTGTGAAGAACAGTTATTTACATAAGTTAGAAATACCAGACTCACGAGCAAGCGGAATAAGTGCATATGATAAAAATTTATGCACCTTGGAAGATCGGGCCAGAAGGGGAGTGTCTACCTACACCAGCTTTTTGCGAACCGCATCAATGGCTTCGTGCAACTGATCCACATTCTCTTTTGAGAATTTATCGAATGAATCGAGTTCCACAAACTTGTCATAAAGAATGACAATGTCATTTTTCAGGTCAATTGACTGACCTTCGCTCTCTAGCTCTTCATAAAATTGCACAAGAGATTTCAACGTGTTTTTTTGACCCAAAAAGATGCGATAAGCATCGGCATTGGCCTCTCCTTTTTCAATCTGTTCAGAGACCAAATGCAGGCTCTCAATAAGGCCACCTGTTAGCACAAGACAAGCTGTTTGTAAACGATCATTGGACCGAAGGTATTCATCTGCTTCGTCGTACTTAGAGAATATAAAGAGCTTAACGGAATCAGGGTTGGTTTTAATTCGTTCGAAATGCTCGAAGGAGTTTTGGTTAAAGAGGGAAATTAAACCCAGATCATCAGACAGTTTTCGAATGGCGATCAGATAATCGGCCATTTTATCGTGCTGACCATAAAGTGACTGATAACTAAGATCGGCTCCATAAACACCAAAGTTCAGGGCTTTTTGCTGACTTGTGGCATATTTTTGAAGGTTATCGACAGAATTGGTTATGCCGGCGCTATAATTATCCAAACCGGCTTGATTCATGTCGGTGAGCAGTTTCACCGGAGCCGTGATATTGTTAGCGATGATTAGATCAAGCTGAAACGAAGACTCACTAGGGGCATCCATAGTGCTTATAGAGGCAGAATCCTGCTCATTTGTGGATTCTTCATCTTCCTTTGGCTCACCACCCGAGCACGACGCGCCGAATATAACCACCGAGGTAATTAACAAGTAACTTCTAAATTTCATCATTGACGTTTATTTTTGGGCTAACAAATATAGAAAATTGATTTACAGAACTTGAACCTATTTTTTAAGGTTTTTGTCGCATTGACAGTCCGAATAGGATTTCTCAGTGTACATTTGGTAAAATTTATCTGATGAGGCTTGCTATTGTAGGTGTAACCGGTATGGTTGGACAGGAAATGCTCCGTGTTTTGGAGGCTTCGAATTTTCCTTTATCCAGGTTGTTCCCTGTCGCATCGGAATCTTCAAAAGGCAAAACAGTTCAATTCAAAGGTGAAAAGATTCCGATAATCACTGTTGCAGAAGCTTTGCTGGAAGATGTTGACATCGCGCTTTTTTCTGCTGGCGGAGAATTTTCCCTTGAATTTGCCCCGAAATTTGCCGCGAAAGGAATAAGGGTGATTGACAATTCTTCGGCTTGGCGGATGCACGAGAATATTAAATTAATCATCCCCGAAGTAAATGGGGGTGCGCTGTCGGAAAAAGACATGATCATCGCCAACCCAAATTGTTCAACCATTCAACTGGTAATGGCGCTTTGGCCTTTACATAAGGAATTCATATTGAAGCGCGTCGTTGTCTCAACCTATCAATCAATTACAGGAACCGGAAAAAAAGCGGTCGAACAGATGCAGGCTGAACGTTCGGGCCTAATATCAGAAAAAGTATATCCTCATCAAATTGACCTGAACTGTCTGCCACATTGCGATTCTTTCACCGAAAACGCTTACACAAAAGAAGAAATGAAATTGGTGAATGAAAGCAGGAAAATAATGGAATTACCGAAATTGCGCCTCACTGCCACGGCGGTTAGAGTGCCAGTGGTGGGCGGACACAGCGAGTCGGTTAATGTGAGCTTTGAAAAAAAGGTCGACGTTGATAGAGTAAAAAGCATCCTTTCGGCAACTCCGGGTGTTGTTGTTCAAGATGATATTGAAAACAATATTTATCCGATGCCTGTGACAAGCAAAGGCAAAGACGAGGTGTTTGTGGGAAGGATCAGAATGGATGAATCCGAGGAAAATTCGCTGAATATGTGGATAGTATCCGACAACCTTAGGAAAGGCGCGGCAACCAATACCGTCCAAATAGCTCGTTTATTGATCGGCAAGCATATCCTCACTTAAGTCTTTAGTTACCTGTTTTTCGGGCTTTTCTTCCTTGAAATATTTTCTGAAAAATAGAATCAGACTTAGCACACCAACCGTAATAGATGAATCGGCAATGTTGAATACGGGCCGGAAGAAAATAAAGTAATCCCCACCCCAGATTGGAATCCAATTTGGCAGAAATCCCTCCAATAGCGGAAAATAGAGCATGTCAACTACTTTTCCGAACAAGAAAGGCGCGTATCCACCTTCTTCTGGGAACACGGTTGCCAAGCTGCCGTAACTGTCTGAAAAAATCATTCCGTAGAAAAGACTGTCAATCACGTTGCCTATAGCACCAGCCAATATCATGGACATGCAGACCAGTACCCCTTTTGGGGCATGTTGTTTACCAATATGAATTATGTACCAGGAAAGTGCGAAGATTGCGAGGATCCTGAAGACACTTAAGACCAGCTTCCCCCAGTCATCGCCAAATTCCAGACCGAAGGCCATTCCATTATTTTCGGTAAAATGGATAAGAAACCAATTTCCCAGAACGTGAATTTCTTCCCCCAGGTACATGTGTAACTTAACCCAAAACTTGGAGACTTGATCGGCGAATAAAATGACCGATACGATCAATAAAGGATGTGAGAAGAATTTTTTCATGCAAGGGCATGTAACCCGATGGCTGTTTTAATCAGACAAACCAGGTTATTTTCAATAACCCATTTCTTTTGCCTCGATCGTCAGGGTGGCATGTGGCACCGCTCTAAGTCGTTCTTTCGGGATCAGTTTGCCGGTGGCTCGGCAAATTCCGTAGGTTTTATTTTGAATGCGCATAAGGGCATTTTCCAAATGCTGAACAAATTTTTCCTGTCTTGCAGCCAGCTGGGCAATTTCCTCGCGAGAGAGTGTACTGGAACCGTCCTCCATAATTTTAAAGGAAGGCGATGTGTCATCGGTTCCGTGATCATCACTCAATGAAAGCGAACTTTTTAGATCCTTAAGGTCTAATCTGGCCTCAACCAATTTGCCTTGAATGAGTTCTTTAAATTCGATCAGTTCTTTGTCACTATACCTTTCTTTCGATTCTTTAGACATTACTAACGTTTTTGTAAATGGATTGATGTTCTAATGTGGTCGTTTATCTCTACCTCTTTCCCCCCGCTCATTCCAGACATTGAGTCGACAAGGTCAAGGCCATCCGCCAGCGTTTCGGCGCAAATATACTGGATATTGTTCTTTATTGCATCATTGATCTCTTCATGTTGCAATATCTTTAGGTCAATTCGGTCCGTAACATCCAGACCGGCATCCTTTCTGAGATTTTGAATCCGATTGACGAATTCACGCGCAATACCTTCCTGCAATAGCTCAATACTAAGACGAATATCAACGGCCACGGTCAGTTTGTCGTCATTTGCAACCAGCCAACCGGGAATGTCTTGAGAAACAATTTCAAAATCTTCAGAAGTTAATATGACCTCTTGACCATCAATTATTAGGGAAAGATCACCATGTTTTTCGGAATCGGCAATCTGGTCTTGTGTCAATGCCTCCAATCGAGCACTGATGTCCTTCATGAGTTTTCCATACTTAGGTCCGATGCTCCTGAAATTAGGTTTAATCTTCTTGACGAGTACATTATTTTCTTCACCAATAAATTCAATGGCCTTCACATTGACTTCGGAAAGTATAAGGTCTGATACTTGTTCAATCTGGCGCTGAAACTTGCTATTGAAGACAGGAACCATGATTTTACTTAATGGCTGCCTGACCTTGATATTTTCTTTCTTGCGCAGTCCAAGAACCAGACTGCTTATACGCTGTGCCAATTCCATCTTTTCTTCCAGATCCAGGTCAATGACTTCATTTTGAACAGCGGGAAACCTGGTAAGGTGAACCGATATGGACGGGTCTTTTCCACTTACAGCATTTAAATCTTTAAAGAGTTTATCGGTGTAAAATGGGGCCACGGGAGACGACAGTTTACACACAACAACCAGGCAATCGTAAAGGGTTTGATAAGCTGCGATTTTTTCAGCGCTGTATTCCCCTTTCCAGAATATTCTTCTTGAGAGTCTCACATACCAGTTACTCAGGTCATCTGTTACAAAATCCTGTATGGCCCTTGTCGCCTTTGTGGGCTCGTAGTCAGATAGATTTTTTTCGACGGTTAGCACAAGGCTGTTCAATTTTGACATGATCCAGCGATCCAATTCCCGGCGCTCTTGAACCGGAATGTTCTTTTCACGGTAGGTGAAACCGTCAACGTTGGCATAGAGGGCAAAAAAGCCGTAGGTGTTGTAAAGTGTGCCAAAGAATTTGCGCTGAACCTCGGTGATGCCGTCTTCATCAAATTTTAGATTTTCCCAGGGTTGAGCATTCGAGATCATGTACCAGCGCACGGCATCTGCCCCGTATTTTTCTATGGTTTTGAAAGGGTCAGTGGCATTTCCCAAGCGTTTCGACATTTTTTGCCCGTTTTTATCCAAAACCAGGCCATTGGAAACCACATTTTTATAGGCCACAGAATCAAAACACATGGTCGCAATGGCGTGCAAAGTGAAAAACCACCCCCTTGTCTGATCTACTCCTTCGGCAATAAAATCGGCAGGGAAACTTTGATCGAATACGTCTTTGTTTTCGAAAGGATAGTGCCATTGAGCATAGGGCATCGAGCCAGAATCAAACCAAACATCGATCAAATCCTTCTCCCGTTTCATGGGCTTTCCATCCTTTGATACCAATATTATTTCATCAACGAATGGGCGGTGCATGTCAAATGCACGGTAATTTGCTTCGTTCATATTACCAATTTCGAAATCGGCAAGTGGATTTGATTTCATTAAACCTGCCTGGACGGCTTTTTCGGATTCCAGTTTAAGTTCCTCTAGGCTACCAATGCATTTTATTTCGCTCCTTCCTTCGGTTGACCATATCGGTAGCGGAATTCCCCAGTACCTGCTCCTTGAAAGGTTCCAGTCTTGCAGATTTTCAAGCCAATTTCCAAATCGGCCTGACCCGGTTGAGGCCGGTTTCCAATTAATGGTGTTATTTAGTTCGATCAATCGGTCTTTGGCAGCCGTGGTTCGCACAAACCATGAATCCAGTGGGTAATACAATATAGGCTTGTCTGTTCGCCAGCAATGCGGATAGGTGTGCTCGTATTTGGCCACCCTGAAGGCCTTGTTTTCTTCTTTTAGTTTAATGGCTATCCTGACATCAATGCTCTTGTAGTCCTTGGTTTTTTCGTCATCTGCCAGGTATTCTTCCTTTACATATTCACCTCCAAATTCTTTCATTTCTTCAACGAACCTACCTTGCAGATCAACCAGGGGGCGGTGAAATCCATCGCTGTCTTCAACTAATATTGCCGGTACACCTGCGGCTTGAGCGACCCGCATGTCATCTGCCCCGAAGGTAGGGGCAATATGCACAATTCCTGTTCCCTCTTCAGTACTTACGAAATCACCGGGAATGGTTTGAAAAGCGTTGTCGATATTCTCAATGGGACGGACATAGGGCAGCAATTGATGGTATTTGATGCCCAAAAGTTCATGGCCGGTGTACGTGCCCGCTATTTTCCACGGAATGTTTGATTGTCCTGTTTCATAGGACAGATCCTGGCGTTCGTTTTCTGACTTAAAAAAACTACCGATCACGGCCTTTGCCAGGATAACTGTGATGGGCTCGAAGGTGTATTGGTTATAGGTTGAAACAGCGACGTATTCAATTTTCTCGCCTAGTGCAAGTGCACTATTCGAAGGAAGTGTCCACGGCGTGGTCGTCCAGGCAAGGAAGTAGATCTTGCCGTGTTCATTTTCTAAAAGAATATGGGTTTCAGGACTCTTGGCTACTTCAAATTGGGCTACAATGGTTGTATCCTTCACCATCTTGTAGGTGCCTGGTTGGTTGAGCTCATGGCTGCTCAGGCCTGTCCCGGCCTTTGGAGAATATGGCTGTATGGAATAACCTTTGTACAGCATATCCTTTTCGAAAAGACTTTTTAGTAAGAACCAAACACTTTCCATGTACTTGCTGTCATAGGTAACATACGGGTGATCCATATCGACCCAATATCCCATGATGCGCGTCAATTCAGCCCATTCCGATGTGTGGCGCATCACCGCTTCCCTGCACTTCTTATTGTAGTCTTCGATGCTGATCTTGGTACCTATGTCTTCTTTTGTTATTCCCAATTCTTTCTCAACACTCAGTTCAATGGGTAGCCCGTGGGTGTCCCAACCAGCCTTTCTCTTTACCTGAAAGCCCTTTAGCGTTTGAAATCGACAGAAAATGTCTTTAATGGTCCGCGCCATTACATGATGGATACCCGGCAATCCGTTTGCAGAAGGCGGTCCTTCGTAAAACACATACTGCTCGGCGCCTTCCCGTGTGGATATACTCTTGTCAAATACGGTGTCCTTTTCCCAGAAACTCAGGGTTTCTGCGGCGATCTTTGACAGGTCAAGGCCTTTGTATTCAGGGTATTTATTCAATCTTGGATTCCTTTTTGAAGGGCGCAAATTTAGTAAAAAGGAGTGTAATTGAGGTTGGATAAAAAACAGCACCAGAGGTTATATAGGGAATAGGATTATTGGATTAACTTTCAATCTTAAAATCAGCACTTATGAGGAACTTTCGGATCACTTTATTTGTCTTGGTAATCAGCACTTGTATCTTTTCGGTTTGGTCCTGCAATCCAGACCGGATTTACGTATCGCACGTAGATCCGCCCGGAAACCTGGAGTGGGACAAGAGAGATGCGTTATCATTTGATGTTGAAATAATTGATACATCAATTAAATACAACCTTTTTCTGGCCTTTCGTCATGCGGTGGGATATCCATTTAGTGCGTGTTCCCTGCAGATCGTTGAGAAAGCCCCCGACAGTGAAATACTCGAACATTACCTTACACTGAAGCTCGCCGAAAATAACAGCTATATTTCTGATTGTGCAGGAGATATCTGTGATCTTGAAGAGTTATGGCAAGAGAATCGCCGTTTTGAAGTGCCCGGTATTTATCATTACGAGATCACCCATGACATGAGCGCAGAAAAGCTTCAAATGGTCATGGAAGTGGGCATGATCGTTGAAAAGGTAAAACCTTGACTTAAGCCAAGGTGGCCAGGCATTTTAATTCAATGGCAATGGGCGTTGGTAAACTCAGAATTTCTACCGTTGTCCGGCAGGGTTGGTTTTCTTTGAAATACTCCGCGTATACCTTGTTGTAGGTTTTAAAATCATCTTTCATGTTCGTCAAAAAGACGGTAACATCTACTAATTTGTCCCATGAAGAACCCGAAGCTTCGAGCACTAATCTGACGTTTTCGAATACAGACCGGCATTGGGCTTCGATGTCGTACTTCACTATATTACCTTTTTGATCCAGTGTAACACCGGGAATTTCCTTACTGCCCCTTTTTCTGGGTCCTACTCCTGATAAGAAAAGTAAGTTTCCGACTTTTCGGGCATGAGGGTATAGTCCAACGGGTTCGGGGGCCTTTTCGGCGTTAATTCTGTCCATGTCGATTTGCTTTAGTGAACTCGTAAAAATAAACCAATTCAAATTTTGACCGAAAGAACTTTGCTAGATTTGATCATCAATTGTAAAATAACAAGATGGAATACAGAAATCTCGGTAAATCAGGTTTGAAGGTCAGTCTCTATTCATTTGGATCCTGGCTGACTTTTGGAAAGCAGATCAAGGACAATACAGCGGGTGATTTGATGAAGGTTGCCTATGATGGGGGTGTCAATTTTTTTGACAATGCCGAGATATACTCGCGGGGTCAGTCGGAAATAGTGATGGGTGAGGTGCTGAAAAAAATGAAATGGAGCCGAGATACGTACATTGTTTCAAGTAAGGCGTTCTTTGGTTCCGGTGGCAAATTACCGACTCAAGTTGGATTAAACAGAAAGCACCTGGTTGAAGCCTGCGAAGCGGCATTAGGCCGGCTTCAGTTGGAATACCTCGATCTTTTCTTTTGCCACAGGCCCGACAAGTCAACCCCGATAGCAGAGACGGTTTGGACCATGCATAACTTGATACAACAGGGAAAAGTACTCTATTGGGGAACATCTGAGTGGAGCGCACAGGAAATCATGGAAGCACACATGGTGGCCAGGGAGTACAATTTAATAGGCCCAACCATGGAACAACCGCAATACAATATGTTTTGGAGAGACAAGGTAGAAGTGGAATACGCGCAGATTTATAAAACGGTTGGTCTGGGAACAACCATATGGTCACCGCTCTGTTCGGGTTTGCTATCGGGAAAATACAATGAGGGATATCCTAAAGGGACTCGTCTGGATATTGAAGGAATGGAATGGCTAAAAGATCGAACCCTGGCCGAACAGAACATTCAAAAAACCAGAGAATTGACCGCACTGGCAAAAGAGCTGAAAATGAGCATGGCCCAAATGGCACTTATTTGGTGTACAAAAAATCCCAATGTAAGCACGGTGATCTTGGGAGCCTCCAAAACGAGCCAACTTAAAGAGAATTTAGAATCACTTGACATGCTTGACAAATTGGACGAAGCAATCATACAGCGAATAGAAGGTATCCTTCAGAATGCGCCCGTTCAACCACCATTTTAATATGAAACAGCTTTTAATACTTTGCTTTTTGTTTCATTCATTACTGCTTATTGCTCAGGAAAAAACATACGGCGGCAAGGAAGAACAGTTGGTTAAACTTCACAATTCTTTAGGTTCCATGGTAATTGTTCCATTTGAGGACAGAATGTACCTTTCTGATGCCGACGGGCCAATTGGTCGGGAAACGGGGCTTGATCCCGGAGAGCTGCAGGTTAAATTCCGTAACGCCCTTTTGGAGTCGCTGGAACAAGAATTGAGAAAGGACTGGGACCTGGAGGTTCTTTATGATCAAGTGGTGCGCGAAAGGGGTTTTGATCTGGCTTATATCCATTCATCAAGAAAGTACAATTACGTGGCCGTTTCTGACGAAGTCTTAATGGTAAATGACACGAATCTTCGGAAAAAGGATTTGAAAGCAACTAAGGTCAAGGGCAAATCAGGCATTGATAAAGGAGAGATCGTCACCGTTTCTGATCGTTCGGAAAAATTCATGAACCTGCAAGTGGTAAACGATACTCTCATGAATTACCTGGTACGAACTGCCCCTTCGAATTTTTACCTTTTCATCAATGAATTTGACATTCGTCACTTTGTTACCGATCCGGATAGAATTGCCAATGGCGGTTTGTCTTACCAATTAAAGCTCCACTTTACTTGCCTGGACGCTAAAGGGAATACGACCCTTGCCGGATCGGCAACAAGCAAGGTTGATGCGACCAACAGTAATATTTATAGCGTTATAAAGGCGGGAATTCCAGAATTGACCGAGAAAATTTCAAGGATGATTCGCAAGTTTAATACCGTCGATCAGTGATACTTTTTGGCGTATTCGTCGAATTGTTCTTTCGTGATCTCCCTTCTACCGGCGCCATCGCCAAAGTTTATAAAGCCATAGGCGTTAAGATTGGGGTAGCCTAATTCTCCCACAGTATAAGAATGTAGAACCACAACATTGGACAAGGGCTTATTCGGTGGTGGGGGTGGAGGTGGCCTTAATTTTTTCCGAGGGGTCGGTGGATCTTCGCGACTTACCTCGGTTTTCTCTTCAATATTTGGCGGTGGGTCTTTCGGGACTTCTGCTATTTTTTCCTTTTGTTTTTCTTGTTTGTCCTCTTCTTTCGACTTCTTCTCAACTTCTTTTTCAACTTCTTGTAATCGCTGTTGAATGGACTTGGTGTAGTCAGTGTCATAGTCGAAATCACCGATCTCTTCGCTGTACATTATTCGCCCAACAGGTTGGTTGAAAACTACAAAATTCACTCCTTCGTACTGTTTGAATAGGGTTACCTGGAATTCAAATGGAGCAAATCCGAAATCTTTGCGTTCCGGGTCCGACACCTTTGTATCGTAAGCGATTTTTTTTGTGACATATCCTTCTTGGGCAAAGGAGAACACATATTGCTTGTCTAAATCGAGATTAAATGAAAATTTACCGCTCCCATCTGCCTTTCGAATGGACTTTCGGCTTCCATTTTCGAATAACTCAATGGTGCCGTCAAGACTTCCTTTCTCTAGCTTCATTTTACCGTAAACCTCAACGTTTTGCTGTGCACAGATGCAAAGTGGAAACGAAAGGCCGACTAGGATGTTAATAATGGTTTTGAATGCGGTCTGCATTTGAAGTGTAATACAACGAAATTAAGACATTCTTTTAGAAAGCCTTGAAGGCGCAATCTGAAATAATTAACTTTAGCTTTCAACACTAGAATTGATATGAAGACCTTGTGTATTTCTTTATTGTTGCTATCGTCGATGCTGCTTATCGCCCAAAAAGATGAAGCCACTGCACTGAACGAAATGTTTAAGGGCAGGTATCATTTTGATGCGAACAAAAAAGGACTGACCCTGGAACTCTTAAAAGAAGGCGATGCCATTCGAACAGACGCTTTTAGTTTTATGTTCATTGACTGGGATAAGGTGTATTACGATGAAGTAGGGAATGAAATCGAAATAACCTGCCTTGAAAAGTTTGCCCCGTGCATTGACCGTCGAATTATGAAGACCAAAAGCAGGCAGCAATATCCAAAAACAGAAATTAAGGTTAAAGATGAGAAAGAAGCTCAACGGGCCATCAATAAGTTGAGATCCATGGCGGGGTTATAAACAAAGGCAATTGATCAGCATTGTAATTCCCACCTTGAATGAGGAAGTTGAGCTTCCTAAAACCATAAAAAGCATCGCAAGATTAGCGCAGGATCCGGAGTCTCTTGAGATTATCATTGCCGATGGAGGGAGCGTTGATGATACGGTGGACATAGCCAAATCCATGAACCTAAAAACGATTGCTTGCGGCAGAGCTCAGCGCGCCTTTCAGTTGAATTGCGGAGCTGAAGAAGCTATTAATCCTATTTTATATTTTCTACATGCCGACAGTTTGCCACCCGCAGGTTTCGACAGGAAAATAGCACAAATGGTTCAAAAAGGAGCATTTTCGGGTTGTTTTACCATGAAATTCAATAGAAATCACCCGTTTTTGCGTTTTTATGGATGGTTTACCAGATTTTCACCAAACATTTTCAGGGGTGGCGATCAATCGCTCTTTGTCAAGCGATCGGTTTTCCTTCAGCTGGGTGGATTTAAAGAAGGTATGGACCTGATGGAGGATTATGAAATGATTTCCAGGCTTCGAAAAAAAGGAAATTTTAAGATAGTCAAAGGACCGGTCATTACATCTTCGCGTCGATACGACATAAATGGTGAGCTAAGATTGCAATGGATTTATTTTTGTTTACAAATGATGTATCGGACGGGATATAGTCAATTGAAAATGAGAGCGTATTATCAAAAAAACATCCGAACTTGAAAAGAGCATTGTTGCTATTCTTTATAATACTCGTTGTGAATAGATTGACTGGTCAGTCAAATGTGGCATACAACGATTTACTTAAGAAATATGTCTCAGCAGAGGGAAAAGTCAATTACAAAGGATTCATAGTTGAACGAGATAAATTTGAGGCTTACCTCGCACACCTTAGCAAGTACCCACCAACTTCTAATTGGAATCGACAGGAGCGAATGGCTTTTTGGATCAATGCCTATAATGCATTTACAATTAAACTAATCATTGACCATTATCCAGTTGAGAGCATCACAGACCTACACCCCCTTTTTTACATACCGGGTTTTAATTCGGTGTGGCATGAAGAATTTTTTAAGATCGGTGATCAGGATTTTAGTCTGCATCGCATTGAACATGAGATATTGAGACCAGAGTTCAAGGATGCCCGCATTCATTTTGCCATTAACTGCGCTTCTTTTAGCTGCCCGATATTAAGGAACGAGGCCTATGAAGCGAACAAACTCGATGCTCAACTCGAAGATCAGGCAAGGATGTTCATCAACGATTCCCGGCGCAATCTTATCCGTCCCGAAAGACCACAAATTTCAGAGATCTTCAGTTGGTTCAAAAGTGATTTTGAAAACAGGGGAGGCGTGATTCCATTTATAAATACCTATTCAAAGATTAAGATTAACCAGGGAGCTCGATTATCATATCTGTCCTACGACTGGTCACTGAATCATTAATGCTTTAAATATTACTTTTGTGTGAGCCCTGATAGGGTGAAATACCATGATGGAACAGAAAAAACTACTTATTAAAAAGATTGAGGAATCCCTCAACTCCGAAGGCCCATTCGAAGAAATTAATCCGAAGATCAAAGAGTTCAGAGCTGCCTTTGTTCAACTGGTTAAAGAAGCACATGTTGTGCAGGAAAAGGAGCATGTAGAAAGCAATGCCGAGGGTGAATTTAAGGTGATGCACGATGAAACCGATGGGCGTTTTTCCGAGCTCATGGCCCAATTCAATGAAAAAAGGAAAAAGTGGGAGGATCAAAAAGCACACGAACAACAGCAGAACCTCGAAAAAAAATTGCAGATCGTTCATGACCTCGAAAAATTGGCCGAAGAGGAACAGCATATAGGTCATGCTTTCGAGCGTTTTGGTGAATTAAAAGAAAAATGGCGGTCAACAGGTCAAGTACCCTCGGGTGAATACCGGGAACTTCAGACCAAGTATTCTTACGCCATAGAGCGCTTTTTCTACCACATAAATATTTACAAAACGCTTAAGGAATACGACCTGAAAAAGAACCTTGAGTTCAAGAAGGAATTGATCAAGAAAGTCAAAGACCTAGAAAAAAATAAAAACATAAAAGATTGTCGTGATCTGATTTCAGAGTACATCAAGGAATGGGACGAATTAGGCCCCACTGCTCAAAATGAATGGGAAAAGGTAAGAGATGAGTTTTGGGAAAACGTCAGGTTGGTGCATAAGCGCGTTGGCGATCATTTCAAGGAACTGAAAGAAAAGCGAAAAGAGAACTTCCAAAAAAAAGAAGCCCTTTGTGAAGAGGTGGAAAAAATGGCGGAATCGGGTGAAGGCGATCACAAGCATTGGAATAAAGTGAACAAGCGAATGGCTGAGATCAGAGCCGAATGGAAGGCAATAGGTTTTGCCGGAAAGAAAGAGAATGACAAGGTCTGGGAACGCTTCAAAGCAGCGAGCGATAAACTTTATGTCATGCAAAAAGGTGTGCAGGAGCAAATGAGGGATGTCTTCAAGGAAAACGAAGAACGCAAACTAGTCCTTATAGCACAAGCTGAAGAATTAAAGAACAGCCTCGATTGGAAATCCACAACTGAAGCCATGAAACGCCTTCAGGAAAGGTGGAAAAAAACGGGTCCGGCGAGTCAAGGAAAAGAGCAAAAATTATGGAAGCGCTTCAGAACTTCGGTGAATCATTTTTTTGAGGCCAAAAAAGACTACTTTGATAACAGGGAAGAACGTGAAGGAAAAAACCTTCAACAAAAGAAAGAGCTATTAGAAGAACTAAAGGCATTGGATGCTAGCTCAAAAGACGCCGCCAAAGCCATGAAAGAATATGGCGTTAAATGGAATGCCATAAGCGAAATTCCCCGGAATGAACGACAGGCCCTTGATAAGTCCTTCAACGATCTGCTTGCCCGGAAATTGAAAGAATCGGGTAAAAATGAAAGCGAGATCACCGGTGAGGTATTCAAGATGAAACTGGAAGGAATTAAATCTTCTGACAATAGCGAGTTTCTGTTAAAAAATGAGCATCGCTTCTTGGAAGAGAAATTGAAAAAAATCGAAGCTGATATATTGCAGTATGAAAATAACCTTGGATTTTTCGGAGAAAAATCAGAAGGTAATCCACTGGTTCTAGAAGTGATGAAAAAGATCGAAGCATCTAGAACAGAGGCCGCTGAACTTAAATCCCGGATCGCAATGCTTCAAGATTAATTCTGGCTGTGGTAGGACATCTCAGGAACAGCTTTTATTTAAAAATTTTTCTACTCCGGCGCTTGCCGATGGCACTGCTTGCAGGTTTAAAAGTCCGTCATCTGGATGAAAGAGAATGCAGGGTGAGCGTGCCCTATAACTTTCTTACGAGAAATCCATTCAAGTCAATGTATTTTGCCGTGCAAAGTATGGCGGCGGAATTTTCTACAGCGCTGCTGCTGGTGCAACAGATCGAATCCTCGAAAGAGAACATTGCCTTGATCATCGTTTCGATGAATGCCGACTTTGTCAGCAGGGCACAAGGTCAAGCGCACTTTACCTGTGAGTCTGATGAATCTATTTCAGCGGCAATTGCACGAACCGTCAAGTCCGGACAGCCTGAAACGGTAACACTCGTTTCTGTTGGCCGATCAAATGAAGGTGAAGAAGTTTCTACTTTTACCTTCACATGGTCAGTTAAAAAGAGGGGCTGAGGTTCTTCTTTCCTACTAGTCGTATGGCTCATTTTCGTATCTTTCTCGACCCGAATTATTACGTATGTCATCGGAAACGAAAAAAGCAAAAAAAAAGAAGAAAATAGATCAAGCGGTTCTTCTGCAAGCATGGAAGTTCATGTGCACCGCCAAGGGTTTAACCGACATCTATGAGGCAAATTTCAAATTTACCTCCAAGTATGTGCACGCAACTTCAAGGGGGCACGAGGCCGTGCAAATTGCTCTTGGTTTGCAATTGAAACCACAGGATTGGCTATCTGCATACTACCGAGACGATTCAATTCTACTTAGCATAGGCATAAAGCCATATGAGTTGATGCTTCAGTTGATGGCCAAGCGGGAGGATCCATTTTCAGGAGGACGAACTTATTATTCACATCCCAGCCTGCGCGATGATGACAAGCCCAAGATTCCTCATCAGTCTTCCGCTACGGGCATGCAGGCCATTCCAACTACTGGTGTGGCCATGGGGGTGCAATACCTCGAGAATAGAAAATTATCGCCCGATTTCGGAAAGGATGCCCCTGTGGTAGTCTGTTCACTAGGTGATGCATCAATAACAGAAGGTGAAGTAGCCGAAGCTTTCCAAATGGCCACACTTCATCAATACCCGATTTTGTACTTGGTACAGGACAATGAATGGGATATATCCGCAAGCGCTGATGAGATTCGCGTGAACGATGCAACTTCCTATGCTAAAGGCTTTAAGGGGATTGAGGTCAGGACGATAGACGGGACCGATTTTTATGAGTCGTATAACACGCTGAAGGAAGTTATCGATAAGATTAGGACTGAACGCCGCCCCTTTCTGGTTCATGCAAAAGTGCCTTTGCTGAATCATCACACCAGTGGGGTTCGAATGGAATTTTACCGATCTGAAAAGGACTTAAGTGAGCACAGAAAGCGAGACCCATGGCCAAAATTAAGACTCGCCTTGATTGATGAGGGTATTTCTGAAAGTGAGCTGTCCAAAATCGAAGATCTGGCCCGGCAAGAAGTTTCTGCCGATTTCGAGAAAGCCAAAAATGCGGCTGATCCATTGCCAGAAGACCTGTTTACCCATGATTTTGCCCCTACCGAAGTCACCGAAGAATCGGGAAGCAGAAAAGGGGAAGGAAAAGAAATGACCTTAATGGTCGACTGTGCATTGTTTGCAATTAAGGAGTTAATGGAAAAGCATCCAGAGGCACTGCTGTATGGTCAAGACGTTGGCGGAAGACTGGGTGGGGTGTTTCGAGAAGCCGCCACCCTGGCTCAAACCTTTGGTGACGATCGGGTTTTCAATACGCCCATCCAGGAGGCATTTATTATTGGGAGTACGGTTGGTATGTCGGCCGCAGGGTGTAAGCCTATAGTGGAAGTGCAGTTCGCCGATTACATCTGGCCAGGGTTAAACCAATTATTCACCGAAGTCAGCCGCTCTTGTTATTTGACCAATGGAAAATGGCCCGTCAGCACTATCATTCGTGTGCCCATAGGCGCCTATGGAAGTGGAGGGCCTTATCATTCAACCAGTGTAGAATCCGTTTTAACAAGTATAAAGGGAATCAAAATTGCCTACCCCTCCAATGGCGCCGACCTGAAAGGATTGATGAAGGCGGCATATTATGATCCGAACCCAGTGGTAATGCTAGAACACAAGGGACTCTATTGGTCTAAGGTGCGGGGTACTGAAAGTGCCAAAGTCATTGAGCCGGGTGAAGATTACATCCTTCCCTTTGGAAAGGGTAATGTGGTATTAGAAGCGGATTCAAAAGAGATTGAACAAGGAGCCTCATTATTGGTTGTAACTTACGGTATGGGTGTTCACTGGGCCACCAATGCGGCCAAGGAGCATTCCGGTAAAATAGAGGTGCTCGACCTACGCACCTTATACCCCTTGGATGAGCATCTTATTTACGAGCGTTCCAAGATCCACGGTAAAGTTCTGGTATTGACGGAAGAACCCGAATCCAATGGGTTCGCTCAAAGTATTGCTGCTAAAATTTCATCAACTTGTTTCGAATTTCTCGATGCTCCGGTAAAAGTGGTTGGCGCAGAGAATATGCCGGCTATTCCATTGAACGAGACCCTGGAAAAAACAATGATCCCTTCAATTGAGAAAGTTTCAGACGCCATGACCAGTTGCCTGAATTATTAGATCGACATGAGAGAAAAGTTGTTGATTCTTCATGGAGCTGCCGGGTCTAAGGTCCGCCTCGAGGCCATTAGTAAAAAACTGGAACCGCATTTTGATATTTTTCGCCTGAATTTTTCAGGACATGGTGGAGAACCATTGCCGGAAGAAGCATTCAGCATTGAACTTTTTGCTAAAGATGTCATTAATTTTCTGAATAAAAATGAATTGAAATCCATTAATATTTTTGGTTATAGCATGGGTGGTTTTGTTGCCATTTACCTTGCTTCCCATTTTCCGGAAAGGGTTTCCAAAATAGTTACCCTGGGGACAAAATTCAACTGGAATAAGGACACCGTAAAGCAGCAGATAAAATTTTTGGATACCGAAGTGATTCAGGAAAAATTACCGGAATATGCCCAGGAATTGGAGAATATTCACGCCCCGAATGACTGGAAAGACGTGATGGCTAAAACCGTAGAAATGCTCAATGAAATGGGTCGGAAAAATCCATTGACGGATGACGACCTATTTGGATTGGATATTCCGGTACTCATAGGAATGGGTGACAGGGATAATCTTGTAATCATTGAGGAATCGGTTTTTGCTTTTCGTTTATTGAAGAAGGGTCAACTGCTTATAATGCCAGATACCCCGCATCCTATCCACAATGTTGATGCGTCACGACTGGCTCGTGAGTTAAAGCGATTTCTAGAAGGTCAAGGCGCTTAGAATGTTCTTAAAAAATGTTAAGCTGGGTATAAATAGACTTAATTGGGGATATTTGTTTTCTATGAAAAAACTTACGATTGTTATATTACTCGTGATTGCCGGTTCGGCGATTTGGGGATTCTCCCTGAATGAGCCAACTCCGGACGACGAAAAATTGCTTCTCACTCTGGTTGAGAATGTTCTGAAACAGAACCATTATTCAAAACTTAGAATAGACGATTCCTTTTCTGAGCGGGTGTTTGACCTTTACATTAAACGCATGGATTACAACAAGATGTATTTCACCGAAAAGGACGTCAAAGACTTTGAAGAATACCGGCATAAACTTGATGAAGCAATCCTAAAGCCGGATCTAGAATTTTATCATTTGGTCACCGAAACTTTTGCCAAGCGACTGAAGGAAACGGAATCCATAAGTGAAAAACTTCTTAATAAGGATTTTGACTTTGAACAGTCCGAGACATACGAGACAGATCCCGATAAGAGAACCTACGCAAAGAATGACAAGGACCTTGAAGAAATTTGGAGAAAGTACTTGAAATATAACGTTCTGAATTCATACCTGGGCAAGCTGGAAAATCAAGAAAAGGCTATCGAAAAAGGGTCGGACAGTACAGGAGCTGTGATTGAGATAAAAACGGAAGAGGAACTGATGGAAGCTGCTGTAGAAAGCACAAAAAAGAACATGAAAACGCGTTTTAAACGGCGTTCAGAAGTTGATGAAGAGGATAATTTCGCCTTTTACATAAATGCCCTGTCAGGTGCATATGACCCTCATACGCAATATTTTCCACCTCAGGAAAAAGAAAACTTCGATATGAGAATGACGGGTCGCCTTGAAGGCATCGGCGCCGTTCTTCAAGAGGCTGATGGCTATATCAAGATCAACAGCATTGTCACCGGAAGTGCCTGTTGGCGACAGGGAGATCTGGAAGTAGGGGATTTGATTCTTAAGGTAGCGCAAGGAAATGGTGAACCTGAGGATATTGTTGATGCTGCGATGAAAGAAGTTCTAAAGTTGATCAGGGGTCCAAAAGGAACCGAAGTTCAACTTACCGTGCAAAAGAAAGATGGACAGATCACGGTTATTCCGATCATTCGCGATGTGGTAATCAGGGAAGAGACCTATGCCAAATCGGCCGTAATTGAAGACTCAAAAACGAACAGAAAATATGGCTATTTATATTTACCCGGATTTTATGCCCGATTTGGAGAAAGAGACGGCAGGAGTTCTGCCGAAGATGTGGAAGCAGAATTGGAAAAATTAAAACTGGAAAAAGTCGAAGGAATAGTGTTGGACCTTCGAAATAACGGAGGCGGGTCATTGAATGACGCGGTAGAAATGGCGGGTTTGTTTATTAAGGATGGCCCAATCGTTCAGGTAAAAACCACCGGCCAAAGAAGTCAGGTCAAATCAGATTATAATTCGAACATCACTTACGAAGGCCCACTAATTATAATGATCAATTCTTTCAGTGCATCTGCTTCTGAGATAGTTAGTGCAGCATTGAAAGACTATGGAAGGGCTTACATCGTGGGCAGTCCATCCAGTTATGGCAAAGGGACGGTACAGACCTTTGCAGACTTAAATCGTTACATTAAACCGGGTATTCAGCTCGAAAATCCTTTCGGATCTTTGAAATTCACCATTCAACAGTTTTATCGGATCAATGGAAGCTCCACCCAATACAAAGGAGTGAAACCAGACGTTCAATTCCCCGAAGTATACGACATTAAAGAAATTGGGGAAAGTTCGTTGGATTATAGCATTCCATGGGACAGTATCCCATCTGTCGGCTTCGCGCCATGGAAGGGTCTGCGAGCTGATATTTCTAATCTTCGCAGTGGAAGTGAAAACAGAATAAGGGAAGAAGAGACTTTTAGGAAACTCAATGAGCGTATAAAATGGATGAATGCAGAGCGCAATGAAACGGAGATCAGCCTTTTCTACGATGACGTGCGGCGTAAACGCGACGAGCGCAAAGAAATGACTAAAGAATTCGATGAAATTAAAACCGTGAACGAAGACTTATTGATTAAAAGTTTGCAAGAGATAGCTGTTCTGGGCGACACGGTTGCCGAAACTAGAATAGCGAATTGGGAAAAGCAGATCTCCAAGGATTTCTACTTACACGAAACCCTTGACATTATGCACGATATAATCAGTCAAATGAATGTTCCGACTATTGCGGAAGATCACATTGACAAATAAGTGCCAGTAAACATTATGGCCTTTCTTGCGGGTTAACCGATGATTGCTTTATTCAACCAGCATCTCAACGCTAACCTTTTCACCACATGGAACATAGGTGACGCCTGTCCAGATAATTTTCCGATTAGAATCAGTAATAATGCTAGGCCCAAGAATTTCGTAACTGAAACTAGCATAGTCTACAACGGAGCCCTGTCGTTGAATCGGGTAGTTGCCCGTTAGCGTTCTTTCGGTTTGATATAAAAAAAGATCAATGAACGGCCCATCAATTATTCGTTTGACTGGAACGTATGGATCAGAAGAATGAATTTGATGCTTGTTGTTATATGGATTGACCACTTTAAGGAAAACATCAAATACCTGTTTGCGATTGAGTACGGCATGAATGTCACTAAGACTATTATTAATCGGCACATTGGTCAGTCCTTGCCAATTGACATCAGTAATATGCAATCCCTCATCGTAAAAAGGAGAATCTGTATCTGAAATGAAGTGGTAGGTAAAAACAAAATTACCCTTGCTGTCTGTAACACTTTCTGCCAAGGTTATTGAGGCAAAATTAACTTGCCGTGTGCGTAGTAATATTTCTTTATTGGCCAACGGAACCGAATCGCAATTAGCGAAAAGCCTCCCGCTTAGCGTGAAGGATGCAGACACTTTTTCTTCTTCTTTTGAACAAGAAAGAATAAGTATGGTAAAAATGGCGAAAAGAATGAAAAGAATAGATTTCATCCAACAACTTTGAGTGAAGTTACAATTTCCATAAACAACTCAGATTATAAGAAATCTAAATAGCGAGGTAATGGATTATCTAAACAACTTCACAATGTCATTTCCGTTGGCATAAACCAATAGGGTTAAAAGCAACACCATCCCTGCTATCTGCGCGTACTCCATGACTTTCTCGTGGGGTTTTCTTCCAGAGATCATTTCATAAAGCAGGAACATGACGTGGCCTCCATCCAGCGCGGGTATCGGAAGTAAATTCATGATGGCCAAAATAATGGAAAGGAATGCCGTAAAATTCCAAAACCTCAACCAGTCCCACTCAGTTGAAAAAGCCTTACCGATCATAATGAAACCTCCTACAGACTCATATGCTTTGGTTTCAGGATTGAAAATGAGTTTCAATTGCTTGAAGTAGTTAGAAAACATATCAATTCCTTTGTTGAATCCAGCGGGTATGGCTGAAATGGCATCGTAGCTTTCGGTTTTCATGGGTATTTGCTCTTCAAGAGGAGATACAGCAAAGCCAAGGGTTCCCTGTTCAGATACAGTGGCCATTAGGATTTCAAAGCGATTGTTTCTGAGAATTCCCACCTGGACTTCCTGACTTTGATGACTTTGAAGAAATCCAACCACATCCTGAAAGAAAGGCACGGTATCCTGGTCAAGTTTAACAATGCGGTCACCTTTTTGCAAACCAGCGTATTCTGCAGGGCTGGCGGGCACAATTTCGTGCACCTGTGCAATAACCGCCGGCTCGATAAATGAGGTGTTTTCCGATTTAATTATTTCTGAAGTAAACGTACTGGGGATAGAAATGTTGATGAGGTCACCATTGCGCTGAACTTGCACAGATTTGGACTGATTAATCACCATTTCCATTCGTAGGTCAGAAAATTTTTCGATGTGCTTCTGATCCAGGCTAACGATCCGGTCTCCATTTTGAAGACCAATGGATTGCGCCAAAGAATCGCAGTATATTCCATAGGTTAATTGATCGTTTGGAATGTACTGGTTTCCCCAAACAAAGGCAATCATTATATAAATTGCAATACCAAGAATGGCATTGACCGTAACCCCGCCCAGCATGATGATCAACCGCTGCCAAGCCGGCTTGGCCCTGAATTCCCATGGTTGGGCAGGCATTTTTAGTTGCTCCTTGTCCATGGACTCATCGATCATTCCGGCAATTTTCACGTAGCCACCTAGTGGTAGCCAGCCTATGCCATATTCGGTACCATTTTTATTAAACTTAAAGAGCGAAAACCAAGGATCAAAAAACAAGTAGAATTTCTCGACTCTTGTTCCGAAAAGGCGGGCGGGTATAAAATGCCCCATTTCGTGAAGAATTACGAGAATAGAAAGTGATAGAATTAATTGGGCAGCCTGATTTATCCAGTCCATAGTTATAGTTGAGTCGGCGAAATTACATATAATTGACCGTACGCAAGGACCTTGTTCTTGCCGGATTCTTAATTAAGGTTAAGAGAACTTATTTCGCCTTGGATTGAATTTTCACTTCGTTGACCAGTGACCTTCGGGCGTCATCGTAAGTATTGATATGAATGTAGTTTCCCTGACCTTCCTGGGCTATTTTCTTCATATTCTTTACCGTCCATTTTTCATTTTTGATACCGATCACACTTATCTTATAGCCCTTTTTTGCATTTTTTCGTACGGTGCTTAACATGCCTTTATCTTGTCGCTCCAGGTTGAAGGCACCGTCGGTTGAAATAAACACTTGATTGTTACCTCCCGGGATCTTATTTGATTCCAACACCTGATAAGCTTTTTTCAGCCCTTTCTGTCCGGACGTGCTGCCTCTGGCTTCCAAGCTTTTGATGACGGCAATGATCTCAGATTTCTGAGATGCCGATGTTGATTTCAATGCCAGGGTCGCACCACTTGAATAGGTCACAATGGCCACTTTATCGACACTTCGCAAAAGATTGGTCAATTCAACCAATGACGATTTCAATAAGTTCATTTTGCCTTTTTGCTTCATAGATACAGAGACGTCGATCAAGAAAACGATGTTATTAGGGGCAAACTCTCCCTTGGGAAAACCTGGATTTTCTTCCTCTGTGGGCAACTCGGGTAAAATGACGGGTTCCGTGGCGATTGGTAGATTATCCTCTGCAACGGTCACGATCTCTGTTTCGTAAGTATCGGCCGAATCCTGAATTACCTGACTTAAGGTTCCTTCCGGACCGAGTTCGATCTTGAGATCGTTCATTCCACTGTGGATACTCAATTCAGATTCGAAACGGCCTAAACCCTTGGCCTTCACAACTAAGTAATATTTGTCCGGAACAAATTCATCTTTTATTTCCCCTTCCGGTCCGGTCATTGAGTGACGGTACATAACGCCATCCCAAATTATGTCCAATTCGGCGTCCTGAACCCTGGAACCATCATCTTTTCGAACAATGAGAATATTGAGTTCAAACGTTTCCTCTGACTTTTTTTCGGTTTTTTCTGAGAATTCAGGCACTTCAAGGCTTTCATTTACATCGAATGTCAGTGCTTTTCCTTTAATTGAAAGCACAAATGGCTCGTTATTTGAGCTCAGGTATACCGGAATGTCTGCGGTGAATTCTCCTTTGCGTTTGGGCGTGTATTTAATGCGGACTAAAATTGATTCATCGACTTCAATGACCTTATTTGAAAAGCGCACCGAAACTCCGTATGGAGTGTCGTATTTAGCGATTGAAATGTCCTTGTCGGAAATATTGGTGAACCTGAAATCCACGTATTTTTTATCTTCTTTATTTACAATTCCAAAATCGTGGGATGTCTTATCCAGAATAACCTGAGCAGATAGTGTGGAAGTCAGGATAAACAAGAAAATTAGAAACCACGAGCCTCTCATTCCTGTCCGGTTTTTGTTATAATATGCTAAGATCATTCTCATCTAAGACACTATTAAATATTTTTCAAGAACATCGGCAATGAGTCGGTCATTCGCCAATCTGGGAAGTTTGTTTTGCCCTCCTAGTTTTCCAATGGACTTCATATATGCCTGAAAGGCATTTTCTTTTAAAAGCTTGATTTCCAATTCTTGCAGAATATTGCCAACACGAAGGTCTTTATAATAGGTGTTTCTATGCTGCATGTAAGTATCCAGTTTTTTCGCTACTTCATCGACGTCTTTTGGGGTGGAATTCATTTCGATGTACCATTGATGTCTTGGCAATTCTCCTTCGACGGCATTGACGAGCGGGGCCACGTGAAATTCTGCGATATCCAGATTTAATTCAGATGCCACCTGATTAATCGCTCCTTCCACTTCTTCGGCAATGACATGTTCACCAAAGGCCGAGGTAAAGTGCTTAATTCTACCTGAAACAATAATTCGGTAAGGTGCAAGGGAAGTAAATTTGACAGTGTCCCCCAGATTATAAGCCCACAAACCAGCATTGCTGCTCACAACTAGAACATAATTTACATCCAGCTCGACATCTTTAAGAGCGATTCTTTCATAGCGTTCTTCGTTAAATTGATCGGTTCGCACAAATTCAAAAAAGATACCCGCGTTTACGTTAAGAAGCATTCCTTCTCCTTTTTGTAAATCTTGAAAGGCAATAAAACCCTCAGAGGCCGGGTAGACTTCGATTGCGTCCACTGGCTTACCGATAATAGTATCGATCAATCTTCGGTATGGTTTGAAATTTACTCCTCCGTAAACCAAGAGCGAAAAGTTAGGAAAGATGTCCGATATTTTTTCCTTACCACTCTTGTTCAGGAGCATTTCAAAGTACATCTGAACCCAAGGGGGTATGCCACTAATAAGACGCATGTCTTCATGTAGTGTTTCTTCTGCAATTGCTTCTACTTTGCTTTCCCAATCATCGATGCAATTGACCCCGTAACTGGGCATTCTATTCTTTAAAAGGTAATTCGGAACGTGGTGTGCAACAATGCCCGAGAGCCTGCCAATTTGAATTCCATTGGCCTGTTCAAGTTCAGGACTACCTTGTAAAAAGATCATCTTCCCATCAACAAAATCGACTTTTCCTGTCTCGCCTATGTAACACAATAAGGCGTTGCGCGCGCCATTTAGATGATTGTCGATTGATTCTTTAGTTATTGGAATGTATTTAGATCCTGAGGTTGTACCGGATGTTTTGGACAAATACAAGGGAATTCCTTTCCATAGAACATTCGGTGTTCCGTTTTTAATCAATTCAATGTAGGGCTTCAAGTCCTCGTACTCCCTGACAGGAACCATTGACTTATATTCCTCATAATTCTTGATATCACTGAATCCGTGATCCCTGCCAAATGTGGTGGCAGAAGAATCCCTGATCAAGGATGTAAGCAATTCTTCCTGAAGTTTGGCAGCTATTTTATGGTCTGCGTACAATTTTCTTCGTACAACAAAGGCAAAGATTTTAGCAACAAAGGATTTTAAGCTCATTAAAATACCATGTAATTTTGAGGATCAATAGGACTGCCATTGAACCATAATTCAAAATGTAAATGAGGTCCTGTGGATAATTCGCCAGAATTCCCTATGATGGCAATGGCTTCTCCGGATTTAACAAAATCACCCGGGTTTTTTAGAAGAACTGCATTGTGCTTATAAATGGACAGCAAGTTGTCGGCGTGCTGCACTTGAATCACGAATCCGGTTTCAACCGTCCACTCGGCAAAAACTACGGTTCCGTCAAGACAGGATTTGATTGCTTCATTTTCTGGAGCAACGATGTCTACTCCAAAATGATTGCTTTCAAGATCGAATTCCCCAGTGATTGTCCCACTCAGAGGGCTGAAAAAAGTAAAATTACGAATACCAAAATTACTCGGTGTGATCACCGAGGCTGATGAAATATTAAACTGGTCTTCACTTTCAACATAAGCACGCAGTAATGAATCCTCAGCGGTCCTTTTGTAACTGATCTCCTTGTAATCAAGGGTAGAATCTACGTAATCAATATTGCTCTGAGGAATTGGTTTTCCGCTTAATATCAAGTTCAGATTGTTCAGGTATTTCTGTTTAAGCTCCAATTGCCGTTCGATTGAATCCGAACGGAAGGCCAATTCAATGACATCTGATCTAAGGTCTACATCGGTATACCCCGGAATGTACTCCCTGATGGGCGTGAAAACAATGATCACTGCTACGGACAATATCAGAATGAGGGCAAACGATCCGATGATGGTAAATACATTCAAAGGAGATAAACGCAGCGATACCTTTTCCTCAAAGGTGCTGTCGTTTAGAATGACCAACCGGTATTTATTGCGGAGTTTCTTGTAAAGCTTTTTTTTAGCGGGTGGTTCCATGGATAGCCTGTGACTGCAAATATCACAATTTCTAACTCTTAAAGAAGCCTCAATCAATGGGGTGATGCTATTTTGGTAACTTAGCCCGTTACAAAATATCCAAGGTTTAATCGAGTTAGGATAGCAACAAACTGCGCATTTTTAAAGTGAGGTCTGGTATTTTAATTTCTTCAATACTCGCGATTCTGTCATTGGGTATTCATTCGTGTTCCAAAGAGAAGAACACCTTTTCCTCTCGTGCCTATCACAATACAACTTCTCACTACAACTATTTTTTCAACGCCAGAGAGTTGATCCGTGCCTATGAGTCTTCCATCAAGACCTCGCATATTGACGACTACAATTATTTACTGCCCATATTTGTGTACGGATCGGACGAACAGGCGAAAGGCGCCTACGATAGCATGGATGAAGTCATCAAGAAATGCTCTAAATTGATCGACCGACATTCAATCTACCTAAAAAACGAAGAATACAATCGTTGGATAGATGAGTCGTACTTGCTAGTGGGTAGAGCAAAGTTTCACAAGCAGGAGTATTTTGGAGCAATTGAGATATACGAATACATCACCTACGCATTTCCCGACAAACCCTCCTATTTTGCAGCTAAAATATGGATGGCGCGCTGCTATCTGGAAATGGGTGACAACAACGGGGCTTTTGACATATTGGAGTCAATCAAGGAATCAAGTGTTGCCTTAGAGTACAAAAGTGAATATTATGCGCTTTACGCCGACCTGGATATTCGCGAAAGCGACTGGCCGGAAGCCACGCTACACCTTCGATCGGCCATTGAATTTGCACCGAATATTGAACTTAAGCGCCGTTATACCTACATCCTGGCTCAGGTTTACCACGATCGGAAAGATTATCCCAATGCGACCAAATATTACGGTGAGGTCTTGAAATTGCGGCCCGATTACCGCATGTCATTCAATGCTAAATTGAATCAGGCCCGATCTTACGATGTTTCTGCCAATAACAGTACAGACATCAAAAAACGTCTTAAAAGGATGCTCAGAGATAAAAAGAACCTCGAGTTTCAAGATCAGATTTACTTTGCAATGGCAGAACTGGCTTTTAGAGAAGAGGATGAAGCTTTGGGTATGGAATACCTGCGAAAAAGTGCGGCCACCAGTGTGAGTAATAATAAGGTCAAAGCAGAGGCTTATATGCTGTTGGGCGACATCTTTTTCGACAAACCAAAGTACATTCCTGCTCACGCGTACTACGATTCCTGCCTAACCATCCTTCCGCCGAATCATCAGAAATTTGATCGTACCGATGAACGAAAAAAGAGCCTTGATGACCTGGTAGAGAATTTATTGATCATCAGGGTGGAAGATAGTTTGAGGGCCATGGCCTCGTTAAGTGAAAAGGAACGGGATAAGATCATTGCCGGTCTGGTAAAAAAGGCAGAACAGAATAAGGAGGAGCAGCGCCTGCAGCTGGAACGGGGATTTGCCCAAAGCTATGAGCTGGCAAACAAACGAAGTACAGGAACGAATGCTGGTCAGTGGTATTTTTATAATCAGAGCAATAAAAGTTTTGGCGTTTCGGAGTTCAAGAAGCAATGGGGTGATCGCACATTGGAAGATAACTGGCGTAGGAAGGATAAGAACACCTTGGTAACTTTTTCTTCTGAAGAAGATGCCGAAGCAGAATTAGATAGCCTTGAGAGCGTCATTGACGAAACCGATGTAGAATTTTATCTCAGGCAGCTGCCACTTACAGACAGTGCCATGGCAGCATCTCACAACAAAGTCATTGACGCCCTTTATGCGGCGGGCAATATTTTCAGGGAAGATTTTATGGATTATAAAAGCGCTAATTTAAGTTTTCTGAGAATCGTTAATGAATACGACACTTGCCGGCATACCGCACCTTCTTATTATCAGCTTTACAGAATTGCCTTGCTCACAGAAGACGGGGACCTTGCCAATAAGTATCGACTCAAGATTCTGGAAGATTATCCCTTCAGCGAATATGCACGAATCATCAATAACCCTGATTACATTAAAAATAAAAGAGACAAGAAAGAGCAGATAGAAGCGTATTACAGGGCTACTTATCAACTTTATCAGTACGGGTTGTATGGTGATGTCATTGCCACATGCGGAAAGTCAGACAGCCTCTTTGGAAATAGTCACATGAAGCCAAAATTTGACTACTTGAAAGCACTGGCCTATGGAAAATCAAAAAAACCTTCTGAATTCAAAAAGGCCCTTGAAGAAGTTGTTGCCACCTATCCTTCTGACGACGTCGGAAAGGCCGCTCAAAAGATCCTGGATAAAATGGGTAGTATGGAAAAGGAAAAGGAATTCCGTGAGGCCTTGTATAAAAAGAACTTTCGCGATGAACACGTGTTTGTGGTGATGGTTCCAAACAACAGCAAGACCGTAGACGATGTTAAACTTGCTATTTCGGACTATAATTTGAATAGCGTAGGTCCTGGAAAGTACAACGTCGGTGCAGTGGTGTTCAACGGATCATTTCAAATGATTTCCGTAAAAAGCTTTAAGGATAAGAACGACGGCATGGTTTATCTGCAAAACATCTCTCAATATCCTGATTTTTTAGACAAAGTGGTTAAAAAGCAGTACGATCGTTTTATTATATCTACTGAAAATTTCGCCTATTTCTACAAAGAGAAGAATGTGGCAACCTATTTATCGTTTTACGCAGATAATTACCTTAATTGATAGTTATTAGCTCATAATCAGGGTATTTCATATATTTGCCGGCATATTTTTAACCGGTATTTGAAAGAAGATGGCAAAGAGTAACGAGACTGAATCATTGTTGGGAAACATGATCAAGGCAGGTACAGAGATTAATGGCAACATTAAATGTACCGGTGATATCAGAATAGACGGAAAATTAATTGGCAGCCTTGAAACCGAAGGCCGAGTCGTAGTAGGTGAAAGCGGACGCATCGAGGGTGACATTATCTGTAAAAATGCGGAACTGTCGGGAACGATACGAGCTAAACTAAGTGTTCATGAACTTCTTTCACTCAAGGCAGCTTGCAACTTTGAAGGAGAAATATCTACCAATAAGCTCCACATTGAACCCGGTGCAAGTTTCACAGGAAATTGCAAAATGGGTGGCGTCGTGAAAGACCTGGACAAGAAGCATGAAGAGGCCCAAAAAGTCTCCTAAGCAGAACCTTGGCAGCAGCAGGGAATTCATAAAGTATACCAATATTGCGTTAAGGATGATCGTCATCATCCTGGTTGGAGTTTATGCAGGCATGAAGTTGGATGAGTATTTGGCCTATGAAAGGCCCTACATAACCATGCTGCTGTCTGTTTTGTCGGTAGGAGTTGCTATGTGGATCATCATCAGAGATATTTCATCAAAATAATATAAGCCTTGGTTGCATTTCTATTTCGTTTACTTGTCATGGTAGTATTGTTGCTTCCATTGGACTATTTCATCCTTGACGAACTATTAAATGTGCCTTTTGGAACAGTATATTATTTCACCTTCTTTTATTTTGTTGGTGCCGTTCTTTTTATCCAGTTTTACTTGAATTCAAGTCTTAAAAAAAGACCCCAACAATTCATTTGGTCATTCATGGGCGCACTCGGTCTTAAAATGTTCCTCTCGCTTTTAATTTTACTGATCGTCATCTACGCCGGAATAGCCGATCCAAAGACCTACGGTATCAACTACATTAGTCTTTACATGATCTTTTCTGTATTCTCTGTAATTCAAATTCTAAAGGCCCAGCGGGCCTCAATTCCCAAGCAGGAAGATTAAGGTGATTTTGACCCTTATTTATTTTTATTTGACCTAGAATTGTCTACTTTTGCGGTCGAATTTTCAGGATGGAAGATCTGCTTCTAACATTGAATAAATAAAACATTGAAAATCAAGAGATTATTCATTTTTATCACTGCCTTTTTGGCGATTGTTTTGATTCCTGATCATACCTCCGCTTCAGAAACCGATCACCAGGAAGAAGGATACAACGCAGGGGAGACAATAATCCATCATGTTCAGGACGCCCATGAACTGCACATTTTTGATGGATTAACCATTCCACTTCCCGTGGTGGTTTATACTGAAAAAGGGTTGGATATTTTCATGTCAAGTGCTTTTCATCACGGTAACAGCCCCTACTCGAGTGCAAAAACAGGGAATACTTACCTCATTGAACACGAACATATTACAGAGGTTTCAGGTCTGGCGGTTACAGATATTTCAATTACAAAGAATGTGGTAGGCATCTTCCTTTGTCTTGGAATTATGTTCTGGCTGTTTCTGGGAACCGCCAAAGGATATCGTAAAAACAAAGGTCAGGCCCCGACCGGCGTGCAGTCGGTTATGGAGCCCATCATTTTATTCGTAAGAGACGAAGTTGCCAAGCCCTCCATCGGCCATAAATATGAGCGTTTTATGCCCTTTTTACTGACCATCTTTTTCTTCATATTGATCTGTAATTTCTTGGGCCTTATTCCATTCTTAGGGGGATTGAATGTTACTGGAAACATCGCGGTCACCATGGTTCTTGCAGCCTTTACTTTTATCATCACTTCGGTAAGCGCAAACAAAGGATATTGGATGCATATCGTCAGGCCACCGGGGGTACCATTATGGTTGTTGCCTATCATGCTGCCCATCGAAGTATTGGGTGTCTTTTCAAAGCCCATTGTTTTGATGCTACGACTTTTTGCCAACATTACGGCGGGACATATAATTATTTTATCGTTTACAAGTCTGATCTTCATTTTTGCTCAGTCGAACGGAGAAAGTGCAGGATGGGCAGTATCGGTGGTTTCAGTGGCGTTTTCGATTTTTATGAATACCCTGGAATTGTTGGTCGCTTTTTTACAAGCTTACGTGTTCACTTTGTTGTCAGCCCTTTATTTTGGGCAGGCAGTAGAAGAGCACCATTAGATGAATCTCTTGTGTTTAATTTTAATTTAATTCAATAATCATGGAGTTGTTAACTGTAATACTTCAAGCTGCTGCCGAAGGTAGCAAGGCGTTGGGAATAATGGGTGCCGGAATCGGTGCTGGTATTGCCGCCCTTGGTGCCGGTGTCGGTATTGGTCGAATCGGAGGTTCCGCTTTGGAATCGATGGCTCGTCAGCCTGAAGCAACTGGAGATATCAGGGCCAACATGATTGTGGCAGCTGCCCTTGTAGAAGGAGCGGTTTTCTTTGCCATTGTATTGTGTCTTTTGGTCGTATTTCTTTAAATAGTTGAATGGGTTCCCGGGCGGTTGGCCCGGGAGTCCTTTCTTTTTAAAAACAAATAACATGGGATTAGTTACACCTGGAATAGGACTTGTATTTTGGACGACTTTATCGTTCTTAATTGTTTTATTCCTACTCAAGAAATTTGCCTGGAAACCTATTCTTTCTGCCCTTAAGGAGCGCGAAGAGTCCATCACCGAGGCATTAAAGGCCGCAGATAAGGCAAAATTTGAAATGGCCGAATTGAAGGCGGGCAATAAAAAATTGCTGAACGAGGCGCGCGCCGAACGCGATGAAATGCTCAAAGAAGCGAGAGAAACCAAGAACAGCATTATCACAGACGCCAAAACAGCCGCACAGCAAGAAGCCGGTAAAATTGTGAAACAGGCGAAAGAAACCATCGAGAACGAGAAGAAGGCGGCCATTTCACAATTAAAGGATCAGGTCGCTGCCCTTTCAATTGAGATCGCAGAGAAAATATTGAAAAGCGAATTGACAGATCAAAAGAAACAGGACGAATTGGTCAAAGGTTCGTTAAAAGACTTTAAACTGAATTAATATGTTGCTTCCAAGGGTATCGGCTCGATATGCAAAGTCAATATTAGAATTGGCTGTTGAGAGGAATGTGCTGGAGGAAACACTCGTTGACATGAAGTTAGTCAGCAAAACCCTTGTTGAATGTCCGGACCTTAATGTAATGCTTAAAAGTCCGGTAATAAAGGCCGATAAAAAGAAACGTATTTTCAGTACGGTCTTTAAGGATCAAATATCGACGTTGAGCGCTAAATTCTTTGAGATCATTATCCGTAAATCCAGAGAACAGTTGATTTTGGATATTACATGGGCATTTATTAAACAATACAAAGATTACAAGAACATCAATATCGTTTACGTCGAAACGGCTTCCCCACTGAATGAGGAAAACCGCAAATCCATCATGGAATACTTAAAGACGCAGATAAAAGATGAAATTGAATTAATTGAAAATATCAAAGAGGAACTGATAGGCGGGGTCGTTATCAGGATGAAAGACGTTCAGATCGACGCCTCGGTAAGATCGAATATTGCTAAACTCGAGAGAGAATTTAGCAAAGACTTATACACGATTAAATTTTAAACGGCAATAAAATGGCTGACATAAAACCAGCAGAGGTATCTGCAATATTAAAAAAGGAATTAGCTGGACTGAGCACCGAAGCTGAACTTGAAGAAGTAGGTTCGGTTCTGCAGGTTGGTGATGGGATTGCACGAATTTACGGCTTGTCCAATGTTCAATCCGGTGAATTGATTGAATTCAGTACAGGTGTGCAGGGCATTGTTTTGAACCTGGAAGAAGATAACGTTGGCGCCGTGCTGCTGGGAGAGACCCATGACATTAAAGAAGGCGATGTCGTTAAAAGAACCAAAAGGATCGCTTCCATTCGTACAGGAGAAGGCATGTTGGGCCGTGTGGTTAATACCATGGGCTTCCCTATTGACGGAAAGGGTCCAATTGAAGGTGAATTGGTAGAGATGCCCATCGAGCGCAAAGCCCCGGGAGTTATCTTCAGGCAACCGGTGAATGAGCCGTTGCAGACCGGCATCAAGGCCATTGATGCCATGATTCCAATTGGAAGAGGACAACGTGAACTTGTGATTGGTGACAGACAAACAGGTAAAACAGCTGTTGTTATTGATGCCATTATAAATCAGAAAGAGTTTTACGACCGCGGAGAGCCTGTGTTCTGCGTTTATGTAGCTTGCGGGCAGAAAAGTTCTACCGTTGCGGGTATTGTTAAGACGTTGCAAGATCATGGCGCAATGGATTACACGGTTGTTGTTGCCGCTTCGGCTTCAGATCCAGCCCCAATGCAATTCTTTGCCCCTTTTTCGGGAGCGGCCATTGCAGAATATTTTAGGGATACTGGAAGGCCATCCCTGATCATTTATGATGATCTTTCAAAACAAGCCGTAGCTTATCGCGAGGTTTCTCTCTTGCTTCGAAGACCTCCTGGTCGAGAGGCCTATCCCGGTGATGTTTTCTATTTGCACTCAAGATTGCTGGAACGTGCTGCCAAGATCATTAATTCAGATAAATTGGCCGCTCAAATGAACGACCTTCCGGATTCATTGAGGGATAAGGTAAAGGGTGGCGGTTCCATGACGGCATTGCCAATCATTGAAACACAGGCTGGGGACGTTTCTGCTTACATTCCAACCAATGTTATTTCAATTACGGATGGACAGATCTTTTTGGAATCCAATCTGTTCAACGCTGGTGTGAGACCGGCAATTAATGTGGGTATCTCGGTATCCCGGGTTGGAGGTAGCGCCCAGATCAAGTCTATGAAAAAAGTGGCCGGAACGCTCAAATTGGATCAGGCACAGTACCGTGAATTAGAGGCCTTCTCCAAGTTTGGTTCTGACCTGGATGCGGCCACAAAGTCTGTTCTTGATAAAGGTGCCAGAAATGTTGAAATTCTGAAACAAGGTCAATTTTCACCCATGGCTGTTGAGAAACAAACGGCCATTATCTATTTGGGAAGTAAGGGACTGCTAAAAGATGTACCGGTTAATAAGGTAAAGGAATTTGAGCGAAATTACCTTGATCATCTGGAAGCACACAACAGGAAAGAACTTGACGAGTTAAAAGCCGGAAAATTGACCGATGAAATTACAGCTGTTCTTGAAAGCGTTGGTCATGATATGGCGCAGAAATACGTTCAGGAGGGCTAAGAACGATGGCAAATCTCAAAGAAATACGGAACCGCATAACCTCGGTCAGCTCTACCATGCAGATAACATCTGCAATGAAAATGGTGAGTGCATCCAAGCTTAGACGTGCTCAGGATGCCATTCAACAACTAAGGCCATATGCTGCCAAGTTGAATGAGATCATGGGTAACTTAAGCGGTTCAATTTCTTCCGAGGGATTGTTCACTCAAAAAAGAGATGGTGATCAATTACTGATTATCACCGTCTCTTCCAATCGCGGATTGTGTGGTGCTTTTAATTCCAATGTCATTAAGGAAACCCGAAGATTAATTGAAGAACACAAGCAATCGAAGCAGATCACTGTTCTTTCGATCGGAAAAAAAGCGGAAGATTATTTCAAAAAAACCGATTATGGGATTGGAGGTACGACGCTTCCTAAAAATTTGAGTTCTGTTTACGACAATTTGAACTTCGATTATGTCAGTGAGATAGCAAAGAAAATAATCACTGCCTATGGAAGTAAGCAATTTGATGAGATCTTGTTGGTATATAACGAATTTAAAAATGCAGCTGTCCAGAATGTAATTTCTGAGAATTTCCTCCCAATTCTTCCACCACCTGAAGATACATCAGCAACTAAAAGTGGGGATTATATCTTTGAACCGGATAAAGAATTGATCGTAGAAGAAATGATACCGAAGTCCTTGAAGATTCAATTGTACAAGGCCATCCTGGATTCATACGCTGCTGAACACGGGGCCAGAATGACGGCCATGCATAAAGCGACCGACAATGCATCTGAATTGATCAAGGAATTGAAACTGAGCTACAACAAAGCCAGACAAGCGGCAATCACCGGAGAGATTCTGGAAATTGTGGCTGGAGCCGAAGCGCTTAATTAAGTCCCTCGATTAAAACCATTAATTTCTTTTAAAGAGCTCCTTTCGGCGTAACTTTACACCGACTGATTATGCTCGAGTTATTTACCCAATACATTGTGGCCTTGGTCAATCTCACCGCAGAGATGGCCCCTTACTTATTGCTGGGCTTTTTTATTGCCGGTGTTCTTCACGTATATCTTCCTAAGCAAACACTAAACAAGTTGTTTGCAAAAAGAAATCTCAAGTCCGTTATTTACGCTTCCCTGATGGGAATTCCACTTCCACTATGCTCTTGTGGGGTGATACCAACCGGCATCTCTCTTCACAGAGAAGGGGCATCGAAAGGCGCCACGGTTTCATTTCTGATATCAACTCCTCAAACCGGTGTTGATTCCATCATGGTGACCTATAGTTTACTTGGTCTGCCATTTGCCATTGCCAGGCCCATCATTGCATTGATAACCGGGGTGGCGGGAGGCTATTTTGTAAATCGTTCTGAAGGCGAAAATAAACCTGAAATTGAATTTGATCAATCCACGGAGGCAGAGACCCCAACTTTGCCTAAAGGAAATCCATTGTATCGAATTTGGAATTATGCTTTTGATGAGTTTCTTGGAGATATTGCAGACTGGCTCTTAATAGGACTTGCCCTTGCAGGCCTTATATCGGTGGCCATTCCGGTGGATTTTTTTGAATCTGTCTATATGGGGAATGAGCTTATCAGCATGTTCATTGTGCTCGTGGTTTCCATACCCTTTTATGTTTGTGCCACAGGATCAGTGCCTATCGCTGCGGTGCTGCTTATGAAAGGCCTCAACCCAGGCGCGGTATTGGTATTTTTAATGGCAGGCCCTGCTACTAATATGGCTACCATGACCGTAATATCAAAGGCTCTTGGAAAAAGGACCTTGTTAATTTACATCGCTTCACTTGTGATAGGTTCACTATTATTTGGATTGGGCATCAACCACTTATTTCCCAAAGACTTTTTTGTTCCCGATGTTTCTGAACCCATGCACGACCATGGTAGCACCTGGCCTTGGATTGAACGGCTGTCTGCATTATTTTTAGCTTTGGTGCTCTTAAAATATTATTTCATAAAAATGCTGGGATTCTTTAAAAAGAAACAAAGTGCCAGGAAGAAATCAAATCAGGAATTGATCATAGAAGTTCAGGGCATGACTTGTGAGAATTGCGCTTCCAGGGTAGAATCAAGTCTCTTGCAATTGGATCATGTGAATGAATCGTCTGTTGATCTTGCCTCAGGAAAGGTAGTGCTAAAGGGCAATGGCATGAATGAAACTGAATTGAGAAATTCAGTTGAGTCAGCGGGATACGTATTCAACAAGGTTGTAGAAGAATGATTGCCATGAATCATAAGTATTGGTTTAGCTCCCTCCTAATCACTTGCCTGTTTTGCGCTTGTGCGGGAGAACATAGAGAAAAACCCACAAATCTTATTGCCAGAGAAACCATGATCGAAGTGTTGACGGATGTCCAGATCTTTGAATCTGCTCATCAAATTTCGGTAGACAAGAGCCGGGAGGCCATTGATTTGTACAAGACCTATAAATGGATTTTTAACAACTATAAAATCAACGAGCAAGATTTTCGTTCATCTATGGAATATTATATGGCCGATCCAAAGGAATTTGAATTGCTTTACGACGATATCATTATCCGGATCACTGAAAAACAGGCCGAAATGATCGCCTCTTAACTCTTGAAGTTTCTTGAGGCCTCGTTAACGGCCTGCTGAATCGGTATGAATTCCATGTTCAGGCGTTCTTTTACTTTGGCGTTTGAATAGAATTGCTTGTCTAGCGCAATTTTGGCACTTTCTTTGGTAATAACCGGTTCCGAGCCTTGAACCAGGCACCTGATCTGCTCAAATCTCCATAAAATTTCGCTCATTATTTTAGTAGCGCGGTATGCCGGAGCCTTTAAACCCAGTCCTTCTGAAATGTATGATAACAGGACTTTGAAACTGAGGTTTTCCCCAACCAGAATGAATTGTTCCCTAAAAGCATTTCTCTCCATTAAAGCTTTCATGGCATTAACAACGTCCCTGACATCAATGAATCCATTAATGCCTTCGGTGTAAAACAACAATCCCTTTTTCACTCTCGAAAAAATTGCAGAACTGCCATATTCCCAGTTTCCTGACCCGATGATGGTTGATGGGTTAATAATCATTGCGTTAAGGCCTTCTTCTGCTGCTCTCCAGACCTCAAGTTCTGCCAGATACTTGCTTTTAGCATACATACTGAACCGATCGTTTTCATCGTGTCTGCTGTTTTCATGGACAAAATCCGCATTTTTTTCAGGTCTGCCGAACGTGGCTATTGAACTCACATGACAGAATTTGGTTACGCCCGCATTCAATGATGCGTTGAGAAGATTCGCCGTTCCCTCCACATTGGTTTTCATCATGAGGTGGTGGTGTTTTTGGTTAAATGATACCATACCGGCACAGTGGTAGACCTCTTGAATTCCGTTGCAAACTTTTTCGAGCTGACAAACATCCAGAAGATCAGCTTTTACCCATTCTATCGAATGGAATCGCTTAAGGCTGTCGCTGCCATAATAGGAAAAGATTTGTCTCGTCTTTTCGATGCTTGATTTACGCCTGTAGGTGGCCCGAATCGCCGATCCACCACTCACTAAGCTGTGTAGTAAATGACTTCCTAACAAGCCAGTACCTCCGGTAACGAGTTTCATCGTGTTGTGTGAGCGTGAATGAGAATTGCAGCCGTTAAATTTAGTTATTTTTGAGGCCTTTACCAGGCCTATCAAATGGAATTACTCGAAGAACTCAAATGGAGGGGTTTGCTGCAAGATTACACCCCTGGATTGGAAGAATTGCTAAAAAAAGGAGCATTGAAGGCTTATGCCGGATTTGACCCCACAGCTCATTCCTTGCATATCGGCAATTTGGTGCCGGTTATGTTGCTCTTGCATTTTCAGCGACACGGTCATGTACCGGTGGTGCTAATGGGTGGTGCAACCGGTATGATTGGCGATCCTTCCGGTAAATCCAAAGAACGCCAATTGCTGGACTTGGGGCAGATCGAGTTCAATCTTCAATCACAAAAAAAGCAACTGGAGAAGTTTATCGACTTCTCAAAGCAAAAAAACAAGGCAGAGTTGGTCAACAACAATGATTGGTTTGCCGACATCGGATTTCTCTCTTTTTTGAGGGACGTGGGAAAGCACATTACCATCAACTACATGATGGCAAAGGATTCGGTCAAGTCCAGAATGGACTCCGGTATATCTTTTGCAGAATTTACATATCAATTGGTACAGGGGTACGATTTTTATCACCTTTTCAAAAATAATAATGTGAGCCTGCAGGTAGGGGGTTCCGATCAATGGGGCAATATGTTGACCGGCACAGAATTGATACGAAGAAAGGACGGTGGCGAAGCGCACGTCCTCACTGCACCGTTGATAACAAAGGCAGACGGGACGAAATTCGGCAAATCTGAAGGTGGAAATATTTGGCTGGACAGCGCCATGACATCTCCTTATAAATTCTACCAGTACTGGCTTAATACGAGCGACGAAGACGCCGTTAGGTATGTGCGCATATTTTCGCTCAAGGGCAAAGAAGAAATTGAAACCATTTCGGCACAGCATTTGCTTGAACCCCACACTCGTTTACTTCAAAAGACGCTTGCCGAGGAGATGACCATTAGAATACATTCCAAAGCAGAATTACAAAGCGCAGTTGCGGCTTCGATGATCCTATTTGGAAAATCAACCAAGAAAGAACTATTGGCATTGAGTGGAAGTCAGATTCAGGAAATATTTGCAGATGTTCCTCAGTTCTCTTTGAAAAAATCAGACTTGACCACTGGAATAGCGGTGGTGGATTTCCTTGCGGAGCAAACAAAGGTAGTGCAGTCAAAAGGGGAGGCAAAAAGAATGTTGAATTCCAATGCTATTTCTATAAATCAGGAAAAGGTAACCGATGATAAAACCGTGAATATTGACGATTTACTTGGAGATGCATATATCATCGTCCAACGCGGAAAGAAAAACTTCTATCTCATTACGGTGATCAATTGAAAAAAACTCCTGTTCTTTTTTCTTTGTTTTTTTGCTTCACATTCTTTTGCAATTTAAATGCTCAAACGGAAGTCGAACGTCGAAAAAATGTCTTGCTCATTCCATTTGATCGATTCGAATTTCACACCGAGTTCAAGCGGTCCTATATCAACCAATTGACAGGAATGCAAAACGATGAATACTTTTTTACCCTTACTCGTGTTTTTTCAGATGCATTTGTATTAGGTGACTTTGAACATGTGCGGTATCAATTAATCAGTGTAAGAGATTATAAGAACATTGAGTCCCTTTTGAAATTTGAGATGAATAATGCCCAAGGTCATTACGCGGCCAACTTGTCCTCTATTCATACCAATTTATATCAAAAACTACTACAGGATTACCAATGCGAATTTGTTCTGGTATTCTCCTGGTATCGGATCTTTGAGGTCACGGATAATGTTAAGCTCAGTAAAGCAAGAAAGTATGGTCAATATTCTGAGCACATGGTCGATTTTGACTTTTTTGATGATCAGCAAAACCTGATCACTTTTGGAGCTAATCAACGGTTCAGGGTTGTTCCGGCCGAAGAAAACATGAAATACCGAGGTTTGCGCATATCGGACCTGCGAGAAGCATACCGCGATCTGGCCGGAGATATTTCAAGGCAAATTCTACCAATCCGCTGACTAGTTTTCGTAGAGCAAGTTGCACCCTCTGATGTCGCTGAAATCCATTCGACCCAGAACCTCGAAGCCCCCATCTTCATATAGCCTGCCCAAGTCTTCTGTTGCGATGAAGGAACATGAATATAGATTTGCCAGGTCAATGACGTTAATTGCACCAGAACTTTTCGCGCTTCTTGAAAAAGGATCGTTCAAATCCCTTATAGAAATACTCATCCAGGGTGGGGTATAAAAGATCCCGCTCTGGTTGGCGTATGCCTGCGACAACAGTTCCGTCATGCCGTATTCAGATAAAATGGCCTTTGGATTTAGCTTGGTTTGGAGCGTTTTATAGAGTTCCTCTCTGGTGATCTCTTTTCGCATTCCCTTCATGCCACCGGTTTCAATAATGGTGATATGAGAGAGATCACCTGCAGCTCTTTCGGCCATGTCGAGCAGTGCAAAAGACACCCCGAATAAGATGGTTTCTTTTGAGTCATCACTGTTTCTGGACATTGCATCCATCAGTTCTTCGGTCGAATTGAATGAACGATCAGCTTTAATTCCCATTTTTTTAAGTTCATGGACCATGAATAAAAGGGAACTGTCTTTGTTTTCTTCGTAGTTAGGAAGCAAGCTTAGTATTTCCATTTCTGCTGGTGCTCCTACAAATAATTCAAAACACTTTTGAAAACTACTGCGGTAAAGAGCTATGTCATGGATCAAGTGACGACTTCTTACTCCCCCTTTTGTGGTTCCGCTGCTTTTAAATTCCAAGCTGATTTCCATACCACCCAGTACAACATTTCTTGTCTTATAGAAATCAATTGGCATGAATGTTGCTTGGGTCAATGAAGAAATAGCTTTGGGTCTTCCTGTGATGTCCAGAAACTCTGCGAAGACCGGATTGCTCGCCGCTTGCAGATTGTATACTCTCAGGGCAATTTCCTCAAAGTCCCGGTCGTTCTTTATGCGAAAGATCTGTTTTTTTATATTTTCAGCTTCCATGACCATGCAACGAAGTTAGCCAAGAGCTGCGATTAATGACTAATTTTGACTTTATGTCCCGACAGAACCTAATGGGTATTTTACTACTGATTCTTTTTACATCCTGTCTTAAAAGAGAGGAATTTTCCGAGATTCCTAAGATTGAATACCGTTCAATGACAGTCGAGGGCAATGACATTGAGCTTCGAATTTCATTTACCGATGGCGACGGCGACATCGGATTCAGGGAAGGCGAAGAACAATTTCCCTTTGGTCCCTGTGACGAATATCATTACAACTTGCTCATAGACCCGTTTTACCTGAAAGATGGCGAATATGTGATAGGAACTGTATTGGACTACGATTCCAAATGCTATCCCAAATCATCACCTGACACCGGATATTTCCCTGATACTGTTGGCTATTACTATCGTGTAGCTTATTTGGTTCCCGACGGCAAGGATAAATCGCTTGAAGGCGATATATACATTACTTTGAATGAGGTGCTCAATGAATTTCCGGACGACACGATTAAATTTTCCATCTATTTGATAGACCGGGCGCTTCACAGGAGTAATGTGGTGCAAACAGAAGCCCTTATAACACCTTAATGTCTTTTTCCAGAGCTATGGAATCCGAGACGTTGGCGAGGTGATCTCCTATTTTTTCCATGGCACTGAAAAGGTCATTGTAAATGATCCCACTCTGAACAGTAAAATTTCCTTTACTCACGTCGTCCAGGTATTCTTCGCGCAATTTTACCTGAAAGGCATTTATGGTATCTTCTATTTCTTTCGCTTTCTGAGTTGGAATTGTGGGGTCTTCCAGCTTTATTGATTGCTCCATATTCACAATCGCAACCTCTAACAATTTATACATGGCGATCAGATTGTTTCGTTGCTCGGGAGTAAAATAGATCTTATTCTCGGCCTTTCGTTCCAATAACCTGGACATTTCATAGCAAAGGTCGGCGACCCTTTCCAAGTCGGTGATGATGGCCAGCATTGCCCGTAATTCAAGGGTCGATTGATCACTTATCTCACCTTCAGAAGCTTTCAATAAGTAAGTCGAAATTTCAACTTCCATTCGGTCGGCGATGTCCTCGTATTTCTGAAAACTTTCAATCATCTTATTGAACTTCTTCTTATCAGTTTCAAACAGGACTTTTGGGATTAGGTCGGACATCTTATGAATCAATTTACCCAATTTTATTACCTCTCGATTGGCCTCGACCATTGATAATTCGGAGGTGCTGGAAGGGCCAGTTCCCAGATATTCTAAATGGAACTGTTCATCATTATCTCCTTTTGAGGGAACCGTCTTGGTTGCAAGTTGCACCAAATTTGGAACGAACCAGATCAATAAAAGCACATTCGAAGCATTGAAGGCCGTATGGAAATAAGACAATGCAATTGGTATGGATTCTGGGTCATCATATGGAGAATTCATTCCCGACCAGACGACTAATTTGACAATCTGTTCGATGTACAATGGCATTAAAAAAATCATCCAGGTAACCCCAATGATATTAAAAAGTGAATGTATTCTGGCTGATCTTTTAGCGTGGACATTACCTACCAGAGATGCTAATTCAGCTGTGATGGTCGTGCCAATGTTTTCTCCAAGAACCATGGCTGCCGCGGTTTCCAGAGGTATCCATCCACTGTTGCACATGACAAGGGTCAGCGCCATCGATGCGCTCGAAGATTGAATAATAATGGTGACCAAGGCGCCAATACCTATGAACATAATACTTGAGAGGTAACCCATGTCGGTATATCCAGAGAGGAATGCCAGTACCTGTGGATTATTCTTTAAGTCTGGAACCGAGGTTTTTAATGCATCCAGTCCCATGAATAACAGGGCGAACCCAATGAGAAATTCTGCGAGTGATTTGGTACGGCTTCGTTTTGAAAAAAGCATGGGAAAGGCTATAGCGATAATAGGCAGGGTGATCGCGGCAATTTTGACTTTGAAACCAAAAATGGAGATCATCCAGGCCGTCACCGTTGTACCGATATTAGCACCCATCATTACTCCGGCGGATTCCATCAGTGAAAGCAAGCCGGCATTGACGAAACTTACCGTCATGACCGTGGTTGCAGAAGAAGACTGCACCAAGGCAGTTATAAGAAAACCGGTGAGCACCCCAAAATACCTGTTTTGGGTCATGGCTCCTAAGATCTGGCGCAATTTGCTCCCAGCTGCTTTTTGGATGCCTTCGCTCATGACCTTCATTCCATAAATGAAGAAGCCAAGAGCTCCGATCAAGGTCAGGGTGTCAAATAAGTTGAAGTCCATTGTTTACCAGTTCGTGAAAATAGAGAAAGTATCCAGATTTTACGACCACAAATGACGAACCTTTTTGGGTCACTCGATCATGATTGATCCCGCATAGTGCGCTTTTGCTTCACAGGTAAAGAAAGCGCCTTGAATTGAACTGTACTTTGTCGCAATGTTAATTTTTTGCAGAACACAGCATCGACCACCTCCTTTCTCAACAATAAAAGAAATGAAAACCTAAGATAAAATTGATAAAAACCTAACACACCTAGCAACTGCGCGTCATTCACCCTTCCTTTTTGGATTTGTATTTTTTTTCTGACCTTTAGGGAAAATTGAACAGCTGAATTGAAATTAGTTAAAATACTTTCATTTATTCTGCTCGTAGCTGGCACATTCTCTTGCCAAAAAGAGGAAAAAATCATTCATGAGCAGCTCATTGTCAAGGGTAATCAGGCACCACCCTACAATGGCATCCCGTCGATTTTAATTGAAAATTATGTCGATAAGATTTACATCGACATGATTGGATTGAAGCCGGAATTTTCAGTCAGGGATAGCATCGTTGCCTATTTGAAAGACAATGAACTAAGCATTGCGTCCAGGGAAGTCGTTATTTCAAATATTCTTAAGAATCAAGCTTACCACGATCGTTTGTTCCAGATTAATGTTGACTTGCTGTTGAATGGAATGGGCTATGACGAGATTGTCGGTGTACAGCAGGAGTATTCCTTTGTAAGGGATTTCTATTACCAGCAAGGAGATACTTTTCTTGGGCAATTCATTGGCTATGAAGTTGAAAAACTGGACCTGCTTTTGGAAGTGCTTGGCGACTATAGAGATGGCAAGATCACGTTGAACGAGTATTTCAGAAGAATGAGCTTCAATTTGATCTATGACGAGATCAACATGGGTTCGGAAAACTTCGTGATTTCGTGTTTTGAAAACCTATTTAAGCGCTATCCTACCGAGAATGAAAAGAACAATGGTGTTCAGATGGTTGATGGAGTATCCGTCCAGATTCTGCGTAGTGAAGGCAGGACAAAAGTGGATTTTCTAAACATTATTACTGAAGATCCCGAGTTTTACCAGGGCCGGGTCCTTGACGCTTTTAGCACATTGCTTCTGCGCGACCCATCATCGCTGGAATTGGCGAAATTAACCAGTGACTATATTGCGCATGGTAATTATGGCCTGATGCAGACAGAAATCATTAAATCAGATGAGTATGCGGGTTTTTAATCAGAATATACTTTTTCTTTCTATCCTGGCAACTCTGTTATTTGTTTTCTCTTCATGCAAGAAAGAATACCGGGAGGAACAGGTCTATGACAACATCATTTATGAAGTAGACACTGTGAGGTTGTATTCTACAAGTGCCGAAAAAACGAAGCAGAAAACACCGACTCAGTATATCTCCATCCTTTACAGCGACCTATTCAATAAAACCATACCCACGAATGAACTTTCGGAATTGAACGAATTAAGCCTCGCTACCGGGGATAAAACAATGGTCAATGAATTGACATTGAGTCACTACTTGAAAGCCAGTTTTGTAGATCAGCCCACCGATGCTGAAATGCGTGCCGATATCCAATCGTTTGTCTCTTATGTTTATCGAAAGTTTTATCAGCGCTATCCAACCGAATATGAAAAGATCTATTTGGCAGATATAATCATTAAAGATTCAAAGATCACTGTTGATGATATCTATACTTCTTTTGTGCTCTCGAATGAATACTATTACTACTGAGAAATCATGAAGAAGCACAACCGACGTAAATTCATAAGAAACACTGTCCTCGCATCGGCCGGCGCCATAGCAGCACCTTATATTTTACCCAGCGGAAGGCTATTTGCCGCCAGCGGTTCACGCCTGGTTGACCACGTGGTTTTTATTTTGTTTGGAGGAGGAATAAGAAACCAGGAAAGTGTCAAACAAATGTATTTGCAAGACCAGGGCATCAATACGCCTGGAAATGTCATGGGAAATATGCTCAGCGGCAGCATGCCCGGTCAAAATCTGGTCTATTCACCTTGGAATGCCATTCTGGGCAATTCGTTACAGGCTCAGGGAGCGCTTTTTCCGGAAATGCGCTATCAACAGGGGCCTACTGGTCATTATAACGGTCACACAGTTGCCATGACCGGTGCTTACACCGAAACGGGATTAAACCTAAATATCAACCCATCTTCACCTACGATTTTCGAATATTATCGCAAACACAGCGACCCATCAAAGTCTGCATTGAATGCCTGGTGGATTTCTGAAGGACTTGGGCCATACCCCTCGCTGAATTACAGTCAGGACCCTGATTACGGCCCGATGTATGGCGCGAATTACATCAGGCCAGCAACCATTTTTGGAGATCTGGGACAAAAACTATACGCCGACGCAAGTTTTTTTCAGCCAGACGAAATTCAGCGCTTGGAGAAGATATCAACTTTCCTGAATAACAGCTTTGAACGGGAAGTTCAAGATTTGCCGGGCATCATTAACACAAGGGAGGATAAAGAGCGGATAAAAAAATTCTACATTGACATTTTAAACGGCAATTCGCCCATTGAATACCCCTTACCCGGCGGCGCACCATTATCTGATTTAACGGGTGACCTTATAAATATAGCGGCTTCCTGGAAGGTGCTGGAGGAATTCGCCCCCGAACTTACGGTGATTAACACCTTTAACCTTGATGTCTGCCACAGTGATTTTAGCCAGTATTTGCAATTTTTACATAAAGCGGATTACGGCGTTGGTTGGCTATGGGATAAAATCCAGAACCATCCCGAAATGGCAAACAATACTGTATTGATTTGCATGCCCGAACACGGTCGGAATTCAAACCCCAATAGCTTGATCGATGCCAACGGACTATTTGCCTATGATCACACAAGTGATCAAAACTCAAGGGAGATCTTTGGTCTGATCGCGGGTCCCTCGGGAGTCGTTAAACAGAATTCCGTACACGGTTCTGCTTCCAGCCCAGTTGGAGAAAGCATCGATATTGTCCCGACCATTGCACACGCCCTTGGTTTTGACAGTGATATTCCTTCAGGCAAGCTGGGAGGCAGGGTATTAACCGAAGCTTTTTCATGATGGATCGATTTAAAAAGGTGGTCTTCGTTGTTGGGTGCTTTTTGTTGGTATTGCATGCCTGTAAAAAAGAAGAGACCTTTATCAAGGATTCGATTCCGGTCAATCCATATGATACGGTAACTTACCCGCCGCCGCCGGTTGTGCCGCCGGTTGACAGCACGTCTTTTTTGGGTATTCATCAATATATTTTTTCTTCGACCTGTGCCGTGCCGGGTTGTCACGACGGTTCCTTCGAACCCGATTTCAGAACGGTACAAAGTGCTTACAACACCCTGGTTTATCACCCGGTAGAAAAAAATAATGCAGGCGGTGATTTTTCTTTCCGGGTTGTTCCCGGCGATCCGACGCTTTCCTGGCTTCATTATCGGATAACGACGGACGACGCGGTATTAGGGCGGATGCCGCTGTACGATACCCTGTCAAAGCATGAAATAGCCTTGATCAAGAATTGGATCGAAGGTGGTGCAGAAGATATTTTTGGTAATTCGCCTACCAGGCCAAATGCACTTCCATCGGCCTTTGGCCTGCTCGCGTTTGAGAACGACACAAGCGGACAGCCTTTGCACGCCGCAAGGGCGAGCATCATAGATCCAATCGTATTTCCTAAGAACACCACGGTAGATGTTTGGGTCGGCCTGTATGATCAGGATGATAGTGGCAATCCCATACCCGCCTTTGAGTTTACTCATAATAAATATAAAATATCAAAAGACCTATTTGGATTTAATGGGGTCACAGAACAGAGTTTGATCGTAGAACCGGCGCTCTCACCATTCGTTTTTGGGCCTCCAGGCAACAAGGCCCCGTATTATCACCATTTTATAGTCAATACGAGCGACTATGTTGTGGGTCAAACACAATACTTCCGGATATACGTGAAAGATGCTGACCATCCAACGCCTACTGAAATCCCATCAGATGGTTCGCAATTATATTTATTGACCTTCTTTTCATTTGTAGTTCAATGAGGTATTCAGTAGTCATAGTGTTTCTGTTTCTTTTAGCTTCTTCATGTAATAAACAAGAAGAGAACGAGGCATTTGCACCGGTATCTCCTATTCCTCAAATTGAATTGTTAAAAGTCGAACCTCTGGAGCTTTCACAATTCGAAGACCTTGTTTTTCACATACGCTATAGTGACGGAAACGGCGATATTGGAACGGCAGATCCGGACGATCACTCGTTGGAGATCACCGATAAAAGAGCAAATGTGCTGCACACCTATCATGTTCCTCCGCAATATGTGGTTAAAAATGTGGCCATTACCGGGGTGATGCAAATCAGCCTTGAAAATGTGGTGTTAATTGACCAGGACAACGACCAGGAACAAGCCGTGTTCAGCATAAGGTTGCGCGACAATAAAAGTAACTGGAGCCAAAGGGTCAACAGCCCGACCATTACCATCAATAAATAAGAAGTCAGGTAATTATTTATCAATTATCTTCGTTTCTGCAATATGTCAGATTCAGTCGTCATCATCCCAACCTACAACGAAAAGGAAAATGTTGAAAGCATTATAAGAAAGGTGTTTTCGCTTGAAAAGGATTTTGACATCCTGATCATTGATGACGGATCGCCCGATGGGACAGCAGCCATAGTCAAGGAATTACAAAAAGAATTTACAGATCACCTTCACTTGCTTGAAAGAAAGGGTAAGCTCGGTTTGGGAACGGCATATATCACGGGCTTTAAGTGGGCTATGGAGAAGCATTTTGATTACATTTTCGAAATGGACGCCGATTTTTCGCACGACCCAAATGACCTGCTTCGCCTTTATCAGGCCTGTCATCAGGGCGGTGCTGACCTGGCCATAGGTAGCCGATACAGCAATGGGGTAAATGTGGTGAATTGGCCAATGGGCCGAGTACTAATGTCCTATTTCGCATCGGTGTATGTTCGTTTTATCACACGAATGAAGATCATGGATGCCACTGCCGGATTCAAGTGTTACAGAAGAAAAGTTCTAGAGAGCATTGAATTGGACAAGGTAAAATTCAAGGGATATGCCTTTCAGATTGAAATGAAATTCCGCAGTTGGAAAAGGGGCTTCAAGATTACGGAGGTTCCTATTATTTTCCGCGACCGGACTCAGGGAAATTCAAAAATGAGCGGAGGAATTTTCAAAGAGGCTTTTTTCGGGGTGATCAGCCTGAGGATTGCAGCTATTTTTGGACGCATCTAATGCTCGGAATGTTCGAGCAGGATTTTTCGGTAAGCACTAAATAGCTTTGATTTAGAAACAAAACCAACGTATTTATTGTTTTCACAAACGGGCAGGTTCCACATTCCCGTTTCTTCAAATTTCGTCATAACCTGATCCATAGGCTCACTGGGTGAAACTATTGCGGGAGGAGTAGTCATAAGACTCTCGACATGGACTTTTTCATACAATTCTGTTTTAAACATGATCTCTCTGATGTGATCCAGATTGATGATTCCTACCAAGCTGCCTTGTGCATCCAGAACGGGAAATAGATTTCGCCTTGCCTTTGAAACAACCTTGACCAATTCTCCTAGATTCGAACCTGCCTGAACGGAACTAAAATCTCGCTCAACTTCTGAATTCAGTTTCATTAGGGTCAATACGGCACTATCTTTGTGATGGGTGATTAATTCACCTCTTTTAGCCAATTGCATGGTATAAACACTATGTGGAACGAAACTGCGCACAGTAATAAAAGAAATGGTTCCTGTGATCATCAGGGGTAGAAAGAGTTCGTAACCGCTAGTTATTTCAGCAATAAGAAATATTGCCGTCAACGGCGCATGCAGCACACCCGCGATCATTCCACACATTCCAACAAGTGAAAAATTTGTTACCGATAAATTCCCAATTTCAAAGGTGTTGATGGCTTTTGAGAAAACAAAGCCCGTTGCTGCGCCCATAAAGAGAGTTGGGGCGAACACCCCGCCTATTCCTCCAGCCCCAAAGGTTACCGAGGTCGCCACCACCTTTATCAGTACCATAATTGCAACCAAAATTAACATGAGGTATACATTATCACTGAATTGGGCGGCAGGACTACCTTCAAAAATGCTGCTTTCATGCCCTTCTAGCAGGGCAATGATGGTTTTATAGCCTTCTCCGTAAAGGGGTGGAATGAAAAAGATAATGACGCCGAGCAAACCGCCTCCAATCATCAGCTTTTTCCAGGTATTGTCAACTCGATCGAACAAATCAGAAATGAACCAATATGTTTTAATGAAGTATACCGAGGTCAAACCCGTGAGGATGCCGAGCATTACAAAATAGATGACATCCGAAAAATTAAATTGATCGCTCAAGTCAATATGGAATAAGATCTCATCGCCGATGAGTAAGTGCGACGTCAACGCTGCTGTCACCGAAGCTACCAGCAAGGGGACCAGTGAAGACATGGTAAGATCCAGCATGATAACCTCAAGAGCAAAGACAATAGCGGCGATCGGTGCATTGAATATTCCGGCCATGGCACCGGCGGCGCCACATCCCAGTAACAAGGTAATAGTCTTATAATTCAAACGCAGAAACCGGCCCAGGTTTGATCCAATGGAAGAACCGGTGGCAACGGTGGGCCCCTCTAATCCAGCAGATCCACCAAATCCCACAGTCAAGGCACTGGCAATAACCGAAGAAAACATGTTGTGTCTTTTCATTATGCTGCTGCGCTTTGATATGGCGTAAAGAACTGCCGGTATTCCATGACTGACGCGTTCCTTCAATACATACTTTAAAAACAACACGGCAAGGGTCATTCCTACGATGGGATAAATGAAGTACAGGTAATTGAATTTCATGACCACCGCACTTGTCAGGCCATTTTGTATCAGGTGAACAAGGTTTTTAAGAACAGCTGCCCCCAGTCCGGCAGACAGCCCAACGATGGCTGCAAGAATGATCACAAACTGGCGGTGCTTGATGTGCTTTAAGCGCCAGGCGTGAAACTTTACCATTCGGCTTTTTTTCTCCATGCAGCGGCAAAAGTAAGTCTATTCGTCAGAAGGCCCTTGTTTCTTTATAAAAAGCTTTATAGCAGCCGGAAGGATCATTAGGTCTGCAAGCAATGCTATAAATAAGGTCAGAGAAATATAGACTCCAAGGTAATGGGTACCGAGAAATTCTGACATTGACAGGGTAAGAAAACCTCCGCTTAAGATCAGCGTTGTCACGATCATGGCTTTTCCGGTTGTCTTAAATGTTTTTTCAAGTGCCTGGTCAAGAGTTTTACCTGTTTTCATTTCATGACTGAATTTGCTAAGGAAATGGATAGAATCGTCAACGGCTATGCCAAAGGCGATAATGAAAATGATGGAGGTCGAAAGGCGCATTTCTATGCCCGCAGCAGCCATAATACCTGCAGTTATTATCAACGGAATTATATTGGTCAGCAAGGAAATAATGACAATTCGCCATGAACGAAATAACAGACCCATGATCAAACCAATCACCAGGATAGCCCCGATCAGTCCTCGGAATACGTTTTTGACAATGAATTCATGAGTATTATCCATCATTACGGGGGCACCCGTCATTACAGCCACCAGTCTGTTGCCAAAATGTAAATTGATATATTCTTCGAATTTGGCGTTCATTTCTTTTAATACAAGGCTTCCCTTATCTCTTAATTTTCCGTTAAACCGGTAGTATTGATCGCCAGCATCCATAAAGGCTTCCATTTTTAGCGATTTTTGATACTTGTCTGCCTGCTTTATCAATTTGTCATAGGTTTTTTTATCTCTGGGTATTGAGTAGTATGCCTGGTTTCCCGCATGCATTGTCCGGTTGAAATTTTTTAGGATGCTCACTGGTGAAATGATGCTGCCTACTCCGTATGATGAATCCAGGTAATTTTGGATGGAATCCAAGGCACTGATTATTTCATAGCTCAGGGCATCAGCCGGTTTGAGATATTGCACAGATAATTCAAAAGGCCTGGCTCCCGAGAATTCTTTTTCAAAGAAATGGAAGGCCTTTCTTTGAGGGTGATCAGCGCTAAGACCATCTAGTAAAAAAGAATTGACTTGAAGCTGGCTTGCAGAAATACCCGCAATCACAGCAATGAGGGTCCAAATAATCAGAACGCCATTTCTTCGGTCGATCAGAACCTTGTAAATTTTTTCCAGGCGCGAAACCCAGAAATTTTCTCTTTCATTGATCGATGTAGCATTTATGCCTTTATTGAGCACAATAAGGGCGGGAAAAAGGGTATATGTCAGAATGAACGCAAAGGCCAGACCAATGGTTGTATAAAGCCCCATATCAATGATGGGTTGAACTTGAGAAGTTGTGAGTGATAAAAAACCAATGGCAGTAGTCAAGGATGTAAAGATGGTGGCTGTTCCCACTTCTTTGATCGATACTTTCAAGGAATTGACCTTACCAAGACCCTCGCGCATGTGATCCAGAAATCTACTCAACAGGTGAATGACATTCGATATTCCTATGACCAGCAACATGGTTGGGATGATGTTGGAAATAAGATCAATTGGTTTGTTCATGGCAGACATTAAACCAACCGTCCATAAAACACTAAGCAGAACAACGACGGAAGGCATCCAAAGGGCCCAAAACTTTCTGTATGCTATAAACAGGAACACCAAGATCAATAGCACAGAGGTGCCTACAAAGAGGCGGACTTCATTCTGAATGAGGCGAACATACACCGCCAATCCCAAGCACCTTCCGGCGATGTATTGCTCGTCAAAATGGTATTTATTCAATAGCAACTGACTTGCATCGCTTATTTCAAAGCAGCTTTCCTGATTTAGATCGTCTGACTGCTCAACCACAAGGCAGACAGCCTTACCCTTCTCAGATACAATGGTGTTCAGGTAGTTTGGATCAGTATGGAGCTTGGCGCTGTCTCTCGAATAATGCTTTGGTTCTTGAAACCGCAGAATTTGCTGTTTGTAAATTCCTGGATAGAGAGGCAAAACCTTGTAAGACTCGGCATTTGTAGGAGACAAGACACGATTGACATTTTCTAGGGCTTCCAGGTCCTTTGTCAGGCTGTCGATCCTTTCCAGAAAGTCCCGACGATAAATACCCTCATTATTAACCAGACCGATAAGGATGAAATCTCGATCACTTTGGAAGCGCTCTTTGAAATCTTCAAAGAACAAGGTGTTGGCATCGTTTTTTGGAAAGAAAAGTTCAAAATTGTACTTGAAATTGATCTTTCCAACTTGGACCAAAAAATACAGACTGAGTATTGCACTCACAAATAGGATCCACTTAGCTGTTGTTTTGCTCATCGGAAAAATTGATCTTCAAAAGAACTCAAAAAACATATACAGATGAAGAATCAATTAGGTTCAATAGAAAAAGCGTCCTGTAACCTTAGCTGGATAATCCCTAATTTTGGTAAATGAGCTTTGGCGGGGTTAAGAGATTAAATTCTATTGTTTTATTACTTGTTGTCTTCCTTGTTTCGTGCATAGCTGACGACTTGGAGAAACTTAAAAAAACACAGTGGACTCCCGAATTGGCTTTGCCTTTGATCGATTCCAGATTCGATGTCAGTAGGGTATTCAGCAGGGCTTTCGAAGACGGTGCATTACTAAGTGGTTCGGATGGGTTGATCACTATGGTTTATTCCGGTGAGCTATTCAGACTAAAGGCCGACGAATTCATTTCTTTTCAGGATTTTGAAATAGACCTTGCACTTGCACAAGGCGAACTTCCTTTCATCAATAAAGGCATGTTGCTTAAACACCTTGATTTCGATAAGGGAATACTGGAAGTGCACATAGAGGAGGCCCTTATTCAAGATGTTCTTGTAACGATCAATATGCCTAGATCAACCAAGAACGGCATTCCTTTTAAGGAAACATTTGTAATGCACTATAAAGGTCAAAGCTCAACGATTTTCGATACCATCTTTTTTCTTGACGGGTATTCTTTTGACCTTACTGGCCCAGGTGGACAACAATCCAATCAGATAAACATCAATTATGAGGCAATTTCCGTCAATGGCGGACAGGTCGTTGATTTGGATGTTTGCCGACTTAAATTCAGAGATCTTTCTTTTTTGTTTTTGGATGGTTACCTCGGGAAGCTCGATCTGGGGAGTTATAACGACTCGCTGGATTTAACCATCTTCGAGAATTTTAAATCCGGCAGCATCATCCTGGAAGATCCAAAGATCAATTTTAGAGTGGATAATTCATTTGGTTTCCCGATATCACTGACGTTTAATAATTTTTCAGGCAGTGGAGTGGGTGGGAATTCAAATCTTGACGGGGATATAATTGACAATGGAATTGATGTGGGATCTCCAGTTGACACGACCAACTCCATAGTGACGACCGAAGAGATCAACAGTGGGAATTCAAACATTGGAAACTTTCTTTCTATAACACCCATTTCCATAAATTTTGATCTGAATTTAGAGGCAAATACATCAAATGACAGCACTGAGCTCAATTTTGCAAGTAAGAACAGTGAGGTTGTCGGTTTTATTGATCTGGAACTCCCGTTAAAAGGACGCCTGGACAGTGTGATATTTGAGAATGTGCTCGATCTTGATCTGGGTGAAGCACAAAATGCCAATTCCGCTATTTTTAAATTACATGCCGAGAATTTCTTTCCCATTGGCGTTTACATGCAGGTATATTTTTTAAATGACAGGCAAGAGATCATCGACTCCTTAATTCTTGATGGCTCAACTATTTTTAAGGAAGCAGTTACTGATAAGGCCGGATTTAGTGTTGTTCCTTCAATTGAAGAAAGTTATTTTTCCATCATTTCAGGCAGGTTTGACATCATTAAAAATCTAGGCAAATACATAAGAATTCGTGCCATGCTTTTAACGGATCAATCAGCAACGAAAAGCATCAAAATCAGGGATAATAACTATTTGGACATTAAAATTGGCGCAATTCTCCGTTTCCAGCGAGATCAATAAACTGATCCTAATCGTACTGATTTCTTGTTGCGCTGTTGGCTCAAAGGCCCAGCAAGAATACGCCCTGCACTTCAACAGGAAGATGGCCCAATCCACTTTCACCAACCCCGCTTTTTTGAGTGAACACAAAGTCGTCCTTTCTTTACCGTCCATCGTTTATAACTACGGAAACAATGCATTTTCATACAATGATCTGGTTAAAAAAGACCCTTTAGACGATTCAACCTATTTGAATATCGATGGAGTGATCGGCCAAATGCGGGATAAAAACCAATTACAGTTTCAGTCCTACCTTGATTGGTTCTCGCTTTATATTTCATTTAAAAAATGGCAGTTTTCCTTTAATGTGACAGAAAAAATTGACTTCAAATTCAAGTATACCAAGGACATGATAAGCCTGTTGTGGAACGGAAATGCCCAGTATATTGGTCAGGAGATTGAAATTGGCCCGGCACTCAATTTTCAGGTTTACAAAGAATACGGCTTCCGTTTTGCTCGGCATTTTGACAAGTTCGACGTCGGACTGCGATTTAAATTGCTCAATGGCCTGGCCAACATCTATTCCGTTCAGAATTCAATGAAACTGTCAACGGGATCGGTTAATTATTCCAGCAACCTGAACACCGATTATGAAATCAGGGAATCGGGCTTAAGGGATTTTGAAGCGAATCAGTTTCTTCCATTCTCGAATTCTCCGAACAAAGGCTATGCATTTGATCTGGGGGCTGTATATCGATTAAATGAAAAATGGGAGTTTACCGCCAGTGTGATTGATCTGGGACGCATTAAATGGACGGACAGTGTGCGCATTCATAAAAGCAATGGTTCATTTAGCTTTCAAGGGGTAGATATAAACGAGTTTATATCTGAAGAAGAATTCAATACCCAGGCCTTTGAGGATTCCATTGCCGACCTTTATTTTGAGACAGAAGAAGGAAGATCATACATAAGCAATCTGGTTCCAAAATCGTATTTCAGTGCTTCGTTTCATCCCGATGCAGCAACTACTTTTGGGGCATTGATCCACATGGAGTACTTCGACGGAATTCAACCTGGAGTCAGCATTTACGCTGGCAGAAATTTTACTGATTATTTTCAGATGGGTCTGTCATACGCATACAAGAACAGGCGTTTTGATAACCTGGGGCTAAATCTTAACATCGGAATGCCCGCATTTACGATTTACCTCGTAACGGATAACCTTTTCAATATTCTTAGACCGGGATATGGCAGAAACCTGACCATACGCTATGGCATGAATATTAGCTTAGGCAAACTGGGGGAACGTAAGAAAAAAGATAACGAGGAAGTGGAAGATAAGGCGGAGGAGATCTTATAAAACAAGCATTCCTTTCATATTACCTTTTACCAAATATTTTTCGCAAAGTTTCTGTTACCTGAGCAGATCCCAATGTGCGGATTTTCTCCTCTTCACCTGCCATTAATTTAAAGAGTCCCTGGATGCTCTTCTGTGTGGCGTAATCTTCCAGGTCAGGATTTACCTTTTCAACCAAGGGGATCTTATTATAGGTACTTGCCAGGGGGTCCCAGTATTTGCTTACATCTACTGCCTGCAAAGAAGTCGAAACAATTGGCTTGAATTTTATGTATAGTTTTTGGGCAGTTTGTCCAGCCATGTATTTGGTTGCCGCATTATTGCCCCCCGTTAAAATGGCCGTTCCATCGTCAATGTTCATTTCTTTAATGGCATCGATGAAAATCACCGCTGCTTCTTTACTCGCCTTTTCAGCCGCCCGGTTCATGCTTACAATAAAATCGTCTACTTTGTTACCAAGCCCCATTCCTCTTAGGGTTGTTTCCATTTTTTCCGCTTCAGGAGGAAAGGGTACCCTGATAAGCTCGTTCTTGTTAAAACCATCGTGTTTTGACGCTTTTTTAACCGAAATTTTACAAGCTACCTCAAGGGCTTCTTTTAATCCGTTTACGGTTTCTTCATTGCTAAATTGCCCAAATGATTTATTAGGCAAAAAGAAAGACAGTAATAGCGCAAAAGGAACTAAAATGGAATTGCGTTTTATGATCATTGTTGAGTGGATTTTACAATTCAACGGGGAAGATAATGCTTTCCACTCTTTTGGTGCAGTGATAATGATCACAGATTAATCGAATGCGAACAACGAACTTTAAACCATAAGTTGATGAATCATGAAAACACTGCTTTATATATTTCCCGCACTATTTTTGTTGACAGCAACTCAGTCTTCTTGTTCCAAGGATGAAGCAGAAATGCTACCGACCAATCAACCTGCTAATGATCCAACTCCTCAATTGACGGATGACGAGAAAAATTCCTTGGTATTCATGCGAGAAGAAGAAAAGCTGGCTCGGGATGTTTATCTGTATTCACTGGACCTTTATGGAATGAAGCTGTTTTCAAACATCTCCCAAAGTGAACAGGTGCACATGGACGCCATACACGACCTCATGGTGAAATACAAACTGGAAGACATGACATCCAAAAAAAGAGGTGTGTTCAACAACACCGAACTGCAGAAATTATACACCGATTTAACGGCTAAGTGTGACCTTTCGTTGTTGGATGCTATGGTAGTTGGCGCAACCATTGAAGATCTGGACATCAAGGACCTGAAAGAACAATCTGCACTGACCTCAAAAGCCGATATTCTGATTGTATTTGAATTTTTAACATGCGGTTCCAGAAATCACATGCGGTCTTTTGATATGCAGGTTGGTAAGAATGGCGGTGAGTATAAGGCGCAATTTATTAGCCAGTTGGAATACGATGGCATCGTTAATTCAAGCAAGGAACAATGTGCGTTGTAGTTTCAATCTAGCTTCGAAAATCTGATACCCGCAAAATGGGAGGTTTTTTTTTGCATATTTCTCTGAATCGGTTAGCTTTGAAAACCCATAATAAAATCGAAACCTACTAAAATGAGAAAGATATTATTGCTGGCCTTCATTGCCGCATCATTTACAGCCTGTAACTATTTTATTGCACCACCTTACACCAGCGTCAATGAATTGATCAAAGTAAGAAAGGGTATGACCATTACCAAGGTCAATGAAGTCTTAGGCATTCAGCCTTATGACTTATATAACGTTCAGGACGACGGAGGTACCATCCTTGTTTATAATTACAGAATCAAGGATAGAAAAATGAAAGTACCTGGAATGTCCTACAAGCAGAGAGAAAAAGTCATCAAGTCAGAAAGAGGTCAAAAAGAAGGAATTGAGTGGTATGCTGAAGCCTCTAGGGTATATATCTTGTTCGAAGATGACAAAGTGGCTTCTTTAATCACCGATCACGGGCGCGAGGATGCCGAGTGGTTGATGATCACGAACAACAACTTGCAGCTTATTGCCAAAGAAGACCTGGTTAATCTTAAATACAGCCACGCCGACCAAGACCTGTTGATAATGAAAGGAGATGGTACTGTTGGAAGTGTAGCTGTTCCGAAGAACACAGAGGATGATCAAACATTGAAGTCCATCTTCCTGCCTGTGAAGAAGGAAAACACCAAATCTGTCGCAAAACAAAAGCGTGACGAGAAAGGAGGAAAAAGTTTCTTACCCCTCATCCTTATTGGAGGCGGCGCTTTATTGCTACTGTTAATTCTATAAAGATTCGAGCTTAATTAAGAAAGGGGCTAAATGCCCCTTTTTTTATTTCCGAATGAAAATGAATTCGCCCCCTTCGTCACCGGTGTTTTGAATCGTTCCGTATTGAGGGGTGTTGTTGCTATTATTCATCACCGGGACCCTGAGTTGATAAAATAATTCAAGTGAAGAGGTGTATTTCTCTTCATTATTCTCCAGTTTCTTTACCAAGTATTGGATAAAAACACTCTGATCGGGGACTTCCTTTAGCATGCCACTCGTCATTCCTTTCCTGCTCTTTAAATTATACAAATGTTCCACGGCATCTGGGGCATCACTGAAGGCTTTTCTGGTTTTGAATATTCCGCCAGAGAAACAGGCATCTGCTATCAAGAGGGTATGCCTGGTTGGGATGTCCTCTATGAAACCTTGAATGGTTGAATTTCTCAACCAATTGGTCGTATGATCCTTTTCTGCATCAGAAGGCAACCAATACCCAGTGGATTTTTTCTCATCCCAGTACCCGTGTCCGGCATAAAATATGAGCAAGTTATCTTCTTCGTTTAATTGATTGCTCAAATTATCCATGGCTTTGATGATGTCGGCCCTGGTTGGATTCTTTAAAAAAACAGCATTATCTTTTTCAAAAGTATACCTGGTAGTCAGGACGTTATAAAAACGCTCTGCATCTTTTACCGGTTTGTCCAAATCGACCACTCTGCTATCCTGATAATCATTTATACCAATGATAAGGGCATAATATTTTCCATTTCCCTTGCTCATTGGAATTGGTGGTAAGTATGAATTGCCATTGGTTCGGGCCGCGATGGATTGACTGATGACCGTATAGGTAATTTCTGTTGAATTCCCATTAATATCAATGGCGGTAAGACCGATCTTATTCATTCCCGGATCCAGATCAAGGGCTTTTTGAAAAAACCCCTCGTCGTCAAGCGTTAATTCTTCATTATTTAACAATACCGTTTTGACACCTACGTTATCTTTCACCTGGGCAACGATCATCAATCGATCCCCGGCAAATTCATAAGGGCTTTGCGGATTGATATCTAAATTGGTTATCTCAACTCTTGGGCCTCTTAAGTCTGTTACCACAACATTGACAGGTTCAGAATCCGCAGATATCTTCACTTGAGTGAACGCCATTTGACCTGACACTAGCAATGCAGTCAAGGAAATGATTGTTTTAAACTGATTCATTTTTTTACACATCTGATTAAGGATTTATCCCAATCGCCTACATCGTAATACGTGCCTCTTGTCTTATTTGTTTGACTTTCCAATCCGCCCCATTCAAATTTGAAGGTTTTGATATAACCTCCTTCATCGGGAGTGCTGGTCCAGAATTCCCAGTAGGTGTTGTAAAAGATGCTCTCAAGATTCAGTTTAGATACACCCCCCGGCAGCAATTGACGTTCATTTTCATAATAGCTTTTGAGGTACATAAAGTCACTTTCGGTAGGCAGTCGCCAACCTGCCGGACAAGCCTGTTTGGCATTCCACCACGAATAGGTTAGGCCTTCTTTTTTTCGATCCAAAAAGTCATTTTTCTTTTTTGAAAAATTCGCTTCGTAAACCAGATTATCCCTCATCCATATTGCTTCTCCAATTTGTACGGTTCTGTATTCATGCCCATCTCTTGGGTCTGTAAATGAAGAGATTATGCCCGATTTTTCCAAAATACTTGCGTCGTCGTAGTCAAATTGGGCCTCCATTCTAAAAACAACATTGTCGCTTTCCAATTGGCCAAATTCACCCATGGCATCCCAAACTATTTTGAACTGAAGCTCTCCCATCACATCAGCGAGCCATTGCTGATCGATGTAAATTTTTAATTCAGAATTCAACCGGAACGCTGAATAATCTTCAATTTCCAACGGGGCGATTTTGATCGAGTTTTGCTCGAGTGAATCCAGATTTCCAAAGTGAAATTCCTTGCCCGATGAAAAGAGCAAATATGCCTGAGTGGCCTCTGTGAATTCTTCCCCTGAATTAGGGGATACAAAGAGTGAGATGTTCTTAAGCATTCCGGGCTCATAGATCATCCCGTATAATTCAAAAAACACAAAGTCGTTTTTGAAAGGAGCCTGAATTTCTTTATACCCCAGATCTTGAGACCATGCGTTCCCAAGAGCCATTGAATAGAAAAATACAACTACAAAAAAACGTGCGCGAGATATCAAGATTTATTGCTGTTATAGCTTTTACAATTTAAAGGACTTAAAGTTTTTCGAGCTTTTTAAATGCCGGTTCAAGAATTTCCATATTGCTCTCTACCAATTTTACATCATCGGGGTGAACCAAACTTTCATATGTCGAGAATAAGGGCATCATTGCCTGAACCTGTGCTTTTTGATCATCGGGAAGCTTGTCTACTTCTACTTTCATTTTCAGGTAAGTAAAGCCCCAGGTAATTGCCGCAAATTTAATGGCAAAGGTTTCATTCCAACCATATTTACTAAGAATGGCCTGGCCTTCAACATTTGCGGCCCAATTCGCCGCAACATTATCTTCCTTGCCGTCCATTTTCATCCCTAGTTTTTCGAGTTCCACAGCCATAGGGTAAATGGTTTCTGCGTATTTTTCAATGTCGCCGTTGTCAAGGACGGCTTTAGGAGGTTCTACTGCCTCTTGCCCTATGAGGTTGATCGAGAAAAAGAACAATAAAAGACCAGTGCCAAATAATTTTTTCATGTTATTTTAATTTGAACTTTAAAGATAAACTATTGAATTTTTTATTGGGTTCAAATGCAATATGAATCAATCTGCCGTTGAAGGCTACGAAGCTGATTTCTCATTGACCGTGGAATATAAGGGCAATAGGAAGTTGACGATTTTAATCCAGGATCGTAAACCTTATTAAAAGGCACGGCTTTAAGCTCGAATCCCTGATCCAGTAATTTGTTCAGAGCTTTGTCACTATTGGTGATCATCGATTCGAAGCGGATGGCCGTTCGCCTATTCGGATCTACTACCTTTAAAGCGCCCAATATTTCATTATAATAGTGGATACAAGCCTCTGAATAGACCTTCCCAAGGGATCTTTTCCTGGTTATGCCCCCTTTTATCTCATGGCTGAGAAAACTTAGGCGAGCATAGGGTGCTTGAGCTAAAATGTCTTTCTTAATATGCCCCGTTTCTCTTGCAATAAGCGACTGAATGATCTGATTGTAATTTCTACTGATGATGAACAAATGAGCATCATGAATCAGGTTAAGGTACTGCCTGATGAAAAGGCAGGTCCGTGGATCTTTCCAGCCCCATTGACCGAATTGTGTATTTTTTTTATCGATCAAAGATTTGAATTCGCTGATTTGCGCTTCGGTGAGTTTTGCTTTCTCAAGTTGCTGGAAACCACCGAATGACATGTTGTTCTGTTCAAAGACTTTTTCGTGGAAATTGAAAAAATCAAGGTCTTCGAAATGCCCGGAACGGTTTGATTCCTGAGGACCCAGCAAAGCTTCACCGACTTCGAGCCCGCATTCATTCAGCCATTTGGTCGTGATCGAGGTTCCCGAACGATGCATCCCAAGTATGATCAATATCCGGTTCATGTAATGACAAATAGTTGAGGCTCAAAGGTTGGAAAATCCCCTGATGAATCGAAAGAAAAATTTAACTTTTTGGGTTGAAAGCTATAAGGTAAAATTGCCCTGATCGGTTTCCACATTCACGCGCTCCTCTACTATTGGCTTGGACTCCAAACTGCTGAGTTCCCAGTGTAAAAGATAGTGGCTTTGATCCTGTTCCGAATTCCTGATCAACTGAGTCGCTGAAATGCCGACCTCAGAAATATTCAACATCAGGAAAAATCGACCCGCTAGGGCATTTTGAACAAGGTTTTTCCGGTACCATAATTCGATGACAACCGTATCAACTTCATCTCGCCTTGCAAAAGTAAGTGAAACGTCCTCAAACTTGACTCGCTCTCCTTTTGCTAGTCGATGGTACTTTTGGCCTTGGGTGGGGAATATGCGCTTGCCATTGTATTTCAGGTACACCTGGTCTTGAATACCCGAGCTTACTGGAACGTGGCAATTCAGAGATAAAAAACTAATCGCAATAGGCACTTGAGGTGCAACTGGCGGCATAACGGCGAAATTAAAAATCATATGAATCTACAAAGAAATGTTGATTAAAAAGAATTAATTGGATGTGAAATATTAACAAAGTCTTTCTTGTAAGTCAATTCGTCGAGGAAAACAGGGGTATTGGTCGAATCATGGATGGTATTAAGCAACCTTGGGAAAGCACATTTCGTCTGACAAATGTTATCCGGGCAGGAGACAATTCGAAAACAACAATGAGTAGGTTTTATTTCTTTCGCCGTGTTGAAACAATGAAAGCAACAGCGATTTTCATGAAAAGACGGGAAAGAGTCATTGATTTTTTCAATACGTTTCATTGCCCTGAAGATGACTAAGCAGCGAATATTCCTAATAGGCGGCGGCGGTCATTGCCGTTCTTGCATCCATGTGTTGGATCGCCTTAATACCTATGAAATAGTTGGAATTATAGATTTTATTGATAGGGTTGGAGAGCACATGATGAGTTATGAGGTGATAGGGGATGAAGACGACCTTGCCAGATTTCGAATGAAAGGAGATCTCGCACTATTGACTGTAGGACAAATAAAGGACACATTCGTTCGACGTAAGTTAGCTAGAAAATTAGATTCACTCGGAATTCATACAAAGCCGATCATTGCAGACACGGCCATTGCATCTCCGGATGTAGTGATCAGGAATGGTTCCATTGTCATGCATAGAGCTATTATCAATTCCGGCGCTGAAATTGGAGAGCATTGCATTATAAATACTGCTTCGATTGTTGAGCATGATGCCATCATCGGCGATTTCTGTCATGTTTCAACAATGTCTATTATCAATGGCGGAGTGAAACTGGGGAATGACGTCTTTGTGGGATCGAACTCAACCCTGATTCATGGCATTCAAATCACGAATAACGTTGTGATTGCTGCCGGGAGTACTGTAATACATGACATTCAGCAAAGTGGTATCTACGCAGGAAGCCCCGCCAAGTTGATTCATCAACATCAAAAGGCCTCATGAAAGTACTGATGTTTGGTCCGGGTAAGGGTAACAACATTGCATTGTTCCTGAATTATTTTGATGAAAATTCCGAGCATCACCAACTCACATATGGTTACTTCACCAAACAAGCGCATTTCAATCTTAGGTCGACTTATCGCAAGGTTCATTTTTTTCCGGCATATTCCATTTACCAGCTAATAAAAGGACTCAGAGCCGATGTTGATCTGATATGGATACACAATTGGACACCTCTCCCGCTATTGATACTCATTGTCCTCTTTGCCAAGCGCGGCTCTGTGTTGAATTTGAATGTCTGGAGCGAAACGTTGCCGAAACTATGGAAAACCAATCACTGGAAGGCAGTGATCTATAGAAGTATCTTAAAAAAGGTTGACGTAGTTCAATGCAATTGGTATGGAACACTTGACCTGGTTAATGAAATTCAGGGAATAGACCCGGTGCTGCTCCCCTGGGGCTTGGATGACGAGAACTTCAACAAGCATTCTCCTAAGATGATGGGACAAGAGACCACTGCTTTCGTGGCTTCACTCGACCGAAATAAGATCAAGTTCTTCTTCCCTAAGTCAATCAGTAGGTCGAATCGTCATGACATTGTTATTGATGCGAGTAAAAACTTGTTGGCATCGGGTTATGACCAATTTCAGGTCTACATATGGCCGGGAAATCATATTGACAAAAGGCTTATGAACGAACTTCAAGAGCGCATTATAAATCAAGGACTTGGGAGTTACGTGATCATTGTGGACCACCTTTTTGTTAAAAATTATGAAATGAAGTATATCTGGGAACACATGGATTGCGGACTTAATGTCATCGAAGCGGATCAGCTATCGGCTTCATTTATAGAACCACAACTTTATAAGAAGGAGTTAATTGCATCAAATATCTCTGCCTATCGTCACTACGAAAAAAAGTATGGCCTTCAGCTTGACCTTATTCAGCCAAATGTCGATGAAGTTGCAAGAAGGATGGTCGAAATACTGGACGGGAGGCGAACTCAAGACCTGGAACTGAGGCTCAGGAAGAAGCAAGTGGAAGTGCATTACTGTTTTTCAAAATGCCTGGACCATTCATTGAATTACCTGGTCAATCAAGGAAAAGGAGCCGTATGAGATCAAATACTGAAATTGCTTTTGAATTAGAGAAAATGTGGGTAGATATTCTTCCTGCTTCGAGCTTCAGACAGCGAGTGCTCAGGCACCAACTCAGGCCGGTATTTATTGTTTCCACCGGCAGAACCGGAACCCATTTCTTCTCTCATTTTTTTAACTCAAAATTTGAGAATGTGTCTTGTTATCACGAACCTAAAAAGGATATTTTTAATTTGAATATGGCCTACTTAGCGGGTCAGATCAATGACGAAAAAGCGATTGAATTGATCAATTATTACCGAAAGCATTTGTTTCGCTTGGCATTAAAAAAAGGCCATACGTATATTGAATCGAATAACAACCTTTCATACCTGATCCCAATCTTAATAAAGGCCTTCCCCACATGCAAGATCATCTATTTAACAAGAGATGGCCGAGACTTTATCAGGTCCGGATACAGTAAGCTGACCTCTGGTAAATGGACGGGTGGCGATGTACATTTACTGTCAGACAAAGATCCACGAAAAAGGCTTAACCCAGAACTATTGACGACTGATGAGTTCCACGGAAAGTGGCATGAAATGGATCGATTTGACCGGGTCGCTTGGTATTGGTCCAGAAAAAATGATCTTATTCTCAATAATCTTGAAAATGAAGGAAACTATCGGATTTTTCGATTCGAAGAATTATTTACCAGGCCTGAAAAAGAAAAATGGGAATCGATGTTCGATTTCATGAACATCAGGCCCAAAATCCCTTTGAGTGGTGTTCTGAATTATGTCAATCAAAATGCCTCCAACGAAAACGCCAAATACGTTTTGGGAGATTACCACAGTTGGTCCGAAGACCAGCGTTCTCGATTCAGAGCAATCGCAGGTAAAACCATGATTAGATTGGGCTACCCTTTTTGAGCAGACTTGACCGATGGTATTTTAACCGTTTATTTTTTCTTCGTATTCGCATTCCTGCGGTGGTCGAAAACCTTTTGTTTCTAAAACAGCGCTAATCCATCCGCGTTCTTACAATCTCAAATCGTTTTTTGACCATCAGGAAATAGCTTTCAAAATAGTTATAAGACAAGCTGGCAGAAAGGATAGTGATAAAAAGGGCACCCAGCGAAATCAGCATAGGATTGGTCATGTAGTATTGACATAGGACGATCGCCGGAAAATGAAATAGATACAATCCGTAGCTAATTTTCCCCAGGTAATTCAAGTAGTTCATCAACTTGTCTTTTTTTTCCGTGTTGACCTTTCCAAAACAGATGTATATAAGAGGCAGAGAAAATATCAGGGCTAGCATTTCCCCTCCCAGGATCCATTCCAATACGGCACTTCCACTCTTGTAGATTAACAGTTGCAATAAGAGAAAAAGTAGCATAGAAAGTGGTATAGCGACATGTGAGATGCCTACGGCTAGCCTTCGAAATAAGGTTGGATAATAGATGCCGGCATATGCCAGCAGGCAGCCAAACGAAATAAGATCAAAGGATGAAACAGAATGGAAGTTCAATGTTTGGTATGCAAGGTGTTGATTTTGATATTCAACGATGATATAAACCTTGAATAGTATTGAGACTATGTGGATTATTAGGATACTTAGAAAAAGAATTTTTTTTCTAGCGATGAAGGCAATCAATAGAGGGATGAAAAGGTAGAATTGTTCCTCGACAGAGATGCTCCACAGAACTCCAAAACCGGGCAATTCACGAACGGTTTCATAGCCATGCCATACACGATCAAAATTCCCAAGAAAGATTGTGTAGAGCCAGGTATTCCGGCTAAGTGAAAAGTCATCGACGAATACATAAGTCAGGGCGACGATGCATATCATAAACACAAAATACAATGGCCAAATCCTCAATAATCTTCTTAGATAGAATTTTACAAGGTCCAGTCTCCCTTTTTCATTTTTCTCTTTAAGTAATAGGTAGGTTATGAGAAAACCACTGATGAGAAAGAAGAAGTCAACACCCAACCTGCCTTGACCTTTGAGAAAACTCAGAAAGCCAAATTCAGCAGTCAATGGAATGTGCGAAATAAAAACCCCAAAAAAGGCGATAAAACGCAATACGTCTAAATTGTGGAAATAAACCCTGTTCATTTCCGAGCCAAGATAAACGGAATTTTAATGCTTTAACGGTTCATTGAGGTCGAGTGACCAAGGCAATGTTTTCAAATTCCAACTGTTGGAAATCATCGAGGAATACCGCTTCGCCTCCTTTTTCGTGAATGCTTTCAACCATTTCATCTACCAGGTCATCAATGCGATTCTCCCCGTAGTTGTCTGAGTCGATAGGCCTAATATTCATTCCTTCTTTTATGGCAGTCTGGAAGAAATCCTTTTGGACAAAAAGGTATTGTCCTTTTTGAGTTTGGATAGCCTGCCATATTTCATTTAAGTCAGTTAGCACGTCGCCGGCCGAAGAGGCCTTTTTCAAAATTTCAATTTTAAGCCTGTCTTGTTCGACAAAATACGCTTTGACAAGCGGCCAGGCTGATTGAATGACCTTATTTAAAGGTTCTTTATTGTAATTTCCAGTCAATTCAATGGGGTAGCCCTTCTTATGATCTGCCATTTTAAGAAAATGGTCGGCATTTCTTTTCACAGTTGCCAATACCACAGGCACTTTTGAAGATCCAATCAATGATTTCACCTCTTTGTCAACTCTATTAAAGAATTCTTCCAGCAGGTGATCCTGGTTTTTAGACATGGAAATTTTCAACGCATCTGTTGTGAAAACATCATTTTTCATCGGGAAATTACCCTTGTATTCATGAACAAGCTGATCATTAAGCCCCATAAGAAAGCGAGCTTCTTGTTTACTCAGAACCAGAGCGAAAAACGAGCGCGCTCGCCTCATGGCCCTGGTAAGATCGCGCGTGGCAAATGTTCGGTCCAGAACCACCCGGTCTTCAACCTTTACAGGGAGCGTTGTGTAAGATGAATGATCCGCGTTTGCAAATAGAATCAGGCTATCCAGGTTTTTGCTGTGATCGATGGAATTGACTAAAGCCTTTAAGTTCTTAACTATGTTCTTGGCTATTGCAGCTTCCACCTCCTTGGCTATCCTTTTTTCTGCTTCGTGCAACAGGTTTTTTAATCGAATTGGATCCTGACGATTTTCGGGGCTGGAACGGTGGGTATTAAGCACAATTGAAACGCAACCTACTTTGTGAATATTCCTGGCTTGATTTAAGACTTCATTCATGGATTTATGCATTAACGTATTACCTCTAAATTAGGATAACACCGATAAAAAACCATGTGCAATCTCATGCAGGCACAAGACTTATGTCAGTTCGGGAGCTTGAATTGGGGCTAATTATTTCACTTCTTCTCTACCGTCCGCATGTCTGGCAAAGCGTCCTTTTTCTCTTGAGTGCACTGGATCTTTGCTCGACCATGGCCAACCACCGAACTCTGTGCGCTGGTATTCCAACATGATCTCACGAATATCGCCTTGGTAGTTTCCCACAAAAGGGCCGTATTGAGCCACTGGTTCGTCAATAGCCTTTCCTTGCAACAGCAAAACATAGCAATCTTCGTTTTCCGCCTCAAGCGCTACTTCCGCATCAGATATCAACCGAACTTCATGATAATCAGATATGCGCTGGTTTTCAACCTTCAGGTTACTTCCGCGGTAAAAATAAAGGGCCCTGTTCACTTCATTCTGTGATTTTGGCAGCTTCAGACTTGCTCCGGCCTCTAACTTGATGGTCCAGATTGCTAACTCGTTCAAAGGGTCGGCGGCCCAAGAGTCCGGTGTGGGAGACGGAGCTCCGGCCTTGCGAAAATTTCCACATATGACATTTATCTCGGTCACTTTTCCCTGATCATTTGTTTCTTTTACCACGGGAATATCTTCTGACCAAAGCATTTTAAAATGGGCTTCGACTTTTTTGGCAGCTCTGGGTAAGTTGAGCCAGATTTGAAAAAGTTCCAAAGGATTGTCTTTGTCGCGGTTGAGTAATGGAAACATTTCTGAATGCTGGACACCCTTTCCCGCCGTCATCCATTGTACATCACCTTTACCAAATCTACCAGTGGCTCCTAGTGAGTCCGAATGGTCAATGAATCCTTTCACACAAATGGTCACTGTTTCAAAACCGGCATTTGGGTGATACGGGAATCCCGGTATTTTATCACCGTGATACATCCTCCATCCGTCCTTGACAGTAAAATCCTGACCAATGTTTCGCCCCTCAAGAGAAGCATCGGGCCCCATTTTCTCATTTCCTTTTGGAAAATGATCATCGTGATGAACACAAAAAATGAAAGGGTCTTGCGTTTGCCATTGAAAACCAAGTGGTTGAATGGACAGTATCAGGTCTTTACTCATAGAGATCAGGTTGGCTTGGTAAAGTTAGTGAAGATACTTTTATGCGAGAATGGCGAATACCTGATGCGTTTAAAAGAAATAGCTTTCGTTGCTGTTATCCTTTTTCATACCTGCGAGAATAAATCCAATACATCAGGTACAAAATTGCCGGTCCTGAGGCCATTGCAATAAGCACGACCTCCAGGAGGTCGGGCCTGATCAGAAACAAGACTCCCTGACTCAATAAGGTTATCAGGCCCCCGAGACCTTCCCATTTGAAGGCAAGTGCCAGACCCAGCATGGTGCCAAAGGGAAAGAATACAAAGGTCAATAGATCTTGGTTCGTGGGAATGGCGCTTCCCTCTTCTGGCCCAACCATATGCCCAATGACGAAAAACAGTAAAAAGGACAAAATAAGCGAAGCCCAGATGCGCGCAAACCAGCGAACGAATGTGGCGGATTTATGAAGATCGATCAAAATAGATGGTAGTCTTGACTAGTGAAGGTATGTTCTAAAATTCAGATAGTCAATAAAAACCTGATCTAATTGATTTGAAGAGGTGCAGACAAATAAATGTAATGGCCAAAAGTGAAGTAAAATGCAGTTATAAATAATAATTGCGGTTGCAACGTATTAAAGTGTACCTTTGCCGAAACTTTTAGGGGGAATAAATTAACTTTTATTCAATTAAGCCCTGAGTGGAACGAGCTTCAGATTTTGGAAGCGTTTTATTGAAAGTTCCCTGAACAGTATATCAGGATGTCCCGTTTAAGGCCTAAACATACTGTTGAAAGAAGTAACAGTATTAAAGAGAGGTCAATACCTATGATTCATTATAAGTTCTCAAGAAATTCCGATAAGGATTTCGCACGCGTTTTAAGACAACGGGTCAATGCCTATTTTGAAGAAGCATCGATCGGAAAGAATGCTAATGGTCAGATGGTGACAAAAACCATTATTGCACTTTCTCTATACCTGTTGCCTTACATTGTTATAATGACGGCCGGCATTTCCAACCTTTACATCATATTCGGACTATGGGCTCTGGCCGGTCTGGGCAAAGCAATTGTGGGTACGACGGTTATGCATGATTCAGTTCATGGCTCCTATTCCAAAAATCAAAGTATAAATAAAATTATGAGTATTTCCGCACCTTTACTGGGTGTTAGCGGAAAGGTCTGGAAGTTTCAGCACAATGTACTTCACCACACTTACACCAATATTGAACATGCGGATGAAGATATTTCGCCGCGATTTGTCTTGAGATTTTCACCTCATCAACCAAAATACTGGTTCCACCGATACCAGTGGCTTTATGTGCCAATCATTTATGGCGTTTCGACCATGATTTGGGTTTTTACCAAAGATTATTTCAAAATGGCTCATTACAAAGAAATGGGTTTGGTAAAGACAGGTAAGGAATACAATCTTTATATACTGGGAATGACAGTTCGAAAGCTGATTTACTTATTTTTTGCACTTGCATTGCCTTACATGGTTCTAGGAGTTTCTTTCGGGCTGATTTTTCTAATGTTTGCCACGATGCATTTTGTCGCGGGAATTTCACTCAGCTTGATTTTTCAACCGGCCCATGTCATAGAAGATGCCGACTTTATTGAACAAGAAGAAGCGCAAATAGATCGAGGATGGTGGGCACATCAGTTGTATACCACTTCAAATTTTGCCGTAAAAAATAAATTCATTACCTGGGTTACGGGTGGACTCAACCATCAGGTTGAACACCATTTATTCCCAAATATTTGTCATATACACTATCCGAAGATCGCGAGCATTGTTCGTGAGACGGCCGCTGAATTCAACCTGCCATACTATGCGCAGGAGAGCTTTGTGGGAGCAGTAGGGAGTCACTTCAAAATGCTGAGATTACTCGGCAGGCCGTAATGAAGTGCCAGTGAATTAAGCCCGGCCCCCAAATAATCATTCATAAATCATAATGTACAAAGTAAAAAACAATAAAAGAAGAACGCATGCGCCTAGAAATCGCAAGCAGCAGGGAAGGAAGAAGAACCAAGAGATTGTTGATGTATCCAGGTATGTCAACAAACAAACACCTGTAGGTGAAGTAGTAGCGTATGAACTTAAGCATCAATTTTCCGATTTCAATTTAGATCCGCGAATTTTGCAGAGGTTGATCGAAAAGGGTTATATCAATCCAACTGAAATCCAAGATAAGTCGATAGCCCATATGATGGAAAGAAAAGATGTGATTGGCGTTGCAGGAACGGGCACGGGTAAAACCGCTGCTTTTTTGCTGCCCATCATTCAGAGTCTTTTAATCGATGACATGACTCAAAAGGCACTGGTCATAGCACCAACCAGAGAATTGGCAACACAGATCTACGATGAATTCAAGGAATTGAGCAGAGGCATGAACCTCTTCGCAACTTGCTTGATCGGAGGTATTCCGGTTCACAAATCCATCAAGGACCTTCAGCGTAAAAATCACATCGTGATTGGAACGCCCGGTCGTTTGGCCGACATGATGCAACGTGGACATCTGCGCGTGAATAAAACAGAGATTCTTGTTCTGGACGAATTTGACAGAATGTTGGACATGGGTTTTGTTGACGAAATGATGGCTATCGATGAGAAGATGATCGCAAAGGAACAAACCTTGTTATTTTCTGCAACCATGGATGAATCCATTCGTTCAATCGTTCAAAAGATCACCCTTGACCCTGTCGAGATAAGGGCCACGCAAGGTCTTCGTCCAGTAAATAGCATTGAACAAGAAATACTCCGTGTTCCAAAGGATGCAAATAAAATGGATATGCTACACGACCTTATTTTTAAATCTGCAAACCAGAAGATCATACTTTTTTGCGCAACTAAACGAAAGGTGGACAAAATTCACCGGCAGCTGGTATCCAAGAGCATCAAGACTGATCTGATTCACGGCGATAAATCTCAACGCGCCAGGGAAGTTGCACTCAGGAAATTTAAAAATGGTCACATCGATGTTTTAGTTGCAACTGATGTGCTGGCAAGGGGAATTGATGTATCTGATGTATCTTTGGTCATCAATTATGAAGTGCCACAGAGTTACAACGATTATATTCACCGAATTGGTAGGACCGGACGAGCTGGAAAACTCGGAAAGGCCATTACCTTTATCGATTAATTTAAATTAATGGGAAGGAACCAGAATAGTTACATAAAAAAGGTAAAAGCAGAAAAGAAGAGAAAGAAAAAACTGGCCAAATTTGAAAAACGCTTGGATAAGAAAAATTTGGAAAAAAGTGGTGAGTTAGAAGATATGATCGCCTATGTTGATAAAGACGGAAATATCTTAGATGAGCCGCCAGAGGAAGAGCCAGTGAAGAAGAATGCTAAACCGTCCAATGCTGTGGATACTAAGACTAATACCAATACTAATACCAATACTAATACTTAATACAATTATGAAAACAGGCATCGTAAAATTCTTTAACACCGAAAAAGGATTCGGTTTTATTAAAGATGACGAATCACAAAACGACATTTTTGTTCACAAGACCGGTTTGGTCGACATGATCAGAGAAAATGATAAAGTGGAATTCGACGTACAACAAGGCCAAAAAGGCCTTAACGCAGTAGACGTAAGAATCGCTCAATAAGCAATACTACCCTGTTTACTCAGGGTCAGCGACTACTAAAGCCCGGTTTTACCGGGCTTTTTTTATTGGTATTTGGTTAGAAGTCGTATTCGCCGTAGTCTTCGGTGAATTCCTCGTCCCTGAAGGTTGGGTCAACAATTACATCGTAGTACTCATAGATCTCGTAAACACCTTTATCGTCATAGACCTTCATTAACAATGGAATCTGGCGAGTTTTATCAATGTAAATGAGCATTCTTGGAGAATAGTCATTAGGGATGGTAATTACTTCTCCTGTTTTAAACGATTCATCGAAATCGTCAATAGTGGAATTGATTTCCATAACCATGTGTTCGCTAATTTTCAAACGATTACAAATATCCAGAAAGGTTTCTCCTGGCTGGACCTGATAATTGATGTACTTAAAATACGGATTGTTAAATTCAACCGCATAGCACGGTATATCCTGCCATGTTACATCAGGCAAGGAATTGATCATGCTTTTGGTTTCATCGCCATATTTATCAAATAGAAATTCGAGTATGGAGACCACATGATCATAACCCGAATTCAATAAAGTATGGTGCTGATTGTTTCTCATGGTGCTGCCCATGGGATCCAATTTTAATGTGAACCAAGGAAATCCGTTAGGGTTTACCAGTGCTTTGTTCCCATGTTCATTATTGCAATAAAGTATTTCAAGACCTTCCTTTGGAAATAATTGCCGGCTATAGATCCTCAATGGATCCAGGGTCAGTTTAACGGTACTGGTTTGCACCAAAATTTCACCTTCAATACGCTCCTTTTTTGTCATTCGGAACGAAAGGGATCTTATCTCTTTGGTTCTAGAAAACATATTTTTAGTCACTTCATAAGCATCCTGACCTTTGAGTTCTGTGACGCCAAAAAGCAGGCTTGAAAGGAGAAAAGCGATAATGGTAATTCGGAGAAAAATAACTTCAGAAATGGATGGTTAGCGCCGGCCAAGATATAAATAAATGGCCAGCAATAAGAGCTTAATTCTAGCTTCAATTTATCAGAAGAAATAGTCGCTAATCGCTTCTCGTTACTACTTAGTCGTTGGAATTTTAATGGTCAAAACCGATAGCTCGCTATGGTGAGCCACTGCCTCGGTAATGCTGCCTTTAAGGTAACGCATGAATCCACTAAGTCCGTGAGTTTCCATGGCAATGACATCGGCCTTCATGTGATAGGCATAAAGATGAATCCCTTGCTCGATGGTGTCTTCATTGATGGCTTTAATGGTATAATTTGTTAAATAAAATTTCTTGGCAAATTCCTTCATCTTTTTCTCGACAAAGAGGGTTTTCTCAAAATGATGCGACGTTATGACCTTCACAAGGTGGATTCGGCCACCCAAAACATCCATCACTTTTTTTAGGGCGGGAAAATTCTTTTCAACTTCAGGGCTGAAGTCCGAAGCGAAAATGATGTTGTCAAAGCGCAGGGGTTCGCGAATGGTTTCGTTAACGCATAACACGGGACAATCAGCATGCCTGATGATTTCTTCGACCTGCCCGGCCTCCATGCTTTCCTTCCATTCGTCACCGTGAATTCCACAGATGATCAGGTCGGCATCTTTGTTGTCTTTGTGCTGAATAAGATCTTTCACTTCAATATGAGGCACGACCTGGGTTTCGATCTTTAACCCTTTAACAAATTTTTCTTTGGCCAGCTTATTCAATTTTTCATGAATGTCAATGACCAGCTTTTTTTGTTTTCTGACATCATAACCGAAATCATCGCTGGGTAAGGAAGGAACCCTTGGAACGTGGTAAACATGAGAGAGCCTAAGGCTAATGTTTTTTCGTTGACGGGCAATATGTGTCGCAACTTTAAGCGCTGTTTTTGAAGCGCGGCTAAAGTCCGTTGGGATGAGTATTTTTTTCATGGCCTTCGGTTTATGAGCAACTAAGCTAAAATATTCCTATAACCAAGGGCTGTAAAGCGTCAGATTGTCAAATGATTTCGGTCATGCAGTGACCGGAAGAAGGACCAGTAATAAAATGCCTGATTAAGCGGTCCAGAACAATTACAAACCGGCGAGGATTTTATCAATGTGGTTGAAGGCTTTGTTGTCTTTGACAACGTATTCCAAGGCGCCTTTTACAATGGTTTGTGCCGCTTTTCCATAATGGGTTTGAGAAGAAAGCATGATAACGCAGATCTTTTTATCGAAATCCTTAATTTTTTGGAGGATGTGTAAGCCGTCTTCAGCATCGGCTATGACCGTATTTAGTTCGTAATCCAATATAACTACCTGTGGCTCTAAATGAAGCTGTTTCAAGGCTTCCTCTCCGGTATTGAAGACATGGATATCGTGACGAATCTTTTGTGTCAAATGATCCTTGAGTAACTCGCAAAGCATGACGTCGTCATCAACAAGGAAAATTCTTTTTGCGCCCATGGCAATTTCTTAGATTCAGTTTCATGTGCAATATATACAAATGTTGCTGAAGAAAGCCTGTCAGAAAAAAGGGTTCTTTTTCATCCAACAGACATGTATTCAACACTTTGTACTTGTACTTTGAGATAAAAAATACTTAAAACATATATTTTAAACCCACATAGGTATTTCTGCCTGGACCTGGTACATTAAGGGTTTTAAGTCTGGAGAGATGATCAATATACGTCGTATTCAACAGGTTATTTACCCCTGCTTTGAATTGCAAGATGTTATTTCCCAATTGCAGATCAAGGATCAACCCCGTATTAATTAGTTGATATGAAGCAGAGGGATCTTCAAACCCTGCAGTTCTGCGCTGGTCGAATTTGAATATATGTTGGATGAAGATTTCACTTAATCTCAACCTGCGCTTTTTCCCCAATTCGATTTTTAAGGTAGAGTTGAAATTATTTGCCGGAATTAGCGGTAAGGCATTTCCTCGATCATTTTTAGCAAAAACTGCCGAATAGATCGTTTCAAAGTGCAGCCAATGAATTTCATGAGGGTGATAGTGAAAACCCAGCTCACCTCCGCTGAACAGGGCATTTGTTTGATCATAATAGTAAAGCTGCTTTCCATTGATTGTACTGTCTTCCGGTCGTAAATAAATGAAATCACGTATTTGGTTCACAAATGGATTAATGGTGATCTCCAGGTGATCATTAGCATATGTTAGTCCAATGTCCACTTGACTGGCCTGTTCGTTTTTAAGATCGGCATTGCCCACTTCGTATCGATTACTTCCTTCATGCTCACCATCAGACAGTAGTTCCGAAGTATTAGGGGCTCTGAAGCCGGTAGATATGTTGAAACGAATATTGAAGGTTTCACTTATCCGGTACAATGCCCCTGCAGAAGCATTGATGTTGGCATAGGACCTGCTCAAGGCCTCGAATCCTTCATCCCCAACCGAAGTTTCAAGACCATCCAGTTTTCTGTAATCCCACCTGAGTCCTCCCTGAACATCCCAGTTTTGGAGTGAAAACTGGGCCAGTGAATAGACACCTACGTCATTAGTAAGGGCATCGGGAATTAGAGTTTCAATGCCTGAATTAATATTGCGCTGATACATTCCCTGAACACCAATGACCATGTTGAGTGCTTTCACCGGAAATTTATATCTGACATTGTAGCTTCCCGTTTCCAGATTCATGTCAAGGGCCGCGGTATCTTCTACATCTTCGAACTCCTGCCTACGATTTTTAGTGTACCCCAGGGTCAGTTCGATTTTAGAATCGCCAATAAAAAATATGTTCTCTGTGCTCAATTTGTGATCGTCAATCCTCTGATATGGGACAAGCGTGTTTCTTGAAATTTCGCTATGATAAACCGAGTCTTCACCGGTAATTCCAAAGTTGTTTTGGAGGTAGCTGTAGCGCAAATTTGTAACCCAGTAATTATTGTTAAAACCAAGGGAGGTTTTGAAGCTTTTCTCGTCAAAGCGACTATTTACAACCCGCTGTCCGTCAGGTATTTGGTAATCCCCACTGCTTTTGTATGAACCGTAGAAATTTTGTTTGTATTTATTCCGATGAACTTTAAGCCCCATTTGATTTTGACTCGACAGAGAATTGCTAAAAAAGCGACTGCTGGCGTACCCTTCTACCTGTCCTGGTTCTGCGTAATCCTGATCAGTAAAGTAAAGTACCCCGCCAATGGCATCTGAACCATACAATAAAGAGCTCGGACCTTTTATCAATTCAACACTGCCAATACCGGCGTCCCCGAGTCCCAGCCCGTGCTCAGAGCCCCATTGTTGGTTTTCTACGCGTATTCCCTGAGCATATGTCACCACCCTGTTGCCCGATAAACCTCGAATAATGGGTTTTCCGATTCCCGTGCCTGTGGTTAATTGGTCCACACCGCCCATGTTTGTCAGGTTTTCCATTAGTGTATTACCACTACTACGATCCAGTTCGATCATCGTTTTTTTACTCACCATCATTACATTGTCATTTGAAAGTTTGCTCGAAGTAGTGGCAACAACGATCTCGGTCAATTCAACGTGCTGTGGTTGCAGTGCCATGTTGAATGAACTGCTGGCCGAGGCGTCAAATTGTGAATATCCAGTGGCATAGCCTATGGCAGAAACGCTTATGGTCAATTTCTTAGCGGGGACTCTATTAATCTCGAAATACCCATTTGAATCGGCTCTTGTGCCCGTTTGTAATTCTGCAATATAAACCTGTACAAATGGAATGCCTATTCCGGTTGATTCATCGGTAATTTTTCCTGAAATGTCTTGAGCCTTGATCGAAAAACTCATAAGGATAAGTGACCAAGCCAGGAATGCTTGTGTGAAAGATTTCATCAAAAATTATTTGGTTTAAATAGAGGGATCATGGCTGAATGGCACTTTTATGACGTTGCCTTCAGCAAGGGAATTAAACCAAATAGGGTGGACCGCGACCTTTTGCGCCTTTAGAATAGGCCTCAAGTTGCCCTTGTTCTAAGGCGCTCAATTCTTTCTTTTCGGCTGAAACAGGAGTTAGGGCCCTGTAGTCGACAATGGTAAATTTTTTATTAGTGATCTTGTCGTTGTCCTTGCATTCAATTTTCTTGATACCAAAACAGGTTTCTGAAGTACAATGATGTATTTCATGTTCGTGCTCATGAGCCAGTAAGTGTTCTAGCGTAGAGAATCCCAGATTCAGGGCAAAGAAGAATGCGAGTATAAGTTGAAACACTGGTGACATAAATCTCAAAGGCAAAGCTAATGAATTAGGCACTAAATTTTCAATGTCAATGAATGCATGGCCCTGTTCATTGCCGTCAGCCTTTGATAATGGTTGTGATCTCTTGATCGGGTGTGAGTCTTTCGCCGGTCAAGCCTTTTTGATCATAGGGTATGGTGTTCAATACCAGTCGCATGGCCTCCTTTCTGGCAAGATCTTTGTTATTGCCCAGCACAACGATCCAAGGCGATTTTTTAGAAGATGTTTTCTTGAACATTTCCTGCTTGTAGTGCGTGAATTCCGCCCATTTTTGTTGGGCCTGCATGTCAACAGTTGATAATTTCCAATGAATCAAGGGGTTATTCTTACGCTCTTCAATTCTATTTTTTTGTTCTTCGGCACTGATTGAAAACCAGAGCTTGAACAACAGGATTCCGTCTTGAATCAACATGTTTTCAAAAAGTACCACCTGGTCGATGAATAGTTTGTACTGCTCTTTGTCACAAAAGCCCATGACGGGTTCTACCACGGCGCGATTGTACCAGCTTCTGTCAAAAAATACGATTTCACCCGGGTTCGGAAAGTGTTGAATATAGCGCTGAAAGTACCATTGCCCTTTTTCATTATCCGTTGGTTTTGGCAAGGCAACCACCTTGTAAAACCGGGGATTGATGAATCGGATAAAACGCATGATAGCCCCGCCTTTTCCTGCGCTGTCTCTTCCTTCAAAAAGTATAATAACGCGTTTTTGATTTTCTATTACCCAATTCTGCATGCGTACCATTTCAATCTGCAGGTTTAGATATTCAGGGTCGTTTTCAAGCGAGTGAAATGCCATGTTTTAAAGTTGAATAATGAATCTCATTGATTGAAATGAATTTCAAATTTACATCAATACCCCATTTTTTGCTTCAATGGTTGGCGGTAGATCTGCTTCGCCCAGCATTTCCTTTAAATCAATCTCAATGGTTCTGCAAAGGGACAACATGGGGATATCATTTCCCAAGCCCTCGAAGGGATTCTCGGAATAGTCACCAACGAGTTCCATCACTAAAAAGACCCAGGCAACCAAAACGGTGAAAGGAATAGAAAGCCAGGTGCCCCAGCTCGCAATATCTGCGAATTGACCTATCATGCCAAAGGGCAGTAAAAAAATGAAAATACCAACGAATATATTGCTCATCGCGCCATATTGTCTTGGAAAAGGAAACTTCTTGATTCGCTCACACATGCCTTGATAGTCATAAAACTGCTTAAGAGTGCTTTGCAGATCAATGTGTCGGAAATCATCAATGATGTTTTCGCCTCGCAGTTGCGCCAGGTGTTGAGATTGGCGATCAATAATTTGGGTCGCCGTATTTTTAGCAGAAAGCACCGATTCGTACTCCTTATCTTCCAGGAATTGGTTTAATGACTGCATGGTATAGTCGTCGTCTATTAGTCCCAGACCGTATGTTTTTCGCCTTTTTTCGGTAACCCTTGCCACGTGGATGTTTTGATTGATATGTTCCCAGGGGGTAGAGATAAGTAGCTGACTTCGCAGGGCATAGAGCCAGGCAATGTGACGGTAGATCAATTTTTTCTTAATGTTTTGCAAGTCATTTTCCGTCAGGGATTTGTCATTAAACTGGTTTGTGACATAGGCCTTTACCGAAATTCCCCAAGACCTGCTACTGTTGACAATACCTCCCCAAATTTTCCTGGCTTCCCATAAGCGGTCATAGGATTGATTATTCTTAAAACCCACATAGAAAGCTACGGCTATTCCAACCAACGAAAGCGGTAGCCAAGGGATGGTCATCCAATTCCAATTGGTAAATTCGAATAACAATGTTACCAGTGACGCCCAGGCAGTGATCCATATAAGGTGGCCGCCGGTAAAGGACATTACGCCCTTAAAATTGAAGTTTTTGTATACGAACATGAATGTGTTCTTTTAAAAGGAATTTATTGAATTATTCTACTGTTTGTCAATGACTAATTTTTCTGTATGGATCATACCTTTACCTTCGATCTTCAGGATATACAATCCATTACTTACTTTGCCGGCAATGGATAATTCAGCAACAGGGCCATTCAAATTCTCTTTTTGAATGATCCGGCCAAAGCTGTCGATAATGCTAACCTCCACACTAGCCTGATTCGTGGCCTGGATGCGTAATTTTCCTTTAGATGGGTTTGGATAAATTAATATGTCCGGATCCAACGTCAAGGTTTTTATACCCAAGGCACAGGGCAATGCATTGATTCTTTTCCATATTTCATTATTAAAAACAGGACCAATAAGACCGCCCCCTGATGAGGGAGGATTCCCCATCCTGACCCAGATCAATCCCAAGGAAGGAACTACATTGAGAAGCTGACCATTTTTTCCCATGGCGGCGAACATGTCTGCCGGGGCATCAGGATTCATTGTTCCTGGAAATACAATCTGCGATTGAGGTACCATAAAGGAATTTTTACCGTTCAACCAGGTAAGGTATCCGTAAGAAAGATTGAGGTTTTGTGAACTATTGACCATTTGGGTGAAATAAGTACTGTCGGTAAATATGGCATTGCCATTCCATATTCCCTGGCTCAAAAGAAGAATGCCAAATCGGGCCATGGAACGCATATTACTGAAATAAACGTTGTTAAATCCGAGCTTCACATAGGCACCGTTCATGCCTATGGGGTTTCTGATCTTGGCAAATAAGTAGTTATTTATGGTAGAATTGGTGGCATAAAAAATGACAGAATCCAACAGGGTATATGGGGCATTGTGATAGGCCCACCGACTTCCCGCATCGCTCAGATAATTGAGGCAGGTGTCGAACGTACAATCGGGATTGCCCGAGGCATCATCCAGACCACTGGTCATTGAAAGTTGGTCTTTGATGGTAATAAGCGCCTCTTTCTGAGGAGACAGCGAGGTCCAACCCTTTCCCAGATAAGTACTGCTTGTGTCATTAATGTCCAGATAATTCTCTTGCTGAGCTATGCCAACCAAGGCCGCTGTTAGGGTTTTGCCCGCAGAAGCCCAATACCAGAGACTGTCCTTGGTAAAAGTCCCAAAGTACTTTTCAAGCACCATCTTCCCGTCCTTGAGCAGAAGAAAGCCCTTTGAATCATTGTCCTCAAGGTACTTAAAAAGCGAATCAATTTTTTCATCGCAATACCCCAGATCGGATGGGGATAAAGTGTCCCATTCTTGGCTGCCCGTCGGTGGAAAATAAAGGGTTTGACCCGTTAAGGTATTTTCGGCGGTGATGCCTAAAATTACAAATAGAACCAATAGTGATTTAACTATTGCCTTGGGCAGCAAAACGGGTCTTATAATGAGCATGCATTCATCTTGTTCAAATTAATTATACTCAAAGTGAGCTAATTTAATGAATGTTGTGGATGGATTGTCAATGTTGCCGGACTTCACCCACGATGTTTGAAAACATCGCGAAATCGATCCCAAAAATCCCCACCCAGCACGAAAAAACTGAGTAGAAATAAGATGTCTAAGGCTATAAAAAACAGAATTGGAAGGCTGCTCTCTCTCCATAAAAAAGAAGAAAGATAGGGCAAGATCCACCCGACTAAAATGGGGGTGAAGAAGAAAATCAATCCTATTCTAAATCGAAACCGGCTTACTTTTTCTCTGGGGCTTAGTGTTTTCAATACGCCACTTAATTTTTTACGCAGAACCTCGTACCCTTCTTTTCCCATTATCGCCGCGGCTGCAACCATGAACGATTCAGGTATGCCAAGTGCCAGTAAGGTGCTTAAAGTACCCTTCAAAGCCAATGACATATCAGATGACGTTACCAATGGAATAAAAAGAGGGCTCATGAAACCAATGCCGAAAACTACAGCACCAAGTCGAAATCGCATCTTTAAGGAATCAATCCCCATTTATGGTTTATTTTTCTGATTCTTTTTTCTGATCCTTTTCAGGATCATACCAAAAGGAATGATGGATAAGAATGCAATGGTCCAAATGTCAGGACCATAAACGGCAAAAGGAAATGTGAATGCAGATGCAAGGGGTTCAGGTAGAATCTTATAGAATAAATCATCTTTTTCTTCGTCAGTCATGGTTTTTGAGATCAAGCCTGAGGAGCGGGCATACATCCAATTAATCGCTGCGGTGAACCCGGCCAAGGCCAGAAAAACGCTTTCCATCTGCAAGGCTAGTTTCATGCCATCAAATTCGATGTCAAACCTCATAAAGTATAAATAGAGCATCAGGAAGATCACTTGCATCAAAGAAAGCGATGCATGCATTGGTGTGCTTCGTTTTAAATTCCCAATGAGGCGGTTGAATTGAATCCAATAAAGAATTACCAGGATCATGCCAACCACAATGACCAGCAATGTCATAATGTTGTCCTGAAAAATCTGGGAGAGCGTAAAGTATTCCAAATCGGGGTCATCCGGCCTTGGCAAGATCAGAAAGGCCTGAAAAATAACCAATGCGAATAGCACATTAACGACAATCTTGACACTACTGAGCAGGCTCGCACCCATTTCTATTCTGGAATCGCTGGTGACAGTGGATTTTATAAACTTCATGGTGATTCTTTTGCTTTAAATTTAGTATCAAATGTAATACAGTAGCTAGTGCACCATCTCCTTGCTCTCCCATAAAAATTGCTGTGAAATGGCAATTATTAATTTCGAAATCCTGGTCAGCTGAAAAACGCCTTGATGATCTCTTCTTTCTTTTCGCGGATAAAGTTTAGATAAGCCTCTGCCGCGGGCGAAAAATTCTTGTTTTCCAACCAAACAATGTTCCAGTTGGTAAAAATAGGCAGGCCTTTGATGTGGTGTATTTTTAACTTCCCGTGCTGCAATTCGCTGCGGATGCCGATCAAGGGCATGATCGAAAGCCCAAGGCCAGCTATGACGGCCTGTTTTACAGCCTCATTTGAGGTAAGTTCAAGCCTATTATTGACCTCTATGTTTTTCGATTTTATAAAGTTTTCCATGGCCTCGCGGGTCGCCGAACCCGCTTCTCTGAATATCAAAGGCACTTTCTCTAAATCTTTTAAAGAAGAGATTTTTGTAAAGTTGTCTGAGTTTCCAGGACCTACCAATAACAATTCGTTTTTCATCAACATCTCTTTCTCTAGGGCCAGGTTTTTGGGAATGATAGAGACCAGCGAAAAGTCGACTTGATTTTTTTCAAGACTTTCGATTACTTGCTGTTTATTAGTAACATCAAGTTTTAACTGAATACCGGGATAGTTTCTAATAAAGCCCGATAAGAAGTAAGGCATGACATATTTACCTGTCGAGACCACCGAAATGGTCAATTTTCCGGCCAAGTATCCCTGATAGGCCATCTTTTTTGACTCCATCTGTTCCATTTGCTCTAATATCTTTTGAGCAGAACGAGCAATTTCATGGCCGAAATCCGTGATATAAATCCTTCTGCCAATGTGTTCCAGCAGGGGCACGTCGAATTGATCCTGTAAATTTTTAATCTGAATGGACACTGCGGGTTGAGATAAATGAAGCAATTCCGCGGCCTTGGTTATGCTCTCCTTTTCGACCACTTTGACGAATATCTTGAGCTGATTTAACGAATAATGCATAAAATATTTATATAGATTACATAATAAATATAAAAATAATTAAATGAATCAAAACGTGCACCTTTGTGCCGAACTAATACCAAACCGATAAAGACATGAAAAAAAACATTCCCTTAATCAGAAACACTTACGATGCCAAAGAAGCTCGCATTGTGCTCCTTCAGCTCTTAAATGATAAAATCAAATTTCTGGGTCAGCGAAAGTTCGGTCAGTTTGTACGTGCAGGAATTGATGATGAGAAAATTGAACAACGTATTCAAGAACTGCATGAATCCAGAAAAGAACTCATTCAACTTTTTGATTCATTAAATGACAAGGAAGTTGAATTTGAAATCGACTGCCCCATCAACATCACAATACTGGAGAAAAGTGCTAAAAAAGAAAGTGGTTCGGTCCATGATCTTGCCAAGGCATGAATGTTGACCTGCTGACCGAGAATTTAACTAATCCGGCGCTGCTATTTTTTCTTCTGGGCATTTTTGCCGTACAGGTAAAAAGTGACTTGGCCATTCCCGAAACATCGTCCAGGTTCATTTCTCTTTACCTGCTGTTTTCTATTGGGTTCAGGGGCGGACAGGAATTAGCCCACAGCCACATCGACAATAGCATGATAATGGCCGTAGTTTTTGGTGTTCTGTCTGCCATCGTGATTCCGGTATTGGCCTTTTTCTTGATCAGAAAGAAATTGGGTATTCAAAATGCAGGTGCCATAGCGGCTGCCTATGGTTCGGTCAGCGCGGTCACCTTTGTGACTACTGTATCGTTCCTTGAATTGCACGAAATGCCATTCGGAGGTCATATGATTGCCGTTATGGCCATGATGGAAGCCCCTTCCATCATTATGGGCGTGCTCCTGGTTTCGCTTTTTTGTGATAAATCCGAGCTTCAGATATCATTCTCGGGAATCGTAAAACATTCCCTTACCAGTGGAAGCGTCTTGTTGATTGCAGGTAGTTTGATCATTGGGCTTATAGCCAATGAAAAACAAGCAGATGGAATCAGGCCATTCACCACTGATCTTTTCAAGGGATTTCTCGCAGTCTTCTTATTGGACATGGGAATAACCAGCGGTAAAAAGTTAAATGGGCTTTGGCAAAATGGTTGGACCCCGCTGGCATTTGCCATTATAGTGCCTTTAGCCAACGGTGTGTTCACGGCCTATGTCAGTTCATGGTTCATCGAAAACCCCGCAGATCGATTGTTGTTATCCATCTTGACTGCCAGTGCTTCATACATTGCTGTTCCGGCAGCAATGCGGATTTCTTTGCCGCAGGCTAACCCCGGCTTATATATACCTATGGCACTGGCCGTGACATTCCCGATTAACATCACTTTAGGTATTCCAATCTATTATTATATCATTCAGTCCTTTTAGAGGCTTACTGCAATTGGTTCTTTGCAAAGGACTACAAAGCTCCGAAAATTGTTTCGGGGCTTTTTTTCACGTCGTTGAAGAAATTTGTGAAATCAAGCTTCCTGAAATCATGAGCAGGGAGCTCAGGATTTTTTGATTTCCAACATCACTTGATGGTCTTGCTTATCGTCGCCGGTTAAATGGCCAAATTCTTTCAACTTACCTAGCACCTTCAAGCTGAGGCCACTGGCTTGGCAGATTTCCCGGTAAAATGATATATCCCTGTGCATTACCGGAAATTCGAGCCATTTTCCATTTTGACCGGAATCCGCATTCACATTAGCGTAGAAAACACCCTCATTTTTTAAAGATCGGCCAACGAATTCAAAGCATTTCTTTGCTATGGAATCTTCCAAATGAAAGAGCACAGAAAATGCCAGGATAAAGTCAAATTGCTCATCAAGTTTTAATTCCGAGAAATCATCAAAACAGATAAGCTTCGGTTCTTTATATTCTAGGCCTTCATCCGCCAATTCCTTTCTACCCTCTATAAGTGCTGCTTCTCTGACTTCAATGCCCGTGTAGTTCTTATCATCTAAAAATTTGATCAGGGGAATACCGCCCCTCAAGGTCCCACAGCCGATGTCCAATAAATGGCTACCCTCTTTAAGACCATGACCAATTAAAAAATCATACTGAAATTGCTGTTTTAACTTCCAGTATTTTGGGGCTCCCACAAGGGCGTGGCGCTTTTGTTTAGCATCGAGGAACAGGTTTCTAAGTAGACCCATGGTATTGGTTTTTGCTGGAAATATAAGAATTATAGAGATTTCAAAAAATCAATTCGGTTCTGGTTAACCGATGTTATTAATTAGAACTTAACGATTGTTATGCGGCGGTGATTAAATATTCTTAAATATTGACCTTAAAAATTTAGCATGTTGTCTATTGCTTGAACAAGCAAAAGTATGCAGATTAAACCAGCACTCCTAACCCACACTCACCCTCACACCAAAAAAGCCTCAGCAAATTTTGCTGAGGCTTTTTAAGATTTCATGTTAACAAAGGATCGGCACATTCATCACCTACCTTTGCAAATTACGTTCCTATTTTATTTTTTTTCAATTTCATTGATAATGTCACTAGCCCCTTCTACCGATTCATTCAGCGCGCTTTTGACTGACGTTAGGGTTTCATCTCCTATTTCTTTGGCAACAGAGAGCGCTGTTTTGATGGCTTCAAAGGTCGCTTTAACAGTATCTCCACCAACTTGAGAAACGCCATTCACGGCACCAAGAACAGACTGAACTGCTGTTTCACCCATGTCCTGACCCAACTCCATTGCGCTATACAATGATTGAGCAACTGCTCCTTTGACTGCCGGTTTTTGATCAACACCCGATTCCATGGCTCCTTGCACGGTACCTTGGACCACTCCTTTGATTGCTTTTACAATTGAAACACCGATCTCGGACAATCCTTCAATGGTTCCTTTGACAATGGCAGCCGGCACTTGAATTCCTTCCCTGAAAACATCACCTGTTTCTTTGAACGTGTTGACGGTTAGGTTTTTAACGGCATTTATAGTTGTACTCGCCACATCACTGGCACCTTTAACGCTAGAAGTGATTGCACCTTTTGTGCCGTTTACAATACTCGATAATACTTTGAACATATAGTTAGTTTTAATTAATTGATTTCCTGTAATATACTATATATTTAGTTGAAAATCAAGGGTTTTACGGCTTTATTTAGTGATTTATTCCTGGATCAATTCTGTCATTTTCAGCTTATATAAAAAAGCGGATATTTCATACATCAAGAGTCCATCGTTTATAAAACCAAGGCGTTGAAAAAGGCATAAGTGATGGCATACATTGGATTTCCGGCGCTAATATTTCAGATTCCTTATTGTTGCTTTTTAAAATTAACAATGCGTACACAAACAAACCATGCACTCCTTACTCACTCTGACACTCACCCTCACACTAAAAAAGCCTCAGCAAATTTTGCTGAGGCTTTTTACCGTTGCCCGACTAGGGCTCGAACCTAGACTCTTCTGGACCAAAACCAGACGTGTTGCCAGTTACACCATCGGGCAATATGGGCGGCAAATTTAGTAATTTCTCATTCGGTGTAAAGACCTTTTTACATTTTTGTAGAATCAGCTACTTTGGCCAAAAACGGAAAAATAATAACTTCAGACCATGAAAAATATCATTTTATTCTCCATTTTTGGTTTTCTCAGCGTTCTTATTCGTGCTCAATCAACAGACGCAGAGATGATCGATAAAATATTCACCACGGCCCTGGAAAGGGGTCAGGCTTATGAGAATCTTCGATCACTGTGTAAAGATGTTGGTCATCGATTAACGGGTAGTCACGGCGATACCATGGCCGTTCTCTGGGGTAAAGAGCGTATGCAACTAATGGGTTATGAAAATGTTCGTCTGCAGGAATTCGAGACTTATCACTGGACGCGCGGCGAAGGTGCCAAGGGGCGAATTATTGCGGGACAAGAAAAAATTGAAGTGGAATTACTGGCCTTGGGAAGCTCGGTAGGTACCGGTAACAAAAACGTAAAAGCCGGTGTGGTTCAGATCAATTCCTGGGAACAACTCGACGAGCTTGGCGAACAAGTCAATGGGAAGATTGTCTTTTACAACCGACGCATGGACCCTAAGAAGATCAACACCTTTATGGCGTATGGAGAAACAGTTGATCAGCGCTCCAAAGGAGCGAGCATGGCGGCTAAATACGGAGCAATTGCTGCAATAGTCAGGTCAGTGACTTTGAAAGACGACGAATTTCCCCATACCGGAAATATGTCTTATTCGAAGGATTATCCAAAGATTCCCGGACTTGCAATTAGCGGTCGGGGGGCGAATTTATTACAGGAGTGCCTCCTCAAATACCCGGATGTTGTGTTTGAGTTTTCAAGTGATTGTGAAAATAGGGGCATGGTCAAAACCAATAATGTCATCGGTGAGATCAAGGGAAGTGAGTTTCCGGAAGAGTATATCGTGGTGGGCGGTCATCTGGATAGTTGGGACGTTGGAGAAGGAGCGCACGATGATGGAGCAGGCATTGTCCATGCCATGGAAGTGCTCAACATTTTTCAGCAAATGGGCTATAAGCCCAAACACAGCATACGATGCGTGTTGTTTATGAATGAAGAAAATGGTGTGGGCGGGGGTCGCAAGTATGCCGAGGAAGCGGAAAAAAATGCTGAGAAGCACATTGCGGCCATCGAATCGGATGCCGGAGGCTTCAGTCCCCGAGGTTTTCATATCGATGCGCAAGAAAACATGCTTGAAGGAGCTTACCAAAAACTGTTGAATTGGGGCGATGTGTTGGCGCCGTTCAATCTTCATTATTTTAAAAAGAGCTATTCCGGGACCGATATCAGGCCCTTGCAAAAATCGGGTACGGTAACTTTTGGCCTGGTTCCGGATTCACAACGTTATTTCGATTTTCATCATACAGCGGCCGATGTATTCGAAGTAGTAAATAAGCGAGAGTTGGAGTTGGGAGCCGCATCCATTGCCAGTTTAGTGTATTTAATTGACAACCATGGAATAAGGTAAATCATCTTTTAGCCTTAACTGGCGTCCAAGTCTGCAGATACGGTGCCGTTAATTATCGTTAAAACCACCAATTAATCCACCTGATAACCACATTCTTTGCTATTTTTACGCCCTCTTGAAAATCAGCATTTAACCAGCATAACATATGCCTTCCTTTAGTAAACTGAATAATTACTTTGCCTGGTTCACATTTGCCATTGCGGCCTTTGTGTATCTGAGCACCATTGAACCAACCACTTCCTTCTGGGATTGCGGTGAATTCATTGCCACTGCATATAAATTGGAAGTAGGCCACCCTCCAGGAGCACCATTGTTCATGTTGATAGCCAGGGCCTTTTCAATGCTTGTTCCGGTAGAGCACGCTGCGCTTATGGTTAATGCCATTTCAGGACTATGCAGTGCTTTCACTATTCTTTTCCTTTTTTGGACAATTACCCTATTTGTCAGGAAAATCGCCTTGAAAGATGGCGAAGAAATGTCAAGGCCGAAAATGATTGCCATTTTAGGCAGTGGTTTGGTTGGCGGACTGGCATATACTTTTTCAGATACATTCTGGTTTTCTGCCGTAGAAGGTGAAGTGTATTCCATGTCTTCCTTATTTACAGCGGTGGCCTTTTACGCAATGTTGAAATGGGAAAGCGTTGCCGATCGTCCTCATAGCAAGCGTTGGATCATCGTTATTGCCTATTTTATCGGTCTTTCAGTCGGTGTTCACTTGCTTTCGCTATTGACCATTCCCGCCATTACCTTCATTTATTATTTCAAGCGCCACGAAGTGACGCCAAAAGGATTGTTAAAAGCTTCGGCCGCTGCAGTCATTATTCTGGGATCTGTTCAGTACGGAATCATACCGGGTATCGTCAGCCTGGCCTCAAAATTTGAATTGATCTTTGTCAACGGCATGGGTATGCCCTTTAGTTCTGGCATCGTGATCTATGCTATTCTACTAATATCTCTGATCGTCTATGGATTGAAATGGAGCCACGACAAAGGCAAGGTGGCGCTAAATACGGCAATTTTGGCGTTTGCAGTCATTGTCATAGGTTATTCGTCTTACAGTGTGATTGTTATTCGTTCCAATGCGAATCCACCAATGGATGAAAATAACCCCGAAAATGTTTTTGCGCTGTTGTCTTACCTGAATCGTGAGCAGTATGGAGACAAACCATTTTTGTACGGTCAGTACTTTAATACCCCACTTGACCCTCAGCGACCTTACAAAGATGGAGATCCGGTCTATTACAAGGACGAAGAAAGTGGTAAGTATATCATCGTTGATGACAAGAAAAATTCCTTGCCCAATTACGATTCTAAATTTATGACCTTCTTTCCGCGAATGTGGAGCCCGCAGGGTAAGCATATACGATACTACAAGAAGTGGTCCAATTTTGAAGGCAAGCCTATTAGAACCAAAGACCAGCAAGGCAAAGTCATAACACTCAACAAACCGACCTTTGGCGAGAATCTCACCTTCTTTTTCAGGTATCAAATGGGCTGGATGTGGGGCAGGTATTTCATGTGGAATTTTGCAGGCAGGCAGAATGACATCCAAGGTCATGGTGGAATTACACATGGGAATTGGATAAGCGGAATTCCGTTCATTGACAGTATTCGCCTGGGAAATCAGAGCAAATTACCAATGGAGATCACCACGAACAAGGCACATAATAAGTTTTACATGCTTCCATTAATCCTTGGTCTTTTTGGGGCCTGGTATCAATTCAAACACGCAAGAAACAATGCCATTGTGGTTACGTTGCTATTCTTCTTTACCGGGATGGCCATACTTATTTTCCTCAACAACTATCCCCTTGAACCCAGGGAGCGGGATTATGCCGTGGTCGGTTCCTTTTATGCCTTTTCCATTTGGATAGGCCTGGGCGTTTATGCCCTGTTCGATTTGCTCAAAGACAAGATACCTGTTATTGTTGCATCATCCGGTTCGGTCGCAATTACTTTACTGGCCGTGCCTGTGCTTATGGCCTCGGAAGGCTGGGATGATCACACAAGAGCAAGGAGATACACCGGACGTGACTACGCAAAAAATTATTTGAACTCTTGTGCACCGAATGCCATTCTCTTTACCAATGGAGATAACGATACCTTCCCATTGTGGTATGTTCAGGAAGTTGAAGAATACCGAACGGATGTTCGGGTGGTTAATCTTAGCCTTGCCAATACCGACTGGTATATTGAACAAATGAAGCGTGCCGCGTATGATTCCGAGCCTATCCCAAGCAGCATACCCGACAAGAAATACCGAACAGGCACCAACGACTACCTGCCCATTGTTGAACGATTTGAAGAAGCTTCCGTAAAGCAGGTCATTGACTGGGTGGTGAGTGACAATGGAAAAACCAAGATTCAGGTGACTTCCGGAAAGAACATAGACTACATCCCAACCAAGAATTTAAAGATCAATATCGACAAGAATGATGTTATCAGAAAGGGAGTAGTAAAACCGGAAGACTCCTCTAAGATCGTAAGTGAGATTACCTGGAAAATCAAGAAAAATTACATCTTGAAAAATGACTTGATGATCCTGGACATTCTAGCCACCAATGATTGGAAACGACCGGTATATTTTGCCAGTACAGCGCCTTCGGAAAGCTACTTGGGCCTGGAGGATTACTTTCAGACAGAAGGTCTTGCTTATCGGTTAGTTCCCATTAAAACTCCGGCATCGCAAGGTCAGCCGGGCAGGGTCAACACCGAAGTTCTCTACGATAACGTAATGAACAAATTTGTCTGGGGTGGTCTTGACAAGGATCAGGTTTACATGGATGAGAATAATCGACGCATGACCATCAGCCTTCGCCTTATATTTTCAAGACTCGCAGAAGATCTGACCAGGAAAGGAGAAAAAGATCGCGCCAAGGAAGTCTTGGACAGGTGCATGGAAGTAGTGCCAGAGAACAACGTGCCTTTCGATCTTTTCACATTGTACTTGACTGAAAATTACTACATGATCGACGATTACGAGCAAGCCAACTATATGGTTCGCAAACTCGCCGACCTTTTTGAGAGTAACCTTGAATACTACAATTCATTGGATGCCGAACACAAGAAATTGTTGGAATCTGAGAACAACCAGACCATGGCTGTGTTGCAGCGATTATGGTTCTTGACAAATCAGCAATACCCTCAGGAAGAACTGGGTAAAGAGCTTGATGATCGTTTTGGGATGTATTTCCGGCAGCCGGATAACCAGCAGTTGATGCCGCAAAATCAATAATTACTAATTATTTCTTAAAAAATGCCTTCAGGTATTGGAGGCATTTTTCTTTTTCCTCAATAAATCCCATATGGGCAGAATGCTCCAGGATAATAAGTTCGGCACTATCTGAAATTTTAGCCTCGGCCTGAAGCTTCTTCACGGGCAAAACCGAATCGTGTTTTCCGGCAATAAAGAGTACGGGGTAGGGGGCGAATTTTAGCACGATCTGCCTGTCAGCTCTGAGTTTCATTCCTTCCAGTGCCGCAATTATTCCCTGAGTGGGTATTTGTTGCGCTTCTGTGACAAAATCATTAATAATGCGCTTGTATGGTTTAAAATCAGTGTTGAACAATGCCGGTATAGCCTGGCTAATAAAGCTATTTTTCTTTCTTCCAACAAGGCGAATTACCTTTTCACGCTCTTTCCTTTTGACGGTTGAATCCGATTGACTTGTGGAATGAAACAGGCATAGGCCCCTGATCGCATCGGCTTGAAGTTCAGCAAGGGCCATTGAAACATAGCCTCCCATGGAATGGCCTATCAAATGATAACGCCTGATCTTTAGTGTTTTAAGCACTGCCAATACTGATTGGGCCATGAATTCCATGTCATGGCAGTAACCGTAACAACTGGATTCACCATGCCCAGGCAGATCTATGCAAACTACCCGGTAAGACTTGGACAGTTCCACTGCATAATCTGACCAAATACTTTTTGATTCCAGAAAACCGTGCAGGAATACAAGGGTCTTCCCCTTGCCCGAAACTTCGTAATAAATGGATCCTCTGCTAAAACTTACTGCTGCCAAGGTCAGGCATTCATGAGTTCTTCAATTTCCTCAATCTCTATGGGAATATTCCGCATCAGGTCAAAGGGAGCTCCATCGGTTATAACCAGATCATTTTCGATGCGAATTCCCAAAGATTCTTCGCGAATGTAAATGCCCGGTTCGCAGGTAAAGACCATTCCTTTTTCAATGGCTTTGTTCCAATGACCTACGTCGTGAACATCCAGACCCATGAAATGGGAAGTGCCGTGCATGAAGTACTTTTTGTAGGCAGGCCAGGAGGGATTTTGGTTTTTTATATCGGTTTTATCGATCAATCCAAGATCGAGTAATTCTTTTTCCATTAGGTTTCCAACTTCCATGTGGTAGTCGTCCATCATGGTTCCCGGGCGCAACAGATCAATTGCGCCTCGTTGAACGCGCAAAACCGCATTGTATACTGCTTTTTGCCGTTCGGTATACTTACCGCTTACGGGCAGGCAACGGGTCAGGTCCGAAGCATAGTTAGCATATTCGGCGCCAATATCAAGCAGTAGGATGTCCCCGGCCTTGCACTCTTTGTTGTTGTCTACATAGTGAAGAACGCATGAATTAAAACCACTGGCAATAATGGGCTCATATGCAAAGCCCCTTGAGCGGTTGCGAAGAAATTCATGGTTGAGTTCCGCTTGAATCTCGTATTCCATTACACCCGGTTTGACAAATTTCAACAACCTTCTCAAGCCTTTTTCGGTGATGTCACAGGCCTTTTGAATAAGGTCAATCTCAAGTTGAGATTTGATGGACCTGATCTGGTGCATGATGGGAGCCGAGCGTTCCCTTTGATGGAGCGGATAGTTTTCCACAACCCATTTATTAAAGCGAACATCCCGCGTCTCAACTTCGATTTTGGCTCGAAGGTGCTCATTGGAATTCAGGTAGATGTGGTCACTTTCGGACATCAATTGTTTGAAGATGACTTCGAATTGATCGAGCCAATACACCGTGTTTATGCCTGAAACTTCTTGAGCTTGTTCAACGCTTAATTTTGCACCTTCCCAAATAGCGATTTCTTCACTCGTTTCTTTTAAAAAAAGCACTTCGCGGTGTTCTTTTTTACTTGCCTGGGGGCAGATCAATAAAATGGTTTCTTCCTGATCGATCCCCGATAGATGGAAAAGATCGCTGTTTTGCCTGAAAGGCATTGTTCCATCAGCATTGGTGGGCATGATGTCGTTGGAATTAAATACGGCCAGCGAAGAAGGCTTCAGGTGCTTTGTGAATTGCGCCCTATTGTGCACAAACAGCGCCTGATCGATGATATCGTATTTCATAGTTGAGTATTTTCTTTCTTAACCGAATTGATAGCCTGCAAAATAAGGTCTTTTTCTAAAACCACTTCGCTTTTTTACCCGTTTCTGCCGAATGAATCGACTTGGGGATTACATTTGTAAAACTTCGCAAAATGAACTTTAAAGCCTTACAGAAATGAGTATGACATCAGTGGCCAGGAAATTCCTGATGGCCTTGACCGGATTGTTTCTCATCACCTTCTTGATCCTGCATCTATCCATTAACCTTCTGACCCTGTCAGACGATCCTGCCTTATTCAATCAGGCATCGCACTTCATGGCCACCAACCCGGTCATTCAAAGCATGCAGTATATTCTTGCCCTTGGTTTTATTCTGCACATTGGCATGGGTATTTGGCTGAATATTCAGAATAACACTGCAAGACCGATTAAATATGCCAAGAACAATGCTGGTGCCAATTCATCGGCGGCGTCGCGCAGCATGATATATACAGGCATGCTGGTAATGGTATTCTTACTAATTCACCTTTACAACTATTGGTATCAAATCAAGTTTGTAGGGGTTGACGACGATTACCTATTAGTTACAGAGTTGTTCAAGCAACCCCTGTATACCGGAATTTATGTGGTAGCATTTGTTTTACTGGGAATTCATTTGAACCATGGATTTCAATCTGCTTTTCAAAGTCTGGGTGCGAATCACCGCAGTTACACGAGTTGGATAAAGAATTTTGGCACGCTTTATTCTGCAATTACCGCGCTTGGATTCAGCGCCATAGCCATTTATCATTTTATCAATAGTATCTGAAAAAAATAGAACCATGTTGAATTCTAAAGTTCCGGAAGGCCCGATAGACGAAAAGTGGACAAGTCATAAAAGCAACATTCGACTGGTCAACCCATCCAATAAACGGCTCATTGACATTATTGTCGTTGGTACGGGTCTGGCTGGCAGTTCTGCGGCAGCCTCATTGGCCGAACTTGGTTACAATGTCAAGGCATTTTGTTTTCAGGATAGTGCCAGAAGGGCCCATTCCATTGCCGCTCAGGGAGGGATCAATGCTTCAAAAAATTATCAGAATGATGGTGACTCAACCTATCGTCTGTTTTATGACACGGTCAAGGGCGGTGATTATCGCTCACGCGAAGCAAACGTTTATCGCCTTGCCGAGGTTTCTACCAACATCATCGATCAATGCGTTGCACAGGGAGTTCCTTTTGCGAGAGAATATGGAGGACTTCTGGATAATCGATCTTTTGGAGGGGTGCAGGTCTCAAGAACCTTCTATGCCAAAGGCCAAACCGGCCAACAATTGCTGTTAGGTGCTTACTCGGCACTGAGCCGTCAGGTGAGTAAAGGAAAAGTTAAAATGTACACCCGGCACGAAATGCTTGACCTTGTTATGATTGATGGAAAGGCCAGAGGTATTATTGCCAGAGATCTGGTAAGTGGCAATCTTGAAAGGCATTCAGCCCATGCGGTAGTCATTTGTTCAGGAGGTTACGGGAACGTCTTTTACCTGTCAACAAATGCCATGGGCTCGAACGTCACAGCATCTTGGAAAGTGCATAAAAAAGGCGCCTATTTTGCCAATCCGTGTTTTACACAGATTCACCCCACCTGCATACCTGTTTCGGGTGACTATCAATCCAAGTTGACCTTGATGTCGGAATCGCTAAGGAACGATGGAAGAATTTGGGTACCAAAAAAGAAAGAAGATGCCGAAGCCGTGCGTGCCGGTAGATTAAAGGCTATTGACATACCTGAAGATGATAGGGACTACTACCTGGAGCGGCGATATCCTGCCTTTGGTAACCTCGTTCCCAGAGACGTGGCATCCAGAGCCGCCAAAGAGCGCTGTGATGCCGGCTATGGCGTAAACAAAACAGGAGAGGCCGTTTTTCTCGATTTTGCTGCTTCCATAGAACGATATGGTCGTATTGACGCAAGCACCAAAGGCTTGGATGCGAACAACAAGAATCTGGTCATTGAATTGGGCAAGGAAGTCATCAAGGCCAAGTACGGCAACTTGTTTCAGATGTATGAAAAAATTGCAGATGACAACCCCTACGAGATGCCAATGAAGATTTATCCTGCCGTACATTATACCATGGGCGGTGTTTGGGTAGATTACAACTTAATGACGAGTATTCCCGGCTGCTATGCCTTAGGCGAAGCAAATTTTTCTGATCACGGTGCAAACCGATTAGGAGCATCTGCTTTAATGCAAGGGCTTGCTGACGGTTATTTTGTAATTCCATATACCATTGGCGACTATCTTGCCGATGATATACGGACGGGCGAAATACCAACCGAGGGACCGGAATTCGATGAAGCTGAAAAAGCGGTGAAAGATCGAATAGACCATTTCATCAATAACAAGGGCTCCAAATCTGTGGATTTTTTCCACAAAAGACTTGGAAAGATCATGTGGAATAATTGCGGAATGTCTCGTAATGCGGAAGATCTCAAAAAAGCCATTGCTGACATTAAAGCACTTAGGGAAGAGTTTTGGAAAGACGTCATGATTCCTGGCTCTGCTAACGAATTCAATCAAGAACTTGAAAAAGCAGGAAGGGTTGCAGATTTTCTGGAACTCGGTGAATTAATGTGCGTCGACGCATTGCATAGGGCAGAATCATGTGGGGGGCACTTTAGGGAGGAATCACAAACTGAAGAAGGCGAGGCTCTTCGCGATGACGTCAATTACGCTTTTGTTTCGGCCTGGGAATACCAGGGTGAACCTTCGGATGCCGTCCTTCATCAAGAATCGTTGGTTTATGAAAACATTGAATTAAAGCAACGTAGCTATAAATAAGTGATAGGCGCATGAAATGCACCGTCCGTTTTATCTAAATAATATACCATGGATTTAACTCTTAAGATCTGGAGGCAAAAAGACAAAGATGACAAAGGAAATCTGGTGACCTATCAGGTCAGTGATATTTCTGAAGACCAGTCATTTCTTGAAATGCTGGACGTACTGAATAACGGCTTGATTGAGAAAGGAAAGGAACCCATCGCATTTGACCATGATTGCCGCGAAGGTATTTGCGGAAGCTGTAGTTTGTACATCAATGGAGAAGCCCATGGACCGGGAAGAGCAATAACGACTTGCCAGTTGCACATGCGCTCATTTAAAAACGGCGATACCATTTATATTGAACCTTGGAGAGCCAAAGCCTTTCCAATTATTAAAGACCTGGTTGTGGATCGAAGTGCCTTTGATCGCGTTATGCAGGCCGGCGGCTTTGTTTCGGTCAACACCTCGGGAAATACGATCGATGCCAACGCTATCCCTATTCCAAAGTTTGATGCTGACCGGGCCTTTGATGCTGCGACTTGCATCGGCTGTGGTGCCTGCGTGGCAACTTGCAAGAACGCCTCTGCCATGCTCTTTGTTTCAGCTAAGGTATCTCAGTTGTCACTTTTACCCCAAGGTAAAGTGGAAGCCTCAAAACGAGTGCGCCAAATGGTCCATCAAATGGACCTTGAGGGATTTGGTAATTGCACCAACACGGGTGCATGTGAAGTGGAATGTCCCAAAGAAATATCGCTTGAAAACATTGCCAGAATGAATAGAGAATACTTGAGTGCTTCAGTAGCATCTGAAGATTAAAAGTACTTTTCAGAACAAAAAAAGGGGCGTTGAAAACGCCCCTTTTTTTGTGATCAAAACTTAATTAATGCGTGACCATGAGCTTCTTGATGGCGACTTTGTGCTCGCCGTCATTAAGCATGATAAAGTACATTCCTGCATCGAGGTCCTGCATATCCAATTGGTGCATCCTGGTTCCTTCTGGAATTCGATCCATCATTACCTGAGCCCCAAGTTGATTGAAGACCCTCAATTCATAGCTATTGAGTAATTCATTCTTGAATTCCATGAAAGCTTTGTTGCTCGTAGGATTCGGGAACAAATTGTATTCAACTCCATCAGCGACTAAATTTTCGTACTCAAATACATCGGTTCCCAGTTTTCCTTTTTGCAGCATCTCAGCCTGGTACACTGCCTTGGTGTTCTTGTCCTGAACAAAGGCCACAATTCGGTATAGGCTGTCGGTAAAGAAATTATCAAAATTCACCGTCTGTGTCAAATTATCGCTCCAACCCTCGAAACCAACAGTGAAGCTTGTTCCACTGGCCGTCGGATACATTTTCTTCAAGACCGAATTAAACTTGGTATAATTCGCATTCACCGTTGTGAATTCACTTGCAAGGATCTCTCGCTCAACCATCGCGACATGTACCGCTATGTTCAATGGGTAACTCGCAGCAGGCCCTACAGCCGTGACTGTTACATCTACCTGAGATGTATTCTCATTGTAGGCCATGGCAATCTTGAACAAGGGATCAGTCAGCGCAATTGGCTTGTAAACAAAGTCCCCAAAATTCGTAGAATTCATAAAGCCCTTGAATGCTGTTCCATTCACGTGCACGTAGGGTACTTCACCTACGTTGTAATAAAGGGATCGTGAACTTGGGTCTGCTGTATTCTGCTGATTCATGGGGTCTGCAGCCGGGAAAGCCGTATGGTATTGAACATCTATAACATCTGATGCACCATTATTGACCAATGTATTAAAGATGTCAATGGTGCCGGCATCACCGCCAACAGATGAATTGACAAAACCTTCAAACAACACTTTTCGCTTTCTTTCGGTAATCTCAAAGTCGTCAAATGCAAAACCTTCAAGAGAGAGGGAAGGGTCAGAGCCATAAGCAACTCTAAAGCGCACGTATGTAGAATCAAGGATCATATCCAAATTATGTCTTGCTTCTAACCACTGGTTGGGGAGGCCACTCGAATCGGTCCATCCAATTTTTCCCTGGGCATTGGTTTGGCTGCCTGGTTCACCGAAGATGTTCTCGGCATTGTACCAGTTGATCCCTCTTTTCATGAAGTTGTTGTTACTACTTTGATATTCAGCCACATTTTCCCATATAACATCTTCCAGTCGTTTGTCCTTGTCGGTGGTATACTGCAGCACGGCACCGTCGTTTGATTGGATTTGATAAAGGGTTTGCAATTTGACCATCGGACGGTCAAGTCCCCTCATGTCAAAGCACGGACTGGTGACAGAAGTCTGTAAATTTTCTGCCGGGTTCTTATTCAGACCGGTCACAAAGGCATTAGAACCCGAGGCAGTCGAATTAATAAATTTCTTAGAAGGCATTCCTTTTTCAAAATAAACGGCTGTATCCAACGTCGGTTGTCCAGGTAAAGATGTATCCTGATAAATCAACTCTCCAGCCTCTTTCCATATGACCCAACCGCTGTAGGCAGATTCGAAATCATCCAGGTAAGGATAACTAGTAGAATCAAGTGTGGGACGAATGAACACATTATTGACAAAGGTATCACGGCAGGAACTACTTCCTTCACTCAATGCAAGTGACACAGCAAAGGTATCTGCAGCTGCAAACACATGAGATGCTTCCACTTGATTAGTCGACGTATTTCCATCTCCAAAATCCCAGAAATAGGTTGTGTTTATTAGGTTTGGAATCAAAGTAGTATCGCTGCGGAAGGTAATGGTATCCCCCAGGCATTCATCAGAGAAGTACCACGAGAAGTTTGAATTGGGCGAAGTCAGGAATTGGAAGGTTTTGGTAACCTTGGCCGATCGACATCCTTTTTTGGAAAGTACACGTAGGTCTATATTGACCAGAGAATTCTGAAGCGCGCTATCGTATTGGAAATCAACGAAGGTATCTAATGGCGCAATGTTCCAGGCTTTATCGTCTCCACCAACAGTCCACTGGTATTGTGAAATTCCATCCGAAGGAGAGAAATTCACGGTATCCATAAAGGAACTGTCGCCGTGCATGACAGGCATGTATTTTCCACAAAGTCCGTCCAAGTAGAAATCGGCGATGGGTTCGGGATGAATGATAATCTGTGACGTGACCGTGTCATAGCAGCCACCGCTCTGCGCATATGTTCCAATGAAATCAACCACCGTAACTACACCGGCGGTGTCGCCACTTGGCCCATTGGCATCTTCGCTCGGATCGAAGATTTTTGACTGGGAACCATTATCCGACGGGGCATTATTATACCTGAACCAGTTGTCATCGCCCGGTGAAGCGTTTCCGGTTAGGGGGCCGTAAGGTGTAAATTTTGCCGAATCTATATGCCAGTACATAATGGTCAATGGGAAGGGTGCTGTTTCAAAACACACGCTATCCAAGGGAACAGCCGGAGGCGAAGTACTTGTCAGACTGAGCGAAAGAATGGGCTGATGTTTTACCTTAATGGATGAATCAATGGATGTATTTGTACAACCGTCATCATCAATATGAACGTAGGTAATCAACTCATTGTGTGTTGTTGTGTCGCCAAAGAACAGTTTAGGATTATATGCCATTCGACCAGTTGAACTGATATTACCGGTCAATCCTTGACCCGTAACCGAATCAAGCCCCGACCCTCCGGCAGGCAGGTTATTGACGATAAATCTAACAGAATCAACGTTATCATATGGACAGTAAGTATTCTTGGCAATTTGAATATCAAGAACAGGGGCACGTTTAAGCTTAAATGTATCTTTTTTCAGAGTAGCACACCCTGTGGTGGGATTCGTGTGATAATAATTCAAGAAAATGTTCTTGGTCTGCGCTACACCCGGAGGTATGATGGTATTAACATCAACAAGAATGCTGTCCAAGCCCGAACTTGACAGGACTGTTGTATCATTCGTAAATGGTGAAACATCAATGTTCGAACTTGTGAATATCGAAGCGGGTATGTTGGGCACTGCTGTTCCAGGCGAAGCGGGAGAAGCTTTAAAAGTGACCGTTCCCTGATTGCTGCAATACAGCGAGTCAATGAAAATACTGACGATTGGGAATGAATCCAAGAAAACTGAATCGGTGTGTCTGTTGTAACAACCGAAGTCATTGTCGAACATTTCGTGGGTAATAAAATTCCAGGCTGTGTAGTTAGTTGAATCCTTCAATCCTACCCCACCGGGGTTAAATTGGCTCGCAACAAAGGCAGTGCGCGCCGAATCATTGATATACCATCTGCGCGTCAGGTTCCATTGTGCCTGAAATCCTGAAGATTGCGAATCGTAGAAAGTAGTAGTAAATGCCTTTTCGTTTGGACAGATCTGATTGCTGTTTGGAAGCGAGGTCGCATCGACTGTGAAGGCCGGTGGTGGCAGTCGCTTTATATTAATGATGGTGTCTTTTTCATTATAACAACCAAACAACGCAGGATCCTGGAAGTGGTAGGTAATGGTGTCCGTATAGAACTGATCATTCGGGAATGTTCCGTAAATCCCATTACTTGCCGTATCTGTCGAAACCAGATTATTCAACTGGCCAAAAACACTTCCCGTAAAATAACCACCGTTAAAGTTCGTAGAGGAATTGGCGACGGCCTGACCCAGTAGGTTAATGGTTTCGTAATTGGCACAGACATTATTGTCGTTAGGGTTCGGATTGCCCGGTATGACGTCACTAAAAGTAATGTCTAACACAGGAATGTCCTTTATCAGGAAATTATCACGACCGATGCCCACACAGCCATTCACATCCACATGGACGTAATCAACATAGACCACACTGTCGGCATAGGCCGAAGAGGGAGTAAATTGAACGCTGTCATTGGTATTTGCCAATAAGGCCGAGTCAATAAGACCATTAAATACTTGCGCACCCGGATAGAAATAAGATCGGAAATAGGAAGAACCAAGTGAGGCCTGACTCGCTTTCAATGTGATAATACCTTGATTATAGCAGTATTGTGGGTCGATTTGCGAGATACTTACCGACGGTGTATCGTTAACTGTTACGAATTTGTCTACCGTATCTGCACAACCGCTGCCATCGTCATAGATATATCGAACACTGTTTAATCCAACAGTGGTAGAGTCCAGGTAGAAGGTTTCACCCGAAGAATTTACCTTGGAAGTTCCATGGAAATAGAATGTACCCGAATTATTTACCGGGCTAACTGAAATGGTGGTATTTGGGTCAATACATTCAATAGAATCGCTCAAAGAGAACGAAGCATCTGCTGTAGGCAGCACCACAATGTTTGTATCGGTTTCATTGTAGCAACCATTAACATCGCTTGACTTGTAAGTTACCAAATGTGAACCAACAGTGGCAAGGTCCGGATCGAATACGTTGCTTGTTGAATCTGCAAATCCAGACCCAACTATTACTGCCAACGGATTCATGTCTTTAGAGCCGTTGATCAACTTTTCATAGTGAACCGTATCTCCCAAACAATGAACAAGAGGAGAAAGTGGATTAGACAATCTTCTGAGTTCAAGTACAGGAATATCCAGGATATCGATCTGTACACTGTCTTTCGCAAAACAGCCGGTGACCGGACTGGTATAGTTGTAATATAGCCAATGTTGACCAATATCAGTACTGGATGGATTGTACGTCCCCGAATTTTGACCGGCGACATTCTTGAAATCTGAAATTCCAAGGGATGGCGCGGTAAAATAAGAGGCCACGTTTGGCGGAGTACTTCCGGGAGAAACAGGTGTTCCACTGTAACCAAATGCCCCTGCATTGTAGCAATAGGTTCCAGGAATACTCGATACAGTCACATTAGGGAAGCTATCCACTTGTATGGTAATGGTATCCCTGTTTGTACAGGTCGTAGTGGCATCGACAAAGACGTTTCTTACTTGATTGGGACCAAAAGCGATGTTCGGATTATCGACGGGGTCAAAAGTGGTAATCGCCCCGGCAAAACCAACTAAATAATACGTGGAAGTTCCTGTATTTCCACCAATATAGGTGAAGGAGGCAGAATCGGCAGCCGTGTTACACATGGCGGTATTGCTTGCTGAAAAAGAAGGGTCGGGAAGTGCATTTACAACAATGGTAGTATCGTAAAAGTTGTAACAATTGGTTCCTCCGGCATCAGTATAGTGGAAACGTATGGTATGACTGCCGGGGCCCGCGCTGTCTGGGAAGAAATAAGCCGTTCCCTGAATATTATTTCTGTAATAAATTCCGGGACCTGTGATGCTGTCTCCTTGATTCGCCACAAAACTGGTTCCGTTCCATACTCTACCACCTATGAAGGTAGAGTCGTCGTCGAGGCAGAATTCGTAGCCTCCAATAGAGCTGATATCGAGCATTGGAATGGTGTCTACCGTAAAGGGTATTTCGATTGAATCTACACAGCCCAAACCATCTAGATACTTATATTCAATCCACTGACTACCGACGGCATTGGGTCCGGCAATGAACGAAGCGGTATCGTCGGTGGAAACGGTACTGAAATTTAGTCCGGTAATGTCTGAAGCGGTGAATGTTCCGCGATTGGTTGACCAAGGGGTGCCCCACACTTCTACCAAGCCGTCATTCGAGCAATACTGGGAATTCAAACCCAATAAATTAACAGGAGGTAGTTTTGGCACATAAAAGAGTTTTTCTGCACTAACACTGCAACTTGTAGTTACATCGGTGTAAACAAAACGAACGGTATCACGAAGAAAACTCGGGGTATAAATATCATAGAATATGGTCGCTTGATCAGGGTGAAGCGAACCCGTTCCATCACCATTATCCGTCAAAACTCCGGGCGAACCGGAATTTACCGATAGATTCCAATTTGCCGGACGTGCACCCAGGTTGAAATAAGTAGTACTAATGGGCTTTGAAGTCTTGTCCTCGCAGTGGAGATAATAAAAAGAAGGCGGCGTGCCATTGTCATTTGTTTCAGTCGAGGTCAATGTCACATTGCCAAGATTCACCAATTCCATATCGGTTTCTACAAAGGTCCAGGATGGGTTTGCTATTGTTCTTCTCCAAAAGCGAACATGCAATGTTTGTACTCCTACCGAAGTTGGGTCCGGGCTATTAGGAAGGGTCCCCGGCTGAAAATTGGCCGGGTCAAAAGGGAAATAAACAAAATCCGTCAGCGTATCTTGATCATAAAGGCAACATGGATCAGAATAGATGACACGTGAATAGTTTGAGTTGTAAACGAAGAAAACATGTTGAATAACCGTATCACCTACCGGTAAATCGGCAAAAATGGTGTCCGATCCGTTATTGGCACAGGTGCTAAAATTTGTTGAATTTGAAGCAATCCCTAAAAGAACTTGTGTGTTGGCCACAATCACAGTTAAATATTCCGTTGAAGTGCATCCATTTGGATTGGTATAATTAAAAGTGATGGTCAGCGGCACGTCGTATTGAGTGGTGTCAACCAAGCTGGGGTCAAACCTGAACGTGTCTTGTGAAAAATAAACCCCTGAACCACTGAAAGTACCACCTCCCTGACCATTCGGCCAGGAACCGGGATACGTTGAGATAAATACAACGGGGAAACTGTTTGGTGCAAACTGAGTTTGTGAAATACTCACAGATGCTGAACTAGTGTCAAACACCTTGGTGGTAGCTAATTTAGAACTGAAACAACCGTATTGGTCGGTGTAGCTGTATACAACATTATTCGTAGTGCCGCCAGGGCTTGACGATGCTAGTGAGGGGGTGAACACGCCACCGGAAGTCATATAGGCCGTCGATGTAAACGATCCGGTACCCGGCGTATTAGGCGTTCCTACCACATTTACAACAGGATCTCCCTGACAATAAGTCGTATCAAGACCAATGATGTTAATGAACTGATCGGCGATGTAATTTAAAAAGAGGGTGTTGGAATAAGCGGTGTCTGGTGTAGCAGCTGCATCATATACCCGACGCCTTACAAAAGTGATCTGAGTAATTGAATCGTTCAGGTTGTATGCCGAGCTGTTAGAGCTAGGATAGTCGGCCCATGTAAGCAGATTCGTTGAGTATTGCCATGTATAGGTTTTGGCACCGATACCGCCCGAAGCAGTAATCTGATTCGTCATGTTTCCAACGATCTCACCCGCACATATTTCATCAGAAGTTGAACCGTTTTTACGGATCTGACCTCCCAGTAATATGGTAGGCTGTGTGACTTCGGCGGAGTCAATGTTAACGCAGCCGTTATTATCTGTCAGTGTATCTGTGTACCACCCGGCAACGAGTCCGGTAGCTGTGGCTGTTGTCTGGACGGGAGTTGTATTCCATTTGTGTGAGTAAGTCGGTGATCCTCCTGAAGGTGTTGCCACGATCTGACCATCGTTGTTACCAAATGTGGAAACATTTGTCACCGAGAATGAATTTGAAAGGGCAGTTGGCTCATTTATGGTCGTGTTATCAGTGTCAATACATAAACTGTCGTCGGTGACAGTCACTGTATAATTGCCTGCTGCGAGATTAACGGCCGTTGCCGTGGTTTGAGAATTTCCATCATTCCAGGAGTAAACCAAAGTACCGGTGCCTCCACTGCCACCAGCGGTAGCGGCTCCAAGGGTATCACCGTTACAAAGGTTGTGCGTTGGAGCACCAATAGTAACTGATGGATTTGGATTGATATTCATGTTTACGATGGCATAAGAAACGGAATCGATAAGACAACCGGTTCCTATGCTTGAAGTCATTTCAACCCTTACAACATCATTATCATTCAATGAGCTATTGGAGTATGTAGAAGCCGTTCCGACGCTTCCACCCGCATTGATGGTCCAGTCATATGTGGGAGTTCCTCCGTTGGTTGGAGTGGCCGTGAATAAAACATTGGTACCATCACAAACAGAAGAATCAGCCGTTACGGCCACCGAAGCAGTGACTTTGGTGGTAACGGTAACTTGTAAAGAATCATAGGCAATAGAATCTATCTGACAAAGACCGCCGTCGGCGTCCAGTTCTACCCAGACATAGTCGTTATTTACCAGACCATTGTCAGCATAGGTAGTACTATTTGTTCCGACCATGCTTCCATTGACATACCATTGATAATCGGGAGCACCGCCGCCGTTGGTTGGGGTGGCGGTAAAAGTTACGTTGTCGCCTGCACAAATGTTGGTTACACTTTTTGAAACGGCGACTGAAGCAGAATTCAGATTGGCCGACCAATGCATTTTAAAACCAAAGTCCGTGTTGGCACCATCCGATTTAAAATGGACGGTAATATTTCCGCCACTTGAGGTGATGGTTCCCGGAATGAATGCCGAAGTGTCGGTAAAGATGTATAGCACACTGGCCGTGGTATCTGTTCCGTCATGAATTCTCAAGGTATCACCGGCGGCGATGTTGATCGAATCGATATTGATGGAAACCGTCACAGCCCCGGTTGGACTGATCACGTATTCAAAGTTTTCATCGTTGGCATACGATCCGCTTTGTCCACCAGAATCATATAAGGAGTCTGTGCATACTGCAGTTGTAGCATTTGAGATATTGACCTGGGCCTTGACAGTGGAACCGGCGAGGGTGAGTGTCAACAGCAGGATGAAAAGGAGGTAGTAATTTTTCATAAGCACTTAGTTTAGACAACAAAACCAATTACCAAAAGATAATCGGCTTATTCTTTACATACGTAAAGGAGGTATTATAGATTCATTATTTTTATTTTAACTCACCTTTGGTATCTGTTTTTATCAGGCACATGTTGGTATTTCCGCGTTCGTCGGAGGATGTACCGAAGACGGCGTAACCGCCGTCGCTTGTTTCCACCACTGCTTTCGCCTCGTCAAAACCAACGTATCCGTATTCCTTAACCCATAGTAGTTCACCGTTCAGGTTCGTCTTAGCCATGCAAAACTGTACCCCATGGCCGGTTGTTTCAGTCGAACCTGCGATCAGATAACCATCACTCAGGGCGTAAATACCATAGGCAATGTCATCGGTATTTCCGTCGCATTCAAAGAAGCTTTCCCATAAAGGATCGTCACTTACCGGACTTTGATTTTCGGTGATGTAAAAGTCTTTGTTTCCTTCGGGGTTCGTAAGGAAGCCAACGGTAACAAAGTTTCCGCTGGCGTTTTGAGTAACATCCAAGGCTTCGTCGTCATCAGAAGAACCTTTGACGCCATAGGTACCTTCAGATATGGTATCGATGTTATTTAAACTGGTATATTCAACCATCATGACATTCACCCCCCCTTGTGCTCCACCGGTAGTTAAATTGGAGAATTCTGTATTTCCAACCATTAAGTACGTACCCTGGCTCGTGGCAATGGCATTGCTAAATCCAGCGTTAGTAATTATCGTCTTGTTGGTGTCAGTAGGATCTTCTTTAGTTAAAAATGCATAAGAAAATCCAATTTGCGAGTAATCAATTCCTGACAAAACACGGCCAAAACCCAAACGCTCATTCGTTCCCCGTCTTCGCGCTTCACAAGCCATGATGTAATTTCCGTCTGCATCTACAGCTATCCCATTTCCATAAAGGTCCTGAAATCGACTATTCGTTCCATAAGCGCCTGAATACTGTACGTTGCCATTGGCATCACATACAACTAATAAGCTTTTAAAAATACTGACCGGTATACCTCCCGAAATAGTATCGCTAAACTGAGTGGTACCTATGATGGCAATACCCCCGGACGGAGTCAATGCCAGGCCGCCGGCTATATCATCGTTACCTTGCCCGCCATCGATGTTTCTTGCCCATTGCTGATTTCCGTATTCGTCCGTTTTGACAAGAAAAAGATCGCTGGAAGTACCTGCATTGGTGGTACCAAGCATGATCAAGCCCCCGTCACTGGCGCGAATCATGTCAGCACCTGTGGCCGCCGCACCGAATTTTTTCAGGTAGCTGTCTTTTTGATCTTCCGGTAATCCTTCGTCTTTTTTACAACCTGAGATCGCAATTATTCCGGCCAGACAAAAGCCAAGGATATTCCTCCACTTATTCATTTTTTTCTTTTTTCTTTCTCGGTTTGTACAAATAATAATTGAAACCAACTGATCCGTAAAGGCTGTTTAAGGTAAAATCATTATCCGAAATATCAAAATCCCAAAGGCGTTCATCATCGTTCAGCACCTGATCCGAGCTTTCATTTCGCTGGTTTCCAAGTCCAATTGCATAACGTACATCCAGAAAAATATCTCCTCTTGGAATTTTATACTTAACACCACCTCCAAAAATTCCTTCAAACATCAGGGCATTTCGCTCGTTTTTTATATCAATGTTCGGTCCGGTTACGGGAGCAATGTCTGTTCCGGGGTACGATTTGACTTGATCGGCTTGTTCTGCAGCAATCATGTACCTTAACCCGAAACCCGCCCGGACGTATGGTCTGATGGTCTTAAACCTTCGAAAAGTATATGTAATAGAGACGGGCACTGAAAGGATCGTTTGGAATTCAGAAGCCGTTACCTCACTCAATCCACCCAGGGTCGTGTGTGTATAGGTATATTTATTCTGAACAAAGGCCAGGTCAAGGTGGGCATTAAAACCGTTGTAGATATACCTGCTCACCGTAAAACCAAATTGAAGTTGGATGTCGGGTGTATATTCTTTCAGTTCCTGTGCGGTATTGTACACCCCCCTTTCCAAATAAGAATTGACATAAGTCCAGTTAAGTCCTACGTACCCACCAATGGTATACAAAGGTGAAGTATGAAAATCGGCAAATAGATCAGAGAATTCCTTGGGATCAACACCAGGTTGAATCTCATATTCCGGGTCGATGGAAAGGAACTTGATCATGGCTTCTTCAGCTTCTTCCTGCTTTTCGTCGTATAACTTTGACAAGGTCAACAATTTATAGCCTTGAAGCTTTTCTTCTTTGGTCAGCTCAGAGCCGTTCAAACAGGGTGTGATCTTTTGCTCGACCTTTTCGATCAAGCCGTCGTCGTAGTCCTTTTGTGCCTTTCGAAGTATTTTGGCGCACTCACTTTCCTGCTCCTCTTCAAGCTGGGCAGAAAGACTGCCAGGAATCATAACGGCGGCCATTGCCATTAAAAAGGAAAGAATTTTTATACGATTTACCATTTCCACGATTAATTTGCTGAGCCTTGATTAATGATTTTCACACCCTCGCCAGGTGGAAGTTCAGTACATGTTTTTCGATAAGGAATATCTGAACCCACGTAGGCGTCCCATTCGCGTTTCGAAATATTTCGGGTAACGCGCTGGCACATATCAGTAGCCATTTCGAAAGCATATGTCGGATATTTCCTGATCAATCGATCTACGCAACCTGAAACCAGGTATTTATTATCCGGACTGAAAGCCATGGACCATACCCATGTGGAATGATCTTCCAGCACAATTGGCTGGTCATTGTAGTTTTGCGTATCCCATAATTGAATTTTACCATCGAAACTGGCCGAAGCCAATCTGCTGTCATCTGGGCTAAATTTCAATTCGTTAATTCGGGCATCATGTCCACTCAGATCGAATATTTCATTTTTGGTTTTAGCATCGAAAAGTCGAACGGTTCCACCAAGATCTCCGCTGGCAATAACATCACCTTTATTTGAAATGGCAACTGCGTAGATCGGATTCGACGGATCAGTGTGCAAAATTTCCGGCTGAAATTCACCTTCAACATGCCATTTGATCAATTGGCCATCTTCGGTTCCGCCAATAATGTAAGTTCGGTCGGGGCTAATGGCCACTGATTTAACCAAGGAATTGTATTTGGCTATCAAGCGGTGTTCTTGAGATGCAATGTCCCAAAGGTAGATACTGCTATCAGCTCCGGTAGAAACAAGAAATTTACTGTCCGGAGTTATGCTGAGGGACCATATTGTACCACGGTGGGCTTTCAAAATTTCCGGTGATTTGGTGCTGTTCAATTCGATGAGTTGAATCTCATCATCTACAGCAACAGCCAAGTAATTGTCATTGGGTGATATAGCCAGTGAACGGTTTATCCTGTTGCGATTAAACTGCAGAATGGTGTGTTCACCATCTGTTTTTGACATGTCCCATTGAATGATCCTACCATCTGCACCGGCGGTGTACATTTTATCACCTTTCGAATTATATGCCAATGACCTGACCGCACCACTATGGCCGCGCAAACTGTTGTATTCTTCTTCGTTGGTCAGTTTTAAGGTGTAATATAATCCTGTATAGATGTCGGGATCATTTTTCTTTCCGTTGTACTCTTCATTAAATTGATAGGCTTGATAAGCCACCAATGTTTTCAAGTTGAGCTCCTTTTTAATGTTTGTCGACTTCACAGCCATTGATTTGGCGATGGATAGCATACGAAGGTTAAGTGCTTTTTCGCTTTCTTCCTGAGCGATCCCCTCTTGCTTTTTGGCTTCTTCAGCACTTGCCATCGCTAATGCACTTTGCTCCTCTGCGATCGATTTCTGCTTTTCTGCAAGAAGCCTTTGCCTGTCTGCCTCAGATAACGCGTTGAGCGCCTTTGCCTCGGATTCCTGGGCTTTTATTTGTTCAAGCTGAGCCAGTCTTTTTTGTTCGTCGGCTATGCGCTGTTGCTCAACAGCGATTAGGCGCTGTTTATCGGCTTCTTCTTTCTGTGTCAATGCTTCAGCTTCCTGTCTTTGAGCTTCTTCCTGTGCGGCTACGGCTCGCTCTGCTGCTCTTGTTGCTTCAATTTGTAGAACGAATGCATAGAGCATGACCATAATGGAAACAATCGCTGCTGAACCCAATATGATGGCAAAAATCCGGGTTCGTCGAAGCTGTCGCTTTTGAAGTTTGATCTTATTTTCTTCTTCAAGCTTAAATTCCCTCTCACTGGTATCCAAATAGACCATGGTCCGCTCGAAAGCAGGATTGAATCGTTTGGCCCAGGTAAGGGTTGGATTTTGCTTTTCACGCCAATTCAGGGCCAGTTGCAGATCCGGCGGTCTCCATAGTCCGGTTTTACCTTGCTGGTACATTTCCGCTGCTTCGGAGAGACGCAAGTACATTGTAACGGCATTTGCTTCATCTTCAACCCATACTTTAAGTCTGTCCCATATTCGCATCAAGCTTTCATGAGATATATCTATGACGCTGGTATCCTTTAGTGGAACATGGGGTGCCGGCATTAAGAAGGACCTGCCAGGCGCCCTGAATGCCTCAACGACTTTGATAATGTCCTCAACCTCGGCTTGTGCAATTTCGGCAATCTTGGAAACCTGGGTCGGATGCCGGATACCTCGATTGTCTCCCCCTTTTTCTGTTAAGGTTTTGAAGAGACTTTCGCAAACGCGTTTTTGATTTTCTGTTAGCTCATCATAGGCCTCATTAGCGTGCTCCGAGAGCGCTGATTCCATCTTGCCCACTGCCTCGTAATGTTCGAGGTCCATTTCCTCGAATTCATCAACCCGATTCACGGTCCAAAAATCCCATGTACGCATGACGGCATGCTGAAGAATAGGCAATTGATCTTGATTGTCGCCAACGTCATTAAGCAACTGTTGAACCAATCTTGTAGAGATCTGTCCTCCACCTACGGCGACAGGACCTTCGATGGCCTGTTTAAAATCGTCCCTTGTCATTCTAGGGATCAGGTAATTACTGTCGTTGATGGCCCTGGTTAGCTCATTGAATTGAGCACAGTCCCCGATGAAGTCTGACCTCATGGTAAGGACAACATATATAGGGGCATTTCTCTGCCTAATAGCTGCCAGAAGGAGCTTTACGAAGGCCGAAGATTCATTGATTGATTTTGATTCGTCTTCTAGGCTGTTCTTATACCTGAAAAGCTCCTCGAACTGGTCAATGATGATCAAGACATTTTCTCCCTTTTCCGTTTGCATCTGCTCGACGGCTTCAATCAAACCGAGCGAACTACTACGCAATATGGTAGAAGTAATATTTTTCTGTACGGCTTTTTCTTCTGCCTTGGCGGTGTCGGGCAGGTCACTTTCAGAAATGGCTTGGGCCAAATTGTCTATGGGAGCATTCCCCGGTCTTGAGTGCAAAACCCGCCAATTAGAACCTGCTTCTGTAATAAAACCTCCGTGAAGAATTGGCACCAATCCACAATAGATCAATGAGGATTTACCACTTCCAGAGGCGCCCATCACGGCAACAAAGCGGTGCTCGGCAAGATTCTTAAGGATTTCGTCACTTTGTCCTTCACGTCCGAAGAACAAATGACTTTCATTAATCGTGAAAGGTCTTAAGCCCGGGAATGGATTGAACTTGGGTACAATCTTTTTGCCCGCCTGTGTTGTCTTGGCTTCTTGTTCTTTCATCACTTAGAAATTTTATCAATAAAAGGACCAAGATCTACTTTGCTATGATCCTTATCATTGCCATTGAGCATAATGAGGTCACCGTAGTTCGTGATCTTGTCCTTAGGAATGGAGGAATTCTTAATCAATATTGCTTTTGCGGCGAAGGGAAGAGATTTACCAAAGCCTGGGGCTTTGATCACATCATTCAACTTACTGTTTACCCAATTCAGATTTTTGTTTGCAAAAACCAAAACACCGTCACTTTTAATCAGGTTATCCCTGTGTTTTCTCAACAACTCCAATTGTTTCCCACTAAAATCAGGTAGTATCACTTCTATGCCTTTTTTCTTGACTTCCTGGATCAAACCGTCTATGTCGCCGGCATCTTTTTGATCAAACAACAAATAGATCGCTTTGTGGCCAGATTTCTCTTTTACGATCTGAGAACGTTTTAGTTTCTCCTGATTGAATAGTTGCAGTCGGGTATGGATCACCGTCTTTAATACTTCCAACGGAGTTTGGATGATTTCCGCCCCTGCCGTGGCAGATATATCGTCCCGCATACGATCAAGGTAAAGTTTTTGTTGATCCGATGAGGGCTTCAGCTGCATGGGCATCCAAATCAAACGGTGTAAAGAATGCTCTGATTCAGACAGATTTTCCGAGTAATACCTGGTGGCCAGTTCGTTTTGGATTTCGATGATTGACTTATCCGTTCCGTTAGCTACTTCACCGTATTGCTCGCCAATGATCTGGACAGTCAGATCAGCTTGCTGAAGGTTATCACCCACTTCTTTTTCAAGTTGTTTCAGATCACCGGAAAGGGGAGAAGTTGGAATAACGTGGTATCCGTGTCTCAACAATTCTCTTTTGACCTCATCACGATTACCGACTTGATCAATAGAAGTTTCGGCCAAGAAGATGGTTCCCGGAGATTCCTGGTTCCCAGATAGATTTTTGTGATAGAGCAAACGCAGAATTTCCAAAGACAGATCAACAATTTTCAACCAAAAAAACTGTCCATTGTGTTTTCCATCAAGTCGGGTGAAGTCCTCATCTTTCTTTTTTGAAGGACCGAAAAAATGAAATTCGTTCATACCCAACAGCTCAATGGGCATGTCTCTTTTACTGATCGGGTCCAGATCAATTTTGAAAACTTTGGATTTATCTGTCAATAATGGCAAATCACGGCGGAATCCCTTGTTTTTCAGATATGCCTTTGAAACAACAACTATTAGTCCCTCTGCTTGGTCTAATGACGCAGGTGCTTTGGTTTTGGAATCCAATAAAATAATGTCAGGGCTGAGACCGTTTAGCCTTGTCAGAAATATGTTGAGAACAGTGGTGAATTCTTCTATCCACCCCGATCCACCTTTGCTCCCTGAATTGTCTTCAGAATCGAAACTTACATACAAACGTTGCTCAGCAGCCATATCAGACCTCATCTATTTGTGCCAATGATTAAAGTAATTGGCTTTATATCAACTAGCTAATATAAAATATAATATTGGGATAATAAAAGGGGGTTACATTCTAGAATCGGACTCCAATCACTAAAATGTCATCAACTTGCTCCAAATCACCCATCCAATCGGTGATGGTTTTGTCCAGAATCTTTTTTTGTTCCTTCATTGACTTGGGCTGTATTTCCAAAAGCAATTCCTGGAACTGCTTGTATTTGAACTTTTTACCCTTTTCACCACCAAACTGATCCGGGTAGCCATCAGAGAATATATAAACCGTATCACCCTTTTGTAATTTGATGTGATGGTTATTGAATTTTTGCAATTTTTCACCGATAAATGCGCCTATGGGGAATTTGTCTCCCTTGACAATCTCAATATTTCCGTCGCGAACAACGTACATAGGATTGAATGCACCCGCAAAATCAAGTTCCATTTTTTCCTTCTGAATTGACAACAGGGCTATATCCATGCCATCTTTAACCGAAGAACCTTCTTTTTTCTGGTGCAGGGATTTAGTTACTCCTTCGTTAAGGCGATCCAATACATCGGAAGCAATACGCGCACCCTCAACATTTACACTATAATTCAACTGGTGATTACCCACGATACTCATAAAGGCACCGGGTACTCCATGTCCTGTACAATCTACTGCTGCAACCATTATCCGATCCTCCTCATTATCCATCCAATAAAAGTCGCCTGAGACAATGTCTTTGGGCTTGTACAGCACAAAGGAATCGGGCAACTTGGTGTGAAAATATTCATCGGGCGGAAGGATGGCATTCTGAATTCGTTTGGCATAATGGATGCTGTCGGTGATACTCCTCTTTTGCTCCTCGATTTCCAAATAAGCTTTTTCGAGCTTGACATTTTTTTCAGCCAAGTCATCGCGTTGATTTTCAATTTCACCCTTTTGCTTGGTTATTTCGGCAGTTCGCTCTATAACCTTTTGTTCGAGTTCGTTGTAAGATCGTTCCAGGCGCTCAATCATGAAATTGAATTTCTGAGATAAAGTAGTAATCTCGTTGTTTCCCAGTACTTCTGCTCTTTCATTCAGATGACCATCCGTGATCCTGGTAACATTTTCAACCAACTTCTTAATCGGTGCTGTAATAACCTGAGTCTTTCTGAATATTAAGAAGATCACGATGAAAAGTGTGGCGCCAAAAATCAGCAATGACTTGAGTAATTCATTGCGAAGTAACTCCGCCTCTTCGGTTACATCAGATTCAATGCGTATTACCGCGTTCTTGTATAGGTTCGTATTCTTGCGCTCCATGTAAGAATATTCGTACCTGAGATTGCGGCCATCTTTTTTATCGTTGAGCACCACGGTTTTTTTATTTTCGAAAATGCTCATCAATAGATCGCGCTCTTCTTCATTCAATTCAACGTCGCTGTTAAATGCGAATGGATTATCTGCACTCAGAAAAAGATCAACGCGATTTACATTTAATGGGGCACCCTCAACCTCTCCTGAATGATTCGATATATCGTTTATTCTCGTTTTTATTGATTGTACGAGTTTGTCAGCACTTTCATTGTACACCCCAAGTTGTATAATGAATTGACCATCGTTGGTGGAATGGTAGGTGTATTTTTTCAGCTTTTGAGTCTTCATTTCAAGGGTGAAGCTTTCAGCGACAAATTGTTTACTGACCATCACGCTTAAAAGAAACTGCTTGAAATCTGCCCCGAAATTGAAGGTGTTGATGTTTCGGTCTTTTTCGAAGGTGGTATTGACGATGATACCATTCTTGGATATCACATATATATCCAGGTTCTGGGCATCAATGCCCATCTCATCGCGAATAGCATAAAGGTTCGCTGACTCAATACCCTCAGATTCGCTGAAATAGTCATTGACCAGTTTGCTACTGTAATTCTTGAGCCTGATATCCAGAGGAGCTTCTATGATCGAAAGTGCAACATCTTGAAATTCAAGAATACCCTTTATCTGGTCGGATATAATGTAGCTTTTTGTCTGATCAGCTTCAAGTAGTATCTGCTTGGTGTTTTGATAATTGAGCACAGCCAGCATCATAAGTGCAATAACAACCGGAACAATAATGTTCAGGATCAATTGCCGAAATATGGTGGTAGTTTTGGATGTCATTGACAAATGCTCAATTTTTCGGGGACCTTAAAAATATAAAATTCCTCGAAGCATCGATCGGGGAATTTCGGATCATCAGGCGATAACACCTGTAGAAGTAATTCGCAGGTCAATAACTTGAAGCATTATTTCACCTATTCTTGGGTATTTATACATTAGGTTATTGAGTGAAGCACTGTCTAATTCGTATACACTCATTTCTGATTCGGCCCTCATAATTGCCTCAGGACCATCCGAATCGATAAAGATCAAATCATTGACGACTTGATGTTCGCCAAATTCAAGTACCGTATTTTTTAACTGAACGGTTGCTTTTCCTGAAACAATGAAATAGTTGCTGTTATCTTTTCCATTTTCAATAAGTACATCACCTTTTTTTATTTCTCTGTAATTAATATTCAGGGCGAGTTCTTCGATCATATCTTGGTCTTTCCCCAACATTTCCTTCATGCGATTCAGGAAAATCACTTTCTCAATAAGAACAGAGAATGGGTTTTTATTAAAATTTTTAATGGCGACTTCAAGCCGATCCCTGTCTGAATCCGAAAGTCTGTCAATGGACTTTTCGTAGAATCCTGGATCAATTGAATTCATCACAATGGCAGAGGTTTCTTTCAGCAAATGGTCGGGGTTGAAGAGGTTGGCTACAATGTCATTGCTTATTACCTGTTCTTCTTTCTCAAGATCCAGGTAGGTATATATCGCACATGCACGAGTGTAGTTGTTTAAGAAGTTGGCACTGCGGTTCATTATTTGTTTCAACACCTCCTTATCCCCATAGACGTTAATAGGGAAGTGGGCTTCCAATTCCCTGATCTTTTCTTCGGGACGGTTGTCCTCGAGCAAGGGAAAGAGCACGGTCTTGAGCTGATCGGCAATGAAAAGATCCAGCATTTCGATGGCGAAACTCACCCCTTCCGTTGTTCCACTTTCAATATTTTCTCGGATGTGTTGTATGGATTCAGGGTCGTAAGCGAGCGAGAGTAACAAAAAGATCATGTTATAATTTTCCTGTATTTCCCGGTCAAAAGCTTCGAGTAAGAGCGCACTCAAACCCTGCTCTTCCACGTCGTGTCTAGCCGCAAAATTCCAGGCGGCAACGGAGATATTCAATTCTATGGCCTGAAAGATCTGGTTTTGGATGAGCTCGCTCTCGGCCATGTAACCCAATGCTTTTAATGAATGAAGGGCTTTTAGAACTATTTGACGATTTGGATCATTGATTTTTTTCAATAGGTATTTAATGGCTTGATCACCGCCAATCTGGCCATATAAGCCAACGATGGAAATTAACAGGTCGGCTCCTGCACCAGATTTGTAATAGGCTCTTTCGAGACTAGTTAGTATTTCCGGACCTATTTGGATAATGGCTGCTTCTGCAGCAGCCCTGAATTGTACATCTGCCAGTTGATCTATGAGGCTTGGCCACAGATCATGGTTCTTTAATTTGATAATGGAGTGGATAGCTTGTAACTTAACCTGTGGAACTAAATCGCGCAGCAAGTTTTTAAGCATTGAGGTAAATTGTTGGTTTTCAGAATCGCCAATGATCTTAGCCGCCTTAACCCGATCAATGTAATTTTTCGATTTGGCCAAATAAAGTATTTTTTCATCATCCATTAGGTCCTTAAAGGATTTTTCCAATTTACTCCTCACAGTTCCTGCCATGGATTTGATCTCAGGGTCTTTTTCTTCCTTTTCAATCTTCTTGAGTTCCTTGATCGACCCGAATAATTCTGATTCATCGATGGATTGAATGGCAATTCGCTTTGACTGTATGTTACTTTCCTTTAAGAGTTGATCGAGCCTTAAATCAAACAAGGTTGGCTCATATTCGCGCATCAACTCCAGGTGCTTTTCAATTTTCTTTACAGCCATGGCGTTGTCATGAATCATTTCAGCCTCATTTCTTTGTTCCCCTTTATTTTCTTCGAGTTGCTTTTTTTGTTTGTACTCCACGAGAGAATTTCGAAGCATGTTTTGATATTCACGATATAATTGAATAGTAACATAGATCCAGATTGCCACAATTACCACCAGAATTTGTGAGTAGTTTATAAGATCGATGAAGCTCAATGCGCTCAGACCCATTAAGATCAAACCTGACAAGGTCGCAGAGATCTCGTTAACCAGTCCTTCTACTTTTGCTTGAACGTTATATCTGATCCTCGCATCAATTGGTTGGAATAAAAGCCTGAGCGAAGGTGTTTGAATAGAATCTTTTAAGTTAATGGCAAAAAATCGAACAAGGGCGAGCAGGAGGAAGAAAATGATAAAGCTTGTAGATTCAGCGGCATAGCCAAATGACCCTACGACCGCAGCTACCAAGGCAAAGAAACCTATTAATACCGGCGCAACCATAAGGCTAACTTGAAGGCCATAAGTTTTAATCAACTTACTGTAAACGAAGGTTTTCAGTATAAAGCTAAAGGCCATTACTGCAATGGTGAAATTTGCGATGAAAGAGGAAAAGTCTATCTCGAGCGGATAATTGATCTGGCCCACCGTTAGGAAATTATATGAGGTGAAGAAAAGGGCAACCATAGAGATCATTACAAAGATTGCCAGCAGGCGGATGTATTTATTGCTGAAAAATTTCCCCACACCAACGGTTTCGACAACCTCTTTTGAGTCCGTTACTGTTTTTTCCCCTCGTAAGATTTTTCGGTAGCGGGCTGCTATGATCGTTTGGAAAATGAAGGCGAAAAAAATACTTACAGCCGAGATCAATATAAGGTCTCGAATACTTGGAATGATTTTGTTGATAAATGGAATGGCAATACAAATAACGATCATTCCAAAAACGAGTCCGGAGTCGATTATCGAAAACAATCGCTTACCTTGCCTGAGCGTGAACAACCTACTGGCCATGCCAGAAAAGGCAACCAGGGACAGAATGAACAAGGCCCCCATCAATGAGAAAATACTGAATTCCAGCCACTCCCAGTTGGTATACTGAAAGCTGAACCACATGGCAAAAGTGAGCAGGGTAATAAGTATCATGTTTATGGTAATCAGCAATGAATAAGAGATTCTATTTTGAAGAGCAGAAAAGGTACCTGTCAGGATCATACCCAATATCCCGGAAACCAAGAATCCAAAACCTAGCTGGTCTTTTCCATATTTCATCATGAATAGCGTCGTTGAACTGTTTTCAAGGGTCGCAAAGAACACACCGATGAAAAATGATTGAAGCACTAACAGGAAGACCGTTCCCGCTTCGCGCGTTTCAATGTTCAACGATTTTAGAAGAGCCGTATACATAGCCTAGGTTTTATCAACTAGCTAATCTACAAAATTATAATAGAAGAAACCAACAGGAAGAAAAAGTGCGGTCACGGTAAATAATTAATAAACAAGAAGTTATTGAACAATTGATTTAATCTAGCTTTTCAAGCAATACAGACAGTTCTTCCCATTGTTTCATAAAGACATCGAGCTCACTCTTAAGGGCCTGATATTCATCTATTAGGTCAGGATTATAATCCTTGCTGGCCGCAATTTCAGTAGTTAGTTGACCGATTTTGGTTTCAGTGGCTTCTATCGATTTTTCTAATTTCTGAATCTTAGATGAGATCTTATTACGCTCTTTTTTCTCGCCCTTTTTTCGCTCATATTCTAGCTTGTTTTCTGAATTACCGTTATTGTTTTTCGTTTTTCCGTTTGAGGTTGGAACGTGAAACTGATCCAGGCTTTCAAGCTTTCTTGAGTTGAGAAATTCTTTAATACCTCCATTGTAATTAACAAGTCCTTCAGCGGTGAATGCCACTACCTTATCTGTTAGACCCGATAGAAATTCTCGATCGTGTGAAACGACAATGACACTGCCTTTAAATTCACTTAGCGCCTCTTTAAGAATTTTTTTGGATTGAATATCAAGATGATTGGTGGGCTCATCCAGTACTAAGAAGTTTACCGGACGAAGCAAGAGTTTGCACAATGCCAAACGGGCTTTTTCCCCTCCCGACAACACTTTTACCTTCTTGTATTGATCATCACCCGAAAAAAGGAAAGCACCCAGAAGGTTTCTAAGTGTTTGGGAAGGGGTGTCTGACTGGACTTCTTCAACCGTGGTGATCACATCCAGGGTTGGATCTAGCGTATCAGATTGATCCTGGGCATAATACCCAATATTGACCTGATGACCTAAGGCGACTTGACCACCGCAGTCTAATTCGCCCATAATTATTCTGGATAAGGTTGTTTTACCGGCACCATTCTTCCCCACAAAGGCAATTTTTTCACCTCTGCCAATGATTAGATTCACATCCTCAAGAACTTTTTTACTGTCGAAGGATTTTGAAACACCTTTAAGCTCAAGGTTTATTTTACCGGATCTCGGGGCGTCCGGAAATCGGATCTTCATCTTGGCGATCACTTCCTCGTCCAATTCAATCCTGTCCATTTTATCCAGTTTCTTGATACGCGACTGGACCTGGCTTGCTTTGGTGTTTTTGGCACGAAAGCGATTAATAAATGCTTCGGTATCCTTTATGACTTTCTGCTGGTTTTTTTGGGCAGAAAGTAGGGTTTCTCTTACTTCTTGTCTCCGCTCCAAATAGTTGGAGTAGGGCAATGGGTAGTCGTAAAGTGTTTTATCAGCGATTTCGATGGTGCGATTTGTAATCTTATTCAAGAATGTGATGTCGTGAGAAATCAGAATAATAGAACAAGGCAGATTGCCTAGAAAACTTTCTAACCATTGGATTGATTCAATATCTAAATGGTTGGTTGGTTCATCCAATAACAACAGCTGGGGTTCGCTTAGCAATATTTTGGCCAATTCAATCCGCATTCTCCAGCCACCACTGAATTGCGATGTTGGTTTGTCGAAATCATCTTGCAAGAAACCAAGACCCAAGAGCACTTTTTCGACTTTGGCAGATACGTCATACCAACCCCGCAGGGCAAGGCTTTCTGTAATGTCTGATTGCTCATGGATCAGGTCCATGTAAACTTTAGAGTGATGATCCTTATTTTGGCTGAGTTCGGCAGTAACTACTTCCAGGCGAGTGTTGGCTTCCAGAAGATCGCTGAATGCCCGGCATGCTTCATCAAAAACACTCTGCCCTTCAGGTAAAGGCATCTCTTGGGGTAAGTATCCGATTCTTAGTTCTTTGGCGGCACTTATAACTCCGGTGTCGGCATCATTGATTCCGGCAATAACTTTCAGTAAAGAGGATTTTCCAGCACCGTTTTTACCAATCAGACCTATTTTGTCGCCCTTGCTTATTTGACATGAGACTTCATCCAGGATGATCCTGCCGCCAAAAAGAATGGATATTTTATCGATGCCTAACATTGAACTTTGTGCAAATGAACTAAAAAAGAACAAAGTGATTACTTTTGCCGTCTGAATGATAAAACCCGGGCAAAAACTTTACAGTATTCTTCATTTTAAATGTCCGAGATGCCATAAGGGGGACGTTTTTACAAATCAGCATCCATACGGAATTCGAAATTTCTTCGACATGCCTGCAAAATGTTCTAATTGCGGTTTAAAGTATGAAGCCGAACCCGGATTCTTTTATGGAGCGATGTATGTCAGTTATGCCTTATCAATACTCATTTCTGGATTGGTTTGGTTTGTATTGAACCTTTTTAACCAACCTTTTTGGATTATTATTTGGACCGTTATACCCGCATTGATCATTTCAATACCCCCATTGTTCAAAATATCGAGGGTCATATGGTTGAACTTTTTTGTCAGTTACAAGGATCAGGAATAAAAAAAGCCCCTGGCAATTGTCAGAGGCTTTGAATCAGTTCTTTTCGACTTTTAGTAATGCCATAGATCATGCTCGTAATTGAAGATCTGAGTTTTAATTCGCTCCGATTCCAATAATACATCAATGCCTGTCTTGTAGTCGGCAATGTAACGCTCAAACACATTCGACTCTTTTCTGACAAAACTGCTAAAGGTTCTTTTCCAGAATACGTCTTCATAAGTTCGGCGCTCAGCGTCGTTGAAAGTGTTGAATACATCGTAATTGGCGAAGACATAACGGGCTTCCGGGAAATAGACCCAGAACAATGGCCTTGGACCACGAACCGTTCCGTCGTCATTCAATTTTTCTTGAACAGGACAAAGACCTATGATTCTTACGTCAAGAACAGAACGCTCCCGATCAAAGATCCAGTCTTCTTTGACCCAATACCATTTTATTTCATCTGCAGTGATAGGGTCAGGGACACTGTCAAGAACCATGGTTCCAAAATCGTCTTCCCGATAGATCGTAGCGTATTCACTTAACATACCCAGAGCTTCGGTTTTGGTCATTGGCCTTTTGAACTCATCATCAAAGGCCGCATCTCCATAAGCGGTGATGGTACCCTCATCTATACCTGCCAAAAGCACTTGAAATAAACTTTTTCGATTGTCTATTTCATCAATAGGATAAAACAATGGGTGGTTTATTTTCTCCCTAAGGGGCAGCGTGCGCCAGATTCGTTTACTCCACATCACATCGGCTTCTCTTACTTGGGTGTAAGGAATTACTCTCCTTGTGGGAGTGTTTTCCTTAATGTAAACTCCATCAAGAATTTTATTCTGCGCTACACCTGCAATAGGAGACAGGATTACCGCTAAAACACCTATGATCAATACCTTCTTCACATTCATGGCCTTCTGTTTAAATAAACTAACTTATTGAAGTTTTAAGCTCACCGGACCAAGTTCCCTTGTACTTCCATCGGGCATTTTCACCTCAATTTTCTCAAAATAAACTTTGCTGTTCTTTTTTGATTTCGAAATCAGATTCTTCACGCTGCCGGTAATACTTGCACCGCGAACTTTCTCTTCAACCAATGCTCCGCCACTTACTGTAGTAGAGAAAACATAACCGGTTACTATTGGTGTCAGATCGAAATCGAAATTCTCCATTTTTGCAAAAACTTTGCTCGAATTTTCAAGAATAACCTTTTTGACGTTTGCAGATCCTGTTTCGCCAGCTACATAAGGCACCGGATTCGGTATCGATTTGACCCGGAACTTCATTTCTCCCATGGACTTTTTACCTCCGGCCGGCATATCCGCAGATACCCTAATCACGGCTTCGTTTCCACCTTTAACACGAACGATAAAGCCATCTTTACCTCTGGTCAAACTACCGTTTGAAATGGAAGGACTAAGCTTGTCGGCAGGAACACCTGGGACAGAGATGCTTACAGGATTATCAACTCCTTTATAAAACACATTCATTTTATCTGCTGAAACAACTAAACTAGGCCTGGCGACTGTGTAGGTCGTTTTAAAAGGCTTCAGAATGTCCCTTCCATCGTCTGTATGGAAATTAATAATTCCGTGATAGGTAAACTCACCTTCAGACGTACCTTTAATGGCCATTTGTCCCTTACCACCTACGACTTTCATATCAACTCTGTCATCACTGGTTATTTCCCAAGTGGTAGAATCAATATTCTTTCCAAAATACATTTTAGGGTTTTTGGTACTGTCATAGGCAGCCAAGAAAACTTCTGCTTTAAAGGAGTCGCCCTGAATAATGTAATTCGATGTAGGAATGATGGCAGCATCTATCTTGTTGAATTTAATAGATCCGGCATCCACATTTGCATATAGTTGCTTCACAACATCTGATTCTGCATTTCTGATATCACCCTGAAGTTTGGACATAATAGTCAATGCAGCAGCAAGCGGAATGTGATAGAAGTTATATGATTCCCATGTATTAACAGTTCCAGAGGCGTCTTTCAAATTTTCAAAATTGAAAGTGGCATTTAAACTGGCTTCAAGCGAGCTACCGGGAGTGGCGTAACCTAATAGGGCGTCACGATAGGCAATCATTTTCTCCTTTAGCTCCCTGGCTGTTAATTCTCCGTCCTTCGGAGATTCAGGCTCCGAACCAACAAGGATATTGGTCAAGACATCATAATTATCTTTTGCATTGATAAACTTGATGTTTACCGTGGTGTCGTTTCCATTTGCATCTTTTCCAATGGCAGCTTGAAGGTTCTCATATCCTTCCGTTGCAGCGATAATGTTGGCCTTCATCTGCATAATATGGGCGTACAATTCATCAGAACGCAGTTTAACATCCTTGGCGCGGTCATAAAAAGGCTTCACCTTTGCCGGGTTCTCACTAAAGGACTTTTCAAAATTGGCATACTGAACATTTATTTTATCCATGAAGTTCGTATTGGTCTTTTCCAGACCATCGTTCACGATGATAAAAGCGTCCAAAATATCTTTTGATACGTTCATGGCCAAGAGTGCGGTGAGTACCAAGTACATCATACCGATCATTTTCTGCCGGGGCGGAAGTTTATTACCTGCCATTCTATTCTTGTGAGTTTAAACGATGAAACGAATGAATAATTGAGGATTGAGATTATTGTGGACTGACATTCATTGCCGTCAACATGTTGCCATATACCGTATTCAAAGATGTTAAGTTTGAAGCCAGTTTGGAAATGTTTTCCTTGTACTGTTGTGTTCCTTCGATCGAACTGCTCAGGCTGTCAATAAGTTGACCAATTCCTTCATAGGCCTGAGAAGTGTTCTGCATGTGCTCATTGACCGTTTGAAGCTGCAATTCATAAACACTGTTCAAGGCAGATAGGTTCTTAGTGATGTTACGGAAGTTGTTTGAATACTCAGTTCCTTCTTCTTCGCTTACGACCAACGCATTCAAATTCTCTGAAGCTTTAACATAGGAATCAGAAAGCTCCTTAACCCGGCTTGAAGCCTCTTGAAGGCTTTCAGTATATTCCGATGTTGAAGCTGCTGCTCCGGATACATCACTTATTTTGGAAGCATTGTCAGCAAGACTTCGCAATCCCGTTCCAAGGCTTTCAATTAATTCAGGTCCAATCCTAGCGTCTTCAAGCATGTGATCCAATTGCTCGGTTATTGATCCCTTGTCATCCGACTCTTCTTCCATGAGAAGATCCATTTCTTCATCCATTCCGGCCAATTCAGGATAAACAAGTGACCAATCCACTTCCATGTGAGGTGGTTCGAAGGCGGAAAAGGCAAAGATCACGGCTTCTGTCAAGAGACCAACGGTAAGCATGATTCCGGCACCGGGCCAGTGCATGATTTTAAAGAGTGCACCGACAATTACAATGGATGCTCCAAATCCATAGAGCATACCCATCATTTTTTTTCCTTTTTTGGTCTCAAAGAGAAATTCAGAAAATCCCATAATAGTTTGGCGTTAAATTTTGTTAGTTCGGATAAAAATAAAAAATATTACAGATTATCGTCCTTTGCGCGACCTAAATAAGTCATTACGCATCGAAATCCAATGTAGCACTTGGCCGTATCCTGATATTCATAGGTCCTTGTGCTGTTTTGCAAATAGTGCCCCACATCTTTCCAACTTCCACCTCTGATAACTTTACGCTTCAGTGAAGGAGGGTCAGACTCTTTTGCCTGGTATTGGTAATCGGGGTTAAGGTCATGTGAAAAATTGTAAGCTGACTCATCGTACGAATTACTTGTCCATTCAGCGACGTTGCCGGCCATGCAAAACAGACCGAAATCATTCGGGTTGTATGAATTGATCTTCACGGTGTGGAATCCACCATCATCTACATAGTTACCGCGCATTGGTTTGAAATTACCTAAAAAGCAACCACGGCTATTTCTGATATAAGGTCCACCCCAGGGGTATTTACTCAAATCAAGACCGCCTCTGGCAGCGTATTCCCATTCACTCTCGGTAGGTAATCTGAAGTCCTGAACAATGGCTGTGCCACGACCTCTCAGATAATTATTCAAAAGTTGTGTCCTCCAAATGCAAAAAGCCCTTGCTTGTTTCCAGCTAACACCAACCAGTGGGTAGTCATCGTAGGCGGGATGCCAGAAATACATGTTCGTCATAGGCTCATTAAAAGAATATGAAAAGTCATGCACCCAAGCCAGTGTATCTGGATAAACATTAATGATGTCTTTCTTGATGAAAACAGAACGATCTATTAAGCCTTGCTCACGATTTTTTCGCTGAGCTGCTTCTTTAATATCTACCCAGTAATATTCGTATTTAAGTTTTCGAGTATCTATTTCCTTACGTCTGTAAAAGCGCTCATGCTCAGGATAGTACATGACTTCAAGAGCTTCCCGCTCTTCGTCTCCCAGCCAATTAATTCGCTCGCTCCAATTAATGAGTGGTGGATCCAAATCTTCACCGTACCAATCCACGGTGACTAAGTGATCTTCACTAACTTCTTCACCCAAAATCATATGAGCAATGGAATCCCTGACCCAGAATACAAATTGTCTGTATTCATTATTAGAAATTTCTGTCTGGTCCATGTAGAACGCCTGTACAGAAACAGTTCTTTTCTGAGTCGTAAATGAACGCGGCACGTCCTGGTCATCCTCACCCTGCGTATAGCTTCCCATAGGGATAAAAAGCATTCCAAAGGGATCCGGCTGGTACCAAGGCTCACGGCCTTGAACACCGATCAACTCTCCATTTCCAGTTGCACAACTGGCGAATACACCAGCTATCAACATTATAATTCCTACCTTTTTCATGTCGATCAAATTAATAAACCCTTATTTTTTCTCTTTATTGTGCGCTTAAATTCTGCTCTTTAACGGTTTACGGATTACAAGGTTACAAAAAAAACTTATAACCACTTCACTGTCCGGTATTTTCGAATCTTGACCGGAGGTGTGATTTTGTAGCAATAATTGATCATTAATTCGAACGATCCGCTATTGTACTCATTGAAATTACTGAGGGCGGAAACATCATATGCAACACCAATTTTTAATCCTTCCCAACCCGGAGCAACGGCTCCAAAATCCATTCCACCAAGAATACTGATTGACCTGTCAACGCGATAAGAAGGTCCTACCCAGAAAAAATTGTTGATTAGCAAATTAATGTTGTAGTCCAAGGTCCACTCCACTACGTCATATTTAAAATAAACAGAGTGTTGAAGTTGCAGAGGTGTAACGGTGTTGAATGGCCTGAATTTGTTACCGGCATGAAAATAATAGGTTCTGTATCGAGGATAATCAAAATTCCATGTGGTCCCGGTGTGTGGAAAACTGGGTTCATTTAAGTGTGCGACACTGAAGCCGGCATAATAATCATCGCCATTGTACCAGTAAAGACCTAAACCCAGATCGATCAGACTTGAAGAGGTGCCTCCTGGAATGCTCGGGTCAATATCAGGATGGTCATTGGCAACCCAATTATCTTTCCATGTCTGCTGCACATAACCCACATCCAGACCCAGACTGAAAAAGCCAGGAGCGAAATTGAACGCCCTTCTGTAAGCGTATGCGAGATTTATATCGAGTTCTCCTACATTTCCCAATTCGTCGTACATGACATTCAGACCAACTCCGTTATCCTGAAGACGGAGTGTGGGAACGCTAAAATTTGAGTGCACGCTGAAAACCGTGGTTGAAGGCGAGCCCTCAAAACCAACCCACTGTTGCCTGTTTATCAAGGTACCGCATATAGCACCCCTGCTACCGGCAAAGGCAGGATTGATCTTCAGACGATTGAACATATTCTGAGTGATCTGTGGATCCTGCTGAGCCACCGACAATTGGGCAAAAAGAATTACAGCAAGCAAAATTGCTATCCTCTTCATAGTGAACCTAAATGTACTTAATATTCCTTTTGAAAATAATGAGCTGGGCGCTAAAATAGTTAAAAAAACTGTGCGCACAAATAATTTTGGAAGCCTTGCCTTTCAGTCTAAATGCACTCATTTAACTGCGATTAGAGAAGTTTTTTGTACATGTGAATCCAGCGATCAGGAATTTCATTTTCCATCGCTTTTTCGTAATCCTCGTAGTTGCAAGGCGCTAGCAAATGCCTTTCGTATTTTAATTGAATATCACTTGGGTAAGGAATTTCCATCCACCACCTTCCGCTTTTGGGACTTTTATAAAAGACAATGTGATGTTCCGGATGACCAATGGTTACATTGAATTTAAAGTATTCTTCCTTGTTGCATTTTGGAAAGTCTCCTTTTCTGTTGTAGAAACCGTCGATAAAATACCAGAGCATTTGTGCTGCCAGATCAGCCGTTTGTCCTGAATCATCCAAACTTGTATTGCATTCGTAAATCCCGAACGAAGTCAATTTATCACTCATTCCGGCATACCTGCTCAGCTGGCAGATTTCTTCGCCGTAAAATCCGTTAGGGCTAGCCGCCTTATTACCCGGAGCATCTGGCCGTCGAACAGACGAAATATCAATGGACACCATGTCCGCATTCCTTATAATGGGTTCGGTGTGAGCGATTTTGGCACGGGCATTCCCCAGTCGAATGCGATCGAAATTCAGCTTTTCAAGCAGGTTTATTTCATCAATTCCAACAAGATAACTCTGGAATCCGATATTGCTGAAATTGAAAAGGTAGTTTGGTTGTTTGAGCAAGATCTTACTGAGATAATTGCCCGAATTCACTTCTTCTTCACCCAATCCAATATTAAATGCACTGTCGATGCTAACAAGATTCACAACTACTTCCAGTGATTCATAAGCAAGAAAATTGGCGTACGCCAGGTCATTACTTCCTCCGATAATGATAGGAACGATCTGGCGAACCATCAATTCGTTAACCACAGAAGACAATGCCAAGTAAGTATCTTGCAAGGTGTGACCAGGCTTAAGGTTTCCCAGATCCACCATGCGCATTTGATTGTGTTCGAAAAGCTTGTAAAACGATTCTCGAATATCATTTACCGATTCCGCACTTCCCTTGTTTTCAAGCGTTCCCCTGTCTTCAGGAACTCCAATAAGAGCCAAATCGACTTTAAGGGTTTCATCGGTGAAAAATTGGCCGGAAGGAATGATGTTAAAACCAATCTGGTTTTGATCAGCTTGCTTTATGCCTTTAACAATAGACTCAGGGACGGGATCAAAGTATTCCTTGAATTCCATTAATTATTTTTTCTGGTCAATAATTGCCTTGCAATCCTCGAGTGACAGTTTTTTTGGATCTGTTCCTTTTGGGATGCGAAAATTCTTCTTCCCAAACTTAATATAAGGACCGTATCTTCCATTCAAAACCTGAATGTTTTCATCACCAAAATCGGCGATGAATTTTTCCTTTTCACTCTTTAGTCTGGCCTCTATGAGTTCTATCGCTTTTTCAAGGCTGATCGAAAATACCGATTCTTCCGAATCTTTTGGAATGGAAGCAAAGGTCTTTTCGTATTTAACATATGGTCCAAACCGGCCGATGGAGGCAGAAATCTCTTGATCATTATGCTTGCCAATGATCCGTGGAAGTTTGAAAAGCTCGAGGGCTTCTTCCAGAGTTAGTGTCTCAATGCTTTGTGTAGTCAGCAGTGATGCGTATTTAGGCTTTTCTTCATCATCAGGAGAACCAATTTGAGCAAGGGGTCCGAAACGACCCAGGCGCACAATGACCTGCCGACCGGATACCGGGTCCTTTCCGAGTAGTCTTTCGCCACTGGCCCTCTCTGCTGTGTCAAGGGTAGACTCTACGTTTTTATGAAATGGTGAATAAAATTTTGCGATCATTTCATTCCAATCTTGTTTGCCATCAGCAATGGAGTCAAATTGTTCCTCGATCTTCGCGGTGAAGTCATAACTTAGTATTTTGTCGAAGTGCTCTGTTAGGAATTCAGTCACCACCATGCCAATATCTGTTGGAAAAAGCTTGTTCTTTTCGAATCCGTGATTTTCTTGTTTGACAACCTCTTTTATTTGGCTATTCTTGAGCGTTACCTCGACGTAGTCCCGTTTATTACCGTCGCGATTTTCCTTGACCACGTAACCTCTGCGCTGAATGGTTGAAATTGTCGGGGCATAAGTAGAAGGTCGTCCAATGCCCAATTCTTCCAGTTTTTTAACCAAGCTGGCCTCTGTATACCTTGCGGGGTGTTGGGTGAATTTTTGGATTGCAGTAGCATGGTCAAGATTCAATTTTTCTCCCACTTTCACCGCCGGTAACAAGCCGTCTTCTTCTTCCTGATCTTCCTGGTCGGTGCCTTCTAAATAAACCTTAAGAAAACCATCGAACTTCAAAACTTCACCCTTGGCCTGGAATCGCTCTTTACTCGAATCGCCCTCGATCTCAATGGTGGTTCTTTCCAGCTTTGCTTCAGACATTTGGGAAGCAATTGTTCTTTTCCATATCAGGTCGTACAGTTTTTGTTCCTGACTGCTTCCTTCAACACTTTTGGTTCCCATGTAAGTGGGGCGAATTGCTTCATGAGCTTCCTGGGCTCCTTTGGTTTTGGTTGAAAAATTTCGGGACTTGCTGTATTCACTTCCGTAGTTCTTGGTGATCTCGTCCTTCGAAGCATTCACGGCCAGGGAAGATAAATTAACGGAATCCGTTCTCATGTAAGTAATGTTTCCAGCCTCGTAAAGTTTCTGGGCGACACTCATAGTTTGTGAAACACTGAAACCCAGTTTACGGCTGGCCTCTTGTTGAAGGGTAGATGTAGTGAAGGGGGCGGCCGGGGACTTCGTGGCAGGTTTTTTATCAACCTTGGCAACACTAAAGCTGTCTTTAGCCAAATTTTTCATGATATCATGAACTTTGCTGAGCTCTGAATGGCGCTGTACGAGATCAGCTTTGATCGCCTGTCCGGGCAAAGTCATGAACAAACCAGTTAATCGATAATTTGAAGAATATTCAAAATTTCTGATTTCCTTTTCTCTTTCGGCAATTAACCTCACAGCTACAGACTGCACCCGACCTGCAGATAGATTTGGCTTAACCTTTTTCCATAATACCGGCGAAACTTCATAACCTACCAGTCTGTCAATCACCCGACGGGCTTGTTGGGCATTGACCAGGTTTAGGTCTATTGTTCGTGGGTTTTGAACGGCCGATTCGATGGCATTTTTCGTGATCTCATGAAAAACGATCCGCTTCAATTTTTTTTCGTCCACATTCAATACTTCGGATAAATGCCAAGAAATGGCCTCTCCTTCGCGGTCCTCGTCAGAAGCAAGCCAAACCAGATCGGCTTCTTTGGCAAGTTTTTTTAATTCCTGAACAACTTTTTTCTTGTCAGTTGGAATTTCATAGTTTGGCTTGAAACCATTCTCAATGTCAATAGACAGGTTCTTACCTGCCAGATCACGGATATGGCCGAAGCAGGACTTGACGGTATAATCTTTTCCTAAGAATTTTTCAATGGTCTTGGCCTTTGCAGGCGACTCAACAATGACTAGGTTTTTTGACATGACAGCTAGTTCTTACTTAGTGATTTGTGGTGCAAATAAACTGAAATATACGTTAGGTGTGCAGCCGTCATTTTGTCCAGGCGCACCTTATATTATAGTATATAATATAATTCACCGATAATTTCACCTTGCATGACATTTTGTCACGGGCTCTTTTTTTATGTAATTTCGCCCTTCGCTTGTGAACAACGCCATGGAAAAACTTATTGATGAAAGCAGACAAGGAGAAGTCCTTGTTTTGGAGAATACCGAGGGTGTAAATAAATCCAAAAAAGTTTACATCGAGAGCTATGGTTGTCAGATGAACTTTTCAGATAGTGAAATTGTGGCATCAATTTTATCCGGCGTGGGGTATGAAACAACTCGCAATATTGAAGACGCCAATGCCATTTTTTTAAATACTTGCTCAATCAGGGATAAAGCTGAGCGAACAGTCCGGCAGCGAATATCAACACTCAGAAAGCAAAAGGAAAGGGACAGCGATCTGGTCATCGGTGTTCTTGGCTGTATGGCCGAGCGCATGAAACACCAATTGTTGGAAGAAGAAAAGTTGGTTGACATCGTAGTAGGCCCTGATGCTTACAGAGATCTCCCTAACCTTATGGAGATTGCCGAAGATGGAAGGAAAGCGGTCAACGTGATATTATCAAAAGAAGAAACTTACGCAGACATCACTCCCGTGCGTTTAGACAGTAATGGGGTAAACGCCTTCGTTTCCATTATGAGGGGTTGTGATAACATGTGTACCTTCTGCGTGGTTCCTTTTACCAGAGGAAGAGAGCGAAGCCGGGACCCTGAGACTATCGTAACCGAGGCCAGGAGCTTATTTGACCAAGGTTATCGAGAAATCACTTTGCTAGGGCAAAATGTTGATTCCTACTTGTGGTATGGGGGTGGACTGAAGAAAGCTTTTTCAAATCTGAGTGAGGAAGAAAAGAAGAACAGCATGAATTTTGCGCAATTGCTCAGAAATGTGGCCGAAATTGATTCCGGTCTTCGGATCAGATTTTCTACCTCCCATCCCAAAGACATGACTGATGAGGTATTAGAGGTAATGGCCGCTTACGATAATATATGTGATTACATCCATTTACCTTTTCAATCGGGAAACAGTGATGTTCTTGAGCGAATGAACCGGGGTTACTCCAGAGAGTGGTACCTGGACCGAATATCCGCTATTCGCCGCATTTTACCGGAATGCGCCATTTCGGCTGATGTTATTACGGGTTTTTGTGGCGAGACTGAAGCAGAACACGAGGAGACACTTAGTTTGATGAGAGAAGTGAAATTCTCCTTTTCTTATATGTTTAAATACAGTGAGCGACCAAAGACCTTGGCGCAAAGAAAATTCATCGATGACATATCAGAAGAAATTAAACAGCATCGTTTGGCTCAGATCATTGATCTTCAAATGACGCACTCTGCTGAAAGAAGCAGGGAATTTTTAGATAAAACATGCGAGGTGTTGGTAGAAGGAACATCAAAAAAAGATAAAAACTTTCTCAGTGGACGCAATTCACAAAACACAACCGTTGTTTTTCCTAAGGAAGACTATAAGCCCGGTGATTATGTTATGGTTCACATTGAAAACTGCACGGCTACTACCCTAATCGGAAAGGCAATTCGGAAATAACATAGTTTATGACCCTTCAACAGATAAAACAACGATTTGGTATTATTGGTTCTTCGCCGGCACTTGAAAGAGCCATTGATGTTGCAGTTCAAGTTGCAAATACGGACCTTTCCGTATTGATTACCGGAGAGAGTGGCACAGGAAAAGAAGTTTTCCCACAGATTATCCACCAGTTGAGTTCGCGAAAACATGCAAAGTATATCGCCGTGAATTGTGGTGCCATTCCCGAGGGCACAATGGATTCTGAACTTTTTGGGCATGAAAAAGGCTCATTTACAGGGGCACATGAGGGACGAAAGGGCTATTTTGAAGTAGCCGACGGTGGGACAATATTTCTGGACGAAGTAGCAGAAATGCCTTTGCAAACTCAAGTGCGACTGCTTCGGGTATTGGAATCGGGTGAATTTTTAAGGGTTGGTTCCTCCAAGTCCATTAAAACGGATGTTCGCATAGTAGCCGCCACCAACATCGATATACCTGTTGCAATAGAAAAAGGAAAATTTCGAGAAGACCTGTATTACCGACTAAATACGGTGCCAATTCAGGTTCCACCACTTAGAAACCGGAAGGGAGATATTCATTTAATATTTAGAAAGTTTGCCGCAGATTTTGCCGAAAAGTACCGCATGCCTGTAGTGCGCTTGTCAGAAGAGGCTCAAGTGCTTCTTGAAAACTACCGATGGCCCGGCAATGTTAGGCAGCTAAAAAATGTGACTGAGCAGATCTCAGTTATTGAATCTGAAAAGCAAATTGGAAAAGAAGTACTGACTCATTACCTGCCCGATATCAGTAAGACCCAGCTGCCCGTACTTTATCACGGTCAGGAGGAGTCCGGTTTATCGGAAAGGGAGATCCTTTACAAGATTTTGTTCGACCTGAAAAAAGATGTCAACGAACTCAAGAAAATGGTATTTGATGGCGGATTTTCAGAAAAAGAAGACACCGATTATTCGCATACCAACTTGCCAATGATTCCAGACCATAAGAATTTGCCAGTTATGATGGATAAATCGGACGTGCTTCGGAATAATCATGGTGGAAATGACAAAGAAGAGATAGACGAGTCGAGTGTGGTCATGGAAGAAAACCTTTCGCTGGCGGAGACAGAAAAGAATTTGATTAAAAAGGCGTTGAACAAACATAGCGGTAAGCGAAAAAAAGCCGCCAGAGAATTGGGAATTTCGGAGCGAACTCTATACCGTAAGATCAAGGAATATGACCTTGCATAGATATTCTGTTCTGAGCGCAATGTTTTTATTGGCGTTTTTTTTGCCAGTAAATTCTTGCCGTTATTCTTTCACGGGCGCTTCTATTTCTCCCGAGGTAAAGACCATTTCGGTAGACTTTTTTAAATCGTATGCTCCAATTGCTCCACCTATTCTGGAGCAAACTTTTACAGAGGCGCTGAAAGAAATATTTGTTTCCCAAACTAATCTCAGGTTAGTGGAGAGCGGAGGAGATCTCCACTTTGAAGGCAGAATTACCGGTTATCAAACAGCTCCAATTGCCGTTAGCACAAATCAAACGGCCAGCCAGGAACGTTTAACCATTACGGTTCGTGTTAAGTTTACAAACGAAAAAGAACCGAAGAATGATTTTGACCGAGCTTTTAGTCGATTTCAGGATTACGACGCCACTCAAAACATTCAATCTATTGAGAATGATCTAATATTGGACATTAATCAACAGCTGGTGCAAAACATTTTTGATGCTGCTGTGAGTAATTGGTAATGACGAAAGCTGAATTTACATCGTTGGTTTTGAATCCTGCCGGACTTGTTGACGCTGACTTAAGCGGTATAGAAGCAGTCGTAGAGGAATTTCCATATTGTCAATTGGCCCATTTGCTGTTGGCTGGGAAACTTAAGTCAGAAAACAGCATGCTCCTGGAGAAGCAACTCAATCTGACTGCGGCCTATGCACCTTCGCGAAAAGTTCTTTTTAACCTATTGAACGATACCAATATTGTACTTGAAGAAAGCCCTCAACCAGTCGAATCAAATGAACCTGCAGTTGATACCGTGTCATCGGAATCTCCTATGGCCGATGTGAAAGTGAAGCCTGCCAATGATGAACTCGAGGAACTGATTAAAAAGGAGATATCCCATCCTTATGTGTTAGATGTACCCGATGTTGAAGCGCCAGTTAAAGTTCCGGTTGAAAAGACAACTGAAATAATTAAAGACAAAAAGGCATTTGGAGATTGGATACGCTTTTTTGAAGGTGAAAATGCAAGAGAAATTGAAGATAAGAATGCCCTGGTTGAGCGCTTCATCGAAAAAGCCCCGAGAATCACACCTGTTAAACAGATGGACGTGCCCCACGAAAATTTGGCCAGATCAAGTTCGGATGATCTGCCAGATGAATTGATCACGGAAACGCTTGCCAGAATTCACCTTGAACAAGGAAATCGCATGAAGGCCATGGAAATATATGAACGTCTGAAGTTGAAATATCCGGAAAAAAGCCCTTATTTTGCCGCCCAAATTGAATTCATTAAGAACAAATAACTAAACTCATGGGAACCATTGTATCCGTATTAATTTTCATGGTAGCCATTTTACTGATTCTAGTCATCATGGTGCAGAATCCTAAAGGGGGACTGGCTTCCAATTTTTCCTCATCCAATCAGGTTATGGGTGTTCGCCGAACGGCTGATTTTCTTGAGAAAGCAACATGGACACTGGGAATTGCATTAGTTGTTTTGAGTATAATATCATCATCATTTTCTAAATCAGTAGAAGTGGTTGAAGTGAGCACGGATTCAGAATTGAAAGAACAGTTGGAAAACATTCCAGATCAGATTCAATCACCACCGCTTCAAGAAGAAATCCCAGTACCAGGGTCAGAGTCGGACGGGTCTGAAGAATAACAGGCCGCGTGCCAACCTGTCATAGTTACTGACAGAATTTTATCCCCGGGTGAAATTCTGTCTTTTTTTTTGCTCGCCTTGTTCATGGCACGCTTTGTGATAGATGGGGATAAACGAACATTCATTTTAAAATCTATAACAAATGGCAGTAAAAATTAAACCATTGGCAGACCGGGTTCTGGTTGAACCAGCGCCGGCTGAAGAGAAGACGGCCGGTGGCATCATTATTCCTGACACGGCAAAAGAAAAACCACAGCGCGGAAAAGTCGTTGCTGTCGGCAACGGTAAGCCTGACGAACCTATGACGGTCAAAGTTGGAGATACTGTACTTTATGGTAAATATTCCGGTACGGAACTGTCTTTGGAAGGTCATGACTACCTGATGATGAAGGAGTCCGACATTCTTGCAATTATTTAACAATCAACAAATAAAACACACATAAAAAATGGCAAAAGAAATAACGTTTGATCAGGAAGCCAGAGATCAATTAAAAAGAGGAGTGGATAAACTGGCCAATGCAGTGAAAGTGACCTTGGGTCCTAAGGGGCGGAATGTCATTATCGATAAGAAATTTGGCGCACCCACAATGACCAAGGATGGTGTTTCAGTTGCTAAAGAAATCGAGTTGAAAGACCCCATTGAGAACATGGGCGCTCAAATGGTCAAAGAAGTTGCTTCCAAGACGGCTGATGATGCCGGAGATGGAACAACGACGGCTACCATATTGGCCCAGGCCATGATAACTCAAGGTCTAAAGAATGTGGCAGCCGGCGCAAATCCAATGGACCTGAAAAGGGGAATGGATAAAGCCGTTATTGCCGTGGTAAAAAGTCTTCAGAAGATTTCGAAAGAAGTAGGTGATGACAATGAGAAGATCAAGCAAATAGCTACAATTTCAGCCAATAATGACGATACCATTGGTTCACTCATTGCCGAGGCCATGGCCAAAGTAAAGAACGAAGGTGTCATTACGGTTGAAGAGGCTAAAGGAACTGAAACAACGGTAGAAGTTGTTGAAGGAATGCAGTTCGATCGTGGCTATCTGTCTCCCTATTTTGTTACAGATGGAGAAAAAATGGAAGCCAGTTTAGAGAACCCTTACATTCTTCTTTACGATAAGAAAATCTCATCAATGAAAGACCTTCTTCCTGTTCTTGAGAAAACATCTCAGGCAGGAAGACCTTTGTTGATCATAGCCGAAGATGTGGAAGGCGAAGCACTTGCAACATTGGTCGTGAATAAATTACGAGGAGCGCTGAAGATAGCAGCCGTGAAAGCGCCTGGTTTTGGAGATCGCCGCAAGGCCATGTTGGAAGACATCGCCATTCTTACAGGTGGAACCCTGATCTCTGAGGAGCGCGGGTACAAACTTGAGAATGCAGACTTGTCTTACCTTGGAAATGCCGAGAAAATAACCATAGACAAGGATAATACAACCATTGTCAACGGTGCTGGAAACAAGGATGATATCCAAGCAAGAGTAGGTCAGATAAAGGCTCAGATTGATGCTAGCACTTCTGATTACGACAAGGAAAAACTACAGGAGCGATTGGCCAAACTTTCAGGAGGTGTGGCAGTCCTTTATGTTGGAGCAGCGTCAGAGGTTGAAATGAAAGAAAAGAAAGACCGCGTTGATGATGCTTTACATGCAACCAGAGCAGCGGTAGAAGAAGGGACGGTTCCAGGTGGAGGCGTCGCGTTTATTCGCGCCATGGCTGATTTAGAAAAGCTAAAGGGCGATAATGAAGATGAGCACACCGGAATTGCCATTGTACTTAGAGCACTTGAAGAGCCGGTCAGACAGATCGTTGCGAACGCCGGAGGTGAAGGTTCCATCGTGGTTCAGAACATCCGAGGCGGAAAAGGCGATTACGGATATAACGCCCGCACAGACGTCTTTGAGGACTTATACAAAGCAGGTGTAATCGATCCTACTAAAGTAACAAGGGTGGCGCTGGAAAATGCTTCATCTATTGCTGGCATGCTTTTAATGACTGAATGTGTTATTTCAGATGAGGAAGAGGAGAACCCTGCCCCAGCAATGGGTGGCGGCGGAATGCCAGGTGGCATGGGCGGCATGATGTAATTCAAGCCTTAAATTAAAAAAGAAACCCCGTTATCTTTTGATAGCGGGTTTTTTTTTGTTTATCGCACGATCAGTTTCTTGGTTACCATCATGTCTTTGGCTGACACTTTGATGATATAGATGCCCGCCGGATATTTTGAAATATTAAAAGTTTTCTGAGTCAGGCGTCCATCCGTAAAATAGAGCCCTTGACTTCTTACTCTTCCATTAAGATCGAGCACTTAAATGCGCATCCAGTCATTTTCAACTGTTTTTATTTCAAGGGTAACTTCTTCAATTGCCGGATTGGGAAATACCTTTACCCGGTCATTCAGCATCGATTGAAGTTAGTCACTGAGGTATTGGTATCAACGATTTCTTCCACAACGTGTGTCGTGACATTGGCGATGACCGGGGTATTGAAATCAAAATAAATGCCGATTTCATTAAATATGGAATCACCAATTTGCAATGAAGTATCAGGGCGTATCCTGAATTTAACGTAACCAATGCTCTGGTCAAAGTGAACGGACGAATCGGGTAGTTTGATATCATCAAAGAACCAGGTAATGGTTCTGCCACGCAATTGGTAATACTGATCGTGGCTGGCCGAAAGCATCTCAAAACTTTCGATGTCAAGGCTGTTCTCCAACTGATCTATTACCTTGACCTGAAAGGCCGTATCGGTTCCCGTATTTTGGAAGTAGATGGTATACTCCAGGTAGTTTCCGTCTTTGACTTCATAGATGGCAATATCCCTATCCGGAATGACGGTTTTAATATTTGGGTCGTAAGAAGCACTCACTAAATTGATATTGGAATCAACGTTGTCAACGGGCAGTGTGTCACCAGTTATTGGCAATATTGAGGCATATACGGCAATGGTGTTGATTTTGATGCAGACGAAGCTAGCGATAACAAAGTTGCTTTAGAAATGGCTTGTGGTTACCATGGAATGAACGATTTTTGCCAATCCATGCAATTATTGATCAGCGCAGAAAATAATCCGGCCTTTAATCTGGCTCTCGAAGAATTCCTCTTTGAAAATGAAAAGGAGGACTACCTATTGATCTATATCAATGATGACGCCGTAATTTGTGGAAAGCATCAGAACGCGGTGGCCGAATCCAATTCGGAATTTCTAACCACACAGAAGATTCCACTATTAAGGAGATTTTCAGGTGGAGGCACCGTATATCACGACAGGGGCAACATCAACTTCTCATTTATCACTTCGGGCGAAAATTCAAGGGTCATTGATTTTAAGCGATATGCCAACCCGGTGGTTACTTTTTTACAGTCCAAGGGCATTGATGCGCGTCTCTCATCGCGCAACGACATCATGCTGGGTGAGAAAAAGATCAGCGGTCACGCGGCTCATTCCAAAGGCAAACGCGCCCTGCATCACGGCACTTTATTGTATTCAGCGGATCTCACCAGACTTCGCTTTGCGCTCAAATCGGAACACGAGAAATTCAAAAGTCGTGCTGTAAAATCGGTTAGATCGTCAGTCACCAATATTTGCGATGAATACCATGGCCTGCCATCAATGGAAAAATTCACCAAAGAAATGGCCAACGAGCTATGCGCCGAGTTCGACATTAGCGATGAACGAAGGCTTAGCGCTGCGGAAATTGTCAGCATTCGCACCATGGCAAGTTCCAAGTATGCCAGCAGTAATTGGAATTATGGTTATGGCCCTGATTATTCCGTTGAAATTCGAAAGAACGTCAATGGAAAAAATCTATTTGTTGATATTGCTGTGTCAAACGGCTTGATCCAATCCATCGACTTTATTGAAAAAAGTACCTTTGAATCTGCCTTTTCTGGAATGTTAGGCACGTGGTTTGGTTGGGATGAAATATACCAGTTACTGCAAAAAGAAATGTCGAAAGAACTCGCCTTGGAACTGACCCGGGCCTTATTATAACAATATGCGAATTAGATTGACCTTTTTAATTGGTGCCCTTGCTTTTTGCCTGAATGTTTGGGCACAATATGGAAAGCAGGTCGAATACCTGGATAAGTACATATCCAATGCAGTATCTGAATATAATCTACCTTCCTTGAGCATAGGTATTGTCAAGGACGGTAAAGTCATTATGCAAAAGAGTTACGGTTATCTCGAGAATGGAAAGGATGCAAAAGCCGACGAACATAGCATATACGGCATTGCCTCTTTGAGCAAGGCATTTACAACAGCTTCTATTGGCATGCTTGTGGATCAAGGTAAGATGACCTGGGACGACCGTGTTGTTGACCATTTGCCCTATTTTGAACTGCACGATCCGTATGTCTCCTCGCACATGACCATCAGAGATCTGCTTAGTCATCGAGCCGGACTGGCGACTTTTGATGGCGATCTGCTTTGGTATGCCACTGATTATTCCCGCGGTGAAATTGTGCGAAGGATCAAGTACCTTCCGCTGAAACAAGAATTTCGTTCTGACTACGGTTATCAAAACATCATGTTCATCACGGCTGGAGAACTCATCGAAGCTGTGAGTGGCATGACATGGGACCAGTTTGTAAGTGAACGAATATTCAAACCCCTGGGCATGGACAGGTCGTATACCAGTTTTGAGAAGATCGACCTTAAAGACAATGTCACTGTTCCACACTTAAGTGGCAAAGCCATTTTTCATTTGAGTTATGATAATTCCGGGGCCACGGCGGCCATCCATTCAAACGTAGATGACCTTTGCAAATGGTTGCAATTCTGGATCAATAACGGCGTGGTAGGGAGTGATACTTTGCTTTCACAAGCGGTAATTAACGAGATTCAAATGCAGCACACCGTCATTCGAACAAGTGCGTTTGATGCCCGCAGTGGAATACATTTCAAGGGTTATGGACTCGGATGGTTTCTAATGGATTATGACGGAAGAAAAGTAGTTCATCACGGAGGGGGGCTACCGGGCTACATTTCCAAAATTGCTCTGGTGCCGGAAGAAAACCTTGGGATGATCGTTTTGACCAACGACATGAACTGGCTTCCTTCAGCACTAGCCTACAAAGTCATTGATGTATTCACAACTAAAGATATGGATGGGCGGGATTGGGCCGGTGAATTTCTGGGTTACAGCATGGCGAGCGACAGGGCTTTGGAAGAGGCCAAGATAAAGCGACATCAAGCCAGAGTAGAAAACACAAAGCCTTCTAAAGCCCTTGACGCCTACACCGGCACCTTCAGTGATGCCATGTACGGCGATGCCCGTATATCTTTATCAGAAAAGAAGTTAACCCTGGAAATGTTGCCATCTAAGGAACTGTTTACAGCCGTCTTGAATCACTGGCATTACAATACATTTCAATTTGAATTCAAGGATCCGTTCTTACCGGAAGGTTTTTTGACCTTTGAATTTGACAGCGATGGTGATGTGACCGGATTTACGATCGATCTGCCCAATCCGGACTTTCACTTCTTCAACCTGCACTTCAAGCGCAAGTGATCATATACGATCTACGAAGTTGCTGGTAATGCCATTTACACCGAGCGATTTGGCGCGGGCAATTTCACGGGGGTCATCTACCGTCCAGGTAAAAACCATTTTATCCATTTCCTGAACCAACGGAATGCTGTCTTCTTCGATGCTATCAAAGCCCATTGCCACGATGTCGCAGCGGGCATTTTGAACGACCAGACTCATGTCGATTGGATTTCCCTCAATGATCATTACAGTGGTTATGCCGGGATCAAATTGCTTCGCCAATCTGATGGAATGATTATGAAAGGATCCGAAATAGAACTGATCGTTGTTAAGGAATTTTTGACATGTTCTCAGAATTAATCCCTCGGTTCCAAAAACCTTGAGATCGAGGTATAATAGTTGCTTCAGGGATTTGATCTGAAGGCAGTACTCCTCTAACGTTGGAACTTTTTCACCATTCTTCAGCCGGATGCCGGACTCAAATTCTGACCAGGTGAAGTCGGTCGTATATCCACTCGCATTGCTGGTTCGATCAAGCAATTTGTCGTGAAACACAATAGGCACATCATCGCGTGTCAATTGAATATCTGCTTCGATTACATCCGCCCCGAGTTCAACGGCTTTTTTAAATGAGGCCATTGAATTTTCCAATTCGTGACCCGAAGCACCTCGGTGCGCTATTTTGAGGATGGAGGGAATAACCTTGAATTAAGAAAGAAGTTGTTTTACCGTTTCCGAAATGGTCTTTCCGTCTGCTTTACCACCCAATTCCTTTGTGGCTGCACCCATAACCTTACCCATGTCCTGCGGTCCATTGGCACCCAGTTTTTCAACAATCCCCTTCAAAGCTTGATGAAGCTCGGTTTCAGTCAATTGTTTTGGAAGAAATTCGCTGATGACATCAGCTTGAAAGATTTCTACTTCAGCCAAGTCGTGACGACTTTGCGATTCATAGAGGTCTGCAGATTCCTTTCGTTGCTTCACCAATTTTTGTAGTGCTTTTATCTCAGCTTCCTCACCGCTTTCTTTACCAGAGGTAGCAAGCATAAGTAATTCCGATTTGATGGCTCTAAGGGCCAAAAGGCGGTCGGCCTTCTTGGCTTTCATAGCATCCGTTATCTCGCTGTTAATTTTATTGGATAAGCTCATTTGTCGCTATTTTATAACACGGACAAAGTTACTTAAATCACTCTTAGGATATCGATTGAATGAGGTATATTACTGCATTCCATTCCTTGTGGAAACAGTAATCTCCTTCCATTTATAAATAAAAGGCGATGCTATAGTCTTCCTACCTTGTGTTGAACCCAGATCGAAAGTAGAAGAACCATGCTCATTACGGTCAGACTAATCAACATTGTCGTGTAGAAATGAATTATTTTCTCGTAGCTTGGTTTTATTATCGTCTTCCTCAGAGAGGGTAAATCGCGATATGTTATCTTCTGATGAATGCGGCACATCGTCTAATTTGATACTTCGCCGCTTATAGGCCGGTTCACTTTCCATTTCGCTGATTCCCGACGACGTTTTCATTTTAAGGCTCAGGGCTTTAAGTCGCATGATGCGTTCCTGAGACTTCTTAATTTGCTCGTCATTGGGCAGGTTATCGATGTTGGAACGAGGATTGTCCGTTTGATGGTCATCTGTCGAATCTTCCATTTCTTCTACGATATCAAACTTATCGCTCTTATTCTCGTCGTCATTAACGGCTGAATCTTTTTCTTCCTGGACATTCCCTTCAAACAAAAAGGTGATCTGGTTTTCCTTGTCGGATTCTTCTGACTTTTTAAGGAAGGGTTCGTTTTCTTCGTTTTCAGCTTCAGTGACGTTGGCATCTGCATTGTCATCCGGATTTGTCGGCGCAGTACTCGAGGTTTCCTCATCTTCATTGAGGTTCCTTACGATTCTTTTTGTTGAAGATTCACCTGTGCTAGTATCGGGGATTGCATTTGGACCAAAACCGGTGGCTATGATGGTAACACTGATGCTGTCACCTAATTGCTCGTCCTTACCATTTCCCCAGATAAGATCTGCTGTATAGCCTGTTTCATTTTGAATGTAATCGGTAATTTCATCGATTTCATCCATTGAAATTTCATCATCACCCGAAGTGATGTTTAACAGAATGTATTTGGCTCCTTTGATGTCGTTATCGTTCAACAGAGGTGATGCCAGAGCGTGACTGACAGCTTTTGTAGCTCGGTCATCTCCAGAGGCCGAAGCCGATCCCATTATGGCTGTACCACCTTGCTGCATAACTGTGCGGACATCCTCGAAATCGACGTTGATGTATCCGGCAACGGTAATGATTTCTGCAATTCCTTTAGCCGCAACTGTAAGAATATCATCGGCCTTGGCAAAGGCATCTGAAATTTTCAAGTTTCCATACATTTCCCTGAGCCTGTCGTTGCATATGACCAAGAGTGTGTCAACATTTTGTCTGAGTTCCTCCAATCCCAGATCGGCTTGCTGTTTTCTTCTTTTACCCTCGAAAGAGAAGGGAATAGTTACAATCCCTACTGTGAGAATCCCCATTTCTCTGGCTGCCTGGGCTATGATCGGAGCAGCTCCGGTACCTGTGCCACCGCCCATTCCGGCTGTGATAAAGACCATTTGTGTGCCTTTGGCCAGGATATCTTTCATTTCGTCAATGGTCTCAATGGCAGAATTCTTACCCACTTCAGGAATCGAGCCCGCTCCGCGACCTTCGGTCAATGTTGGGCCTAGTTGCACTTTGTTGGTCACCCCACTCATTTCAAGCGCTTGCTGGTCGGTATTGCAGATGATGAAATCCACCCCGGTAATTCCCTGGTTGAACATGTGCGTTACGGCATTGCTACCTCCGCCACCAACACCAATTACTTTGATGATCGACGATCTGTCTTTGGGCAAATCAAATTTCATGTCATTGATTTTTGATGAATAGATCCGGACTTAATCTTCATCGAAAAAGTCCTGTGTTTTTTTAACCAATTTATCCAGAAGGCCACCGGTACGCATTTTACTGGGCGTTTTCGAAGTGGCCAGCTCTGAATGTTCCTGGTCTTTTTGTTTATCGAGTTTATGGAATCCTTTGATGACCAGACCAACACCAGTGGCGTACATTGGAGAGGTCATCTCCTCAGAATTTCCACCGGCAAGGTGTTCATTCGGGTAGCCAATGCGCGTATCAAATCCGGTGACGTATTCAAAGAGTTGTGCGATGTGTTTCATTTGGGCTCCACCTCCGGTAAGGACGACGCCAGCGATCAATTTGCTTTCGTATCCCGAGTTCCTTATTTCGTAGTAAATGTGTTCAATGATTTCTTCCAGGCGCGCTTGAATGATATGCGCTAGATTTTTTATGGAGATTTCCTTTGATGGTCTACCGCGTAATCCCGGAATGGAAACGATTTCATTTTCCTGGCTTTCATCTGCGAGTGCTGAACCGAATTTGATCTTCAATAATTCTGCCTGGTGTTTAATAATACTGCACCCCTGCTTGATGTCCTCAGTAATTACATTACCCCCGAAAGGAATGACGGCCGTGTGCCGTATGATTCCGTCCTGGAAAATTGCCACATCGGTAGTTCCACCTCCAATATCGACCAGAACCACACCTGCTTCTTTTTCTTCTTCGCTTAAAACGGCTTCGGCAGATGCCAAGGGCTCGAGAATAAGATCAACCACGTTCAGACCTGCTTTGTCGACGCATTTATATATATTTTTAGCTGCTGCAACCTGACCGGTGATGATGTGGAAATTGGCTTCGAGTCGAATGCCGGCCATTCCTACCGGATCCTTGATTCCCTGTTCGCTGTCTACGATAAATTCCTGTGGCAATACATCAATGATTTCTTCACCGGGCAACATGACAAGCTTGTACATGTCATTTATCAGAAGATCGATGTCTTCTTGCTGAATTTCTTGTTCTATGTTGTTTCGCACCCTAATGCCACGGTGTTGCAGGCTTTTTATATGCTGACCCGCAATTCCAACGTTGACCACCCTGATCTCCACACCGGATTTCTGCGACGCTTCCTCAACGGCCAGGCAAATTGATTTAACGGTTCTTTCAATGTTGGCTACCACACCGCGGGTCACACCGATCGACTCGCTTCTGCCCATGCCAATGATTTCGAGCTTGCCAAATTCATTTCTTCTCCCGGCTATGGCAACGATTTTCGTTGTTCCTATATCTAGACCTACTACTATTTCTGTGTTATCCATCTATGTATCGTTTCGTGCAGACTACCTGATTATCAAATTTGAGATTGATACTTCTGTATTCATTCCAACCTGTTTTCGACAGCCCTTTTTGGTAAAAAAGCAGCAGTTTTTCGAATTTATTTTCGAGATCATCCACTTCACCAATTACAATGGTATGATTTCCGACCCTTGGCACAAGTTCAAATTCTGAATCTTTATCAACATACACTTGTTCAATTTGTGCGCTCCACAGCGGCCGTGAATCGATAAAGCGAGCCAATTCGAACAGGTCATTATAGAGGCTGGTGTCCATGTTTTTATTGAATTCTTTGTGGCTTTGAAAAGCCATTAGATCACTGACAGGAATTTCAATGGCGCCGCTGGCTACAGGCACATGTGCCGTGAATTTGCTCATGACAGGCATGATATTTCCATATTCATCGATATAGAAACTTCCTCTTGAATGAAATACCCTAAGGATGGGCCTGCGCTGCCATAAGCGAATGATGAGTTTCCGATCGATCGTGATGTAGACTTCTGCATTTTTAACCGCCTGATGTTCATTCAGGCGTTTTTCAATGTCATTGGTATTAATGTCTTTGACCTTTTGACTTATGGGTGTTTTAAACTCTTTGTTCAGTAATTCAATGACATCTCCTTCGGTAATAAAACCATACAGCTCACCATCGGTGACGTCAATTGTAATTTCGGCGCATTTTTCTTCACCAATAGATTTATTTATAAAACCCGTTAACACAGTTACAGTCAAAATGACCAAAGCCCAAGCGACTATGGGAAGCACCTTTTTCATAAGTTAGTCGGGTTGAAATACTGTTTAATTGGGTTGACTAATTGATCAATATCACCAGCTCCGATGGTTAGTATGATCTCAGGATCTTTCGATTCAATGACGGTTAGAAGGTTTTCTTTTTGACAAACTTCTTTTTTGTTGATCTGAACCTTATTCAATAACCAATGGGAATCAATTCCCGGTATGGGCTTTTCTCTTGCTGGGTAGATATCTAACAAAATCAGTTCGTTCAATTGAGCCAAGCTCCTGGCGAAATCTTCCCCAAAATCTCTGGTCCTGCTGTATAAATGGGGTTGGAAGACACCTGTTATTCGCTTGCCGGGGTACATTTTTCGAATCGACATCAAAACGGCATCTATTTCAGAGGGATGGTGGGCGTAGTCGTCAATGTAGATCAAATTCTCATTATTGATGTGGTATTCAAATCGTCTTTTTACCCCTTGGTATTTGATCAGGGCTGAACGGATATGATCTTTGCCGATGCCCATTCCCAGCGCAAGTGCGATTGCACCGGTGCAATTTTCGACATTGTGATAACCGGCGATGTTCAAGGGTAGTTTTTCAATAATCGTTCCACCCATCACAAAATCAAAAGTGAAGGTCTTTCCTGAACTTTCGACATTTTCTGCTCGAGCTGTGCTAGATTCCGAAAAGCCATAAGACTTATGAGAAGTTTTCCGCATCAGTTCACTGATCTTCTCACTTAACCAGAGCTCTTCTTTTACATCTCGGCAGAAAAGCTCATAGGTTTCGATCATGTTCTCTGCATCTCCGTAAATATCAAGATGGTCAGGGTCCAGTGAGGTTAAAACGGCACGGTCCGGATGCAAATGAAGAAAAGATCGGTCGTATTCGTCTGCTTCGGCCAACAGGTATTCCGGTTTTCCCTGAATGATAAGATTGGAACCGGTGTTTTCATTGATTCCACCAACAAATCCCACAAAATTAAAACCGGCTTCTTTCATAAAAGCCGCGAGAAGACTGGTTGTGGTGGTCTTGCCATGAGTTCCTGCCACGGCTACAGTTTTCAGTGTTTTAGCAATCATTCCCAGTACTTCTGCACGTTTAAAAACAGAAATGCCGAGGCTTTCAAAGTAATGTCTTTCAGTAAATTCGGAAGGAACGGCAGGAGTGTAAACGATCATTACTTCCTCACTGCCAGCCTTTTCCTTTATAGCCGCCGGAAGAAGATTCAGATCCTCTTGATGGTAAATGGTCATGCCCTCTTTTTCGAGGTTTTTAGTCAACTCCGTTGCCAGTCGATCGTAGCCACTAACTTTTATACCCAGGTGGTTGAAATATCTCGCCAGGGCGCTCATTCCAATGCCACCTATACCTATAAAATGCATGTATTTAATTCCTTCAAGCGGCATTTTGGGCCAATTTGGTAATTTCAGTAGCCAGATCTTCTGAGGCCTTCGAATTACTGAATACTTGTTCCAGTTTTTTAATCAGTTCATCCATCTTTTTCGAAGAATTAAGAAGGTCTTCCAGCACGGCCACAATTTTTTCTTCGGCTTCGGCATCTGTTAATAGAATGGAAGCTCCTTCATCTGTCAGTGCTTTGGCGTTCTTGGTCTGATGATCTTCGGCGACATGCGGGGATGGGATTAGAATGCTGGGCTTCTTCAAGGACATGATCTCACTTACCGCCAAGGCACCCGAACGTGATACGACTATGTCGGAAGCGGCGTAGGCAAGGTCCATCCGATGTATGAAAGGATGCAGCTTCACGCTTTTGTACCCCTTGGAATTGACTTTTTCTTTTAATAATTCGGCCTGTCCTTTTCCACACTGCCAAATCAATTGCGCATCCATTTCATCCAGTTTGGGCATCAATTTCAGCATGCAATTATTAATAGTTCGCGCCCCCAAACTCCCGCCTACGGCAAGAATCACTTTCTTGCGGTCATTCAGATCGAAATGCGATAAACTTTCTGGTGATTTGGCTTTGCAAGAAAGAATGTCGGCTCTTATTGGGTTTCCCAGTAAGACGATTTTGCTTTTTGGGAAATACCTGTCTAATCCTTTGAAAGCAACGCAAATGCGATCGACCCGTTTACCCAGAATTCTGTTGGTCAGGCCCGGGTATGAATTCTGTTCTTGTATGAGTGTTTTAATCCCCATTCTGCTGGCCATATAGAGCAAGGCAGCGCTGGCATACCCTCCAACACCAACAGCCACATCCGGCTGGAAGGACTTAATGGTTTTTCTAGAGATATAGAGACTCTTAATCAATAAAAAAGGCACCAACAGGTTTTTAAGACTTAATTTACGCTGGATACCCCTGATGGGGAGTCCAATGATCTTATATCCGGCCAGTGGTACTTTTTCCATCTCCATTTTTCCCGAAGCACCGACAAAAAGAATATCGATAGAAGGGTCTTTTCCCTTCAGAGCGTCGGCAATTGCCAACGCCGGAAAAATATGGCCACCAGTGCCTCCACCACTAATTATGACCTTCAACGACAATGTTTTTAAGATTGGACTGATCTGTTTCCCTACTAACGCTCAAAATGATACCGATGGCTATACAGGTAAACCAGATACTGGTTCCACCCATGCTGATCATTGGCAGTGGCTGGCCGGTTACCGGTAATAAATTTACAGCAACGGCCATGTTTATTAATGCCTGAAATACCAGGCTTAAGCTCAGACCAATTGCCAGAAGTGACCCAAAAGTTCTAGGACATTTTAAACTTATACGAATACCTCGGTACAATAGAATGAGGTACAGGAATATAATACCAACACCTCCTATCAACCCATATTCTTCAATAATAATGGCATAGATGAAGTCGGAGTAGGGGTGAGGAAGAAAATTTCGTTGTGTGCTGCCACCGGGTTGTTTCCCAAAAATTTCACCGGTTGCTATGGCGATCTTCGATTGTTCAGCCTGGTAATTTTCAGATTTTTCACCGCTTGAGAAATTTTCGATACGATTTTTCCAGGTGCCCAACCTTCCACTATCCGTCGAATTATAGGCTATGAAAATAAAAATAGCCAGCAGGAGTCCACCCATTAAGAGCAATCCGGCGATGTAAAGAATCTTTATCCGCCCAACAAAAAGGATGATCATAGAACTGGTAAAAAGAATAGCCGCTGTGCTGAAGTTGGCAGGAAGGATCAGCCCACAAATAATAATAATGGGGAATATGACCGGAAGGAAGGCCTCTTTAAAGTCTTTGATATTGTTCTGCTTCTTGGAAAGAACGCGGGCCAGGTACATGATCAATGCCAGTTTCGCAAGATCTGATGTTTGAAATGTCTGATTGATGACGGGTATTACCAGCCACCTGCTCGCCTCATTGATATTGGCTCCAGTGACAAGGGTTAAAAGCAAAAGCGGAATGGCCGAAAAAAGGGCAACCTGGGCTGCTCTCGAGAAGTACTTGTACGGAATGCTGTGAGCCACATACATCAATCCAAAACCAACCAAAAGGATGATGCCGTGTTTAAAAAGAAAGTATTCCGTATTTCCCTCCCGATACTTATAAGCGAGGGTGACGATGGAACTGTAAACGGCCAGTATAGAGACAATGGATAAAATGAGCACAACGGCCCAAATTACCCGGTCTCCATAAAGTTTATTGAACAGTGCCTGCATCTATTAATCAGAGGGATTTGACTGCCTGCTTAAACTGGTGTCCACGGTCCTCGTAGTTTTCAAAAAGATCAAAACTCGCGCAAGCCGGAGAAAGGATAACAGTGTCATTCTTTGTTCCGGCCGCATAGGCAATTCTCACCGCTTCTTTAGCTGTGTCCACCTCCGTAATATTTGGAACAATGTCCTTAAAAGCTTTGATCAATTTTTTATTGTCCTTGCCCAGACATACAATGGCTTTGACTTTTTCGGCCACCAGTTCGTTCAACATGGAGTAATCGTTTCCCTTGTCCACCCCACCGACGATCCAAATGATATCCTTGTCAAGACTTTCAAGTGCATACCATGTCGCATTGACATTGGTGGCTTTTGAATCATTGATAAAGTTTATTCCGTGAACTTTCATAACATATTCCAGCCGGTGTTCAATGTTCTGGAAATCGGAAAGACTCTCGCGGATCAGGTCCTTTCGTAATTCCAATATTCGACCTGTTATGGAGGCCGCCATTGAATTGTAGATGTTGTGTTTTCCTTGTAATGCTAAATCATGTACTGACATGGTAAGAGGTTGTTTGTTTAGGTGAACTTGAAATGAGTCGCCCTGCAGATAAGCGCCGGTTTCGACTTTTTTTTTAATGGTAAATGGCACTTGATGCGCCGCAATAGATCTTGATTTTAATCCCTCAAGGATTACCTCGTCATCCAGATTATAGATGAAGTAGTCTTCGTCTCCTTGATTTCTGATGATGTTGAATTTTGCATCAGCATATTCCCTGAGACTTTGGTGATACCTGTCCAGATGATCAGGAGTGATGTTTAGAAGAATAGAAATAAACGGCTTGAATTCAACGATGTCGTCAAGCTGGAAGCTACTGACTTCCAGCACGTAGTAATCATTTTCACCATTCGCAACTTCTGCGGCAAAGCTCCTGCCCATATTCCCGGCCATGCATGCGTTTTTGCCGGCCTTTTTAAGTAAGTGGTAGATGAGGTTTGTAGTGGTGGTCTTCCCGTTGCTGCCTGTAATGGCAATTACCTTTCCGTTGCAATGCCTGAAGGCATATTCTATTTCTGAAATAATTTCGATGTTCTTGTCTAAGGCCTTTTTGACGATTTCGGCGCCGGATGGAATTCCCGGGCTTTTTACAATCAAGTCCACTTGAAGTATTCGTTCTTCGCTGTGAACTCCACTTTCCCATTCAATCCCGGCCTGATCAAGGCGACTTGAATATTTGGCTTTGACCTGCCCGGCATCTGACACGAATACAGAATCCCCGACCTTCAAGGCGAGCAATGCCGCACCCACCCCGCTTTCACCTGCGCCTAAGACCGCTATGCTCCTCTCTTTTTTGGTCATCTTAATTTTAGGGTTGCAATGGAAATAATGGCCAGCATCATGCCTGCGATCCAGAAACGCGAAACTATTTTTGACTCGTGGTAGCCCATTTTCTGATAGTGGTGGTGAAGTGGTGCCATCAGGAATATTCTGCGCCCTTCACCGTATTTCCTTTTGGTGTATTTGAACCAGCCTACCTGAAGCACTACTGATAGATTCTCCACTAGGAATATGCCACAGAAGACAGGGATTAGCAGTTCTTTACGAATGGCCAGTGCGAAAACGGCAATAATTCCTCCAAGGGCCAGACTGCCCGTATCTCCCATAAATACTTGGGCCGGAAAAGAATTATACCAGAGAAAGCCAACGCAAGCACCTGAAAAAGCTCCCATAAAGATTACCAGTTCTTCAGAGCGAGGAATAAACATGATGTTGAGGTAGTCTGAAAAAATGATGTTACTTGAAACGTAAGCGAAAATGGCCAGGACAAGACCGACAATTCCCGAGGTACCTGCGGCCAGGCCATCAAGACCGTCGGTCATGTTTGCCCCATTTGACACGGCGGTTACAATGACAATAACCAGTGGAATGAAGACCAACCAAGCCCAATTTTGATAATCGTCCCCGATCCATTTAATCAGAGAGGCATAGTCGAATTCGTTGTTTTTAAAGAAAGGAATGGTGGTTTTCATTGATTTACTTTCTTTCCAGATCGATTCGCCATCGGCACTGATGTGCACAGCTCCTACAGTTGGTTCACCGGTCTGGAATTGCATCATCTTTTGCTTTACCACAACTTCCTCGTTGAAATAAAGCATGCAGCCAACGACCAGGCCAATAGCGATCTGTCCCAATACTTTAAATTTCCCCGCAAGGCCTTTTTTATTTTTTTTGAAGACTTTGATGTAATCGTCGATGAAGCCGATACTGCCCAACAAAATGGTAGACAGCAGCATAATCTGGATATAGACATTGTCGAGCTTGGCAAAAAGCAGGGTAGGGATGAGAATTGCTGCAAGAATGATCAGCCCTCCCATGGTGGGGGTTCCTTGCTTTTCATTTTGGCCTTCAAGACCCAGGTCCCTTATCGATTCACCTACTTGCTTTTTTCTCAATACGCTAATGATACTTTTTCCGAAAAGCAGTGAAATGATCAGGCTAAAGATCACAGCAGCAGAAGCCCGGAAAGTGATGTACTGGAAAACACCGGCTCCCGGAATGTCAAAACGCTGTAAGTATTCAAACAAGTAATACAACATGGCCTTATTCGATTGATTCTTTTAAAACTTTTAAATCGTCAAAGGGCAGGCGGACCCCATTGATTTCCTGGTATTTCTCATGGCCTTTTCCTGCCACCAATATGATGTCGCCTTCTGATGCCAGATTGCAAGCTGCCTTTATTGCCTCTCGGCGGTCGGTTATTTTTATTACCCTTGTTTTTCGGTCAGCTTCAACACCGCGATACATGTCCTCTATGATGCTTTCAGGATTTTCGGTGCGGGGATTATCAGAAGTGAGGATCACCTTATCTGACATGTCACCCGCGATTTGAGCCATAATGGGCCTTTTGTCCTTGTCACGGTCACCTCCGCAACCAATGACGGTTATGAGGCTTTCGTTTCCGGTGCGAATGGCCCTGATCGTTTCAAGCACTTTTTCCAGGGCATCGGGGGTATGGGCGTAATCTACTATGGCCGACTTTCCACTTGCGGTTCGGAAGAATTGGAAACGGCCTTCAACGGGGTTCAATGCTGAAAGGACTTTAAGCACATCCATTTTATCGTTGCCCAATAGACGGGCAACAGCGTAGACAGCCAAAATGTTGTAGGCGTTAAAGGCGCCGAGAAGTTTAATCCAAACTTCCTCATTGTCAACATTTAAGAGCATTCCATCAAATCGGCTTTCAACGATCTTCACTTTGTAATCTGCTTCAGTTTTGAGGGCATAGGTCCATGTCTTGGCATTGCTTTGAGTGACCATTTTTTCTCCGTATTTGTCGTCGTCGTTGATCAGGGCAAAGGCCGACTTGTCCAGGCCATCGAAGAATTTCTTTTTGGCCAGGAGGTATTCGTTGAAATTCTTATGGTAGTCAAGGTGATCGTGGGTAAGATTTGTGAATACACCTCCACTAAAATGGATTCCCCGTGCCCTTTCCTGACTCATGGCATGAGAGCTCACTTCCATAAAGCAAACAGAACATCCATTGTCAGCCATTTGCCTTAGTAAAGAGTTTATCTCGATCGGATCGGGTGTGGTATGCTTACTTGGTATTTCAACATCGTCTATTTTATTTACGATGGTAGAGATCAAGCCCGCTTTCTTACCCAGCTTTTTATATAGTTGGTAAAGCATGGTCACCACGCTGGTTTTACCGTTGGTCCCGGTTACACCAATGACTTTTATATCATTAGAAGGATGGTCAAAGTAATTAGAAGCGACATCTGCAAGTGCGCTCCTGGCATCTTTCACCTGGACATAAGTGATCTTCTGATTTAATTCTTCAGGTAGGTCCTCGCATAAAATGGCAACAGCGCCCTTTTCAATGGCTTGCTCAATGAAATCGTGACCGTCGAACAGACCACCGCGCACAGCCACAAATAGCCCGAATTTCATTTGCTTCCTAGAATCAAAGGTCAAAGTCTCGATGGCCATGTTGGTAAGTCCGATGACGTTCTCAAGTTTGACCTTGTACAATATGTCTCTAAGCAGTTTCATCAGGATAGCTCGATATCAATGGTTTGACCTCGTATGATTTTTCTACCAGCGGGAATAGATTGCTTTTTGACCATGCCTTTTCCGTTAAATCGAATGGTCAAGCCGCTATTCTCTAACACATATACCGCATCTTTAAGCCCCATTCCTATGACATTGGGAACCAGGCCGGGTATCATTTTAGCTGGACTGGTCTGAACCATGCTGTCTTTTGTGCTGGTAGTTATCCAGGCCGATTCTTCCGGCATTTCACTTGCGGGTACGCTCAGCTCTTTGAAAACGGCATACAGTTCATCTCTGTCTCCATTCATGGAATAGGGCAGTTGTGATTTGGCCAGAAATTCTCTTTCTTGTAATTCTTTGTGCATTTTCAGGCTATTGGCATAAACCTTATCTGCCACTTCTTTGAATATTGGACCTGCTACCAGATTACCTGTATAGACATAGCGAGAAGGAGCATTAACCACCACAATGCATGAGTACCTGGGATTTTCTGCCGGAAAAAATCCAACGAAAGATGCTTGGTGACTGATCTTGGATTCATATTCATATCCGTATTGCTCATTCGCTATTTGTGCTGTACCTGTTTTTCCAGCAACCTTGTAGTGTTTGTTTTTTAAATTGGCTGCCGTTCCATTATTATTTACAACCCCTTCGAGCATCGACCTTACTTTCATCAGGGTTTCTTTCGAGCAAATGCGCTCGTTGATCACTTCAGTGGGCATTTCCTTAACGACTTTGCCTTTTGAAGTCACTGCTTTTACGAATTTTGGCTTGACCATCACACCGTCATTGGCAACGGCGTTGTAGAATGTCAGTATTTGCAACGGCGTCATCAAAACTTCGTAGCCATGCGCCATCCAAGGAAGGGAAACGCCCGACCACGTTTTACTCTTGGGTCCTTTGATCTGCGGCACACCTTCACCCTTGATCTCGATACCCAATTTGTTATTGAGATTCATGCGGTGCAGGTGATCTACAAATCGCTGAGGGTCGCTGTTGTAATGCTCAGTAATAATCTTGGCAACGGCAATGTTTGACGACACTTCAAAGGCCCTTTTGACGTCTAACTTTCCGTAGTCATGGGTATCGAACATTGTTTGGTCATAGAATTTCTTTTCTCCGTGTTCGGTGTCTATTTCAGTGTCTAAATCGATGTATCCATCTTCGAATGCGGCAATTAGCACAGGCAGTTTAAATGTTGATCCGGGTTCAGTGCTTTCACCAATGGCGTAGTTGTAACCTTCGAAATATCCACCTCTCTTATTCCGCTTTAGATTGGCTATGGCCTTTATTTCGCCAGTCTTTACTTCCATCAGCACCACACAACCATGATCGGCCCCGTGCATGGAAAGTTGTTTTAGCAAGGCGTTTTCTGCAACATCCTGAAGATTGATGTCGATTGACGTTAGCAGGTCATAGCCATTCTGGGGTTCTATTTCGTTATCATCATTTAAGGGTTTCCAGTCCCCACCCGCAATCTTTTGCATCAGCCGCTTGCCATCGACTCCACTGAGTTCACGGTTATATGCCCCTTCCAGACCCACAGCAACCTGACTTCTTTTATATCCGATGGTTCTTTCGGCCAGCAATTTGAATGGTTTTTCCCGCTTGTTCTGCTGGATGTAGATAAAGCCACCCTTATACTGGCCATTTCTAAAAATGGGAAAGCTCTTCAGGCTCTTTAAATCCTTGTAGCTGATATTTCTTCCGATCAAGTGATAGCGACCACCTTTGCTACCAGATCGGGTTCTGGACTTTCGGGCTGCTATCAGCTCGTTTCTATACTCCGAAGAAGATTTTTTTGCCCAGAGCCTGCTTAAGCAGTAAGACAGTGAATCAATGTTTTCATTAAAAATTTCTTCACTTAAGGCATCTGTGTTGACATCAAAACGCACCTCGTATTTTGGCACAGAAGTGGCCAAAAGACTACCATCGCTGGCATAGATGTTTCCTCTAACGGCCTTGATCGTTTTATTTGATACCGTCATTTTCTCTGATTTCGCCCTTAATTCATCTCCCTCGTACCATTGAATCCAAATAACCTTACCCACCACTGCAAATCCAAGCAGACAGCAAAAGAAGTAGACCAGGTACAGGCGCCATGCAATGTCTTTATTTGGGTTAACCGAGCTCAATCCGTGTTGTTATTGATGATGATCTTATTAGGTGGTGTAAGGCTTTCCTTTAATTTCAAGGCCTTGATCGACAGGGCCACATTACTCTGTTGTTTGATGATCTCTAGTTCTGATTTGTTCGAGATGTATTCCGATCGCAATTCTTTGATTTCGTTCGTAGTCCTGTACAATTGTTTTACTGTCTTTTCAGCGTAGTAGCCATTGGCGATGTATATAATGGCAATGAAAGTCAGGAAGAAAACATAGGGCATGTTGGAAACAAGCCGATCGTGTGAAAGAAAGTTTCCGGTAAGGAAGTTTACAATGTAGGTTCCCTGACTTTTACCTTCCTTTTTATCTTGCTCTTCTTCTTTCATACCGGTATTTTTCTGGCAATTCGAAGTTTTGCGCTTCTGGCTCGGTTATTTCGCTCCACTTCTTCCTCTGATGGCACAATGGGTTTTCGGTTGACCGCTTCCAAGGGTTTTAAAACGTTGCCGTAGAAATCTTTCTCCAGTTCTCCGTCGAACCGTCCACTTCTTATAAAGTTTTTGACCAATCTGTCTTCAAGGCTGTGGTAGGTTATAAATGCCATGATTCCTCCGTTCTTTAATACTTCCGGGCATTGTGACAATAATTCTTTTAAGGCATCCATTTCGCCATTGACCTCGATGCGAATGGCTTGAAAAAGTTTGGCTAAAAATTTATTGAGTTTGTGGGGAAGAGCTAATTTTTGAACGCAGTCAATCAGTTCCTTGATGGTATCTATTGCCTGAATCTGGCGTTTTTCGACGATGACCTTTGCCAGCCTGCGGGCCTCTTTTAATTCACCGTATTGTCGAAAGATCCGTGTGAGTTCGTCAAGTTCGTACTGGTTGATCACCTCATGGGCAGTCAATTCCTGATTTTGATTCATACGCATATCCAGTGGACCATCCTCCCTAAAAGAAAAACCCCTTCCCGGAACATCGATCTGATGTGAAGAAATTCCGAGGTCTGCCAATATGCCATCAACAGGCAGGGCCTGGTGTATTTTTAAGAAGTTTTTCAGGTACCTGAAATTTTGATCGATGAATACCAGATTCTCGGAATCCATAACTTGAGAAGCGCTATCGTTGTCCTGATCAAAAGCATAGAGTTTGCCCCCTTTTAAATGCTTCAATATTTCTTTGCTGTGTCCTCCCCCGCCAAAAGTGGCATCAACGTAAATGCCTTCTGGCTTGATCTTCAATGCCTCTGTGCTTTCTTTCAACATGACTGGATCATGATAGGTCATCGTTGCTTTCCTCTTCTTTACTTTCCAGATCACCCATAACGTCTTCTGCCAGGTTCGAGAAATCTTCAGGCTCATCGGTCAATAAATTCTCGTAGGTATTTTTATCCCATACCTCGATGCGGTCGAAATAGGCAAACAGGACGACTTCCTTTCCAATACCGGCGTAACTCATCAATCTTTTGGGGAAGAGAATCCTTCCTGTTCCATCCAGACTTAGCTCACTGGCACCACGGTAGAAATACCTGATAAACTCCCTGTTTTTCTTTTTATACTGATTCAGCTTACTGATCTCATTGCTGATCCCTGACCAGACATTACGGGGGTAGAGAACCAAGCATTTCTCAAATCCCCTGTTTAATACAAAGGTTTCCTGTGCTTCGGGATCGAGTTGTTTGCGCAGGCCAGAGGGCATCATGACGCGCCCCTTAGCATCTACCTTGCAATCAAATTCTCCTATAAACGCTGACATTCAGTCTGTTTTAATCCCTAAGAGGGTAAAAATATCTAAAAATTTACCACATTTTACCACAATTTACCACTTTGTTCAAAACTTTTGGCCGCTTTTCGTCAGATGAAACCAAAACTTTTCATTCTTGCGGTGGAATTTGTCACCGAATCCGGAATCCTTTTTCTTGTGAAAAGTTGGATTTGTATTTAGCCTTTTACACGGGCATTTCAAGGCAATGGCGGGAATGAGTTTAATCCATCCGCTAATTAGAATTTTTCTATTTTTGAAAGAGATAGTCCATTCATGAGTTTAGAAGACGAGATCAAGAAAGAAGGGGAGTTTGAATACCTAGAACAAGGTGAAGGACATACCATTATTTTGCTTCACGGTTTATTCGGTGCCCTGAGTAATTTTAAAGATGTCATTGACGCTTTTTCTTCGAATTACAAGATCGTCGTTCCTATCATGCCGCTTTATACCATGCCCATCATCAAGACCAATGTGATCAGTCTGGGAAAGTTTGTGGCCAGGTTCATCAAGCACAAGAAATTTGAGAAAGTCACATTACTCGGTAATAGTCTTGGAGGGCATGTTGCTTTGGTCTATGCCTTGAACAATATGCATAAGGTCCATTCTTTGGTGTTGACCGGAAGCAGCGGTCTATACGAAAATGCCTTTGGGGGTTCTTTTCCGCGTAGAGAAGACAAGGAATTCTTGAGAAAAAAGATTGCTGTGACTTTTTATGATCAAAGCCTCGCGGACGATGTCTTGGTGGATGAAGTATTTGAAATCGTCAACGACCGCAGTAAACTCATTAGAATTCTGGCCATTGCAAAATCTGCCATACGGCACAACATGGCCAAGGACCTGTCTAGGTTCGAGATGCCTTCATGCCTGATCTGGGGAAAGAACGACACCATCACCCCACCTGAAGTAGCCGAAGAATTTCATCAGCTTATCCAGAATTCAGAATTGTTTTGGATTGATAAATGTGGCCACGCGGCAATGATGGAACACCCCAAGGAATTCAACCGTATTCTTAACGAATGGTTGGCTAAAATAACCTGATCTAATATGGAGATCACCGATCCCAAGTACTTGCAGAGTGCTGTTAAATTGGTGGATCTGCCTTCACCCGTCCTTCCTGAATATGCCTTTGCCGGAAGATCAAATGTGGGTAAATCGACATTGATCAACATGTTGTGCAAGCGCAACAAATTGGCCATTACCTCTTCTAACCCTGGACGTACTCAGACTATCAATCATTTTCTGATCGACAAAAACTGGTACCTGGTGGACCTTCCCGGATACGGCTTTGCGAAAGTTTCAAAAAAGTCGCGTGAGGCATGGAAGCGAATGATAAAGAATTACTTGAAGAACCGAGAAAACCTGGTGTCTGTTTTTCTATTGATTGACATAAGGGTCGATCCCATGCAAAGTGACCTTGAAATTATGGAAATGCTTGGCCTTGAGGGAATTCCTTTTGTCATTGTTTTTACAAAATCAGATCAGCTGAAACAGCAGGAGATTGCCAAAACGCTAGATAAGTATAAAACAAAACTGAAGGAAAGCTGGGAGAAATTGCCCGAAATCGTAGTGTCAAGTGCAAAAAAGAAACTGGGCAGAACCAATATTCTTGAACACATTGCCAATGGCAATGAAGTATTTAGACTAAGCCTGGAATCAGCGGATGAGTGACAGAAATCCTTTGCGCACGTATTCGTTCTTGTCGCTTCTGGCTACCAATACATAATAATAAGTTCCTTCGGGCACAGGTTTGCCAAAGGTATTGTACCCGTCCCAGGCAATCTCGGTTGCAGTAGTCTCAAAAATAATGTTCCCCCAGCGATTAAAGACCTCAAAGCGGTAATCTTTCAAACCACTATTTGGAATATAGAACAGGTCGTTGTTTCCATCGCCGTTAGGCGTAAATATATTTGGAACAGAGATTCCCTCGATGATCTCTATCAGCACAAAGGCCGAGTCCAGACATCCGTTTTCATCTTGAACGTACATTTCAACAACAAATTCACCCACCTGGCCGAACTTGTGACGTGTAATTGGTGAAAAAGCCGTCTTGCCGTCACCAAATTTCCAAAACCAATCGATGGGTGAACCAGTGGTACTATCCCTGAATTCAATGACTTGATTGGTGAAGGTACGAATATCACTAACGGTGAAATTGGCGGTTGGACCTGGGTGGACAACGATCAAAAATGAATCAGCGGCTTCAACGCATTTCCCTGTTGAGCTGGTCGATGAAAGCTGCACGTATCCACCTGTTTGAAATACTTTCATGATGAGACTATCGTCCTGTGGGGCAGATAATATTTCAATGTCGCCAGGCACGGTCCAGTCATAAAAATTAGCATTGCCTATGGCCCTTAGCATGGCAAGGTCATTGGAACAGATGTCCGGATTACCTACAATCCTTGCTACATTTGGTATTCTGTCTGCCAATATGAAAGGCAGGCTATCGCGGCTGAAAAATGCATATTGCGGGATAGTGACTTGAAAGAATGTCCCTTTGTCATTGTACTGCGAGGACTTGATCAAGTTCCACTTTCCATTAGACCACTGAGCTGAATTATCGTAAATATCATCTTGTAAAGGGTCATAATAAAGGCGAATTCGAGCGGAATCAAATCCCGAAGTCCTGTTTATCATATGGTAATACAAAGGGTTAACCGTGCACAGGGAATCATCAAGGCTGAACTGGCCAAAACCTTCAAGATCAGGTGATTCGTGCACAAACCGCACAGAGTACGAATTGATATTCGTGCTTGCCGGTAAAAGATCAACGGGCCTGAAAATGTATGGCAAGGATGAAGGCGGATTAACGCTTGACCCTACCGGAAAAAAATAAGGTGCAGATGAATTTGCTGTTCTACGCACAAGAGAACCGCTGATGTTGTCTCCTTTAAGGCTACTGACAAAACCCTCTTGATTTGCAGCTGAATTTCGTGAAATAGCGTTGGTCGCCGTATTCTGTATTGTAAGCGTGAAACTGTCGGTGGCCAGTTCCCTGTCTTGCAAGCTCAAAGAATCCTGGACATTGGCATCAATGGTCATTCGTTTCTTGCGATCATTGCCTATGCCATTTCCGCTGATTTCTAAATCGAAGAAGTCCGTTATTTCAGTACCCGTGATCAATTGCTGGACATCGCTCATTAAATGAACGTGGCTCTCGTCGGGAATGAAGTTAGGTGAATTATTCCTCCAATCGGGTTCAATTTCATAATACCCGTTTCCTTCGACCACGGAAAAATTGTCGATGGTAAAGCCTTCAACTGCCGAAAGAAAAATTGAATCAAAGTGAACATAGATTTCTCCGTCATTGTGAAGGATTGAACCAAGACCCGTGGTGATGGTATTGCCGTAAATCTGAACAGGCACTCCACTATCGATGTATACCTCACCGTTGTTATAGAAAAGAGGACTTTGAGGGGGAGGTGTCTGTGAAAACGCAGAAACCGCCACCAGACAGCAAAGGCAATATGAAATACAGTGTAAAATCCTTGTCATCTCTTTACAAATCAGGCAGAGGGCTGAAGTGGGTAAATCAAAGTTACTATTTAAATGATTAGACGCTATGGCAGGCCTTTAGGTTGCTTCGGGACCTTCTTTTATTACGCCTAGTTGAATGCCAAATTTCTTACCGAATTCCCGCAAGTCTTCGGCCGATTTTAAATCATTCGTGGCGCGCTCAAAGGTATCTGCCAAGGTGATAATCGATTGGACACAAAAGTGCTTCATTTCTTCGACCATCATCTCCTTGGTCCAAAGGTCTATGCGAAGGGTATTTTTTTCTGCTTCATCCCAAACGGTAGCCATAACGGCCTTGCATTCGCTTTTGTGTTCGTCGGCGATCCAATCGATACGTTCGGGGACTTTATTTTCGTCCATACTGATGACGAATTCTATTTTTGATTTATGACTCATTTCAGGTGGGTTTAAATTTTGATAAATGAAGAATTTTTTGGGCATCCTTTTGCTCGAACAGATGCTGTAGGTTCAGAGGTTCGTCTATTTGATCCATGTATTTTCGAACGATCTGCCAACCTATCCACCGACCCACCATTCCAGGTGATCCTTCCGGAAAACCGGGTGTGAAAGGCGCATCACCCATGTATTTTTGTATTTGTTTTGGATCCTTTGAATAAAGCAATTCATTTTCGGCCAAATGAAACCACATATCGACCAAATTTTTTTCGCACCAGGACAACTGATCCGCGGTGAAGGTAACCTTGAGACTATCCGGTGTATCTGGCAATAACAGATCCAAGGCATATAAAATTTTACCTTGATAAATCATGTGAGAGATCAGGTCCTGATCCTCCGCCGGCATTTCAAATTCCGTTCCAACCCAAGAGCGCATTGCATCTCCTACCAAGTAGGCCGAATTCATTTTACGGATCTTGTAAGCCGGTATGCCCAATAGTTCATACTTGCCCTCTTCACGCCCCAGGTAAAGGTCGAGCCCTATGCCTAAAATACTGTCGTCTACAACAATGGTATAACTGAAAGCCGAAACGAAGGTGTAGATGGCCGGAATTATTCTTTCAGGAAAGAGCACGGAGAACCTGCAAAAAGCTTTATTTAAGTCTGATTGATAGGTGCTGAAATCAGGAAATGTATGTTCTGTCTTACGCGCTATTTCAATTACTGCCGGGTCTGCTCTGAAATGATTGAGGTAATAAGCTGTGGTGCTGTCCTCTGCCCTACCCAGGGCCAATATGCCTTCCACAAATAGCGGGTAGAAACCGGTGTATTTCTCTTTTAATGTCTCTATTTCCGCAGCGGTCAATGGGCGGTCCGTTTCTGCAAAAAGATCGACCTCCATGCGCTTAACCTCTAGTTGAACTTCAGAACCTTCGATGTCGACTCTTGGTTTTTCTGAGGTACACGATGCTATAAACAGTGCGATTGTTAGTATTTTGTAGGCTTGTATATGATGTTTACTCAACTTGCTTGTATTTTTGGCAGAGGAGCTCAAATTTAGGAAAGCCCTATAGATGAAAAGAAACTACACACTATTATCTGTCCTATGCCTTTTGTTGATAAGTCAAGGTCATGCTCAAGAAAAAAAGGTAGCCCTTGGTCTTACGTTTAGTCCTACCGTAAACTGGTGGAAAGCGAGTTCTGAAAACTTGTCATCAGACGGCAGTCGTATCGGATTTAAGTATGGGCTTTTGGCTGACTTTAATTTTGGTGAAAATTATGCCCTGGCCACGGGTATATTCATCAATAATGCTGGTGGTAAGTACAATGCGATAGAAATGATGGACAGTCTACAAAACAATGTAAGCTATAACCAGCGATTACAAAGCGTTGAGATTCCCCTGACCCTTCGCATGAGAACCAAGGAAATAGGTTACCTGAAGTATTACGGTCAGTTCGGATTCAGCCCAGAGCTTTTTATCAATTCCACGGCAGACGTTCAAGTTGAAGGACAAGAGCAAAGGGCTGATGTAGATCAAAAACGCAATGTGGCCGACTTGAATCTTTCATTGGTTTTGGGCATTGGCGTGGAGTACAACCTGAGCGGAACCACCAATTTATTATTTGGATTGTCTTATCAAAACGGTTTTATTGACGTGCTCAAAGGCTCGGCATCGTCTGTCGAAAAAAAGGCTACCACCAACCAAATTGCCTTAAATTTGGGGGTGCTCTTCTGAGCCGAACCCATCATGAAAATAGCCTTAGCTCAACTTAACTACCATATCGGGAATTTTCCCCAAAATGTGGGAAAGATCATTGACTCCATCCATTGGGCAAAAGAACGTAGTGCAGATCTGGTAATCTATGCGGAGTTGGCTATCTGCGGATATCCGCCCAGGGACTTTCTGGAATTCGAATCCTTTGTTCAAAGTTGTAATGACGGACTTTTACAAATTGCCAAAGAATGTCAGGGCATTGCTGCGATAGTTGGTTGCCCTGTATCCAACAGATCGGGCAAAGGCAAGGCCCTGTACAACGCCGCATGTTTCTTGAATAATGGTCAGGTGGAATTCATTCAGCGAAAAACCCTGCTTCCAACCTACGATATTTTTGATGAGTACCGCTATTTTGAACCAAATAGCGAGCATCGGACGGTGCAGTACAAAGGAAAACGCATCGCCATTACCATTTGTGAAGACCTATGGAACATCGGTGAGAACAAGTTGTACGAGCGGGAACCGATGCAAGAATTGATAAAATCAAATCCCGATGTGGTTATAAATATCTCAGCTTCTCCTTTTTCAGCAGATCACTACAAAGAACGCAGTGATATGCTGATAGCGAACGCGGAAAAATATCAAATTCCTTTTTTATATGTGAATCACGTCGGTGCCCAAACCGAATTAATCTTTGACGGGAAGTCAATGGTCTGTTTACCGGGTAAAGGAGTTGTTAAGACCCTGTGCGCCTTTGATGAAGACCGACAGATTATTGATCTCGAAGAAGATTTGGAAGTAGAGGAAACGAACTATACATGGGAGAATGATGTTTTGAGCGCTTTAACCTTAGGGGTCAAGGATTATTTTAGAAAGAGTGGATTCAACAAGGCCGTCATCGGCCTGTCCGGGGGCATAGATTCTGCCCTCACAGTGGCCATTGCATGCAAGGCCCTGGGACCCATAAATGTGAACACCCTGCTAATGCCATCACCTTACAGCTCTGATCATTCCATCGACGATTCAATTGAATTGTGCAAGCGTTTGGGATGTTCTTACAAGGTAATTCGCATTGACCGTCATATTGAAGATTTTGACCACAGCCTGAACGAATTATTTGGAGATCTGCCCAAAGACCTGACCGAAGAAAACATCCAGGCAAGGGTACGGTCCATTTTGCTTATGGCCGTGAGCAACAAGTTTGGCAGTATTCTTCTTAATACATCCAATAAAAGCGAGAAGGCGGTTGGTTATGGCACCCTTTACGGAGACCTAAGTGGGGGTCTGTCCGTGCTTGGCGATGTATATAAAACCCAGGTTTATAAACTGGCATCCTATGTGAATCGAAAAAAGGACATCATTCCAAATCATATTTTGTTAAAGGAACCCTCGGCAGAATTGCGCCACGACCAAAGAGACACCGACAGTTTGCCCGACTATGATGAATTGGACCCGATTCTTTACCAATACATCGAAGAACGGAAAAGTGCAGATGAGATCGTAACACTTGGGCATGATGCACAGGTGGTAAAACGCGTGCTGAACCTGGTTAATTCAAGTGAGTACAAACGCTTTCAAACGGCACCCATACTGCGCGTTTCAAAAAAAGCTTTTGGCATGGGCAGAAGGATGCCCATTGTCGGGAAATACCTTTACTAGGATGTCTTCAAGAATACATTCCATTATTAATTAATTCGTTGATTAAAACCATAGCTATCTAATGAAAATCATCATCTTCGGAAGCACCGGAATGGTTGGAAAAGGCATCCTATTGGAATGCCTCGATGACCGTCGAATCGACAAGGTTCTTGTGGTCAATAGGAGCCAAGTTGGCATTACTAACCCCAAACTCAAAGAGTTCATCCAACAGGACCTTTTTGACCTCTCGAATTTAAGGGAGGAGTTCAACGGCCTTGGCGCCTGTTTTTTTCCACTAGGCGTGTCAGTGATTGGTATGTCTGAAGAAGCCTACACACGTATTACTCACGATCTTACCCTGTACATTGCTAAAATGATGGCAGAACTCAATCCCGGCATGGTATTTACCTATGTTTCTGGAGTGGGAACCGATTCGACAGAGAACGGAAGATCCATGTGGGCCAGGGTGAAGGGAAAGACCGAAAATGACTTGATGAAACTTCCTTTCAAAGGGGCATATATGTTCCGGCCCGGCTACATCCAACCCCTTAGAGGGATTAAATCAAAAACAGGTTGGTATAACGCTCTTTACATAATATTCAAGCCCTTGTATCCTCTCATGAAAGCCCTTTCACCAAAGACGGTAACCACCACCACTGATGTTGGTAAGGCCATGATATATTGCGCCTTAAACGGCGATGAAAAGAAAGTGGTGGATGTTGAGGAGATCAATAGGATGGCTGAATTGGTTTGATGGATATAAAATTATATGCAAGCGTCAGTCTTGGTATGAATGATTCTTGCAATAGAATGCGAAGTGAGGAACCTGTTCACTCACACTCACACTCACTCTTTATCCCCGGGGGTGACTTCGTCGCTGCGCTCCTCGTCTCTCCCTTGGCTCCCGGGGTCAAAACCAAAGTTGTTTCGCTCAATGATCAACAGGCTTGAGGCCGGTTGGAAATAAGTAGTTAGCGTGAGTTGGAGTAGTGAGTAATGAGGGGGATGAAGAGTGAATAACTAACTACTAGTTACTCACCCTCACCCTCACTCTTCATCCGTGGAGCCGGCGGGACTACATTGATGAAATTCGAGATAATCATGTTTGACTGAATTATTGCGAATTTATCCTAATAATGCAATCAAAACAACGCCTTTGTGTGGTGTTAGATTATTTCATCCAATTTCATTCAACTTCATTAAGTTGCAATTATGTGGGGAAAGTGTGGGGAAATTGTTAAGTTTGATTGTACTATTAATGTGAAATGGCGACAATAAAATATCTTATAAAAGGAACGAAAAATCCTTCTAATGTCTATGTAAGGATAAGGAATGGAAGATCTGTCGATGTCACCTGTCCGACGAAATATCTTGTTAACCCCATCGAATGGAGTAAAACCAAAGGTCAGCCTAAATTAAAAAGTGAATCAAGTAAGAATCTCAATGCCGATCTCGAACTACTTCGAGCCAAAATAGTCAAGAGAATGAATGACAATTCTGTTGGAAATAAAATCGATTTAAATTGGGTTAAGTCTATTATTAACCCGGTTGATTCAAATGTGAAAGAACTGCCATTTGATCTTGTTGGGTATGTCGATGTCTATATCGATGATAAGGTCAATACTGCTACTCTGAGCACCATTAAAAAGAGTAAGGTGTTTAAGCAAATGTTGATTCGTATGATGGAAGAAACAAGAGAAAATGTATTAATAGAGAATGTCGATCTGAACTTTAAATCCAGATTTGAAAAGTACTGTTTTAAACATAAGTACTCGCCAAACACAGTAGCGAGAGCTATAAAATTTATCAAGACTATTTGTCGACATGCAAAAATGAATGGATTGAATACGCACTATCAATTAGATGATCTTAAAGGAAAATCTCAGAAAGTGGATCACATTCATTTGACATTTGATGAAATAGAAAATATTCGATTGACTAAAGACTTGCCAGAATATCTAGATAATGCTCGTGATTGGTTAATAGTAAGTTGTTATACAGGGCAAAGAATTTCTGATTTTATGAGATTTAATTCTGAAATGATCAAAGAAATTGAGAGTAAAAAGATCATTGAATTTACACAGGTCAAAACTGGAAAAGAAGTGCCATTACCAATACATCCAATAGTAAATGAGATACTTAATAAAAGAAATGGTGAGTTTCCGAGAAGAATCTCTGATCAAAAGTATAATGAGTATATAAAAGAGGTATGTAAAGAAGCCAAGTTGACTGATTCAGTTTTTGGAGGTAAAAGAAATCCTGAAACTAATAGAAAGCAAGAAGGATATTATGAAAAATGGGAACTGGTAGCTTCGCATATAGGTAGGCGCTCATTTGCAACAAATTTTCGTGGTATAATACCGACCCCTTATCTCATTAGTGCGACTGGTCATAGCACAGAGCAACAGTTTTTGGCATATGTTGGTAAATCCGACACATATAATGCAATTCAATTAGCGGAGTACTTCTGATATGGATAGCAAGATTGAATTGGAGAAATACGAAGAATTTAAGAGCACTATTAATAGTTGTTTAGAGAGATTTTACCTCCCTGATTATTTGATTAATGATTTTGTGTATGGTTATGTGTTTGAAACTAATGTCCTGGAATCAACAAATCAGATTAAAGCAGAAATAATAGAAGAGTTAAAAAATGCACTTATCAATGGTTCAAATTATGTACAGGAATCTATAATTGATGATTTAAAAACTTTCACTCAATCTCTCAATAAGGCGAGGTTGATAACAGAATTATATTACCGAGATACTGATGATCTAATCGATCTACGAATGAGTAATTCAACTTCATTTAAGTATTTCACTGAACACATAAAGAATGGCTCAATTCCGGAGAAAGAAAAAGATAGGGTCAAGTTGAGTTATTCAATCCTGATCAACTCTCTTAATTCCGTATATGAGAGTTTCCATTTTTCCAAAGATATTCTCGAACCACTTTATAAATCTGAGAATGATTATAAGAAGTATCTCAAACAATACTGGTTTATTGTTGGCTTAAATTTTGCTTCTGGAAAGATCCAGGAATTGATGAAGGAATGCAATGATAATGCATCCCTAGTTGCAAGAAAATTAGGAAATCAAAACTATCGACCTTACATAACTGACTCTATTCAGGACACTAAAGCGAGTGACAAGAATATTTTTAGAAACAGTCATAAACTTTCTTCTATAATAGAATATTGTGAAATCAATAAGATTCCTGTGATTGACAAATTTAAATCCAGATATAATCAGTTGAAATCTCATGAATAGGCGCTGTACTGAATCAGTACTGTTCTGCAATTAGTACTGAATCCCACCAATCTATTTTTGCTCTTGGATAATAAAATATACCATAATGGAGCAACAAATATTAATTCAAGTCTCTCCCGAAGAGTTAACAGAACTTATCACTAAAGGAGTCAATCTCAATCTTTCTGAGGCAATAAAGGAATTTAGAAATGATGAGGATGACTTAATGACTCTAGACCAGACTTCCGAATTATTGAAGGTAGGTAAAACAACACTATGGCGTTGGACCAAACTTCATAAAATAAAAGCATATGGATTAGGAAATAGAGTGTTTTACAAGCGATCTGAGATTGAAAAGGCACTTATTCCGTTAAACTCTCATCTCTAAAAAATATAAGGGCCATTGGTCTTTATAAAACCATACGGAGTTGGTAGATGGGATTAAAATATTCATTCAACTTATAGATTCTCAGCAAATTCTTGAGCATCATGATCTACGTTTTAATTTTTCAGTGGATTCTGAAACAGATGAAATAACTAAATATCAGGCTAAATACAAACACCTTCGTTTCACCCTTTTTCAACCAAGTAAAGTTCTAATTATAACAGGCAGTATTCATTACTATAAAAATGATGGTCATCATAATCACGACGATTTCAGTCATGAAGATTTGAAGCAAACACTTAGAAAGTTTGAGTCTGAATTTAATATAGAACTTGATGACTGCTTCATACAAAACATTGAGTTTGGCATGAATATTCATCCGCCTATTGACACTGGTGAAATATTAAATGGATTGATGTATCACTGGGGGTCAAGATTCAAAGAGTTGGATAAAAGAGGAAGCGACTATCGACAAGCTGACCATCAAAGGAAGAAATTTAAAATCTATGATAAATCTCAGCAATTTAATCTCCCTTATGATCTTCTCAGGATTGAAGTTAAATATACCAAGATGCAGGATTTAAAGAAATTGCAAATTGTAACTCTTAAAGATTTGTTAGGGGATCACTGGGTTACTTCGACAAAAGAAATGCTCTTGAGGGAATGGGACAAAACCATTTACTATGATCAATCCATTGAAACTAATGTGCCTCAGACACCTCATAAGCTAAAAAAAATGAAACAATGGAGTTCACCTTCGTTTTGGGAAAACCTAACCTCTCAGGCTCGGTTTAATGAAAATCGCATTTATAAACAGACTCTTAAAAAATATTCTGAAGATGTCAAAGGCCAGATCAGAGAAGAAATGGAACGTAAATGGAATGAGATGTCAAATAAACATGTACATATTAACCGGCATATTCGCCAATACACGCCCATCATTTTCAATGATAAATTAACTACTTGGGTATAGAGTTAATTCATATATCTTTTTCTCAATAACTCAACATCATATAAATCGGGTTCGAGTATTTCGTAGATAAAGAGCATATTGCTGCATCACAAAGAATGTATCTTCAAGGTATTAAATTGAATCACAAAGAAATAAAATATTACTTATGGTTGATACAAGTAAAATTATAGGATTTCATAAAAGGATTGTTTTTTCTAAAACACCGTTAAAAGGGTGCTTGAGATATAAAAACAAGTTTCAGATATTTCCTGCAAATTTAAAGGATATGCCAAAGTCAAAAAGGCAGAAACACTTTCCTATAGTCTTAGAGTTATTCTTAGATGAAAAAGATATTGTCGAACACAATGAACCTTTTTTTGAAACTCTTGAAGAGTTGGGCATGAGAACTGCTTCTATTTCAACAAAAGAAGATGAAATATTAATGTTGCTGACGCTATTCTCCAATCACTTATTTTTTAAATATGATGGTCTTAAAGGGTCTTGGGGATTGCCATTGTTTGATGATGATTCTAATGAAGAAATAGATAGTAGAAGTTCATCATGGAATATGGAGATGTTTCACTGGCCAATTTTGCCTGATGAATTGATAATCGATGGATTTACAGATATTCAATTAAATCAGGTTAATCTTATTGAACACAAGAAATATTTTTCATTTGATCCAAATTTGGACTTTGATTCAAAAAAGGAAATCTCTTTTCCGGAAACGATATTTCAAGGACTAAGTAGTTATTATTCCAAGAATGTCACATCCATTGGGCATTTACAGTCCGCAATCAGCCATATTAGAGAATCAATAGAGTTTTTTCACAATAAAAAAACCATGTCGCTTATTGCTGCTTTTACTGCCATAGAAACAATGGTAAATATGGAGTATAAGGACTTTAAACCAACAGTTTGCGATTGTTGTGATCAATTAGTATTCAAAGTTTCAGAGCGGTACAGAGAATTTTTGTTCAAGTATATTGGAAAGTCACAGAAGAATAAATCTAAGTTTAATAAATTCTATTCGCTGAGATCTAAAATTATTCATGCAGGCATGAAATTGAAATCAGAGAATTTGTGGTCTAACCTGCCAGAAAATGAGAAAAGCAATGAATTCATTTCTCGTATAGAAATCATTCAACTTGCGAAATTTTCGATTTTTAATTGGTTGTTACTGAACCCTAACACAAAGTAGACTTTCACTATGAGACAACTCTATTTTAAAGTGGTTGATTTTTTCAGTTCAGTTGGGTTTGACGTCTATGATAAAAGTCATCCTATTGGCGCAGAATTACATTCAGTGCAAATTCTAAAGAATGAGGTCCTGTTTAAGTGTTATGAGCATTTTTTAATGTTATTAATAATTGACATTTCAAAAATTAAAAAATTCTCCTATGATGATTATGATTTCTATCTAAAACAAATTCGAGTCAAGGACACATCTTTTTGGGGTATTAGGTTTGAAATATTTTGGTATGCCAGGATGATTGAACAAGTGCCGACATTAATTAACAATTTAAAAAGAGGTGAAGCTGGTTTGCAACCTGATTTTGTAGCTAATAATATGGAAATTAGTTTTGAGACAACTTCTTTAAACTACATGGTAGTGTCCAAGAAAAGCAATCCAATTCAAAAGATACTTAAAAAAATAAATGAAAAGGATAGGAAGATTTATTCAGATTTGAACTGCTGCTTGATTGTGGACATTACAAACCTCTCCTTTTACCGTAAGTTACTTTCAAATTTTAAACAGAGTATTGACGAACTATTTAATTCTCTTCAATCGAATTTTGGAGCAGTACTATTGTTAGAGTCTTACCATATTGAAAGCGATAAAGAACTTCATTTTCGTTCACAAGTTTATACATGGATGAACCCAAATATTGATGAAAAATTGAGCAACTATTTGAAAGTCAAGTTAAAGGAGCAATTCGATATATCGGGCAACAAAGTTTATTTTAAAAATTTCTGAGTCCAATGGAAAACTACTGATTACATGTTATAACGCTTTGAATAGTTGTTGATTACCAGTACATTCGATTCATTATAAATAAAATAATTAATGCCTTGTGTCAAAAGTTAGCTATAGAATTAAAAAACGTAAACACGCCAAATCTATTCTTAAAGATGTAGCCGACAACCCTTCTGAATATCTAATAATACATTACTCATGCGAGAGTTTTTTTGATCTCCCAGAAGGAAATACACCAAGGGTCACTTCAATAGCTGTTAGGTACGTTAGAAATGCACAGACGCATTCTTTCTCAATTCATAAGATGGCCGAATTGCGTGGAATAGATTTAGCTCACATTAATCAAAATTATAACACTCTTGAAAGAGCAATGTTGGATGATTTTATTGAATTCGTGAGAGGTCATACTAACTACAAATGGATTCATATCAACATGCGAAATATCAACTTTGGCTTTGAGGCGATTAATCATCGGTATAGGGTATTGGGTGGCACTCCCGCTGAGATAAATGATAATTTAAAAGTCGATCTCGCCGGTTTACTTATTGATTTGTACGGAAAGAGATATTCTCCTCACCCAAGAATGGAAAACTTATATAGAGAGAACAGAATAACAATGGCTGATTTCATGACAGGTGAAGAAGAGGCAAATGCATTTGAAGGAGGAGATTATGTTGCATTGCATAGGTCAACATTGAGAAAAGTAGATAACATGCAAAATGTGATCACATTAGCAAATGAGGACGACTTGAAAGTAAAAGTAAATCTGTTTCAGATTTATGGAATCTCTCCTTCCGGTCTGTTTCAGATAGCTAAAGAGAATTGGATTGGTGCTGTGATCCTATTTGTATTGGGAACTATTATTGGTCATTTTATTACTACCAAATTAGGTAAGGTAGATGATCAAAATGTGAATAGTCAACCACAAAATGATAGTATTAATATAAATAGTGAAAGATATATTGAAGGGGGTGAAGAAAACACCAAAATTGAGTGAGAAGCATCCTTGCCATTGGATTAATTGTCTTCAAAGTGATATTTTATTGTGCCTTACTTGTGTTTAAATTGACCGAGTCTTATGACAAAAATATTAAACAATAATGCCCTATGAATTTTGAATTTCTAAAAGGCAATGAAGCCAAAGACCAATATCAAAATATTGATTTCCATCGAAGAGGAGGTATGGGAGAAATATACATTGGAGTTGACTCTGATTCTGGAGAGAAAAAAGCAATAAAAATTATACCAATCCAAAGTGAAGCTGAATATGAATTACTAAAATCTGAATTTGACATTTCTTTAAATCTCAAACACAAAAATATAGTTCCTACCGAGTATTATAACGAAGTTGAGAAGAAGGGAATAAGGTACTTGTATAGCGTAATGAGTTTCAATGAAAAGGGAAGTCTTCGAGATTATTTATCTGCTCAAAGTGAGTCCATTACGTTACCAGAGTTATTAGCTAAGATGCTTGATTTGGCTAAAGGTTTGGAATATGCGCATAGCTCGATAATTCATCGAGATATAAAACCAGAGAATGTATTGTTAGGAGATTTAAATGAACTAATGCTCTGTGATTTTGGCTTGGCAAAATTAATTGATGCGAAAACTCGAACAAAGTCATATAAAGGATCTGGAACACTCCCTTATATGTCACCAGAATGTTGGGTATTTGAAACTAATACCATAGCTATGGACATTTATTCTTTGGGAATTCTGTTTTATGAAATTGCGACTTTGAAATTACCTTTTGAGGGAAAAAATGAAAATGAGATAAGAGATCATCATCTTTATTCAACACTACCTAATTTTTCTGATGTTAGAGTTGACCTCCCTATTAAACTTCAAGAAATGATATTTAAAATGACTTCCAAAAGGCCATTGGATAGATATTCAAATATGACTGAAATTGTTCAAATTCTTTCAGATATGCAATCCAATATTAAAGACATAACTATTGATCAGAAAGATGAATTACTTGAAAAGGCTAATAAAAAAATATCAGAAATAGAACAAAAGAAACTGGAAGAACAAAAAACTCAACAAATTATAGATTCAATGGAAAAGTTCATTGATTTTTCCATCTCAGGCTTGTTTGATCAATTATGTGATCGGATCGAAGAAATCAATAATGGTCTTGAAAGAGATAATATTGTTACTAATAGAGGGCAAAATCAACTTACCGTCAGCTTTTTAGGTAATAGTCTTAGTGTAAAGTTTTACCCAAGAGATGATATAGAAAGCGTGATAAAATCTGGTCGAGAGGCTGTCATTCAAAGTCAAATTGAACAATATGGTATGGTGCTTCAAGCACCTAAGGATTCATATTTACAGCAAGACAACGTAATATTAATAGGTCAAATGTGCATGGATGATGGTGGATATGGTCGTTCTTCATGGGGATATAACTTACTTCTCAGGAAAGCAAATGAAGAAGACCTGTATGGTCAGTGGTGGGTGGTATGGTTTAACGATTCTCCACTACTTCCTAAATCTCCTTTAGATGAGCACTACGCTATTGAAGTGCCTAATTTCTATGAAGAATATCATCATGGCAGGAGTAACGCTATTCATACAAAAACAATGGGGATGGACACTCTTGACCATGAAGGATTTGATAAAATATTGAGCAAACTCATTGAAGGCTAAATATAAAGTAGTCTAAGAGTATTATTTCTACAAAGATCATTGTTAACTTATTAACAGAATAATATTTTAATTTTTATACTTCTAATTGATATTGACCTTTTTATTAGAAAAATATCCTGAAACCTTAATTCAGTTTGATCCTGTTAGTAATAAGGGTGTTCAATTAAATGAAGTCGGAGTAGGAAGTAGAATATCCATTACTTGGAAATGTTCAAAGGCCAAAGACCACATTTGGCAAGCAAGTCCAAATCAAAGAACAAGTGGAGGAAAATTGAGAGGCTGTCCCGTATGCGCCGGTAAGAAGGTTGTTAGGAGTAATTCAATAGGGTATAGCTTCCCAACTATCTGTAAGGAATGGGACTATAAAAAAAATAAAAGAATAACTCCTTTCATAATCACATCTGGAAGTAATAAAAAGGTGTGGTGGCAATGTGATTCAAATCATAATTGGCTTGCGTCCCCAAAACAGAGGACAGCCCAAAATAATTCTTGTCCTATTTGTAATTCTTTATCTTATAATTATCCTGAAATATCAAATCAATTTCATCCCATTCTAAATGGTAATATCATTCCTGAAAGCCTTGACTATTCATCACATAAAAGAATATGGTGGAAGTGTCCAAAAGGCTTTGATCATGTATGGCAGGCCGCTCCAAACAGTCGTGTATTCAATAAGTCAGGATGTCCGATTTGCAGTGGCCATAAGGTAGTGAAAAGCAATTCTTTATCATCTGTTTTTCCTGAATTGGCAACTCAATGGTTTTATGAAAAAAATGAACTATCGCCAGACCTTGTATATTCTAAAAGCACAAAAAAAATATGGTGGAAATGTGAAAAAGGGGAAGATCATATTTGGAAATCCTCTGTTAAGTCAAGGGCAAATGGAATTGGGTGTCCTATTTGTAGCGGCCGGAAAACAGTGAAGAGTAACAGTCTTGCAAATCTGTTTCCAGAAGTGAGCAAACAATGGCACAAGGAAAGGAATAAAGACATATCACCATTTGATGTCACCCCTTTTTCAAGTAAGGAAGTTTGGTGGAAATGTCCGAAAGGAGAGGATCATATTTGGGAAGCCACAGTTGCTAATGTTGTAAATGGTAGTACTTGTCCTGTTTGCATGGGTCGAAAGATCACAACTACAAATAACTTTGCTGTTCTGCATCCTGATTTACTTAAAGAATGGGATTTCAATGCAAACTATGTTGATCCAAAATCTTTATCACCGGGAACGAAAGATAAAATGAATTGGGTATGCTCAAAAGAAAAGTCACACCTATGGAAGGCAAGTGTTTCAGATAGGACTAAGAAAGGAAGTGGTTGTCCGGTATGTTCGATTAAATTGAATGTTTCTGAGACAAAGATGCTTGAGTTGATCAAATCCCTTATTACTGTACATGACGTATTATATCGAAGTAAACCAAAATGGTTAGAAAGAATGGAGTTTGATGTCTTTATTCCTGATATTAAACTGGCATTTGAGTATCAAGGACAACAGCATTTTCGACCAATCGATTTTTTTGGAGGAAAAGAGGTGTTTGAAAAACAGGTTAAAAGAGATAAACGTAAAAAGAAACTTTGCTTTGAACATGAGGTGACGTTGATTGAGGTATATTACGATGAAGAATTGACTCAAGAATTGATAAAAAATAAGATCATAAACTCGGGAGTCAAAGTCGAGTTAAATTATTAATATAAGATGTAATTATTTACATTTTTATCGACACATTTTGACCTTTGATTGCAATAGTTGGAAAAAGCCCAAAAAAGGGATCAAAAATTGACTAAAAACGACCCAATAATCATCCTTGATATTTTCAATTTCTTATCCAAAATATGGTGTCGGAATTACAAAGAAGTTATACTCTAAGACGGTATGTTAATTCAGACAATGTTAATTGAGTAAAATTGCTATATTGCAGGTAATCAACAGTATAAAATTTGAGAAAATTTTCAGAAGTCCGGTTTTATGTGAGCGAAGGGTATATTTCCAGTCATTTAAACAACTTTCAAAATCTCGTATTTATTTAGAAAATAGCCCTAAAAAAGCGGCTCATATATGACACTGCTTTGAATCACTTAAAAAGGTGTCGAAAAAGTGTCGAAAAATGGTCATTAAATCATCAATGCAAAATTAATTTTCAAAATGTGATTTTTGGGTGAAGCGACTATTTGCAAAGGCAAATAATAGCTTGAGAATAAAATGGTGAATGCCCTCTATAAGTTTGGCAATTATGTAATGCTCTCGTATATGTCTATTTTAGTTTTTAAATTCAAAATATGAAATTCAAACTATTGTTTTTTATTTCAGTAGTTAGTTTATTGAGCTGCTCTAAAGATGAGGTGGAAGATGATCTCCCTGGCGGACCAAGTGGCCCAACAGGTCCAATAGATTCTTTTATAACTATATGTAAACGCCTAACATTTGAATTAGAATATGTAAAAACAAACACGGTCACATTTCAGGAATGGACCTATGACTCTGAAGGACGTGAAACAGGGTATAAGTATTACACGAATGGCAATTTAGATCAAGAGAACATCAATTACCAGCATGATGAAAAAGGAAATGCC
>JAVJVY010000017.1:0-170601 GCA_040220895.1 Vicingaceae bacterium
CGGGTCTTTCTTTTAAGTTCACTGATCAATGAACCTGCATTTTTCTTCTTTGTCATTGTGATTAAATTTAAGTGATTATTGGTTTAAATCACTCTCTTAAATTCTCACTCAAAGAAGTTCACTTTTTGCTGACGTTAAACAAGTGATCACTTTGTTCTAAAAAGGGTTCTAATCGGAGAACTCTTTAAATTCAAAACATATCCATTCTTCAGGAATCTTATGATTTGTGAAGATGCCAGTCTATTCCCTTTTAAATATCACAATGTTAAGCCATCTGAATCTGCAACATTAGAACAGATATTAAATTACTATAATGAAAATGGAATCACATCCAATATGATTATTTCAAGCTTACTTTCTCAAACGACATAATGATAGAGTATAGCTCTATTTGTAATTCAACATACCATTATTCTAACAGGTACAACTTTTGAAGACCATCTAAGACTTGTGATCATAGGATGGGTCTTTTATGTACATCATTTAATAGAATTATCCCACTAGAATCTGACTTCGGCACACCTACTTTTTGAAAAATTTAATTGAATTAAAGTTGTATTTATCTGCTATTGGTTTCACGAAATAAACTCCAGTTTTGAGATTGGATAATTCGATGACACTTAAATTTCCACTGCTAATACTTTTAACTATTCTTCCAAACACATCGATAATTTCTATTCTTTTGACATTATTAAAACCTTCTAAATGAAGTTCATTTATACACGGATTAGGATAAATTAAGTGTTTATTTCCCTGTGGTTGATGACTTTCAAAAGACAAGAATAAATTATTTCGAAAAATGTATCTTCTGCTTTCTTTGGGATTAGAAAACATATAAACATTTTGGCTACTTACACTTGGGTTGTTTTCTGATCCTTCAAGTGTTAAAGAAGAATATAGATTATTGGTCAATCCATCTACTAAAAACATTCCAATTTGAAACCCTTTTGAGCTTAAGGCAGAGGTAGAAACATTAGATGAGCCATAGTGAAACGTTATGTCTTGATTATTTTCATTTATTTTCAGTTGAAAGTTTATAAAATCCCCAGGGAAATCATCCGTTTCAACATTTTTCCATTGAATAACATAGTGGTTAACACCATTAATTTTTTCAATCTTATGCGATATGCTTGATGTAGCATTATACTTTTTAATGTCAAAGGAAAAGAAAGGATCTATGAATATATTGGTATCCCGATTTAATGTTTGAAGGAAAATATAACCTTCAGTTCCAATATAAATTGTGTCTTGATAGATATTCATGTTATTTACTTTCAAGTTGAAGGTAGAGCCAAATAGGCTTCCAAATGGAATTGCAGTGACAATTTGATTAAAATCCGCAGTTACAATTGACGAATTAGTTAATTCGGTGTATTCAATTGTATCCGTATAAAAAGTATAATCTTGAGCATGCACTGTTAAAGAATTTGACGCAATAAGGCATGAAATTACAATCATTGTGAAAAGAGTTTTCATATCGTTTTATTAAGATTTTTATTAATTTTTAATAAAGGAATAGCTCTGAGATGCATTAGGATGCTCTATACTAATAAAGTATATACCTGACTTCAATTTTGAAATGTCACATTTAAATATCTGTCCATTGAATATTTTATTGTGAATTTCCATGCCTAAGCTGTTATAAATTTTAACATTTAAATTCTGAACATTTTTTTTAAAGTCCAACTGGATGGTATTATCAGCTGGGTTAGGAAATGGCAAGCTCACGATTTCATTTACATAATTTTCAATTGAACTAATTTCTGGATATAGGAATGTTTGCTGAAAAGTGTAAATGAATTCATTTAGCTGTGGATACCAATTGGAAGCAGTTATGCGAAAAAGTAAATTATCACTTCTGTATTCATATTCACTTTTATAGTTTGTTATCCACTTGTTAATTCCATGATTAAAGGTTGAATATATGCGAACAGAATCTTCATCAAAGTTTGTATAGTAATGGTATCTCAGACTTGCTTTTAAAAATCCGTTACCAGAACTGTAATTGTATGTAATGAGGCTATCATTATTCCCATTAGAATTATAGGTTTTAATTAACAATGATATAGTGTCCCACGTGGCAGCACCTGAATCATAAGAAAGCTTCATAGTAGAATCATTTAATCCATAGCTGTTATAGGTGTAAATAGTTTTATTAGCAATCTCGTATTTAAGAGTACTAACATCCCATAAAAAAGAATACTTTATAGCTATCCTATTTTGACTGTTGTATTTATTACTATCCAGGATTCTATTGTTCCAACCAGCCGAATAATACTGGAATGCATAGGTTTCAATATTTATTGAATCCTTCCAAGTGTAAATGAAACGGGAAGAGCTGTCCCAACCAATGGAGAGTTGATTCCAATTAAAATAATTTACAATTTCATCGTTACCAATATTATCCCTAATGTGTTCTTTTTTTATTTTCAAGTCCCAATTATTTGTGAACTTGTCATAATCAGAACTAATTTCTGAGAACAGTTGATTTTGTGTATAACTATACATTGTCCGACTAAGAGAATCCCAGCTATCTACATTATATTCTTCAAGTAACATGGTATGAGGTTTTAATGTCTGGGAGGAGACAGGTGCAACTGTAACTGTCAGTATAAAAAGAATGTAAATTTTTTTCATATTTCCATCATTTTGATTTAGGAAATTAAAAATAGCCTGATAAATGTTCAATTCCAGCAAGCTGTCCATAAATACACCTAATATGGTAATATAGCCTAATAATTAATTGAAATAGCTCATTTAATTAAATGACTTTTAAAGAAATTTATCTTGAATTATTGAGGTTATTCTAAAATGTTCCGGAGCTATGAAAAACATCACATTTTTATTTTTCGTTTTTCCAATTATTCTGTTTGGTCAAAAATCAGAATTGTTAATGTTTAACAATCTCGTAGAAAAAACATGGAAAGCAGAGGGTAATTGGGCAGATGGAAGTAAATTCTACCAAGAAATTTCGATGCAATATTCTTTGGATAGCACGATAATTGTAGTTAATTCTATTGGCTTCATAGACCTGGAGCAAACTAAATTAGGTTTGAGAAACCATGGGATAAGGCAATTCGATAACGAATCAAATAGAATCAATTTTTGGGAATTTGATATTAAAAGTGAATTGACTAAAGGAATCGTATTTTCAGAAGGAAATAATATCATCTACCAATATGATTACAATGGCTCAATTGTTACGGATATGTGGGAATATGTTGATGATTCTACTTATAACTTCAAAATTGGGAATTATGAAGATGGATTATGGAAATTATTATTTCTGAGCACCAAATTTGTTTGTACAAATGGGAAATAATCTCGTGTTACTTTAAATTAAACAGTTGTGAATAATAAACCTATTTAATGAGATGCTCGAATATGACAGAAGTTGGATATTCTGGAACACCCATTGTAAGTAATTATGTATTAAAGAAGGATATAGGATATTGATTTTAAATTGTCCTTATGAACATTCTTCACCATTTATTGAGCCTCCCAAAAAGTATAATTTATAGAACATCCAGAAAAACAAAGCACTGATTTCATAAGTTTAACCATTTAATTGAAGATTTGGAAATCACAGCTAGGAGTGTAAAAAGCTTGGTTAAAAAGAATGCAATATTCTGGATTAGTTGGCCTAAAAGGGATCAAGAATTCAAAGTGACTTGTTGAGTGCTGCTATTAGAACTTATTTTATCCAAATAAAAGTTACTTTCACAAGCGCTTAGTACTGTGGCTTAAAGTTTATATATAGAATTATTGGACAAATGAATTAAAACTCTCTAATAATTTAAATCAAGGTAGTTCCGATAAATTCAGGTGTTCCATCGACCACAATTTAATATTATCTAAATTCAGATCATCATTCACATTCTCAGCTACTCCTTTTAGATTTATGCTAAGAAAGTACTCCGCAACAGACCAAAAAGATAGATGACTTTCTTTGTGCTGGTAGTCATGCCCTTCTTTTTCAAACACCATATAGATAACATCTTTTTCTAATTGATTTAGTCTTTTTGCCATTTCATCCATTTGGTCGTTTTTTACCAACTTATCTTTAAGGCCCTGGGATAATAGAATAGGCGATTTATATCTTGGCACTAGATTTATTGGTGAAGTTGAAGATAGAATAACCGAATCGTCCATTATATTGCCCACTCTATTCGTCCAAAGAGGTTGCTGGCCCATTTCTGAATTTAAAAATGAGTTTAGATTAGAAATGCCAAAAAGAGAAATCGCGCATTTGTACTTCTCTGGATTAGCACCAAGGGCATACATAGTTTCATATCCTCCATATGACCAACCATAGATCCCAATATTCCCCTCCTTTGCTATGCCATGTAATATTCCCCAATCGGTTGCCTCTAAAATATCCCTGTGCATTTTTTTCCCCCAGTTAAAATTAGAAGAATCAACAATGCCTTTTCCATAACCAACTGCGCCTCTAAACTCAGGAATAAGGACTGCATACCCTCTATCCGCTAGCAATTGAAAGTTTCGATTTGAATACCAACTATCCGATTGAAATCCTACCCAAGGCCCTCCATGGACATAAACAATGGTAGGTAAAGGAACATCGGGAATACCGTCAATATTACTATCTAGGTCACGTGGCAAATAGACTAAAATGGGGAACTCAATTCCGTCAGAAGTTTGATATGTAAAGTTTGTTCGATTGGCTAGTTTATACTGATTCATTTGTGGTGCTTCGGAACATAAGTATTCCATTGTTTTTTCATCTGAATTGTATAAAAAGTATTGTGAAGGACCACCATCTAAAAATTTAATTAACCATTTTTTAATGGCGACAGTAATCACGCTAAATGATCCTTTCATTTGATTCTTTAAGAATTGAATGTCTGGAATTATTGAACTATCAATTATTTGCCACTTAAGATCACCAAAGTAATGTCCTATGGCTCGTGGTCTTCCTGCCTCATCTAATATGACTTCTTTTTTATATATGTCGGCTAATTTATTTTCAAGTAAAGTTGTCATTGAGTTTGATTTCAAATCGAATACTACCAGTTGGGTTTTATCATGGTCTTTATTGGTCACTGCATAAATTTTACCCGTGCTATCTCTGGATACAATTCCATTAAGGCTTGACCCCATCAGTTTACCTTCATCCCAATCCTGTTCATGGAATGGAATCCATGCACCATTTTGTTTCTTATAAAATGATTCTCCTTGATTTTCATTTGATTTTGAGGCTACAACTGGATTCAAATCTGAATCAAAAACGTATTTTGAAAAAGTAACTTTTTCAATTTGATTTACCTCTCCATTCCCGATATTAACTCGGTATAAAAAATAACCCTCTTCAATTAAAAAATATGCTACAACTTCAAGTACGTTTTTATCTGAAAGTGCCAAAATACCACCAGAACTGTAAGAAATATTTAGTGGTATAACCCTAAACTCTTCTTTATATGGATTATAGATAAATAAGCTTGATTGATTTTCACCTTTTTTAAGAAGCATTAGCTCTGATGAAGCCGAGAAGGAAGGCTTTAGAAAGGCATCAGTTGAGTCTATCACAAATTTTTCTTTGTCATTTGAATTATAAAGAAGTAGTTTATTTTGATATCCATCAAAGTGTTTATATACCACAAAATCTCCATTGGGACTTAAAGTCAAGCTATGGTTAGATACATCTGAAAAAATGTCTGACCTAGGAATTAATTTCGCATTACCCTCTCTTTGAGAATGGAGATTTATATAGAAAAGGCAAACAGAAATAAGGCTTAAATAATATTTCACTCTGAATTTAAATTACATCAATGATATGAATCTTGGAATTAATTCAATTTTGTAATTTAGCCACATATTGGGTATTTATGGACAATTTGAAAAGTATAACAATAGTGGTTCCTGAAGGCGACCTTGTTGTTAGTTCCATCTCAGGAACATACAAATTATTCAAAGCTGCCATTGAGGAATCACAGCAGAATGTAAATATATTTATAGCTGCGAAAAATGGATCTAGAAAGCTTTTAGATGGTTTTGTAAGTATTAATCCAAATAAGCGTTTTAATCAAATTACAACCACCGACTTAATAGTTATTCCAGCTATAAAAAACAATCTTGATTTAGCACTTGATCAAAATGACGAATTACTGTCTTGGCTTAAAATTCAGTATCAAAACGGTGCGCATATTGCTAGTCTGTGCACAGGAACATTTTTATTAGGAAAATCAGGATTAATTGAAGGTAAAAAATGCACTACGCATTGGATGTTTTCTAAAAAGTTTAAAGAATTATTTCCAAATGCTTTATTCAGAGAGAGTGGAATAATCACTGAGGATGACAGAATATTTACAAGTGGTGGAGCTTATTCGTTCCTAAATCTTATTGTGTATCTAACACAAAGGTTTTTTGGGCGTGAGATATCACAATCGCTAGTAAATGTTTATCAAATTGATAATTATAGAAAAACTCAAGATGAATTTACAATCTTCTCTTCACAGAAAGATCATTCTGTTGAATCAATAAAGAAAGCCCAATTATTCATTGAACAAAACTTTAATAAAAAGATTTCTAATGATCAAATTGCCAATGCAGCAAAACTTGGTAAAAGAACAATGGTTAGGAAATTTAAAAAGTCAAGTGGTAACACACCAAATGAGTACTTGCAAAGGGTTAGAATTGAAAAAGCAAAAGAATTACTGGCTGGTAGTGATAAGCAAATTGCCGAGATTCAATATTCTATAGGATACAACGATTCCAAAACATTTAGATCAATATTTCAAAAAACAACTGGAAAGAATCCGTCGGAATATCGACGTAAATATCAAATTAAATGATTGCATAAAAAAGGGGCCATACACTTTATCAGTTAATATATTTGAAAGATTGATGTAGATTTTTGTGTTGTGACTTAAAATCTGAATCACTTTAATCTTATGAAGTAGTAGGACCGACTGAAGAAATATCTTATTAATAGAGTATACTTTTAATTGTGCCTCCTAAAACCCGCTTCCATGGCGGATGTCCTTCAATATATAGCGCATATATCACACAAATGGCGTAGCCTAGCCCCAATCTTTTTAATGTGCTAAGAATGAAAATAAAATACGCGAGAATATCCTCAATAGCACAAAATCCAGATAGACAGCAGACTGTTTGCCGAAGGCAAAAAAGCAAAGACAATCCAGCGCCGGAACAAATCATTTAGAAAAAACCTATTTCAAAAAGCTCGTTTTTACTTGCCCTACTCAATGAATAAATCAAGGCAAGCTTCATTACTACTAAAAATAAATCCCCACCACTCTTTCACAATTCTTCCCTTTATATACATTTGCCCGTTTCTCAATTGCAGCCATGTCATACAAAGCCTCCATCGGTTTCATCTTCGTCACCATCTTGGTAGACGTCATTGGCATTGGAATAATAATTCCTGTCATACCCAGCCTGTTAGACAGTTTACTGGGAACCGGTTTGAGTGATGCTGCCAAGTACGGAGGGTGGCTGATCTTCACCTTTGCCTTTATGCAGTTTCTATTTGCTCCCGTGCTAGGCACCCTCAGTGACAAATTCGGCAGAAGGCCGGTACTGCTGCTTGCACTTCTGGGACTTGGCTTTGACTTTTTAATCCACGCACTCGCGCCGACCATTACTTGGCTTTTTGTCGGACGTATTCTTGCGGGAATTTTTGGCGCAAGTTTTACGGTAGCCTCTGCCTACATCGCCGACATCAGTCCACCTGAAAAGAAGGCTCAAAATTTCGGCATCATGGGCGCGGCCTTTGGTCTTGGATTCATCATAGGGCCTGTTATCGGCGGGGTTTTTGCACAATACGGCGTGAGAGTGCCGTTTTATGTGGCTGCAGGTTTGTCCTTCCTCAATGTGATATACGGTTTCTTCGTCTTGCCGGAATCACTGGCACCTAAGAATAGAAGGGAGATTGCCTGGAAAAGAGCCAACCCCGTGAGTTCACTTCTTCACTTGCGCAGTTATGGCTCTATTCTTGGCTTGGCGGCAGCATTCTTTCTGGCAAACATTGCGGCTCAATCGCTGCAATCAACCTGGACCTTTTTTACCATGCTCAAATTTAACTGGAAAGAAGACATGGTGGGTTACAGCCTGGCAGTTGTAGGAATTGTGGTAGCAATAGTTCAAGGTGGGCTGATCAAACACGCCGTTAAATTCTTTGGCCAGCGAAAAACGGTTTACTTGGGTTTCTTTTTATGGACCATTGGAATGTTCTTATTTGCCTTTGCCCCTTCGGGTTGGATGTTGATGCTGTTCATTATACCCTATTGTCTTGGTGGAATTGCCGGTCCTACCGTGCAGAGCATCGTTTCGAACAAAGTGCCCGACAACGAACAAGGCGAATTGCAAGGGGCACTGACATCTCTGATAAGTGTTTCGGCCATTATTGGCCCACTGGTCATGACCGGTATCTTTTATTTTTTCACCCACGATGAAGCTCCCTTTTATTTTCCGGGCTCGCCATTTTTTCTGGGTGGACTATTGATGTGTGCTGCCTGGTTTGTTGCCTATTTCACCATGAAAAACTTTCCGGACGTCGAATAGTTTGATCACCTTGTTTCTTGAAAGATTGATGACCACTTCAGCTGAGTACTTCATAATCAGTTAGTTTACTATTAAAAGTAATATTATATTGGAAATCGCAGGATAGGAACTGATTTCAATCAGGTAGTATTTGTTGAGGTCGGAGTATTTTTAATTCCAGTAACGAAATTGAATATCATGATCACAACAGACGAAAAACTCGACAAATCAATTGAGGAAATCATGACCAAACAGGTTCACACTGTGAGCGCCGGAATGAAAATGATCGATGTAAGACAGAACATGGCCAAATGGCACGTCAGGCATATACCGGTGTTGGAGAAAAAAAAGTTAGTCGGCATTATAAGTCTGACTGATATTCAACGCATGAGTTTTTCTAATACCTATGGAGACGATGAAATGAGCATTGACGACACCATTAGTGATCTGTTCACTGCAGGTATGGTCATGCACGAGGATCCCGAAACCCTTGATATTAAGTCAACAGTCAAAGAAGCTGCCATGAAATTGTCTCAGCGGGAGTTTCATGCATTTCCGGTCATGGATGAAGACGCTTTGGTCGGCATAATTACCACCACGGATATTTTAAAATTCATTACCTCCTGATTCTTTTTATCTGTACGTGTTTTACACTGTGAATACCCGTGGAAGGTGTAATTTCGCAATGTGCAATTATGTATAGACATAGGAAACAGCCGGCTTAAATACGGCTTGTTTGATGGAACGGAACTACTTCTGCACGGGGCTGATGAGCGCCAGGCGCCTTTTGTCATAAAAGAGTTATTTGAAGATCATCCCCAAATCGGTTCGGTGATCATTTCATCCGTCAGTGACGAGGTAGATGCTGAACTGGTTCCCATTCCGGAAACCATCCACCATGTTATTTTAGACTGGGAAACCCCCGTGCCCATAAAAAGCCTTTATTCCAGCCCCGAAACACTGGGACACGACAGAATAGCCCTGGCTGTTGCTGGTAGTGAAAAATTCCCGAATTGTAATACCCTGATTATTGACATAGGTACATGCATGACCATGGACCTGGTTGATTCAAGTGGAACATATCATGGAGGAGCGATTTCACCTGGAATGGAGCTGAGATTTCGTTCCATGCACGAAGGCACCTCAAGGCTACCACTGGTTGATTTTGCATCAAAGAAACTACCAGACCAAATCGGTAAAACCACCAGGGAGTGTATGGAAAGCGGTGTGATTCTTGGCATGGCTCATGAAATCAGAGGCACAATAAAGGAATTGAATAAGGAGTTTGAAGATCTAAAGGTGCTACTCACAGGAGGGCAACATCATTTATTTGAGGTCCCCTTAAAAAATAGCATCTTTGCAGACCCAAATTTGGTTCTACGTGGCCTCAATCATATCCTTCTTTACAATCTTCCGTAAGTCCTACTTTTTTACCGCCTTACTGGTATTGGTGACGCTGTCGGCATCTGCACAGACCACTACCATTTCACCGTACTCCAGGATATCCATTGGAGATGCAGACGGAGCGGTTTTCAATAGAAACTTTGCCATGGGAAGATTAGCATATGGTTTGTCTGGTAGCACAAACCTAAACCCGTACAATCCGGCTACGTACTCTCAATTGATTTGGACGAATTTTGAAGTAGGCGTCATGTCCAAGAATTACTGGCTGGAGGCACAAGATCAGCGGCAGTCTGCAAACAAGACCCATTTCAATCATTTAGCCTTGGGATTTCCCGTAACTCCTTGGTGGGGTGTTTCTTTTGGAATGATGCCCGTTAGTCAGGTTGGGTATGACTTTACGATTACCTCATCACTAAAATCTGACTCATCGAATGTGCCTTTTGACAACAATTATTTTGGGTCTGGTGGTTTGAATAAGGTTTATCTCGGTAATGGGTTCAATCTTAAGAAAAAATACTATTTCGGGTTCAATTTTGCGTACTATTTCGGTGACATGCAATACGAAGAAGTGATTGATTTTGACGGTTTCGAAGACCACCTTAGCACCGGGTCGTTGCAGCGTATTGAGGCAGGCGATATTTACCTGGACTTTGGATTCCAGTACAAATTTTCGGTGAACAAGAAATGGAAAGGAAATCTTGGTCTTGTATTCACTCCTATACAGGGAATAAGTGCCAAAGAAAGTCTGTTTAATTTCACTTATAGCCGCGTTTCTGGTCGTTCCAGAATAATTGATACCGTTTCTTTCAAGGACAATGCTTCTTTTTCGATAGTTTTGCCCCCGAAATATGGAATTGGCCTGATTTTGAATAATAGTGATCGGCTGATCTTGGGACTTGATTTGGACTATGTGGCATGGTCGCTATCTAATTACAATACCCTGAATGGCTTGAATGACGTATTGACCATTCGAACAGGAGCGGAATTCACAGACAAGGACAACCGCTTTAAGCTCAGAATGGGTGTGCGATATGGAAAAATGCCTATTGTCATTGATGGCACCAAAATGGATGAGATGGCCATTAGTTCAGGGGTCGTTATCCCGTTCAGATCGAAAGATAAATTGACGATAACAGAAATGAACATTGGGGCAGAAATAGGTCAACGAGGAAAGAATACCACAGGATTGTTATTGGAACGCTTTATAAACGTTCATGTGGGGATGACATTAAATAATAAATGGTTTATAAAACGCAAATACGATTAATACCGACATTATGAAAAACCAGATCATTGGATTCACTTTAACGGGAATTTTATTTTTCATTGGACTAATGCCCGCAATGGCACAGGGGAAATACGGTGCCACGGCAGAAGACAGCATCAAGTGTATCGAAAACCTTTCGGTATACAAAGATTTTCTTCGGGAAAACAAGTACGAAAAGGCCTTTTCCTTTGTCCGCAAGGTTTATCAAATATGCCCTCAGTCCAGCCTTAAACTCTATGTGGATGCTGAAAAGATTATCGGAAACATGATCAAGGAGAGCAAAGGTGATAAAGAGAGAAAGAATGGTTTAATCGACACGCTTTACTTATTGTACGATGCACGAATTCAACATTTCGGAAAAGAAGGTTACGTGCTTGGAAAGAAAGGTGCCGCCATGCTCAAGTACGGACGTCCAAGTTACCAAGAAGCGTATAATACTTTGAAAAAATCGATCACCCTTGAGGGGAATGCCTCGGAAGCTTATGTCATCGATTTTTATTTCCGAGCTGCACTTAAATTAAATGAAGAAACAGCCCAGACAGCAGACTTCTGGGTGGACATGTTCAATGAATGTTCAAGCATCATTGATTACAACATTGCCACATCAACCAAGCCTCGCGACATAGAATCTTACACCACGGCAAAGGAAAACGTCCTTAAAATGGTGGAACCCTACATATCATGTGAAGTCTTGACCAAGTTTTACGAAAGCAAATACGAGGGAAACAAGGACAATCAAAAATGGTTAGCCTCGGCAGCAGAGACCATGGATAGTAAAGATTGTGCAGGTTCACCTATCTTTTTTAAAGTTGCCAGCCGCCTTCACGCCATGAATCCATCGACCGGATCAGCTCGCAACATGGGCATCATGTCAATGAAAAAATCACAGTACGGAGAAGCCGTTGGTTACTTTGTTGAAGCTATTGACTTGGCAGATGACATGACAGACGATGAAAACCTGAGCAAGACCCTGGCTGACTTGGAACTCTGGCTATCAAAAGCACATTTTGGTCAAAAAAATTATCCCGCCGCACGGACCCATGCCCAAAAAGCTGCCGGCTATCGTGAAGGCTGGGGCGAACCCTACATGCTGATCGGCGACTTGTACGCTTCCAGTATTTCACAATGCAGTGAAGGAAAGGACGGCGCACTTAAATCACCCTATTGGGTTGCCGTAGACATGTACGCTAAGGCCAAATCGGTTGATGCCGAATACGCCGTTGAAGCCGCTCAAAAAATTGCGAAGTATTCCCAGTATTTTCCTTCTACCCAGGATGCTTTCTTTCACGGAGTTACCGATGGATCAGAGTACACCGTTGGTTGCTGGATCAACGTGAACACCAAGGCTAGGCTCAAATAAACTACTTGAAGAAGGTCCATTTTCGGTTATTTTATTCAGGGCCCTTGTGCCTTATGATTTTCTTATTTTCATGTGTGAATGAAGAGGCGGAAGTCGAAAAAATGGCCAATGAAGAGGTCATTCCGGTGGAATCCAGTTATGATTCAGAAATCTTTTACACCGAAAATGCCCGATTAAAGGTCAAAGCTTTTGCACCTGAAATGCACCGATACATCGACAAGGTGATGTACAATGAAATGCCAAGGGGCGTGGAAGTTATATTCTATGACAGCATTGATCAGGAAAGTTCACGTCTGACTGCGAATTATGCCATTGATCGCATTTCTGCAAACATTATGGAGGCTAAAAATGATGTAGTTATTGTAAATTCGGAGGGTGAAACCCTTAATACCGAACATTTGATCTGGGATCGAAATACGCAGCGTATCTACTCAGAAGTGTTTGTGAAGATAACCACCGATGACGAGATCATTATGGGAGAGGGCTTTGAATCAAATGAGTCGTTCACCAAGTACAAAATATTAAAACCAAAAGGTATCATCACTAAAGAAGATGAATAAGATCATTGTGTTTCTGGAAAGAATGTGGCTCACCGTAGCAATTGTATCGGTGGGTATTGCGGCATATCGTGGTTTTACCGGTGCCATCGAAGACGCCTATTACTTTTTATTCTTCTCCGTTCTGGCATCCATGCTTTTTTTGTTAAGAAGAAGAACAAGAAAGCGCATGGAGAAATCAGACAACCATAATTCAACAGTCGAATAATGGAAACAATTATTGTCGGCATATTGATTTCTTTACTGCTTTCTGCTTTTTTCTCGGGCATGGAAATAGCCATTGTCAGTTTTTCACGCCTAGAACTTGAATTGGATGTTAAGAAGGGTGTTTTTCTGTCGGCCTATCTTTCGGAACTCTTCAAGAAATCGTGGAAACTTATAGGCGCTATGCTTGTAGGGAACAATATGGCTGTTGTCATGTATGGAATCTACATGACAGACTGGCTTGACCCCATTATTCTTCCATTTGTTCAAAATGAATTAATCGTTTTACTGATTGAAACCATCTTTTCGACCATTATCGTTCTCTTTGTAGCCGAATTCATACCCAAAGCCATCTTTAGTTTGAATCCGAATCTGGCACTAAACTTTTTCAAGATCCCTTTAATTTTGACCTATTATGTGCTTTACCTTCCCACATTGCTGATCATCGGTTTTTCCAGAAAGCTCATAGAATGGATCATGAAAGAAACGATAGACGAAGAATCAATTGACTTTGGTATTGTAGACCTGAACCACTACCTGGCAGACCTTTCTAAAACAGAAAGTCGCATTGAAGAAGTTGACAACGAATTCTTGTTTTTAAAAAATGCACTCGAATTTTCATCAACCAAGGCCAGGGAATGCATGATTCCACGAAATGAAATAGAAGGGCTCGAGATAGGAGACGCAAGTGACGAGCTGCTCAAGAAATTCGTGGATACGGGACTTTCAAAGATCCTGGTTTACAGAGACAACATTGACCACATTATTGGGTACATACATTCCTCGACCATGTTTGAGCCTTCCGATCAATTGATCGAACATTTGTCGCCGGTGGTCATTGTTCCTGAGTCCATGACAGCAAATAATATTTTACGAAAGTTCATTACCTCAAGAAAAAACGTTGCCGTTGTAGTAGATGAATTCGGAGGAACATCCGGAATGCTGACTCGGGAGGACCTGTTGGAAGAGATTTTTGGAGAAATTGACGATGAATACGACACTGAAGAACTCATCGAAAAGAAACTGGGACCGGATAAATATGAATTTAGTGCTCGATTCGAGATAGATCACATTAATCAGACATTTGATCTTGACATTCCGGAATCAGATGATTATGAGACACTTGCGGGATTTATTCTTCATCATACGCAGAGCATACCAAAGGTAGGAGAGGTCGTAGTGATTGAGAATTTCGAGATCAGTATATTAAAAGTGGCGGAAAGCAGGATTGAACTGGTTATATTAAGGAAAACAGAGGCGGAATAAGTCTTTCATTATTTGCGATACAATCGTATATTCGCAACCCAATTTTTTAAGGAAATTTTATGGCAGTAATCGGCAAAATCAGGGAAAAATCAACCCTTTTGCTCATCGTGGTTGGTGGAGCATTAATGGCCTTCATCCTTACCGACTTATTTTCTTCGCGTTCTAGCGTCTTTGGAGGAGACCTCCAGAACATTGGCTCAATCAATGGAAAAGACATTCGCGCAACGGAATTTAACGACCGATACCAGCAAATACTGGAACGCTACAAAGTAGAAAACAGGGGACAGGACATACCGGAATTTGTGCATGGTCAGATCAGGGATGAAGTATGGAAGCAATACCTTGAAGAGAACATCCTCGATACAGAACTTGATGAATTAGGCGTGGTCATCAGCACAGAAGAATTGGCCGATATCACTTATGGTGACAATCCACATCCTTTTGTCAGGAACGCCTTCACTAATAAAGAAACGGGCCAGTTTGACAAGAATAACGTCATAGCTTTCCTTAAAAATATTGAACGTGATGAAACCGGTGATTCTAAACGTCAGTGGTTAGCCTTAGAGGCAGAAATGAAAAAATTAAGTAGACATGACAAGTATTACTCACTGATAAAGCAAGGACTTTACGTCACTAACTTCGAGGCAAGGGAATACCACAAAAGTCAAAACAAGCGAGTGAGTATTTCTTATATGGTTAAGCGTTATGCCGATGTTGTAGATTCAAGTGTGACTGTTACCAAGAGCGATGTGAAAGACTTTTACGACGAGAATCCCGGCAGGTTCGTGGAAACCAAGTCGCGAAACATTGAGTATGCAATTTTTCGTGTTATTCCATCCAGTGCCGATAGCGCTGCAGTTAAAAAGTGGGTAGACAATACGTATACTCAGTTCATAAAGACAGAAGACGACTCGACATTTGTCAACGCAAATTCTGACAAAGAGTTTGACTTCCGTTTTTATAGCAGGAATGATGAACCTAATTTCGACACGTCCTTGTTCCAGACAGGTGAATTGAACTATACGGTCGAACCCTACATTGAAGGTCGAAAATGGAAAATGCTGAAGATAACCAAGATTAAATTTGCTCCCGATTCTGTTCAGGCACGTCACATCCTGATACCCGTTGAGAAAGATGATAAAGAAGTGACATTAGAACGGGTGGATTCCATAAAAACGGCCCTTGCCAGTGGAGCAGACTTTGCGGCATTGGCCAATAAGTACTCCGCAGATCCGGGATCAAAGGAAAAGGGCGGCGACCTAGGATGGTTCAAAGAAGGATTTATGATTCCGGTTATAAATGATAGTTGCTTCAAGGCAGATGTCAATCGATTAATGGAAGTGGAATCTAGCTTTGGGATACATCTGATGGAAGTAACCGCCAAGAGTCCAGTGGTCAAGAAGCTTCAGGTGGCTCAGATCGAACGATCCATCGACGCTAGCCGTGAAACCATGGATGGGCAATTCACCGCTTCAAATGACATGTCTGTCAGGGCAGTGACATCAGAGGATATGGCATCTTTGGCGGGTGAATACCAGGCAGAATTTAATAGTTCGGATGTTAAAGAGGTGGATTTTATGATACCAGAAGTGGAATCATCAAGGGGCTTGATTCGCTGGGCATTTGAAGCTGAATTAGGAGAGGTGTCTGAAGCCATGCAGTTCGGTGATGCCTTTGTGGTTTGCCGCCTGAAAGAGATACACGAAGATGGTCTGGCCCCTTTGGACAGGGTATATGGTGAGGCAGAAATTGGTGCTATTAAAAAGAAAAAAGCGCAAAAGTTCAAAGAAGAAATGGCGGGCATTACCGATATCAAGGCTGGCGCAGCCAAATTGAATTTGATGGTGGAAACTGCCAATAACATCATTTTTGATGGCTACAGTGTTCCTGGTATGGGCAGAGAACCCCAAGTGATGGGTAAGATCTTCACAATGAGTTCAGGAGACCTCAGTGTGCCCATTGAAGGTGAGGGGGGAGTCTATATTATAAGTATCGACAAAATAGACGACGTGAATGAAGACGTGAATGTAGAAGTTGAAAAGAATCAGCTTGCGCAGTCAAGAACTTCAAGGGTAGACTATGAAGTTTTCGAATCACTTAAAAAGTCATCCGACATCGAAGACAGACGCTTCAGGTTCTATTAAAGAATATTCAGTCGGTCTGAATCCAACTTTACAAATATAAAGAGCAGAACCGTAAAGGACCAAAGCGAAGAGCCACCATAACTTATAAAAGGAAGTGGTATTCCAATAACCGGGGCAAGTCCGATGGTCATGCCGATGTTAACCGCGAAATGGAAAAACAGGATGGAGGCCACGGCATAGCCGTAGATCCTGCTAAAAGGCGAGCGCTGTCTTTCAGCGAGCTGAATAAGCCGTAAAAATAAGAAGACGAATAGGGTAATAAGTACCAGGCTGCCAAGAAACCCCCACTCTTCCCCAATAGTGCAAAAGATGAAATCGGTGCTCTGTTCCGGTACAAAATCATATTTGGTTTGTGTTCCTTGAAGATATCCCTTGCCTGCAAATCCTCCACTTCCAATGGCGATCATTGATTGATTGACGTTATATCCAGCACCTTTAGGATCGTCTTCTAAACCCAGCAGTACATCTATTCTTTTGGTTTGATGCGCTTGTAAGACATTGTCAAAGACATAATCTACACTTAGTATCACACATGATGCGAGTACAAAGACAATAACCACGAACTGCCATACGTACTTGATTTTTCGAAAAACAATCGAAACGAAGATGCCCAGAATAGCGAGCATGGTTACCAATATCCAACCCCCGTCAAGGGAATATTCCCCCGAAAGCCCAATGCTTGAATTTCGTATCAGTAGAGTGAAAATAAATAGCAGGGCAACACTAATGGCCAAAGTAAAATACTTTCCCGAAAGCCCTTCCCTATACATGACCACAAGTAGTGATGCATAAACCAAAGTTGAACCCGTATCGGGCTGAAAAAGGATTAATACTGCTGGCAAGAATATAATTACGAAAGAAATAAAACGTGTCTTGCTGTTCTGGACTTTAACATTCAATCCACTGAGGTACTTTGCCAGAGCCAGGCCGGTGGCGAATTTGGCAAATTCAGATGGCTGGATTGCCACACTTCCAAAGGTAAACCATGACCGGGCTCCTTTAACTTCTGTACCAAAGATCAACACAGCCAGCAGAAGGGCCATCATGATGGCATACAAAACATAGCCAAATGAACTGTAAAATCTAAAATCGACCAATAAAACGGCAATGGCAATCACAATAGCGGCCCCGATCCATAATAGTTGTTTTCCGTAGCGCTGAGAGATATCAAAAATGCTTTGGTGTTCTTCGTTATAGACTGCCGCATAGATGTTGAGCCACCCTACAAAAACCAACAGCAAGTAAAGTGAGACCGTTACCCAGTCAATACGTTCGAAAATGCCCTGGTTATTTCTCACTGGATGACAATAAATTTCCGTTGATCATTCTTTCTTCCAAAGCCTTGTTTTGAATGCTGTCATTGAGGTATTTTTCAATCATCAGGCCCGCAATTGGTGCGGCCCACCTCGAGCCCCAAACACCGTTTTCCACGTAGACCGAAATGGCAATTTTGGGATCATCTTTTGGAGCAAATGCCAGAAAGGTGGAATGATCATCCCCATGTGGGTTTTCTACCGTTCCCGTTTTCCCGCAAATGGCAATTCCTTCTTTTCTTGCCGACACTCCTGTTCCACTTTGAACCACTTTTTCCATGGCATCAACCACTAAATTAAAGTACGATGAATCAATATCGATTTTGTGAAACTCCACTTCCCTGTTAAAGCCACTTTTTTCCAGATGAGGTGTGTAATAATAACCCCTGTTGGCAAGTACAGCAGAAATATTTGCCATTTGAAGGGGTGTTATTCCAAGTTCGCCCTGACCAATGGCCAATGAAACAACCGTCAATGAATTCCAATGACCCCTGCTGTAATACTTGTCGTAGTAGCTCTGCGAAGGGACAAAACCATTGAGCTCGTTGGGAAGATCGATGTTCAACTTGTGCCCCAAACCAAATTGGTCAACATACTTTTTCCAGGCATTATATCCCTCTTCGGCTTTTGGATAGTTATCGATTATTGACCTGAAGACATTGCTGTAATAGGCATTGCATGATGTTTGAATGGAGTACTCAAGATCGATGGGTGATCGGTGTGAATGGCAACCCATATGAAATGAACCGACACGGTATCCGTTGTAGCAAGTATAACGGGTTTGAGGAGTTAGCACCCCTTCCTGCAAGCCTATCAGAGCGTTGATAAGCTTGAAAGTGGATCCTGGAGGGTAATTGGCCATAAGTGCCCTGTTGAACAGAGGTTTCAAGGTATCCAACTTTAGTTTCTTGTAATTTTCATTCCGAATTCTGCCCACTAAAATATTGGGGTCATAATCAGGTTTGGAGATAAGCGAAAGGATCTCTCCTGTTTTAGGGTCAATGGCAACAATGCTGCCTTTTTTATTGGACATCAGCAACTCACCGTATTGTTGCAGACCGGCATCGATACTCAGGTAAAGGTCCTTTCCCGAAATCGCCAACGTGTCGTATGCACCATCTTCAAAGCGCCCTTTCTCGCGATTAAATACATCGACAAGAATAATGCGCCGACCGCGTTGCCCGCGAATTACTTCTTCGTACTCTTTTTCCACGCCGCTCATCCCAATGTGATCGCCCATTCGGTAATAGGGTTTTTTTTCAATGATTCCCTTATCCACCTCGCTGATATACCCCAATAGGTGACTAGCCGATCTTAGGGGATACTTTCTCAAAGTTTTGGCCTGAGTATAATAACCCGGAAATTTGAACAAAACTTCCTGTAAGCGACCATATTCTTCTACCGACATATCGGCAACAAATACCGTTGGTTTTCGGCTGGAATAAGTTCTGGCTTTGTCATAGCGTATTATGAATTCTTCTTTTGGCAGATTAATTAGCTCTAAAAAAAGTTCGGTATCCAATTTGGTCGTTTGCTTGGGTATGATCATCAGATCATAGGCTGCTTGATTGTAAACCAGTAACTCACCGTTTCTGTCATAGATTAATCCCCTGGCAGGATAATCGGTTATATAACGCAGCACATTGTTCCTTGAATCCAGTTTGTATTTGTCGGTATAAACCTGGACATAAAATAAGCGAAGAACAAAAATCAGACCAAGAAATGCCATGCTACCTCCTATGATATACTTGCGGCTGTTCATGAAGATGGTTTATAGGAGAATAGCATCAGAATCAACATAATAGCCATGCTGAAAAGGGTACTCAAAAAGCTCTTTGCCAGTGCAAGTAAAAAATAGGCAAGCCTGAAATCTTCTAAAATAAAAAGGCAAAGGTGGTGAATGAGTGTAAGGATACCACCATAGATGATGAACCAAAATAAGCCCATGTTGCTGTAATGTGGATATTTTCCCTGGTCATAGCCGTCTCTGGGTGCCATAAGTTCGAGTAAGTACTTTCGACCAAAAGCTAAAAGTACAATCGACATTGTGTGCAAACCCATGGTATTGCAAAATGCGTCCATGACCAAACCTGTAAAAAATGCAAGAGTCAAAGTGAGCCAACCCGGTGTTTCAAATGGAAGGAGTAAAATAAAAAGCACGTAGACATATGGGTTCAACAGAAAGCTCAAATGCAGATTATTGAAGACCAGCACCTGAAGCAAGACCAGGAGTACAAAGGTAAGAGCGTACCTGCCGATTATATTAATCATTATCGAGAATTATAGACTCGAGTTTTTGACGCTCAAGGTGGTGCAGGTATTTAATCACGTTGGCATATGAAACCTTACGGTAATCCTGGGTGAATAAGATTTCGACTTCCAAAAATCCACTCCCGGGCTTGCGACTTACCGCCTTGACGGTCCCAATAGGAACGCCTTCGGGAAATATACCGGAAAAACCACTGGTCACAACCGTATCACCTTCTACCAAGCTAACGTGGTTTGGAATTTCTTTGAGTAAACCAATGCGGTAATTTTCCCCGGGCCATTCGACAGATCCGAAGTAACCATTTTTTCTGACCATGGCACTTAGGCGGCTGTTTTTATTCAACACAGACATGGCCACCGAGAAGTGTTTCGAGGTTTCAATAACAATACCAAGAACACCATTGGCGCTTATCACACCCATACCCGCTCGCACTCCATTCATTTCACCTTTATCGAGCGTTAAGTAATTGTTGCGTTGATTCGTCGTGCTTCGAATTATTTTGGCGGGATGAAAGGCGTATTCTTGCTCGTAGGATGAATCTCGGTAAATAACATTGTTGTTGAATGTTTTACGAAAATAGTGGATGGATTTATTCCTGAGCTCGCTGTTTTCATTGGCCAATTCCATATTGACCCTATGGAGGTTCATGTAATTTGCTGCATTATCAAAGGCCTTATATGTGCTGGCAAAGATAAAATCAGAAGAATTCAAAAAAGACGCGCGTTGGTAGGGATTGTTCTGTATCAGGAAAAGAAATGCTACTGCCTCTAGCAGCAAGAAGTAGACAACATAGGAATGCCTGAAAAGAAATCGTAATAAACTGAGCATTTAGCGCTTTATCTTCTTACCTCATAAGGAAGGGGAAGGTATCCAGGTGTTTCAAAGCAATACCTGTGCCGCGGGCAACGGCTCTTAAAGGGTCATCGGCCACGTGGACGGGTAACTTTGTCTTCAATGAAATTCGTTTGTCCAGCCCCCTTAGCAGTGAACCACCGCCGGCCAGGTAGAGACCTGTCCTGTATATATCGGCAGAAAGCTCGGGAGGGGTATGTTCCAGCGCATTTAGAACGGCATCTTCCACCTTGCTGATGGATTTGTCAAGCGCATGAGCGATCTCTGAATAAGAAACATGTATTTCTTTGGGAGTACCCGTCATCAGGTCCCTTCCCTGAACGGCAAAATCATCTGGTGGATTATCTAATTCAGGCAAGGCAGAACCAACCTCGATTTTTATTCGCTCCGCCGATCGTTCTCCAATTAGTATGTTGTGTTGTCGACGCATGTAGTCAACAATGTCATTGGTGAAATCATCCCCCGCGACCCGAATTGAAGTGTCCGATACGATTCCACCAAGCGCTATAACGGCGATTTCACTCGTACCTCCACCGATATCAATAATCATGTTACCCATGGGTTCCAGAACATCAATCCCAATTCCGATTGCTGCCGCCATGGGTTCATGGATCAAGTATACCTCTTTGGCATTGGCGTGTTCTGCTGAATCTTTTACCGCGCGCTTTTCAACCTCGGTTATTCCGGAAGGAATGCATATAACCATCCTAAGGGAAGGTTTGAATAACCTTTTCTTGTTATCGATCATTTTGATCATTCCACGGATCATGTGTTCGGCGGCATCAAAGTCAGCGATAACTCCATCTTTCAATGGTCGGATGGTCTTGATGTTCTCGTGCGTCTTACCGTGCATTTGCATGGCTTCACGCCCAACTGCTATGATTTTTCCAGTGAGTACGTCTTTGGCTACTATGGAAGGCTCGTCAACCACAACCTTATCGTTTTGAATGATGAGTGTGTTAGCGGTACCAAGGTCAATGGCAATTTCTTGCGTTAAAAAATCAAATATTCCCATGCGTTCTGAATCCTAAATCAATGTTTGAAATGTCTGTGACCGGTAAATACCATGGCCATACCGTTGGCGTTGCAATAATCAATGGAATCTTTATCCTTAATCGAGCCACCAGGCTGAATGACGGCATTTATTCCCTCATTTTTAGCAATTTCAACACAGTCGGGAAAAGGAAAAAATGCGTCTGAAGCCATAACCGCGTCCTTTAGATCAAATTTGAAATGTTTTGCCTTCCCAATGGCCTGTTCTAAGGCATCTACACGTGATGTCTGGCCCGTGCCACTTGCAATTAATTGCTTATTCTTTGCCAATACGATGGCGTTCGATTTGGTGTGCTTTACCAGAATGCTGGCAAACTCCAGGTCTTCTTTTTGGGACTTATTTGCCTTGATAGTAGTAACATCCTCGAAGTCACCTGGACGATCGACAACTGAATCTCGGTCCTGGGAGATGACTCCGTTCAACAAGCTTCGGTAGGTCAAGTCCGGAAAGCCCCAGTCCTTTAATTCAAGAATGATCCTGTTTTTCTTTTGAGAGAGCAAGGCAAAAGCTTCTTCATCATAAGAGGGGGCAATGACGACTTCGCAAAACAACTTGTGAATTTCGACCGCTGTGTCCACATCCAAGGCTTGATTCGATATTAAAATTCCTCCAAAAGCCGACACAGGATCTGCTGCAAGTGCTGCAATATAGGCTTCCAACAGGTTGTTTCGAACCGCCAGTCCACAGGCATTATTGTGTTTCAGGATGGCGAAGGTTGGATTTTCCGTGCCGAAATCACGCATCAAATTAATGGCGGCATCCACATCTAGAAGGTTGTTGTATGATAATTCCTTGCCGTGCATCTGTTTGAAAACGGCATCCAAGTCGCCGAAAAAACTACCCTTTTGGTGTGGGTTTTCTCCATAACGCAGCATTTTTTTTCGCCGCTCACTGAATTTCAAGGAAGCTTTTCCGCCACTGAAGTGATTATAGATGGCAGTATCGTAATGCGATGAAATATCAAAGGCGTGGGAAGCAAATTCTTTTCGATCTTCCAACTCTGAATAGCCCTTTTTCTCTTCCAGCAACTGCTCTAACTCGCCGTATTGATCTCTGCTGGAAACGATGAGCACGTCTTTGTAGTTCTTAGCAGCGGCCCGTATTAGTGATATCCCACCAATATCTATCTTCTCAATGATTTCATCTTCATTGGCCCCCGATGCTACCGTTTCTTCAAATGGATAGAGATCCACGATGACCAGGTCAATTTCGGGAATATCATACTGCTCGAGTTGACGAAGATCGTCCTGTAATTCACGTCTACCCAAGATGCCGCCAAACACTTTAGGATGTAAGGTTTTAACCCGACCTCCTAAAATTGAAGGGTACGAAGTCAGCTCTTCGACAGCACTCACTTTGATTCCTTCTGCCTCTATGAACTTCTGGGTTCCTCCGGTAGAATAGATCGATACGCCGTATTCATCTAGTTTATTAATGATCGGTTTTAAACGGTCTTTGTGAAATACGGAAATAAGGGCAGACTTAATTTCTTTGGAAGCGCTCAAGAAGGTAGTTTAATGAGTGAGCGAAATTAAACATATTCACCCTGAGTTACAATAGCATGCAGCTAATCTTGTAAGGCATTTTCCACCTTTTTTGGTAGAATTCCCGAAATGATCTCGCGTGCTTCAAAGATTGCCGTCACATGTTCAAATGCCAGACTCAATCTTTCTTTTCGCTCAACCATTCTGCACAGGTTTGGATTTTGCTGCACAAAACGAAGAACAGATTGAAAATCAGTAGATTGAAAGTACATCGAATCGGGGTTTGAAATAAAGTAGCAGATCATTTTACTATTTTTCAGAACGATCTTTTCCAGTCCGGTCCTTTTTGCCGTCCACCGGAGTTTAATGATGTCAAACAGATCTGAAACTTGCTTTGGGATTAATCCAAATCGATCTTCCATGGCCGTTTTAAATTTTTCGAGCCCTTGGGAGTCCTCAATGTCATCTAGTTCACGGTAAAGCGACAGACGCTCGTCAATATTCGTTACGTAGTCGTCGGGAATGAGTACTTCGAAATCGGTTTCAACTTGACAATCAGAGACATAAATCTTATTTTCATCGTCTGCAAATGATTCTTTGAATTCACTTTCTTTCAGTTCCTGGATGGCCTCGTTTAAGATCTTTTGATACATGTCAAAGCCCATTTCGGTGATAAATCCGCTTTGTTCGCCCCCGAGCAGGTTGCCTGCACCCCTGATGTCCAAATCCCTCATGGCGATCTGGAATCCGCTTCCCAATTGTGAAAATTGTTCAATTGCTTTCAATCTTTTTCTTGCAAGTGCCGTTAAAACACTCGGAGCGGGGGCAAGTAAATAACAGAAAGCCTTTTTATTCGATCGACCCACCCTTCCTCGCATCTGATGCAAGTCACTCAAACCGAAATTATTTGCTTGATTGATGATAATGGTATTTGCATTTGGAATGTCCAGTCCTGATTCCACGATGGTTGTTGACACGAGCACGTCGAACTCTCCGTCGATGAAATCGACCATTTTCTTTTCGAGTTCGCTTCCTTTCATTTGTCCATGGGCAACCAGGACTCTTACACCGGGACAAAGCCGGCTTACCATGGCACCTACTTCTCCTATGTTCTGAACCCGATTATGAATAAAGAACACCTGTCCATTTCTGGAAACTTCATATTCAATGGCCTCTTTTATGATGTGTTCTGAAAATTCAAATAACCTGGTTTCGATGGCCTGTCTGTTTGGTGGTGCAGTGTTTATTACCGACAGATCTCGGGCTCCCATCATCGAAAATTGCAAGGTTCTTGGTATGGGTGTGGCAGTCAAGGTAAGACTATCAACATTGACTTTGATGGACTTTAATTTATCCTTTGAGCCCACACCGAATTTCTGTTCCTCATCGATCACCATAAGACCCAGATCCTTGAATTTTACCTTGTCAGACAAGATCTTGTGTGTCCCTATCAGGATATCGACTTTCCCCTCTTTTAATTCCTCAATTATGCGACGTTGTTCTGCTGCCGACCTGAACCTGTTGAGGTATTCCACCTTGCAGGGGAAGGGTTCGAGTCGGGTCTTAAAGGTTTTGTAATGCTGCATGGCCAGAATGGTTGTAGGGACCAAAATGGCTACTTGTTTACTATCATTCACTGCTTTGAAAGCTGCTCTGATGGCCACTTCAGTTTTGCCAAAACCAACGTCTCCACATACCAGTCTATCCATCGGATGTGGTTCTTCCATGTCTTTCTTCACATCATTGGTCGCTTTAAACTGGTCGGGGGTGTCTTCATAAATAAAGGATGCTTCCAGCTCTGTTTGCAGGTATGAATCGGGAGAAAAAGCAAATCCTTTTTTGGCTTTTCTTTCTGCGTAGAGTTTTATCAGATCAAAGGCAAGCTCCTTGACCTTGCTTTTGGTCTTTTGCTTTAAGGTTTTCCATGCATTGCTACCCAGTTTGGCCAGCTGAGGTTCACTGCCATCTTTACCAATGTATTTTGATATGCGGTGAAGGGAATGGATGCTCACATAAAGTACATCGTGATTTTTATAAATGATGCGTATGGCTTCCTGCATCTTGCCGTTGACATCAATTTTCTCCAAACCGCTGTAGCGACCCACGCCGTGATCGATGTGCGTGATAAAATCGCCGGCCTGAAGGCCTTTCAATTCCTTTAAACTCAGGTTGTCACTTTTTTGGCCAAAACTCTCGCGAAGTCTGAATTTGTGATATCGCCCAAATAGCTGGTGATCGGTATAAATCAGGTGTTTGTTGGAATGATCAATAAATCCTTCGTGCAAGTTTGAGATTACGGGACTTATGTGGACGTCCTGGCCAATATCCTCAAAGATCTGGTAGAAGCGGTTGACCTGATTGCTGTCTGAAGCCGAGATGAAGTTGTCATAGCCTTTGTTTTTAAAATCTCTGAGATTTTCTGCAAGTAGTTCAAATTGTTTATTGAATGAGGGCTGAGGAGTTGAATTAATCGTCATCTCGATGGAATCATCGGCTTTGAAATGGTTTCCGTATTGAATGGTTGTGAAGGAATTGAAGGCCCCTATGACTTTTTCAGGACTGGCATGGGCCACCTTGACTTCTTTCCCTTCAGCGTGGTCATGAATCAAATTCAGCTTGTCCAGCAATAAAGGCATGTCTTTGATCCAGATACAAGAAGACTGGGGTAAGTTTTCAAAGAAAATCACTTCGGAACTGTGTTCGAGTTTTGCAACATCGGGAGTGATGGAAACTTCCTTCAACGAATTTATTGACAACTGATCCTGTATATCAAATCTGCGAATGGACTCTATGGTATCACCGTTAAATTCCAATCTGAACGGCATTTCAGAAGTAAATGAAAAGACATCAATAATGCCACCCCGCCATGAAAATTGCCCTGGTTTGTAAACAAAGTCGCTTCGCTCGAATTTCCGTTCATTTAATTCTTCCACCAACAAGTCCATGATCATTTCCTCACCCTGTTTCAGTTCAATGCTCATGTCTCGGACTTCCGATTTCACCGTGGTCAGCTCCATGACAGCGTCGCTATAAGTGATAATAATGGCGTTGAAATTTGGCCTGGACAATGCCTTTAAAACCAAGGTCCGATCAAGGGTATTGATCTCGCGACCTTCACCTTGAACAAGTCTTTGTCCGCTGGCAGGAAAAAAAAGCACTTTTTCCTTGTTGAGAAGTTGCTGAATGTCGTTGTAAACGTAGGCGGCGTCTTCCTTTTCAGGCAGTACGATTACAGTAGGGTGTCGTTCCAGATTGTGGACGGCGGAAATGATGCAGGACGACAAAGAACCGCTGAGCCCAGTGATAGAAAGCGCTCCGAATTTTTCTCGGTTTTTTTCCCTAACAATGTCTTGGACGGATTGGGATTCCTCGTATTTCTTTCGAATCAGTTCAGACATTGGGGAAATTACGAGCCTCGCTTTGGCCTCTATTCATAATTAATTTCGAAATCTCCCACGGTAATCCTAACCACACCCTTGCCTTCGTGTTCTTCAAGGTAAATGTCGAAACCGGCATTGATTTCCTGACTTACCAGGTTGTGAGAAGAGACATTGAGATTGCCTCGGACAGCATAATGCTTTGCTCCAGACGGGCTTATGTAAAGCGCTTTGTAATCTGTAAAATAGTTTAAGGTATAGCTGCCAGGTCCTATGTCATAAGGAAGTTCAAAGGCAAGACTCTTGGTTCCGTCCGGGTCTATAGCATTGATATACAAGGTGTTAAATGCAACAAATCCCGATACATTTGAAGGTGACCAATTGTTACCGTTGATCTTGGCACTCAATTGATTATTTTCCAGTCCTAACGGAAGGTTGGAATACTTCAATTTTACGAATCGGCCGCCGCTGATGTTAATGGTGCTGTCATCCGAGCTTCGAATTCCGATGAAATTGAATTGGCCCGTAATTTCTCTTGTGCCAACATTGATAGACTCAATGAGTACTTGACCTCCGGCGTCCGGGCTGGAGGCAGACGAAAAACCCTTACCTGATCCCAAACTATAGCTTGCCGCACTGGCTGTGGAATTGCTCAGCCCATAAAGTCCCGCGGTGTCGCTGGCAATGCTCAGTGTAATTGAAGTACCATTCGAAGCCTGACCTACAATGACAATGGATCCATTGTAAATAGAAGCCTGATAGGAGGTGGCTTTCCATGAGGCCGCATCGATTTTTGCAGAAAAGCTATCACTGGCAGCAGGAAGCTGCTCTTCATCTTTTTTACATGAAGCCAAAAAAAGGATGGTCATGGAAAGGAGTACAAAGCTCAAGTTTTTCATTGCATATCCGGATTATCGAGAAAGTTAATCACTTTTTCGACCATATTGGCCGATCCTATGTAGATCGGACATCGTTGATGAAGCCCCTCGACCTGTAAGTCCAGGATGCGCTCCAGCCCAGTGCTGGCCTTTCCACCTGCATTTTCAGCTAAAAATGCCATGGGCATACATTCGTAAAGCAAGCGCAGTTTTCCGTTGGGTGAAGAAGTTGTGGGCGGATAAAGAAAAAGTCCACCCTTAAGAAAGTTGCGATGAATGTCGGCAACCATGGAACCGATGTATCGAGCCGAATAAGGACTTCCTAGATCGGTTTGATCTGACTTGCACCAGCCGATATAGCGCTTCAATCCTTGGTGAAAGCTAGAATAATTTCCCTCATTGATGCTGAATATTCTGCCGCTTTTAGGTATGAGTATGTCGGCGTGTGTCAGGTAGAAAGTACTCTCATCGGGGTTCAATGTGAAAGCGTTTAAGCCATTTCCCGTTGACATGACCATCATGGTTGATGTTCCGTAAATTACGTACCCTGCGGCAAGCTGCTTGTCACCGGCCTGAAAAAAATCCTTCACAGATACTTCTTTGGATTGATCTACACGCCTGAATATGGTAAATATGGTTCCGATCGAGACATTAACATCTATATTGGAAGAACCATCCAATGGGTCAAAGGCAATGACATAAGGAGCACTTTTAGAGCCCTCGAAAATGACGATTTCCTCATTCTCTTCTGATGCCGCGGCTGCAAAAAGACCACTGTTTCCAAGTGATTTAATAAGGATCTCATCAGCCAGGACATCCAACTTTTGTTGCACTTCTCCTTGTATGTTTTCGGCCCCGGCTGAACCCAACACGTCTAGAATTCCAGCTCGCATAACCTTGGCGCTTATCTTCACGGCAGCTCGGGCCACCGATTCAAACATGGTATTGAGATCAGATGCGTCACATGGCAATATGACCTGACTTTCTATAAATTCACTGAGTTTTTGCATTTGGCAGACGGTGATGAAAGATTCTGCAAATATCGTAATTCCATGTTGATGAATCGCTTACATTGTTGCTTCAATTTAGCCTGAATATGCCCTACATTTGCCATCATGTCTGAATTGATAATCCGACCGGCCAGAAAAGAAGACATCCGTGGCATGCTCAAGTTGATCAAAGAGCTGGCAGAATTTGAACACGGCCTTAATCAAGTCACGGTGACCGAAGATGAATTGTTAAAAGACGGTTTCGGCGCGAATCCTATTTATCAATGCATTGTCGCTGAAGCAGGCACTCAGCTAAGCGGGATTGCTGTTTATTTTTATTCCTACAGTACCTGGAACGGCAAATGCCTGTATCTAGAGGACTTGATTGTCTCTAAGGACAGCAGGTTTGGTGGGGTAGGCAGTAAGTTAATGACCGAGCTTATAAGAATAGCTCAGAAGGAAAAAGTCAAACGAATGTCATGGCAAGTACTGGACTGGAATTTGGATGCTCAGGATTTTTATAGAAAATTTGAGGCACAGCTTGATTCCGAATGGTTGAATGGTCGACTTGATGAGGATCAGATAAATAATTTTAAGACGGAATGAAGGTTTTTAAATTCGGAGGGGCATCCATTGTCGATGCTGACTCTTTTCAGAATCTGCTCGACATTGTTACGTTGAACGTAGGCTATGAATTAATCATCGTAGTTTCGGCCATGGGTAAAACAACCAATGCCCTGGAAAAACTCACCTCTGATTTTTACTACAGCGATCGCGACATCAATTCAATGGTTCGGAAGGTAAAAAAGTACCATAACGAAATCGCCAATGAACTTTTTCCTGATCCCGATCACAAGGTTCACAAAGACCTAAGGATCATTTATGATCGCATTAAAAACAAGTGCATTTTACTCAAGCGGGATGAAGCCGTATATGATTTTCTATACGACCAGGTTGTCAGTGAAGGGGAGATGCTTTCTTCTTGCCTCGTCAGTCATTACCTGAATGAAAAAGGAATTTACAATATCTTACTAGATGCGAGTAAACTAATAAAAACCAACAACAATTACCGCGATGCTTCGGTCAATTGGAAGGCCAGTACCGAAGAAATTCGAAAGGCCGCTTTGTTTCAGGAAAACAGTGCATACGTCACCCAGGGCTTCATCGGGTCTTGCGAACAGGGCCATTCCACGACCCTTGGTCGGGAAGGTTCAGATTTTAGTGCAGCGGTATTTGCACATGCACTGGATGCCACCGAAGTGGTGATATGGAAAGATGTTCCCGGTTTACTCAATGCAGACCCCAAGTACTTTTCCAATACGGTCAAATTAGATAACATTTCTTACCATGAGGCCGTGGAACTAGCCTATTACGGAGCGTCTGTCATTCATCCCAAAACCATTAAACCACTTCAAAACAAGGCCATTCCGCTATACGTTAAGTCCTTTAAGGCTCCGGGTGAAGCGGGAAGTGTCATCAACGAAACTTCTGACGACGATTCACTTCTTCCTTCGTATATATTCAAAACGGATCAGGTCCTGCTCAGTGTCACAACGCGCGATTATTCCTTCATTTCAGAAAAAAACCTGGGGGAACTCTTCAATACCTTTGCCAAATTGAATTTGAAGATTGACTTGATGGAAAATTCGGCCATCAGTTTTTCTGCTTGTTTCAAATACGATGAATACAAACTCGAAGCCCTTGTCAAAGCACTGAATAAAAATTATAAAGTGCTTTACAACAAAGGCCTGGAACTTATGACGGTTCGCCACTACGACCAGGCCACCCTGGATCAACTGGTGCTAAACAAAGAAATTCTGGTTGAACAGAAAAGCCGGCACACTGCGCGTATGGTGATGAAGAATAAGGCGTAGCCTTAATTTTCCGGGGAAACGGTTAATCGTGTAACTTATAGGAATTGGGGAAAGGGTTAAGAGGCAAAGGGATGAAAAGTCGTTCAGTCGTCGAGTCGTTGAGAACGATACACGAATAGATGCATCCACTAATATACAGAGAGCAATTGGTCAGTGGTGTGGAGCGAACAATTACACGCTTCCCCAGAATTGGACTTTAGACCCATCTATGGCAAACTTGCCTTAAACGCCACGTACTGCCCAAGAGTTTCGGTTCCAGTGCAATTCTTGCCTGCTGCATAAGACTCAATGTCGTTGACGCGATCCTTTGGATCTGGATGAGTTGAAAGAAACTCGGGTACAGGAGAAGAGCCGATCTTTCTAAAGAATTGGGCTGCGCCATCAGCTTTGTAAGTCGTTGGACATAGGTATTCAACGCTGAATTGATCGGCTTGACTTTCATCATTTCTGCCGTATTTTAACAGGGCCAGGTTTGCGGCCAGTGTTCCGATGATGCTCTGGTCGCCGCCCACAGCAGCCAGCAGGATGGAGATTCCGTATTGTTTTGTCATTTGACTGGTGGAATGTCGCTTGTCGGCATGGGCGATCTCATGACCTAAAACACCGGCCAGTTCGTATTCATTGTCGAGGTATTTGATAATGCCGGTATATACATAAATAAAGCCCCCCGGAGCACAGAAGGCATTTAGTGTTTCATCGTCCCTGATGATTCGAATGCGCCAATCAAATCGGTCTTTATAATAGACCTCCCCTGAATTAAGGATCTTGTTTCGGATTCGCTCCATGTGCCCATAGGCCTCGGGATATGCCGCGGGGTCAAGCACGTCTATATCTGAACTATCCGATTCCAAATAATCGACCAATTGCTGGCCCAGTGCGATGTCCTGATTTACGGTGAAAATATTGAAACTTTCATCGTTCTCTTTCTTGTTGCAAGAATTAGAAAGAAACAGAATCACGCCCAGTGATCCGATGAGTCTGGCAGCAAATTTCATGGCCTAAAAATACGAAACATAAGAAAAGCCTCCCACATTCCATGTAGAAGGCTTTTCATTGAGAATGATTACGTTATTTTAAGGTAACAGACTGTGTCACCACGGTTTCATTGACATAATAAAACTTCTTACCCTGATCTGAATAAAACGTGTAATTATACCCCGTGATCTGAGCGAAATTTTGCCCGGCGTTAAGAGTCCCCAATTCAGCCGCAGTAAAAGTGGAAGAATTGTTTCCTCCGGCCACGATGTGCAGAATACCGCCGATCATGAAAATAATGCTGTCGGCCCCGGATATGGAAGCACTTGAGAGCGTATAATCCATGCTGCGATCAATGGTTTTTTCACTGGTCAATTCATCGACTTCGGGAAAACCGTTGAAATTGGTTCTGTTGAAAGCGGGTATGTCCGTACTTCCGCTTACCGACCAGTCAACTTCGCCCAAAGAAAAATCGATTCCCTCGGTATTGGTAGGCCCCGGTGTATAGACATAGGAGTTGTTGTTCTGCTTTTTCAGATTTTCCGAATTGGCAGTTACGGTTCCTGCGTCCAAAAAAGTTTGGTCTTGGGGAGTATTGTAAAATACGGCAACTGCAAGACCAAGGTCAAAGGGGACGGTTCCCACGAAAGGAACATTCTGGAAAGTTCGGGATTGAATACCCACCAATGTTCCACTGCCATCAATAAAACCCGGAATGGGATTTTCAGGTGCTGCCGGTGGAGGTGTTGTTGGTGTAGTTGGAGTGGGTTCTTCGTCTTCTTTCTTGTCACAAGATGTAAAGACAATTGACATGCTGAGCATTCCCATAATTGCGAGTCGGGAGTACTTCATTTTTCGATGTGTGGTTGAAATCTTCATATAAAAGGCGGTTTAGTTTCGACCAAATATAAAAAAAGCCCTTTTCTTACCAAAAAAGGACAATTATATCTTAATTTATAAGTCCTTAGTTATTTCTCGCCACTTATGTATCTTTTGGTAAAGTATCACGCTGAGCTTATAATAAGACTCGTGAGTCCATCCCGCCACATGAGGTGATAAAATGGTTCGATCCGATTGAATGAGAAATTTAAGTGCTGAAGGGATATCATCCCGATGCAAACCTTCAAACGAATGTTTTTCGTATTCGAGTACGTCAAGGCATGCTCCTAAAACACTTTCAGACTTCATGGCTTCAACAAGGGCGGCCGTCTCCAATACCTTTCCTCTTGAAGTATTTATAAAAAAAATGGGTTTTTTAAAGGAGTCAAAAAAGTTCTTGCACGCCAGGTAATGGTTTTTGGTGTTGTAAGGAACGTGCAAGGAAATTATATCACAGGCATCGTAAAGATCGCGCATACTTGTTTCTTTCGCGAAAGCGTCGCCATAGTTGGCTAAGAATTTGTCATACACCAGCACCTTGCAATCAAATCCACCAAGTGTTCTTGCAAAGGCCTTGCCCGTGTTTCCATATCCAATAATGCCTATCGTCTTGCCACTAATCTCCAAACCTCGGTTTTCTTCCCTTTTCCATTGCAGGGAACGAACTTCACTATCTCCTTTTAGTAGTTTGTTAAAAAGTGAGAGTAGCATGCCCAGCGTGTGCTCACCCACGGCGTTTGCATTTCCCTCAGGACTGTTTATGCATTTGATACCGTTGCTTTCAGCAAAATTGACATCAATGTTTTCCAGTCCCGATCCCGAGCGAGCAATAAATTTCAATTTAATAGCCTTAGAAAGAATTTGCTCGGTCAATACAAGCCTACTTCGAATTACCAGTCCCGTATAATCGTCGATGATTTCTTCCAGTTCGCTGGCAGTGCAATGGTAGTCATGAATACATTCATAACCATCCTGCGTCAGCTTTTCTTCAAGGACGGGGTGAACGGTATCAATAAACAGGACTTTATGAGCCACAGTTAAAACATGGTGTAGATCACTCGCCCAATGAAGAAGTAAATGAACAGACCGAATATGTCATTCATGGTAGTAATGAAAGGGCCGGTAGCCAGGGCGGGGTCAATCTTGTACTTGTTCAATAACAAGGGCACTATCGTTCCGAAAACGGCTGCCAACATAATGACGCTTAGCAGTGATATGGATACCGTCATACTTAACATGATCGATTCACTGAATACCAGGTTATATCCCAAGAGAATGACAGAACAAACCAAGCCATTGAGCAGAGCCACCATTAATTCTTTACCTAAGCGGCCAGCCACTGACGTTATTCTGAGCGATTTATTTGCCAGGGATTGCACGATTATGGCAGAAGATTGAACACCCACATTTCCAGCCATGGCCGCGATAAGCGGGATGAAGAAGGCCATTTCGGGGTTGATCTTGATCTCTTCTACGTACATGGCTATGACCCTTGCTCCAAGAATCCCCCCTAAAAGCCCGATCAAAAGCCAGGGCAGACGCGCCTTTGTGAGGAGTGCCAGGCGGTCGGTAAAGGTCACGTTTTGTGAAATACCACTGGCCAATTGATAGTCTTTTTCGGCCTCCTCGCGCATCACGTCTACAACATCATCGATGGTGATTCGTCCTATCAAGCGACCCAATTCGTCGACGACTGGCAGCACGACCAGGTCGTATTTTTCCATAATGGAAGCAACTTCTTCTGAATCGGCCGAAGCTCTGACTGAAATGATGTCTTTTTGATAAAGTGTTTCAATTCTGCTGCGCGGAGGGGCGAGCAAGAGTTTTTTCAGTGACAAGGTTCCCCTTAGCTTGCTGTCGTCGTCGACGACGTAAATGGTATAAATATTCTCAATGTTCTCGGCTTGCTTTCGCATTTCCCTCACGCACTTGGTAAGGGTCCAGTTCTCATTGACCTGGATCAATTCCTTGGCCATCAGTCCACCCGCGGTGTCCTCTTTATACCCTAAAAGATCAACAATGTCACTGGCCTGATCGACGTCTTCCAGATTGGAGATGACTTCATCCTTTAATTCTTCCGGCAATTCAGATATGACGTCTGCAGCGTCATCTGAATCCATGTTATCGATGAAGTATTTTGCAATTTCCTCAGAGCTCAATGTCGCCAGGTATTTTTCCCTGACGTCCTCCTCGAGTTCCATCAATGCATCCGCAGCTTTTTCAGCATCCAGGTATTGGAAGAACTGATTTAGCTCTTCAGGCTCTAATTCTCCTATGATCTCGGCAAGATCGGCCGGATAAAGATCATGGGTAAGCTCGACAGCCCGGAGTTCATCTTGCTCGTTAATGGCCTTTCTAAGGTCGCTCGTAAATTCTTTGGTGATTTTGAATTGCATGCTAATAGTTGCTCAACACAAAACTAATACAATTCTAAAGGATGCCTTGCAACAGATCTTATCCTGAATGAATAAGGTGATACAATTCTAGAAATTCACCCCATGAAAGTTCTTCCGGCCTGCGGCTCAGGTAGGGGTGGTCGGGCAAATCATTTTTAAGTGTTTTTAAGGTATTTCTCAGCTGCTTGCGGCGCTGGTTGAAGGCCGTTTTCACCAAATTGGTAAATCGCTTGAAGTCCGGAATATCTGGGCTAGCCTCTTTGCGAACCAAGGAAATAACACCTGATTTAACTCTTGGAGGCGGATAGAAGGCCCCTTCATTGACTGTAAATTCATAGTTGACCTGGTACAATGCTTGAAGTAGAACGCTCAAAATTCCGTATTCTTTGCTGCCCGGGGGGCTACAGATACGGCGGGCCATTTCTCGCTGGAACATTCCACTTACATCCTTAACGATCGATCTATTATTCAGGCAACTGAATAGGATTTGTGATGAAATGTTATAAGGAAAATTTCCTATGACAGAATACGTTTGCCCGTTAAAGATCTCTCTTAGATCCGTTTTTAAAAAATCCCCTTCTATGATCATGGCTTTGGGAAGTTGAAGCTCTTCTTTCAGGTAAGTCACGGATTCTCCGTCGATCTCGATCACCTTGAGTTCGATATCGGGATTTTTCAGAAGGCAATTCGTGAGAATGCCTTTTCCCGGACCGATCTCCAGAACGCGTTGAGGTTTTTCCCTGATATTTAAGGTATCTGCTATTCGACCGGCCGTATTTTGGTCAGTGAGGAAATGCTGGCCTAGATGTTTTTTAGGCCTTACCACTTGACATATAAAAAATCAGACATTTCAGCAATTAAACTTTCAAACCATTAGACCGTCTCCATCAATGAACGGAAGGCAACAAACTTCCCCCCGTATTTATCTACCACTTCTTGTTTAAGTGCCGGGGCAAATTCTTTTTCATAGCGCTCAAAGGTTTTCATGTCGGGACAGTGGTATTGAATGGCATAGGTAATTCCTGTTTCGTCTTCGTGGCGCGTGATCAACCTGGAAATCACATGGGCTGAAAAGCAGCCGGTATTCAACACATCAGGTATGTGCCGGGTTTTCATATAGGTTAACCAGTTATCAGCTACTTCTTCTTCTACATTTATTGTGACGTTGTAAATGATCATCGATACAAGTATTAATTTTCGATTTTTTGCCGGGCATTTCTATAGCTCTTTCTCGAGGTAGCCACATAAATACTTGCGGGGTAATCTGCTAGCAGTTTCTTGTACATCTCCAATGCCAGATCTTCCTCATCTAAGAATTGCTGATATAATACAGCTAGGTTAAAAACAGCTTCATCCCCAAGAATTCCATCGGGAAAACTCTTGATAATTAACTGCAATTTAGCCGCAGCGGACTCATAATCTTGTTTTTTCATATACACTTCGTATTGCATATAGTACACCTCGTCAATGATTTCGTGCACCACATAGATACGCTCCATTACGTCAAGTTTTTTTAAGGCAGATGGGTAATCACCCTGATCAAAAAGGAGGGCGGTGGCTGCGTAATCTTTCAGGGCCTGACCGGTGGTGTCAAACAACAAGTTGTCACTAATGATGAGCGACAGGCGCATGGCGTCATTGGCGATTAACTTCGAGGTAGATCCTTTTAGTACGTCTAATTGTGCTTTAGCCCAGTTATAGTCACCGGTATAAAAGTAAACTTTGGCGTTTTTAAATTTGGCTTCATCGCCCAAAGCTTCATACTTAAAGTCTTTTTCGACCTGGGAGTAAAGCAGGGAAGCTTCCCAAATTTCGCCCTGTCTCAGGTAAATATCTGCCAGAACTAATTTGCATTTTGCCGCATCATTTTCGAGTAATTGATATTCGTTTAGGGCTCGTTGCAGCAATGCCATGGCTTTGTCGGCTTTGTTCAGGTAAAAGGCCCACACTTCTGCCAGGCCGATCTGAAGTTTAACGGTAGCACCATCGCGGCCTACATCATCAAGAGTTTTTATGTAGTTGCTTTCCAAATTAATCAGGTCTTCCTGAGTGTAAGGAGCCGAGGTTATCTTTTCTCTGATGGCCATGGTCATGAGTACTCGGGCATTGACGTAATGCCTTGTAGAGGTACCCTGATCGATCACGTATTGGTAGCATTCCATGGCCAGGTCGTATTCTTTATTACTCACACAGGATTGTCCCAGGGAAACAAGCCTCTTACCTCCTTCGTCAAAGCGGCGGTCAAGGGCCTTGGTTTGAAGGATGGCCCCTTCAAAGTCCTTTTGTTGAAGATAATGCCAAATGAGCATTTCCAAGAAAACTTCCTGGTCGGGCTGTCGCTGTATTCTTCTGAGCAAGGCGGTGTTCAGCACCTGCAGGTTTGCGGGATCCAGGTCTTGGTAGATGGATGTATTCAATGCGTTTTGAACATTCTGCAGGTAAGCATCATTAAGACTGATCAAATCGAGGTATTCGTCGATCATTTCTTCAATTTGTTGATTTTGATAATATAGCTCGGCGAGCTCAAATTGATAACCATAAGAAGGGGTGAGTTTTTTGCCCCTCTTTAAGGTATGAATGGCGTAGACCATTTCATTTCTGCGCTGAAAACTATTGGCAAGGTCTAGAATATCTTTCGATCTGGGCAACAGCTCTTTAATGGCCTTTTCATAGACGTCCTCAGCCTTTTTTCGATCGCCCGAAAGCGTTAATACATGGCCATAATCAACAGTATATATAGGGTCTCCGTAACTTTTTCGCAGCTGTTTTTTAACAATTTCTTCGGCTTGTTCGTAGCGCTTGGTTTCAATGTAGGAAGCAAAAAGTGGCAAATAGATTTGTTGGCTTTTGTCTGACTTGTATAGGTCCTCGAGAAGGTCAATACTCTTCGCGTATTCCTTGTTCTGGAAAAAATCCAGGGCGAGTTTGTATTTGATCTCATTTTGATTCTGGCCAACGATCAAGTTAGGTAGGGCCAAAAACAGGATCAAATTAAAAAAGGAAATTCCTTGAAATAGACGCAAAGTCTGATTTAATTTTCGGATTCGAGACGCTGAATTAAAAGTAGGACTTTTTCTTCTGCCTCAAGATAGGCCTTGTCAATGCTTTGCAAACCAGTATACATTTGCTGGCAAGTCTGATAAACGGCGACGGCGGCGAATTCCTCATTTTCAAGATAGGTTCTGACCTTCTCTTGAGGGATGAGATTTTTTGAAAGATCTGTGCGTAAATTTCTTAGTTGAACAGGAATTACTTCGACTTCCTCCGACAGGAGTCCCATTTTACTCCCCCATTTGGTGTATGCTTTTTGGAATGCACCGTAGCGATCGAGCATGAACACTTCTTCCCGACTCACGGTGTCGGTCAATTCTACAATGCGCTTCATATTCTTTTCACATAAACGTCTTCGTTGATGTACAATTCCACTGTCTACTTTACTTACCAATACTTTGGCACTGTCCATCAAAGTGATCAGGCTGTCAATTCTGCTGATTTCCGCCGTATAAGGTGTACTGCATTGAGCGAATAGGAGCGTTAATGGTATGATAAAAATAAATTTCCGCATTAGTTAATAAGTTTAAAGCCGGTATAAGGTCTGAGTACCTCGGGTATAACGATTCCATCGTGCGTTTGATTATTTTCAAGCAGGGCAGCGTATATTCTTGGCAGGGCCAGGGCACTTCCGTTCAATGTGTGAGCTAATTGGGTCTTTTGTTCATTTCCTTTAAAACGTAGCTTTAAACGATTTGCCTGATATGCTTCGAAATTTGACACCGAACTGACTTCGAGCCATCGCTCTTGAGCGGCAGAGTAAACTTCAAGGTCTATGGTTTTTGCAGCTGCTGTGCCCAGATCTCCACCGCAGAGTTTCAGAGCCCTGAAAGGAAGGCCGAGGGAGCGGATCAGATCCTGAACGTATTCAACCATGATGCCCAGGGTTTGATAAGATTGATCAGGTTGCTGAATCTGCACTATCTCGACTTTGTCAAACTGGTGCAGTCTGTTCAGACCTCGCACATCCTTGCCGTATGAACCAGCCTCTCTTCTGAAGCAAGGGGTATAAGCAACGCATTTCACAGGGAAGTCTTCTTCCTTTAAAATAACATCCCTGAAAATGTTAGTAACAGGCACTTCGGCCGTCGGAATCAGAAATAAATTATCTACCTGGGCATGGTACATCTGACCATCCTTATCGGGTAACTGTCCTGTCCCGAACCCCGAATCTTCATTCACCAACAAAGGAGGAATGATTTCTTGATAACCCGCTTTTTCTGCACTGTCAAGGAAGTAGGTGATCAAGGCTCTTTGTAGTTTGGCACCCTTTCCTTTGTAAACGGGAAACCCGGCACCGGTGATCTTCGAGCCGAGGTCAAAATCAATCAAGTCATATTTTGCCGCCAGTTCCCAGTGCGGAAGTGCACCATCGAACAGGGCAGGTATTTCTCCTTCTCGGAGAATTTCTTCATTGTCCTGATCCCCTTTGCCGGCGTGTACCGATTCATGTGGGGCGTTAGGGATTGCACTCAATGCAGTGCGAATCTGATCTTCGAGTTCTTTTTGCTTGTCTGTTAGGGCTTTCGTTTTGTCCTTGATTTCAATAGTCCGTTGCTTTTTGATTTCAGCTTCGTCTTTCTTGCCGCTCTTAAAGAGTTCACCTATCTCTTTACTCAGACCATTGAGTTCGCTTAGCAATTCATCAACTTGCTGTTGGACTTTTTTTCTGGTGAGATCCAGTTCAAGCACACCTTTGATCTCTGAACTGTAATCTACATTTCTTTTGGCCAGACTTTTTATGACCAATTCGGTATTTTCCCTGATTTGCTGAATGGGAATCATGCGTTGTATCTGTTTAAATAAAAAAACTCCTGTCGGTCCATTCGATCAAATGGTCTGACAGGAGCCAAATTTTGTTGCGTTAATTACTAGGACAATTCCTTTACGGAAACGTAAGAACGATTATCCCTTTTCTTTTGGAATTCAACCACGCCATCGGAAAGCGCAAACAAGGTGTGATCCTTACCCATACCGACATTTTTTCCGGGATGGTGGGTCGTACCACGTTGCCTTACCAATATATTCCCTGCAATTGCAGCCTGTCCTCCAAATATCTTTACGCCCAATCGTTTGCTATGTGATTCGCGTCCGTTGTTAGAACTTCCTGCTCCTTTCTTATGTGCCATATCTCAGAAGTTTATTTTTCGTCTTTTTTAGGGGAAGCCTTTTTAGCCGGAGCGGCTTTTGGCTTCGCCGTTGTTTTTTTAGAAGTAGATTTGGCCACTGCCTTGCTAGCTGGCGCCTTCGCTTTTGTTTCTGCCTTTTTAGGAGCAGCTTTCTTGGCAGGCGTTTTAACCTCTGTAGTTGAAGTTTTGGCCTTTGGTGCTGCTTTTTTTACAGGCGCTTTGGTTTCTACATTGGCTTCTGCTTTGGGCGCCGGTTTTGCAGCGGCCTTCGCAGCAGGTTTCGCGGCCTTTGACCCACCTTTTTCTAGAATTGCCTCAATTTGGATCTTTGTAAAATCCTGGCGATGACCATTTCTCTTTTGGTAACCTTTTCTTCGTTTCTTTTTGAAGACGATGATCTTATCGCCTCTCAGATGCTCAACGATCTTGGCCGTTATTGCGGCATCTGGCACAGCTGGGGCGCCAACAGCTATTTTTCCGTCGTTATCGATCAGTAAGACTTGATCAAAGGCGACTTGATCACCTTCCTTTCCTTCAAGGCGGTGAACAAAAATCTGCTGGTCTTTCTCTACTTTGAACTGTTGCCCCGCTATTTCTACAATTGCGTACATGTATACAGTGTTAAAAAAAAATTGGGCTGCAAAGATAAATAAAGATTTCCTTTCTACAATTGTTTTTCTCAAGCACTTTTTACAGAACGCTTCCTTGAAATATTGTACTTGTAAATTAGTGATTAATAGGCTCAATACCCTATTTTTACTCTCTGTTATTCGTATATTGACGGATTGAGATCGAGACTTATGAGATTTGTTGCCACCTTTACCTTGACAGTTTTAGTTAGCGCTTTTGTTTCGGGTCAAAGCCTGTATTGGAATAAACTGCTTCAGGAACAAAATACCTCTGGTTTTTCCGTTCCCGCCAGAAGTCACGTAGCTGCCAATGGCAATATCACAACAGCCGGGATGTTCTCAGTACCTGTCGACTTCGATCCTGATGGTTCGGTTGCCAATGTACTTTCCCCGAAAAGCGGAAGCTCACAAAATCTTTATTTCGCCCGCTATGACAACAACGGGGCCCTCACATGGGTCAAGCATCTGGAGGGCGATGATTGGATGTCGTTGAGTGGAATGGATCTGGATGCCAGTGGAAATGTTCTAGTCACGGGCCTGTTTAACGATCAGATCGATCTGAATCCGGCAGCAACCCAGGCCCTATACAGTCCACCCAATACCAGTGCCGAAGATTTCTTCATTTCCAAGTATAATTCTAGCGGAAATTTCATTTGGGCAAGACACATTATTTCAACGGTTCATGCCTGGAGCGAAGACCTTGATCAAGACAATTCAGGAAATATATACATAGCAGGCGTAACAAGAGGCACTACTGATTTTGATCCGGGTGGGGCGACACAAAACGTTACATCACCAAACGACTACCTGTTCATAGCAAAGTACAACTCTTCCGGAAACTTCACCGGTGTCATTTCCATGGGTAACAGCGGAGTCAACCAGGAATTGCATGACCTTGAAATGGATGCCAGTGGAAATGTCTATATCTCAGGGCGATTGAAGGGAACCGTGGACTTTGACCCTTCGGCAGGAACAAACTTGCTCACCGCCAAAGGAAGCGACGACTTTTTTATAGCAAAATATAATTCTTCCCTGCAATTTCAATGGGCTTACCGCATTGGTAGTGGTTCGGCTGAAGGTGACAGGATCGATCACTCCATCAGCGGATCGGAACTAGTTTTAAGTGGAAGCTTCCGCGATACGGTTGATCTTGACCTTAAAACGGGAACAACCCTGCTTCAAAGTAATGGGAATTACGACGTTTTTGTTGCCAGATACGATCTTTCAGCAAACTTGCAATCCTCTTTCGGAATAGGCGGTTCGGGATTCGATCATTGCCAGTCTGTTAAGATCTTACCCGGTGACAGCACTTTTTATTTGACAGGTTATTTTGAAAATTCGGTTGATTTTGACCCTTCGGCATCGAGCAAGAATTTATCCGCCAGCAGTAATCAAAGTGTTTTTCTGGCGTCATATAACATCGATCTCAATTACAATTGGGCTTCGAAAATAGCCGGCAGTGGTGATATATTGACAGCAGAAATCAATAACATGGGCACCGACGCCATGCTTTTTGGCAGAATTGCCAGTGGTACAGCAGACTTTAATTCAGCTTGGCCGGCACCTGCCAATTATAATGGACCGGCATCTTTCATTGCGCGTTACAAGGAATGTGGAATGTTCACCATCAACAGCAATGTCGCCGACGCAGATTGCGGTATAGCCAATGGCAGCGCGACGCTGACCGTTCAAGGAGGAAATGCTCCCTACAACTATGCTTGGACCAGTGGTGACACTCTGGCCACTGCCGATAGTTTAAAATCAGGAAGCTATTTCGTGACTGTGACTGACAACAACTACTGTTCCGGGCAAGCCGGACCAATTACGGTAAATGATGCTGATGGACCTAACATCACTGTGCAGTCAAAGGTAAATGTAAGCTGTTTCGGTGGTCGCAATGGAGCTATTGTGATAAATGTTAGTGGAGGAATGGCCCCTTATAACTACAGTTGGTCAACGGGATCTGGAAACCAGAATATAAATGGACTGAAGGCGGGATTCTATGAAATTACGGTAACCGACGATGATGATTGTAAGTCAACCGAACGCATAGAGATCGTTCAACCAAGCCCGATTGTGGTCACACCAATTACCTCTGAGCCCAACTGTGGAAGCACCAATGGTGTGCTAACCGCTGTGGCCTCAGGTGGCGCATCACCCTACAGCTATTCCTGGTCGCCGGGTGGAACTGGTGGAACACAATTTAATCTGGGAGCGGGAATATACCGGGTTACGGTTAGCGATGGAAATAATTGTACTTATAGCCAAACCATTTCTTTGAGCGACGACAATGCCCCCGATGTTACCCTGGACAACATCGTTGATGCCACATGCGGGTCGGGTGGAGGGGCCATCAATATTTCTGTTTCCGGTGGGACACCTTCTTATTCTTATTCCTGGGTGCCCGGAAATTTCACAACTCAGGATATATCGTCTTTGCAGGCCGGAGAATACGATCTTATCGTTACAGACCAGGCAAGCACTCCTTGTAAAGCAGCATTCTCTGCAAGGGTAAGGGCTAAAAAGCCTGATTCACCAAAAATATGCATCGTAGATGTAGATACCCTGACTGGTCACGCCCAGGTAATTTGGGAAAAACCGATTAATCAGGGCGCCATAGATTTTTACAATGTATACCGTGAAACAACAACCAGAAATGTGTTCGACCTGGTAGAGGACAGCATTGACTTTGGGGAACTCAGTCTTTACGAAGACACGTACGCCGACACTTGGGTAAGGCCTTGGTCCTATAAGATCAGCCTGACCGATAACTGTGGCATCGAATCCGATCTAAGCGATCCACATACTACCATACACGTGGTGGTGACAAAGAACCCACAGAGTGAGTTTAATATCTTGTGGACGCAATATAAAGGAGATTTCCCGGTGAACTCTTATGTATGTTGGAGGCATACCGATTCTACAGGCTATGATAGCCTAGCCACATGGCCGGCAAGCATTTACACTTATACCGATCGTAAATCACCATCAAAGGGTGCAGATGTTTTTTACTTCATGGAAATCGAGCATCCTACGGGATGCACTGCAACAGAAGCGATAAGTAAAAATTCTTCCCGCTCTAACAGAGGCAGCATTGGTCCACCCAAATTCGGTACTTCAGTACCCGAAGCTTTTATGCACCTGTCCGAATACCGCGTTTATCCGAATCCTAATAACGGCGATTTCACTCTTGACCTGACTTCCGTTTTTGGCGGGATAATGCAAGTGGAAATATATGACGTACAAGGTGTTAAAGTGTATCAGACCGAGAAATTCGTAAATTCGGGAAGGAATTCGATTACCTTTGACATACCGCACCTTGTCAAAGGGCTGTACCTTTTGCAATTGGACTTGAATAACGAAAGGTCTTTTGCCAGGGTGATGATCGATTCCACGGACTAGTAACATATCATGCACGGCATTAGGAGATATACCAACGGGTTCACCGGAAAAGTCTTCTCCGCCCTAATTATCTTATGGCTGGCGACGAACTTTTTTGGACAAGTCGTCCAGGGTCAGATAAACCCCGAACTTGGTCAACTTCCGGTGGTCAATTATACCTCAAAGAGTTATAAGGCCAGCCCTCAAAACTGGGCCATTGCGCAGGCGCCAAATGGCCTGATGTATTTTGGCAACAATGAGGGCGTTCTCGTATACGATGGTAAACAATGGGATCACATTCCAACATTCAACGAATCGGCGGTCAGGGCATTAGACATTGGCCCACAGGGTAAAGTATATGTAGGCGGGGTAGGCGATTTCGGTTTTATCTCTACCGATGCACATGGAAAACTTGTTTATGTGTCCCTTCAACGCAAGTTTAATTTAAAGGAAGAAGATGTAGAAGATGTGTATAATGTAAATGCCTTTGAAGACCGGGTTTATTACATGACCAATCGCAATGTTTATTGCTATAATGGAAAAAGCCTGCGGGTCTGGGAATCCAAATCCCTTTTTCAATCAGCTTATAACATAGATGGAAAATACATAGTGAACCAGCTTTCTCTGGGCTTATGTGAGTTGGACGGGGATTCCCTCAAACCGATTTCTAAAGTGAACGATTTCAAGGGCAAACGCATCTACGACATCGTTTCTTACAGCTCAGATGACATGATGGTCCTCACGGAAAAAAGCGGTATCAGTCAATTCTTTTTAAATGCCCACAGCGGAGGCAGAAACGAAGAATATCTCATCAAAGTTAATTCAGAAACCAAAGATTTTAGTCCAAACAATGGACTCTTCCTTCAAGATCATATTCTCTCCATCGGAACCTGGGGCTATGGCCTGCTATTAGTCGATAAGGAAGGAGACATCGTTCAACGCCTTAATTCCGATTTTGGTTTGAATGACGACGTTATAAACGACCAATTCATGGATAAAGATGGCAACCTTTGGTTGGCTACATCCAACGGAATTTCAAGGGTGACATTGAACCCGGGCATATCCGGTTATTCCGATCTTGCGAATGTCAATGAAACCGTCGAAGCAATTACCGAATTCAACGGGAATATATTTCTGGCAACCCATACAGGCCTTTACTTCATGGATGCCAATAGTAAAAGCGGTGAATTCCAAAAAATTCCGGGTTTGGACGAAGAGTGTTGGGGCCTTCAAAGTTTCAAGTACGGTGACTACGACTGCCTTTTGATCGCTGAAAACAATGCCGTTTATTCCCTGGACGAGAATTTCAAATTAACGCGCCTTGTAGACTGTTACCCATGGACGTTTCATTTGTTTGAAAGTGATCCTTCATACGTTTTTGTGGGATTGGATGACGGCTTGATCTTTCTGCAATACCGCAACGGTAATTGGCAGGTCAATGAAAAGATCCCGGGAATTGAAAGAGCAATATACTCAATAGCGGAACCAAGGAAGAATGAATTGTGGCTGGGCAGCCCAAATATTGCAACCAGGGTCAAACTCGAATGGATGAAATCAACGGGTGCCTTTCGATGCATCATTGAAGAATTCGGTGAAGAAAATGATTTACCCAATGGCGATGTCGTAATGGAAGTAATGGGAGATCAGTTTCTTACAGGAACATCTGAAGGCATTTTCAAATACAACAGAGAGAGCGGGAAATTCGAAAAATTGAATCAGTTTGCCGATGCCATGGAGGGTCGAAATTTTCAGGTGCACCGGCTTCGACACCAAGAGGGTGGAAAACTATGGATGTCTGCATATTACAATTCTCACTTTTACATGGGATATTTTGACCTTTCGAAATCTCCCATAGTATGGGTAGAGAACGCCCTTAAACCGCTTGCCAGTGAAGTGTACCATGCCTGGTATTCTTCTGATGATGAGATTACCTGGTTCGGTGGACCCAACGGCCTCTACAGGTATAAGGATCCCGGGTTGACTCATAAGAAAAATGCAGATTACCAAGTTCTAATCAGAAACGTTGTGCTGAACAATGATTCCATTCATTATTTCGGCAATTCGGGCACGGCGGATTATGCGGATTCAAATGACTACGGCAAATCCAGATCGATTCTACCTTTTGAATTCAATTCCCTGATATTTGAATTCGCTTCGCAATTCCATAAATACCCTGAGTACAATCAATATAGCTACAATCTGGAGGGCTTTACCGAGCATTGGTCGGAATGGAAACCTGAATCCAAGGCAGTATTTACGAACCTGCATGAGGGTTATTACAAATTCAGGGTTAAGGCTCGTAATACCTACGGACAGGAAAGTGAAATGGCTGAATTTTCTTTTAAGATCGACCCGCCTTGGTACCGCACCTGGTGGGCCTATTTCATCTACCTGGCCTTTGCATCTTTGATGGTTTATCTGATCGTTTCCATTTACACGCGTAACTTGAAAGAGATAATCCGCGAAAAGACTTCTGAGGTTGTCGCTCAAAAGGATGAAATTGAAAAGCAAAAGAATGAAGTAGAAAAGCAGCGATTTGAATTGGAGGTAAAGAATGCCGACATCACATCTAGTATTAACTACGCCCAGCGCCTTCAGCGCGCCATTCTTCCCGAAGATAAATTGATAAAGGAATATCTACAGGATTCATTCGTGCTCTATAAACCTAAAGACATTGTAAGTGGTGACTTTTACTGGTTGGGTCACGTTAACGGTGAAAGCGGACGCGATCTCACCTTATTTGCCGCGGTAGATTGCACAGGTCATGGGGTTCCCGGTGCCTTCGTGAGCGTGGTTGCAAACGGTGGACTCAATCGGGCAGTGAAAGAATACGGATTGATCGAGCCGGCTTCTATTCTCGAAAAACTGAATGAAATTGTAGTGGAGACCTTGAGTAAGGGTGAAAATGAATTGCGCGACGGTATGGACATTTCGCTATGCAGTTTTGATTTTGAACGCATGGAAATGGAATTTGCCGGGGCAAATAATTCGGCTTATCTGGTGCGCAGAAATGTATCCCAAATGGACCTGGGATTAAACGGGACCGGACGTTACCATAAAAGCGATCTTGTTGAGATCAGACCTAATAAGCAGCCCGTTGGCTATTATGAATTCAAAGAGGCATTTGTCAACAATAAGATCAAAATTCAAAAGGGCGATGTTATCTACCTTTTTTCTGACGGATACGCAGATCAATTCGGCGGTCCCAGGGGAAAGAAATATAACTACCCGCGCTTCAAGGATTTCCTGACTTCGATCGCACATAAACCAATGGAAGAACAGAAACACCTGATCGACATCGAATTTGAAACCTGGAGGGGAAAGGAAGATCAGGTTGACGACATCATTGTTGCCGGAATTCGGGTATGATATTTGGGGAAATCAGGCAGGCCTACTTATTGATCAGGTATATTCCCGTTAGAATGGCTCCCATTCCCATGAACTGGGTGGCTTCAATCATTTCTCCGTCCAATAGTCCCCAAAATATGGCAACCACCGGAATAAGATAAGTAACAGAAGAAGCATACAAGGCAGAAACTCGCTTGATAAGCATGTTAAAGATTATTACTGCCAGCCCCGTTGCGAATACCGAAAGCACCACGATGGCACCAATTGAGATAAGGAAATCTGTTTCAAAGGAGAAGCGCTGCGCAAAGTCGGTTGTCAGCAAATAAATACCGCAAATTGGTCCAACGAAAAGCAGGCTTGCAGATGTTATAACCGTCGAAGACAGACTGGAAAGGTATTTCTTGATCACATTGACGCTGATTGAGTAACAAATGGTAGCACCAACCACCAAGAGGCCGTAAACCGAGATTTCATTTAAACTCATTCCGGGTTTGTACAGTAAGAACAGGGCGCCGGCTAGTCCGGTAAGTACACCTACGATATGTATGGTTTTGCTTTTGATCTTAAAAAAAACCAGACCAAATAACAAGGTGAATAACGGAACCAGAGAATTCAACATTCCTGCAAGGCTGCTATTGATTTTAGTCTGAGCCAGTGCAAAGAGAAACGCCGGTATTCCGCTGCCGCACAAACCTACGACCAAAAGGTATTTCCACAGTTTTTTATCGATCCTTTTCCAGGCGTTGAATCCAAGGGGGGTGAGCGATAAAAAGGCAATGATCATTCGAAGTGCGCCAAGTTCCTGAAAAGGAATTTCCCTTAATCCGATCTTCATCAAAATGAACGAAGAACCCCAAATAAAGGCCAGGAGAAGCAAGATTCCCCATCTGAAAATTAACTCGGAGCTGTTTGGTTTCAAAGCCCGCAAAAGTACCCTAATAATTGACCTGAGGTATTAATTTATGTCTTAGATTTGTGGTAAATAAGACCGTTATGAAACGTTCCATCCTTGCCCTGACCATGTTAATTTCAGTATTTGTAGTGAACTGTAATCAGGCAAGTGAAGAATCGGTAAAAGTTTTAGCAGATCAGGAATTAGCGCTGAAAGTGGACGGTATGGTCTGTGCCGTTGGTTGTGCAAAGTACATTGAAAAGCAAGTTGCCAAAATGGATGGCGTTTCAAAATGCGAGGTTGACTTTGAAAAAGGCACGGCCAGCATTGTGTTTTCGAGTAGCGTCTTGTCCAAAGAGGCCATCGTTGAATCAATCTCTGACATGAACGGCGGTCAATACAAGGTGAACGTCACCGGAATGCATAAAATCCAGAACAATACAGATGAACTACCTGAAGGAAGTCAGGACAATGAACCTTCTGTTTCAGAAGTCACCTTCCATTTTCCAGAACTAGTTACTTTTTTTATTGGACAGCTCACCAGGTAATACCCGTAACCCCTCTGAATGATTGAAACGAATGCTCGCCGGTTTGTACTTTACTGGCTAGGCAGTGGCTGTTTTTTGATTTTTATTATGGTCCTGGTAGGAGGCATCACCCGTCTTACAGGCTCCGGTCTTTCGATGGTTGACTGGAAGCTCATTATGGGAACCATACCGCCGCTTAACGAGTCTGAATGGCTCACGGCTTTCGAGGCGTATAAACAATTTCCGGAATACGATGTGAAGCATGCCGGATTCGATCTGTCCGATTTCAAGCTCATATTCTTCTGGGAATACTTGCATCGGATGATAGGCCGACTTATAGGACTCGTTTTTATCATTCCTTTCATTATCCTTTTGATAAGGAAGAAAATCCGTGGTGTTTTTATTTGGAAACTGCTACTGCTATTTAGCTTAGGTGGGCTGCAGGGTTTCTTTGGCTGGTACATGGTTAAAAGTGGTCTGGCCGAAATACCCCATGTGAGCCATTTTAGGCTGGCCCTGCATCTGATCACGGCCTTTGTGACCTTTGCCTTGACATGGTGGTTGATCCTGAGCATATTATTCCCGGAAAGGGTAGAAGGAACAGGTGACAATGTCGGTTTACACGCCACTGTGCTCATCGTATTGACTTTTATTCAAATCATTTACGGGGCATTTGTTGCAGGATTAAAGGCCGGTCTCTTTTACAATACTTACCCAAAAATGGGGGATAAGTGGATTGCCGAAGGGGTATACGCCATGGAGCCATTTTATCGAAATTTCATTGAGGGTGTGGCGGGGGTGCAATTCGTACATCGCTACATTGCCATTTTTTTACTGCTCTATATATTCTATATGCTGTTCCGATACATGCGAAAGGCCATTAACCTTTATTTGGGCAATGCTCTGATCTATCTGGCAGTGGTTGGGCTGACACAGGTCTTACTTGGTATTTTCACCCTTATATACGGCGTGCCTCTGGCCTTGGCTGTCTTACACCAAATAGGTGCTTTTCTTATGTTAATGGTCTTGATCTATCTGCTCAGGGTAAGCAGATACGCGCCAGTAAAGCATCCAATATCCGGTTGAATTCTCCGATGTTTCGAAAGGGTCAAAGAATAAAATTGATTCCTCCATCCGTTTTTCTTACATTTTCCAGAGATTTTATTCTTTTAATATTATGGAGTGCTATTCTACTGTGGTTGGGCTTTTCCAGCTAAGGGCTAAATGAAAGTTTCAATAATATTATTCCATCCTTAATTTATCCTTAAGGTACGAAGCCTTATTTTCTTGTAATAAACATTGACTTCACAAACACTTCACTGACAGTTAATTTCCTAGTGACGTGGTCTTAATAGAGTCCGTCTAGTTTTGCCCCAGTTCAAACAAGTAACAACTAAAGAAATTAATTGAAATGAAAATTACCAAAATACTCGCAATGATGTTCCTCACTGGAGTTGTTGCATTTTCTTCTTGTAAAAAAGATAAAGAAGACCCATTGATCCCGCCACCTCCAAGTAATTCGATTGCAGTATCCTCTAACATCACAGCAAGCACCACCTGGACAACAGGTAAGATCTATGTGCTTAGGGGCCGAATTGCTGTTGAGGACGGCGTTACTTTGACCATCCAACCAGGTGTTATTGTAAAAGGACAATCCGGAACCGGTGCAAATGCTTCTGCCCTATTAGTTGCCAGGGGTGGTAAGTTGATGGCAGAAGGAACAGCTGCTCAACCAATCATATTCACTGCTGAAGCCGACGCCATTCAGCCCGGACAGATCATTTCACCAAACCTTGACCCTGCAATAAATGGTCTTTGGGGTGGTGTCATTATTTGCGGAAAAGCCAAGATCTCTGCTTCGAATTCAACCGGTGATGTGAGCGAGGTTCAGATTGAAGGCATTCCTACTTCGGATGCCAACGGACTGTACGGTGGTTCAGATGACATGGACAATTCCGGTACATTGAAATACATCTCAATCCGACATGGCGGTACAAACATCGGTGCGGGGAACGAGATCAACGGCCTTACCTTTGGTGGCGTTGGTTCAGGTACTGTAGTAGAGAACATCGAGGTTGTTGCCAACCAGGACGACGGTTACGAATGGTTTGGTGGAACGGTAAACGTTACTAACGCCATTTCATGGAATGTAGGTGACGACGGTTTTGATACCGATCAGGCCTGGAGTGGTACGCTGGATAACTTCTATTCCATAACACCTTCGGGTCACATGTTTGAATTAGATGGTCCTGAAGGCTCCATGAGCGGATCACATACCATCAAGAATGGCACAGCTATTTGTTCAGATGCAGACGTGACTTCAGAAGATCTGATCAATGTGGATGACAATACAGAAGTCTCTCTCAGTAATATCCACTTTACCGATGTTCAGACAGGTCAGAAAATCAACAGGGTTACTGCTGCGCTAGTATCATTCAGTGGTATCACCATCAATGTTCCTCAAGACAGCCTTGCCAGCCATGTGAACGGTACGGTTCCTGCCGGAGTTACTGCCGGAGGGTCATCTGCTGCGAACAAGGCTGCCTTTGCGGGTTGGTCATGGGCCGATGCTGCCGGAGTCTTGAAATAATAAATGTAATTTCGCGGTCTGAAATTGGACCGGAAGAAAAATAAAAAGTGAAGCAATACTTTTTAAACCAATAATTAAACATCCCCGGCCTTGGCTGGGGGTGTTTATTTTATTAGAAGCATGAAAAGAACCGTCACCTTGTTATTTGCCATAGCAATAAGTGTTAGTGCCATGGCTCAAACTGCCATCAGAGGAAAGCTTATTGACGACGAAACCGGTGAACCAATGCTATTTGCCAATGTGGGAATCAAGGGAACCACCATTGGTGGGATATCTGATTTTGACGGCAATTTTTCTATCGAAAGCCCGAGCTTGAAGACCGGCACCTGCGACGTTCAGGTCTCTTTTGTTTCGTATCAAACCAAGATCATTGAAGGGGTCAAGGTTACAGAAGGTAAAGTCACCTTACTCGGGGAGATCAGAATGAAATCCGAAGGCGAACAGCTGCAAGAAGTCGTCGTTTCTGCCGAAGCAATCAAGTCCTCCGAAACGGCCATGTTGACCATGAAAAAGAAATCGGCCGCCATGCTCGATGGCATATCATCCGAAGAAATGAAATTGATCGGCGACGGCACGGCCAGTGAGGCAGCAAAAAGGGTAACAGGGGTTACCGTGGAAGGGGGTAAATACGTCTACGTTCGCGGATTGGGCGATCGCTATACCAAAACGACCTTGAACGGTGTCGATATTCCGGGCCTGGATCCGGACAGAAACACCCTTCAAATGGACATCTTTCCGTCCAACCTTATTGACAACATCACCATCAGTAAAAATTTTACCGCCGATCAACCGGCTGACTTTACCGGAGGACTTCTCAATGTGGAGATCAAGGATCTGCCGGAATCAAAAATTTTCAATGTTTCGGCAAAGGTGGGATTTAACCCACAAATGCACTTGAACCCAGATTACCTGAATTACAACGGTGGGTCGACTGATTATTTAGGCCTTGATGACGGCACAAGGGATCTCCCAGCCAGTGCACGAAACAAGACTGTGCCCACTCCAATCAGCGGGAACTCACCTACTGAAGTGAATTCTTTCATCAAGAGTTTCAATCCGACATTAGGGGCACAGAGGACCACAAGTTTAATGGACTTTGACTTCGGCATTTCGTTTGGAAATCAGATCAGACTTAAAGAAGCGGTTTCGGAAGGAGAAACAGCAAACGACCCTAGGTTGGGCTATATATTCTCTCTTTCTTATAAGTCTGACTTTACCTATTACGACGATGTGACCTATGGAGAATACCAGCGAAAAATTGATCCCGGTGTGAATGAGTTGGTTCAGTCGAATCTTCAAACGGGCCAGTTGGGCGAACGCAGTTATCTAATTGGCCTGCTTGGCGGAATCTCTTACAAAACCAATTTATCCAAATACCGATTCACGGTGATGCGCTTGCAGAACGCCGAAAGCCGCGCAGGGCAATTTGATTTGTTCAACAATGCCGAAGCTGTGGGGCAATCCGGTTATATCGCAATTTCCGATAACCTGGAATTCAACCAACGTTCACTGACCAACGCACTCATTAACGGTAAGCACGTCATGCCCGAAAAGAACTGGGAAATTGACTGGAGGCTTTCCCCAACGTTTTCTACCTCTGAAGACCCGGATATCAGAAGGACGGCTTGGACCATTAACACCAATAACGACACGGTGTTTCAAGCCGGTGCCGGCGGAAATCCATCAAGGATCTGGCGGAATTTGAGTGAGGTGAACCTTACGGGCAAGGTGGATTTCACAAAGAAATATGCACTGGGCGAGGAGCAGGCCAAACTTAAGTTCGGTTTCAGTCATACTTACAAATTCCGGGATTATGAGATCCTGTTTTTTGACATGCAGTTTTTTGGCCGCCAACCAAATTGGTCTTCTTCAAATCCCAACCAGATACTGATTGATCAAAACATTTTCCCAGATGGTACCATTTATTATCAAACGGGAAACAACGATCCCAATCCCAATGAATACCAGTCTGACGTGAATAACACGGGTCTGTATGTATCCAACGAGTGGAAATTATTTCCGCGATTTAATACCATTCTTGGGTTGAGAGTGGAAAATTATGTCCAGCGACATACAGGCCGCGACATAGCCTATGCAAATGGCGACGTCGTAGCCGGACGGAACCTTGAAAACGATGAAGTGCTCAATTCGCTGGACTTGTTTCCCAGTGTAAATACCATATTCAATCTTACAGAAGAGCAGAATTTGCGTTTCGCTTATTCAAGAACCATTGCACGTCCATCATTCAAGGAATTGTCCTTTGCACAGATTGTTGACCCCCTGACCAATCGCATTTTCAACGGTAGTTTATTTACCTATTCCGATTGGGACGGTAAATTAACTGAAACCAGGATCGATAACCTGGATCTGCGATGGGAATATTTTTTCAAGGGCGACCAGATGGTATCGTTCAGTACCTTCTACAAGAGTTTTGACAAACCCATTGAATTGGTTCGAATTCCCGAACAACAGACCAGTCAGGAATATCAGGCGAGAAACGTAGGTGACGGTCAATTGATAGGTCTTGAATTTGAATTGAGAAAGGATTTTTCATTTATCTCTGAATCATTTCGCAACCTGAAGTTTAGCGGAAACTTTACCTGGATCAGATCACAGATTGACATGTCTGATCGAGAATTCAACTCCAGAAAGCAGTACGAACGCGATGGTCAGACCGTTAAAAATACGCGTGATATGGCCGGCCAGGCACCTTACGTGATCAACGGCGGCTTCATTTACGGAAATCCGGCACTGGCATTGGATGCCGGAATCTTTTACAACGTGAAAGGCCCCACATTGCACATTGTGGGCGTTGGATTGTATCCGGATGTTTACACAGAACCTTTTCATAGTTTGAATCTAAGCCTTAGCAAACGCTTTGGCGAGGAAAAAAGAACGCAGGTCGAATTCAATGTGTCGAACATACTCAATGACCGTATTGAGAGCTTCTTTACCTCATACGAGACCGAGAAGGAAGTGTTTTCGAGCATCAATCCCGGTCCCAGTATTTCTCTTGGTGTGAACCATAAATTTTAATTTCCGGAAACTGTGATGGATGATGAGCTGTTGACTCTCAGTCTGAGCTTACCTCATTCCACTTCAAACTCTCGACCATTCTGACTACATCCTGCCTAATGAATTCAATGGCCGGTCTCAGGGAATCTACATTGGTTTGGGCATTAAAATACAGGGCACCTCGAATAAAATGCCTTGTGCTGTCGGTGGCGTAGAATTGAACAGAGGATGCGGCATTCCCTTCCAATTCGTAGATTCTTGCGTAAACGCGTGCTTCCTTGTTGATAAATTCCCGCTCATTGATGGCACTTGCCCTGATGGTATGTTTGTAGACCAATGTCCTGGCATCTTCCAGGTATTTATTCAAATTGCCGTCGATAACTTTATAAGAAAAATGGATTCTGCTCTTTAAAAATGGAACATCGATGTTGAACCAACAATATTCTCCACTTTCATCGGGTCCTACCGCTGCATAATAGGGTATTTCAAAAACGAAAGGACAATTCCCTTTAAACAGCCGGTACTCCTTTTTGGGGAAGTCTATTCTGGGATATCCCTTGGGTTTTGGATTATAGGCATCTGATCCACAAGACAAAAGAAACCATGCTGACATCAGCAACGAAATACTGGTTTTATTCCTCATCAACCAGGCTCACTTTGATCTCTTTCACCCTTTTAACGTTAGCCGATTCAATAGTGAAAAGAATGTTTTCGAATCGCACTTTTTCCATTTTTTTTGGAATTCTTCCCGTTATTTCGACCACGAAGCCGGCCATGGTGTCCGATTCCCCCTTGGCATTTTCAAATTTTACCTCATCAACATCAAGTACTTTGTAAAAGTCGATCAACGGTGTTTTTCCGTCAAAAATGAAGGTGTTTTCATCTAGTTGGGTGAAAATGTTTTCTTCTTCAATTTCATCTGAGATGTCGCCAACAATCTCTTCCATTATGTCTTCCATGGTAACGATGCCGGAACTACCGCCATACTCATCTACCACCACCGCCAGGTGAATTTTCTTTTCTTGAAATTCCTTTAACAGGTCATCTAATTTCTTATTCTCGGGGACGAAAAATGGCTTGCGAATAAATTTCCCCCATTTGAAGTCATCATTTTCTTCAAGGTATGGAAGCAGATCTTTGATGTATAAAACTCCTTCAATGGCATCGAAGTTTTCACGAAAAACAGGTATTCGCGAATACCTGTGAACATGAATTGCTTCCAGAACCGTTTTAAAATCAGCTTCAATGTCGAGGGCAAGCACATCAATTCGCGCCACCATGATCTGCTTTACGTCGGTGTTTCCGAATTTAACTATACCCTCAAGAATTTTTTGATCTTCCTCTTCTATATTATTATCCGAAGTGAGCTCCAAGGCTCTTGAAAGGTCTTCGCTCGAAAGACTTTTTTCTTTCCAGTCAATTCTTTTCTCGATAAGGTTGGACGATTTTATAAGCACGTAGATAATGGGGTAAAACAACTTGGATAAAACCAGTAAGGGCAATGCCATCAGGCCAGCTATCTTGTTGCCTTGTTTCATTGCATAGACCTTTGGCAGAACTTCACCGATCAACAACAACATCACGGTAATGATGACTACCTCAAATACGAACTGAAAAATAACATTGCCCCCAAAGACGAATATGGTATTAACCACATAAGATGAAAGGATGACGACTCCAATGTTCACAAAATTATTAGCAACCAGAATCGTGGCCAAAAGCGTTCTAGGATGATCAAGCAACTGCAGTATTAATTTGCTTTTGGCGCTCTCGGTCGTCCTTAGCGCTTCTCGCTCATAAGGTCCTATTCTGAAAAAAGCTACTTCTGAACCCGAGATCAGACCTGATGAAGCGAGGAGTACGATTATAATCACAAAAAGCACGATCCAGTCTGTGCTGAATGATTGCATACTTACGCCAAACCAGTTGACGAGCATCAAAAGTTTCGGTTCAGGATCGTCCAAGGTGAATGTTAAATATCATGCGGGTGACCAAAGTCTCAGAATGGAAGGTCGTCGTCATCCTCTTCTTTGCTCTCTTTTGGCGCAGGACTGGCTTTTTGATTAGAAGCCACAGGTGCATTTCGCTGAGCACTTTCACTATCATTTCTGCTTCCAAGCATGGTCATGTTGTCGCCAACAATTTCAGTTGTATAGCGAGTATTTCCATCTTTGTCATCCCATGATCGGGTTCGGAGTTTTCCTTCAACATAAACTTGGCTGCCCTTTTTCAAGTATTTTTCTGCCACTTCGGCAAGGCCTCTCCAAAGAACCACATTGTGCCATTCAGTTTGGGTAACGCGTTCTCCGGAAGTCCGATCCTTGTATGATTCTGAGGTCGCCAGCGTAAAATTGGCCACCGCAGTGCCGCTCTCGAGGTAGCGCACTTCAGGATCTTTTCCAAGATTTCCGACAAGTATAACTTTGTTAACGCCTGACATAATAGAAGTTTAGAGGTCAAAGATACAAATTCAACGCTCAAAAAGGTAGTTTGAGATCAATTTGGGCACAGGAAATTGCTCAATCTGTTCAAGATCGGCGAGCTCCCAATCACCCTGCAGAAATTGTTTCGGATCTGGAGTGTTGAGCTCATAGAATTTGGCATAGATATCTTGATGACTCAGCACATGTTTTACCCAATCCTGCATGGTTGAAAGCTCTGATCTATAGGCTCCTACCTCTTCTGACAGCTGTCCAAGATCCGGTGTACCTTCTTCGCTTTTTTCAACCAGAGGAAAGTCGTAGAGATTTTCCCAAATACCTTTGCCTCTTCTTTTGCGCAGTATAATCTGCTTTTCATTTCCAATGACCAGGTAATGGAAGTAGCGTTTTTTGCGCTTGTTTTTTTTCTCTTTGTATGGAATTTCATGGGTTTTTTCCATTCGAAATGCTATGCATTCCAATGCGAATGGGCAAATTCCGCAAGCCGGTTTTGAACTAGTGCAATGGAGGGCGCCAAATTCCATGATGGCCTGATTCCAGATGGCCGGATGCCTCTTGTCAAAAAGCTCTTTTAGTATTTTTTTCAGTTCTTTTAGTACCGCATCCTTGTTAACCGGAGCGTCTATGCCAAACAAACGGGCAATGACCCTAATCACGTTTCCGTCCATCACCGGATAAGGGAGGTCAAAGGCAAATGATGCAATGGCCGCAGCAGTATATGGGCCGATTCCCGGAAGTGCCATGATACTTTCATAAGTATCCGGGAATTTCCCTCCATTTTGATCGATTATTACTGCCGTCTTGTGCATGTTTCTTGCTCTTGAATAGTAGCCCAGCCCTTGCCAAAGCGAGAGTACCTCGTTTTCTGACGCACTAGCAAGCTCATGAACATTTTGATACTTATCAAGGAAATTCATGTAGTACGACATACCTTGATCGACCCTGGTTTGCTGAAGAATAATTTCAGATAACCAAATGGCATAGGGGTCTTTCGTAGATCTCCACGGCAAGGCCCTTTTATTAAACTCATACCAAGCTAATAGATCATCTGAAAAACGGAGCGAATCCATGAGGTAAAATCTCGTAAATAATTTAAAATAAATGCGTTGGATTGAAGTTAATCTCCTATCTTTGCCCCCCGAAATTATAAAATTTAGCTAATAATTTTTTAAAAGACTTAACATGACAAAAGCTGATATCGTTGCGGAAATTTCAGAGAAAACGGGAATTGAGAAGATTTCGGTTCAGACCACTGTAGAAGAATTCATGAAATCCGTGAGATCTTCTATCGAACGTGGTGATAACGTTTACCTCCGTGGTTTTGGCAGCTTCATTACGAAGAAAAGAGCTCAGAAAACAGGAAGGAATATTTCCAAGAATACAACAATCATTATACCAGAACACTTCATTCCTGCCTTCAAGCCCTCCAAAGCTTTTGTTGAGAAGGTTAAGAAGAATGTAAAGTAATACATTCATGAAGTTTATAAAGAAACCGCAACTGATAAGCATTACGCTTGCGGTTTTTTTAATCGTTCTTTTATTGTTGCTACCAAGGGTAGAGGTTTCCGATAAAAAGATTCCCGCCGTTGATGCTCCGGCATCTGGATCGGTGGAGAATTCGGTTGAGCTCGCAGAGGCAGACAAGTCGCGGTTAGATAATCTTTTAGCAAAGATTGCTTCCATCGATGATCCTCTTGAAAAAATCGAGCTGTACGATTCTCTCAGCAATTTCTGGGAAAGTCGTGGCCAGGTTTACAGGTCAGCCGAAGCCCTTTCGGAAATCGCGGACATTTTGCAGGATAAGCCGAGTTATTTCATTGCCGGTGACAAGTACTTTGAGGTATTTCAGCAAAATGCGGCTGAAGAAGAAGGTAGAATGGCCATAGAAAAAGCCATTTTTTCCTATGAAAAAGTACTGGAATTGAATCCCGATGATCTGGAAGCCATGACCAGCCTTGGTGTTTGTTATGTGGAAGGAGCACAGTTTACCGGTGAAGCCCCCATGAAGGGAATAGGAATGCTCTTGAAAGTACTGGAATTGGATCCAAATAATATCAATGCCCTGATCAATCTGGGTTATTTTGCGACCAAATCCGGTCAGTACGAAAAAGCTGAAGAACGCTTTAAAAAAGTACTGGTAGTAGAGCCGAATTACATCGAGGCCTATTTATACCTTTCAGACCTATACATAAAAACCGGCGACCGCGCAAAAGCTGTTGAACAGTTGGAACTGTATAAAGGCTTTATAACAGACCCTGAATTAATTCAGCAACTGGAAGAATACATTGAAAAAGTTAGAAATAATAATTGATTAAAATTTTTAGACATGCCAAGCGGAAAGAAGAGAAAGCGTCATAAGATGGCAACCCACAAGCGTAAGAAACGACTTAGGAAAAATAGGCACAAGAAGAAGAAGTAATACACTTCTATGTTGCCGGGGCCTGGCCCCGTTTTATTCCAGTCTTTCACTAATACTTTAGCTTGTGAGCGTTGATTTATTGATTAATTCCACGCCGAAAGAAGTTGTAATAGCTGTCCTCAAGGACAAGCGACTCGTAGAGTTGCACAGTGAAAAGAAGGACAGTAACTTTTCGGTAGGAGATATATACCTGGGCAGGGTCAAAAAGGTCATGCCGGGTTTAAATGCGGCCTTTGTAGATGTAGGTTACAAGAAAGATGCCTTTCTTCATTACCTAGATCTGGGACCGCAATTCGCATCCCTTAAAAAGTTTGCGGATAACACTATGAAGGGGAAACAAGCAGTCCCCAATCTACTGTATTTTAACCTTGAAGCCGATATAGACAAAGGTGGCAAGATGCCTGATCTTTTGTCTGGCAACCAACAGGTAGTAGTACAGATCACCAAGGAACCCATTTCTACCAAAGGCCCCAGATTGACCTCTGAATTGTCATTGGCAGGAAGGTATTTGGTTCTGGTTCCGTTTTCTGAACGCATTTCTGTATCACAGAAGATCGGAAGCCGTGCAGAAAAAGACCGTTTGAAACGATTAATTACAAGCATTAAACCCAAAGGGTTTGGTGTAATAGTGCGCACGGTAGCTGAAGGGAAAAAGGTTGCTGATCTGCACAATGACCTGAACAGTCTGGTAGCCCGATGGGATCAAATGCATGCAGAGCTGAAGAGTGGAAATCCCCCAAGAAAATTATTGGGTGAGTTGAACAGAACCTCATCACTTCTTCGTGATTTGATGAATCCATCGTTTAGCAATATTCACATCAACGACGAAGGGCTTTTCCACGATGCCAGAGAATTTCTTACCTCGATTGCACCAGAGAAAAAAGACATCGTAACCCACTACGACAAGCAGCAGCCACTATTTGATTATTACGGGGTAGAAAAGCAGATCAAGGCGTCATTTGGAAGAAATGTTTCTATGAAATCGGGCGCTTATCTTGTTATCGACCATACAGAGGCCTTGCATGTAATTGATGTCAATAGTGGCCAGCGAGGTAAAACGGAATCAAATCAGGAAGAAAATGCCCTTGACGTAAATCTTGAAGCAGCCGAAGAGATTGCAAGACAGCTCCGCTTGCGCGATATGGGTGGCATTATTGTCATCGATTTCATCGATATGCGCGATTCGAAAAACCGAAAGGTCCTTTTCGATAAAATGAAAGAAGCCATGCGCGATGATCGCGCCAAGCATTCCATCTTGCCCCCAAGTAAGTTTGGTTTGATTCAGATAACCAGGCAACGTGTACGTCCGGAAATGGACATATCAACAGCCGAAAAATGTCCTAGTTGTGCAGGTACCGGCGAAGTTCAGGCAAGTATACTGATCGAAGATGAGATTGATCGTAAGTTAAAGATCATTGCAGACAGTCTGGACGACAAGATCATTCAAGTGCACGTTCACCCTTACCTCGAAGCATATTTCAACAAGGGTTGGAATTCGATTCGCAAGCAGTGGCAAAAAAAGATAAAGCGAAAGATCAAAGTCCTTCCCATGACTTCATTGGCATTCCTGGAATATCGGTTTTTCGATGATGTAGGGGTCGAAATAGAGGTCTAATGCAGTAGACTTTTCGTTGGTTTCAAATGCCAACCCCATTTTTTCGCCGGCATTTTTAAAGGCTCCTGTTCAAAGAGCTTGAGCGGCCTGTATGGCTTGTTTCATGTCAATTTCATAACTTTCGTCTTCAAATCAGAAGGTCATTTTTAACCGATTAAAAAAAACGATCAATAAGGATGAAGCCTTGGGAAAGGCTCAGAAATTCTGTGTTTACCGCGATCGTTGTGTCCATGAAATGGAGGTTAAACTCAAGGATTGGGGATTGAATCAGGAGGAAAGCGATGCAATTATAGACGATTTGGTAGAAAGCAATTTCATCGATGAGAAAAGGTTTGTCGTTGCATTTTCCAGGGGTAAGTTTTATAACAACCGATGGGGTCGGCACAAAATCAAGATGGCACTTCGCGAAAAAAGACTCAAAGAAGAGGATATTTTGATGGCATTGGAGAAATTGGATGAAAAGGAGTATATCAAGACAGCCCGGGCACTGGTGCAGCGAAAATGGAATGACCTTGGAAACATTGATTCCCGGACTAAAAATTCCAAGGTCTATTACTACATGATGTCAAAAGGTTTTGAAAGTGAAGTTTTCATTCCATTTTTGAAGAGTGTGGCTCAATCAAAAGAACTTCCTTAAGTACTTTAAAACCACCAACTCCTTTGTCAATTCTAACGACGATCGAATCTCCCTTGTTGAGTGGTCTGCTGTCTTCGATGAATTGAACGCATAGTTCAGGGTAATCACTACAAGGCAGTGTCGCAGTTTTAAAATAGACACTACCTCCTTTTCGATAGGCCATGTCAATTTTGTGACGGCTGAATTCTGACCTCACGGGGATAGTGAAGTTCAACACCAGAAACAGGCCTCCCAACATTGGAGCTAAACCAAAAACAGCAAATGTCAATTTTTCACCGCGTTTTAACGGAAAGGCACTCTGTTTTGCGGCAAATTGGATACCGATGGAGATCAAAACAACCGTGGCTATAAGACGTATGAATTCGAATATGCTGATCATTGTCCTGAATCCAAAAAAGGCACAAAGAAAATTTCCGGTGAAGAACAATGCTACAGTGAGATAAATCAGTCGTTTATCGCCTTCGAATTGGATTTTTTCACCAGGTTTTAATTCTTCCTGTTTTTTCTTTACTGGCGGCAGTTTCATTTAATCGGAAAGCCTAAATTTGACCTAAATCCACAGCGCATGATTACACATGAACAAGTCAAAGATCTTGCCGGACGCCTGGAGGCGTTAAGGGGGTATCTTTGACGTCGATACCAAATTAAGAGAAATCGCCGAATTGGAGCAGGAATCTCAGGTTGAAGGTTTCTGGGATGATCCCACCAAGGCACAACGACACCTTAAGATCATAAGCTCGAAGAAAAACTGGACCAAGGCTTTTGACCAAGCTTCTTCTAACGTCGATGACCTGCAAGTTTTCTATGACTTTTCTAAAGAGGGTGAGGCCAGTGATGATGAGGTTGAACGTCAGTTCGCCAAGGCGAGCAAGGGCATTGAAGAACTTGAATTCAAACGAATGCTTTCCAATGAAGAAGACGGGCTGGATGCTGTTCTTCAAATAACAGCCGGAGCAGGAGGTACCGAAAGCTGTGATTGGGCTTCGATGCTGCTTAGGATGTACATGATGTGGGCTGAAAAAAGTAATTTCAAGGTAAATCTACTCTCGCAATTGGAAGGCGATAGCGCCGGAATTAAAAGTGCGACCCTCGAAGTCGAAGGAGATTTTGCCTTTGGATACTTGAAAGGAGAGAATGGCGTTCACCGCCTGGTTCGCATTTCACCCTTTGATTCGAATGCCAAGCGCCATACCTCCTTTGCCTCGGTTTATGTCTACCCCTTGGTAGACGATAGCATAGAAATCGATATAAACCCATCTGATATAGCCTGGGACACTTTCAGAAGTGGCGGAGCAGGAGGGCAGAATGTCAACAAAGTTGAAACCGGCGTTCGACTTCGGCACAAACCTTCGGGCATTGTCATTGAAAACACCGAAACAAGATCGCAACTTGGGAATAAGGAAAAAGCACTCCAATTGTTAAAGTCCCAGTTATATGAAATCGAATTGGAGAAAAAACGTGAAGTAAGATCAGAGATCGAAGCGGGCAAAAAGAAAATAGAATGGGGATCTCAAATTCGCAACTATGTGATGCACCCTTATAAACTCGTCAAAGATGTACGAACTTCGCACGAAACGTCAAATGTCGACGCCGTGATGAACGGAGACCTAGATGATTTTATAAAAGCTTATTTGATGGAAGAAGGAAGTAAAACAGCCGTATAAAAAATGATTATTTATCACAATCCGCGTTGCAGAAAGAGCCGCGAGACCTTAGAATTGATTCGCAAAGAAGGCCAGGAACCTGAAATTGTTGAATACCTTAAAAACCCACTCACCGCCGATGAATTACGAGACATCATCGACTTACTGGACATTGATGCACACGATCTTATTAGGACGGGCGAAGCGGTTTATAAAGAAGATTACAAAGGAAAGGAATTGTCTGAGGAAGAATGGATACTGGCTATGGCCGAAAATCCGGTATTGATGGAAAGACCTATTGTGGTCAAAGGAGAAAAGGCCGTTATAGGAAGGCCGCCGGAAAATGTAAGTAAATTGCTTTAAGCCTCGCTTTCCTCTGCGGGGTCGGCACCTTTAAGTTTGTGCATAACCCACTGAGTGATAGCATATGGAAGGGCAACGGCAGAAAGGAATAATAAAATCCAAAACGCCATAACGAATATGAATAAAAACAGTAAAAAACCTCCCAAGAACATATTGACTTAGTTTTGCAATGAGCTTACAATATTACAACAAAATATCATTTATCAAATCAAAAGAAGACTAGTAAAATGGACTACCGCATAGAGCACGATACCATGGGTGAGGTCAAAGTTCCGGCCGACAAATATTGGGGAGCACAAACAGAAAGATCACGCAATAATTTTAAGATCGGCACTGAACGCTTTAAAATGCCATCCGAGATCATCCAAGCATTTGCCTACCTGAAAAAGGCGGCGGCACATACCAATTTTGAGTTAGGCGTATTGGAAGAAAAGAAAAAAAACCTGATCTCCATGGTATGTGATGAGATCATTGCCGATCAGCTAAAAGATCATTTTCCGCTGGTTGTTTGGCAAACGGGCTCTGGTACGCAGTCAAACATGAACATGAACGAAGTAATCGCCAACCGGGCGCATGTGTTCGAAGGAAATAAACTCGGAGTAGGTGATCGGGTTGTTCATCCGAATGACGACGTGAATAAGTCACAGTCTTCAAATGATACTTATCCAACAGCCATGCACATTGCGGCATACAAAATGATCATGGAAGTCACCATTCCGGGTGTTGAAAAACTAAAAGCAAGCCTTGAGGAAAAATCGAAGGCCTTTGATGAGGTGGTTAAAATCGGAAGGACGCATTTGATGGATGCCACGCCTTTGACGCTAGGTCAGGAATTCAGTGGCTATGCCAGCCAGTTGGACCACGGCCTAAGAGCACTAAAAAATACTCTTGCCCATCTGTCGGAGTTGGCCCTTGGAGGCACGGCCGTCGGTACGGGAATTAATACCCCAAAAGGGTATGCCGAATTAGTGGCAAAGAAGATAGCCGAGTTTACCGGATTGCCATTTGTTTCCGCCGAAAATAAATTTGAGGCGCTGGCTGCCCACGATGCCATGGTTGAAAGTCATGGCGCCCTAAAGCAACTGGCGGTGAGTTTGATGAAAATAGCCAACGATATCAGAATGTTGGCTTCGGGGCCCAGAAGTGGAATAGGCGAGCTCATCATACCATCAAACGAACCAGGTTCTTCCATTATGCCGGGTAAGGTCAATCCTACTCAGGCCGAGGCACTGACCATGGTTTGCGCCCAGGTAATCGGTAATGATGTTGCGATTACTGTTGGAGGCATGAATGGCCATTATGAACTGAACGTTTTCAAGCCCCTGATGGCTTTGAATTTTCTTGCTTCTGCTCAGTTATTGGGCGAGGCTTGTGTTTCTTTTAATGATCATTGCGCTGTTGGAATTGAACCAAACATGGTCAATCTGAAAAAGAACTTAGATAATTCCTTGATGCTGGTTACGGCGCTAAACACCCATATTGGGTATGAAAAAGCAGCCGAAATTGCAAAAACTGCCCATAAAAATGGAACGACGTTAAAGGTAGAAGCCATTAATCTGGGTTACCTGACTGAAAAGCAATTTGATGAATGGGTCGATCCAACTAAGATGATAGGTCGCTAATGGCTAATGGGAGAATTGCATGATTGCTTAATTCAGGAGAATTGACAACATGATTTATTTTATACATTTTGGTCAAGATATTTCCCTTACAATCCCTCTGTGATCTTCTTGATCTTTTGTTCCTCTTCTTTCTTGCAAATAAGAAGGGCATTGCCATGTTCCACCACAATGCAGTCATCCAGGCCAATCATTACGACTAGTTTTTCATTGGGCACGTGAACAATGTTGCCCCTGGCATCCAGGCTCATCACTTTTTTACCGATCAATGCATTGCCACCTTGGTCTTGAGGAATATGTTCGTATAAACTGCCCCAGGTACCCAAGTCAGACCATCCAAAATCCGCATTAATTACCTGTCGATTGCCCGCTTTTTCCATGATGCCGTAGTCAATGGAGATATTTTCGCAAGACGGGTAAACCTGGTTTATAAATGCTTGTTCGGCTTCTGTATTATACTTACCCTTTCCCTTTTCGAACTGCAGGTGCATCTCGGGCAGTAACTCGCGAAAGGCCTTATCGATGCTATTTACGTTCCAAATGAACATACCGCTGTTCCAGCTGTAATCGCCACTGGCGACAAACTTCTTAGCTGTTTCAAGATCTGGTTTTTCAGTAAAAGAGATCACTTTACTGAAGGCTGCATTGGTCTTTTCGTAGTTAATGTATCCGTAACCTGTATCCGGACGGCTCGGTTTAATACCAATGGTCAGCAATACATCTTTTGTTGCCGCTTGTTTAAGGCTTTGAGAAATGACTTCATTGAATACAGACTCCTTGGTGATCAAATGATCGGACGGACAAACAAGCACATTGGCCTTTGAATCCAGATCCATGATCTTGAAGTTTGCGTATGCAATGCAGGGTGCCGTGTTTCGACGCATGGGTTCGCAAAGGACCTGAGAATCATTGATGCCGGGCAATTGCTTTTTGGTGATCTCGCGGTACTGCTCATTGGTGACAATATAGATCTGATCGGCAGGGCAGATATTTGAGAGTCGCTCAAAAGTTTGTTGCAGCAGGCTTTGCCCGGTGCCGAGAATATCGATGAATTGTTTTGGGTGGTCTTCTGTACTCATGGGCCAGAACCGGCTGCCGATTCCACCTGCCATGATAACACCGTATGCGTGACTATCCATCTTGGTTAAAAGTTTAAAACGAACATACTAATTATTTACAAGGGCTTTTCAAGCGGTGTCACTTCGGCCATTTTATGGATAAGGTACTTGCGCTTGCTACCAACTTCGGCACAAAGAATACGGCTACGTCTTTTTTCGAGTTTTCTGAATACTTTCCCATTATTCAGGCTGAAAAGATCCTGGTACTGCAATTCTTCAAGTAAGGTTATGCGTTTCTCTATCGGGTCGTATTCCCGTAGTGCTTTTAAAAGATTCATATCAGCAAAAGATGAGGCTCGCGGTTTATCAATTAATCCTTTGACAACTTTTTGCAGATCTTTAGGAAAAATTTCCGAATAGTAAAAGCGTTCCACCAGGGCAGAAAATTGTTCTTTCCATTCTGCCCCATGCGCCTGTACTTTTCTTCCGTATTTCACCCAAACAAAATGGTGGGCCAATTCATGGATGAAAATAATCAGAAAGTGATAGTTGTTCAGATCTTCATTGACCGTTATTTGTGCAATTTTTCCATTTTGTGGCGGTCGGTAATCCCCTAATTTAGTCTGCCTTTTTTTGCGCACTTTAAAGGAACAATCCAATCCCTCACAAATGGGGATAAGCACATCAAAGCTGCCGGGGGGAAGATAATGGCTGTATTTCAGCAATTCCGTCCTCATCGAAATAATTCGGCGTAATGCACCTGCCATTTAGGGCATTCATTGCAGCGGTTCTTTTTTCGTAAAAAACACGACTGCATCACCAGCAAAATGCCCAAAATCAAGACTAATCGCTCTTTATAAGACCTTCTCATTACCGAGTGCTAAAGTAATAAGTATCGAGGTGGTAAAAGATGTTTTTTTTAAGCTGTGCATTTTGACGTATTTTTAACTCGCAATCGCATGAATCTCTTTTACCACATCGGACGATATTTTATCCTTATCTCAAAGGTATTTCACCTGCCAGAGAAGGCCAGCATGTTTTATGAGCAGTTTTTTAAGGAGATCTCAAAGCTCGGAATCCAGTCAATGGGCATCATTACCATCATCTCATTTTTTATGGGTGCGGTTATTACCATTCAAACGGCTTCGAACATCGACAGTGCCCTGATTCCATTGTCGACCGTTGGATTTGCCGCCAGGCAAACCGTCTTACTTGAACTTTCTCCCACCATCATTGCCCTGATTCTTGCCGGTAAGGTGGGTTCAAATATCGCATCTGAAATCGGCACCATGCGTGTGACCGAGCAAATAGACGCCCTTGAGATCATGGGTGTGAATTCGGCTTCTTATCTCATCTTGCCCAAGATCACAGCTGCGGTCTTTATAAATCCATTTCTTATTATCCTGTCCATGTGTGTTGGCATCATCGGAGGTTGGGTGGCTGGAGCCTTCACCGGAATTGTTCCTTCTGTTGACTACATCACGGGTTTACAGATGGATTTTGACACTTATTCCGTGACCTACGCCTTGATCAAGACCTTGTTTTTCGCATTTATCATTACTTCGGTTCCCGCATACCATGGGTACTTTTCGAGTGGAGGAGCCCTTGAAGTTGGCCAGTCAAGCACAAAAGGAGTGGTTTACAGCAGCGTGCTTATTCTCATATTGAATTATGTCCTCACACAACTTCTGCTGATTTGATCGAAGTCAAACATATTTCAAAATCATTCGGAGAGAAAGAGGTGCTTTTTGACATTTCACATGTCTTCAACAGGGGGATGAACAATCTCATTATCGGCGCAAGTGGTTCGGGAAAATCAGTACTGACCAAGTGCATCGTTGGCCTGCACGAGCCAACCAGCGGCGAAGTGTTTTACGATGGGCGCGATTATACACGAATGAATTTCAAAGATCGCAAAGAAATTAGGAGTGAATTGGGCATGTTGTTTCAGGGGACAGCCTTGTTTGATTCCCTGAATGTAGAAGAAAATGTTTCCTTTCCGCTTCGGATGCACAGCAATATGACTGCGGCCGAAATGCGAGAACGAGTAAATTTTTGCCTGGAACACGTCAGTCTTTCGGGGGTCAATCACTTATATCCTTCAGAATTGAGCGGGGGAATGCAGAAAAGGGTGGGCATAGCAAGGGCCATTGCCTTGAACCCAAAATACCTTTTTTGCGACGAACCCAATTCGGGCTTGGACCCCCAGACTTCCATCGTTATTGACAACCTTATTTCTAACCTGACCAAGGAGTTTGATATAACTACCATCACGGTTACCCACGACATGAATAGCGTCATGGAAGTAGGCGACAATATCCTTTTCATTTATCAGGGCAGGAAGTGGTGGTCAGGAGACAAGGAAAGCATTCTGCGATCCGATAATAAGGAACTCAATGACTTTGTATACGCTTCGCCCATTATGAAAAAGGTCAAGGGGTAGTATCCGAAGCTGGCTGAAATAGCCAATTTTCAAGTTTTTAAGTCCCAATAATCAATGCTGGACAACAATTTTACCAGTCAAATTGCCCTTGTCGGTTACTAGGCTGTAAAAGTATAAGCCACTATTCAAGGTCGAAGCATCAAATATTATTTTGTGGTTTCCAGTACTTTTTTTACCCACATTTCGATAGCTAACGCTTTTACCCGTCAGGTCATTGATTTTTAGAGCAATATGAGACTCACTTAGCAAAGTATATTCAATGTAGGCCACCTCATTTATTGGATTCGGATAAACAGTGATGTTTTTGATAAGTGCTTCGGAATAATGATTCAAGCCTCCAAGGAGTTCGTAAGTATACCAAAATCCCATGTCGATGTTTTGCGTGAAGCTAGCCTCTCCTATACCTTTATCATAAGTACTATTGCTGTTGCAATCTCGGAAAGTATCAAAGTTGCTGAAGAAGGAGTTGGGACCTATGCCCAACGAAGAGGCGATAGAAGCGTTTTTGAAAAAGGACCTTCCATCTTGCAACATGCCGGCGTGGTAAGTAAATGATTCACTGGCACCGGTCCCAAGGGCGCAACTCATTTCCAAATAATCGCAAACAAATGATGCGCTATCCATTCCATAGACTCCGTCGTAGCAAACTTCGAGAAAGAAGCCCCTGTCTCGGCTTGCAATGGTTAAGCCAACAGGGTAACTGAAATGTTTTTGCATTCCAAGTTTTTGAAACGGAGTAAGGTTAATCGCAACCAGGGTATCAGACCATAGCAAGGCCCCATTGGTGACGGGACCATTAGCAGCATTCAATTCACGAAGCGAAACAATCATGGTATTTTGCTGACCCGAATGATTGACATGCCCCATTCTTAGCGCAATAGAGTCAATGCTGAGACGATCGTTTCCTTGATATTTTTTGAGCAGGGAATCAAATCCAATCAGATTAAAGGTTGCAAAGTCAAAAATATGGGTAAAGGCTGTAGCGAAACAAGTGTAGTTGGAATCGTCCATGACGTGGTAGAAGCTAGGTACTTGGGTTGAATTACCAAAACCATATCCATTTAATTCTACATCATAATAATTCAGGTACACACTGGAACTACTCTTGTCACTTGATTTGAAATCTGATGAACGATCTTGATCACCCTGAGCAAGAAGTGAAAGCGGTAAAAACGCAAGCAGAAAATAGACAAATAGGCGCATTACGATATAAATTTAACTAAAAGAAGCACTAATAGCAAGAAAGTTTGAGCCTTGTTCCTTAATCCTATCGATTCTTTATCACCATCTTTCTGGAAAGTCTGCCGTGCTCGGTCATAAGGCTGTAATAGTAGATGCCTTCGCTAAGGCTGGACCCATCAAAGATAATTTGATGATTTCCAATGTTCTTTTGCCCTTGGTTTTTTGATACAATCACCTTGCCTAAAACATCCCTTATTTCAAAGATTACCTGAGATGCATGATCCAAAGAGTAGTCAATATGTGTGACCTCTCCAAATGGGTTGGGGTAGTTCTGTTTCAATTTAGAAATACCTGAAGCCACCTTCTCGAGGCCAATGAACTGACCGCCAAAGGTGAAGTAAATGCCCATGGAGATGTTTTGGATGGGGAAGGCCTCGTTTCCATCTTTGTTGTGCACTCCATTTGAATTACAATCGGTGAACAGATTCAGGTTAGTATAGTATTGATCGGCAGGGTTCCCAAGGGCCACAGATTGATAAGGGTTTTTAAAATAGGTTCTTCCGCCATTCAGGTTCTTTTCGCGCAGTGTGAATGATTCGATGGCGCCCGGAGATTGACTTAGCTGACAGGGAAGTTCGCTGCGGCGGTGGTTGGCAAAAAACGATGCGCTGTCTTGGCCGGCTTCACCTTTAAAATACAGTTCTACGTATACTCCTCTGTTTGTATAGGAAAGGGTATCGGCAACGGTTACGCTGAATACCGGCAGTTCAAAGATGGCCTGTCCGGGCGTGAAATTTACCGCCGTAATAGTGTCGGCCCAGATAATGGTTTGATCGGTAGAAGGAGCGTTATTTGCCGGCAATTCCCTTAAGGTAATTCCCAAGGTGTTTGGTTGTCCGGAATGATTGGCATGTCCGAAATTGAACAAGATCGAATCGATGATGAGGTATTCGGTATTTGTCTTTGCGGCGATTGAATCAAAGGGATAGAATCGCTTGGTGTTGTAGTCATAGATATGCGTAAAAGCCGTGCCTATGTGGGTATAGGCTGAATCGTGAAAAGTCCAGTACTGATAGGGCACCTGGCCCACATCACCAAATCCGAAACCCTGCAATTCCACGTCAAAATAATCGAGGTATTCTGTTTTGTCACCCGGACCTTTGTCTGCATGCCCAGTGAAAGGGCTTTGCTGCACTTTGCCGCTTTTCACATAATATTTCCCGTTTTCGGCTTTGAATTCAAAGGATTGGGCAAGAGTGCAAAATGGCAATAAAAGAAGAATAGCGATGTTGCGCATATCAGGTTAAAAATACGAAATGTAATTCAAGCGTTGTCGGCTGGATGATGGTATAAAAAAAGCCTCCCGACGCATGTCGGAAGGCCTTTCCCTGTTTTGAAGAATTTTATACTATCGCTGAACTACCATTTTCTTGGTCACTTGACCAGAATCGGTAACAAAGTTGTAGTAGTAAACACCGTTGTTAAGGTTAGAACCGTCAATGGTCAATTTGTGAGGTCCTGCATTTTTAACACCTTCATTGATGTTCATCACTGTTTTACCTGTTATGTCAAAAACATTCACAGTAACCCTGCTTTGATTTTCAAGCGTGTAATTGATGTCAGTCGTTGCGCTGAATGGGTTAGGATAGTTCTGGCTAATTTCAGAAAGACCCGCATTGCGCTCCTCAACACCCAGGAATTCTCCTCCATATGTAAAGTAAATTCCCATCGCTACGTTTTGAACAAAATACGCTTCGTTCGTTCCTCTGTCGTAAGAAGAGTTCGCGTTGCAATCAAAAAATACGTTGAAGTTGCTGTAGTACTGATCAGCCGGATTTCCCCAAATAATTGATTGTGTTGGATCTTGCCAAGCAGTTCTGCCATCCTGAAGATCATTTTCTCTTAAGGTAAATGATTCAACTCCACCCGTTCCGTTCAAAGGAGGGCAGTTGATGCCGCTTTCCCAGTAATTGGCAAGGAAGGCACCTGTATCTTGTCCCATTTCTCCATCAAAGTAGATCTCAAAATAGACACCCCTGTTCTGATAAGAAAGCGTTTCTGCAACCGGAGCGCTGAACAATGGAAGGAAGTTGATGGCCAGAGTTGGTGTAAAATCAGTGCTGGTAGTTGTATCTGACCAAATAAGTGAACCTGTTTGAGATGGTCCGCCACCCAGTGGAAGTGTTCGTAAACTCAAGGCAAGCGTGTTGGCGATTCCAGAGTTATTGGAATGTCCAAAGTTGAACAACACAGAATCAATGATCAGGTAATCAACATTCTCGATCTTTCCGATTGAATCGAAACCGAAGAAGTCAAAAGTTGTAAGATCAAAGATGTGTGTGAACGAAGTTCCGATGTGTGTAAAGTTGGAATCGTGCATGGTCCAGTAGAAACGCGGAACTTGAGTGGCATTTCCAAATCCGTAACCATCGATCTCAACGTCGAAGTAATCCAAATACTGGGTTACATCGTTGGCGTTCTTTTGGTTGGTTTGCTTCTGAATGCTTTCAGTCACTTTTCCATCCTTGATGTAGAATTTTTTATTGGTGGGTTTAGCCACACCGTAATCGGCAGGATCGACACCCGGTAATGTCTGCGCTATAATGGATGCTCCAAATAGTACGACAGCAGAAAGAGTAAATATCTTCTTCATAACAGATTGTTTAATGTTAGTTTAACACAAAAGTAGTAAATCATTCCTTTCAAAAATTGACATAAGTCACAGGAATTCATGAATTAGTTGATTTCCTTGTATTCTCAATGTGTCCTATTCCGTCATTTCATAAGCCTCCATGGGTGGGCAGGCACAAACAAGATTTCTGTCACCAAAGGCATTATCCACACGTTTCACGCTGGGCCAGAACTTGTTAGACTCCAAGTATCTTACGGGATATGCAGCCTTTTTCCTGGAGTAGATGTGTTCCCATTCATCGCTCATTACGTTTCGGGCAATGTGCGGTGCATTTTTAAGAACATTATCTTCATAATCGGCCAATCCCATCTCTATTTCCCTGATTTCTTCCCTTATACTTTGTAATGCCTCTATAAACCGATCCAATTCTTCTTTGCTTTCGCTCTCCGTTGGTTCAATCATTATGGTTCCTGCAACCGGGAACGAAACGGTGGGCGCGTGAAAGCCGTAATCCATCAGTCTTTTAGCTATATCCGTAACCTCAATGCCTGCACTTTTCTTGAAGTCACGGCACTCCATGATCATTTCATGGGCAACCAGGCCAATTTTGTTCTTGTACAATACATCGTAATGACCGGCCAATTTGTTCTTGATATAATTGGCGTTCAAGATGGCTATTTCAGTTGACTCTTTAAGTCCCGCGGCTCCAAGCATGCGAATGTATCCATAGGAAATAACCAATACCAGACTGCTTCCAAAAGGAGCTGCAGAAATGGCCTCAATGGCTTGCGCTCCACCGGTGGTAATCACAGGATTGGTGGGCAGGAAGGGTGCCAGATGCGCTGCTACACAAATAGGTCCCATACCAGGTCCGCCGCCTCCGTGTGGAATTGCGAATGTTTTATGAAGGTTCAGGTGGCAAACATCGGCACCGATCTCACCAGGACTGGTAAGGCCAACTTGTGCATTCATGTTGGCACCATCCATATAAACCTGCCCGCCATTGTCGTGTACAACTTTAATGACATCCTTGATGTGTTCTTCAAACACGCCGTGAGTGGAAGGGTAGGTGATCATCAATGCGGCTAGCTTATCACTGTATTGAGCTGACTTTTCGCTGATGTCCGCAAGATCGATGTTGCCATCATCATCGGTTTTCACTACCACTACTTCCATGCCCGCCATCACAGCGCTGGCAGGGTTGGTCCCGTGCGCCGAAGATGGGATGAGTGCAATGTTGCGATGACTATCTCCTCTACTTTCGTGGTAAGCTCTGATGACCATCAATCCAGCGTATTCGCCTTGAGCGCCGCTGTTTGGTTGAAGCGAGGTGGCGCTGAATCCGGTGATTTCTGTTAAATAGTCGGCAAGGTCATTCAACATCTGGTAATAACCTTGTGCTTGATCGGCCGGAACGAAGGGATGTATATTGGCTAATTCTCCCCAGCTCAAAGGCAATAACTCGCTTGCGGCATTCAGCTTCATTGTACAAGATCCGAGTGCGATCATCGAGAAGTTCAGGGATAGGTCCTTGTTTTCGAGCCTTTTGATGTAACGCATCATTTCGGTTTCTGAATGATACATTGAAAATACCGGGTGTTGAAGGTAGTTGCTTTGACGCCTCAAGTCTGTTGGAATGCCTGTACTTGAATCGTTGGTTTCTTTGCCACCCAAGATCGAAGAAAGGGAATTCAGATCTTCTTCACTGGTGGTTTCATCAAGACTGATACCAATATTTCCATTGTCAAAATACCGAAAGTTAACGTCTGCATCGATTGCTTTTTTTCTGATTTCTTTCTGTTTCTTTAAATCGCATTCCAAATGAAGCGTGTCAAAATAAGCGGCATTATCCTGTTTCCAGCCCGCAGCTATTAAACAGGCGTTCAACCTTGATGCCTTTGAAGCCACTTCACTCGCAATTTCTTTAATGCCATCAGGGCCGTGATATACAGCATACATTCCGGCCATTACGGCAAGAAGGACCTGAGCCGTACAAATATTTGAAGTGGCTTTGTCCCTTTTGATGTGTTGTTCCCTTGTTTGAAGAGCCATACGAAGGGCTTTGTTTCCATCGCTGTCAATAGAAACTCCAATGATCCTTCCTGGGATATGTCTTTTGAACTCTTCTTTGGTCGAGAAGAAAGCGGCATGCGGCCCGCCAAAACCCATGGGAATGCCAAAACGTTGGGTCGATCCTACCACGGCATCGGCTCCCCATTCGCCTGGAGGTGTCAACAATGCCAATGAAAGAATGTCGGCCGCCACTGCCGTTTTAATCTCAAACCCCTTGGATTTTTCTACAAATGCACGGTAGTCGGGAACGTTTCCTTCGGTAGTGGGGTATTGTAATAGGGCACCAAAGTATGCATCATCCAATTGCACTTCATTAAAATCACCAGTAACGATTTCTATTCCCAGAGGAATGGCACGGGTTCTGACAACCGCGATGTTTTGAGGGTGACAATGACTGGATACAAAGAATTTATTAGCTCCGGAAGACTTTTTTTGCCTTGACATGCCATTGTAAAACATGATCATTGCTTCAGCGGCAGCAGTGGCCTCATCGAGCAAGGAAGCATTGGCGATCTCCAAACCTGTTAAATCAATGATCATTGTTTGAAAATTCAAGAGGGCTTCCAGCCTGCCCTGAGAAATTTCTGCCTGGTAAGCCGTATAAGCCGTATACCAACCGGCATTTTCAAGAACATTGCGCTTTATCACACTTGGCATAATGGTATTGTTATATCCCATGCCGATGAATGTCTTTAACACCTTGTTTTTAGCGGCCAGGTCGTGTATGTGCTGTAAATATTCATGCTCGCTCATAGCCTTTGGAAGATCCATTGCCTTTTTAGATCTGATGCTTTTTGGAACGGTTGCCGATATAAGATCTTCCATGGTCTCGAAACCGCAAGCTTTGAGCATCTCACTAATGTCTTTGGGCCTTGGGCCGATGTGTCTTTTACTGAATAATTCCATTGATTGTTTTGCTTAGAATTTTTAGCCAAAAAAGGCGGCACAAATATACATGAAAGAGCATTATTCTCGGTCGATTGAGAAAGCTGCATTTAAGTTAATCGGATATTCCACCACTTGCAATTCGCTACTTTTGAATTTCCGGCATGAATAAGCTTAAAATTTTCATCATAAGATCAAATTTTTATGTGGCTCTGTGCGCCGCGTCTTTGGTAATTCAGACAGGTCTGCTGCTCGAACCAGAGATGAATTACCTTTTTGAGGCCCTGGTGGTCTTTTTATCCACCGGTTGCATTTATAATCTTCACAGGATGCAAAAATCGGGCCTGGTCCCTTGGAAGAAACCGGATCTCATAGGGTTTAAAAAGTCATTGAATCCGATCATGACGTTGGTATTTTTAATTTTTCTTGCACCCTGTTTTTTCTTTTTTGAACGGCATCATTTTGCGGTTTTTACCATTGGTGGAATCTTTTCAATCGCTTATTCATTTCCCATTAAAGTGGGATCCAGGTGGCATAATTTACGAACCATCCCCTTTGGTAAATTACCGTCCATCGTCTTTGTCTGGACGTTGATGAGTGTTGTTTTCCCGCTTGGATTTGAAAGCCTGGGGTGTATGGATTACACTTTAATCGTTTTGCTTCGAATCTTCTTTCTGCTGGCCATCACCGTGCCATTTGATATACGAGATATGGAGGCAGACCGCATTGAGGGTATCAAAACAATTCCCATTCTTGTGGGTTGGAGGCGCAGTCGCTCTATATCACTACTCTTTATTGCCCTTTTTTCTGTTGTTGTCATTATGGCGGTTCAAATTTCAGTGCTTAGCATGACCAAGGGCCTGGCACTCATCTTTTCTGCTATTCTCACTTCATTCCTGATATCCAGGACTTCGCCCGTCAGTTTGCCAAGTCATTTTACCTTCTCTGTGGAAGGTTTGAGTCTGGTGCAAACGCTGATCCTTATAACGGCCTGCTATTTTTTCCCTTAGAAGGGACTCTTTGTTTTACTTTTGTCATCAAACTGATATAGATGAGCCTATTCGAAAATTCAGCGCAATATGCCCTAGAACGGGATAAAAACGATGAATTAAGAGACTTCAGACGAGAATTTCTCTTTCCGCAGCACGATGGAAAGCCCGTCATTTATTTCACTGGAAACTCTCTTGGTTTACAGCCAACTTCTGCCAAAGAAGCGATCGAGATCGAGCTCGAGGACTGGGCCAAATATGGCGTTGACGGCCATTTCCAGGCAAGAAACCCTTGGTTTTCCTATCACGAACCCTTCAAAAGTCTTTTGTCGCCTTTGGTAGGTGCAAAAGATGAAGAAGTGACTCCAATGAACGGACTTACGGCAAATATTCACTTTCTCATGGTCTCTTTTTACCGTCCCAAGGGCAAGCGGTACAAAATTCTTTGCGAAGCAAAAGCTTTTCCATCAGATCAGTATGCCCTTGAAAGTCAAGTGCGTTTTCATGGCTATGATGCAGCTGAAGCTATCATAGAAGTTGCTCCAAGAGCAGGGGAACACCTGATAAACGAAGAAGACATTTACGAGATTCTAGCAAATAGGGGAGATGAAATTGCCCTGGTCATGATCGGAGGAGTTAATTACTACACAGGCCAATTATTTGACATGAAAAGAATTACAGAAGCCGGACAGCGGGCCGGAGCCATTGTTGGATTTGACCTTGCGCATGCGGCAGGCAATGTGGCCTTGGAACTACACAACTGGGGTGTGGATTTTGCGGCTTGGTGCTCCTATAAGTACTTGAACAGCGGACCGGGCAGTGTGGCCGGAATCTTTGTGCATGAAAAGCATGGGAAGAATGCGAAGTTGAATAGGTTTGCCGGTTGGTGGGGCAATGATCCCAGTACCAGGTTTCTGATGGAAAAGGGCTTTGTTCCAGACGTAGGAGCCGATGGCTGGCAATTGAGCAATGCACCGGTCTTTTCAATGGCTGTTCACAAAGCGTCTCTTGAAATCTTTAAGCGAGCTGGAATGAAACGCATTTCGGCCAAGCGCGATCAACTCACCGCATATCTTGAATTTGTAGTAAGCGATGTTTCCGATTCTACTGCGGGACTGGATATTGAGATCATTACCCCCGCAGATCCTTCTAAACGAGGGGCCCAACTTTCTTTATTAACGCACGGAAGCGGAAAGGGCCTTTTCGACGCTTTGGCTGCCAATGGCGTCATAGCCGACTGGCGTGAACCGAATGTTATTCGAATAGCGCCGGCTCCTCTTTATAACTCTTTTGCGGATGTTCATCAATTTGGCGTATTTTTGAGAAAGGCCGTAGCTGAATGAAGGTTAATCATCTGATATTCATAGTATTACTTCTTTATAGTTTGGATGGTATCGCCCAAAAAAAATACAAATTGAAAGGAGGTACCTACAACAGCGGAAAGGAGCGTTATCGTTCTAATCCCGGAACCCTGAAACGATATAAAACAGACGTTTTTCCATTGGACAGGGAATACCGATTGAGTGGTTGGTTTGCATCGATTGGCGGAACTTATATGTATCCGATAAAAAAAGGCGAAGGAAGTGACGTCACTTCAACCTCCTTTAGTGATACCATTCGGTCAATTAATACAACAACAAATGCAAGATTTGAAGAAAAACCAAAAGGTCGAATTGGTTTGATCTATGCAGATATAGGCTATTGGCGGGCCTTTAACAACCCGGGGTTTTTTCATTTTTGGGAGGTTGGTGCTTCATACAGGGTGTACAAAGGCAGTGCCGATTTTAGCGGAAGTTCCACAACGACCCAACGCGTGGATTCAAGTGGTGTTGTTGTGTCGAATACGAGCTCTCAGGATTACCAATTCGGGAATTCTTACAGTGATCAAGCCGTGTCACTGGTCTTAAAGATCACCAGGCACAGGCATTTTTCAAGCCATGGCTTTATGCAGCATAGTTTTGGACTGAATGCGGACTATTTTTTATCCTCTAGTCCGGAAATCCCGGCTGTTCCTCCCGGCTTTGAGAACATTTATGAACCGTCCTATCATTCACAGATTCAAGCTCAATTGTCCTATAGATTTGGTATTGGCTGGAGGGTTGCACCCACAGTACTTGTAATTCCTTCCATCGAACTACCACTGATCACAGCATATGATTTTGAAAATGGAAAGTCTTCTTTGCCCTATTGGTCTACCAGGCAATACCCCATCATTTTTTCGGTCAGGGTCATGCTGCTCAGGCGTTTGAGGCAGGAATGCCGCACTCCCACGTACAAAGGTCCTAATGATTTTCAGTAAGCTATTTTCTTGTCCTTAGAACAATAAGATTTTCCTTTCTTTTCCCGATTTGGTTCGCTACCTTTAATCTGATAGTTAACCTAAAACACCTAACATGCAAGTCTTACACGGACCTGTATTGATCGAAAAAGAGAACATAGCAAACCTCGACTTTCCAAAGTCGGATGTTCTGGAAAATCCCAAAGAAAAAAAAGAACGGTTAAGAGATTTGAAGAATGCGAACGAATTGGGTGACCTAGCTCAGTACAAAGTCAAAATCCTTTTTAAAGATTCTCATGGTATGAAGAAAGTGGAAACCACGGTTTGGAATGCCACAGCCGACAATGTGGTGCTAAAATACGGCATTACCATTCCGGTTCGAAGGGTCTCAAAAGTCGTATTTCCCTGAACTTAAGATTGTAAGAAAGGATTGTTTTTTCTTTCAAAACCAATGGTGGTTTTCGGTCCGTGCCCCGGATGTACCTCAAAATCATCTGATAGAGCAAAGAGCTTTTTTTTAATGCTTTGGATGAGTGTTTCGTGGTCACCGTAAGGCAGATCCGTGCGTCCTATGCTGCCGTAAAACAACACGTCACCTCCAATAACGGTATTATCGTTTCTATTAATGAAAACCACATGGCCAGGCGCATGACCGGGAATGTGCATTACTTCTAGTTCGGTGTTGCCGAATCGCACTGATTTACCCTCGTTTAAGAATCCCTGAGGTTCAGGTGAATCATTCACTGGCACACCAAACATTTCTCCATATTGGGTAAGAGCATGTAAGACCACCAGGTCCTTTTCATGGATCCAAGGCTTGAGTCCGTATTTCTCATGGAAATACGCATTGCCCAATACATGATCTATGTGGCAGTGTGTGTTCAAGACTAATTTCAATTCCAGACTTTCAGATTCAATGAATTCTGCGATTTCAATATTTTCTTGTGCATTGCTGTTTCCAGGGTCTATGACCACACATTCCATGCTTTTGTCATACAGCAGGTAAGTGTTTTCCTGAAACGGATTGAAGGTAAATTTCTTTATCTGTGTCATTGTAGAAAATAGAAGGAGGCAACTCCTTAGAATTTGACCATAAAGCTGTAAAATGGATTACCTCCCATTTCGTGGTCAAAATGATAATGCAGCTTCTTTTTACTGGTTTTGGCCATGTCCATCAACCCGATGCGCCCTTCGGTGCCCTCGATGGTAGTCTTTAGTAAGGCATCTCGAAGCATTGCTCTAAGGTCGTCGTAATCTGCGGTGTTGATCAAGTTGATGTGCTTATCCAGAATATCTTCTGACTTGGCCTCGACAAAATTTCCTGCACCCAGTTGAAAATGGCCTCCTTTCCTCGCAACTACCAATATTCCGGCTTTCACGCCGTCTTTTTTCAAGCCGTGCTTGCTGATGTTTTGGATCATCTCCACAAGGGTCACAAACACTTTTTTGTTTTCGAGGTGTTCCAGTTCGTGCGATTGTAAATTTGTATCCAACATGTTGATTATCGGAGAAATGGCCTCTTCCGAAAAATCACCCTTATAAATCAATAGGATGTCATTATCAATCATGATCTGATGAATATCCTCGACCTCTTTGATCTTCATTATGTCCGGTTCTTCTTCAGACTTGTTGCTTTTCATTTGGATAAGCAGGTAATAGGCGTAGAGCTTTTCGGTAAGTTTTTTGAAACCGTAGCTCAGGGGATTCCCCGATTTACGAGCCATTTCTATCAGTCCAAGACCGGCGCCGCCTTTTTCAGATAAGCCGCGTTGTCGCAGACCTGTCATGTATAGGTCTTTGAGTTCTTCGGGGCTTTTTTCGTTAAGATTCTCAAGATTCTCTTTCAATATTTTAACCACGGGTTTTTCGACGATATTGGATGAAGCGATGTAATACATGTGGCCAATGCTCCTTGTCATAAAAAACCCTTGAGCAGCCGGGTGATAGTCCTTGGCCTTTTCGGGTTCGTTATGCCGCACAACGTTCTGAAAACATTCGGCCATTAAGAAAGAAGATTTTTTCTTTAGGTTCACGACCTCTTCAGACTTTTCGAGGTTGTGTTCGCTCAACTTGATGGCTTTCGTGGTGACGATATCCTTAAAACTACCAGCATACACAAGGCTCATGCGGTCGTCAATCAGATGCGCATAGAGCGCGCGTATGGAATCAATATCCATTTACTGTGCGAATTATTGTGGAAAATAAGAAAAGCCTTGAACATGACAAAGACAAGTTCCTCTATTTTAAGAATAAGCTTGTCTTAATAAATATTTGACCTATAGCGGAATTTCGTAGGTTTTCTTAAATGTTCTCAATCTGATCAGGGGTTCATTCAGAATTTTATCTCCCATGAGTCTGTAAAAACTGATGCCAAGTTTTTTCTCTCCTTCGGGAATCGGGTCAATGACACTTTTGTAATGGAAAAAAACCTCAATAACGTCTCTGCCTGATGTGTCCTTTACTACACCGCGGGAATAGACGTAGTAGCTGGCAGCTCCACCGGAACCTCCCAATCGCAAAAACTGTAAGCAGCTGTCTGCAAGGTTGAAGGTGGTATCGACAATCTCCAATTCTGATTGAAAATCCAATTTCAGGAGGGAATCTATGTAATCTATACTGCTCACGCGCATTGGATCAACGGCAAATGATTTGGGGCCCAACTTGAGCAATTCCTCGTATTTTTCTTGGTTGACTATGGTGGGTTCCAGGCAGACAAGAAGATCTCTGGTCTGGGCAATGGCCGACCAGGAAGGTAAAATCAATACCAATAACACCCAATAAAATTGTTTCATATGCGCGGCGATAGTGTTTATTTCAGCGATGAACCCTCAATAGAATTCGACCAAACATCCTTATTCTTCGATAAATATAGTGTTTGTTTTACGTTCACTAAAGGGAGAAAGATTCAATTTTTTCAACAATGACCTGATAATTAATCGATTAATTCGATGATATCCCCCTTTCGAACCTTTCCCGATTTAATGACCGTAGCGTTCAGACCTCGAAGGTGCAACTTCTTTCCCAATTTTGAATTTACAAAAAGGACGGCGTCTCTGCCATATCGCTCAGCAAACTTAAGGCAGCCATTATGGGGAATTGCGGAGACCTCAATTTCTGCGGTACCCAATCTCAAGCGACTACCTGCGGGCAAATTTTCATCGCTTAAATCCAGATCGACAAAAAACTGATCGCCCGCTAGTTTCCAGCGATGCCGGTCGGGACTGATCATTTCAATGCACCTTGAATTCATTAAGGTAAGTTGGGTTCCGGGATGGGGTGACCCATCTTCTGTTTTACTACTGGGCCTGTTTTTCCATGAATCACCAACAATTCCTTCTTCGGCGTTCAAATCGGCGCTCTCAAGTTCTTCGCGCAAGTCAATGTCCGGTCTTCTGACGATCATTTTAATTGTTCCCTTGATTTTGGGCGATTGCTCAATGTAGGGAAGTTTGGATTCCAAGATTTTCAGAGATTGATGCATAATGGCTGAAAATTTATTGGCAAAAGTAATCGATGTTACATTCGGGTATGATGGAATAGGAGAAATTTGTTCCTCTCGCTTTAAGAGTCAATTACGGGTATATACCCAAAAATTTTCGAACCTAATCTCATAACATATTGCATATGAACATATTATCTATTTTTGGTGTTAAGTCAAAGAAACAAGAGAAAATAGCATCATTCCTTGAAAATAATGCACTCATAGTTGATGTCCGAAGCAAGGGGGAATTCAACAGTGGCCATGCACCATTTTCAGTTAATGTACCCCTTGACAGTGTTAAACACAAAGTTGCAAAGCTAAAGTCCACCAAACGTCCTTTGATACTCGTCTGTAGATCGGGTGCGAGAAGTGGCGCGGCCGCTACATTGTTAAGTTCAGAAGGAATTGAATGCGTGAACGGAGGCAGCTGGAATAACTTTGCCTAAAATGAAATTACTCAGGATGGATCGCAGAAACCCTAATTATTTAAGGCCAATTCCGGTCTGATCTCTGAAATAAAAGCGGCGATCAATTCGCCTTTTTCCTTTTTGCCTTCTTTACTCAGATGACAGTCATCGATAAAATGCCTGCGATCTATTTTTCCGCTCAGGTTGTAGAAGCTGACATGGCTGTGCTGCTTTGCGATATCACTCAGAATGGAATTGTACAAAGCAATTTTTGCATTTAGAATTTCTTTTTCATCATCCCTCATCACTCGATCAGTTGGCAAGCTCGAGCTTACTGGGTTCTCTTTGTTGTAGTCAAAGCCGATCAAAACAAGTGCGGTGTGGTTTATTTTTGTGAGCGCAGTTAAGGCCTCAATGTTCCTTTTGTAAGCCAATTCCGATTGACTGTTCTGAATATTGTTCACATAATCGTCCATGGTTTCTGCTACACCTATGGCCTCTCTGAAAAACGGATCGAACCTGGAACGGATGGACCAATTATTAATTCTGAGTGAATTAAATCCAACGACCTCGGAGCCAAGAGCGTAGAGGCAAGATGCTTTGCTCATTCTCTGATGTGTGTTAGAAGGTGCCACAATACTTGGTGGGTGAAAACGCTTGGTAAGGTCATTCACATCGTAAGATTTGTTACCCGAGGACATCATGTCGTTTCGCCCGTTGTAAAGCACAAGCATGTCCGGTTTAAAAGGCTCAACCCTTAAGTGATAGGCGATCAATGACTCGGTGCTCGTGTAACCCGAAGTTCCGGCATTTAAAAATTCATTCGAAAGACCCAGTTCGTTTAGGTTTTTTGATACAAAATAGGGGTAGGTTTCATCTATGGGACCCTTGTCGTAGGTAGTTGAGCCGCCGATAAAGGCAATGCGGTACTTGCCCGTTTTTTTCAGACCGATTTCGGGGGAATGGAAACCGTGACTGTTCAATTCTTGAAAGGAGACATTCGGTCTCATTCTGACGTAAGAAGCCGATTGATTGACCATTTCCATTTGACCTTTCTGATGCCAGTCGAGGGTCTCGGTAATGTAGCGGTCAACATTGACGGGAAATATGTTGATCCAAAGAATTAATCGCAACAAGAGTTCAGCAAAAAGTACTTTGAAAAGGAGGCGGAAAAGTTTCATAGCTAGTGCTTATTTCCTTTAAGACGTGACACGAATCCTATTTGTTGCCTTAACTGCTTGCGACTATGTACATTTTTATACGAATGGCCATTTTTTGCCTATGAAATGACGTTTTTTTGGAAATCAAGAAGATGGATAATGGAGGATGAGAAGTTTTTTAGTGACTTGAACATGATGGCCTGGTTCTGCTTTGCTGTGCCCGGGGTGTCTGGGGTTTGTTTAGTAAAAACCTGTTCACTCACACCCACACTGACACTCACACTGAATTTAGACACCCATTCTTCATCCGGACAGGATTGATTTGCTCACAAGGTTCGCAAATCGGCCTTATAGGAGTGCTCCAAACCTGTTCACTCACACCCACACTGACACTCACACTGAATTTAGACACCCACTCTTCATTTAGACAGGATTGATTTGCTCACTTCGTTCGCAAATCGGCCTAGGGGATGACTTAACAAAGAAAAGCCCGGCTTGCGCCGTTCTTTCTTTTTTAGTTTCTCCATTCTTGCTCAAGCGAGCTTGGCAAGTCTGTCGAAACTAAAAAAGCCAGTCATTCGACTGGCTTTTCTTTGTAGCGGGGATAGGACTCGAACCTATGACCTTCGGGTTATGAGCCCGACGAGCTACCAACTGCTCCACCCCGCAATATGTCTTTGATCGTAACTTTTACAATCGGGCTGCAAATATAAGATTTCTCAGGAAGATTTCAAGAAATAGCGCGAAGTACTTAATGGCTTACAACGATTCTTTTTGTTGATTGACCATTGGCATTAGAAAACCGAGCCGTGTAAACCCCATTTGTCAGATTTGAGAGATCGATGTACTCATTTGTCATCAAGTTAGTTCGACTCATAACAATCTGGCCCTGAACGTTAAAGAGTTCCAGGTTGGGTAGTTCGCTTAACGAATGGGCAATTTGAAGATTATTGATCACAGGGTTTGGAAATACCTGTATATTTTGGTTCAGGTCTTTTTCATCTGAAATACCGGTGATCGTGCCCGAACAATTGTAGTTGTTTTGGTATAGGGCCGTTATTTCGGCAAAAGACAATTCCCTGGTGTAGATCTTAATGTCATCTAGTTTTCCATGGAAGTAGTGGTAGGACACAGGAGAATTCCATACGTATAGCTTTCCGATATTCAATTCGGCATTGCTGGGCACACCTGAAAGCTTACCCCCGGTACCCTTGTTCTGCGAATCGTTTTGCTGTGCCCCATTCACGTATAAATTCACGTAGTTGTCTGTGTAAACACCTACCACATGGTACCAGGTATCGTAATCAAAGGAATTGTCTGAACGCGTAAAGGAGGTGTTATTGGCGTAGGCATCTACCAGATTTGCCTGAAAATGGGGTAAGTTTTCTTCCTGAACTCTAAGGGTAAGCTGACCTACGTCCTTGCTGCCGAATTGGATTGATACGTTGCGGTTGATGGCGCCGGAGATCAGTTGTGGGTAAATCCACATGGAAATGGTAACGGCACTTTGATTAGGCACACTCAATACGTTACCTACCTGAATCCAGTCGTCCGCACCGTCAAAAAAATAGGCAGAATTGGAATTATTGAAACGGTCAACGGTTGCGAAAGGACCACTTGCCAGACCATGGTTCGCGTTACCACTCGAATCCCCCGCGTTTCCATCCAGAGGATAACACGCAAATAACAGGCTGTCTAGTTGAATTTGTGCAGATCCAACGATTGAAATAGCGCTGAATAATAAAAGATATAATGCCTTCATGTCTAAAGTGTTGAGCCTATGCCCTGCAAATATATGTTTATTCAATTAGAAGTCATTCCTTTGCAAACTGAAAAAATGAGTGTGCACAAAGCGGGTTTTGTAAATATCATAGGTCATCCGAATGCGGGCAAGTCTACCCTGATGAATGAACTATTGGGGATGAAGATTTCCATCGTGACGGCTAAAGAACAAACCACCAGGCACCGCATTTTGGGCATGCTCAATACCGAAGAATACCAGATCGTGTTTTCAGACACGCCCGGCATTCTTGAACCGGCCTATAAGCTGCAGGAAGCAATGATGAAGTCCATGAGCGCTGTCTTTACCGATGCCGACCACATTCTGCTCATCATAGATCTCTCGGACAAAAAGCCATTCAACCAAGCGGCCCTCGATAAATTAAAAAAACTGGAAATACCCGTCACTGTTCTATTGAACAAGATGGACCTTTCTGATCCTAAAGAAATAAATAGTGCCTTTACCCATTGGAAAGGAGAATTACCCCAGGCCGAGGTCATGGCCATATCTGCCCTGCACAAACACGGAAGCAAAGCTTTGGTAGAAAGAATCGTGGAATTGTTACCTGAATCACCACCGTATTACCCAAAAGATCAGATAACCGACAGGTCCGAGCGTTTTGTTGTTTCAGAAGTGGTGCGAAAACAGATCTTTGAACAGACCGAACAAGAAATTCCTTACTCGGTTGAAGTGGTAGTTCACAGTTTCAAAGAGGTAGATAGTATCATCCGAATTGGCGCCGAGATCTTTGTGGAAAGGGACAGCCAGAAAAGCATCTTAATAGGGGCAGGGGGAAAAAAGATCAAGACCATCGGCACCAGTGCCCGCATAGAACTGGAGAAATTCTTTGATAAGAAAGTCCATCTGGAACTTTTTGTTAAAGTAGACAAGGACTGGCGAAAGCGAGAAGATAAACTCAAGAAGTACGGATATTTAAATTGATATGGGAAACATTGTTGCTATTGTTGGTAGGCCAAACGTGGGTAAATCCACCTTATTCAATCGCCTGACTGAAACCAAGGAGGCCATCGTCGACGAGGTCAGCGGAGTGACCCGTGACCGGTTGTACGGTAAATCCGTTTGGGGCGGTAAGGAGTTCAGCGTCATCGATACCGGCGGATATGTCAAAGGTTCGGACGATATATTTGAGGATGAGATACGCAAGCAGGTCATCATTGCCATTGAAGAAGCCGATGTTATCTTATTCATGCTCGATGTTACTACGGGAATTACCGACCTTGACATGGAAGTGGCCAGATTGTTGCGAAAGATTAAAAAACCCGTCTTTCTGATAAGCAATAAAGTGGACAATCATGAACGAATCGCACAATCGAGTGAATTTTACAAGATCGGACTGGGAGACGTTTACAGTGTTTCGTCCATCAACGGTTCGGGCACGGGCGAACTATTAGATGATGTGATCAAGGTATTCACCGAAAGCACGGAACGCGATGACGACGATCTGCCAAAAATTACCATATCGGGTAGGCCGAATGTTGGGAAATCTTCGCTGGTGAACGCTTTGCTCGGGGAAGAGCGGAACATTGTGACTCCCATCGCCGGTACCACCAGAGATTCCATCGGTACGCGCTACAACGCATTTGGTTTTGATTTTGTACTGGTCGATACGGCTGGACTCCGCAAAAAAACCAAGGTTACCGAAAACCTGGAATTCTATTCGGTGCTTCGATCCATTCGTTCCATCGAAAAATCGGACGTGGTTCTTGTCATGATCGATGCCATGGAAGGATTACAATCTCAGGACATGAACATCGTGCACATTGCACAGAGAAACCACAAAGGAGTGGTGATCTTAGTGAACAAATGGGACCTGATGGAAAGGGAAACGAATACGGCCAGGGACTTTGAAGAAAAGATCAAACGGAAATTAGCGCCTTTTACCGACGTGCCCGTGTTATTCATAAGTGTTCAGGAAAAACAACGCGTGTTAAAGGCATTGGAAGAGGCATTGAAAGTCTATGAAAACCTGAAGCGTAAAATCCCCACGCGTAAATTGAACGATGCTCTTTTACCCGTCATTGAAAAAAATCCTCCGCCTGCAACAAAGGGTAAGTATGTCAAAATCAAGTACATAACTCAATTACCCACCTACGGTCCTTGTTTTGCTTTTTTCTGCAATTTACCGCAATACGTCAAGGAACCCTACAAGCGCTTCCTCGAAAACCAGCTGCGTGAACGTTTCAATTTTAACGGCGTACCCATTCGGGTCTTCATGCGTAAAAAGTAATTAGAAGTTAGAGCCCTTCTACTGGTCTTGGAAGGCTGTGAGCTACATCAATAGAGCAACTGATGAGGGTATATCTGTAGGTGTCGTTTGCGAATGTTCTTGTAAAGCAATTCCTTCAATTCATCCAGGTTGTTTCGTTTTAACACAGAAACAAATACACAAGGGCTGTTCTCTTTTTCCAACCACCATTGCTTAAAATCTTTGAGTGAGAGCTGACCATTTGCTTCTGGATTATCCACGGGGTCGTGTGATTTAAAGGCATCTATCTTGTTGAATACGGTGATCATGGGTTTGTCACCTACACCCAGTTCGGCCAGGGTACTTTTTACCGTTTCCATTTGCTCCATGAAATTGGGATGCGAAATATCCACCACGTGCACCAACACATCTGATTCGCGCACTTCGTCGAGGGTCGATTTAAAGGACTCGATAAGGTGATGCGGTAATTTTCGGATGAATCCAACCGTATCTGAAATCAAAAATGGCAAATTTTGGATGACCACTTTTCTAACTGTTGTGTCAAGGGTGGCAAATAGCTTGTCTTCTGCAAACACGTCGGCACCCGTCAGGTAATTCATCAGGGTGGACTTGCCCACATTGGTGTAACCGATCAAGGCGGCCCTGATCATTTTTCCACGGTGTTTACGCTGGGTGGCCTTTTGCTTGTCGATCTTCTCAAGCCTTTTCCTGAGTAATGAAATTTTATCACGGATGATCCGCCGATCGGTCTCTATTTCTGTTTCACCTGGTCCTCGCATCCCGATTCCGCCTTTTTGACGTTCCAAGTGAGTCCACATACGGGTAAGTCGTGGAAGCAAGTATTGATACTGTGCTAATTCCACCTGTGTTTTGGCGTGGGCAGTCCGAGCGCGTTTGGCAAAAATGTCAAGAATCAGATTGCTTCGATCCAGTATTTTGACCTTTAACGTTGACTCAATGTTGCGAAGTTGAGAAGGGCTTAATTCGTCGTCAAAAATGACCAATTTGATGTTATTCTGTTGAATAAAGCTTTGAATTTCAGCTAGTTTTCCCGTACCTATGAATGTTTTAGGGTGAATGCTGTCCATTTTCTGGGTAAAGCATTCAACCACTTCGGCTCCAGCAGTTTCGGCTAGGAATTCAAGTTCATCCAGGTATTCTGCTGCTTGTTCCTCGCCGGTCCCTGAAAGAATAAGACCCACCAAAATGGCGCGCTCGGGGTTTTTATCTCGAATAATTTGAAATTCGCTCAAAGGTGCGATTTAAGGTATAAGCCAACGGTCGGCCTGCCATGGAATGGAGCCTAAAATAATGACCAGGGCAATGGTGTAATAAATGAAGGAAGTTTTATGTTTTCGGAGGTCTTCGGATAGTCTTTTGGCACGCATTCGTCCAATGGTGATAAGCACAATGGCTATGACCATACCGGTAAGGTGTTCTACTTTCCAAAAACGCTGTTCAGGCTCTGCCATGGCATCTTTCATGGCCAATCCCAGCCAACCTTGAGTCATGTAAAGAAAGAGGCCAAGTAACAATTGGGTGTGTGCTGTAATCATCAGGAAAAGACCTATGGAGGCGTCACCGCCTGTAAAATTCTTTTTAGAGAGCCATCCCATCAGTGACCTGATGATTGCCAATACCAACAAAAGCAAAACGATGTATCTTAAAAATGAATGTAAGTGTTGCATGCGCTAATTTTGAGGCTAAATTATGGATTATTCCAACTCCCGCTACATACGGTAATTATTGCTTTATTTGTGCCTCGATGAATCTAAGAGTCATTTCAGCCTTTCTTCTGATTGGGGTATTTTATTCGACCAATGCCCAGGAAACCTTTCCGGTCAACGGTCCCAGGAATTCGGTGCACAATTCATACGCCTTCACTCATGCGAATATTGTGATTTCTAGTGGTGAAGTATTGAAAGATGCTGATTTGCTGATCAAGGACGGCCGCATCACTTTTGTCGGACAATTATCCGAAATTCCAAAAAATGCCGTCTTGCGCGATTTGAATGGCAAATGGATCTACCCGTCTTTCATAGATATGGACGGTGAATACGGCTTGAAACCCGCAAAGCAAAGTAAAGATGCCGCCTCCAGAAGAAGTGGAAAGGCGCAAATGAACAGCAATACCAAAGGAGCTTATCACTGGAATGAGGGCATAAAGCCTGAATACAACAGTGCCGAAAATTTTCATGTCGAAATCAAGTCGGCTCAAAAATACCGGTCCATGGGCTTCGGGGCTGTGCTTACCCACCGTCATGACGGACTAATGCGAGGGACATCAGCCGTGGTGTTTACCGGTGATGAAACCGATAACCTGAGTTTGATAAAAGCAAGGGCGGCAAATCATCTGTCTTTTGACAAAGGCAGTTCCAAGCAGAGCTATCCGTCATCCCTGATGGGATCCATTGCCCTTTTGAGACAAACATATTACGACGCATTGTGGTACGAAAAAAGTCAGGAGAAGGTGGAAATTAATCTCAGCCTTGAGTCATTGATCGAAAACAAAGAGCTGCCTTCGGTTTTTGAAGTTGAAGATTACAACTCTGCCATGCGCGCAGACCGAATTGGAGAAGAGTTTAACACCTCATTTATTATTCGCGGAAACGGCGATGAATTTCAACGCGTCGATGAGATCAAGGCAAGTGGAGCGTCTTTTATAATCCCACTTAAATTTCCGTTGCCTTATGAGATCGACAATTCCTATGACCTGGCAGATATTCCCTATTCAAAATTGAAGTACTGGGAGATGGCCCCTTACAATGCGCTGATTCTCAATAAGGCCGAAGTACCATTTGCCTTCACGGCCGACAAACTGACAAAAAAGGACTTTTGGCTCAATATTAGAAAACTGGAGAAAATGGGCCTTGGGCGAGAGAACATTCTTTCGTCCCTCACCGAGGTACCTGCAGGAATGCTCGGATTAAGCAATGAACTGGGGAACCTCAAGGAAGGCTACCTAGCTAATTTTTTCATCATGTCTGATGACCTGTTTGAAAAAGAAGCCGTTATGACGGAACATTGGGTAAATGGCAAACTCTACCCTTTTCAGGATCATTTAATAGACATTCGGGGTACATATAACCTCAATTTCAAGGATGATGGTTCATATCTCCTTACCGTTGAAGGAGATCTGATGAAACCCAAAGGCAAGATAGGTTCGGGTAAAAAGGCCAATCCGGTTAACGTGAGCCTTGATGCACACGAAATAGCATTGCGATTTACCGACAATGAAGGCACGGTTTTACTCTCTGGTCAGGTCAATGACGACGAAAGTAGAATTTGGGTCGGTAAGGCTCAAATGCCGGACGGAAGTTGGTCGGATTGGTCTGCCATCAGGCAGGAAGGTTTAAGTCAAACACCCGACAGCAATCTGGAAATGGAGATAGATAGCTTGATTCCAGTGATGAAATTCCCAATGACTGCCTTCGGCTGGGACAGTTTGCCTCAAGAACAGGCAATATTGTTCAAGTACGCCACAATCTGGACCAACGAAGACAATGGCATTCTTGAAAATGCAGATGTGTGCATTTATGAAGGAAAAATAAAGGCCGTTGGCCAAGGCTTGACAAAAGCCGCGATTTTTGGCCATGATGACGTTCCCATATGGCAAGTCAATGCCAAAGGCAAACACATTACCTGTGGAATAATCGATGAGCACAGCCACATTGCCATCAGTAAAGGTGTGAATGAGGGAGGGCAGGCTAGTAGCGCGGAAGTCAGAATAGGCGATGTGATCAATCCCGACGACATTAATATTTACCGACAGTTGGCAGGCGGAGTGACGGCTTCTCAATTATTGCATGGGTCGGCCAATCCCATTGGAGGTCAATCTGCCTTGATCAAGCTTAGATGGGGTATGGGCGCCGAGGATATGAAGATCGAGGGTGCCGATGGATTCATCAAATTCGCCTTAGGTGAAAATGTCAAGCAATCCAATTGGGGCGATGCCCATAAAGAGCGCTATCCGCAAACACGCATGGGTGTCGAGCAAGTGTATTACGACCATTTTAACCGGGCACGTGAATACGGAGAAGTTCAAAAAATAACCATGGCGGGATTAAAGAAAAATTCAAAAAAGAAAAATGCGGTCCTAATGCCCAGAAAAGACCTGGAAATGGATGCCCTATTGGAGATCCTTGACAGTAATCGTTTCATCACTTGTCATTCGTATGTCCAATCTGAAATCAATATGTTGATGCATGTAGCTGACTCTATGGGCTTCAGAGTTAACACCTTTACTCATATTCTTGAAGGATACAAGGTCGCCGACAAAATGAAGTCCCATGGAGCGGGGGCAAGTACCTTCAGTGATTGGTGGGCCTATAAATATGAGGTAAATGACGCTATTCCTTATAATGCGGCGCTACTTTCATCGCAAGGCATCATCACGGCCATTAATTCAGATGACGCCGAAATGGGAAGAAGGTTGAATCAAGAGGCTGCGAAAGCGCATAAATACGGAGGGCTTTCACAGGAAGAAGCATGGAAATTGGTAACGTTGAACCCTGCTATACTGTTACATCTGGACAATAGAATGGGTAGCGTGAAGGCGGGAAAGGATGCCGATCTTGTGGTATGGTCGGATAATCCTCTTTCTGTGCGAGCCAAAGTGGAGAAAACATACATCGATGGCAGACCGTATTTCGATGCTGAACGCGACCTTGAGATGCGTGAGATGCTGGCAACCGACCGAAGTCGGATCTTGCAAAAGATGGCGAGTAAAACGGGAACATCTGATAAGGTGAAATTTAATCCTGAAAAGGTTAAGGAATACCATTGTGATGACATGGAAGATGAGTGGAATGAAGATCAATAAATTAATGACACCCCTGTTACTGTTGGCCTGTGGCATCACCATGGCTCAGGCAACCATGGCCCCTACTCAGAAAAAAAGCATTCTGATCGTCAATGCCACGGCTCATCTGGGCAATGGTAAGGTTATACCCAAATCGTTGGTCGGTATAGCAGATGGCAAGATCAAGGAGGTATTCAATGCCAATGTTGTAAAGGCAGAAAACCTCTCGTATGACACCTTAATTCAAGCAGAGGGCAAGCACCTATATCCCGGCTTTATTGCCGTGAATACCACTCTTGGATTGCGCGAAATCGATCAGGTTAGGGCCACACACGATTATGCTGAAACCGGCAGTATGAATCCGAACGTCCGAAGCATCATAGCTTATAATACGGACTCGCGCATTATTCCTACGGTGCGGAGTAATGGCGTGTTATATGCTCAGGTTAGCCCAAGAGGTGGTAAGATCAGTGGGACATCGAGCGTGGTGGAATTGGATGGCTGGAACTGGGAAGAGGCAGTCTACCGTGAAAACGACGGAGTTCATTTAAATTGGCCCAAATACCGGGTTGAGGATCCAAACCGCAAAAAAAATAAAAAAGACAGCATTGACATAGATGCTCGTCGCAGAGCGGAAATAAGGGAATTAACCGTCTTCTTCAATGATGCAAAAGCATACTTAAACGCTAGTTATCAATACGAAGTGAATCTCAGATTTGAATCGATGAGGGGCGTTTTTAACGGAGAAAAACGTATTTACGTTCATGCCAACCACATGAGAGAGATCTCTGAGGCTGTATATTTTAAGCGCGATCTAGGCATCAGAAACATGGTAATTGTGGGGGGCAGTGATGCCTGGCGTGTAGTGGAATTCCTGAAGGATCACGATATCCCTGTCGTTGTGAGGCGTCCTCATAGCCTCCCGTCAAGACCTGACGAAGACATTGATCTTCCGTACAAATTACCGGCCTTGCTCGAAGCTGCGGGAGTACTTTGCTGTATCGACAATGAAGGAAGGATGGAAACGATGAACACCAGGAATCTTCCTTTTTGGGCAGGGACATGCAGTGCCTATGGCCTGGGTGAGGAAAGAGCGATTCAGTCCATTACCCTGAATGCCGCAAAAATCCTTGGCATTGATAAAACAACAGGTTCCATCGAAGCCGGTAAAGATGCTAGTCTTTTTATTTCATCAGGAAACGCCCTTGACGCTTTGACCAATCATGTTGAATTGGCATGGATCAAAGGACGCCAAATAGATCTTGACAACGCTCAAAAGCAATTGTACCTCAAATACAAGGCGAAATACGAAAGACGGGCGGATTAAACCCTATAGCCCAATTTACTCCTTACCCTTCCCAGTACTTCGCGAGCAACAATCCGGGCTTTATCAGCGCCCAAAAGCAAGGCCTTTTCGATTTCTTCGGGCTCAGACATAAACCGGTCATATTCTGAACGTTCATTGCTGAATTGATCCATAATCAGTTCATAAAGCGCTTTTTTGGCGTGACCGTAGCCATAATTTCCTGCCAGGTAATTGGATCGCATTTCTGAAACCTGATCTTCCGATGCCAGCAGGGCATATAGGGCAAATACATTGCAAGTATCTGGATCTTTAGGCTCTTCCAGGGTTTTGGTATCGGTAACAATCTTACTCATTACTACCTTTTTCAGTTCCTTTTCTGGTAAAAAGATGTTCACCGTATTATTGTAGGACTTACTCATTTTGCGCCCATCTGTTCCCGGGACTGTCATGACTTTCTCGTCGATGATCACTTCTGGAATGACAAAGGTTTCCCCGTATTGATGATTGAAAGCGCTCGCCAGGTCTCTGGTAATTTCCAAGTGCTGTTTTTGATCTTTACCTACAGGCACGTAGTTGGTGTCGTACAGAAGAATATCGCAAGCCATTAGCACCGGGTAATCGAAAAGACCGGCATTGACATCACTCAGATTTTCTGATTTGTCTTTGAAACTGTGAGCATTGGCCAGCATCGGAAAAGGGGTGAAGCAATTTAAAATCCAGGTCAGCTCGCATACCTCAGTTACGTCCGACTGCCTGTAGAACACGTTGCGCTCAATGTCAAAGCCAAAGGCAAGCCATGAAGCTGCCACAGCATAGGTATTCTGACGCCTGATCGCCGCGTCTTTAACCGTTGTCAGGGAATGAAGGTCTGCAATGAAAAAAAATGAATCGTTTTCATCTTTTTTAGAAAGGGCCACCCCGGGCGAAATAGCACCTAAGATGTTGCCTAAATGAGGAGCACCGTCACCGGTACTTTGAATGCCTGTTAATATCCTAGCCATAGCGGTCAAAAGTAAGAAAAATTTGTACTTTTACCGGGCTTTCAACACGCTGTATCCCCCTCTAATTCTGGTCTTGTGAGGACTTTTCTTCAAGTTATATCCGTATTGTGGAAAATATATTCGGGCATTGTCTTGCTGCTGAGTCTCATTGTCTTCTATCCGGCATATCTGTTACTATTAAACAATCAGGCATGGTTGAAGGTCGGCTTCAAACTAATACGTTTTCATTCTTTGCTGATTTTGACATTGATTGGTGTTCGGCCGCGTATTAAATTCGAAAGTGAACTTCCAAAAGAAGCCTTTATCATTTGTCCCAATCACACTTCTTATCTGGACATCCTTTTATTGTTCAGGGTTTTTCCAGATTATTTCATTTTTATTGGCAAGCGCGAATTGGAAACCGACCGTCTCTTCAGTATATTTTTTAGAAAAATGAATATCCTGGTCAATCGCGACAGTGCCATTGATGGCATGCGCGCACTTTCCAGGGCAGGAGAACACCTGAAGTCAGGGGTTAGTGTGGTCATTTTTCCGGAAGGCACAATTCCAGATCATGCCCCCGACCTTATGCCTTTTAAGAATGGCCCGTTCAAATTGGCCATCAAAGAAGAAATCCCCATTGTTCCGGTGTCATTCATCAATGTCTACAAACTACTGCAGATCGGGGCATTTTTGCGGCGAAGAGGCAAACCGGGAATTGCGCATGTGACGGTAAACAAGGCCATCAACACAAAAGGATTAAAAGCCGGGGATTTTGTAGATTTGCGTGACAGTGTGGCCCAGGTTATCGAGCGCACAATTAAACAACACTATGCCGATAGACGATAAAACATTTGATCGCATTGCTGAATTAGCTCGATTATCGTTCAGTGAAGAAGAAAAAGCGTCCATATCCAAGGATTTGGATAAGATTCTGGCCTTTATGGATTCGCTGAATCGAGTAGATACCGAAGGGGTGGAGCCACTGATCTACATGAACCAACACGAAGACGACCTTAGAAAAGACGAAGTAACTTATGTAGTTTCACAAGAAGACGCTTTGAAGAATGCTCCTAACAAAGATTCGGATTACTTCAAGGTACCGAAGGTCATTGATAAGGGCGAGTGATCAATCGCCCTGGACCAATTCTATGAATCCCTCAATTTTCTCATTCGGAACAGTTACAGCCAGGTGGTAATGTACTATTTTCCACCCCCAGGCACTTTTCACCAAAACTCCACTTCCCCGACAAATTCCCATCCAGGTATCCAGCTTTTCATCAAACCATGCTGTCTGTTCATCTTCTGAAAAATAAATCTGTCTTTGGCGCGGAGTAAATGCCCATGCGACGTCACGTTCAAAAAAGCGCTCTGACCACTTTCTGAGCTCATCGCGTTTCCATTTTTCGGTTTCATCCGTTCCAATATACACGCATTCTTCACTCATCAAGCCAAAGAAAGCGTCTTCGTCGGCTACCGCAGCGGCATGATGCCATGAGTCAAGCAAAGTATCTAATTCTGTTTGATCCGTGGTTTTTTCAAAGTTGCATGAAGTAAAGGCCCAGGCAAACAGTCCTAGTGGTAAAAGCCAACTACTCAGCAGCTTCAACCTTCACAGTGATGGTCGAACTGAGACTTTCGCCGTATGATCTATGCATACCGTCAGCAAATTGAAGGGTAAGGCTGTGTTCTCCTGGCGTAAGCTTGAGCTCGGTTTCTAACTGGCCGCCACCGAAATGAATGTGAGATTCATCAGCCGGCACTACAGTTCCAAGGGGAGTCGGACCTTCATCGATGATGATGTGATGGTGACCCGTACCTTCAATCAATTCACCTGCCGGATGTACATTAATTCCTTCTGTGCCAAAATGTACGATGAAAGGACTACTAATGACTTGTCCGTCTTCGAGATTGGCAAAAAATACCCGGGCGTTTTCAGGTGGACTTACGGGCTCCATTCCTCCAACCCCTTCTTCCATGGCCGCATGATCGTGGCCCTCATGGCTTTCAGCCGAATCATCGACACTCTCATCAGCGGTTTCGTCGTGGTCTCCGCCTGCGCATGAGAATAAGATTATAGTGGAAATTGATAGGAAAATGTAACGTAGCTTTTTCATGTGTTTTATTTTTTGGTGAAGGTAAGAATAATTGAATTTCACTGTGGATTTTCATTGCTTCTCTTTCTGCTGAACCACTTATTTTATTGGGAAAAGGCCCTATATTTAATTTTTAAATTTTTGACAATGGCATATTTTACTCCTGACTTTCTTGAATTCTTCAAAGACCTGGCCGGTAATAATAATAGGGAATGGTTCCAGGAAAACAAAAAACGCTATGAACAGGCGGTAAAAAAACCTTTTGAAGTCTTCGTGACAGATGTGATTACTGCTGTACAAAAGGAAGATAAGTCAGTTCAGATTCAAGCAAAAGACGCCATATTCAGGATATACAGAGACGTCCGATTCAGCAAGGATAAAACGCCATATAAGATCCAGGTCTCGGCCATCATCTCAGCCGGTGGCAGAAAGGACATGTTATCACCGGGTATTTATCTAGAACTCGGTCCAGAGCACGTTCGGGTGTACAGCGGAATCTATATGCCGGATAAGGATTCCTTGTACAACATCAGATCCTACATCGCCGCCAATTTATCAGAATTTTCGAAACTGATAAACGACAAAAATTTTGTGGAACACTTTGGTCATATCCGAGGTGACAAGAATAAGATCATCCCCAAGGAATTTAAAGAGGTCGCGACGAAACAGCCACTGATCTACAATAAGCAATTCTACTATTTTGGTGAGATGGATGCCAAGGTCGTTCTTGACAAGGATTTATTGGGGAAAGTCTTGTCATTCTACAAAGCCTCAAAACCACTGAAAGCCTTGTTTGCAAAGGCACTTAAGGGTTGATTCGAAGTTATTACCTCTATTCGAGATCGCGCTTAGTGCAATGCCCTTTTTCCACCAGGTATTTAGAAACTTCTTCCCGGTAATAAGCTTCTTTCACTTCACCAAGGTGTTCCATAATAAATTGAAGATCGTCCTGCTGATCATTATAGAGCAGAATTGCGGGAATATGATCTTGGAGTGCCAACCTTAAAAAGCGTATCTCAATGTTATTTGGTGCTTTTGCAATGGCTTCTTCTATTTCTTTCTTACCACGGTAGAAATAGGTCAGTTTTTCATCGATACGGTACGTAAATTTTGCCAATGACATCGTAATTGCAGCCCTGTAAGCCCTTAATGCATATTGATTTTCATCCAGAGCGGCTAATTCACGGAGTAATTTCTTGCAGTCAGATTCATCGTCAGTAGCGCGAACAAACGAAAGCCGGAACGAAATCGGTGTGAGATCAGCGGCATTCAATTGATCGGTTAAAGCACCGAGAAAAAGAATTACAATGAAGGCATACTTCATACAACCAGCAAGTTACAATATTGTTGTGAATTAAGATAGGGATTAAAAATCGGAAATCTTGGAAAGCCCTGCGCAAATTCTACTGTTCCAGACGGAATTCAAATTCTTGATCATGCGTCGGGTTATGAGAACGTTCGTGAAAATTGACCAAACCGTCGTTTCGAATCGACATTACGGTTGACAACCGGGTCCCATAATCCTGGCTAGTAATAAAGACGGGCGAAAGCATTCGCTCTTTCTCCAAACCAATACCGGTATCGGGCAATTCGTCATCGGCTGCGGTTTCGCTATCAGTCAGAATTTCAAACAATTCCCGTTTTTGAAAATTCCCGTTTTGCAAAGAATCAGCCAGAAACTTCTTTCCCTTTTTCACCTTGGGCCAGGGAGTATCCAACAGGTGATTACTCAAGCCGTAATTATCTGGTGTCAGCGCTTTGCCCGGTCCTCGATTGCTGTGGTAAAACAGGCGGTTCCGGTCTCCGAAAATTAAGTTATACCCGTCGTAAGACTGTCTGTTGCGATCTAGTTCCTCAAAATACTTTTCCGGTTGAATGCCACTGGTCAGAAAGTTGGTAACCAGTTCTCCCCGCGAGGTATGGAAAGGTCCCTCAAGAGGAAATTTTCGATAATTCGTCACCGCGGCAAATCGTCCTTCTTTGTTAATGGCCATCCAAGTGCCGCCGGCCTTTAGATCGCGCCCTCCCAATAAATTGGAATGATCGTCCCACCAATGTGCGGTACTGGTGGGTCGCTCATAGAATTCGTCCCTGTTCGCGAGTAAAATAAGCTGGTAACCGGGGGTGTTTTTCCAAGAAAATAGAATGGTGCACATGAAGATCAAAAAAAGGTATCTTTCTTATCAGCCATGATTTTGAGCAAGTAACTGGGCCGATACCTGTCTTCCCCATAATCCTTCTGAAGGTTTCTCAAGGTCTTTAAAACCTTTGAAATGCCGATTTCGTCTGCCCAATGTAATAGACCTTTGGGGTAATTTACACCGCTGGTCATGGCAGTTTCCAGATCATTTTTGGAGGCGACGTTCAAGTAAAGGGCATCGGCCGCTTCATTGATCAACATGCAAAGGATGCGATTGAATATCAAAGCTTTCAATTTCTTGTTTTCTGATGGAAGTGGCGCCTGCACTCCCGGAGTGTAATCGTAATAGCCCAAGCCAGTTTTTCTGCCCAGTCTTCCCGATTCCATCATTCGCTTTTGAGTAAAGGAGGGTTTGTACCTGGGGTCGTAGTAAAATTCCTTGAAGACACTTTCGGTCACTGTATAGTTGATGTCATTGCCGATGTAATCCATCAGCTCGAAAGGACCCATCCTGAAGCCGTGATCCTTCATTGCCTGGTCGATGGTAGGAATATCTGCTATTCCTTCCTCCAGAATTCTAAGGGCCTCTCCATAGAATGGCCTGGCTACTCGATTTACGATGAAGCCGGGAGTATCAAGGGCAATGACGGTCTTTTTACCCCAGGAATCAATCACATCACGTGCTTTTTTTAACAGTACTGTATCGGTGGCCACCGATGGAATCATTTCAACTAGCGGCATCAAAGGTGCCGGATTGAAAAAGTGGATGCCCATGACGCGTTCGGCTTTTGTGCAAGCAGCGCTGATGGAAGCAATTGACAGCGACGATGTATTACTTGCCAATAGGCAATCGTCATTCACAATGCGATCCAATTCGGAAAAAACGGCTTTTTTTACATCGATGTTTTCGACAATAGCCTCAACGATTAGGCCACAGTCTTTTAAATCTGACAAGCCAGAAACGTAGGTTATTGAGCGTTGAATGGCCATTTTTTTCTCCTTATCAATCTGACCTTTTTCAATGAGCCGAATCAGAATTTTGTCGAGCAGGGTTTTTGCCCTGTCAGAAGCATCCTGATTCTTTTCATAAACCACAACCTCATGACCAAAACTCGCAGCAATTTGCGCTATCCCGCTACCCATGGATCCGGCACCAACAACTCCTATTTTCATGCTCATGTTATTTTCCTTTAAATACCGGCTTCCGCTTTTCGAGGAAAGCGTTCACACCTTCTTTGTAATCCTCGGTAGAACCAGCCAGGGTTTGTAGTTTCTCTTCTGTATCAAGTTGGTCTTGTAGATTTTGATTCAGGGATGAATTCAGTGCTCTTTTGGTGAGACCAAGGCCAACGGTAGGCATGTTCGATAATTTGACCGCACTCTGATATGCTTCAATTTCTGTTATCTCGTCACCGGGGCTTAGGACCTTGTATATCATGCCCATCCGTTCCGCATCTGCTGCAGCTATTTTGTCACCAAGCATCATCAGCGCAGAGGCTTTTTGCCATCCAATGAGTCGCGGCAGGGTGAAGGTCCCTCCGCTATCGGGTATCAATCCAATCTTGCTAAAGGCCTGAATAAAAGAGGCATTTTCGGCTGCATAAACAATGTCACAAGCCAGAGCAATATTAGCACCTGCTCCTGCGGCAACGCCATTCACATAACAGATTATGGGTTTTTCAATGTGCCTTAGCAATGCTATGATGGGATTGTAGTGCTCCTTGACGATGCGCTTAAGTTCCGGCCCTTTTTCAGAGATAGCTTCTTCAAGATCCTGTCCAGCGCAAAAGGCTCGACCGTTCCCTGTAATAAAGATGGCCCTGACGTTTTCGTTTTGATCGCATTCTGCCAGAACGCCTTGAAGAGCCAAGGCCATTTCTCGGTTAAAACTGTTCAATACATCGGGCCTGTTCAGTGCGATAAAGGCCAGGTTTTCTCTTAGTTCGAATTGAATATATGGTGAAGACATAGTTACTAATTGAGCGCTAATGCAATGTTAGCCAAAAAAGGCAATGCTCACAATGTGAACAAGGCTGAGCGACTGCTCAGGTATTAATGATAAATAGTATTTTTGCCGCCAATTAGGATTACCATGGCCGACTTTCACACCCTGAGAATAAAACAAGTAAAAAAGGAAACTGCGGATACTGTTTCTATTTCTTTTGACGTGCCAAAACAGCTTAGAAAGTTGTTCTCATACCGTCAGGGTCAGTACCTTACACTGAAGAAAAAAATTAATGGTGAAGATGTAAGAAGGTCCTATTCCTTGTGCAGTAGTCCGCACACAGAAGACGACTGGAGAGTGGCTGTCAAGGCGGTTGAAGGTGGTGTGTTTTCAACTTTTGCCAATGAATACCTCGCTGAAGGTGACTTGTTGGACGTCATGCCGCCAGAAGGAAATTTTTACACAGAACTAAAAGCTGGTCAAAAGCAATCCTACGTTGCTTTCGCAGCCGGAAGCGGGATAACACCAATTCTTTCAATCATAAAGTCCACCCTTCATATTGAAACGGAAAGTACCTTCGCGCTCTATTACGGAAACCGCGACGATGCATCCATCATTTTTAAAGAGGAATTGCTGGAATTAAAGGAAAAGTTCGGCGATCGATTTAACCTGAACTTTATCCTGAGTCGCCAAAAGACCGATGCCGGATTTCATGGTAGAATTAATGCCGATGCCTGTGAAGAATTTGCTAAAACAAATACGGATTTGTTCAAGGCAGATCATTATTTTCTTTGTGGACCCGAAGAAATGATTTTTGGTGTCAAAGACAAATTAGAATCAAAAGGGGTGAAAGAATCCGATGTCCATTTCGAACTGTTCACAACACCCATTCAGGCAGAGGAATCTCAAAAGGAAATACCGCTGATTGACAGTGAAGTGACGGTAATCATCGACGGAGAAGAGTTTAATCTTACATTATCCTCAAAGGGTGACAATATCTTAGATGCCGCCATGGATTCGGGTGCAGATGTGCCTTTTTCATGCAAGGGTGCAGTATGTTGCACATGCCGCGCAAAAGTAATGGAAGGAAAGGTCCAGATGGCAATGAATTATGCGCTTACCGATGAGGAAGTCGAAGATGGCTACGTCCTAACTTGTCAGTCTCACCCTATATCATCCAAGGTTGTAATAGACTACGACCAGGACTAATCATTCCACATCTTTTACACATCTAACCGAAAAACTATGCCGCATTTCCGTGGCGTAATGATCTGCACTGTTTCCCTTTGCCTGAAAATACCGGTCAAATGCTGTGGTTTTACTGTTTGAAGTCGAACTCCAGTAATAGGCGTATTCCCCCTTATTAAAGAATTTACCGTTGGTATATCGCGAACCACCGATAGGGACATTGAATCCACTTTCGCCACCGACCAGCAAGGCAGAGGGTGGAAAACCGCTCGAATCAATCAGGTGTTGCCATTCCATGTCACTCGGTACATGCCAGCCTTCAGGACACAGCCCTCTGGCCGATTCTTTTGACTCATTGTTCATGGCTGTTGTCCAAGGGTACAATCGGCCATATTCCTCGCAATAGCTCGGCAGATCGTCGTAGCAATAGCTTTCCAGAAGATCGGAACGAAATGACAGGTTTTCGGCCATCCAACACTGTTTTGCTATCCTTATGGTCTTGTATTTTTTCCCGTCCCGGAAGTCGGTGAATTCAGCGGGGCAACTCGCCGAAAATTTGACGGTCACATCGTCAAAGGTCGAGCCACATTTAGTACTGATGGTCCAGCGTAGGACGTATGTTTTTCCTGCCAGACCAAAGAATCGGGAATTGCTGCTGTCACTGATTTCGAATCGCCCCTTTGTTCCACTGATCACGGACCATTTACCCCTGCCATAAATTGGCCGGTTTGCGTATAACTTACAATTTTCAACATCGATCTGGTCCTTACCGGCGTAAGCTTGATCGGGGTTGGGTGAGCAAGGAGGTTTGATCTTGATCACTACATCGTCCTGGGTCAGGCCACATTCATTTCTGATCACCCATCTAAGCACGTAGGTTTCACCCGGGTTGCCTGTAAATTTTGCCCGCGGATTAAGAACATCATCGAATTTGCCTCCTAATCCGCTGACAATGACCCATCCCCCTTTGCCGTAATTCGGAAAATTTGCACTCAAATTGGCAGTTTCAACATTTAATTGATCCCTTCCTGCGAATGATATGGACGGCTCGGGTTCACAAGGGGGTCTGATTCTAACAAGAAGATCGTCATACAAGGTGTCGCAAGAAGTGGAAATTCGCCAGCGCAAGGTATAAGTAGTACCCTGGATACCATAAAATTGCGTGTTGGCTACTGTTGAATCCACGAATTGACCACCCATGCCTTGTAGAATCTGCCAGGCACCAAGACCATGAATCGGTGTATTCCCTTCTAATTCGACCATATCAAAACCAACAAGATCTTTTCCGGCGTATGGCCTTGTGGGTTTTCGTCTGCAATCGGATGGCAAGAGATTCAATGCCGCAGTAGCTGCCGTATTTTCGATTTCGTCATCTTCATTAGGCGGTTCGCTCAAGGGTTTTTTATCAGATGGCTGATTTTCTATTACTTCATTGTCTTTATTCATCAATGTAAATGTCAACCATTCACCCTCAACCAGGTATTTTAATTTACCCGAGGTCTTATCAAAGGTCACGGTTTCTTGTTTCTTGTCTTGAACTTCGCAAAACTCCCGCCATGTATTTTTTTGGTAAAAATTCAAACAACCTGTCGTGGTATTCAAAATGATCTTGCCTTCTTCGATTCCCGGGAGAAGATCACGCTGCGCCTGATTCATTTTTTCAATACAGGGATTAATTACGTCCTGTGCATGCAAAGTCAGTGATTTGACAACCAGAACAAGTGATATAAATACGATGCGTTTATAGGGCTGCATTGACTATGCCGGGTTCAAGCTAATATAGGTTAAAAGGTCTTAAAACGTCCTTCTTTTTCCACGAGATCTCAACATAGATTAGTTACTTTTAGCCTTGTAATTCATCCCTTTTTGGCCAAACTACTCATCATTCCCACACCCATTGGAAATCTCGAAGACGTTTCACAGCGCGTGCGATCTGCCTTAGAGAATGCCGATATGTTGCTCGCCGAGGATACCCGCACAACAGGCAAGCTCTTAAACCTTCTGGGTCTGAAAAATAAAATGCAAGCCTATCATAAGTTCAATGAACATTATAAGCTGGATTCGATCATTGATATGATCCACGCCAATGATTTAACGGGTTTGGTCTCTGATGCAGGAACTCCCGGCATCTCTGATCCGGGCTTTCTATTGGTTCAGCGCTGCATTGAAGAAGGAATTGAAATAGAATGTCTTCCGGGTCCGACCTCTTTTGTGCCTGCCCTTGTAATTTCGGGGTTGCCCACTGATCGCTTTTGTTTTGATGGGTTTTTGCCCATAAAGAAAGGTAGAAAAAAGCGCTTGGAAGAATTGGTCATGGAAGAACGAACAATGATCTTTTTTGAATCCCCCTACCGAATTGGAAAGAGCCTTAAGGAATTTTGCGAACACTTTGGTTCCGATCGAAAAGCCAGTGTGAGCAGAGAATTGTCGAAGAAATTTGAAGAGACAGTTCGCGGAAACTTAGGGGAATTGGTGTTGATTTTTGCTGAGAAAAAATCGAAGGGAGAATTTGTAATTGTTGTAGGTGGAAAAAAGAACTGAATTGGAAATTAAAAAACCAGAACTAGAATGGATCGAGAAGGATTTTCCCGATGAAACCAGGGTTATAGAACTTTCTGGCAAACTAAATGGGCTTCACCCCGTTCTTTGCTCTATTTTGATTCAACGCGGAATCACTAATCTGGAAGAGGCTGAACACTTTTTCAGACCAAAACTCGAGGACCTGGAAGATCCATTGAAGATGAAAGACATGGATCGGGCGGTTTCAAGAATCATAAAAAGCCTCGATCGCAATAAACGGATTACCGTTTTGGGTGATTATGACGTGGACGGAACGACTTCGGCCGCGCTGATGTATCTTTTCTTAAAGAATCTGGGAGTTGAATGTGCTTACTACATCCCAGATCGGTATGAGGAAGGGTATGGAATTTCATTGAAGTCCATTGACCGGGCCGTAGAAAGCGGCAGTGATCTGATGATTTGTCTTGATTGTGGAATCAAAGCCATTGATAAGGTGGCTTACGCAAATGAAAAAGGACTCGATATTGTCATATGTGATCATCATACTCCGGGAACTAAATTGCCTGATGCTGTAGCTGTTTTAGATCCTAAGCGAGTGGATTGTCCCTATCCTTTCAAAGAACTTTCAGGTTGCGGGGTGGGATTTAAACTAATTCAGGCCTTGACACTTGCACTTGGCCGTAATATGGAAGAAGCCTATCGCTTGCTTGACCTTGTCGCGGTGAGCATTGCTGCCGACATTGTTCCCGTAATCGGAGAAAACCGTTGTTTATCCTATTTCGGCATTAGGAAGGTTAATATGGATCCGTTGACCGGAATTCAAGCCCTGAAAGTTGCCACCGGGTTAAAGTCGCAATTCAATAACTCAGATCTGGTTTTTAAACTTGCGCCAAGAATCAATGCTGCGGGAAGGATGGAAACCGGAATGAAGGCAGTTGAGATCCTTGTTGCTGAAGATGCGGTCAAGGCCCGTGAGCTTGCCACTGCGGTAAATGCGATAAATTTGGAACGCGGTGAAACTGATCGAAGAATGACGGAAGAAGCCATCGAAATGATCGGTTCAGATCCGGATGACGCTGGCAGAATGAGTACTGTATTGCATCATTCTTCCTGGCACAAGGGGGTGATTGGAATTGTCGCTTCAAGAATGATTGAAAAATTTTACCGACCAACCATCATTTTTTGTGGTGACGGAGAAATACTCAGTGGATCTGCCAGGTCAGTTCGTCATTTTGATATATATGGTGCCCTGGAATCTTGCTCGGACCTTTTAATGCAATTCGGTGGGCATAAATTTGCCGCCGGCATGACAATGAAGCGCGAAAATTTCGTTCCATTTCGAAAGCGTTTCGAGGGGGCCGTGCGAAATACAATACAACCGGAATCCTTGGTTCCTGCAGTTATTATAGACGCCGATCTGAACATTTCTGAAGTCACCCGCGATTTTTATAAAGTTTTGAAGCGTTTTGCACCTTTCGGGCCCGGAAACATGAATCCGGTATTCCAATCGAAGCACGCCGTGGTAGTGGCTATTTCCAAGGTGGGAAAAACCGAGGATCACCTTAGACTTCAATTATGCGGCCCTGATGATCCCATGAACAGAATTTCATCTATTGGTTTTAACCTTGGTCATCTCGCCGACGAGATTAGTGAAGGTCAGATGATCCAGATCGTTTATACAATCGAAGAAAATAGTTGGAACGGAAAGGTGTCTTTACAGCTTAACATTAAGGACATCAAGACTTAGCGCACAAAATGAGCTTGGTCCGATCAAATTCCAGAACTCCATCGGCCAAAAGCTCCCTGCAGATTTCAATCACCTGCTTTTTCGAGTATCCGGGAAAACAATCGGCTATTTCTGATAGATCGACGGTCTTTTTTTTACTGAAAAATTGATCGATGGCAAGCTTTAAATCTTTGCTTTCGGACTTAGTTAGTATTCTATTCATTCCAAGGCATAGATCGCACTTCCCACATTTTTCCTTGGCCTCTTCGCCGAAGTAATTTAATACCATGTTCATGCGGCAGCCATTGACTTCCCGAATAATGGTCAGAACTGAATCGATCCGTTTTTGTGCCGTCTCCTTGCGTTTTCCAAAAGAAGATCCAAGATTCAACTGCTTGGTATCAATTCGATTCATTAAAAACGTAATGGCAGGCAAATCACTGCTTGGATGATATTCAAGGTATTCAGATTGCGTTAAGTAATTTAATCGCTTTTTAAGCAGTTCAGGCAGAATGTTAAGGTTTCGTGCGATTTCATCCTCATTTATATGACAAGGATTGTCAATAATCCCAGAATAGGCACGCAGTAAATAGTCCATGATATTTTGCAGCGATTCCTGATCGGCCGTTTGACCGGACCTGTTTTTGGACACGACCTTTACCCTGGATGGCTGGACCAATCCTTCTGACAATTCAATGAAGCCCTCTGAATGCAGCTGCTTCAGACAATTCATTACCCCGGATTTTTTTAGAGCGTACTTATTGGCAAATGCACCCAGATCAAACAGTCGCGTTTCATTAAGGCCGCTGTTAAGGGTGATTTGAAAATGATTGCAGATCTTGTCATAGACTTCTCTTATCTCAGATTCAGGAGGAAAAGATCGATTGAAATTATCGACTAATTTCCGCTGATCACTGTCTGAGCAAAGAATCAATGATTCACTTTCCTTTCCATCTCTTCCGGCCCTTCCCGCTTCCTGATAATAGGCTTCAATGGAATCGGGCAGGTCAATGTGAATCACCATTCGGACATCGGCCTTATCGATGCCCATACCAAAAGCATTCGTAGCGACCATGCATGTGTTTTTACCCTTGGCCCATTGCTCTTGTTTTTTTTGTCTTCCGGTGTGGCTCAATCCGGCATGGTAATACTGTGCCGGAATACCTCTTTGTTGTAAGAATTCAGCTATTTCCTGGCACTTAAGCCGGCTCCTTGCATAAACAATGCTACTCCCTTCGAGCTTTGTCAGCTTTTTTCTCAGGAAGGTTTTTTTGTCTTCCATCATTTGCACTATTATGGAGAGATTGGTTCTGGCATAACTCTGTCGAAATACAAGGTTGTCCCTGATGGAAAGTGTTTGTAAGATGTCATTTACCACCAATTCGGTCGCTGTTGCAGTAAGTGCTAGCACCGGCACTTCTGGCTTTAATTCCCGCAATTCACCAATGGTCAGGTATGAAGGCCTGAAATCGTAACCCCATTGAGAAATGCAGTGGGCTTCATCTACCGCTATCAAGCTTACATTCATTTTTTTAAAGCGTTCAATGAACAATTCAGTTCGCAAACGCTCGGGAGAAACATACAACAACTTGAATCCGCCATAAATCGCATTGTCCAGTGCCCGGTCAATTTGTTTTCTACTCATGAAAGAATTCACGGCCATCGCTTTAATTCCCCGCGACCGCAGTCCATCTACCTGATCGGCCATTAAGGATAACAAAGGTGAGACCACCAGGCAAATGCCCTCATTTAGCACGGCAGGCACCTGATAGCATAAAGATTTTCCACCTCCGGTGGGAAGCAAGGCAAGGCAATCCTTTTGGTTCAGGACCGCATCGATGATTTCATGCTGAAGGGGTCTAAAACTATCGAAACCCCAGTATTTCTTAAGTATTTCTTGAGGGGTCAATTCCTGGAAGATTTAGTACTAATTAGTCACAGATCATCACCCTCACCAAAAGTGTAGCGCAGGGTGCCCGTCAGAACAGTATTTACCCAACCGATATTAAGCGAAGTAGGGTAGGGATCAATAATTCCCGATTCGGGTCTTTTTAGCGAAGTCACCCCTTGCCCGTAGCGAATACTGCCCAATAACTTAGCATTGATCTTGTAATTCACGCCTAGAATAAAGCCGAAATCGTTTTCCTTCATCGGATATTGGAAATTATACCGCTGATTCAAGTCGTCCACATTTTTAATGGGCCCAACACTGCCGTACTGGTCATTTCTGATTTCATAATGAAGGCCAATCAATTGACTGTAATAAGGTCCGATTTCGTATACGAATTTGTGGAAATTGAAACGAAACAACAGGGGAATTTCGACATAATTGAAGCGCATCAGAAAAAATTGACTCGCTTGATTCGGGTCATTCTCGGTGATTGAAAATCCGTTCCTGCTCCCTTTTTGAATGTAGTAAATCTCGAATTGAGTGGACCAATTTTCGTTGAGTTTTAACCTCACAAATCCACCGAAGGTCACACCTAGCTTATTGAAACCTGAATAATTATCTCCGCCAACCTGACTGGTCGTTATTCCCATAATAACGCCGGGTTTAAACGTCTGCCCTTGCGCCCTGTTAAGACAAAATAAAATCATTGGTAGTAATATCAGAAGCAACCGGCCTTTCATCAATGACCTATTAAATGAGCTTCATTCACCTGCATAACTTCATAAACCGGTGATTGCTTATAGATAAATGCCAGAATGATCATATGTTCAAGTTTGTAACCGATGCCGGTAGGATCAAACTCCCTGGTAAACACAAATTCTGAAATTTCTCCGCTGCTGGCTGCCGGTATGGTTTCTCCCCAAGTGCCATCGAGTGCTTCTCTGAACATGTGTCGATGCATATAATTTTCAATGTAATCGCTTCCGTCCTTTTGCCAGTCAACGATGCTGTCTTCCAATAATTGTACCTGCAAGTTCATATCCCCTGTGTAATCTTCCAGCCATTCAACATCAATTCTTACCTGATAGGTATTCAATTCAGCATTGAAATAATTTCTTATTCCCAAATTGGCCACAGCCGGACTGCCCAAAATTTTTACAGCCTCGTCTTCCCATTCCCCAATGATCAATTTGTAAGGCGTACTGCCTACGGGTAATCGTGATATAACCCCACCAGGCAGAGCATCAATGGTAAAGGCCTTACTGTATTCATCACCTGCAGTAGTTCTGTAATCGGAAGAAAATGCGCCGGGAGTGCCACCCGCTCCGGGTTGAGGAGCCGCAAAAACATCAATGGTATGAATGGAAACTGGAATGAATTTTTCTCCGTACTTACTCACTAAGCGCGATATTTCTCTCGCCCCTCCGGGACAAGCCTGGCAAAGGTGTCCGGTGTATTCTTCCAGAAGCACAAAACGTTCACCATCATTTTCAACGGAATAGACAGAGTCGTCCCAGACAATTCCGGTGTCGATTACATCTGTGTTAGGGGGGAATGGATCGTCAATTTTGTCGCAAGCGAAAAAAAGAACTAGTACAGAAAGAATGAGTGTGAACCTTCGCATGTGATAAAATTACTAAAAAGAGTGGGTGATTGACATGTAAAATCCATTGCTCGCAGGGACAAAGCGACAAACCCCGCCCACGCAGAAAATTCCTGCGCGCTGCCTGCCATAAGACAACATGACCCGTGTACCAGCATTGTTATAACCCGTGCTGACGTTAAAATAATGAATGCGTTCAATTTCTTTTTTATTGCCGTAATTATACTGATCCATTACGGCTAAAAACCAATGTGGGGCATAGGTGTATTCCAGCAGGGCGGTTGCCCATGAACCCTTGTCTTCTTCGGTAATCAGCCCTTGTAATTCTGTTCGCAGGGCATGTTTTTGATTAAACCGATAGGTTATGTCGGCCACGAATATGGAGGCGTAGATCAAATTCCAAGGATTGGACTTTCCCTCTATCACGTTTTGATTATACTCGATGTAAGAATAATTCAAGATGCTGCTAACTTTTTTAGAAAATTTCTTTGTAATCTCGACATTCGCCTCTCTCCAAAAGACTTCGCCTACGCTTCCGTAATCACTGGTGTATTCAGGTAATAAACCCAATTCTTCCCTTTGTGGGTCAGAAACGGAAACAGTGTCCAGGTTATTGTAAGCACTCAGATTAAAGGCAATGGTAGTTCCGTATTTACCTCCCAATGTTGTTTTTCGATTAAATTTTTTAATCAGGTCGATCTGCGCTCCGACTTGGCCGTTTAATTGAGTGGCATATGGGTAAAGGGTGGCCAGCAAGTTGTAAGTCTGCTGTCGGGTAAGTGCAGGCAAATAATTGATCAGTAAATTGTTTCCATCCTGGTCGCGGTCAGATTTAAAGGACATATTGTCCACCCGCATAGCCGACATATTCAAGCCAAAGCCTTTTCGGGAATAAGAACCTTGTAAAAAGATTGTCTCTCCGCTCTTGTACCGGTATCCGTTGTCAAGTGAGGGGTCGTTCATTTTATAGACGTACTCACCACCGATTCGCACTTTGTTTATTTTATAATTGACGCGTAGGCCACCGGTTCCGACATTTTCAGGCAAAATCAACTCGGTTCGCTGGTCGGCTTGGTACTTACTGACAAAACTTGCTCCGATGGTAATGCGATGCTTGCTTTCGCTGAGAGAAGCAATCATTTCGTTCAACGAAAATTCACCGTCAATGCCCCTGACTATTCCCTCGCCCTGATCAAAGAAAATTCGCTGCTGTCCTATGACGCCTTTTAAGACCACACCGGCCGCTGGTCTAAATAAAACACGTATTCCGTCAAGCACGTTGTCATAACCCAAGCCTCGCTCTTCGTAAGTACGCAGCACGAGTCCATTTCCGAATTGCTCATAAAAATGACCAAGCGTAAAAGAAAGTTGGTCATTATTGTAGGTAAAATAGCGGTAAGGGATGCCGTTGCCGCGGTATCCTATTGGGAAGCCCTGAAGTGCATTTTGATAACTCTCGTAACGGAATCCGGCTGAAATTGGCCCGTTGGTATAATTCACATTCCCGAAGCCGTTCATCCCCAATTTTTCAGGGACAATTGGAGCACCGATCAGCGAATCTTCAAGGTAATATTGTGCTTCTGCCTGAAAATTTCCATGAACCTCGCCCCGCTGAATAAATGATTTCTCACTTTCATCTTGCGCCTTAACCGCCGCCATGATCAGAATCAATAATAAGATTGTGAGAACTACTTGCTTCATTGGGATCGATTATTCCTTTATTTCTTCTCCCCTTGCAAGTTTTTGGACCAATTCATAAAGGTGGTATTCGTCACCCTCCGAATAGGAATTGTGCTGCCAGACGACCTGTTTGTTGTGATCTACCAAAAACGTGTGTGGTATATTGTTGACACTCATGGCCCTTTTTAGATCTTGGTTCATGTCCAGTAGTATTTCATATTCCCAACCTTTTCCGTTGACATACGGTTCCACTTTGCCAACATTTCGTGCATCATCGATGGTGACGGCGTAGATCTTCACGCCGGTTTCTTCGACCCAATCGGGATATAATTCGGCGATGTTATTCAATTCTCGCTTGCATGGGCTGCACCAAGTGGCCCAAAAATTAATGATGATTGGCTTCCCGTCGTTATCAATGTCGGCCGTATTAAAAGGCCTTTCATTGATGTCTTTTAATGTTACTTCAGGAATTTGAGCACCTTGAGAGTAAACCCCTGTAAAACAAGCAAAAAGCACCAGTGGCAGAATAATTAGCTTTTTCATATAGTAGATGGTTCGATGTTAGAAAGGGCCAAAGATAAAAAATGACATTGATGTGAAGTTAAGAATGCCTGAATACAATAAATCAAGGAATCCTCTTTAACGTGCGTTTTGCATTTCTGTGCATCAATTTATTGTAAATTTGCTGAAACACTTGAGCTTATGAAAAAATATTACACTTTTTTGATCGCTGCCTTCATTGGTTTGCAGTCTTTTGCCCAGACACCTTCCTTAAAGTTTTTCACGAAAAAGGATAAAACCGATATCACGAATTCAACCCATACCATCTATGGTGATGGTGCAAGATTCGTTGTTTCAGAAGAATTTTATTCTGTAATGACAGGAGTTGATTCGGTTTTGTATGGTGCAAAGAGAATAGAAAAATCAATCATTACCGGTACCGCAGATTATTACTGCTGGAAAGAGTGCTACATCCCTAAGGATGCTGGAACGCTGCCTATTTGGATAGCAACCGACTCTTTGATGAACTACAACAACGACACCGTTGCTAAGTTTTCGGCCTACTTTCAGGGTAAAAATAATCTTGGAATGGCAGAGTATCGCTATGTATTTACTCCAAAAGGATTCCCGAATGATACTGTTTTCGTTGATATCATTTTTGACATGGTGACCGTTGGCCTAGATGCTCAAAGTCAACCGAGTATTGAGGTCTTTCCGAATCCGGCCACGGACGTGTTGAATATTTCAATAGGTGACAGCGATGTCAATAATGCACGAATGAGGTTGATCAACAGTAATGGTCAGGTCGTAGTAACACAACGGATTCAGAAATACACTTCATTAGACGTTTCCAACTATGAGTCAGGACTTTATTTGATTGAAATCAAAGGTGATTCCGGCCTCATTACTAGGAAAAAAGTGCTAGTAAAATAATCCCCTTAGGATTACAATTTATAATCAATTTTAATTACTTTTATAGGTCGAATCTTAAGTCTTGCGCAATTTGTGGGCTTATATTCGCTTTAAACTAAAAAATCAGACATGAAAAAAACTCTATCTCTTTTCTCCGCTTGCCTAGTGACAGTTGGTCTTTTTGCCCAGCTTCCTGTAAGCACTACACCATCTGACAGGAATGTTCTGTTGGAAGATTTAACTGGAATTTACTGCGGTTATTGCCCAGACGGAGCTCTAAAAGCTGACCAGCTAAAAGCTTCAGCCCCGGGTCAAATTGTAATTATTGGAAACCATGCGGGTAGTTATGCTACACCAAACGGCAGTCCCGGACATTGGGATTTCAGAACTCCAGAAGGTGCTGCAATTAACAGCAATTCTGATCCATCAGGATATCCTGCAGGAAACATTAACCGTGAGGTTACGAATTACTCTATGAAAGCCGGAAAAACGGCTATGAGTAGAGGTTATTGGGCAACGGTTGCCGGTCAAATCATCACTGAGCCATCTCCTGTGAACCTTGCTGTTGAAGCGTATTACTATCCAGGATCCAACAAATTAATGGTTAATGTTGAAGGATATTACACATCAAACGGTACGGGCAGCGATTACCTGACTGTTGCAGTTTTGCAAGATGACATCGAAGGTTACCAAAGCGGAATGTCTGGTTATCCTGCCAGAATTACAGCTAATAACCTGTATCTGCATAAAGATGTACTTCGAAAGTATTTGACCTCTCCCGTATTTGGTGAAGAAGTTTCTACTACTAGTATGGGTGAATTATTTACCTGGAGCCAGGAGTATACAGTTGCTCAGGTAGGTACAGATGTTATGCCAGACATTACTAAAATGAAGGTGGCCGTTTGGTTGACAGAAGACGCTGGTTATTCGCCGGTGATCACTGCTGTTGAAACTAATGCTGCTGAACGTCCGGTTGGAATTAATGAGGCTGCTTCACTCAACAACTTGAGCATCTTCCCGAACCCATTCCAGAACAACACGACAATCAGCTTTGATCTTGACAAGGATCAGCAAATTGCCATGAACTTCTATGATGTTACTGGTAAAGTTGTTCAGCAGGTTGCTTCAACAAACTACAGTGCTGGTGCTCATCTAATTCAATTTGATGGCAGTGACCTTCAAGGTGGTTTATATTACGTGAACATCGTCGCTGAAGACGGTATCATTACTCGACGCATTGTATTGAACAAATAAAATTGTTTTGATAAAATAAAAAACCCCGGTCATCAGACCGGGGTTTTTTTTTAGATCATTCCAAGAAGGCGCTTCATGCCCGAAGTGGCATTCTCCTTTAACCACGTAACGTCCAGCCCCCTTGGGATCAAAGGGTCACCAGGGTCGATCACATAGATCGGGCAAGATGTTCTGGTATGATAAACAAGGGCCGCGGCCGGATAAACGTTTAGTGATGTGCCTACCACGATCATGACGTCTGCCTTTCCCACCATCTCTTGAGCGGGTAACATCATGGGAACCTCTTCTCCAAACCAGACCACATGGGGTCTCAATTGGCTTCCCAATTCACATTTATCGCCCCACTCAATGCTTTCTTTTTGCAGTTCGTAAAGCAATTCGGGGTTTAGTGTACTCTTGGCTTTTCTGATTTCTCCGTGTAAATGCAGCACTTTTTTACTGCCAGCTCGTTCGTGCAGGTCATCAATGTTTTGTGTGACAACCTGAACGTCAAATCGTTTCTCTAAATCCACGATCGCCAAATGTGCCGGGTTTGGCTCGGCCTTCAACACCTGTTTTCGTCGGGCATTGTAAAACTCCAGAACAACCTTAGGTTGCCTTAGCCAAGCTTCTGGTGTGGCGACATCCATGATGTCGTATTCTTCCCAAAGCCCGTCACTGTCCCTGAAAGTCTTAATGCCACTTTCGGCACTTACACCTGCGCCTGTGAAAACGAGAAGTTTTTTCAATGCAATGATCTTTCCCATTCAAGATAATATTTTTAATATGACTTCCAATATGATTACATTTATCGTCCTTTATTCATACCATGAAAACATCCCGACTTAAGCGGGAAGCGCTTGAATACCATGAGAATGGTCGTCCCGGAAAAATTGAGATCCGACCGACTAAACCTTATTCGTCACAGCGTGACTTGTCGCTTGCATACTCTCCCGGCGTAGCTGAACCTTGCCTTGAAATTCAAAAAGATCCCGCCAATGCGTACCGTTACACAGGGAAGGGAAACTTAGTAGCAGTCATTTCAAACGGAACGGCAGTTTTAGGTCTTGGAAATATTGGAGCCTTAGCTTCCAAGCCCGTGATGGAAGGCAAAGCACTTCTCTTTAAAGTTTTTGCTGACATCGATGTATTCGACATAGAAATAAATGCCAAAGATGTAAACGATTTTGTCAATACAGTAAAAAACATCGCTCCGACATTTGGAGGAATTAACCTGGAAGACATCAAGGCGCCTGAATCATTTGAAATAGAACGGCGACTCATTGAAGAGCTCGATATTCCTGTGATGCATGACGATCAACACGGAACGGCCATCATAGCCAGTGCAGCCCTGACAAATGCCCTTGAATTAGCAGGCAAGAAGCTTTCAAAAGTTAAAATTGTTGTCAATGGAGCAGGTGCCGCCGCATTGGCTTGTGCCAAGTTATTTGTTTCCCTTGGAGCCAAGGAGAAACATATTTTCATGTTCGACAGCAAAGGATTGATCACTGCAGACAGGGGCGGATTAAGCAAAGATAAAGCTATGTTTGCCCAGGACGTTAAATCAATAAACTTACTCAATTGCCTGAAGGGTGCAGACGTGTTTCTGGGCCTTTCAAAAGGTGGAATATTGAATAAAAAGATGATTCAGGGAATGGCCGATGACCCCATTGTGTTTGCCCTGGCCAATCCCGACCCTGAGATCCCGTATAAAGATGCCAAAGCTTCCAGGCCGGACGCAATAGTGGCAACCGGAAGATCGGACACACCAAATCAGGTCAATAATGTGCTGGGCTTCCCTTTTATTTTCAGAGGCGCACTCGACGTAAGGGCAACTACCATTAATGAAGCCATGAAACTGGCTGCGGTCAAAGCCATTGCGGACATAGCCAAGGAACGGGTTCCCGAGGTGGTAAATGCCGCTTACCGATCTAAAAACCTCATTTTTGGAAGGGAATTCATAATTCCTAAACCACTGGATCCTAGGTTAATAACAAGAATTGCCCCGGCTGTGGCAAGAGCTGCGATGGATTCCGGTGTCGCTAAACAACCCATTCTTGATTGGGAAATGTATGAACGCGAATTAAGCGACAGATTGGGTTTAGATAATAAGTTTATCAGAGGCATTACTCAACGCGCCAAATCAGATAGTTTGCAACGAGTAGTATTTGCTGAAGCTGACACCTATAAAATATTGAAAGCGGCACAGATAGTGCATGATGATGGTATTGCGATTCCAATCTTACTGGGGAATAAAAAGACCATAGCCAAATTGATCAAAGAGAATCGTTTGGATCTTGAAGGCATTGAAATAATAGACCCAAAACAAGACGATCAGGAAGAAAGGCGCAGGGAATTTGGTGAAATCCTGTTCAAGAAAAGAAAAAGAAAAGGTTACACCCTTTATGAAGCCATCGAAGCTATGCGCGGCCGTTCTTACTACGGAAACATGATGGTTGAAGTTGGACAGGCCGATGCCTTTATTTCGGGCTTGACCAGAAATTATCCAACAGCCATTCGACCGGCCCTCGAGATAATAGGGAAGGAGGAAGGAGTAAGGAGAATTGCGGGGATGCACATTATTTGGACCAAGAAAGGAGGTCCATTCTTTTTTGCGGATACCACAGTGAACATTGACCCTTCTGCCCAAGACCTTGTTGACATTGCAGTTTTGGTTGATCGCAGCGTACGCCGATTCAGGTTAGAACCTAAGATTGCCATGCTTTCATATTCAAACTTTGGTTCGGTATTTTCAGATGAATCGAAAAAAATCGGCTCAGCTATTTCCATTTTGCATAAACAGCATCCCGAAGTAGTTGTTGAAGGTGAGATTCAAGCAAATTTTGCCCTTGACCAGGAACTTCGCAATGAGGTATTCCCTTTTAATGAATTGGCCGAACATAAGACCAATACACTGATATTTCCAAACCTGACCGCAGGGAACATAGCATACAAGCTGATCAATGAACTCGGTGAGGCAGAAATGATCGGCCCCATCCTGCTTGGACTCAATAAGCCGGTACACATTTTACAAATGGGAAGTTCGGTCAGAGAAATCGTAAATATGGTGACCCTGGCCGTGGCCGATGCCCAAACAAGAAAAGAATCATGATTGCACGAATAGAAGGAAAGCTTGTTGAAAAGAATCCGGCATACGTTATCATTGATTGCCATGGAGTAGGTTATCAATTGAACATTAGTTTGCACACCTATTCAGCTTTGCCAAATACAGGCAATGCCATTCTACATGTTCAGCAGATCATTCGCGATGATGCTCATTTGCTCTATGGTTTTCACAGCAAGGCGGAAAAGGACATATTCAACCTGTTGATCTCTGTTTCAGGTGTAGGTGCCTCTTCGGCAAATTTGATATTGTCTGCCATGGGCCCAGAAGAAGTTCAGGAATCCATTGTTCATGGTGATGTGGGGGCTCTCAAAGGAGTAAAGGGCATCGGAAATAAAACTGCTGAACGCATCATAGTCGATCTGCGTGATAAACTGAATAAGGATGCAATTACCGATATTTCGCCGGGGACGGGCAATAGCCTGAGGAATGAAGCGTTATCAGCATTGGTGATGCTGGGTTACAATAAAGCTGTTGCCGAAAAAAGTTTGCTGAGGGTAATGAAAGACAACAGCGAGCTTTCTTCTGCAGAGCAATTGGTTAAGGCAGTTCTAAAGGGAATTTAACACCGGAAATTTTCTGAATTTGATGAATCTATTGACATTCAGCTCACTGCTGAGACGTTTGAGGCGTTGCCCATCGGGCGGTGTTTTGATTGTCCTTTTGTGGTTTACTTTGAGTCAATCGGTTCAGGCACAAGGCACGGATGTCAATGAAGATGACAGCACTGAAACCGAACTCCTTTTCCCATTTAAAGATAACTCCAACGAAGGACGTCCGGGGGGAACTCAAAACGGAATGTATCTGAAAGAACCTTCAAACATAAAGGGGCAGTTCGTTTACGATCCCACCACCGATTCTTACATCTATGTTCAGAAAATGGGCGACATGGATTACCGTAGTCCGGCATCGATGAGTCTGGAAGAATACCTCGAGTACGATCTAAAAAAAAATGAACGAGAGTTTTTCAGGGAGAAGTCCAGAGAAGTGGACAAGAGCACGGGAGCGGGCTTTCGTCCAAAACTCTATGTGGAAGGAAAGGCATTTGACCGAATTTTTGGAGGTAATACCATAGATATCAGACCCCAGGGTTCTGCCGAGGTTTCGTTTGGCTTAAATACCACCCGGCGAGACAATCCCGCCATTCCCGAGAATCAGCGCCGAACGACCAATTTTGATTTCGATGAAAAGATTCAATTGAATGTGGTAGGTAGCATTGGTGATAAATTGAAGATATCAACGAGTTACAATACAGAAGCCACCTTTGATTTTGAAAACCAAACCAAGATCGAATATACAGGCTATGAAGATGAGATCATCCAGAAAATTGAATTGGGGAATGTTGCACTTCCTCTGCGTAGCTCACTTATTCAAGGCTCGCAGACGCTTTTCGGCGTAAAGACTGAATTAAAGTTCGGTAGGATGCGTGTAACCTCAATTTTCAGTCAGGAAAAAGGGGAGCGAAAAGAAGTAAATGTAAGCGGGGGTTCACAGACATCGGATTTTGAATTATCTGCCTCGGATTACGAGGACAATCAGCACTACTTCCTTGGACACTACTTCAGGGACAGATACAACAGAGCCCTGAGTGATCTTCCAAATGTCATTTCCGCATTCAGGATCATAAAAGCCGAGGTTTGGGTGACCCAGGCGGGAGGTCAGATCGAGAATGCCCGAAATGTGATCGCCTTCACAGATCTTGGGGAAAGCCGCCGCGATGTTACTCGCACTGGACCCCCTTTCCGCGCCACTGGACGTGACATCGCAGATAACTTTGAATCGAACAACCTTTACACCATACTGACCAGTACTGATGCATCTCCCCTAACGTCATCTCAACAACAGACCATTCGCGGATTTTCAGGAGCGAAAGACGTTCTTGAAAACACACTTGGAATGGTTCCAGCAAGGGATTTTGAAGCCTTTGAAGGGGTACGGCTGAATCAAACCGAATTCAATTTGAATGAACAGTTGGGTTATATATCATTGAACCGGAAAATGGACCCGCAAGACATCCTTGGAGTGGCCTATGAGTATATCCTGAATGACCGTACCTACCGGGTAGGGGAATTGAGTAACAATGCCGGAGAGATACAGGATGCCATTTATGTTAAGCTGTTAAAATCAACCTTGACGAATACCGACATCCCACTATGGGATTTGATGATGAAAAACGTTTATTACCTGAATGCTTTTGGAATTTCGCGCGAGGACTTTCGTTTCGAAATCTGGTACCTCGATTCGGACGTCGGTGTCGAACTTCCGTTTATTGCTGAAGGCCCAATCAAGAATCAATTATTGATTCAGGTGACCGAACTCGATAACCTGGATTACTACAATGCCAAGCAAGAAGACGGGGAATTTGATTACGTGGAGGGAATCACCATACGACCTGACAAAGGCCGGGTATACTTTCCGGTGGTAGAACCATTCGGCTCACACCTTCGCAAGCGCCTTGTAGATCCTGACCTTGGTGATAAATACGCCTTTGACTCCCTGTATTCCACCATAAAGGCCTTGGCCGAGCTCGACGCAAACAAGAATCGATTTTATATCAAGGGCTCGTACAAGTCGAGTTCGGGTTCGGAAATTCGGTTGAATTCCTTTAATATCCCTCAGGGATCTGTGGTAGTTACAGCCGGAGGTGTCAGGTTGACGGAAAACGTAGATTACAGCGTTAATTACAGTTTTGGAACAGTAACCATCCTAAACCAAGGGCTGTTGAATTCTAACACGCCCATTAAAGTTTCTCTGGAAAGTAATTCACTTTTTAACATACAAACCAAAACCTTGTTGGGGACAAGGGTTGACTACGACATTGACGAGAATACCAAGGTGGGTGGTACGGTGCTAAACCTGACCGAGCGCCCACTCACCAATAAGGTGAATATCGGTGACGAAGCCATTTCCAATACCATCGTTGGAGTAGATGGATCGTATTCCATGGAAGCGCCAATACTGACTAAAATAGCAGATGCCCTGCCACTATTCGATACCAAAGAAAAATCAAGGGTGAATACTACAGCAGAATTCGCCTATTTGATTCCCGGTAACAGCCGGGCCATAACGAAAGAAGGGGTTGCATATATTGACGATTTTGAAGGGAGTCAATCGCAGATTGATGTGAAGCAGGTTTTTAACTGGCGACTGGCCAGCACACCGAGGGGACAGCCACAGGAATTTCCCGAAACACAGGGCCCGGGAAATAATACGCGGTATGGATTTAACAGAGCTAAATTGGCCTGGTATGTGATAGACCCCTTGTTTTTTAATCCTGACGACGCTCGGCTTCCCGATAACATTACACCCGAAATGCAGGCTAATGCCTACACGAAAGAGGTTCAGCAGAACGACATTTTTCCTTTGAAGTCTTTTGATCAGACCCTGATCGGAAATATACCCGTGCTGGATCTGGCCTATTATCCCAAAGAAAGGGGTCAATACAATTTTGACACTCCCCTGGGTGAGCCCGGTATCTCGGATGGTTTGGAATCTGATGGTAGTTTAAGGAATCCTCAATCCCGCTGGGGTGGATTGATGCGCGATATGACTACCACCGACTTTGAAGAATCCAACATCGAGTTTTTACAGTTTTGGGTGCTGGATCCTTTTATCGATCAGGATTACTCAGATGTTTTTGGAGGAGTCCAGCCTCCTACAGGTGGTGATCTTTATTTCAACTTCGGTGAAGTGAGTGAGGACATTTTGAGGGACGACCGAAAGAGCTACGAGAACGGATTTCCCTATCCGGGCAATGATTCCCCCATTGATTCAACTGCCTGGGGAAGGGTTCCCACCAACAAAGTAATTGTTAACGCCTTTGACAACCTGCCCGAAGCGAGGCCTTTTCAGGACATTGGGCTTGATGGTTTGAACGACCAGGACGAAGCAACATTTCACAGCGATTTTGTGACTTCTATTCAAGGCCTCGATCCCACTGCTGTGCAGCAAATATTGCAGGATCCCGCCGCCGATAACTTCAGGTATTTCAGAGATGCCAGTGATTCCAGAAATGAAAACATTGCCCAGCGTTACAAAGACTACAATGGATTAGAAGGAAACTCACCTGTAAGTACGGGTGATTTCGCGGCTTCTTCAACCACTCTGCCCGACATCGAAGACATTAATCGCGACAATACTTCCAGTTCAAACGAGGCCTATTACCAGTATCGCATCCCTGTCAATCGCGGAGTATTTACCCCAAGCAATGTTGGAAATGACTACATAACAAACGTAGTAGAAACGCCGGAAGGACATAATTGGTACCAATTTAAAATACCGCTGCGCAACCCCGATCAGGTGATCGGCGAGATCAAGGATTTTAAGGCAATCCGGTTTATGCGAATGTACATGAAGGGCTTTGATGCTCCTGTCATATTGCGTTTCGCAAGAATGGACTTGATCAGGGGTGAATGGAGGCGTTATTTTGGTGACCTGCGTGAAGACGGTGAATATATTCAAGGCGAAGAAGACGATACCCGATTCGAATTAAACGCCGTGAACATCGAGGAAAATTCCAGCAGAGAGCCAGTCAACTATGTCTTACCTCCTGGTATTGAGCGCGAGATCGACTTTGGGACATCGAATCTTCAGCAATTAAACGAACAGTCCCTGTCGCTCAGGGCGTGTGAATTAAACGACGGTTCTTCCAGGGCGGCATTTAGAAACATGGGTCTGGATATCAGGCAATACAAGCGCCTTAAAATGTATGTCCACCTCGAAGACGGAACGTCCGAACAATACCTCTCAGACAATAGATTAAAATTCGGTGACATTACTGTCATATTACGTATGGGTGCGGATTTTGAGAATAACTACTACGAATACGAAGTTCCACTTGCCCCTTCAGTGTGGGGCGTGAATACCCGAGAAGCAGTGTGGCCGGAATTGAACAACATTGATGTTGCACTCGATGAATTCACCGATGTCAAGTTGCGCCGGGATGCGGCCGGCGCGAGTAAAACCGCCATTTATGAGCAACGGGTTAACAACCGGGTCATTCGGGTGAAAGGGTCGCCAAACATTGCAACCGTCAAAGTTTTAATGGTAGGATTGAAAAACCCGAAGAAAGGCAGTTTGCCGGGTTTTGACGACGATGGTCGTTCCAAATGTGCCGAAGTCTGGGTGAATGAATTGCGTGTTTCTGACTTCAATAACAGCGGTGGTTGGGCGACCACGGCATCGGTCAAGGCCAATTTGGCCGATCTGGCGACCATGTCTCTGGGGGCAAATATGAGCACACCTGGTTTTGGGAGCATTAGTCAAAAGTTGAATGAACGCCAACAGGAAACCCGGCAGTCTTACGACTTTTCGACCAACGTCGAACTTGGAAAGTTCACCCAAGATGCTCTTTCAATTCCAATGTATTTCAGGTTTTCCGAAAGTTGGGTTAAGCCAAGGTACTTGCCACTGAACCCCGATATCGAAACCGAAGACTTGCAAAATTCAGACTTGTTTACCCAGGAGGAAAAGGATGAGATACTAAAAGCAAACATTACTTATCAGAACAATCGAAGTATAAATTTCACCAACGTAAAGGTCAATAACCCGAAGGGAAAAACAAAACAACACATGTACGATATTCAGAACTTCTCATTTACCTATTCTTACAACCTGGATAAATTCAGGGACGTTCAATTGGAATACGAGAATAAACGAACCCACCGAGGAAACATCCTCTGGGCTTACAACGCCAAACCAAAGAACTACCAGCCTTTTCAGCGAGCCAAATGGGCCAAATCGCCCATGATGCGATTGGTGAAGGATTTTAACTTTTACCTTGTTCCCAGGCAGTATTCATTCTCGACAACGGTTGATCGGGGGTACAATGAAAAAAAACTCAGGCAAACCAATCCGTTTTATGACCCCAGACCGTATTATAGAAAACGATTCAATTGGGACAGAACCTATGGGCTTCGATACGACATTACTAGAGGCCTGAAATTTTCGTATGATGCATCAAACAATGCCTTAATCGAAGAAACCGAAGGGATAGTGGATAGGGACGACACAAGTTACGGGCGATGGAGAGAAACGGTAATGAAGAGTTTGCGAGAATTTGGAACAAACCTTCGCTACCAGCAAAACTTCACCATCGACTATTCCATTCCCATAAACAAGTTCCCGATGACAGATTGGTTGAATCTGAGTACAAGCTACAATGGTGGTTACTACTGGGACCGAGCGGCCATCGGTTCAGAAACGTACGGTAACGAGATTAGAAACTCGTCTTCGTTGAGGTGGAATTCCAGTTGGAACTTGAACCGACTTTATGGGAAGAATGATTACCTGAAACGCTTGGAGGCGAGTGGAAAGGGAAGAAATAAAGGTAAGATACAAAAGCCGAAAGAAAAACAGAAGGAAGGGAAGAAAGAGCCCCCAAAACCACCCGAAAATTCCCTGAAACCCGCCGGGAAAAACGACAAGAAGAAAGATGAGAAAAAGAAGGACGACGATAAGTACCGCCCGCTGACGGCGCTGGATTACATTGCCAAACTTGCAACCGGTGTCAAGGAAATTTCGGGGACCTACACCAAATCTACAGGAACCACGCTTCCTGGATATAATCAGAACAACGGAATGCTGGGTTTTAGTCCCGGATGGTCTGCTCCGGGTGCCCCATTTGTTGTTGGAAGAAAGCAAGACACTTCGTTTGCCATTAATGCCAACAACAACGGCTGGCTTGTCAAGAACAACCCCGATTACCGGTATAATTTTACTAATACCGATGGGGACAACTACACCTACCGGGTAAATATTCGCCCGATCAATAATATGCGGATTGAACTGAACGGAGCAAAGAACTACAGCCTGAACACAAACATGGGTTTCACATACTTTGATACCGTGGAATTGAGCACCGGAAGCCCGGTGGTTTACAATAATTACTTATTCGAGAATGCCATTCAGACGGGTAGTTTCAGCGTATCAACCCTTTCTTATAAAACAGCTTTTGCCAGGGACGACCGAACTAATTACAATTCGAGTGTTTTTGATAAATTCAATGAATTCCGGCCAATTGCCTCACGAAAACTTGCGGCCGACAGGGCGCTCAGGGACACCACATATCAGGGCAGCTTAGGGGTCAATAATTATTACAATGAATATGGCCCAACTCAACAAGAGGTTTTGATTTCTTCTTTTCTTGCCGCTTACACCGGAAAAAGCGATGTTGACATAGGTCCGGCCCGGGATTTCAGACGATTATTCCCCTTGCCTAACTGGAGTATCACCTATGATGGGATTGGTAAGTTGAAGTTCCTTCAAAAGTATTTTCAGAGCATTACGGTGAATCATCGATACCGATCCACCTTTAATGTATCTTCATTTACCACCAACAATTTGGTCATCGGTGAAAACGACAGCGTTTTGACAAACGACATTGCCACTGGCAACTACATTCCCAAGTATCAGATTTCAGTAGTATCGATTACCGAAATGTTCAGCCCTTTCTTTGACATCGATTTTAACTGGAAAAACGGCCTTCTTCTTGGATTTGAGTATAAACGGGACCGGAACGTCAGCATGAGTACGGTTAACAATCAGATCACCGAAGTCAAGGGTGAAGAATTCATTGTCAGCATCGGGTATACCTTCAGGGATATCCGCATCACTTTTACCGGTAATACCAAGGCCGATCCCAAGGACATAGTTACCCGTTTGGATATTTCCTCAAGAGAGAATTATACCATTTTGCGAAGCATCGGTGAAGAAGTGAACAGTCAACCTGGAAGTGGCCAAAATGTGGTGTCAATAAAGTTTACTGCCGACCTGGCCATGAGCCCTAAATTCAATATTAGAGGATTTTATGACCGCATTGTCACCAACCCTTTTATTTCCAATTCATTTCCCACTGCCTCTTCCAATTATGGAATTTCCCTTCGGTTCTCCCTTGCACAATAATTGGGTTTGATGAACAACAAGGCAAAACGAGGTGAAGGGATTTTGCCCGGGACCTTTTTTTCATCTTTGAATAAGGACCATTGGATGTAAATATTATTTTTGACTTTCTTAAAACACTAACACTTCAGACATGAATGTTCCAAATGAGTTAAAATACACCAAAGATCACGAATGGATTCGGGTAGAAGGTGATGTAGCCACGATTGGCATCACCGATTACGCCCAGGGTGAATTGGGTGATATTGTCTACGTAGAAATTGAAACAGTGGGTGAAAGCCTGGATAGCGAAGAAGTGTTTGGCACAGTTGAAGCCGTTAAAACAGTATCTGATTTGTTTATGCCGGTTTCGGGTGAAGTCATTGAAATGAATGAAGCGCTTGAAGCATCACCTGAAAGTGTCAACACGGATCCTTATGGGAGTGGTTGGATGGTCAAAGTTAAGATGTCTGACATTTCTCAGGTAGAAAACCTGCTGACCTCTGAGGCTTACGAGCAAAGCATTGCTTAGCGTTCAAGGACTGAAGTCATACAAATTCAGTCTTTCGTTGATTTTTGCAATTGCCTTTCTGAGCCTGCTTCCGGGAGATAGATTGCCTGATTCACCTTTGAAATATACCGACATTGCCGTTCATGTAATCATGTACGGAACCCTTACCATTGTCATTTTGCTGGAAAGACACAGGCAATATCCCATTACCAGCCCGCGTTCCTTAATTGTGCCGGTGCTGCTGGTCAGTGTTTATGGCCTGTCGATTGAAATTTTACAGGAATCATTCATCCCTGGAAGGTATGGCAGTGTTTCAGATGGCATTGCCAATGCTTTTGGATCGGCAATTGGCGCTTTTTTGGCAGGTCGTAGAATGCACAGCCGAAAAAGACCACTCGAATAGATGGGCGAAAAGGAATATTTGTAATTTTACCAAAGAACCACAGCTATGGAACTAAAAAAGAATCCCGAAGCAGACATACAGAAAAAAAGACCGCTTTATTTTGAAATTGGTCTGGTTATTGTTTTGGCAGGCGTGCTTATTGCCTTTGAATGGAAGTCTTTCGAAGGGGAAGGCTACAACTTGGGACAACTTAACCTGGAAGACATAGAAGAGGAGATTATTCCAATTACTCAACAAAATCAACCCCCACCACCTCCACCACCTCCGCCGCAGGTGCAAGAGATCTTGAACATTGTTGAAGATGACGTCGAGATTGAAGATGAACTCGAAATTGATTCGGAAGCGGATGAGGATACCGAGATCGAGATCATACAATACGAAGAAGTTGTGGAAGAAGAGGAGATATTCACTGTAGTTGAGCAAATGCCGTCTTTTCCCGGCGGAACAGAAAAACTGTACAAATACATGTACGATAATATCCGATATCCTGAAGTAGCCAAAGAAGCCGGAATTCAGGGAACGGTCTACATTTCATTTGTGGTTGAGAAAGATGGAACCATCGCGGATGTTAAGGTATTGCGCGGAATACCCGGTGGAAAGATGTGCGATGACGAAGCCGTAAGGGTAGTAAAGAAAATGCCCAACTGGAGCCCTGGCAAGCAACGGGGAAAATCTGTAAGGGTGAGCTACAACTTGCCGGTCAAGTTCAGGCTGCGTTAGCAGTTAATCAAACGCTATTCGAGCGATGTACTTTTTTTGAGTGCATCGCTTTTTTATGCAATAATTTTTAAAACCCTTTACTCTACGATCATTCCTGCCCCAACGGTCTCATTGGTGGCTTCGTCAATGATGATCAGGCTACCCGACAAACGATTCCGTTTATAGGCATCAAACAATAAGGGTTGAGTGGTTCTGAGGCTTACGCGGCCAATTTCATTCAATCCAATACTTCTATCACCTTCAACTCGATGGAGGCTGTTAATGTTCATTTTATAGATCACTTCTTGAATGATGCATTTTACTTCTCTGTTGGCATGTCTTACCACGTATTTTCCCTTTTCCGCGATCGGCTTTTCGTTCATCCAACAAAGCATGACATTGACGTCCTGGCTCACCGTTGGTTTGTTGTGAGTTCGCACGATCATGTCTCCACGGCTAATGTCGATGTCATCTTCAAGGGTCATTGAAACGCTCATTGGTGCGAAGGCTTCCTGAATCTCATTTTCATAGAGGTGAATGTTTTTTATGGTCGATGTAAAGCCCGATGGAAGGATCATCACTTCATCACCCGGTTTGAATACGCCGCCGGCAATCCGGCCCGCATAACCCCTGTAATCGTGAAACTGATCGCTTTGAGGCCGAACGACATGCTGAACCGGAAAACGACAATCAATGTGGTTCTGGTCACTGCTGATGTGGATGTTCTCCAGTAAATACATCAGGGTGCTGCCTTCGTACCAGGTCATTTTTTCGGACTTATGCACAACATTGTCCCCTTTTAAGGCAGATATAGGAATAAAGCGAATGTCTCTAGAGTCTAACTTTGAACAAAAGGCTTCGATTTCCTCTTTGATTTCTTCAAATCTGGCTTCACTGTAGTCTACCAGGTCCATTTTATTTATGCAAAAAACCACATGTGGAATTCCCAGCAACGATGCAATGAAAGCGTGTCTGGATGTTTGCTCTACCAGTCCATTGCGCGCATCGACCAATATCAGGGCCAGGTTTGCCGTGCTTGCACCGGTAACCATGTTACGCGTGTACTGTATGTGGCCGGGAGTATCGGCAATGATGAATTTGCGCTTGGGTGTCGCAAAATACCGGTAGGCCACATCGATGGTGATTCCCTGTTCTCGCTCTGCCCTTAAGCCATCGGTAAGCAAAGCCAGATTTACTTTTTCATCACCTTTTCGTCGGCTGCTTTCTTCAATGGCTTCGTACTGATCTTCAAATATGGATTTAGAGTCGTACAACAATCTCCCAATGAGTGTACTTTTCCCGTCGTCAACGCTTCCCGCCGTGGTAAAGCGCAGCAATTCCATTTTTAGGTAATTCTCTCTGTCCATGTTAAAAGTATCCTTCTTTTTTACGGTCTTCCATCGCTGCTTCTGAACGTTTATCGTCAGACCTGGTTCCTCTTTCGGTTAATCTCGAAGCAGCCACTTCGTCTATTATTTCAATCAGGCTGGATGCATTCGATGCAACTGCTCCCGTGCAGGTCATGTCCCCGATGGTTCTGAAACGAACCGTTCGCTTTTCTGATTTTTCAGTATCGCGTTGCGGGATGAAATCACTCTTGGCCATGATGACGCCATCACGTATAAATACTTCGCGATCGTGAGCAAAATAGATGTTTGGTATGGCAATTTCTTCTTGTAAAATGTAAAGCCATACATCCATTTCTGTCCAATTACTGATAGGAAAAATCCGGAAGGTCTCTCCAAAATGCTTCCGACCATTGAAAATGTTCCAGAGTTCGGGTCGCTGATTCTTTGGATCCCACTGACCAAATTCATCACGATGTGAGAAGAATCGTTCCTTGGCCCGGGCCTTTTCTTCATCGCGACGGGCACCACCAATGGCGGCATCGAATTTATGTGCTTCCAGAGACTCTAAAAGAGTCGCTGTTTGAAGTAAATTCCTACTTGCATTGAATCCTTTTTCTTCAGTTACTTTTCCTTCATCGATCGATTTTTGAACGGATCCAACGATCAATTCCGCCTTTAGATCCGACACGAACCGATCTCTAAACTCGATGGTTTCGGGAAAGTTGTGTCCCGTGTCAATGTGCATTAGAGGGAAAGGTATCTTGGCAGGATAGAAGGCTTTTCTTGCCAAATGGGCGCATACAATGCTGTCTTTTCCGCCCGAGAATAACAGCACGGGTCTTTCGAATTGGGACACTACTTCGCGAAGCACAAATATGGCTTCGGATTCCAGTTCTTCTAAATGAGTCAACGTATAAGCTCTCATGTCGCTAAGGTCATTTTACAATTGTTAAGGCAAATTTCAGGGCGAGTTGAACACTTTCTTCCAGACTTTGTCCAACAGTCTTAATTTCTAGAGAAGGGTTCTCCGGGTTCTCGTATACTTCGTGAATTCCGGTAAAATTCGTGATCTCACCCTTCCTGGCCTTTTTGTACAGGCCCTTGACGTCACGTTTTTCACATTCTTCGATCGGCGTATTGACAAAGACCTCGTAAAAATTTTCGGCTCCAATAATGTCTTTTGCCATTTTCCTCATGGCCCCGGTTGGGCTAACAAAGCAATTAATGGTCACGACTCCGCATTCCAGGAACAGCTTAGAGACTTCAGCGATTCGTCTGATATTTTCCATCCGATCTTCTTCAGAAAAGCCCAGGTTGCGATTGATACCCGAACGTATGTTGTCCCCGTCGAGCACCTGTGTAAGTATGCTTTTTTTATTCAGTTCTTTTTCGAGTCCAACGGCAATGCTGGTCTTGCCCGAACCGGATAAACCGGTGAACCAAAAAACAGCCGCTCGTTGACCCAGGAACGCTTCCTTGTCAGACCGTTGTAAGATTCTTTCGAATGTGGGGTGAATATTTTCCTGTTCCAATCTCGGACCCTTTTTTGGAGGGGCAAAAATAACAATTTTCGAGCAGTAAGCCTTTTTGTACGGCTTGTCATTTAAGTGAACAATACAAGCCTCAACAACCTTGTCATTTGTAAGGTATTCATAGATTTGTCAGGATGAATAAGCTTGAAATTCAAGAATCACTTGCGCCAACAGCCATAGCTGCAGCAATAGAGGCAGGTCTTGCCATAATTGAGGTCTACGGCACTGATATTCAAGTTGAGATGAAAAAAGATCACAGCCCGCTTACCATTGCTGACAAAAGGGCGAATGACATCATCACCAAAGCCCTTGAGGTTACTGGACTTCCCATTTTGAGTGAGGAAGGTCGCGATATCCCCTATGAAGAGCGCAAGGACTGGGACTATTACTGGCTGGTCGATCCCCTTGACGGTACCAAGGAATTTATTAAGCGAAACGGGGAATTTACAGTCAACATCGCGCTAATGAAAGGACATCAACCGGTATATGGTGTCATATATGTACCAGTGAGATGTTCCCTGTATTTCGGAGGAAAATCGTACAAATCTTACAAAGTGGTGGGAATAGACGAAGTACTCGACCAATACGACCACTACCTCGACACCGCCGCAAAGCTTCCGATTAAAGGGGAATCGCGCCCTTACACCGTCATTGCCAGCAGGTCTCATATGTCCGACCAAACAAAATCATACATAGAAGAGGTAAAAAAGAAGAAAGGCAATGTCGTCTTATCCTCTGTTGGAAGTTCCATGAAATTGTGCATGATCGCAGAAGGTCGTGCCGACGAGTATCCCCGATTCGCCCCGACCATGGAATGGGATACCGGTGCAGGACAGGCCATTATTGAAGGAGCGGGCGGAAAGGTTTACCACTATGAAAGTGGCAAAGAATTGATGTATAATAAAAAGAACCTCTTGAACGACTGGTTCCTCGCAACAAAAGTCTAAATCCTATTTTTGTAAAAAATTACTCATGTCAAAAATTGCGTTGATTACCGGTATCACCGGACAGGATGGAGCATATCTGGCCGAATTATTGTTGAAAAAAGGCTACACCGTGCACGGTATCAAACGGCGTAGTTCATTGTTCAATACCGAACGGGTGGATCATTTGTACAAAGACCCACACGAAGAAGAATCGAGGTTCCATTTGCACTACGGCGACATGACCGATTCGACAAATCTTATACGGATTGTGCAGGAAACGAGGCCCGATGAGATCTACAACCTTGCTGCTCAATCACACGTGAAGGTCTCGTTTGAAACTCCCGAATACACGGCAAATTCAGATGCCACCGGTGCGCTGCGTATGCTCGAAGCTATCAGAATCCTGGGAATCGAAGACAAAACGCGCTTTTATCAGGCATCAACTTCAGAATTATACGGAAAGGTTCAGGCCGTCCCTCAGGATGAGAATACGCCGTTTTATCCCAGGAGTCCTTATGCCGTGGCCAAGTTATACGCCTACTGGATCGTCAAGAATTACCGCGAAGCTTATGGAATGTTTGCATGCAACGGAATACTGTTCAACCATGAAAGCCCCATCAGGGGAGAAACCTTTGTAACCCGAAAAATTACACGGGGTGCAGCCAGGATCAAACTTGGGCTTCAAAAGAAGATCTATCTGGGTAATCTGGATGCAAAAAGGGACTGGGGTCATGCCAAAGATTACGTTGAAGGCATGTGGAAAATGCTTCAGGTTGACAAGGCCGATGATTATGTGCTGGCTACCGGCGAAACAACTTCTGTCCGCGATTTTGTGAACATGGCCTTTAAAGAAACCGGCGTTGATATCGAGTGGAAGGGAAGCGGTGTAGACGAAAAGGGCTACGATGCCAAATCGGGTGAATTACGGGTAGAAGTAGATCCGCGCTATTTCAGACCCACCGAAGTGGACCTGTTGATTGGCGACGCTTCGAAAGCCAAAAGAGAACTCGGTTGGACGCCTAAATTCAGCGTGGGCCAGCTGGTCAAGGACATGGTGAAAGGAGACCTCGAGAAATTTGAAAAGGACCGCCTGTTAAAAGAGGGAGGACATCAGGTACCGGAATACAACGAATAATGGAAAAAGAAGGTCGAATCTATGTTGCCGGTCATCGGGGAATGGTCGGTTCCGCCATTGTTAGGAAGCTCAAGTCCGAGGGTTATGAGAACATTGTAACAACCACATCATCGGAATTGGACCTCAGAAATCAGAAGGAGACCCTCGAATTTTTTGCAAGTCAAAAAGTGGATTATGTATTCGTCGCCGCGGCCAAGGTCGGCGGAATTCAAGCCAATAACACGTTTAGGGCCGAATTTCTATACGACAACCTGATGATTGAGGCAAACATCATTCATTCGGCTTATTTGCACCGTGTTAAAAAACTACTCTTTCTGGGTTCATCGTGCATTTACCCCAAAATGGCCCCCCAACCGCTCAAAGAAGAATACCTGTTGACAGGTTTGCTCGAGTCTACCAACGAACCGTATGCCATCGCCAAGATTGCGGGAATTAAACTTTGCGATGCCTATCGGAGCCAGTACGGATGCAATTTTATTTCGGCCATGCCGACCAACTTGTACGGGCCAAATGACAACTACGACCTGAAAAATTCGCACGTATTGCCGGCCTTGCTTCGCAAATTTCACGCAGCCAAAGAACAGGGTGAAGAAAGCGTGGAAATCTGGGGCAGTGGAACTCCCAAGCGCGAATTCCTGCACGTTGACGACCTGGCAGAAGCCTGCTTTTTTCTGATGCAAGAGTTCAATGCAGCGGGTTTTGTGAACATCGGAACCGGCGTCGACCTTAGCATTGCCCAGTTGGCACAAATGATCTCGGACATTGTTGGTTTTAAGGGAGCCATGGTCTTTGACAAAAGCAAACCCGATGGCACGCCGCGTAAATTGATGGACGTGTCTAAGATCCATGGAATGGGATGGAAGCACCGCATTTCATTGGAAGAAGGCATTACCAAGGTTTATCAGGACATGAAAGCCATGAGTTTTTCAGGCTAAGGTCATGATCCACAGGAAAATTCTTCTGCTTACCGCCATGCTTGCCCTGTTAACCCAGGTCACGGCACAGGTCGGATACCAGGCACTGAATTATTCCATGCGGACTTCCAGCGACTGGCACCGGGTTGAACAGACGGATTCCACCAGGCAGTCCAGCTTTTACCCGAACATTACTTCAGACTCCAAAACCTTGGGCACGGCATTTAACGGCTACATTCCCATCAATAAGGCCGACTCCCTTTTTCTACTTAATAAAAAGTACCAAGAGCGCTCGTGGTTTCACCGAAAGCTGTTAAAAGAACATTTCATCATAGTAGACACGGGGCTTTTTTACCTGACCGTTGACCCGCTTTTCAACGTGTCTGCCGGTGCGGGAAGGTTTTCAAAATACATTCCCAATCAAAACTCACCTGTAGTCGGAGGCTATAATAATTATACAGGAAGCATTTACAACAACACCCGGGGCATTCTGCTGAAGGGAGACATCGGCTCGAGGCTTTCTTTCGAGAGTTATTTTTACGAAAATCAGTCCCGATTTCCAGGTTACATCGATGATTTTGTCAATGAGTACAACGTAGTACCCGGTCAGGGTAGGGTCAAGAATTTTAAGATGTCGGGCTTTGATTTTGCCCAGTCCGGCGGTTATTTGTCTTACGCTCCCGGCAGGAATTTCAACGTGCAATTTGGTCACCACAAGCACTTTGTGGGCGACGGTTACCGTTCCTTGTTCCTGTCTGACAATTCTTTTAATTACCCCTTTCTGCGGTCCAACCTGTGGTTTTTCAAGAACCGCGTTAACTACAGTGTGATGTATACTTCCTTTCAGAACCTGAACCGCCTTCCGACCCCTACTTCGTCTGAAGCACCCTTTGAACGAAAAGCCGGCAGCTTTCACTTCTTGCAGGTACAGGCTACGAAGTGGTTGCGTTTGAACCTGTTCCAGGGCATGATATGGAAAACAATGGACACCAATGGAAAGAGCGACATCGACTACAATATGTTCAACCCGGTCATGTTCGTGAACCCGGCCTTGTACGGCTTGGATGACCGGAACAATGCCTTACTGGGCTTTGGATTCAAGGCCGACCTCTCGAAAAAGATTACGTTTTACGGACAGTACGCCCTGGACGACTATGAAACCGAGCGTTTCGCCTTGCAGGCCGGGGCCTATTATTTCTTATTCAAATCCTTGCGTTTACAGGCCGAATTCAACCATGTGCAGGCATACACGTATGCTTTTCCACAAAACAATCGTCAGGCCTACACGCATTACAACGAAGGCCTGGCGCATCCCCTCGGAACGGGCTTTGATGAGTTTATAGTCAGAGTAAACTACCGGTATCGGCGTATTTTATTGGAAGCTCAGATGTTGATCGCCAAACACCAGATTGATCCGCCAAATAATCGAAGCGATGTATTTGAATCCGATGACGTTACCGTCACCATTCCCCCAACGAACAGCAATGATTTTGATCAAACGAACAGCAACAACCAATCGCCGTCCAGTATTTTTTTAGAGTTGGCCTATTTGATCAATCCGGCAACCAATGTAAAAGTTTTTTTAAACGGCACACACAGGGTTTCATACATTAATTACGACTTAAACCTTGGGTTTCCAAACCCATCTTCAAAAAACATTTTTATTTACTTTGGTTTGCGAACCGATTTGCGCAACCTTTACTACGATTTTTAGTACAACGACAAAATGGGCATGCTCGAAATAACTTTGATTCTCTGTGCTTTTGGCTCATTCTTCATGGTCCTGTTTACCACGCCGGTCTTTATCAAGATAGCCTACATCAAAAAACTCTTTGACGTCCCGGGCGAAGAGCGCAAGCTGCACAAGAACATCATTCCGTCCATGGGCGGCATCATGATCTTTGCGGCCACCATTTTTACCTTCACCCTGTTTTTCCCCAAAGACCAGGTGCACGATTTCAAGTACCTGATTCCCTGCACCATAGTGTTGTTTTTTGTCGGTGTAAAAGACGACATCATTGGAACGGCTCCGGTCAAGAAACTCATTGCCCACCTGATTGTTGCCTTTATAATGGTGCTCATGGCAGACATACGCCTTACCAGTTTACACGGACTTTTTGGCGTGCGCGACATACCCTTGGAAGCTTCAGTTTTTTTGTCGGTGTTTACCTACATCGTCATTGTGAATGCCTTTAACCTGATTGACGGGGTCGATGGACTTGCCGGCGGTGTAGGCTTATTGGCTTCCCTGGCTTTTGGCACCTGGTTTTACCTGGTAGGGGACGAGGTTTATGCCGTACTGGCTTTTTCGCTTGCCGGTTCCATTGCGGGATTCCTGCGTTATAATTTTCAACCTGCCCGTATATTCATGGGCGATTCGGGTTCGCTCATGATCGGTTTTTTAATTGCCGTTATGGCCATTGAACTCGTGGAATACGATAAATCCCTGCTACCAAAGGCCATGCTCGAAATATCCAAGCCCATTTTGGCCATGACCATTCTTGTCATCCCCTTGCTGGACACGGTTCGGATTTTCATATACCGGGCAGCCAAGGGCGTATCTCCTTTCAAGGCAGACTCCAACCACATCCACCATAAATTGATGCGACTGGGTTTCAGCCACCGCAAAACGGTCATCACCCTGCTGACTTTTAACATTGGTTTCATCGCCATCGGAGTGTTGGTCAAAGGCCTGGATCCAAACATCTCTTTTGGAATTCAAACAGGAGTTTGCCTTATTGCCTTGCTCGTGTTGCACATCGTAAAACCCAAAAAGTGAGGGTTTTCACTTTTTTTACTGGACTTATTTTAATAAGTGGAGCCCTTTATTCACAACCTCATTCATTTCCGTTGAACAATGACCTGCAGCAGGTAATATTATCAAGTAGTCCCGATACGACGTTTAATTTCCACCAATCTGTCAGACCTTTTACCGAGGACGAACTCCCTTTTCTCAATGGACACTTACTGCGCTTAACCGTGGAAAACAAAGGTAAATTCCTCGATGCGCTGCTGAATTCCCGGCCATCGGATTACCGCGGTGACGAACTATCGCTTGAACTCTCACCAATCGTGCAGGCAATGTCCTATGTTGGAACCTCGAATGACAGTTCGGATGGGGGTTCCTGGCTGGGAATTGGAGCGGCCGCTCGCCTGACGATTGGCAAGAAACTGGCTGTCGGTGGGGACTATACCTATTCCAAGTTGGATTACCCGAGTTACGTTCAGGCCTTTTCCCGCCAATGGGGTGTGGTACCGGGCATTGGTGCCATTGATTCCACCGGTCAAACAAATCACTATTACAACTTCTATCTGTCTTACAGCCCGGCAGAATTCGTTAACATAGAAGTGGGCAGGGGCAAGCATTTCATTGGTCACGGTTACCGGTCTTTATTACTGTCGGACAACAGCAACTCCTATCCCTATGCCAGGATCCAACTCAAGCTTTGGAAATTCAAATACCAGGTGCTATACTCTGCCTACCGCCAAATTCAAGGTGTTGAATCTTCACCCGAAGAGTACCGTTCAAAATACAGTACCTCCAATTACCTTGGAATGAACTTCGGCAAACACTTTCAAGCGGGCTTGTTCCAGAGCATCATTTGGCAAGGACAGAACGGGGATTTCAACCGCGGATTTGACGTAAACTACCTGAACCCGGTGGTATTTATGCGCCCGGTGGAATTCAGCGTCGGTTCTCCGGACAACGTTTTATTGGGTGTCGATTTGGCCTATCAGTTTCTTAAAAAATACACCATTTACAGTCAAGTGGTGCTGGATGAATTCCTGTTGGAAGAAATCAGGGCCGGCAATGGTTGGTGGGCGAACAAGTACGGCATTCAACTGGGATTTAAGGCCATTGATTTATTCAACATCAAGGGCTTTGCCATTCAAATTGAACACAATCAAGTCAGGCCGTTTACCTACTCCCATAACGACGTCATCCAGAATTACGGACATTTTAATCAGGCCCTGGCTCATCCATTGGGTTCAAACTTTTATGAAGGAGTGTGCCGGTTGACTTATACCAAAAAGCGCTGGTTGTTTGCGGCTCATTTTGTTGAGGCCACACAAGGTTTAGACCCGCTAGGAAAGAATTTTGGGGGCGACATCTTTAAATCGAATACCACGCGAGAATCGGGATTTGGAAATTATACCGGACAGGGACTATCGAGTCGCTTGTCTTATCAGCAGGTCAAAGCGAGCTACCTTGTGAATCCAGCCTCCCGTCTGATGTTCGAAATTGGCGTTACCAATCGCCAGCGAATTACTCATGAAAGTCAAAGCGAATTCAACCAATTTATTCAGGTTGGATTCAAGACGGCCATCTTTAATCAATACCTGGATTTCTAAACTTATTCACATCGCCGGTACAAGGCGATAAATTTTTATTTTTGTGCCCAAGTATCCTTGAATGCAAAATACCACCCAGGCGCAGCGTGTTTCTGCCTCCATAAGTATAGTAAAGAAGATCTCCATTGCACTGGAGCTTTTTAAAGTAAGGTTAAATCTAGTCGTTGTAATTTCTTCGGCATTGGGTTATTACATTGGCATGCAGTCTTTTGACCTGCTGACTTTCGCCGTTTTGGTCGTAGGTGGTTTTTTGGTTACCGGGGCAGCCAATGCAATGAACCAAATCATAGAACGCGACACAGACGCGCTTATGAAGCGCACTTCTGTTCGCCCCTTGCCCACCAAGCGTATTCCCGTTCAGGATGCCTGGATCCTTTCTGCCATCACCGGTTTTGCAGGTATCCTGATGCTGTATTTCATCGTAAATCCGTTAACCGGCATATTGGCCGGATTGTCGCTATTCATTTATGTGGTGCTCTACACACCGCTAAAAAAAATCACACCTTTTTCCGTTTTTGTAGGCGCTTTTCCAGGGGCAGTGCCGCCCATGCTTGGATATGTGGCCGCCACCGGAACTTTTGGTTTGGAACCAGGCCTGCTTTTTGCCATTCAGTTCATGTGGCAGTTCCCCCATTTCTGGGCCATTGCCTGGATAGGAAACGACGAATATCAGAAGGCCGGCTTCAGAATGCTCCCTTCATCTTCTGGTAAATCACATTATTCGGCATTTATTATTTTACTCTATTCCCTTGTGCTAATTCCCGTAAGTATCAGCCCGGTTGTCTTTGGCTTGGCCCAACCTTGGGCCGGAATTGTCATAGCGATCCTGGGCGTGCTTTTTGCCATTCCTGCGTATCGGCTGCACCTCAACCTTAAAGATAAAGAGGCCAAAACCCTCATGTTTGCCTCATTTCTTTATTTGCCCCTGGTGTTGTTGACGCTGGTCATAGATAAACTCATATAAATGGAAGCCGAAATAAGCCAAGAAAATAATTACAAACAAGAACTTGACCGCAAAACACGCATGCCTTTGCTGTGGGTGGGTCTAGCGAGTATTGTCATGCTTTTTGCATCCCTTACCAGTGCCGTTATTGTAAGTAAGAGTTCCAGGGATTGGGTCTCTTTTGAGTTGCCCTTTACATTCGGCATTAGTACCTTGACCATACTTTTGAGTAGTTTAACTTACTGGTGGGCTTATAAATCAGCCAAAGCCGGTAATTTCGGCGGTCTTAAAACCGGCGTGCTGCTAACGCTCATATTAGGGCTGGGATTTGCCGCCCTACAATTTATTTCTTGGGGTATATTGGTTGATCAGGGAATCTTTTTTGCAGGTGCCTCGAGCACGGTTTCGGGATCTTTCTTGTATGCCATTTCCGGCTTACATCTGGCTCATATGGTCGGAGGATTGGTCAGTTTGGGCATTGTATATTTCAAGGCATCGAGGAACAGATATTCAACAAATAATTTGTTAGGTTTGCAGGCAAGCACAACGTACTGGCATTTTCTGGACGGACTGTGGATTTATTTGTATTTATTTTTAAATTTTATTGCTTTATAAATTGAACTGAAGATGGCAAGTCACGCAGAAGCAATGGACAGCAAAGAAATGTGGGGAGGAGGAACTTCTCCATTCGGTGTCGGTTATGGTAAAATGATGATGTGGTTTTTCCTCATTTCCGACGCCTTTACTTTTTCTGCTTTTCTGATTTCTTACGGATTTTTCCGACACTCCTACGAACACCTCTGGGCAGACGCCGAAAAGGTATTTACCCATTTTCCATTCATGCACGGAGACAATCCGTTATTGTATGTGGCATTCATGACTTTTGTGCTGATCATGTCTTCGGTCACCATGGTTTTGGCCGTTGAAGCAGGCCAGCGAATGGACAAGAAAAGCGTGGCTACCTGGATGTTTTGGACCATTATCGGTGGACTGATCTTTGTTGGCAGCCAGGCTTGGGAATGGTATCATTTTATCCACGGAACTGCCGAAGGAGCACTTGAGGCCATCATGAGTTTTACACACAACGGCTTGCATTACCCTGCGGGTACCATCATTCATCAAGTGTCTGAAGGGCTGTTGCTTCCGGGAAAAGATGGAATGATAATTACGGCCAGTGAATTCCCCGATTTGTACAATACCCTGGTAGATACTGCAGCACATATCCACGGTGCCAATCTTACCCACAACGAATACGGACACCCGCTTTTCGGCGACTTCTTTTTCTTTATTACAGGCTTCCACGGTTCACACGTGTTTAGTGGGGTCGTGATAAATTTTGTCATTTTTGTCAACGTCCTGATGGGAACTTATGAAAAGCGCGGACATTATGAAATGGTCGAGAAGGTCGGTCTTTACTGGCACTTCGTAGACCTTGTCTGGGTCTTTGTATTTACCTTTTTCTACCTCGTCTAATTATAGTTTCAATGGAAGAAGCGAACAAACCATATAAATACGCAGTTCATCACTCTGAAGAAGAGGGAAAGAAAATCAGAAAAAACCTTTGGAAGGTCTTTTGGATACTTCTGGTCGTAACCACCGTGGAAGTATCTCTGGGAATTTTCTGGAAACAATTGTCTGGTGACAATTCAGACATGGCTTGGCCAGTTGTCAAATGGATTTTTATTTCTTTGACCTTGTTGAAAGCATTCTATATCGTTGCGGAATTCATGCACCTGGGGCATGAACGCAAAGGATTTATCCTGACCATTATGGTTTCTTATACGGTATTGATCATATACTTTATTTATATGATCTTGGCCGAGGCCATCGTTCAATGACATTAGATAACAGACCAAAAGCAACTAGAAAAAAGAAAATAGCGGGACTTGTCCTGATCTTACTGCTTCCCTCCATTTTTTATGTTGTTTTAAGCAAGGCTAACCACCATTATCGCGCATTGCCATTTATCGGACCAAAAGTGGTGCTCAATGGAGATACCAGCCATCACAAAATCCCCCCTTTCAAACTCATTGATCAAAACGGAATTTACTTTTCCAACCAAGACCTGCGTGGTAAGATCGTGGTGGCAAATTTCTTTTTTACGCGATGTCCGAGCATTTGTCCGAAAATGTCTGCGCACCTGCTGGATTTTCAAAATAAGTTCGAAGGAGTCGACAGCCTGATCATTGTTTCACATACGGTGGATCCAATGAATGATGATGTAGCGGCCCTCAAAAAATATTCCGAAAAGGTTCATGCCCAGGACGGCCGGTGGTATTTTCTAACAGGCGACAAAGAGGAAATATACCAACTGGCCTTTAACGGCTTTTTTGCTTCTGCCCAAAAAGATGAAGCCGCGCCGGGTGGATTTTTGCATTCAGAACTCATTTTTTTGATCGATGGCCAGGGGCGGCTTCGCGGTTCATATGACGATCAGGGCAACATCGTACCTGCTTTTGACGGCACCAGCACTTCGGAAATGAAAAAAATGGCAGACGCCGTTGACAACCTTTTACTGGAGAAGTACGCACCTAAGAAAAAACGATGAACCGAACTTTCATTTGGGCCGTGTCTATTCTGGTTCCACTAGCTGTCGCTTTATTGTATTTTGCACCGAAGTTGGATATTCAGGCCGACCTTCGGATGTTACCCCGCATTTACGCGGGCATCAATTTCACCACCGCAATAGTGTTGGTGATGGCTCTTAGGGCCATCAAACAAAAAAAGATTCTTCGCCACAGGCAGCTGATGTTCAGTGCCCTGGTATTGTCGGCCCTGTTTTTGGTGTTATACGTCATATACCATGCATCCGCCGATTCTGTTCCTTTCGGTGGTGATGGAATTATTCGATATGTGTATTTCTTCATCCTTATCAGTCATATCCTTTTATCGGTCATAATAATTCCGCTGGTGCTTATAACTTTCAGCAAGGCACTGTCCGGTAATTATGAAGTTCACAGAAAGTGGGCTAAATGGACCTGGCCTATTTGGATGTACGTGGCTGTTACGGGTGTTATTGTATACTTGATGATTTCACCGTACTATTGATTTTCTTGATACTTTTGCCTTGTGAAAAAACTGCTTTTCTTTTTTGCACTATTGTTAACCCTCATTGCTTCGCCTGAACTGGTTCAAGCGCAGTGTGCCATGTGCAAGGCAGTGGTTGAATCAAATGCACAGACGGGTGACAATGTGGTACAGGGAGTGAACAATGCCATCTTGTATTTAATGGGCATACCTTATTTTCTTGTGCTGGTCATGGGCTACGTCTGGTACAAGAAATTCTGGAAGGCAGAAGGAAATTGAGCGTTCTTTAGATTATTCGGTTTATCGAGAAAGGTGGAGGGAAAGGCCCTGTGAAACCTTGGCAACCATCCAATGTTGGGTACGGTGCCAAATCCTGTCGGTTTGTGAACCGATGAAGATAAGTTAGAAAGACTTGAATGGCTTTTCTGATTTATCGGAGGGCCTTTTTTTTTAGCGTTGAACTGAAGACTCAAAAGAAAGTGAAGCGCGTTTGATTCTGTCATACGCATGTTGAATAATATAATTGGAATGAACAGAAATGGCTGACATCAAAGAAATACTCGACCAGCGCATTCTGGTGCTTGACGGCGCCATGGGAACCATGATTCAGCGCCATAAGCTATCTGAAGAAGACTACCGTGGAGATCGCTTTAAAGATCATCCAACTTCGCTTCAGGGGAATAACGACCTGTTATCCATTACCAGGCCCGAGGTCATTCTTGGAATCCACCGCGCTTATTTTGAAGCAGGAGCCGACATCGCCGAAACAAATACTTTTTCGTCCACCAGAATTGCACAAGCCGATTATCACCTGGAAGAGGCCGTTTACGATATAAATTTTGCATCAGCCAGGTTGGCCAGGCAGGCCGCCGATGAATTCTCGGCCAAAGAACCCACAAAGCCCCGCTTTGTTGCAGGGAGCATGGGCCCAACCAACAGGACGGCCTCGATTTCACCCGATGTGAACCGCCCCGGATTCAGGGCCGTTGACTTTGATCAATTGGTGGAATCATATAAAGAACAGGCCAGGGCCTTATGGGAGGGCGGTGTTGATCTGTTTTTGGTCGAAACGGTATTTGATACCCTCAATGCCAAAGCCGCACTGTTCGCATTGGAAGCCTTGTTCGAAGCGAAAAACATGCGCAGACCGGTGATGATCAGTGGCACCATTACCGACGCCAGCGGCCGGACCCTTTCGGGCCAGACGGCCGAAGCCTTCATGATCTCGGTTTCACATTTCCCCTTGCTAAGCATTGGTTTCAATTGTGCACTAGGGGCAGAACAATTGCGTCCATATGTCAGAATCCTTTCTGAAAAATCAGATTTGGCGGTAAGTGCTCACCCTAACGCCGGCCTTCCAAACGAATTCGGCAAATACGATCAGAGTCCTGAAATGATGGCAAAAGAAATAGAAGCGTTTTTAGAAGGCGGAATGCTGAATATCATTGGTGGTTGTTGCGGCACTACTCCCGATCATATTTCTGCCATAGCCCGGTTGGCAGGAAATTATAAACCCAGGAAACATTGATCATGGAAGGTGAAAGGCATTTGGAGTTAAGTGGTCTGGAAGTGCTCAGGGTTAGTAAAGAGTCCAACTTTGTCAATATTGGCGAACGCACCAACGTTACCGGATCGCGGAAATTCCTGAATCTTATTAAAGAAGGGGATTTTGAAAAAGGCATTGAAATAGCCAGGGAGCAGGTCGAAGGTGGTGCTCAGATTCTCGATGTAAATATGGATGAAGCCATGATCGACGGCAAAGAGGCCATGGTTACCATATTGAATTTATTGGCGGCCGAACCCGACATCGCAAGAATTCCCTTTATGATCGACAGCTCTAAATGGGAAATCATTGAGGCAGGCTTAAAATGCCTGCAAGGCAAGGGAATTGTCAATTCCATCAGCTTAAAAGGCGGCGAGGATGAATTTTTACGCCAGGCCAAACTGGTGAAAAAGTACGGTGCCGCAGTGGTGGTTATGGCCTTTGACGAAAAAGGTCAGGCCGATACCTTTGAACGGCGAATCGAGGTCTGCCAGCGCTCCTACCATTTGTTAACCGAAACTGTTGGTTTTCCAGCCTGGGAAATTATTTTCGACCCCAATATTTTCCCTGTAGGCACTGGAATCGACGAACACAGGCGCTATGCCCTTGATTTTTTCAGGGCCACCGAATGGATAAAACAGAACCTTCCTCATGCCTTGGTCAGTGGCGGGGTAAGCAATGTATCTTTTTCATTCAGGGGGAACAATTCAGTTCGTGAAGCAATGCATTCGGCGTTTTTATACCACGCCATCAAACACGGCATGGACATGGGCATTGTCAACCCAAGCATGCTCGAAGTTTACGACGAAATACCAAAAGAGCTACTGGAATTAGTTGAGGATGTACTTCTTGACAGGCGCGATGATTCCACAGAACGCCTCATGGAATATGCGTCCAGGGTAAAAGGGGAAACAAAGACCAGGGTCGAGGATCTTAGCTGGCGCGAGACCAATGTGGCGGGCAGGTTATCGCATGCCTTGGTAAAAGGCATTGGTGAATACATTGAAGAGGATACTGAACAAGCCTTGAAAGAATTTGGGAAACCGCTTTCAGTGATCGAAGGACCGCTGATGGACGGAATGAACATTGTGGGTGATCTGTTCGGTTCGGGAAAAATGTTCCTACCCCAGGTGGTTAAAAGCGCCCGGGTAATGAAGCGGGCTGTGGCCTTTCTCGAGCCCTACATGGAATTGGAAAAACAACAGTCGGGAACCGCATCTCAAAGCGATAAAAAAGTACTGATGGCCACCGTGAAAGGTGACGTGCACGACATTGGAAAAAACATAGTGGGCATCGTTCTGGCTTGTAACAACTACCAGATCATTGACCTTGGCGTCATGGTTCCCATGGAAAAAATTCTGGACGAGGCCCAGCGGATTGACGCCGGAATCATTGGCCTGAGCGGTTTGATCACGCCCTCGCTTGATGAAATGGTCAACATTGCCAAGGAAATGGAGCACCGGAAAATGAAAACACCCTTGTTGATTGGAGGCGCGACCACCTCCAGGATTCACACGGCCGTAAAAATCGACCCCCACTATTCCGGGCCGGTCATTCACGTACTTGACGCTTCTAAGAGTGTACCGGTGGCGTCCAGGTTATTCAGCCAAACTGAGCGTATCAATGTGCTGAAGCAGTACAAGGCCGAATATGAGTTGATGCGCGAGCAACACCGCGATCGCATTGAAGCCAAAGAATTTTTAACGCTGACTCAGGCACGAGTAAACGCCTTTAAATCAGATTGGCCTTCTGTTCACATCCAGGCGCCGGTTAAATTGGGCCTGCAAGTACTCAAGGACTACCCCATCAGGGAAATACGCCAGTACATAGATTGGACGCCTTTTTTCCAGACGTGGATGCTTCGGGGAAAGTTTCCGGAAATCTTGAAGGACGACCATGTGGGTGAAGAAGCTCAAAAACTATACGACGATGCAAATCAAATGCTCGACCAGATAGAACGTCAAAAACTCTTAAAGGCCAATGCTGTTTTTGGTATTTACAAGGCCAATTCAAAGCAAGACGATGTTTTGATGGATGTGGGAGGGGAAGAAGTGAGATTTCATTTTTTGCGCCAGCAGGGTAAAAAAGCCAGCGCGCCGAATTTCTGCCTGGCAGATTTTATCGCCCCGGTGGAATCGGGCTTGACAGATTACATGGGCCTTTTTGCCGTAACAGCCGGCTTGGACATTGAACGCAGCATTGAGCTGTACCGACAAGAAAATGACGATTATAAAGAGATCATAATCAAGGCCCTGGCCGACCGATTGGCCGAGGCCTTTGCCGAGATGCTCCACCGCAAAGTACGCACCGAATATTGGGCATACGATCGAAATGAGGACTTGAGCAATGAAGATATGATTCACGAGAAATACCGGGGAATCAGGCCTGCACCGGGCTACCCGGCCTGCCCGGATCATTTGGAGAAAGACGCGCTGTTCAAGGTGCTCAATGCCACAGAAAATGCGGGTATAACACTAACCGAATCACGGGCAATGTTTCCGGCATCTTCTGTTTCAGGATATTACTTTGCCCATCCAAATTCCAGGTATTTTGGCCTGGGAAAAATTGGAAGAGATCAGGTTGAAGATTACGCCTTGCGCAAGAACATGGACGTAAAAGAAATTGAGAAATGGATGGAGTCGAACCTGGCTTATTCTATTTAAAACGGACTTTCGTCGAAGGATTTCAAGCCTTCGTTGTCAATAAATAATCATTCATCGATTTACATTATACGTTCTATCTCAGTACTTTTGATGCATGCCGTCACTTAAAACCGTCTTTTTAGCCGGACTTTTTTTTATTTTTTCGACACTTCCGGCACAACATTCAGACTGCCAGGATCCCATCGTTGTTGAAGGCCTTCATTTATCCATAAACAAGGTAGATGGTCCTGGTAAGGTGTTGGAAATCAAAGACAACAAGCTTGGTAATGAGCGCTATTTTACCGAAGAGCACAATACCGTATGGCTGTTGTTCAAAGCTCCCGGCGATGGGGAGATGACCTTTGAAATTACACCCCAAGACCCAAATGACGATTGGGATTTCATGCTTTTTGAAGGCAATGCGGGAAGTTGTGACAGCATCATTGCTAAAACCCTGACTCCGGTCAGGAGCAACCTGGCCAGAAACGATCACGCCAATGGAGGAAAAACCGGTTTGAGTCATTCAGCAACCGCACCTTTTGAGCCCGCCGGAGAATTTCCCAATTATTCCAAATGGTTGGAAGTGGCTGCAGGAAAGGAATACGTGCTGGTTGTAGATATCAATCAAAATAACGGCAAGGGTTTTGCCATCGATTTCAGCATAAAAGAATGGGAAAATTCCGACATCCATTTGGAAACGGCTCCGGCCTCCACTTCCGGTTTTACAGATATGACAGAATCGCTTGCCCCCGCTGCCATGGTCCCAATGAAATTTCAGATCATCGATAAGAATAGTGGTAAGCCAATCACCTGTAATGCCACAGTAAAAGGAACGGATTGGATGGACTCATCGATCACTTTTACCAATACCAGCGAATTTGAGTTTAACATGCCGGCAGACAATTGGTTTTTTTTAAACGTGACAAAACAAGGGCATACCTTCAGTTCTGAAAAATACAAGGCCGATGCCAGTAGTGGCGGTCAGGTTCGAAAAATATTTATTTCTGAATTAAAAACCGGCGGACACATCGTGTTGGAAGAGATCGTTTTCCGCGAAAACACGACCCATTTGCTTCCTTCGTCTGTCAATGCACTGGAACAGCTCATTCAATTCATGAAAGAATATCCGACAGCTGAGATAGAAATACAAGGGCATGTGAATGCACCGGGCTATGAAAATGAAGGAAAGGTCAAGCGTTTTTCAGAGAAGCGAGCCGAACAGGTTAAGATATATTTGATTGATGCAGGTATTGATGCGGGAAGGATTAAGATCAGGGGCATGGGCAATGAATTCATGCTTTACCAAAACCCGCAGACTTACGATCAGGAGAAGGCCAACCGCCGGGTTGAGATTGAGATTCTCGGTTTGTAGTAGGGGTTGGTTATTTGACGGTTTTTTTGTTTGAATGATTGACAAAAGGGCTGATTAATTTCCTTCTCTTGTTCCTTCTGCTTCTTCTAAAACATGCATAATTTAGCGTATCAACCTGCTTTTCATATGACACAAGGTGCTCACTTTTGACTTTATACAAAAAAGGACAAAGGCAAACGAGGCCTTCAGACATTCCTACACTCAAACATTCCAACAATCAAACATCAATTCCTACATTTACGGATTGTGAAAAATATTCTGATTACCACCTTAGTTCTGCTATGCCCAATTCTTGCATATAACCAAGATCGCTGGGACCTTGAAGCCTGTATCAAATACGCACACGAAAACAACATTCAGATCAAGCAGGCCGAGATCGATTCACGCATTCTGGAAGGCAGATTAAAACAATCCAAATACGAATTACTCCCCGATTTAAGCGTCTTTGGATCCGAACGAATCAATTACGGTAAGACCGTTATTCCCATTACCAACGAACTGGCCGAAGTCAGAACCCGTAACTCGCAGTATTCGGCCAGTTCGAGCATCGACCTGTTCAGGGGCTTTCAAAACGTCAACGGCATTCGAAAAAACAACCTCGATTTTTTGGCCAGTCGTTACGACGTGGACAGGATCAAAAATGACATTACCCTGGCGGTGACCAATGCTTATCTGCTTATTCTGTTTAACCTGGAAAACGTTGAGGTGGCAAGGCAACAACTCGATGTGACCTCGCTTCAAATCGAGCGCATCGATAAACTGGTGAAGTCAGGAAGTCTGGCCAAAGGAAACCTGCTCGAATTGGAAGCCCAACTGGCCGATGAGGAATTACAGTTTGTGCAATCTGAAAATCAGGTCACCTTGTCTACCTTGAATTTATTGCAGCTGCTCCAATTAGATGGCGATTACGACCTGGACATTGTCAAGCCCATCCTTGATTCTGCGGAACTGGCCATGGAAAGACAGACGCCTTCGGCAATTTTCAATACTTCACTGGGATTGATGCCCGAAATCAAGAGCGCCGAACTCAAGTTGGAAAGCTCCTTGAAAAACCTGTCCATCGCCAAGGCCAGCAGAAGTCCATTCCTTTCCATGGGGGCTTCGGTAGGAACCGGTTACAGTGAAAGCGGACCTTCGCCGTATTTTGATCAGTTGAGCGAAAACATTTACCGAAGCTTCGGCGTTTCTCTGAACATCCCCATATTCTCTAAGTACAGCATTCAGCAATCCATCGACCAGGCCAGGTTGCAGCAGGAACGTGCTAATTATTCATTACTACTTGAAAAGCAACAACTCAGAAACGATGTTGAAAGCGCCTATGCCGATGCTGAAGCAGCCTTGAAGAGTTACGACGCGAATATGAAGTCGCTTGTCGCACTGCAAGTATCATTTGAGTACGCCCAAAAGCGCTTCGATGCCGGGGTGATCAACAGTGTAGACTACAACACCAACAAGAACAATTTGCGGAGGGCCGAATCGCAATTACTTCGATCCAAGTACGAGTACATCTTTAAAAGAAAGATCCTGGATTTCTTTCAGGGAAAAGAAATTAAGCTCTGACATGCCCCTTATTCTATGTGTTGAAACCTCATCGGTATTGTGTTCGGTAAGCTTGTTCGAGGGTGAAAATCTTTTGGCAAGTAAGGAAGAAGGTGAGAGCTATCGACATTCGGAATTGCTGCACCTGTTTATCAAAGAAGTGCTCGATCGGGGAAACAAAAAACCAATTGACCTTGACGCCGTGGCCGTTGGTTCCGGACCCGGATCGTTCACCGGATTGCGCATTGGATATGCAGCGGCAAAGGGACTTTGCTATGCGTTAAAAATACCGCTCATCTCGGTTTCCACCCTGGAACTGATGACAAGGGCGGCGCTGCAACTTCCCGTATCACACCAAAAGTCGCTCTGCCCCATGATCGATGCACGCAGAATGGAGGTGTACAGTTGCATTTTCAATACTGAATTAAAAATAACCAGACCCTTGCAGGCCGTTATTGTGGAAGAAGATTCTTATAAGGAGGATTTGGAAACAGGACCGCTGCTGTTTTTCGGTGACGGCATGCCCAAGATCAAAAAACTTTTCCAGACACATCCCAACGCCTACTTTTTGGAACACATCATGCCTTCTTCGCTCTTCATGGCACCAGTCGCCGTCCAAAAATTCGAATCAAAGGATTTTGAGGACACAGCCTATGCCGAACCGCTTTATTACAAAGATTTCCAGCCTACCACGCCGAAGAAAAGGCTGTGAGGCCTATGATGTATGTGGTATGACGTATGACGTATGACGTATGATGTATGAGGTATGATGTATGATGTATGAGGTATGATGTATGAAGTATTAGGATGAGGGATCATGTATGAGGTATGAGGTATGAGGTATGACGTATGATTTATGAGGGATCATGTATGATGCCTGCCTGCCGGTAGGCAGGTATGAGGTAAGAGGTAGGATGTATGAGGGATGATGTATGAGGCGTCAGGGTTGATACATGATGTTTGATTTGAGGAGTTATTTGTTTTCAGCCGTTCGGATACTTGCAACGAAAATGGAAATAAGCTGATTGCATTCATCAACTACCTTATCCAGTTCATCTGCATTATTTGACGATGCCGACTTTTCCAATATTTTCAGAGAAATAAATGACTCCCTCAATTCTTTCAACGTGATGCGAAGTTTGTGAATGAAATCTTTTTTGGATTCGGCACCTCTTGATTCACCAAAATTCAGAGCAGAAGAAGTTGAGGAACGAATTAATTGCTGTGATAGATTTTTTCCAAGTTCAGTTTGTTCCAAGGAAGCACAAATCTGAGATACAGAAATTGAAAAGTCAACCAATCTGTTTTCCAGTTCTTCGCTATTCATAAGACAATGTTCCAATAAAAAATGATTGGAACAAAGGATAAACTTCGCCGAAAAAAGACATCCAAAATCAAACCACTCAAATCACAAATCACAAATCCCCATCATACCTCATAAGCCATACGTCATACATCTATCTGACCATCCGCAAAGGCATTAGACTCGAACTGATCCACCCCCTTGAGTTCGTCAACCCAGTTCCATGAAGTAAAGATGGTCACCTCGAGCGAATTGGTTGCTTCTTTAAAATCATTGCCTTGAAACTTCCAAATGATGTCTTCCGATGCAGGAAAAGAATTCCCCTTGACATTTTCTTTGAATAAACGAAATATGGTATTGTGTTCATTCATGCCGTCAGACAATAAACGAGCTAAAAAAGAGGCAGTGGGATTTTGTAAATTGATTTTCGACTCTGAGTTTTTCGAAGTTATTCCCAGCTTGAGCCGAACAATATCGGGGTAGGGATAAATTCGGGGATATGCCCAATGAATCATGCACCCCACATTGAACAGTTCTTCGTGAAATGAAATCTCTGCGTATTCTTCCCACAACCGGTCATCTTTCAATTCCTCGGACAGGTTTTTTCGTTGACCTACGGTTAGTTTTTCACCCAATCGAACTTCTAAGACCAATTCTGCTGCCTCTTCTGGCTCAAGGTCAGACAAGGCCATGATGGTCATCTCTTTTAGTTCATTATCCGGGATCGAATTTGCATCCTCGTATTCAATTTTATCTAAAAGTTTCAGAAAATCACCTTTATTCCATGCATCGGGAATTTCGTGTACTTCCTTTAATTCTAGTACATCAACTTCGTATTTAAATTTCATTTCCTTAGATCAAATTATCCAGAATTATAGCTTTTCTCTTTGAAGAAAGTTGATTTCGAATTTTATTTTGTCTATTAAACTGAAACGGCGCAGGCATCCCCCCATTAATGAAAAAAATTGTTTGTAAAACAATATAAAATTGTTGATAAACAATAAAATATTATATATTTGCGATAAATTACTGCGCCATGAAAAATCTCAACTCCATTAACATACTGTACTGGATAAGCAATATTGCCATTGGTTTATTCGCCTTATTGTTGATCATTATTCTGATAATGAATGCAGCCATCATTGCAGATGTTGGAATCGACAATAAAGTATTCACCATGGAATTACCCGTTGAAGTTGGCGGTGACAAAGGAACATATACCAGCAATGAAAAAGTACATTCGGTTATACTTACAGAGGCCGTTGGAAAGGTCGGCATTGAGAATGCACCCAAATCAATGCTGTACCTTGGGTTGACTGCGCTATTAGCGTTTATGCTTATCGGACTCCGTTTTTCGTGGATTTTTAGAAAATTCATGATCAACGTGCGCTTGGGTGAAATTTTCATATTACAGAACATGAAGCATTTGCGCCAAATGTCTTATTTAATCGTGCTGTATTGGCTCTTGCGCCTGACTTATCACAAAATAATTTTCCACCTGTATGTGGGCAGAATAGCATTCGAACACGTCAAATTCAACAACGATTTTGACTATCAATTTACCATGCTTATTCCCGCACTTTTTCTTTTCGTACTATCCCATATTTTTGTCAAAGGAATCACGATGGATGAAGAATTAAAATTAACTGTCTGATATGGCCATATTAGTAAACCTGGACGTGATGCTTGCCAAGCGCAAGATGAGACTTACTGAACTTTCTGAGAAGGTGGGATTGACCATGGCCAATCTCTCTATTCTAAAAACCGGCAAAGCCAGAGCGATTCGCTTTTCAACCCTGGATCAGATCTGCAACATTCTTGATTGCCAACCCGGAGATATTTTGGAATACCAACCGGAAATGTAATCGTGTGCCATGTGCACCAAGCACAGAAAACTATTTAACTACAAACTCCATGTTAATGAAAAAAGAAGAACGAATACTGACCATGCACCCACAAGGAAAAAAGGGCGTGCATATTGCATTAAGTAAGTACGATTTAATCAAAGATTTCATACTCAAAACCGTGCAAAGTGCCGGAGAGATTACCCACGTAGACCTCAATGATTTGGCAGTTGATCAGTTGACCAGCACCTTCGACGGTAAAGTGGTATGGTACATTGTGACGGTAAAACTGGATCTGGAAGCAAGGGGACTGATTGAACGAATCCCAAAAACAAGCCCGCATAAACTGCGAATGCGGAAAAAATAACGCACCCTATTTATTCAATATCTTTTACGTTATGGTTCATACCTAATTCCCTAATAAACACTGGTGCTGAGCTGAAAAAGCGGCAAGTACATGGCAATAAGTATGAAAGCAACCATCGATCCTACGCCAATGATAAGAATTGGTTCCAGCAAACTACCAAGACCGTTCAGCTTGTTCGAAACATCAGCGCTAAGCCCTTTTGCGATTTTCCCCAATACATGCTCCAACTGGCCCACTTCTTCTGCTACTTTGATAAGCGTGACAGTTCGAGCGTCGAACATTGGGTGCCGACTTATACAAGAAGAAAGGCTTTTTCCTTTAATAACTTGGTCTTCTATGTCGAGAAGCGCCTGTTCCAATGGGTAGAAACCGATCATTTTCTGCACCATTCCCAGGCTGGTATTCAAGGGGTTTTTTGATTTTACCAATAGATGAAGTGCAGAGAACAACCGGGCCAAGTAAATCTTTTGTACGATACGGCCTATAATCGGCATTCGCATCACCATTAGCGAAAGGAGCTGTCTGCTTCGGGCATTCTTCCGCCTAAAATAAATAAGTGATCCGCCGACCGTAAATAATAGCAATGTGATGGGTAACCATGTCTTGAGCTTGTCAGATAGGTGAATGACCAATTGAGTGATCAAAGGCAATTCACCGTTGAATCGCTTGAATACATCTTCAAACAGCGGCACAACAAAATTCAGAAGAAAGAACACAGCACCTATTGCCACCGAAAAAACGACGGCCGGATAACTCAGTGCGCTGCTTAACTTCTTACGCTGATCAGATAGTTGCTCGTAATAATTTCGGATTTCTTCCAATACCTCAACGGTATTGCCTGTTTCTTCGCCAATTTTTATGCTGAAGTGCTCGTAATCAGTGAAAACCCCGGAATCGCTCATTGCATCCGAAAGACTCTTGCCATTGATGATGTCTTTTTTTAACCCCCGAATGATCACCGTTAATTTGGACTTTTCTTTTCCTTGTGCCAACAGCAGGTCGATGGCATTTTCCAAATCAAGGCCCGAGGTCAACAAAAGGTGCAACTCTTCGTAAAAAGTCAATTTATCCCGTAATTTAAGTCCTCTTGGCTTGGTAAAATCGTATTGAAGCCATTGGCCGATGTTCCACGAAGCATCTCCATTGGTGTGCGGTTTGGTTCTTATATCGTCCATGCTAATGGCCATATCCAGCAATTAGTGGAACAGATGCATAGTCCTTTTGATAGCGAAATGACCAAGAACCTGCCCTGAATTCGATGAGATTAACCAAAGATTCGCCGTCCTTAAAATATTCAACGTTCATATTCCCTTGGAAAAGGGTGTCGGTGTGGTCGTTGACTAGACGTAAGACAAAGGAGTTGCTGTTCTGATAGCTGACCCTGTGTTGATTACCAATCATCTTTACGAGTCCATCCTCTTTGCGTATTTCAGTTGCCCTTTCCATGTCGGTTGTCAACACATACCGCAGTTCACTCAGCATATTTACTTCCTTCATCATAGACATTCGACGATTAATGGCCTTGGATGCATGCAAATAGGCCGTTAGCCCAAATCCAATGACCAGCGAACTGAGAATCATTCCAATCAACACGTCGATGATGGTAAATCCTTTCAAACTCATGGAACTATTTTTTTCAACCTTTTCTTTTCCAGTATAAGCATGCCATTTTGATCTTTTACTTTCAGGGTGATCACGATCATATCCTTGAACAGGTAATGGTTTTCGCTGCTTGAAGCAATGTTGAATTCGCTGTAATTATTTTGAACATCGAAATCATCCCGGGTATTTTCTAATTCGAGCAAACAACTTTCGGCCTTGAACTTAGTTAGATTTGAGTGGCTGGACATGACGTTTTGTACGATTGCCATGGTGAATGCAATAGCCGTTAAAATTAAGACAGAACTGAAAATGGCCTCGAGTGTGCTAAAAGCGTTTAATCTAACCATTGTAGAATTTTTTTATTTGAATCATCCAAGGCCAAAGAAGAAAGGTAATTTGTTGGCAGGCCTAAACGGCTGATTCGTGCGTTCAATAAATGATTGGAATACTTGGCTGATGCCGTATTTAATGAGAAGCCTTCGGTATAGACTTGGCCATACACAGCTCCTTCCAATTCCAGCTGCCCTTGGACGTAAACAACGCCCGTAACACTTGACTTCTTGTCGATTGACATTCTGGCCGGATTTCTGTAGTGCTTGGCATCACCATGTATCACGATGTCTCCTTCAACACTGGAATTCACGATGAGTAATCCAGGTTTTATAACTGTAGCTGGTGCATTTAAGCACATGCTGGAAGGATAAGTTAAGTTGACCTCGTTTTTAATGATAATGGAATCAGTTGCCAGTAAATGCGCTTGGCCAAAGGTATTGTTTCGGATACTGATCAAGGGAGCAATTAACTGCACACCTGCCAGGTTGCAGTGGCTTACGTCGATGGACGTCCGACTGTAAAGAATGAGATTTCCGCCCAGGGACATGTTGGAAAGATCAATTCGACCATCACTTGCATAGACCACCGTCTTTGAGGACCATGGTTGGTAGAACGCTTCACCGTATAGCATATCGGCACCCAGCACGCTGTCATTGTCGAAGAATCCACTTATCAGGGATTGCTGTTGAGGGTCAAGATTGGGGTTTAGGAGCGGAAGGTTTTTACTGCTGTTTGAGCCAGAAGACGTCGGTAATTGCCCATTAAATGATTGCCCCTCGATATACGCTCGCTTAATGCCAGCGCGAGGTAAAAGGGCCCGCCCCTGTATAACCGTATTTCCAGCCAGGGAAAGGGATTGATTTCGGTCGGCCAAATACAAACACAGATCGCTATTTTGCAGCGATGAACTTCCCAGAAGAGCGTGCTTGCTGATGGTTTTGCCCTCGAATGCAGCACTTGCGCGTATGAGTTTAAAAAGGCCCCAATCTGAAGAAACGAGTCGAACTTCAGACCTCGCATCGTCTTTGAAAAGTTGGATGCCCCGGGCTTTATTCGCTTCCAAACGCAATTCTTCGCTTGTTGCAAGGGTGATGGCGGATTTCAACTTAAAAAGCACCGATAAATAATTGCTCCGTTTTTGTTCAATGCTTCGTTGATGAAAGGAAAAGAGAACAAAGCAACTAGATATGCCCGTGATCAACAGGCAAATAAAAATGGCGTACAGTATGCTACCTCCTCTTAGCATTAGGTAATGGTTGAACCGTCTTCACTCTTCTTGAATCCCTTTTTAAGCCATTCCATGAAATTCTTTTTTTCGCGCTGCTCTTTTCTTTTCTTTTTACTGCCCTTGTCGCCGTTTAGGATCTCGTAATCAAGTTTTTTTGTAGCCTTTTTTTCCTTTTTTACTTTTTCACCCTTAACCCGTATGCCATCGATGTAAATTTTTTCACTTCCAATTTGATGCCCTTTATAAAAGCGGACTTTCTTAGTGAGGTTACCATCTGAATCAAAATATTTCTCTAATCCGTTTTTTTTCCCGTTTTTCCATCTTGCGCTGGCGGCGATGCGTCCATTTTTAGACCATTGCTTCCAATCACCTCTCTTAATGCCGTATTTCACATTCCATTGTTCAACCAAATTGCCTTCTTTGTCATAGACCTGAACCATGCCGTGCATCAGTTGACCCGAATGCGACCCCTTATTTGCGTGCACCTTATTGTTTTGATACCAGTAGTACATCACCTTGTCACGATGGTTGATCTGTTTTGCAGAACTACAAACATGAAATACAAGGGTTTGATCATTCTGGTTTACCGTTACCTCTCTGTAATTCTTGGAAGACGCCAATTGCTGTGCCACAGACTGGAAATGAAAAGCCATGAATATCATTATGGTAATGCAGAATACTCTCATTTGCGGATGGTTTTATGTTCGCCCGAATAGGTCACCAGAATGGAGTCCTTGAAAATTCGGTTTAGTTCAAGGCCATCGGTCTCGACTCCGGCTTTCAGTATCTTTTCAACTCCATTTATCTTGATCATTGCCATTGCTTCTTGATTTCGGCTGCCGATGGATCCGTTGTATTCAACCCCCGGCCAGGAAATTATTGCCGGTGCTTTTTGTAGTTGTTTTTTAGAAGTAAGCCCGGGTGTGTTATGTATCACAGAACGACGGCTGCGCTCAAGGAAGGGATCCCTGTAATTCAAAAGCAGTGTGTCTGACATGCCGGCGACCTCTATTTCACCGCTGTGGATCATTTCTTCCGCTTGCAAGTAAACGCCTTGTTCATCCTCGCCCCAAGATAGAAGCTGCACAATAACGGAAGTCCAAACCAGGACGACAAGTGCTAACAATCCATATTTCAACCATTTTTTATTCATGGCGAGATGGTGAAATTCCAAATGCTACTTATGGGACTTATGTTTCCCGCTTTGTCAAATGATTTAACATACCAGTAATATGTTCCCGGACCAAGAGAATCGCTAAAAGAAGGCTGTTCCAGCACCATAATCGGTCGTGCCAGATCATTCAATAAGGCGTCTTGATAGATGTACAGACTATCGAGCACTTTTGAACCTTGATCTGATGCCCTGAACCAGCTGAATTGTTGCATGGCGTTGGCTAGAACAGCCATGTTGGCGGGAACATTCAGGACGGGCTTTTCGGGCGCTGTCCGGTCAATGGTCAATTGATGCGTTGAGTATGGGGAAACAGAACTGCCGGCCTGGGCCCGGACTCCCCAGGTGTATTGGCCATCCTGCAGAGGGTAATCCTGATTGCTGAAAGTTGCACTTGTCACGATTTGTGCAGGGAATTCCAGGCTGCCATTCCAATCTAGTTGGCGTATCTCAAATCGGTAATCCTCGGCAAGAAAAGAACCTTCCCACTCAAATTCCAGAATAGTACTATTGCTGATGGCATTGTTATCAGGATCGAGCAAGTTCAGTGAAATGTCGCTGACATCGGTGATGGAATCCACCGTAAAAGATGAAGTGTCAGAAGAGGCCTGATAATTTCCATTCAAGGCAAGTACCCGCCATTGGTAAGCGCCGGCTTCTAAAGGCAGGGAAAGAGAATTTCCCGCAATCGTGCTGTCCAGTTGAATTTCTTCCACAAGAGTGAATTTGGGTTTTACGATCTGTAGCTTGTACTCAAATGCTCCTTCAACTTCAAGCCAGTTAAAAGAGACCGTGGATTTTTGGCTGACGTACAAGTGTGGCGGAGTGATCAATAACACAGGCTTCAGACTGATGTCTTCTTCAATGACGTCTTTGCAAGAAATCACCGAGATCAATAGGATGATAATAATTCCGCTAGCTTTCATACACCTTGATTTTTAAGTTTTGAATGCAAACCGAAGCATTCAGCAAACGCTTTTTGCGCCGCTGGTCAAATTCAATGCCAAAATCAATTGACACAACCTTTCCCAAATCACTGTCCCTTTCAATGAGGTCGATCAATCGCAATATGGAGACCAAGGAACCACTGACTTGAAATGATTGCAAGTTGACATGGACGTCGCCGTACTGATATTGACGAGCCGGGGGCAGGGATTTTAACACCAGTTGGTGATTAGACACGTAAACCGTAACCGTTTGGATAAGCATATTACTTGCATCTTCGTTGCTTGCACCTAGTAAAAGCGCTACATCGTGCAATTCGCTTTCAAGCCTCTTTAATTTTATATCGTGGAATTGATTCTCTTCCAGGGATTGTTTAAGTGCGGCATGGTTTTGGATCAATTCAATCGTATCGGTCAGAGCGATTTTATAAATGGCCCATGTCAGAACAGCCATGGAAAGCGAAAGCTTGATTAGGAATAACCTGGACAATTGACGCAGTGATTTCATGACAGCAGAATGGTTAATTGGAAATATCCCGGTTTCCCTTTTGCTTCACGAGTGATGTCATCGACTCGTACGTTTTTTACCCAATCCAACAATCGCAGCGCATTGACAAACTCGTTGATTTCGACGTCTTTGGTAAGAGCTCCTCGAATTTGGATCACTGATGAATTAAATCCGATGACATCCGCATCAGAACTTGTCTGCTCAGGAGAAAGCACCATTTGTTCTAGCATGATTCCACTGGGAACAAGGGCGGCGATTCGGTCGGCCATGAAGGATAGGGATTTACTGGCAAGTTGGTTTGACCTCAAAAACTCCTTCTTCAAATTAATTTCTGTTTCCAGGGTTTGCATGGTTTTAACCCGTTCCTGATCGAGGTCAGATTGCATACTCAAATGCCTTACTTTTTTGTTGTAATTGGTAAAAAGAAGGGTATTGATCAATAGGATGGCGAAGCAGGCTGTTGTGAATAAAACGGCGCTTTTTATTAGGAAGGTCGATTCGCGGTGTTTCAGTTTGATTCGTTCAAGATCAACGGCTTGGAGTACAACCCCGGGATCTTGAGCGAAATGCTGAATTGCCGCTGATAATGACAGCATATGCGATGCACCGAGGTCCTTCCCATCGACTTCAACGCATTCTTCATTTTGCGAACTACCTTTTCTTTCTACACCTTGAATCTCGTTATTCTGGAACGAAATTTCATAGGTCGAAAAGTGAAACACACCACTTCCTTCTTTTAGAAAGATCGATTTCAACCCGCTAATTATTTCGAGTCCAAAATAGACGCCAAGCAATTTAATTCCACTAGAGCGCAACGTATCAATTAAGTTATCTATCGAGGTTTTGCGTGCCAAGTGAACGGACATCAATTCCTCATTGACCCGATAAGCTTGCAGGTAGAAATCATCGGCATTGGACTGGGGGATGAGTTCTGAAATAAGGGTTTTTTTATCGGCCTGCAATCCAGAGAATTTATGGAGGATTCCCTTTCCATTGATGGTGATAAATACCGGTAGTTCGTGGTCCAGGTCCACGATCAATTCAGATAGATCAGAGCTCGCCTTCACCACCTTTTTGACCATGATATCATTGCCTTTTTTTTGCACGATCACAGCTGATAAAGACACAACTCCGTTGTCGCTTAGCAGCACCGATAATCCGACGGCCCGCTGATCGAATGCGTTCGATATGGATTTAACCAGGTTCATTAATAAAACACCGTTGGTTTGATGAAGATGTTCAGCTTGTCTGATTTCCTGCTGCGAGTCCTTGTGCTGAACAGGTATTTGATAATAGGAATTCTGGCCAGCAACGGTGTACCAGTCCCGCTGTCTTCGATCGATTTTTGCTCCAGTCCTCCCAATAAGATCATTTCTTCATTTTTTACCCGCACGAGCGAACTAAAACTACGGGTGACCGATCCCGGAGGTGCATCGGGCGAAACCCGGGCGGTGAAATCCGATTGTTCGACCGAAATATCGAGGGTGATCTGTTCATCTCCGGACACAAAGGGTTTAATGGTGACGGTCAAGTCGGCATTGACACTTTGATAGGTTCGTGTGATGATGTTCTGCGGGTTTTGGGACCCAATCACGTTATTTGATTCCACGGCGTAGTATTCTGTATTTCCAACACTAAGCGTTGCTTCATTCCCATTCAGCGTGGCCAGTTTTGGCGTGGATCGGACTTTTAGAATCCCCTGGTCTTCGAGTGCCTGAATGGTCAGGTAGAAATTCGGGGTGACCTTGCCGAGTTTGAACCATCCAAATCCATTCAGGCTTTCGACCAAATTATTGACCGAATTGCTGTTCAGGCTGTAGTTAACAGAGGGGTAAAGCTGACCCGAAGAGGGCGGAGCGACGTCCTCACCGATTCCTGCCCTTACGCCGGTGGAAGTGGTATGGCCGCTCGAATAATCGATGATCATGACTTCAATCAATACAACGGGAACGACCTTGTCAATGCTCCTGAGGAAGTATTCTATTTCATTAATATTTGGCTCCGATCCGCTTAGGACCAAGCTGTTTAGGTCGTTGAATTCTTTGATGGTCACTCCGGTTTTTATTTCGGCAGGTATGTGTTCGATGATGTTCTCTACGCTTCGGTGCTGCAATTCTACAACTCTGGTGGCGCGCAGATCTTCGATCTTCCGATCACCTATCAGGTAGATATCGTTCATTTCGCGGTAAGTGTATGCTGTAGCTTTGAACAAATGATCCAGAAAATCGCTGTAGCTGAAGTCGCGGATGTTCAACGAAGTATTGCTGCTCGGCACGGTGAGCATGTAGTAGTTAATGCCTAGCGAGTTACTGACAGCCCTGAAAATATCGGAAATGGGCGTTTCAGTGGCCGAAACACTGATGCTATTCGGGTCAACTGCGCTGAATTCAAAATTTCCACTGTTGAAATTACCCGAAGCGCGCTGATTCATTGATTTCGCCACCGCGATATCTTTTTTGGACAAGATGTAGAATCCATCGCCGCTCAAGGTCATTTCTAAGTTATTGGCCATGGCAAATTTTTCAATGGCATTGTCAAAAGGCATGTTGAGGATGTAGGCACTGATTTTTTGTTGCTCCAGCCCAACGTCGGCGATGACATTTTTTTTACTTTCCGAGGTGATCTCTTTTAAAACCTCGTTCAGAGGAACATTCTGAAAATCGAGGGATATGCTGTTGTCTTCGCCTTGGTAAGTTACCCGCTTCATCACCGGGGCATCGACAGGCACTTCTTCAAAAGGAGCGATGGTGATGATGCTTCCGATCATCTGTATGTCAAGCTTGTATTTTCGTGCAAGAAACACCAGAATATCCGAAACAGTGACGTCCACAAAGTTATTCGTGATCTTCAAGTCCAGGGTTGGATCGACACTGATGTTCAGCTTGTTAGCCAGGGCAATTCCCCGCAGAAATTCCTCCAGTTCCACCTCATCGACCGAAATTTCGATTTTCTCGTCCAGGCCGGCCACATCCATCTTCAAAGCTTCCAATTCCTGTTCAATGCGACTAAAACGATCTTGGGCCTTGAGCGTTGCCGATGATGCGACCAACAGGACGAAAAGCAGGACGTGGCATCTATTCAATTTCATGATTCGTTTAACAAGTGATGGATCTCTTCAAGGCTGGTCTGTCCATCCGAGAATAGTTTGATGGCCTGATCTGCCATGGGCGTGACCCTGTGTTTTTTTAGCAATTCCCGGACATTGAACGCACTATTTTTTATGCATTCTGCAAATTCCCCGTTGATCGGTATTACTTCATAAATGGCCTTTCTACCGTAGAACCCGCTGTCATGGCAATGTGGGCAACCCTTAGGCCTGAAATGTTGACTTACCGGTGGCCTGCTGTAGGACGCTGGCCAGTCTTCCGGTAACAAGATTTCGGGGCTTTTGCATTCGGGGCATAAAAGTCGAACAAGGCGCTGGGCCACCGAGGCGTTCAGCGTGCTGGCGAGCAAATAGGGAGGTATCCCCATATCAACCAAACGCGAAACGGTAGACCAGGCCGAGTTCGTATGAATAGTGGACAACACAAGGTGTCCGGTCAATGCGGCCCGTATCGCCATTTGCGCCGTAGGTTCATCCCTGATCTCACCGAGCATGATAATGTCGGGATCCTGTCTCAAAAAAGATCGAAGCGCGTCAGTGAATCCCAGCCCGATGTCCTCTTTAAGTTGGACTTGATTGATTCCCTCCAGGGTATATTCCACCGGATCTTCAATGGTCAGAATGTTGGTATCAACATTGTTTAAGATTTTTAAAGAGGCGTACAAGGTGGTGGTTTTTCCAGATCCTGTAGGTCCGCTGATCAACACCATGCCGTTTGGTTTTCTGATGGCCTCCTCAAAAGCCTTGAGCTGAATCTCGTTGAATCCCAGCGAGGTCAGGTCAATGTCGGTAGCATCTCGACTCAGTATTCTCAAAACCACTTTTTCTCCGTACAAGGTAGGCAGTACCGAAACCCTTAGGTCGAATTTTTTGTGTCCCTCGCGAATTTCAATTCGTCCATCTTGCGGCAGACGCTTCTCTGATATGTCTAACCTGGCCTTGATCTTAATCTTGTTGATCATTGCCGGATAATCTTCCCCCGGAATGACGAATTGTTCTGTTAGTTTACCGTCAATGCGCAGTCTGATTCGGCAACGGTCCTCGTAGCGCTCCACATGAATGTCACTGGAACCAACATCGTTGGCCTGATGAATGACAAACAGCAGAAAATCGTCAGAGCGACTGATTTCAGACTGTAACATTTTGCCTTGCTGATTTCGGCTCTTGCGGTAATGATTGGAAAGCAGTTGGGTCATCAGTGCCGCTTCGATAAATTCCACCGCAACGTTTTTCCCAAAAAGCAATTCGATCTCTTCTTTAATGTTCTCATTCCAGTGATCACCCTGAACCAATAAATGCATTTCTCCCGATGTGACAGAAAGTGGAATAATGCGGTATTGCCACGCCTGCTGGCTTGTTACCTGCTGTATGACTTCGACCGAAATCGATTTTAAATCGCCCGCAGCCATCATTGCACAAAGAAGGTTAAACCATTGAGTTTAAACATGGAAAAGCCCTCACCGGTGGAATCATAGATCAATAGTGAAACGAAGGCCAGATTCATGTAAAAGATCAGGGGAATGAATCGGGAAGAATTCGATTTGAACAACACATAAAGGGAATGCACGACCAACGTTAGAAGGAAACTTCCAAAGAGAAAATAAATGAAATTAACGGGGTGAAAGACCAAGCCAAAAGTAAGTATCATCAGCACATCTCCCAGCCCGAGTAATCGATCAATGACCTTGCTGCGCTTGCCTTCTTTAATACTAAAGTGCAGTTTGAGCACGGCGAAAAGGGCCAGGCAGATCAGGCAATTGATCACAAAGTATTTCAACAGGACCAAGGCGCCCAGATTACTCATTAAGGCCAGTGCCGACAAGCACAGGGCAGACAGGGCAAAAAGCAGCTTGTGCACCGAGCGGTAGCGCAGGTCTTCATACGCCATAAGCAGCAGAACGCAAGAAACGCAGGTGTAAGTCAATAGTACCATCAGTCCTTTATTACTTCTTTCAGTTTTTTGTTCTGATCGATCTGCCATACGTTGTACACGCCGTCGCCGTCAAAGTCGGTGACGGCCGTGGCCGTGGCCTTGAAGGTGTTATTTGTCGATTCCACCACGCTGATGCGGTAATTGGCATTGCCTCCATCCTCTACCAGATCGGCGTGTTCAAAACCGATTTCTTCGAGCTCTTGAGAGAACTTGCTGTACATGTAGAAATGGTTTTTTTCAAGGGTGTACAGGTGCTCTAGCTGCAGCTGAGCTTCGGTGCTTTTGGCCTTTGAAATAATGGGCATTAGCTTGGGCAGGGCCATCATAACCAGAATACCGATGATGACCAGAACGATCAATAGCTCGGTTAGGGTAAAGGCCCGAAGACGTGCGTTTGTTGTTTTCATCTCGTAGGGTTTAAAGCCGACGAGATTCAGATCTTAAAGTGTTTTCAGGAAATGCTCGCCAGTGAAACAAACTTATGGAAGAATTTTCCAAATCGATGTAAGAACCAGTAAATCAAGTTGTTAATAACTTCTTAATTTTTATTTTCTTATCAAAATCAACATTAAATCTTTGATTTGGATAAAGGTAATCCTAGGGGAAATTCAATTCAAGGACAAATTCCTTCCAAAACGTACACCACTACTGAAAATCAATTTATTAACAGGGCTGTTGATAAGTTTTCACGTTCCATTGGCCTCATTTTTTTTTCAATTTAATTCGGTGTAGGATTGTTCGAACCCGCGAAATGCACCCCACATATATGGTACTTGACAGCAGCGAAATTATACCGACATTAAAATCTTCTGAACGAGACGAATTTATTGCCCTTTCATTGCATTCGAAAGGCGATTTCGCAACTCTTAAAATGTTAAATTCTACCGAAAAAGGCAATACCGAGCAATTAGAAAATGTTGATAATCAGTATATTGAAAAAAACCTTCCGAATTACTTACTGCATACAATCAAATTGAAGGAGAGTCCGACAAGAACGAGCTACGAAGAATTTGAAAAAATCCTACAAAAACAGGTCTTAATCGCCCAAGAGTTGTTCTCAAGAGGAATGGCAGGACAGGCCCTAAAAATTCTAAAGAGAGCAAAAAATGCGGCCTATAAAAAAGAGTGCCTGGACGTGATACTTTTTGTTTCCAGTGTTATTCATCGCATTGAAGTATCTCTAGGCGATCGTTCAGGTACAGAAGCGTACATGAACGAACTGCAATCACTCAGTTCTGCAAAAATTTGGCTCGAACAAGAAGTGAATTGTGTAAAAAAATACTTGGATGGTCAAGAAGGGTTAATGGATCTTCCGTGCATGAGCGGCGAAACAGACCATTTTTCTGTCATCAGCACCATTCAATATGGGCTTTCAAAGATCAAAGAGTGTCTTGCTCATATGAAAAATAAGAATCCATCAGGTCTTAAGTCTTCATTGATCAAGCTAAACTCGTTATTTCAAAACGAGAAACAATTTCCAACCAGGATTTATGATTTAGTATTGAAACTTAATGCTCTTGTTTCTATAAATATCCCCGGGTCAATGAGAAATGAAATTGTGCTGCATAAGCTCCGTCATCGAAATGGAAGAAAATGGCGCTATTTCGAACTGCGTTTTCTTCATGCAGGATCAAACAAAAGAGAATTAAAAAAATTGTTAAAAAACCTGAATACGACTGAAAAGGATGCAAATTTCATATTGATGGAAGCCATTATCCTTTTTGAGGGAGGTCAGTTTAAGCAGTGCCTCGATTATTTAGAGGCGAGTTTCTATCAGTTAAAAATAGAAAAGCCAACCTACTTTGGCACGAAACTTCTTCAGCTTCTATGTCAAATTGAATTAGGCAGGCACTATTTAGTGGAATATGGATTACAAAACTACAGAAAGTATGTTCTTGCTAATAAGGACTCGATGACAGAGATATACCATAACATATTGATGGTGTTGGAAGGAATGATGCGATCCAATTATTCCTTTTCCAATCTAAAAAAGAAGTCAGTTGACTATGGACTTGCTCTCGAAAACCTTTGTCCTCAGGCCGACTTTTTTCAACCTCAGTTGCCACTATTTAAACATTGGTTACAGTCTAAGCTAACTGCTAGTGCAAAATGTTGATTATCAGATTCATGCATTCAGAGATATTCTTTTAGAATAAGTATTTTTTCATTTTTTTATACTCATACTTTCCTTTTAAGCTCAGGTATTGAGCCCTAGCTTAGTCATACCTTTTAACTGAGCCATGGCAAAGCAGATTTTCTTATTCACATTACTGTTGCATACAATGAGCGTTTATTCGCAATCGACACTTTCATACAATGTCACCGCAACACCTTCCCAGAATCCGGTAAATAATTTTGATACCGTATATAGTTTTCATTGTTTTTTGACGATACCGGACACCTCTAATGTATCGTACATTTTGGTAAAGATGGGCACTAATCTGGGTTGGAGTAATGTCGTCGATCACGACTTCGAATATGATGTTGACGCTGGCTTGCCCTCTGGACTGGATTATGTCAGATCAGGAAATGAAATAACACTGTCTTTGGGAAATCGAACAATGGATTCCTATTTTCTGCAAGTGTCACTAAAGGATACATCGAACAATGTATCCAGTCCTATTTTATGGAATAACAACTAATCCGAACCATTATGTGTATCACGTTGGACTTATGCAAAAGAACTGTATCATTCATTGTTGCTTCTCTTTTAATCCTGACGGTTTCTGCGCAGGATACCTTGTATATAAACATAGACCAAGACGCTGTCATTGATTTCCTGAATCCAAGCAATAACTATGGCAATTCAGACTTCATCGAGGCAGAAAGTTGGGACAACCCACCTTCAACGAAACGCTCTCTTATTCAATTTGGCTTGTCGACCGTTCCAAGTGGTGCCTACATTTATAGTGCCGATCTTATACTAGACGGCATTGGCCATGACAATGGAACTGGCAGCAATTCTTTTAAATTGCAACGTATTACCGAGGCTTGGAACGAAAGCACTGTATCTTGGGATTTAAAACCAGCAACTACCCCAGTTGATGAAGTGATCTTGTCGCAATCATCGAGTAACGATCAAGACTATATCATTGATATCAAACATCATGTAAAAGATTGGCTGGAGGGCAGCAACAATAATGGCTTCATGCTGCGATTGGATCAAGAAACACCAACGGCGTTGATACAATTTGCATCGAGTGATAATGTGGGTGCCGAAACTCCAAAGATTCGCATTATTTATGAGATTCCTTCACCAATCCGGGTCAGTATAAATACTCAGCTTGTTGATCCTGTGAATTCCACCATTGGAGAAATTGATGTAGATGTTGATGGAGGTATACCGCCATATTCTTACAATTGGACGAGTGGAATTGACTCTTGGACCACTCAGGATATTTCTTCATTGCAAGCAGGTGACTATAATTTAACAATAACGGACGCCAACAGCAGCACGTACAGCACAAAAATTGGCATAGGATATAAATTAGGGTTTGATGGTGCAAACCAATACACTGCTCGAAATTATGATATTCTTGACCCATGTTTGCAAGTTGTTTCTTATGACAATTTCAACGCGGTTGAAACTTGGGAAGCCGGTGTGGTATCAGACAATGCTATTCCTGCGGCCACCGATGGTTGGGTGGAGTACGTGGTTGAAGCGGGAGATTTTAATCGGATGTTCGGTTTAACTCAAACCGGCGACGGCGGAGGAAGTTGGACCAATATCAACTATGGATTATTCTTGAATGAACAAGGAGATTTGATTCGAGTGGAAGAAGGCTCTCAATTCTCTCTCTCAGAGGGAACTTATCAACCAGGCGACGTTTTACGGATATCGCGTATTGGCGGCAATATAGTCTATGCGAAGAATAATAGTACAATTCACACATCAACCGCTACTACCGGAGCTCTTTCAATTGATTTGAACATCTATGATGCCAATCATGGGATTGCCGGGATATCCTCCTCAAATCCCGTCCCTTTTGCAATTTCTTCGAGTGTGACGCAATGTACCAACTCAGGATCACCAAATGGAGCCATTGATATTACGTTATTGTACAATACCTTGGGCAGTGGAATAGTCTATGAATGGTTTGATAATAACTCAACTACGGTCGCAGCCACAAGTCAGGACAGAAATGGCATTTGCGATGGTACCTATTCCATTATGATTACCCATCCATCTACCGATTATGCCATTGTTAAGCAATTCATTATTGTAAATGATCAGAATCTAAACTGGGAATTAACCACATTATACGACGAGAATGGTAATGTTACTGGCCAGAATAAAAAATATTTTAATAGAGAAGGCAGGTTGTTGCAAAGCCAGGTAAAAGACCTTGAGAATAACAACGTATTGGCCTCACAACCGGTTTATGACATATATGGCAGGCCCGTATTGCAAACCTTGTCAGCACCGACTTATAACAGCGCTTTTAACTATCACCCGCAATTTATCACAAATACAGAAGGGAACCCATATAATCCAACCGATTTCGATATACCCAACTGGGATGCTCAAAGCACTTACATTTCTGCCGGACAAGTTGATAATCCTAGAATAGTCAGCGATATGGATAAAGGATCGCTGGGTTGGTATTACAGCAACAATAATTCTTCCGAGTCTTACGTCGCCGCAACTTCATTCCCTTATAGCCGAATTGAAAATGACAAGAATGTTATGGGTGGGGTAAAGCGTAGTGCCGGACCACATGATATGTTGCGCATGGGATCCGGACATAATCCAAGTGTACACTACATGTTGTCTGCCGGGGAATTGAGAAGGGTCTATTCATATGGTGGATGGGCTGGTGAATTTATGTTTCAATCTGCCGCAACAGGTTGCAACGATCTCAGAATGGAGGATAATTTAAAGAAGCTGATAGCTTTTAAAACAATTTACATTGATCCGGATGGTAACGAAAGGATCTCTTTTACTTCATCAGACGGTTTAATGTTGGCATCGGCCTATTCGGGCACTGGTGATAACGGTATCAATGTAGATACTTATGAAGTCACCTCCATTCTTCATCCACGAAAAGGACATTATGTGGATATTCATATCCCCAAGGGATGTGAAGGTACACTGACATTTACAAATAGTACCATAAACCCGAAGTACACCTATCAAATATTAGACTTGAAAACGGACCTTTATCTCGAATCCACACCCGGAATTACTGATTTCAATACCCACCTACCTCTTGTTAATGGGAATCCCATTCCTGCGGGCGTTTACCGCATCACATGTGACGAATTACAGGGTGTTGGTCTAACCGAAGGCCTTCATATCAAGTATGATCTGAACTATTATGACTATACCTTACACTATTATGATAAGGCGGGTCGATTGATTTCAACTGTGCCACCAATGGGAGTGGATCTGTACAAGTCATATCCCACATATACGCATGGAACTTCATATTCTGACTTTGTCGTACAAGGCTCCGGAGAATCCATGACCTGGGGCCTCGGAACAACAGGCACAACCGAAATAACTGTGAGTCAAACTACTGCCACCAGCACAGATCCGCATGTAACTAATCATTTCACTTTTTTTATAGATACGGAATCAGATGATTTACAATCCAATACATCCTTTCCTCAAACCTCAATTTCGGAGTATAGCGGCAATACCGATCCAGGAGCACAGTCTCTTTTTAATTTTTCTCCAATTAAACAATACAATACAGCAGCCAATTTTACATCTACCGGTTGTGCCTGCACGGACGAAACCGCGATTTGTATGTCCGCGGGAAGTTATGCAGATGCCCGTGCGGCGGCTTCTGCTTATTGCGATAAAGGATATCCGGTTTTGGAGTCCCAGGGTGGTGGGCTTTATTGCTTAAGTTGTGCCGATGATCCCGAAATAATGGGCAAACAATTGATTTTTAACGTAGAATTGATCAGAACAGATGGGGAAGACGAATACGTGCTTTCCAGCGGGAGAATTATTGCAAATAATTACACCGATGGTTGGTCGTTCCAAGGGTCAGAAATGATCCAAAAAACCAATATACCAGGGGCATTTACATTTTCAATTTCAAATTATGAAGGTGAAGGACTTACATCCATGAAAATCCGCATTTCCGATATTCATGCTCAAGTTCCTAAGTTAGACGAGAATTCGGAATGGGATGGAACGTCTTTTATCCATACAAACGATGTTGAGGGATTACAAGATCTGCGCTTCACCCAAATTACTACTGTGTATAAATTGAACAGTGATCCTAAACACAGCATGTATACTATTAATGACTATAACAGCGTCAGCGAATTGCTATCCCATACAGAACCTGACGCGGGATTGACTGAGTACATATACTCACGCGAAGGATTGCTTCGCTTCTCGCAAAGCCAACAGCAGCGCAATGAAAACGTCTTTAATTATTACCGGTATGACGAGGCCATGAGGTCAATTGAAACCGGAGAGAAATACTTAGAGAGCGACTACTATTTTGAAAATTATTACGGTCTTTCTTATCCAAGTTGCACTTCGTGCACCATTGTGACAGTGAGGGATTTACTCCCGTCTGGTAAGATGATCGTCGATTCCATCGATTGGGATAAAAGTGATTTTTTAAAGGCAGACCAAACAACGACCTACTACGATAGGGTTGTAGACGTGGATGCTGAGACAAACAGTTACATGACCAACAACAGCATGTGTCAGGAATACGTCAGGGGCAGGATATCCTATTCGAAATTCCATGAAAACCCTTATGTTACACATGCCGTGCACAATTCAATGACTTTTTATAGCTACAATTCCAATGGATCATTGCACTGGAGTATTCAAAGTATTCCGCCCGCATCTTCGCTGGTGGCGTCACTTGAATATGTCTATGATGCAAGCAACAACGTTTCTCAAACCAACTTCGCAGATAACCAAAGTAATTTATTGAAACATAAATACTCTTATGATTCAAATCAGCGCCTTAAAACAGCCGAGGTCCAAGAAGCGAGCAACGCCTGGCTCAAAGTCGCCGAATATGATTATTACTTGCATGGCCCCCTGAAGCGCGAAGAAATAGAAGGAGATCTGCAGGGCATTGATTATATTTATACCACTTTTGGTGCATTGAAGGCTATTAATTCCCCAAACCTGGGTAGCAATGGATGTTTTAAATTTCAGGATCCCGGAAAAGACGGATTTGGCTCAAGTTCTTTTTCAAAAGACGTTTTTGGCATGACCATTGACTACTTTAATTACGATTACGAAAGGGCCAAAACCAACGTGAATTTTGGAGATTGGGAATACCTTAATAACCAGGAGAGTTATTATAACGGAAATATCCGCGGATTGAGGTGGAACCAGTTGAGCGAAAAAGCATCTAGCATTGACAACAGCAAGGACCACATTATGTATCAATACACGTATAATAAAAAGAACTGGTTAAAAGATGCCCGATACGGCTTGTATGAAGAAGGATGTCAGAATGAGCGATACGCTTCCATCAATTGTCAGGTTATGTATGTACCAACAATTGAGAATAAAAAATTTGAACCCAATAGCACGAACGATTATCGCGTTGACAACCTAAATTATGACGCTAACGGCAACATAACCACCTTAAATCGAAAGGCTTATTCAGATCCATCGACAAACGTGAATATGGATCAATTTACGTATGATTATACTACATGTTCCAATAAATTGAATCGCATTTCAGATGCCGTCAGCAGCGCAAATTGGACCGAAGACCTTGACCACCAATCAAACACTGCTAATTATGAATACGACGGCGATGGGCAGATGGTTGTTGATAAAGAAAATAACGTGGCGGTAGAATACGATAGTTACGGACTGGTTACTTTGGTGCGCCAATACAATGCCCCGGCTTATACCCTGGCCGAGTTCAAATACGACGATCACGGAATGCGC
>JAVJVY010000018.1:0-93737 GCA_040220895.1 Vicingaceae bacterium
GACCGGTCAGTCCGACTTATGCAAGAAAAAGGTTCAGATTTGGTAAATTCACACCTGTAGATGGTATTTGGTAGCCAGATGAAAACCCATTTCAATATTCTTTTTTTTGCACTGCTCTTTTCACTGGGAACTCGAGGTGGAACATTAATTGAATATTCATATGAATCAGAGGTTGAAATCAGAAAAATTTCATCGCTGAATCGAATTTCAAATAAGGAATCGGTCCGATACATCAAAGTGGAATGGAGCACTAAAACTAAGTTTCCTAAACAGCTCCTCAGCTTTCCCAATCTCAAAGAATTAGTGCTTATGAATTGTAGGTTGATCGAAATTCCGGACGAGATCAGTGAATTCAAAAAATTACATCGGTTGGAATTTATTACCTGTGCAATTCAAAAAATTTCAGATTCAATTGGATCCCTGGATAGTTTGGAAAAGTTAACAATAACATATAGTTCGTTTTCTTCACTTCCTGCATCATGCAATAAATTGGTAAGACTAAGGGAGTTAATCCTAAGGGGTAATGAAAGCCTTAGTTTTGATACCGTGATTTATTTTGAATCTCTTAAAAAACTTGAGTTATTGAATTGCAAGGCCACTAAAACCTTGCCATATGGAATAGAAAACTTATTAGAATTGGAATGGCTTGCCATTGGCGGAACTTCAATAAATTTCGAGCAGGAACTCCGAAGATGCGAGAACTTGAAAAATCTTGAATACTTGGATATTACATATTCAGAATTAAAAGAAATTCCGGAATCCATATTTAAAATACAGAGTTTAAAAGATCTCAATTTAAGGGGAAATGATTTCACCTATTTTCCGCCTGAAATTAGAAAATTGTACAACCTTAAAAAGCTTCATTTAGCTTTCAATCAATCCGAAATTAAAAGATCTGACCGGGAGTTGTTGAAAGAAGCGCTTCCCTATTGCCAGATTATGTATTGATTGTTGGTAATAAGAATAACAAAAACCTAAATACGACCTCATTTTTTCATTCCACTTTTTTGGTTAAAAATTTGAAGTTTTGCTTTCTTAATTGAGGACTATAGCCAAATACCTTTGGACTAACCCTGTACTTTTATTTAATTCATCAGATCCCAATTTGCCTTTAACCGGAAAAAATTTGTTCAGGGATAAAACTTAGTTTTTCTAAATCAACGAATTACCATAAATTTTTATTTCGGACACGTTATACAACAGCCAACACCTTGCAATGCTGCTGGTCAATTGGATTACATGTCTGACTATCAACAAGGTATCATTCTGATTTCCAAGAATTATACACAATCGAGCTGTAAGTTTCCCGCCATATTTCCTTTTTCCTGTGATTCCTCCCCTATAATTTAGAGAGCTAATTTAATTGTTGATAAAATGCGAAATACGATTCATTTAATAGTGAGCAGCTTGGCCGTGGTTGGCGTGGTGGTGCTTTTTTTAACCAAGAACCAGCAAGGCAATGGCCACAAAATCGCCTATGTCGAAAGCTTGAAATTAATGGAACATTATCCACCGATGAAAAAGTTGTCAGAGGAGGTAAAGATAAAAACTACTGTTGTTCGGGCTAGAATTGACAGTATACAAGGGGCGATTCAAATGGATATGGCCTCGCTGGAAGCAAGGCGTGGAACCATGCCATTGGAACAGCAACAATCGGCTTTCAAAGAGCTTCAGGAAAAGGAGCAAAAAGCCAGGCAATACGCCGAACAAGTGCAGCGCAAACTTCAGGCGGATAATCAAGAAGTGCTAAAAGAAATGATGAATAGGGTGAATGCCCATGTGAAAGAATACGGCGAGGAACATGATTTCCAGATCATTCTTGGCGCAAGTGGTAACGGAAATCTGGCTTATGCGGATAAGGCCATAGATATTACGGACGAACTCATTGATGAGTTGAATTCAAGTTTGTAATGAAGCTTAGACTTTCCTATTTCATCAGGTTCTTAGGTGCCTTGCTAGTCTTGTGTATAACGACTTCCTGTCAAAAGGAAAGCGATAGAAACGGAATATTGGCCTTCATTAATGATGAGACCAGAGGATTGATAAAGGTGAGGGAAAATGGTGATTATAAGATTCAAATCGCCTATTACCCAAGCGATTTAATGGCCCTTCGTGAAATTGAAAGTGCAGGGTTCAATGGGAATCCCGACAGTGTGTTGGAAGAATTAAACGACATGTTTTATCTGCATTTATCCTTTTCTATAAAGAATCAAGAACTGTTAAACCGCTTTGCCTATGATGCTGATCTGTATCAAAAAGTAAATCGGGATTTTAGTTTTAACATGAAAGATTACATCGAAATCATTACGTCTGAAAAAGAAGTAATTCCATGCATGTATGCCCATGCGCCGCTAACTTTTGGCATGAGTAAAGCAAATACCTTATTAATGTGTTATTCCAAAGAATTACTCGAAGACGCAGATTGGATCAGGATTAGAATTAATGATCCGGGGATGGGCTATGGCTATCAACAGGTTAAAATTAACGTGGAAGACATTGAAGAATTACCAAGATTGAAAATATGAAAAGAAGTAAGTCAGCTTTATGGTTTATGAGGAGTTTTAGCATGCTAACCCTCATTTTCTTTCTCAATACAATCGTTTCGCCTTCCGTGGCATGGGCCTTATCCGATAGCCCGTTTCAGCGCGAATATGCCTCGTATGAAAACGGTACCACTGATTTAGTGAATCTATTAACCGGAAACCTGGTATATGCCATTCCAATAATAAGCGTGCCTTCACCCGAAGGTGGATTTCCGATTACTTTGAGCTATCATTCAGGCATTACCCCCGAAGAAGATGCCAGTTGGGTAGGATTGGGCTGGAACATTAATTTGGGTTCTGTAAATCGTTCCGTTTCAGTCTATCCTGACGATTTCAAGGGCGAAACTTCCTACACATCAATGAAAGACCCCGGTTTCTATGGCAGTTCTTATTCTTGGTTTGGGTGGCTTAAATTTGGTTGGGACTCCAGGTACGGTACAGGCAGTTGGGGATTAGTAAATCTTGGTATTATGTCATTCGGATGGGGAAGCCAAGCTGGATTTGAAGCACTTGGGGTGAGCATTGATCCATACGGTGACGTTTCAGTTGATGCTGTGAGTTTTGGTATGGCGGTTATAAGCATCGCCCTTGCCATACCATCCGGTGGAGTTTCGGTGGCAACTCAATTAGCCATGGACGCAGCCATTGGAATAGCTGCGGCTGTAGTTGTTGAAGCTATAAGCGTTTTAACAGCTCCGGCAGGAAAATCAGTGAACATGAACCATTGGAACGTGACCTATCCTTCCAAAAAACTGGTTGGAAAATCAGAGTATGGAGCTTATTTGAACGCCACATTGCAAGAAGAGCTCTTTGGGGCAATTTATTTAGGGGATCTTCCAACACAGCCTTTTTCTTATAAAGGCCCCGTAGTCCATTACGGCACCGGCACCTATACTAACAACACTGCTTTTCCCGGTCCATTTGACCTAAATACAGCAGATTTATTCAGTGATTACCATACCAATTATGACGCGGCGGCCATACTACTACACCCATTAATGGGTGGTCAAGATTTCTCGGGTTCGTGGCCCTGGTTATATAATCCAAGTACGGCAAAAAGACCGGCCAGCGACATGCACATGGCCATGAGAGGTTCCTCAGTTTATGATAATAACGCACCTTCACATATTTCTTACGATTATTACAGGGTGAACGGTCCAGGTGTATCAGGGAATATTAGACCATACAGAAATGACATGGGTTCCTTGGCTTTATCAACAACCGTTGGTAATGTTCAACGCTATAATTTGATAAAATTCGACAAATTTGAAGACTATCCGGTGCAATTTGAATACACTGGTGCTGCATCCAATTACTACAGCTACCACATCAGTGGAAACGACATCACCAATCCCGCTTATGGGATGGGATACAGCAATTTTGGTAACACGTATGCCGGAATACTTGGTGCAAGGGTTGACTTACAGCTGGATGAACTTTACTTGCCAAACAAACGTCGTCAAGCAGACAGAGCAGGTCTTAAAGCGGGTCACATGGAAGGTGCTAGATTCGTTAAATGGCGAAGAGGGACCGAAAAAAATACAACGAAATCAGATGTAACACATGTACATACAAACGATGGTAATATTATCGGTCAGTATGAAATTACCAGTGCTGATGGCACGGTTTATATTTATGGAGAACCAGTTCACAATCTTTTTGAACGATCCTATTCTGGTACTACAGATGGAAGCATTAAAGGAGACCGTTGGATAAGCGACGCCTACGGTGTCCATTGGTTATTGACGGAGATTCATTATTCAGATTATTATGATAATAATAACAATGATGTAGCTGATGCCGGCGATTTTGGTGGTTGGGTTAAATTGAACTATTCAAAATTCTCTGATGATTACCAATATCGATTCCCTTACACAAATAACGACTTCATATATCCACCCGATGGTAAACTGGACCATTATAGCTATTCAGGTGGAAAACGCGAGCTTGTCTATTTGGAATCTATCCAAACAAGAACTCATATTGCCATATTCATAAAGGATATCAGGTGGGATGGTCGTGGATATTATGATGCTAGTTTACCCCTTGCTCAATCAAAACCAACTTCATCTTTAATGCTAAAAGAGATTGTACTCCTAACTAACGAAAAATATAACGAAATGATGAGTAGTTCTAACCCTCTCGATCCAGGAACAGGGCTTGGTGCAAGTAACTATCCTCAGCTGATAAATGGAGAGAAAATTGAGAATTCATACGACTTAGGAGACATTACAACGAACGTGCGATCATTCCTCAATACGAATCAGGTACAAAAAATTGAGTTTAACTATGAAGATGGGAGCATCAACCCCGATGGTAGCCCGGTTAATACCGAATGCCTTTGTCACAAAACTGTCAATTCGTTTGATATCATAAATGGTGACGCGCCAAGGTTTTCAGATACCATGGATAAATACGACAATAAAAAATGCAAATTGACTCTTCGGTCAATATCAACTAAAGTACAGGGGGATAAAAAATACATGCCTGATTATGATTTTTATTATTCAGACAAGAATCCCAATTATGATGAGGATAAATGGGATAAATGGGGCATGTATTACTCAGATGGTCTGCATTTCCACAATCGACACGATTATATTGCTTCCAAAGAAACCAATAGAGAAGAGGACTATTGGCACCTTAAAACCATTGTTTCGCCTACCGGAAGCAAAATTGACATCAACTACGAGCGGGACTCATATTCTCAAGTTGCAGATGTCGGTGTAATAAAAGATATAAAAGTGACTGATTATATTCCTGGCACTAAACACTTCAAATTTAACACCGAATCAGACTACATCGACCAAATAAAAGTAGGCGACGATGTATTCATTAATGCCAGTATGAATTATACCGTCAATTCAATTCCAGATGAATATCAATTTGTTACGATTTCAACAGTCAAGAGTGTGACAAAAACCACACCGTATTCGGGACAAATAGAATTGAATCATTTTCCAAATTTCTCTGGCACTTATACAAGCATGAACGCCGCACTGCTTTATTGGAACCCAAAAGAAATTGACGGAGGAGATGTTAGAGTGTCCAAAGTAATTGCAAGCAATGAACTTGGGCAGTCTTTTGTTACCAAGTATGAATATGAATTGTTTTCTAATCCCGGAACAACTTCGGGTGTAGTTTCCAAAGAACCTGAATGGTCAAAAAATCATAAATATGATTTTGAAGAGAAATTTGATTACCCTAGTACTGGTGTTTACTACAAGAACGTTTCAGTCCTTAGTAATTATAATGAAGCAAATGGAAGTTATGAAATGAGAAAGGAATTTGAGTTCCAAACAATTGAAAAAAACATGGTTGTTGAAGAGAGCATCCCGATTACAAATCCTAGCGGTTGGTATGCGGAACAAGGAAGTCAAGTAAGCCCCGGGGGGCCAAATCACTATACGAATTGGCATTATACAAAATCAAATTTTCACATCACGAATGACCTTTCTTCGATGGGTCGTGTAAATGCGATGCGAGATTATACTGGCAAAGGACACTTAATCAATCAAACCATTTACAACTATAAAAACAGAGAGGACTACTTATCTGAAACAAAGAATTTAGCCGATCCAAGCCACAATGGAAATCTATATGTAGATAGCTTTCCGGGACTTCGAACAGAAGGATCTTTTGTGACACATCAGACTAAGGGTCCCGACAACGTGAAAGGGGTCAATACCAACTGGCGATTTCATTTTTATCGTACCACGAAAGTTGAATTTCCTAATATTCTGGAGTCTACCCAGATTATGAAAAATGGCTATGAATATACCTTGCGAAATGTTGAATATGACTATTACACCGGTATCATTCTGAAACAAGAATATGCAAACAGTTTAGGATATAAATATTTAACTGAAGTCATTCCTGCTTATAAAGCTTCTGGTCCCAATTATGATCTGTTAGCTAGTAAAATATATGACACTGTCAACAATAAGAATATGTTAACGGCTGCTGCCATAAACAATCTATATGTTGACCACAAGGGTAATCCAGAGCTTTTAAATTCAGTTGCAACTACTTGGAATAGAGAGTGGGGAAGTATCACACACAAACCATGGCGCATGCAAGGACAATATGTTTGGAAAAATATAATAAATAAAGACGGTACATACATACCAAGTGCCAGCAGTCTCCCCGGAGCATATGTCGACTTTAATCACGGCACACCATTTAGCAATAACGGCTGGGAAGTGATTTTTGAAAATACAAAATTCAACAACTACTCTGTCGCAGTTGAGACCCGAACCGCCGGATACAATCATTATTCAGCGCTTCGAAAAGATAATAAAGAGGTCAATATTATCGGAACCGCGGCTAATTCCAGGTATGGAGAATTTACACACTCAGGTGCGGAATCGAATATTAATGCTCAGGGTTACTATGACGGAGATGTTACCCTGGGAGTTCCGGCATACAGAAGTCCCGAGATTTCTACTCCCTCGGTAATTCCTCATACTGGTAACTACATGTACTCTGTACCCTATACCGGAAAAATATACTTGGTGATGAATATTGGAGACATCTACAATCCCATCAATGAAAAAAGTATCTACACCCTCTCACTTTGGCAGCACAATTATAATTTCAGTCAAAGTAACAAACCAACGGTCAAGGTGACATATCATTCAGGAAATTGGGATCCGTCTGAAAATATCGTTAAAAATGTTGTATCCAATTCAGTAACTAAAACGTTATCGGTTCCAAATTGCGGTGACCAGCGATTTGGTGATTGGCATTTGCTTACACTGGAGGAAATTCTCGGGAGTGATGCTTTGAAGAGGGATTTAACCAAAATCGAAATTGAGATTGAAAATCCTGGCACCGGCACCATCTATTTTGATGATATAAGATTTCAGCCTATAGACGCTTCTGTTCAAGCAATGGTTACCGATCCTGAAACCAATTTAACTACAGCAGTATTGAACAATGACAACGTTGCAACGAAAATGGAGTATTTCACAGACGAAGATTTTAAAGTTAGAAAACTAAAATATGTCTTCAAGGAAGTAATTGATAAAACGACTCCTGGCGACGGTGGATTTAAGAAAATAGCTTCAAAAGATTACAATGTACTAGACCATTAGATTATGTATAAACTCAAAGTTATAATTGGTTTTTTTCTACTTGCTTTGTTTTCTCAAAGTATGGCCCCAGCGCCGAACCCACCGGGTTTGATGACGCACTTAACGAGCAATAGATGGAGAGTGTCAACAGTCACTATCTCACCCGTACTTGATACTGGGGAAGTATCAATTTCTAATTTATTAACCTTGGAAGATTCCTGCTTTCTAGATGACTACATGGTATTTTTTCAAGACAGCACGGTTTGGTTTCGGGATGACACCCTGCCTTGTGGAAGTACTTTCAGATTAGAAAGCCGTGGTTGGTATTTTCAGAATGATTCGTCAGAAATATTCTACACGTTCAACGACTCCATCTCTGTGGTACTAAACCTTTCAGTACTAAACGACGATTCTTTGAAGTTTACTGAAGAACGTTTGGTAGGTTCAGAGACACATACCATTACTTATACCTATTTGTCATTTTGATTTCTTTTAAAAAAAGGATTGGGTTGATAATGCCATCTTATTTCTTATCAATTAGCCCTATTCAATACAATCAATTGAATTTGTGAAAATCGATTAGATCAAAATGACATTGTTGGTTGTCTCAATGGTAATTCTCAGTTGAAAGAGGAAGAATTTTTCCCAGCGAATGACCATTGAATTATTTCTGGTCTAAAAGAAAATAGATATTATTGTTAACACATTCCATACGAAAATGATGCGTTCAAAATATATCATTCCGGTCCTCGCGGTACTATTGCTTAGCGGATGCGCTATTAACATGTACACAAGCAACATGATTGTTAAAAACAGGATGATGAATTACAGTTCGACAGGAAAAACCGTCCACGTAGAATTTAGCGTCTCCAATGACGTGTATGATTTTCATAAAAAGGTACTGAACAACCATATAGATACCATTAGGCTGGCCATGGATCAAAGTGTAGCCAATTCGGGATTGTTTTTAATTGATACGGTAAAATCACAATTGGTCATTCAGTCTGAGGTAATCTACTGCAAGCAACCTTCTTTCGGTCTGAATTATCCCACCGACCTAAAAATTCAATATGTGGTATTAGAAGAGGAAAAAGTGCTGTTCAATACGGAAGTGACTAACGAGTATGAAGCTGATTTTGCCGATGCATTTTCGGCAAGAAGAAGAGCGCGCATGTCTTTAGAAAATGCCATCAAACAAAATTTTGAGGAGTTTATCAAATTGATGCATGAACAATTTTAAGCGGAAGACTTTGGCAAGTATTATCAGGGGCCTATTTCAATTACTGGTAGTTGGAATGCCCATGTACAGTTTTGGTCAAAATGATTCTTTGGTTTTTAAGTATCCCGAAGAGTTAACCTACAAAGCCGGTATCATTAAAACTGTTCCCGGCGAAATATATAAAGTAAAGGCCATTTCATTGATCAAAGCAAATAATAGGCTACAAGCTTCATATAAAAATCAAAACTTGAATTTTGGTTTATTGGAATTGGATCAAATCAAGGTCCAAACAGGAAATAAGGCGTTGATCTGGGCATTGATTTTAGGAACTGCAGGAACCTGGTTTGGGCACGAAATAGTTAAGAATGGTGGCAGCAGTAATGCCTACATGATAGGAGCGGTTGGTGCAGGCTTGGGTGTGGTAATTGGAATAGGAAGAAAAAATTACAAAACGATTTACGAAGACGGATACTTCATCAGTCGTTAATCCCGAATAGCCCAAGCGTCCACTTGCGCCATTCATGTGCCCTCAAACCTCATAAATCGTACTACATAAGTGGTAACTATATACGTGTTAGACCATATTTCATATTCTCCTAGGGTAGTACTAAGTAAGGTGCCGATTACTAGCAAACTACTCTTTTATATTCCTTAGCAGAGATTAAGACTGGAGAAACCTGCCTGCCAGAACACTGGGCTTGAGCGCCGGCAGGCAGGTATGCCGAGCTGCAAGGTTGGCAAGTAGTGGTCTTTGAAGAAATGTAGAAAATTTGGTTTTACAGAATCACCTACAATTGGCCTCTTAATTTAAACGAGAATTTGAAGTTATTATCAAAGTCTTTAAGCTCTACTTATCACTTTTTTTAGGTGGAATTTCTGATCCCCGTTTAGGATCAATTTTAGGCATATTACCATATTCCTTTTTTTCTCTTAAGGGTTTGCTGGGTTGTGTTGTGGGCTTTGGTCTTTGAGCGGGTTTTGAAGGTTTCTCTTTTTTATCGTTCTTCATACTATCAAGTATTAACTTTTACAAAATCCAGAATTTGGTAGATGCCGCTAACCAATAACAAAAGCATTAAAACATTAAGCATTCTTATTGAATAGTTCCAAATTCGTTCTATTGTGCCCTTATTATCTTGATGTCTATGTTTTATGGCCCACCGTATTGCCATTATCGACACGAAATGAGAAAATAGTGAGAGCAACATGGTCCAAACAAGTAAAGACCAACCATTATACAGAAGCGCCTTTTGCATTGCCTCTTTTAGCACAACAATTTTGTCGATAAAGGCAAATGAAATTCCTAAGGCACCCGTGGCAATGAATAGAACATTCTTATCAAATTGGGTGTTGCTATAGCCTAAAGTTTTATATAGCTCTTCATTATTTTGATTTCCCTCTGCCATCTGGAAATGAACAGTTTTTGTTTGTGTTACGCGATAATTTCTTAGTTCTTGACAAATCGCATCATTCCATCTTCCAACCAGTTATTTAATTGTAACATATAAATGCCATCAGGTAATTCATGTACATCAATAGATTTACTACCATTTAGGAGTGCTTTTTTCTGTAATAATTGACCATTCATGGCGTAAATAGAAACAGATTCTATTACCATACCCTTAGGAAGATTCAAGTTAATTTCATTAATAGCTGGATTCGGAAATAATGTCACTTTATGGTCAATTGAGCCTTTGTCGATACCAGCATAGATGTCACAGCCACTAGTAGGAGCATTGGTGTAATCAAATACCACAGAAGCACATTGCTGAATAACATTCGGATTTCCATTATCTGTGACTGTTACATTGCTTTCGTGAGAAACTTCTGTAAACCCATCATTTAATGTCAATGTTCCTGGACCTTTTGCAAATACAACGTTTGAGGAGTTATCAATAATAATGTCATTGTTTCCTTCAGCGTAAATGGTATTTAATCTACCCGTTACTGTTAAGTCAACTCCATCGCAAAGCCAGATATCAGCATTGTTTGTTGTATGGGTTGTTATTGTTGAATAAACAACTGCCGTTGCCGGAACCACGGTATCACATTGTGATTTTAACCCCACGGAAAAGAGGAGTAGGGCACTGATTAATGTAAAGTAGTAATATTTCATTGTATAAGTGTTTAGATTGGTAATAGCTAAAAATAGCTGATTTTAGGCATATACTAAAGAACTTTTTTTTAAAAGGTATATTTTTATTTTTGTAAAAGGTATTTCTACTCATTTGATCGTTTTGCCATTATTTATTAACTTAGAAATCAACAAGTTGCACGATTGACATAGAATTGTCCAGACAACTAGTTATCTAATTCAGTAATTTGGGCGTTTACTAACGTTTGAATATGATCAGAGTTTTCTTTATAGCAATAATGCTATGTTTTTCAACTATAGCATTTACCCAGACACTTAAGTGGTATGTAGACCCCGGACACACAAATTCCGAACCCTATAAAATGATTAATGATAATTCAGGCAACTCCTATATAACAGCTAAAATTCAGGACGGCCCGAATGAATACAATCCAAATGGAAATTCCCCCCCGCTCCCGCAAGTCTTAGGTGGCGGCCATGCGGGTGAGGTGGACTTGTGGGATTGAGTTTAAATTTAGTGCAATATCGAATTTATTAATTTTAGTAAACCACAAGTCGCCCTCTCCGCCGGCTGGCGGATCGGAAGACTTGCGGTAGCGGGGGACCATCGTTGAACGTCAGGTCGTGATCACCCACTGAACGTTGTCATAAACGGCACGCGTTGCAAAACGCGCGCCAGTATGGGGCTATAACAATGTCATTTTGTGTGCCATATTCTAAAAATGTTGACCTTTAATTTACTTATAACACATTGACATACAATCTCTAGTACGTTTTGATCGTCATGTGTCCTTGACAGATTTGAAGTCATGCCTCATTTTTGGCATTTCGACGAAAAAGCTTGGAGTATTGATTACTCCGCCCTATTTTTAACGCATGAAAAAAATTATATTCTGCAGTCTCCTTTGGGTCGTGTGTATGCTTGAGCTTTCTTCCCAAACCCTCAACTGGCACGTAGATCTGGGTAATACAACTACGGAGTCATTCTTGATGTTGAACGATTTTGCCGGTAACACTTACATCACGAGCAGGATGGATCAAGGGCCATATGATTACAATCCCAATGGAAGCCCTGCCATCTATTCCTCGCGTGTACCCGGTACAGATGACATCATGCTTTCCAAGTACGATTCATCGGGTGTATTGATCTGGAACAGGCAAATAGGTGGATCAAGGTCTTCGGCCAATGATCCTTTTGTTCGTGCCATGCGCTTTGATGCTGCCGGCAATATTCACATCGGCGGCTATTATTTCGACACCCTCTTTGCCGGAAACAATTTTTTGGATACCTTAATGTGCAGGGCCAATTATGGAGAGAATGCTTTCTGGGCCAAGTACAGTCCAGGCGGAAACCTGCTTTTCATCAAGACATTCACCGACACCCTGCCATGTCGTATAACCGACCTCAATTTCAATCCCAATGGTGACGCCGTGGTATTATTGAATGCCAGGAGTGACATAAACGTTGATCTGAAGGGAGGCACCGCAATTGCGCCGATGACAAGTGGAGCTTTATTGACCAGCCACACCTTGTGTTATGATTCCGGTCTCAATTTGAAATGGAAATTCGGTTTTCCAATTTATTTCAGCATTGGACAGGATTTCGAGGTGTTTCCTGAGTCAGTCACCTCTGTGTTGATTTACGGTAGCTTCCGGGATAGCATGGACATTGATCCGGGACCTGCCATACAAATGGTATATCCGTTGAATGGTATATCGGGTACTTCGGATGACTTTGTGGCAAAAGTAGATAGCGGAGGTAATTTGAAGTGGGTGCGGATAATTGATTGTGATGATACTAAATTCTACATTGACAAATTGAGTTCAGGGTATCGCATGTGGGGCGGATATGTTGACAGTGCAGATTTTGATCCCGGCCCTTCAACGGAATATGGGGTAAATGGAGGTATGTTCATTGCGGAATACGATTCTGCCTTTAACTATTTGAGCCACATGAATACCAAATCGGTGAATTCGGGGGGATATATATATCCTAGAACCTTTAGTATCAATGCTAAAGGAGAGCCTGTATTTATTGGGACCTTTTCAACAACCAAAAATTTCTCGTTCACGGATCAACCTCATATGGTCTCAACCAATGGTAGCCTCGATCTCTTTATTGCGCGCTACCGTAAAGATTACAGTCAGGTCGGGGTTACGGTCATTGGAGGTGCCGGATTTCAGAGATCACAGGGCGGATTTTTAAGACCCGATAATTCCGTGGTGATTTTTGGTTATGGTGGCGGTGTTACTCAAACCATAGATATTGAACCGGGACCGGACACCACCCTTTTTTCATATAGCTCAAAAAATTGGTGGCTGGGGCATTACCGGCGCGGTCCTGATGAGGATACAACCGTGTCGGTAAAAATATGTTCTTTTGACAGCATTTTCCTGGGGGGAGCATGGAGGGACACGGCTGGCACTTATGTGGATTCCATGTTCACCTACCTCGGCGGGGACAGCATTGTTACTACCATAATGAGCATTGACAGTTCAAGCATCACGGATCTTTATTTTGGAATTTGCCCCGGTGATAGTATATACCTGGCAGGTAGTTGGAGGGATACGGCCGGCGTGTATTTTGATTCGCTGAGTAATTCCATTGGATGTGACAGTTTGTTACAGCTGCACCTTTCGATCTATCATGTGGACTCTGTGGATATAGGTCCGGACATTACCCGATGTGACGGGGATAGCATAATATTGAATGCTTCGCACCCATCGTACAGCTCATATAATTGGAGTAATGCTAATACTTCCGCTGGGTACAGTTCAATTTACAATGCCCAAACATCAGATTCACTGGTCTGGGTGAATGTTACAGATACCAATAGTTGCCAGAGCCGTGATACAATATTGATTGCAGACAACAACCTCGGACCCTTTCTCATGTTTTATAACAAGGATTCTCAAAAGGATGTAACCTTCAGGTACTCCATATATGCGGAAAATGCAGATATATGGCATTGGAACTTCGGTGATGGCACATCGCACCAGGGAGATACCCTTGTAACACACAGTTATTCCAACTCAGGTTCATACATTGCCTGCTTGATTGTGAGCAATGAATGTGATAAGGATAGCGTCTGCCAGGGAGTAGGTGTGTTCATTGGGATTGAGGAGAATGCGGATAATAGCATCCGGCTCTATCCAAATCCGGCTGATCAGAGCCTAACACTTGAAGTTAATGATTCATACGGGGAATTCTTTGAGTTAATCATAATTGATCTGACCGGACGAATCGTAGTCAGGAAGGAGTTATTGACCAATATAACAACGCTGGATGTATCTGAATTGACAAGTGGTCAATATTTGGTCAAAATTCAAGATGATAATGGGACCATCGTTGAACGTCAGGTCGTGATCACCCACTGAACGTTGTCATAAACGGCACGCGTTGCAAAACGCGCGCCAGTATGGGGCTATAACAATAGTATTTTGTGTGCCATATTCTAAAAATGTTGACCTTTAATTTACTTATAACACATTGATAAACAATCTCTAGTACGTTTTGATCGTCATTTGTCCTTGTTTTATTCCATTAATCTTCGAAATTTGTGCCTTGGTCGAAAAAATGAACTATCAACTAAGGGAATGGGTTATTTTCGCCAGAACCTTTGCATAAATAAGCATTGATCAATTGTTGAACCGTTATGAATAGAACCTTACTTTTTTTCATTTGCCTACTGAGTTTTTCCACCGTTTTCTCCCAGAAGTTTGATTTTAAACAAAAGGTGGTCGCCACCAATCGCTCCAATGGTGCATCTTTTGGAGAAGATGTAAAAATTAAAGGTGATTACGCCCTCTCTGCGGCTCATTTAGATAACAAAGATGAAAGCGGAAGCAACTTCGTCAAATTTGCGGGCGCTGTTTACATATTTAAGCGAGATAGCAGTAATTCTTGGGTAATGCATCAAAAACTGGTCGCTTCTGACCGGTCCGCTGACGATTATTTTGGTTTCAGCACAGCATTTGATGGTAATAGAATCGTGGTAGGGGCCATTTTCCAGGATAAGGATTCAATTGGCAATAGCGCGGTCGGTGAGGCCGGTGCGGCCTATATTTTTGAAAAGGCCAGCGACGGTTATTGGTATGAAACACAGAAAATTGTACCATCTGATCGCTACTACCAGGATCAATTCGGGATCAGAATGGATCTGTCGGGAAATTACCTGGCCATCACCTCTTTTAGCGATTATGATGAGAACGGTGTGAATTATAGAGACCAGGCAGGTGCCGTTTATATTTTTCAACCAAATAGCCAGGGCAAGTGGGTGGAAACTCAAAAAGTGGTCGATAATTTCAGAAATACCTGGGAAACCTTTGGTTTCTCGGTTAAACTGTACAATGATCGACTGTCCGTTGGAATACCTTTTGATAACCTCGATCAAAACGACTCTATCTACCTCTTTCGTGCAGGAGCTGCTGCTATATTTAAACGAAACGCATTTGGCGTTTACCAATTTGAAGATAAGTTAACTTCCTCTCAAAGAACTTCCCAGCAAATGTATGGGGTTCATATATACATGAATGGAAATGAACTCTATGTATCTGCCGTTGGTGACGAATTGGATTCGTTAGGACAGAACTATGTAAATCAAGCCGGTGCGGTTTATTACTATGAATATACTAATGGAACGTGGATTGAAAAACAGAAGATTGTTCACTCAAACAGGTCATCCTTAGATTGGTTTGGGTCGAGCCTGGACCTGGATGGAAATACATTGGTGGTCAGTTCTTATTTTCACGACCTTGACACCTCGGGAGGAAACAGTAAAAGCGATGCCGGCGCCGCATACTTGTTCGAAAAAAACAGTAATGGGAATTGGGTGGAAACACACAAATTTCTTGCCTTTGACCGGTGGGCGGATGATTTTTTTGGTTTTGATTTGGCCATTGACGGGAAGGACATCATTATTGGCGCACCTCATGAGGCGCACAATGCCAGCGGAACGGGCAATGCCATTTTTAATGCTGGATCGGCTTATTTTTATAGCCAGTGTCCGACGAGTGTGTTCCTTGAAAACTTAAGCATGTGCGAAGGCGACAGCCTTTTTATCGCCGGGGCTTACCGCCATACTGAAGGGTATTACATCGACAGCTTTCAAACATCGATTGGCTGTGACAGCAATCGACTGTATTTTTTGGACGTGGATTCCATCAACAACATCATCTATGAGGTCAACAGAACATTGTATTCCACCGTGGCTCAGGCCACCTACCAATGGTTCGACTGTAGCACTGGTCTGGCCATCCCCGGAGAAATCAATCAAACCTACACACCAACCACCAACGGTTCTTATGCCATAGAAGTAACAGTTGGAAATTGCACCAAGCGATCGGATTGCCTGGACATCAATTACCTGGGCATCGACAAGGTTCAGAAAGGCGAAATAGCAATATTTCCCATTCCGGTGTCCACGCAGTTAACCATCGATTTCAGTACCCTGGGCAGCATACCCGAAAAGCTCATTGTACAAGATGCCCTAGGGAAAGCCATCCAGACTATTCGGCCAATAAATGCAGAACACCTGGTACTGGATGTTTCATCTTATCCAAATGGCTTGTATTTTGTTTGCGTTGTCCACAGCGGGCAAAACTCGGCCCTGAAGCGGTTTGTGGTTCGGCACTGATTTCAAAGCATACCTTGCAGCCTTTAGCAGTGTTATATTCTGGCTTGGTCTCGCCTTTACGGCAAGCGGTCAGGCAGCAAGGGAACCTTCCATTATTTTTTTGACCAATGCCAAAGAGGAACGCCTCAATTACTTTCCCGAAACGCTTGATGATGGATTTCCTTATAATATCGAAGAGTACAAGTTGTTTTACATTCAAATAGAAGAACAAGACTACATTGAACACAAATGGAAATTTGCTGATATTCACAAGAAGATCAATGGTTACATTGAGCGAATGCTCAATAAGTACCCTTATGAAAGCGAGGTGTTTGAACGCTTCCTCATCAACGAGTCGGACGATTTTTTTATGGACAAGAATTGTCGTTACCGCCTGTTTGTTTATGCCAAGATCACGGCGTTTAAATTGGGTTCAGAACCAACTGAATACAAGGAGTATTTTGGCTTTTCCATCAAGGATTTGAAAACAGGTGAATTCTATTATCACCAAAACCTGGACTACCTGATGCGGGTGACCAATAAATTCGTGAAACACGCAAAGAAGGGTGTTCCTCTCGAATAAAAACCAGCTGTGTTATGCTGTAAGAATTAGCTTATTTTTTGATAAAACGTTGGTTCGAGCTCTTGTTGCTCGATTCAATTCTTAGGTTGTAAACACCGCTAATCAATGAATTCACATTGAGAATTAATGAATGACTGAATTGGCCTTGTAAAACCAATGTGCCCGTTGAATTGTATATTAAAAAGGTCACGTTATCAGAAGATTGTACGGTAATTTGCAGCAAGTCTGACACGGGATTAGGATAAAAATCCCATTTTATCGAGGGTTCGTACGTTGAAAGCCCCGTGGTTATCGGGCAACCGCCACTGGGCGCATTGGTATAGTCGTACATAAGGGGTGTACAATCCGTCTTTGAATTATTAGATCCGTTGTCACTCACTTGGGTCCATAACTCTTTAATCAAACTGTTATTATTACTGTTCAGCGCTGTTTGTCCTGGATACTTGGCGTAAATGTTGTTCGCATCGCCGTTAATGATGATGATGTTATGTCCTTCGGCATAAATGGTATTATTTTGTCCAGTTACCGTCATGTCTACGTCCTTGCACAGCCAGATTGATGCATTGTCTGCAGAATGGGTGATAATGTTTTTTACGATAATGGCAGAGGATGGAATGTTGAAGTTACATTGTGCCTGAAGTTGAAAAACAGCAGCTGTTATGGTGACAAGGAATAATAAATGTCTTTTCATAGGGCTGATTTTGAGTGGTGAATAAAAAGTTGAAAATTCAACTTATATCGTTAAAGGATTATGCATTATGATGTCAAGTTGTCAAGGAAAAATCTTCGGCAATGAATTTATTCAGGGCATATGGTTGAAAAGAGTAGATGGGTTTTTCGGCTTCTTCAATTTTTCTGATCAGATCGTTGATAATTTCAGCACTTGAATTCTCCTTGCCCATTTTGTCCAGCAAACGGTGAATAATTCTATAAAGATATATTCCGCTGTAGTCCTCATTGCGGAATAAGAATTTTCTGAATGCTTCAAGACGGTCATAGGTCTGGGAATGGTGATTGGTTTTCATGAGGCAAAGTATTTCCAAGACCTTGAGGTCAGCTACCTGACGACAACACGTCATATTGCTTAACAAACCATCAGTATTGATGACTTTCAGGCACTTTCTAAAATCACCTTGCAGATAATGAGCGTGCAGTTCAAACATGGTCAGGTGTTGGCCTATGTGGAAATAATTCTGAAGCGTGAGGTCTTCTCTCAGCTGATTGATAAGACCTAGAATCGCACCGGTATTTCCCAATCTGAATTGTTCGTAAAGGTAGAGGTAATGCAAGTGTATTTTTTGGTAAATACTGATGGGTTCCAAGACCTGCATGTACTTTGAGGCCTTATGTACCACGTGTACCTTGTTGAGGTAATACATGTTTTCTAGGATGAATTGCATCAGGATTATATAGTACTGCCGGCTAAAAACAATTTCATTATTCCGGTAATCTTCCAATAACCTCCAGGCCAATTCCTGAGATTGCTTGTGGTCGCCTGATTGGCGATGCATTTCTGCCCTTAGAAACTTCCGCATCCATTTTACCTTGATCAATCCGGTTGCTTTGTATGCCATTTGGTATGGAAACAACGTGTCGCGATCAATATCTTGGCGGTGATGATCACAACAAAGCCGACGGTGCACCAAATCGTTAAAGGTAGCGGCCAATTTTTCAAAACTTTCTATTTTTAGCTTGATCCCAATGAGCATTGTTTTTTGTTCGAGGTGTTTATCGTGATGCCCCACAATCTGGTAAATTCGGCGCAGTTTATCGGTGATTTCTTTTTGCTGGAATAAAAATTCGTATCGATGGGCAGTCTTAAAGTCAAGCTCCAACTGTTTGATGGCACTCAAGGCCATGCCCTGATCAAAGAGAACCTGGGCTGACAAGATCCTTTTTTGAAGCCTTATTTGTTCGTAGCTATGCCGGTCCTCCTCTTTGAGGTAAAAAACGCTCTCTTCAGTAAGCCGGAATTCTTCCAGTTTCTTTTTTAACCTGGAAAAAACGCGATTATGATCGGGGTACTCTTGGGAATTCTCTGTGCCGGAAGTCGAATCTCCTGATGATAATTGCCGGATGATGCTTCGAAACTGACTTCTATTGCCGTTGGGATCGATGAAGCGACGAAGTCGATCCATGCTATCCTGATCCAGGGTATTTAAATACCTGGACAGTTCATTGACGGTGTCTAGTTTATAACGCATTTATGAATTAACGCGCTTGGTTCGTAAGCTAAAGCCATACTTAAAACGAAGCATTCAATCAATAGTTGTCTCCCACAATAATAGAAATACCTCATGCAATAATCCTTATGAAATGCGTGCTAATAAATGAACGGCCACTTTTAGCTAATAAAGGCCTCGAAATTCGCATAACGCACGTTAAAATCCTAAATCCCGAATAGCGCAAGCGTCCACTTGCGCCATTAATGTGCGCTCATACCTCATAAATCATACATCATACATCATAAATCATAACTTGCGTCCCATTTCCATTTTATTATCTTTAGTACTTCAACCTCAGAACCTTGCAACATGAAAAAGTATTCTATTGAGATAAAATGGGCCTTGATCTTTGTGGTGGTCACCTTGCTGTGGATGTGGATGGAAAAGCTGGTGGGACTGCACAGTGAGTACATGGAGAAGCACATGATCTACACTAATTTTTTTATGATTCCGGCGATCCTGGTTTACGTGTTGGCCCTTAGAGAAAAAGGCCGGGTATTTTACAACGGCACCATGACTTATATGCAAGGGTTTATCAGCGGTCTGGTTATCACCTTGATCGTTACCATTTTCTCACCCCTGACCCAATGGATCATTTCTTATGTCATCACGCCCGAATACTTTCCGAACGTTATTGAAGCCGCCGTGCGCCTGGAATACATGACACAGGAAGAAGCCGAGGCCTATTTTACCTTTAACAACTACGTGCTTCAAAGCTTGATGTACGCCCCCATCATGGGCATCATCACCACGGCCATCGTTGCCATCTTTACCCGGGGCAAGACAGAAGAATCCTGATCGATCTACTCTGCGTTTGTTGCCACTGGCTCACTTTACATAGGAATACTCGTATTTCACGATGTCCATTTTGGTGGTCACTTCATTTCTGGTAATGTCAATTTCGGGCAAATCGTTTTCACCGTAAGATATTCGGCGATAGGTCTCCAGGCGGTCGTTCTTGAAATACCGCACCTCGCTTAACCGGCCATGATCGTCATAGGTAAATTCCTTGCGCCAGGGAAACAGGTATTTATTATTTGGCCGTGCCTCGATGTGCGTGAGTCGCTGCTCGGCATCCCGTTGGTAATAGTAGGCGCAAACCAGTTTGCCTCCGTATTGGTACTCATCGATACCCGTGAGTTGACTATGTTCATCTCTGCGCTCAATCAGGTATTTGTAGGCTTTTCCAAATTCATTGTATGAGGTGAAACGTCCGTTGGTTCCTGGTGCCAGGGAATCTTGCCAAAGCCGGTATTCCGGGCTCAAATGTTCATTCCACAACAATTCCCTCGGGATCAGGTAGGCGGCCAACAGGTGGTGATCCCCCTTGTTTTCAAAGGTGAACACCGTATTTCCCTGCGGTTCAAATACCACGTGGGCCGAAAGGTAGTTAGGCGCCTTGTAGAAATAGCGATGAACCAGGGAATCGGCCTTGTGCCGGTAGTGGTTACGCTCTTTTGCTTTGATCAAATAACCCTTTTCATTGAAATCAAAAAAGACTTCCTTTTTGTTTAGTTGCATGAGTTCACCGTCGTATTTGGTGGCATATTTAGCACGGATGCTCCTAACATGGTGCGATAGGATCTGTTTCGGAGAAATCAGGTCCACATCAATCATGGCTTGACCACTGTGATGAATGTACTGAATCTGTGCCGACAGATTCATAGAAATCATCAGGATTGCGCTGGCAAAAAGACGCACTTATCGGAACGAGATTTGAGAAGCGGCCTTTTGTACATCTTCCACTGGTAGCTGGCAAGTCTTGTTCACACAAACATAGATAAAGGTCTTTCCTTTGACCAATTTGTTTTCCAACAGGGGCATGTCGTTTTCCTTTTTACCCCCTAGGAACATGCTGTTGGGAAAATACGCCCTTTGCATTTCGAGATTTCGCTCCATGCAGTCTTTGCCGACGACGGCTATTTGATGGTAGGGAAAAGTAAGGGCATTTTGCAGTTGAGCCCAATTGGAATAGGCCGAACCGTACGACGGCATAGCAGCGCGAACGCGGCTCAACATGGAACGGGCCATTTCGATCTCCTCTTCACTGTCGCGCAGCTGCCCGATTCTGAATAAGTTCAGCGCCATTACTGAATTAGCAGAAGGGCTGACGTTGTCTTGGACATCGATTTTCCTGACCACCAGGTTTTTTTCATCGCTCGAGGTGAAGTAAAACATGTGTTCATCCTTATTCCAGAAATCAGAAACGGCGATGGAATTCAGCGCTTCGGCCCTATTTAACCACGCATCATCAAAAGTCACCTGGTACAAATCCAGGTAGGCCTTGATCAAAAATGCATAGTCTTCTAAAAAACCCGGAATGGAGACCGTCCCTTTTTTATAGTTGTGGTAGAGAATGGCCTCCTTGTCGCTGCTTGAAAATAAATTGTCATACAGATGATTGGCGTTTTTTTCGGCCCTTTGTAAATATTCTTTGTCCCCCAGTGCGGCATAGGCATCCACATAGGCAGAAACCATCATGGCATTCCACGAAGTCAGGCTTTTATCGTCCAGGCCCGGGCGAATTCGCCCACTTCTGTGATCAAACAATAACTTGTTCTGAGCCTGGAGTTTTTTCCTGAAGTCTGTTTCACTGAGTTTGTATTTCTCGAGTATGCTCTTTTCGCCGTAGTTGCGGTGAAGTATGAACTTTCCTTCCCACTGATGCTTATCCTGAAGCCGGTAAACATCGCTCAGAAAATCCATTTCAATGCCGGGAACCTCGGCCAGTTCCGCCTTGGTCCAGACATAAAACTTACCTTCTTCGCCTTCGCTGTCGGCGTCCAGGGCACTGTAAAATTCACCCTGGGGTCCGGTGAGTTCTCTTGCAATGAATTCCACACTCTGATTGACAACGTCCTTGTAAAAGTCATCCTTGAAATACCGATATGAATTGGCATACAGTGAAATAAGCTGGGCATTGTCGTAAAGCATCTTTTCAAAGTGCGGCGCCTTCCAGAGTTCATCGGTAGAATACCTGGCAAATCCGCCGCCTATCTGATCGTAGATGCCACCCAGTGCCATTTTGTCGAGGGTAAGACGCACGTGATCCATGGTGGCATTGTCCCCTGTCAGAATGGCGTAATCGAGTAAGAATTGGTAATTATTGGGCAGTGGAAATTTCGGCGCCCTTTTGGGTCCGCCTTCAACCTTGTCGAATCGCTCTTTCCAGTTTTCGACCGTTTGTTTCAACAGGGCTTTTCCGTTCACTTCGCCCAACTCCTCAGGTCCCAGATTGACCTTATTGATCTCCGATGTAAGGTCATTGGCGTAGGCAATAAGTTTTTGAGGGTTATTTTGGTATTCCTCAACCACGTTTTTTAACAGGTAGAGCCAATTTCGCTTGTTAAAATAGGTACCTCCATAAAAGGGCTTTCCACTAGGCAAGGCAAAGCAATTGAGCGGCCATCCACCGCGACCGGTAATGGCCTGTACCGCATCCATGTATACTTGATCGACATCTGGGCGTTCTTCACGATCTACTTTGATGCAGACAAAATGTTCATTCATGAAGTCAGCCACCTCCTGGTCTTCAAATGATTCTTTTTCCATAACATGGCACCAATGGCAAGCGCTGTATCCAATCGAAACCAAAATGATCTTTTCTTCGTCACGCGCTTTTTTCAGGGACTCGTCGTTCCAGGCATGCCAATTCACCGGGTTATGCGCGTGCTGCAACAGGTAAGGACTTGTTTCGTCAATGAGTGCGTTGGTATGCTTGTGGTCTGGAATTTCCATCGGATGTTCATTAGGCTGTTCTTTGCTTTTTTTCTGGCAGCTACCTGCCATGCAAATCGAGGCAAGAAAAAAAAGCAACGAAATCTTCTTCATTGCGTCAAAGATATAGAATCAAGTGCGGCCTTAATGTGCAAGGTCTTTCTATTATATGTAAATTTACCCTAAGGCCCAATTAATCCGTCGTCTGTTGAAGCTCAGTAAATTATATAGCATTGCCTTGGCGTTTTTCTTAGCCTTGTCTTGTTTGCAGGTACAAGCCACACATATTGTAGGCGGCGAGATAAGTGCCGAATTTCTTAGTGCCGATTCCACCCATTGGACCTACCGAATCACCTTAAAGGTGTACAAGGACTGCGGACCGGCAGCCACCGGCCCCTTCGATGACCCCTTATACCTGGCCGTATTTGATGCCGGCAATAATTTGTTCAGACTAGACACCTTTAACTTGCCTCTCACGGGTCCGCAGTTGCTGGATGTAGTGGTGAGTAATCCCTGTTTGCAGGCACCACCGAACATCTGTACCCAGCTGGGTATCTATGAAAAGGTGTTAAGGTTTCCTATATCCAGTGGAGGTTATACCCTGACCTATCAGCGGTGCTGCCGGAATGCAGGCATCGCGAATATGCCATCACCCGGCGCCACAGGATCGACCTATACCATGCGTATACCCGGCACGAATGAAATAGGCAACAGCCCGAATTCTTCTCCGGTCTATAACAGCTATCCACCCTTGGTGCTTTGTTTGAACGATAACCTGACCTTCAATCATTCGGCCGCCGACAAAGACGGTGACTCGCTGGTCTATTCTTTTTGTACCCCTTATTCGGGCGGTAGCAGGGCCAGCCCCAGACCGCTGCCTCCTTCTACACCGCCTTATACCAATATCGTTTGGGGTACAGGTTTTAGCGGGTCATACCAAATTCCTTCCTCTCCGGCATTTTCAATCGACCCTGTCACCGGTATTATTACGGGTGCCGCAACCAGTATCGGAAAGTACGTAGTTGGTGTCTGCGTGGCCGAATACCGCAACGGCATTTTCCTGAGTGAAAATAAACGAGACTTTCAATTTACCGTTACCCAGTGCGACCCGAATTCCATTGCCGCAGCGAGTTCTCAGGAGCGATTCTGCGAAGGTTTGTCGGTGACCTTTAAAAACAACAGCCAGAATGCCCTTGGCTATTTTTGGGATTTTGGCGATCCAACTACTGCCGCTGATACCAGTACACTCTTTGAACCGACCTGGACCTATGCCGATACCGGCAAATACGTCATTACCCTGATTGCCAATCCGGGTCTTAGTTGCGCGGACACCATCGAAACGGTTTACGAAATTTACGAACTGCTGGAACCTTTTTTTGAACGACCCGACGGTCAATGCTTTGAGGAGCATTCCTTTGACTTAAACGCGGGCGGAATTTTTGAGCCTTACGCGAATTTTGAGTGGGTATATGGTTCAAGCGCCGTCAGTACGGGAAGTTTTGAACAGAACCCCACCAATATACGATTCACCGAACCGGGCATTTACCCCATCACCCTGATCATTCGACTAAACGGTTGTGAAGAAGAATTCACCGACAGCCTATTTGTTTACCCTAAGGCAGAACCATCCTTCGACGTGGAAGAGCGAAGCGGATGCGTGCCCATCAAGGTGGCCTTTAACAATTCGTCAAAAGCCTGGACGCCCATGACCTACTTCTGGGATTTTGGAGATGGAAAAACATCGACCGAAGAAAACCCGGTGCACGTTTACCCCGAACCGGGCATATACAATGTCAGCCTTTTGGCTTCTACCAATGAGGTTTGCACTTCGGCCGTGAATATGTTAAAGATCGGATTCATCCGTGTCAATGAGCTACCCAAGGCGCGGATCTATGTGGAGAACCCCATAGCCTCTATTACCAATCCCGTAGTGAGATTTCAAGATCGTTCCCAAGGGGGAACCATCTGTAAGCTCGACCTGGGCGACGGACTTCAGTCTCCGTTCTGCGATTACGATCACCGGTATTGGCAATCGGGAAAGTACACCGTCAGGCAAGTTGTTTACACCCAATTTGGTTGCACGGATACCAATGCTTTTGACGTCTTTATTAAGCCGGCCGTGTCGCTCTTTATTCCAAATACCTTTACCCCTAATTCCGATAAGGTCAATGAGGTCTACCGCGCCTACGGAGAACCGGTGCTGGAATACGATTTCAGAATTTACAACCGTTGGGGCCAGCTGGTTTTCACCAGCAACCGCATTGAAGGTGGTTGGGATGGATTCATTAACGGAAAGCCCGCTCCAAGTGATAAGTACGCTTATTACATCAAACTGATGGACGCCCTTGGCGACGAAGCCGAATTCCGGGGCACCTTCTTATTGTTGAAATAAACCGGTCTTCAGTTCAATTTTTTCATGTGTTAAAAGAAATGTTGAAAAAAACGACAGGCGCCCCTGAAACACGAGCCCACTCTTTTTAAATTGCGATACTATTAGCCAACAATAATAAAAATCGTAAATTCTTCATTATGAGCAAGACACCGGTATTGGAATCGAAAAGGAAAGAGGAAATTGTTGCGGAAAAGAAAGCGACCGGAAAACATAAGCGAAGATCTTACACGTACGATGAAGCTTTTGAGTCTTCAAAAGCCTATTTCAAAGGCGATGAACTGGCGGCCAATGTCTGGATAAATAAATATGCCCTGAAGGATTCTCAGGGAAACATCTTTGAACAAAATCCAGACGACATGCACAAGCGTCTGGCATCGGAGATCGCCAGGATCGAAAAGAAATACCCCAACCCAATTTCAGAAAAAAAGATCTACGGTGTTTTGAAGGATTTCAAGTACATCGTGCCACAAGGTGGTCCGATGACTGGAATCGGCAATGAATTTCAGATCGCCTCCCTTTCGAATTGCTTTGTCATTGGTAATAAGGGCGAAAGCGATTCTTACGGCGGTGTCATGAAAATTGATCAGGAACAGGTACAATTGATGAAAAGACGCGGAGGAGTAGGACACGATCTTTCACACATCCGTCCAAAAGGGCAACCCGTATTGAACAGCGCACTTACTTCAACCGGTGTGGTGCCATTCATGGAGCGATATTCAAATTCCACCAGGGAAGTAGCTCAGGATGGAAGGCGAGGGGCCCTGATGCTGTCTATTTCCATCAAACACCCCGATTCCGAAGGATTCATCGACGCCAAAATGGATGGGACCAAAGTCACGGGAGCGAATGTTTCGGTCAAGATCGACGACGAATTCATGAAGGCCGTCAAGTCCGAGAAAACCTATCACCAGCAATTTCCCGTTCAGGGCGAAGCCCGCATCAGCAAAGAAGCCGATGCCTCCGCGATCTGGAAAAAGATCATACACAATGCCTGGAAAAGTGCGGAACCGGGCGTACTCTTTTGGGATACTGTCATTCGAGAATCGGTACCTGATTCTTACGCCGATCTTGGTTTTAAAACGGTAAGCACAAACCCGTGCGGCGAGATCCCACTCTGCCCTTACGACAGTTGTCGCTTGCTGGCAATTAACTTGTACAGTTACGTCGACGAACCATTCACAAAAAAGGCCAAGTTCAATTACGAGAAATTCGATGAGCACGCCAAGTTGGCACTTCGCATCATGGACGACATCGTCGACCTGGAATTGGAGAAAGTGGACACCATAATCAAAAAGATCAAAGACGATCCCGAAGACGACGCCATCAAGGGAACCGAGTTGAACCTATGGGAAAACATACGCAAGAAATGCGTTGAAGGTCGAAGAACAGGTGTGGGCATTACCGCCGAAGGCGACATGCTGGCCGCCCTGGGACTGAGATACGGCTCTGACAAAGGACTTGACTTTTCTGTAGACGTTCATAAGCGATATGCCCTGGACGTATACCGTTCATCGGTCGATCTGGCAAAAGAACGGGGTTGCTTCCCGATTTATGACTCGGTCAGGGAAGAAGGAAACCCGTTCATAGCAAGAATCAAGGAAGCCGATCCTGAACTTTACAGCGACATGATTAAATACGGCCGCCGCAATATTGCCCTGCTCACCATTGCACCCACGGGCACAACGAGTCTTATGACACAAACAACGTCCGGCATTGAACCCGTCTTCATGGTTTCCTATAAGCGTAGGAGAAAGGTCAATCCAAATGACAAGAATGTCAAAGTGGATTTTGTAGATGAAGTAGGCGACAGCTGGGAAGAATTTTTCGTGTTCCACCATAAATTTGTTGACTGGTTGAAGTTGAACAACTATGACGTTGACCAGGTGACCAAAATGAGCGAAGATGCGTTGAATAAGATCATCGCAAAATCACCTTACCACAGGGCTACGGCAAACGATGTGGATTGGCTCAACAAGGTCAAGATGCAAGGCGCCATCCAAAAATGGGTGGATCATTCCATCAGCGTAACAGTGAATGTTCCGAACGATGCTACAGAAGAATTGATCAGTGATATTTACGTAACGGGTTGGGAAAGCGGCTGCAAAGGAATCACTGTGTACCGAGATGGAAGCAGGTCGGGTGTGCTCATAAGTGATCAGGAAAAGAAACAAGCGGTTGAAGATGAAGTGCACGAAACCAGTGCCCCACCGCGTCCGGATGAATTGGAAGCCGACATCGTCAGGTTCCAGAACAACAACGAAAAATGGATCGCAGTGGTAGGCCTGTTAAAAGGCAGGCCTTATGAGATTTTCACGGGTAGGGCAGAGGATTCATTCCTGATCCCCACCTATGTGGATCATGGAAGTGTCACCAAGAATCGCGATGAAAACGGAAAGAGCCGATACGATTTTCAGTACAAGGACAAGGATGGATATCGCATAACCATCAACGGTCTTTCAAGGTCCTTCAACCAGGAATTCTGGAATTACGCCAAGCTTATTTCGGGTGTTTTGCGTCACGGCATGCCTTTGGTCGGTGCGGTAGACATGATATCAGACCTTCATCTGAACGACGAGACCCTTAATACATGGAAAAATGGAGTCGTAAGGGCATTAAAACGCTACATCCCCAATGGAACCAAATGGGAAAAAGAGCTATGTGACAGTTGCGGTGAAGACAGCCTTGTCTATGAAGAAGGATGCCTGAATTGTAAGAATTGCGGACATTCCAAATGCAGTTGATAAAAGGCTGAATGCACATCAAAAAAATAATTTGGACACACGGCCTTCGGGTCGTGTTGTCATTTTACGGCCTTTGGTTTGCACACAAGGCAATAGCCCAGGCAGAGGTAAAGATCAATTGCCTTCAGCCCTTTGAATTAGAATTTTCAAAATCGGCCCCACTCAGATCGGACAAGTGGATAAGGTACAACGACCACGACGACCACACCTTTTGGTACAAGATTAAAAGCAAAGACTCAGAGAAATTTTCCTACCGGGTCTTATCACTCGACGATCAACGGAATTTTGACATCTATTTTTATCAATACAACGGCAACAGCTTCTGCAGAAACCTCATACAAGATAATCTGGAGCTCATCGCCTTTGAAGACCTCCCTGATTTCAAAGCACAGAAGGACAGTTATTATTATTTAGGCATTTATCCGCTATTTCCTAATGGATGCGGTCACAAGATCGAATTTAAATACGGTGACAAAGTCACTGTACTTACAAGTGAGAACAGCTTATCGCTGTGCGTTGACGGTACACAAGAGGACACGGAAGAAGCAAGCAGTCTAGACGGTAAGGTCGCAATTACAGGGCGGGTATTGGACGGCGTCACTGGGAATGCCATTAATGCCAGCCTCGTTTTTTCCGATCCATTCACCCGTCACCAGGTGCGACTTCGCAGCTCGGAAGAAGTTGGTTTTGAGGCTTTTCTTTTTGAAGACGGAGATTACAAGGTCAAGGTCGAATCCTTTGGATACAAGGAATTGGTAACGGCAATTTCACCTTCAAAAGGTGATAAGAATGAATTCGAATTGAAATGGAGCGACAAGAAAGAATTCATCCTTGAAAATGTCTATTTCTACCCAAATACCTACGCTCTTAAAGTGGAAAGCGAGGAAGAACTCGAAAAGGTATACAGCTTCTTAAAGAACAGGAGCGATATTCAAATTCAAGTTATTGGTCATACCAATGGAAACAAAGACGTGAAAGCCGGAAGAGTCATTCTTCACAGTGGTGAAGAATGGAACTTTACCGGATCAGCCAGGGAACTTTCGCTAAGACGTGCGCATAAAATCGTCAGCTTTTTACAAAAGCGAGGAATAGACGCCAGGAACATGGAGGCCAAAGGAATGGGTGGCGATCAAATGATCATTGCCCAGCCGGAGAATATGAAAGAGGCCATGCAAAACATCCGGGTCGAGATCATCGTGCGGGGCGGCTAAGGCTGATCGTATTTCTTTTCGACCAGTTCTCTGAAATTCTTCACGATTTCACTTTCCGGATCCCAGTTGTGTTTGCTGGCCATTTCATCCAGATAAGCATTGGCCTGATCAAGATCGACCAACTGATTCAAGACTGAAACACTTTCCTTGAGCATTTCAATGCTGCCGGCGAATAATTCACTTGCAAAGAGGTATTTTTCATTTATGCCAATCGCAGTGTTCAAGTCCTTAACAACCAATCTTTTTAATTTATCTTCCAGGTATTCCGAAGATTTTCCTTTTGCGGGCTCAGCAGGAGTTACTTTAGCTTTGCTAGGAGTGTTTGATTCTAAGGACGGTTCTTGGGCGGGGATATCTGAAATTGTGGTTTCTTTCTCTGTTGATTCCAGTTGCTCTTCTACCCTGGTTACTTTTTGGTTTTCGATCGATTGTTGCTCTACGTAATGAAGTAATACCGCCGTTTCCTCATGCAATTTATTGATCTTGGCCAGAATTACCTTTAACTGTATTACCGGCAATCGCTCAATATCGGTGAGCATATCGGATTGGTATTTGACATCATCGATGAGCTGGGTAATATTTAGTCTCATTGCACTTAAATCCATGCGTTAAATTTTAACTCAAAATAAAGGATTAAGGCCATAGCCGCGGCGGCCATTCAGGGTTTTTTGTTAACACCCACCACATGATGACTTCTTTGTAATAAGGCTTAAATTCGTGACATTTGAGCAAATGCCGGGAGCAAGTTATTCTGCAAAAGAAATTAGGGACATCACAAGCGCTGTTATGGATGGAAAGGAGCGTACGGAAATAGTCGCTCATTTTGCCACCGACAGCCGTTACCGAAGCCTGGGCCCGGAAACTCTTTTTATAGCACTGACTACCGATCGTAACGATGGACATCGATTTGCTCATGATGCTTATTCCAAAGGCGTGCGCAGCTTCCTGGTGAAAAACGATTGGAAATCTGATTTACCTGCAGATGCACGGTTATTTCACTGCCTGAATCCACTTGAGGCATTTCAGCAGCTCGCTGCCGATTACCGGCAGAAACTGTCTTTCCCCATCGTCGGAATTACGGGCTCGAACGGAAAGACGGTAGTAAAAGAATGGCTTTTTCAACTCATGACGTCCCAATTCAAGGTGGGGCGCAGTCCAAAAAGTTATAATTCACAAATAGGACTGCCGCATTCTCTTTTGTTGTTGCCAGAGGAACTGGACCTGGCGTTGATCGAGGCCGGTATATCGCAAAGGGGTGAAATGATCAAACTTCAAAAGATCTTAAAACCAAGTGTGGGTCTTATAACAAATGTGCATCAGGCCCACCTTGAAAATTTCTCTTCCACAGAGGAACTGGTGCGTGAAAAATTGATGCTCTTCAAGGATTGCCGAACACTTCTCTATAGAAAAGACTACGACCTTATTCATAGATTAGCCGGACAATTGAAAGTGCCTAGGTGCATTTCATGGTCGCTCAATCAAAAGCTGAATCCCGACATCCTGGTTCAAAGTCGTCAACAAGATCAGATGACCTTGGTTGCATTCAACTGGGAGAATAAGGACTTGGAATTCAAGCTTCCCTTTACCGATGACGCTTCGATCGAGAACGGAGTGCATTGCCTTATTCTGGCGCTCATTCTCGGTACGGATAGTTCGGTGTTGGCAGAATCAAGTCCCCTGTTGCAGGTAGTACCCATGCGCTTGCAGCAGATACAGGGGGTCAATAACTGCACCTTGATAAACGACGCCTACACTTCAGACCTGGTCAGCCTTGAAATTGCCTTGCATTTTTTAAGCATGCAGCGCCAGCACCATAAGCGCACCTTGATTCTTTCTGATATCGTTCAAAGCGGCATTCCGGCGAATGAGCGTTATGACAAGGTCATACAATTGTGCCGGGCGAATAAGGTTGACAGGATCATAGCCATCGGTCAGGAGATAGGAGATTACCTTAGCGATAAGCAAATAGCAGCTGAGGTTTACCCTACAACTTCTGACTTTATTTCTAATCTGAATCGGCTCGACTTTTTTGATGAAACCATTCTATTGAAAGGCTCAAGAAATTTTGAGTTTGAGCGAATTTCCAGGATTCTCGAGTACAAAAAACACGAAACCAGGTTGGAAGTGAATTTATCGGCCATGATCGAAAACCTGGGATACTACCGCTCTGTGATATCAAAAGAAACGAAGATCATGGTCATGGTTAAGGCCTTCTCCTATGGCACCGGAAGCCACGAGGTCGCCAATGTGCTTCAGCATCAGGGCATTGATTATTTGGCAGTGGCCTACATTGACGAAGGGGTGAACCTTAGAGTGAATGGCATTACGGCACCTATTATGGTCATTAATCCGGCCATCGGCGGAATTGCTACTATGCTTGAATATGACCTTGAGCCCGAAATTTATAGCCTGCCTAGCCTGCACCTGGTTGACGCTTATACCCGAAATAGTGGCAGATCTCTTAAGATCCATTTGAAGATTGATACGGGAATGCACCGACTTGGACTGGAAACCGAAGATTTGAATCACGTGTGCGACATGTTAAGCGAAAATCCACTACTGGAATTGGCCAGTGTTTTTTCTCATCTCTCTTCTAGTGACAACCCTGATCATGATGATTTTACCGCTGAACAGGTGGCGCTTCTGGATCGCTTTACCGATGGCATCAGAGCCAAAACTTCCAGAAATTTCATGTGTCATTTGCTCAATAGCGATGGAATCATCCGTTTCCCGCAGCACCACAAAGACATGGTCAGACTTGGGATCGGACTGTATGGCATTTCATCACTAAGTAACACAAGTCAGGTGCTTAAACCGGTCGTTTCGCTAAAATCGGTGATTAGTCAAATAAAAGTGGTGAAGAAAGGCGAGAGCATTGGTTACAGCCGTGGTTTTGTTGCGGAAAAAGACATGGTCACTGCCACCGTTCCAATTGGCTATGCCGACGGACTGGCCCGTGAACTGGGAAATGGGAATTGGTTATTGCGGCTGAATGGGGGATTGGCCCCCATCGTAGGCAATGTCTGCATGGACATGTGTATGATCGACATTTCGAATATAAAAGGAGTTACCGAACGGGATTCAGTAGTTGTAATGAACGGAGGCGAGGACATTTATGCAATGGCAGAAAAAAGAAACACCATACCTTATGAGATTCTTACTTCGTTTTCTGAACGGGTAAAAAGAGTGTTCTATTACGGCGAATGAAAAAATTGAAATTACCCGTGCAACCTATTGAAGAGAGATGTCGTCTGAAGAATTGAGTGGGAAAAGTGAATCACACTTCATGAGCGATGAACAACTCGTTAAAGACTGCATACAGAAGAAATCCTCGGCGCAGAAGGCCCTGTTCGACAAGTTCAGCGGCAGAATGTACGGGATATGTCTAAGGTATGCGAGTGATTCACAAGAAGCTCAAGACATCATGCAAGATGGATTTATCAAGGTGTTTAAAGCCCTCGACGGTTTTCATCACGACGGTTCTCTTGAAGGATGGATAAAAAGAATTATGATCAATACGGCATTAGATGCCTATAGAAAAGAAAAGAAACGAAGGTATGCAGTTGAATTGGACGACGAAAAAGCAATGGAGATCAGTGAGCAGGATGGCATCGTTGAAGGGCTCTCGGCTGAATACCTTTTAAAAATTATTAATCAATTACCCGAAGGATATAAAGTAGTGTTTAACATGTTTGCCATAGAAGGTTACTCTCACAAAGAAATTGCATTGGAATTGGGAATTTCGGTCAATACCTCAAAGTCTCAATATTCCAGGGCGAGAACCTACTTGCAAAAAATGCTGAGCAAATCAGAAACGAATTGGACCAATGAGCGATAAGTTGGACAACATAGAAGATTTATTCAAGGATTCGTTCGATCACTTCGAAGCCGAAGTTGACCCTTCGGTTTGGGACAACATTGCATCTCAGATCGGATCGCAACCTATGTCTCCGGATGCTTCGTCAGCAGGTTCTTCGGTTTCTGCAGGTACATCGGCCTCGGTTGCCGTTAAAATTGCCATTGTAGCGGCGACGGCCGGTTTGTTGACCGTTGCGGCTTACGTTGCACTGCGTGACTCAGACCCTGACGAGAAACGGCCAACAGCTGCTGAACAAGTCGTTGAACCAGGTGTTGCGATTGAAGAAAACGAACCAACACTTCAGGTTCTTGAATCAGCGAAAGAAAGTGAAATGACATCGGCCTTCGAAAATGTCGACGGCCTTGAAACAGAAAATAATCAGAATGGAATGAGCACTGCACCGAGCACTCGGCTAGGGTCCATGAGCAACATTGCAACTGCCAATAGTGGAAATGTTCCACCTGCACAAGTAGAGGCCCCGGCCGTTCAGCCTGTTTCAGAAAGCGTTTCGCCAAATCAAGAGGAAACGAAAATCGCAACTGCAGCTGCAACCAATAGTGAAAAAAGTCAACCAAAAGATGAACGGATCTTGCCGGAAGCCTCTATTTATGCTTCGCTAAAGTCTGGTAAGCTTCCGCTTTCCGTTCGCTTTGAGAACCAAGGAAGTCAGACCGGAATGGTCAGGTGGATCATCGCCGGTGAAGACATCGATCGGGATGTGCAACAACTAAGCCATACCTTTACCAATAGCGGCAATTACTGGGTAGTTCTTGAAATCACCGATGATAAAGGCTACCGTTCAAAAGACAGCGTTGAGATAAGTGTGGATAACAACACATACATCACGATACCTAACGCTTTCTCACCGAACGGCGATGGAATCAACGACGCCTTTGTCATTGATACCGATGGACTTTCGTCTATTAAATGTTCAATTCTAGATCAGACCGGTAAAGAGGTGTTTCGTTATGAACAATTACACGGACATTGGGATGGACGCGATTTTTCAGGTCGGGAATTACCTCAGGGCACTTATTTCTTTATCGTAGAAGCCTACGACAGTGAGCAAAACCCGATTCTTCGACGAGGAACAGTTTCCCTCTTCCGCAACAATTAATTCCGACGTTTAATCCCCAATAATAAGACTGTAATTGCGAGGCCTTTCAAGGGCTTTGCGAATTTGGTTAAAAAGTTGACAGGTGGGATTCAATTTTACGTGCTATTTTCGATATTCCTATTTGAAAAGATCTACTTAAGTTCACAAAGTGAAAGTCGTTATAATTGGCAATGGAATCGCAGGCATTACGGCAGCTCGTACTATCCGTAAGAAGAGCGATTGTGACATAGTCGTCGTATCCTCTGAAACCAAGTATTTCTTTTCTCGCACGGCACTGATGTATGTTTACATGGGACATATGAAATTCGAACACACACAGCCTTATGAAGCCCACTTCTGGAATAAAAACAACATTGAACTGGTTCGAGATCACGTAGAAGAGATTCTTTTTGATAAGAGCGAACTTCGTTTGCGCTCGGGTGGTCAGTTAACCTATGACAAGCTGCTTCTGGCTACCGGTTCAAAATTCAACAAGTTTGGATGGCCCGGCCAGGATCTTCCAGGTGTTCAAGGCATGTATTCCGCTCAAGACCTTGAATTACTTGAAAAGAACACCCACCCAATGAATGCACCTTTGTCTGAAAGAAGGGTCAAAAAAGCGTTGATCGTAGGCGGCGGTCTGATTGGAATTGAACTGGCCGAAATGTTGCGTTCGCGAGAAATTGAGGTATGCATGTTGATCAGGGAAAGCCGCTATTGGGGAAACGTGCTTCCTAAGGAAGAATCCAAATTGATACTGCGCCACCTTGAGCAGCACCAAATTGATGTTCGATTACAAAGTGAGTTGAAAGAGATCAGGCCGGGAAAAGACGGTCGCGTGGAAAGCGTCTTACTCTTGGACGGCAATGAAATTCAATGCCAATTGGTTGGCTTGACAGCGGGAGTTTCTCCGAATATCGATTTCGTAATAAATTCGGCTTTGGACACCAACAGGGGTATTCTGGTGAACCGAAAGCTTGAAACAAATTTGCCGGGCGTCTATGCCGCAGGCGATTGCGTTGAATTTTCTGACCCAATCACAGGCAGGAATTCAATTGAGCAAGTCTGGTACACTGGTCGCATGATGGGCGAAATAGCGGGTCAAAATATACTGGGTTTAAATAAAGAATACGCTCCCGGACCTTGGTTTAATTCGGCTAAATTCTTTGACATCGAATATCAAACCTATGGTCGGGTAGGGAGCGAACTGGGAGAGGGAGAACAAAAATTTTATTGGGAAGATCAAAATGGTCAAAAGGCCGTGAAGGTCATATTTGACGGTGAAAGTTCAATTTTTGTGGGCATTAATTCCTTCGGTATCCGTTTAAGACATCAGGTATTTGACCGCTGGTTAAAACAGGAGAGAAGCGTTGATTTTGTGCTTGAAAATTTTCGCTTGGCACTGTTCGACCCCGAATTTTATAAGGACCATACACGGATGATTATTGAAGAATACAATAAGGAATTCAACAAAAACATCAGCCCTAAGGCATTTTCATGGAAAAAAATGTTCGCATGAGTTGTAGGGCACTATTGTTTTTAATATCATTTTGTCCATTTTCCTGGGCCCTGTCTCAACCGGCCATCGACGGTTTCATGCGGGGAAAAGGAAACCTGGATGTCGCCCCAAGCCTTACTTTTGAGAATTTCAGCAATTATTACTCCAAGATCAATAATCCTGTCAGTGTAAAACGAACTTCGCTGGCGGCCAACATCTACCTGGCTTATGGCATTACCAATTGGCTTGATTTGCAAGTTAGTGCTCCCTATGTATACACTGCCGCAGAGCTCAGTAATTTTCAGGATATTTCATCCTACATCAAAGCTCGATTATACCAGTGGAATTTAGAAAGTGGTGCAAGTATTTCTTTCATGCTTAGTGCCGGGGCTAAACTTCCAATGAGCAACTACTTTACCGAAAGTGTTAATTCCATTGGGCAAGCCGATACGGCCTTTGATTCAAGGGCCATCGTGCAATATTTCCGAAGTGATGGGTTTTTTATTATGGCTGAAGCGGGCTATACATATCGACTGGATCCTGTGCCATCGAGTTACCCCTTTGCAGTGAAGGTCGGTTGGGCACGTAGTGAGCGATACATCGATGTGTGGTATGATCAACAAATTGCCATCGGAGGCCGCGACTATCAGGAGCAGAGGGACGGAAGCACAGATCTCTTATTCCGTACACTTGGCGTTTCTTTTGGTAAGATAGGCATCACGTATTACAAGCCTTTTAATTCGATAAACGGCATTTCAGGAACACTTTCGCAAGTGATATGGGGAAGAAATGTGGGCCAGACAACGGCCATTTCATTGGCGTATGTTCATCGTTTTAAATTAAAAAATCAATGAAGGCGATACGTATAAGCGGCATATTCCTGTTTTTCACCGCCTTGCTGATATTGTTTGGGTCACTCAGCCTGAACAGCTATCAATTGACTGAGGCTTCCTTTGTCAAGTCCATTAGGTCTGAACACCATGAATCTCTGAAGCCTGCGTTGGATCAAATGAAAGGCATGGTTTTTACGTCCAAAATAGCGTTCATTAATCGCTTTGGAAGCTATGTGGATAAAGTAAATGAAAGGGCCAAAGAAAGGGAAGACTGGAACAGTGTAATTTGGGATGATTACACCTTTGCCGTGGTCAAGAATTCCAGTCTGGGTATGATTCCCGATCATTCATGGACGTTTTTTATTATAACATTTTTACTTGCCGCCCTGGGCGGGCTGATGTACATCATTCCTGTATATTTTACGGAATTACCTGGCATCAAAAATGACGGAGTATTTTTCAGTAAGACCAAGAACAAAGGTTGGATCGGTATAGGGCTGGGCGTTTTACTCATCGGCTTTTACATCGCTCTTTATAAATTTCCTGAATTTATCAGTAACTGGGTGCTTATTCTCGACCCTATGAGCCGTTGGTTGAGTGGCCAGGATGCGGACCAGTGGTTTTTATACGGTTTCATTTACTCCCTTTCGATGACGATTATGGGTGTTCGAATGATGCTTAAATACCGGGGTAACATGTATCAGCAGGTTCGCACCTTATCGGTTTTATTCTTTCAACTGTGTTTTGCCTTTACCTTGCCACAGATTCTGAAACTCCTGAACAAGCCCGCGTATGACCTTAAAAGTATTTGGCCACTGGAATACACCTTCTTTTTTGATTATCGCATTGATGAGCATATAGCTGCCGGAAATTTTGGTCTGTGGCTTTTTGCCTGGGGTGTCCTTCTATTTGTACTTGGTGTCCCGACCCTAACTTATTTTTTCGGCAAGCGGTGGTATTGTTCATGGGTATGTGGATGTGGAGGCCTGGCCGAGACCGTCGGAGATCCATTCCGACAGCTTTCAGACAAGTCCTTAAAGGCCTGGAAGATCGAGCGCATACTGGTTCATTCTGTACTGGTATACTCAGTGGTCATGACTGCTTCGGTGATCTATTCTTATATAAGTGGCAGTTATGAAATTCTTGGAATCAGCACCTACGCAATAAGGGAGCAATACGGATTTTTAATTGGATTTGCCTTTGCAGGAGTGGTCGGAACCGGTTTTTACCCCTTAATGGGAAACCGGATGTGGTGCAGATTCGGATGCCCTCTTGCGGCCTATTTGGGCATCGTTCAACGCTTTAAATCCAGATTCAGAATCACTACCAACGGCGGCCAATGCATTTCGTGTGGCAATTGCTCGACCTATTGTGAAATGGGGATTGACGTTAGATGGTACGCTCAACGTGGACAAGACATTGTGCGTTCTTCATGCGTCGGTTGCGGCGTTTGTTCAGCCGTTTGTCCAAGAGGTGTTTTAAAACTGGAAAATGGGCCAGAAGAAGGACGCATCAATGATAACCCAATTTTGATCGGTTCAGAATCCATTGAATTGAATGCCTGATAATCGTTTAAAGATCGTAGTCATTATTCCGGCCTTTAATGAAGAAAACAGTGTAGGCAAGGTGATTGCCGATCTTCCCGTCGATATGATCACTGAAGTAGTGGTAGTGAATAACAACAGCAACGACAACACTTCAGTGGTGGCATCAAGGGCAGGAGCCACCGTTATTGAAGAACCAATAGCCGGTTATGGCAGGGCATGTTTACGGGGCTTGGAATATGCAAAGAATAGAGCGGATCTGCCTGATATCGTGGTTTTTATTGATGCCGATTATTCAGATTATCCTGAGCAAATGCCCGAACTGGTGAATCCTATTGCCCTCAATATTGCCGATCTTGTGATCGGTTCAAGGTCTATGGGGAACAGGGAATCGGGCTCCATGACATTTCCTCAACGATTTGGCAACAGACTGGCGACGTTTTTGATCTGGCATTTGTTCAAGCACAAATTCACAGATCTTGGCCCCTTTCGAGCCATTCGTTACTCTTCACTGACCCGATTGGAAATGGAAGATCAGGATTACGGGTGGACGGTAGAAATGCAGGTCAAGGGGATAAAAAAGGGCCTAAGATGTCTGGAAGTACCGGTTGACTATAGAAAAAGAATCGGTTTTTCGAAAATTTCCGGAACCGTAAAAGGCACTTTTTTAGCCGGGTATAAGATAATTCGCACCATTTTTAAATACGCTTAATTTTACCAAATGGCCATCGCACTAATTTTGATCTATGCCTTATGCATGCTTTTCATCTTTGCATACAGCCTGGTGCAGTTGCAATTGGTTTTTCATTACCTGAAGTACCGAAAAAATCAGAAGAAGGAAGAGCCAAGAGCGATGGAAAAAGTACTTGAAAATCAACCATTTGTTACGATTCAACTGCCCATTTACAATGAAATGTACGTAGTAGAGCGCCTGATCGATTGCGTGGCGCAAATGGACTATCCAAAGGATAAACTCGAAGTACAGGTATTGGACGACAGCGATGACCAAACCGTCGAAATCATTGCCCAGCGCGTTGCACATCATAAGGCTTCCGGCTTGAATATTGTACATCTTCGAAGACCGAAGCGCCTAGGGTTTAAAGCAGGTGCATTGGCATATGGACTGAGCATTGCCAAAGGCGAATTGGTAGCCGTTTTTGATGCCGATTTTTTACCGGGTGCCGATTTTTTAAAAAGAACCGTTGGTGAATTTGGCGTTGACCGCATTGGCATGGTTCAAACCAGGTGGGAACACGTGAACAAGAATTATTCAATGCTAACAAAACTTCAGGCATTTGGACTCGATGCCCATTTTAGCGTAGAGCAAGCTGGTAGGAATCAAGGGGGGCATTTTATAAATTTCAATGGTACGGCGGGCATATGGCGAAAGGCCTGCATAGAGGATTCCGGCGGGTGGCAGGCCGATACACTGACAGAAGACCTCGATCTTAGTTACCGAGCGCAATTAAGAGGTTGGAAATTCAAGTTTATGGAAGACTGTGGATCACCGGCTGAATTGCCTGCCGAGATGAATGCCCTCAAAACACAACAATACCGTTGGACAAAAGGAGCCGCAGAATGCAGTCGAAAAAACCTGGGAAAGTTACTTCGGTCCGAGAATTTCACCTTTAAAACCAAGGTCAACGGGGTATTTCACCTCTTGAATTCCACTCTTTTTATATGCATTGTGATTACTTCCTTATTGAGTGTACCCATGTTGTTTGTGAAACATCGTTACCCGGAATACGCCGGCGTGTATCAATTGGCAGGATTTTTTCTATTTGGCGTATTGTTTCTGGCCATATTCTATTACGCCTCGTACGCATTGAACGGAAAGGGATTGATTCGCTCCCTACCCTCATTCCTTATTCGCTTCCCGCTTTTTTTAGCTATTTCCATGGGGCTTTCCCTTCATAATGGCATTGCCGCTTTTGAAGGGCTCATCGGACGAAAAACAGCATTTATTCGCACTCCCAAATTCAACATCAAGGCTCAAGGAGATCAATGGAAGGGCAATCAATACCTGTCAGGTAAGATCGGGAAACTGACCTTCCTTGAAATAGCGCTGGTTTTTTATTTTATCGCGGGAATCGCACTTTCCTATTACTTCAGTGATTTCGGATTATTTCCTTTTTTACTGTTGCTGGTGATCGGTTATTCTTTTGTTTCTGTACAATCTATTCGCCATGCCATGAGCTGACATCATGAATTCCAAGCATCGCATTTTCACATTGTATTTGTTGGTAACGCTTGCCTTGTTGGTGCATCAAGCCTACTTTGTGGAAAGAAGTGATTTTAAATGGCTATTCTTTGACGTCAGTCTGCTTTTCATGGCCTATGCTGTTTTTTCTTCCAGACTGCGCCTGGATCAACGTTACGGCCGATATCTGATTGTTGCGTCCATTGCCATGCGCTTCTGCCTACTGTTCTACCAACCTAATTTATCGGATGATTTCTATCGTTTTGCCTGGGACGGTGAATTGGTAGTTTCCGGTATTAATCCGTATGAATATTTGCCGGAAGAATTAGATGGGAATAAATTAAGCCAACAACAACTTTTACTTAGGAACAAAATGAATAGTACTAACTATTACAGTGTTTACCCACCACTAAATCAATATTTATTTGCTTTTGCCGCCTTTTTTTCTGGAGGTAGTTTGTTCGTGATGGTCGTGCTCCTGAAGTGCTTGCTCTTTCTTTTTGACCTGCTTAGTATTTTTCTTCTTCCCAAATTGTTGTCGGCCATAGGTCAACCATTGCACTACGCTGCCTTATACCTGCTGAATCCATTGGTGGTCATTGAAACCATTGGCAATCTTCATTTTGAAGGAGTGAGCGTTGCCATGCTGATTTTGTTTTTCTATTTTTTAACGAAAGGTACAATGTATTTCATGCCACTGTTTCTGGGCATGGCTGCAAGTATAAAGCTTCTTCCGTTTGTACTTTTTCCGCTTATCTGGAGAAAATTGGGCCTGGTTCGAGGAGCCATCGTTCTGGTCTTGGCAGGACTGTTGTTTTGGCTGTCTTTTATTCCATTTCTTGACCATCAATTCATCGCACATATATTTGACAGTATTGGGCTCTATTTCAACTCTTTTGAATTTAACGCAGGTATTTATTATGTGGTTCGTGCCATTGGTTTTGAGGTCACAGGCTACAACATTATCGCAACTGCTGGCACAACTATGGCATTGGTAAGTACGATGTTAATACTTGCACTGGCATTGACTCTTGAAGTGCGAACTTGGGAAGTGTTTTTTAGCCTGGGCCTGATCTCTTTTTTTGTTTATTACCTCCTGGGAACAACCGTTCACCCGTGGTACCTTATTCATGTGCTGCTTCTGGCCTGTTTATCCGGAAGACTACTTGCCACCATTCCCTGGACCTTCCTGGTCTTTTTCAGTTACTATGCATATAGCCAGCCCGCTTTTAAAGAAGACAGCCTCTTGTTAATCGTTGAATATTCAATTGTTATTATTGCATTTATTTTAGAGCTGAAGATGATGCGCGATTCGGGTCTGTTCAAATTCAGGAAGCTTAATTTAAGAATGGGGTAATATTGCAATTAATTAGAGAATCATGAAGAAAATTTTAGTGGCAAACAGGGGTGAAATAGCCTCGAGAATAATGCGATCTGCCAGAGAAATGGGCATCGCAACTGTTGCAATTTATTCTGAAGCGGACCGCAACTCCCCATTTGTGAAGTTTGCCGATGAAGCATATTGCGTTGGACCACCCCCTTCGGATCAGTCGTATTTAAAAGGAGATTTAATCATTGAAATAGCCAAGAGGTGTGGTGCGGAAGGCATTCACCCCGGATACGGATTCCTGTCTGAAAATGCGGCATTTGCACGTAAGTTGTCCGAACAAGGCATTAAGCTCATTGGACCCAGCCCCGAAGCCATGGAAATTATGGGAAGTAAACTTGCGGCCAAGGCTGCTGTGAAAAGCTACGATATCCCCATGGTGCCGGGTACAGATGAAGCGGTTGCCGACGTAGACGAGGCCTATAACGTGGCCAAGGAAATTGGGTTCCCGGTATTGATCAAAGCCTCAGCCGGTGGAGGTGGAAAAGGCATGCGCATTGTAGAAAATGAATCTGAACTTGCCGAACAGTTGAAACGGGCTGTGAGTGAAGCGACTTCCGCCTTTGGTGACGGCTCTGTATTCATTGAGCGTTACGTTTCATCTCCAAGACACATAGAAATTCAGGTATTGGCAGACGAGCATGGCAATATAGTGCACCTTTTTGAGCGGGAATGCAGCATACAACGAAGGCATCAAAAAGTAATTGAAGAGGCACCATCTTCGGTACTAAGCCCGCAACTGCGAGAGCAAATGGGTCAGTGCGCTGTGAATGTGGCCAGAGCCTGTAATTACATAGGTGCCGGTACAGTTGAATTTTTGTTGGATGAAAAGCACAATTTCTATTTCCTTGAAATGAATACCAGGCTTCAGGTAGAGCACCCAGTCACTGAATTCATAACCGGATTGGACTTGGTGAAAGAACAGATTAAGGTTGCCAGAGGAGAAAAGTTGAGTTTTAAACAAGAAGATATCGAACTAAAGGGTCACGCCATCGAGGTTCGGGTTTATGCAGAAGATCCATACAACGGATTTCTACCAGACATAGGTAGATTGGAAACCTATGAACCACCCAAAGGTCATGGTGTCAGGGTGGATGATGGTTTTGTAGAAGGGATGGAAATACCTATTTACTACGACCCGATGATATCAAAGCTTATCACCTATGGTCGTGATCGCGAAGAAGCCAGGCTCAGAATGCTCAATGCCATTGCTGATTACAAAGTTCGCGGCGTTGCCACTACCCTCGATTTTTGCCATTTTGCGCTTTCGCATAAGGCCTTTATTTCTGGAAAATTTGACACACATTTTGTAAAGAATTATTTTTCGCCAAGTGAATTGGAGGGTAAGGAAGAACAGCTCATTGGGGCCTTGGCGGCCGCAATTTTGCTAAATGATGAAAAGGAAAACAAAGCGATTAAAAAACCAATCAGATCAAAAAGCGCCTGGAAAAGGCGATGACCTAGTTCTTTCCTTTTCTCGAAGTTATTTCGTCCCGAATTCTTGAGGCAAGTTCATAATCCTCTTGAGTAATGGCCTTATCGAGCATATCCTTCAACTCTTCAACAGAGGAATCACCAATCAGTTCTTCAGGGCTTTTCTTTTTCTTTCGTTGTTTTTTCTTGACCGGAGAGGCCATTTTTTCTTCGTCTTCGTCAAGAATAACTCCGGCTTTTGAAAGAATTGATTCGAAGGTATATACCGGACATTTAAAACGCACTGCCAGTGCAATGGCATCGGACGTTCGGGCATCTATCTCAACTTCCTGGCTCCCATTTTTACAAATTAATTTGGAGTAGAAAATTCCCTCTAAAAGATTATAGATGATGACTTCTTTCAAACTGACGTTAAAGGAATCGGAAAAGCTTTTGAATAAGTCGTGGGTGAGGGGTCTGCTAGGTGTCATATTCTCTAATGCAATGGCAATGGCCTGGGCTTCAAAACCACCAATAATAATTGGAAGTCGACGTTTACCGCCTTGTTCACCTAGAACAAGAGCATACGCACCGGACTGTGTCTGACTGTAAGACAATCCAATAATATCCAGCACAATCTTATCCATCAACAGAGCTTATGATTTCTTCTAAAAGTGAGCTGCATAGTCTTTTGCCATTGACTTTGACTGCTCCGCCTTCCCTTTAACAAAGGTAGTCAATTCTTCTATTAGGCCCTTAGTGCCTTGGCTGCAGTCACCAATTTTGGCACAACTTCAAAGGCGTCCCCAATGATGCCGTAATCTGCGGCTTTAAAGAAGGGCGCTTCAGGATCCGTATTGATCACCACAATGACTTTACTTCCGTTAACTCCGGCAAGGTGTTGAATGGCGCCGGAAATGCCAATGGCGAAGTACAGGTTCGGCCTGATGGCAATTCCCGTTTGACCTACGTGCTCATGATGAGGCCGCCAACCGATATCGGCTACGGGACGCGAACAAGCGGTTGCAGCGCCCAGGTCATTGGCTAATTCCTCTATCATCCCCCAGTTTTCTGGTCCTTTGAGTCCTCTACCAGCAGACACAACAATTTCGGCTTCGGTCAGTGAAAGTTTCGTTGATTCCTTCTTGATTTCTTTTACTTTCAACGTTGATTTCTCGGCTTCTCCATTTACGGGAGTAACCGTTGCACTACCCTCTCCTTTGCTGTATTCAAAAGAATTTGGCAGCAGTGAAATGACCTTTTTATCACTGAGTATTTCAATGTCTGCAAAGGCCTTTCCGGAAAAGACAGCTTTTTTAACCGAAAACGTCCCGCTTGTATCGGGCAAAGCAATGGCTCCTGTGACCAATCCTGCTTTCAAACGCGCAGCGACTCGCGGGGCAATGGACTTCCCTGTATAATCATGAGAAAATATGACGACCGCTGCACCGCTCTGTTCGATCATTCCCGATAGGGCTTTTGTTATGGCACCTGGATCGTGATCGGCAAATGAAGCACTTGGGTTATGGAAAACTTCTGAAGCACCATAGGCGCCAAGCTCCGAAGGATTCTCTGCAGGCCCCAGCATTGCGGCAACGACATTCGTATTCAATTTATCTGCTAAGGCCTTTCCGTAAGCGAGTGCCTCGAAGGAGTTCTTTTGAATCTTACCTCCGTAATTATTAATGTAAACCAGTACTGACATATCTTGTGGGTTAAAGGATTTTAGCTTCGTTTCTCAATAAATCAAATAATTCGGCAGGGTTTTCTGCATCAATGTACTTGCAGGAAGCCTTTTCAGGGGGCAAGGAATAGGACCTCACTTTTGTAAACACCTGATTGCTGATGGGTTCGACCACAGTGAGTGGTTTTGTTCGGGCAGCCATAATTCCGCGCATGTTTGGTATCCTCGCTTCTGCCATTCCTTTGGCCGCGCTTATCACTAGTGGCGTCGAAGCTTCAATGATTTCTTTACCCCCTTGTACATCTCGTTCAATGGTCAAAGCCTCACCATTCAAATCCAATTTCGAAGCCAGTGAAACACTTGGCCAATCCAATAATTCAGCGATCATGCCACTTAGTTGAGATCCATTGTAGTCGATGGTTTCCTTTCCTGTAAGGACCATATCATAGCCACCTTCGCGAGCGTAGTTGGCGATTTCTTGTGCAATGGACAGTGCATCTGTTTCGACCATGTTTATTCTTACCGCATCATCAGCTCCTATGGCAAGAGCTTTTCTAATGATAGGGTCGTTTTCAGGACCTCCGGCATTAATTACGGTTACAGTCCCACTTCCCAAGCCCTCTTTGATTTCAAGTGCGCGTACAAGGGCGTACCATTCATCGTATGGATTGATAATGAATTGAACTCCGTCCGTGTTAAAGGCCGTATTATTGTCCTTGAAGGATATTTTGGCCGTTGTATCGGGCGCTTTGCTTATGCAAACTAACAATTTCATAAGGGTGATTTCTAGAATTCTAATTAAGGAAAAACAAAAATATAAATAAAGAAGCTACCATTTACAATTAGTACCTGGCTGAACCTTGGCAATGAAAGGTCTGTTAAAAGTCTTAATTTGCTATTTTTGCCGACTTAATTAACAGTTGCAAGCAACATGAAAACCATCCAGTTTAGAGAGGCGTTAGGAGAGGCAATGAGCGAAGAAATGCGAAAAGACAAGAGCATTGTGCTTTTAGGCGAGGAGGTCGCGGAGTATAATGGAGCTTATAAGGTCAGTAAAGGCATGCTTGACGAATTTGGACATGAGCGCATCATTGATACGCCGATCGCCGAACTAGGATTTACCGGAATAGGCGTAGGTGCCGCCATGAACGGATTGCGCCCCATAATCGAATTCATGACGTTTAATTTTTCATTGGTAGCCATCGATCAGATCATAAACAATGCTGCCAAAATGAAGAACATGTCAGGTGGTCAATTCAATATCCCCATTGTATTCAGAGGTCCAACGGCATCGGCCGGTCAGCTTGCGGCAACCCATAGTCAAGCTTTTGAAAGTTGGTATGCAAATTGTCCGGGTTTGAAAGTTTTAGTGCCATCAAATCCCGCAGATGCCAAAGGACTGCTTAAATCTGCCATACGGGATGATGATCCGGTCATATTCATGGAATCTGAGCAGATGTACGGAGATAAGGGTGAGGTGCCCGAGGATGAATACCTGATTCCAATTGGTAAAGCCGACGTGGTTAGACGAGGTGAAAGCGTTACGATTGCGTCTTTTGGTAAAATGATGAAAGTGGTCAACAACGCGGCAAATGAATTGGCCAAGGAAGGAATCCATGCCGAGGTTATTGACCTTCGGTCGGTGCGCCCTATAGATTACGCAACCATTATTGAATCGGTCAAGAAAACCAATCGACTTGTAATGGTTGAAGAGGCGTGGCCTCTGGGAAACATTTCAACAGAAGTTGCCTTTAACGTTCAAAAAGATGCCTTCGACTACCTCGATGCTCCTGTGATAAGGGTAAATACACCGGATGTTCCGCTTAGCTTTTCAAAAGTATTCGTGGACGCCTTTGTACCGAATGAAAAGCGGGTGATCGATAGCGTGAAGAAAGTCATGTACCAATCTGTTTAGGAGTATTACCCACGGCTTCCAATCTGTTGGAAAATAGCTTTTGTTACTTCTTGTAAAAAAATCTACTTTTGCCGACCTAAAAAAATTACGAGGTTTAAAAAATTAATTCTTAAAAATTATGATTCATTCAATTGCATTTTTGGTCCCTGCGCTGGGATTGGTCGGTCTGGTGGTTATGGCCTTAAAGTCGATATGGGTGAACAAGCAGGATGCAGGCGATGAAAAAATGGTTGCCCTTTCAGAGCACATCCACGCAGGCGCAATGGCCTTTTTAAGAGCAGAGTGGAAGGTATTGGCTTATTATGCAGTAATTGCATCTGTTCTTTTAGGTTGGTCGGGAACTTCTGAAAACATCAATTCGCACTGGATCATTGGAGTGTCCTTTGTAATGGGAGCTGTCCTTTCTGCGCTCGCAGGTTATTTTGGAATGAACATTGCCACCAGGGCAAATGTTAGGACCACACAAGCTGCCAGAACGAGTTTGGCAAAAGCATTGCGCGTTTCATTCAACGGCGGCACTGTCATGGGCCTTGGTGTGGCAGGTCTTGCCGTGCTTGGCCTGGGAGGACTGTTTATAGCGCTTTATGCCATTTTTGTGGGTAACGGAACCATCGACGACGAATCATACAGACACAACCTCGAAAAGGCCTTGGAAGTACTGACCGGTTTTTCACTTGGGGCTGAATCAATCGCCCTTTTTGCGCGTGTTGGTGGAGGAATTTATACCAAAGCTGCAGACGTGGGAGCTGACCTGGTTGGAAAGGTAGAAGCCGGAATTCCGGAAGATGACCCAAGGAACCCAGCCACCATCGCCGATAATGTGGGTGATAACGTTGGTGACGTGGCCGGAATGGGTGCTGACCTTTTTGGCTCTTATGTTGCGACAATCCTCGCGACCATGGTGCTTGGCAGAGAAGTCATCTCTCATGATAATTTTGGTGGACTCGGGCCCATTCTGTTACCGATGATCATTGCGGGAATGGGCTTAATCTTTTCGATAGTAAGTACTTATTTCGTTCGCATTTCGAGTGAAGAAGGAAGCGTACAAAATGCACTGAACATGGGTAACTGGGGATCGATGATTATGACCTTCATCGCTTCGTTTTTCCTGGTAAAATGGATGTTGCCGGCAGAAATGACCTTTGAAAGAATAGGGTCGGTAGACTTTAATTTTACCAGCATGGATGTTTTTTGGGCCATCACAACGGGTCTTGTTGTTGGCGCTTTAATGAGCATTGTTACTGAATACTACACTTCCATGGGTCGACGCCCGGTTAATTCCATCGTCCAGCAATCATCAACAGGACATGCCACCAATATCATTGGCGGTCTGGCAGTAGGAATGGAATCCACAGTCATCCCCATCCTTGTGCTTGCAGCAGGAATTTATACGTCTTATTTCTTTGCCGGCTTGTACGGCGTGGCCATAGCCGCCGCGGGAATGATGGCTACCACGGCAATGCAGCTATCAATTGATGCTTTTGGTCCAATTGCCGACAATGCCGGTGGCATTGCTGAAATGGCCGGACTTCCAGAAGAAGTAAGGGGTAGAACAGATGTATTGGACGCGGTTGGAAATACCACTGCAGCCACGGGAAAAGGATTTGCAATTGCTTCTGCAGCACTGACAGCTCTTGCACTATTCGCTGCTTATGTTGGACTGGCAGGCATTAGCTCGATAGATATATACAAGGCCAATGTTCTGGCAATGCTTTTTGTTGGAGCAATGATCCCATTTATTTTCTCATCACTAGCCATTGCGGCCGTTGGTCGCGCTGCCATGGCTATGGTTAAAGAAGTTAGACGCCAGTTCAAAGAAATTCCAGGCATTATGGAAGGAACGGCAGAACCGGAATATGAAAAATGCGTTAATATCTCAACCCAGGCTTCAATCCGTGAAATGATTGCTCCCGGAGCTCTTGCATTGATATCGCCCGCTTTGGTTGGCTTTGCTTTCGGTCCTGAGGCCCTTGGAGGCTTATTGGCTGGTATCACGGTATCTGGTGTTTTAATGGGAATATTCCAAAACAATGCCGGAGGTGCCTGGGACAATGCCAAGAAGTCGTTTGAAAAAGGAGTTGAGATCGACGGTAAAATGGAATATAAGGGATCCGATGCTCATAAGGCATCTGTTACCGGTGACACGGTTGGTGATCCTTTTAAAGATACCTCTGGTCCGTCAATGAACATTCTTATTAAATTGACGTCTATTGTTGCACTGATAATCGCCCCTCACATAGCCATCACCGAAGCCACTGCTGATCACAACACAGAAGATGCCGTAGAAATCTCCTCGCCAATCGATGGAGTTAATGTCGATAAAGAAGCGGTCATTGAGCTGGACAACTTTTAAAGTATTCAGATAAGGAAAAAAAAAGCCTCGGTCATTTGACCGAGGCTTTTTTGTTGTTTTAATTTCTTACCAGTCGTCTTCAGAATTACTTGCCGCTTCGGCAAGATTGTCTTTTAGACTTTCAATCAGTTTGGCCGCGCGCTGATGGCACTCTTTTTTTATTTCAGACCAAGCTTCGGCTGACATCATTTCTTCCCCGCAATCGGGCTTGGCGTTCTCGAGAGCTCCACCCGAACCAAAAGAACTGCGATTGGATTCATGATAAAAGCCATTGATGCCGTATTTATACTTCCCTTCTTTGGCCGCCAAAACAATGTTGTAGTTGACAGAGCCCGCGCCTACTTTACTCCCCATGACACGAACGTCGATGAACATGTTGGGATTGGCCGCCATTTCACCCAGGTAACTGTCATCGGTGTGGATCACTTTCTCACCAACGGCCTTTTCACTGTAGTTCTTTTGAAACCACTTTCTTGCTGTCCTGAAAATTTGCTCTTTGGTAGCACCTTCAATAACAACAACTTCGGAATATTCATACTTTCCCGATTCATTCACCGGAATTTCCTGCGAGTAAAGCGCGGCACTTAGAATAAAAGCGGCGCTCAATAATGTGTATTTCAGCATGAGTTAAGTTTATTTCTGCGTTTCAAATAAGCCATGGATTTCGGCATCGATCTTTTGAATTACCTCTCCAAGATCTTCGGCATTTTCAGAAAAATTATTTTCATCTACATCGATTACTAATAATTTCCCATCGCTGTACTCAGATATCCAAGCTTCATATCGTTCATTCAGTCGTTTTAAATAGTCTATCCGAATACTTTCTTCGTAATCGCGACCCCTTTTCTGAATTTGATTGACAAGTGTCGGGACACTAGCCCTGAGGTAAATCAATAAATCCGGTGGCTCGATAAAACTGTTCATTAACTCAAACAATGCGAAATATGAATCAAAATCGCGTGAGGTCATGAGTCCCATTGAATGTAAATTCGGGGCAAAAATAAACGCATCTTCATAAATGGTCCGATCTTGAATTACGTCTTTCCCGCTTTGTCTAAGCTCCTGGATCTTTGAAAATCGTTTATTCAAGAAATAAATTTGCAAATTGAATGACCATCGCTGCATGTCTTCGTAGAAATCGTTGAGGTAAGGGTTTTCATCAACATCCTCAAAATATGCTTCCCAGTTATAATGTTTTGCTAAAAGAGTGGTCAAGGTAGTCTTTCCGGAACCAATGTTGCCGGCTACTGATACGAGCATACGCTTAAGTTTTAAGAGGCACTAATGTACAAATTAATCCATGGCACTCAAAGTTGAAATATCAGCGCAAGCGATGACATTATCCCATGAAATCGTAAATAAAAAGTGCTTTTGAAGTGAGTATAAAAAGCCTGTTCTTATCAGCTGAAAGTCCCAGAACATCTTCTATGGGCAATGGTAATTTCTCAATCTCAAGATTGCGGAAATGATATTTGGCGATCTTTCCATTTTGAACGTAAAAGATGGCCTTTTCAGTAACCTCGAAAGATTCCAAGCCATTTATTGCAATGTTTTTTACATAAGTTCCAAACTGATCAAAGACCAGAATTCCGGTCTCGGGGTTGTTTAAGTAAAGGTTGTTGTTGTATTCTATCATAAAGTTGGGCTTAAGATCGTATTGCAAGATCTGGCTCAGATTCCCGGACGACTGAACCACCTTCAGGGAAAGGGTAAGTCGGTAAATGTTGTTCAGTAACTGATCGAACAGCCAAACACCTGTATTATAAGCTCTGCAGGCCAGGATAGGTTGATCGAAATCGGTGAACTGCAGGTCAAGGGGAGACGCGTTCTCGCTTAATTGATTATCTAAAATGACGATGGTCCTGAAATCTTCATAAAAGACAACGATCTTATATGGATCCGTTGCGTCGATTGATGTGACCTTTCCGTAGCGGTTATTACTAAATTGATTGATGAGTTCACCGTCACGGGAGTATTTGTAAACGTTGTTTTTAACTACCGCATACATGTTGCCTAATTGATCCGTTGAGATCAATCTTCCCTGTATTTCTATTTTTTTGAATAGCTTAAAGTTACTCTGTGATCTGCCTGTTTGCACCGAAGCAAACAGAAGCGCGAGTATGATGAAATGCTTAATGTACTTGTGCAAAACCCTTCAATTCATCGACAAAGTTTCTTTCATTCGAAAGACGTGGTATTTTATGCTGGCCGCCGAGCTTGTCTTTGCTTTTCAGCCAGTTATAAAAAGTGTTTTTCTTTAAACTGTGCACCACGGGCATTCCCAAAGTTATGTTGCCGGCGCGCTTGGCTTCATAATCTGAATTGACTGATTTTAGCGATTCATCAAGAATCCTTATAAAGTCCTGGAGGTTTTCCGGTTCTTTTTCAAACTCGATCAGCCATTCATGGCCACCGGAGCGTTGTTTGGACAAATAGATCGGAGCGGCGGTATAATCGGCAATTCTGGCATTCGTTTGTTGGCAAGCCATGCTGATAGAACGCTCGGCATTGTCAATTATTACCTCTTCACCAAAGGCATTGATAAAGTGCTTGGTTCTTCCAGAAACGGTAATTCTAAATGGGTACAAACTGGTAAATTTTACCGTATCTCCAATTTTGTAACGCCATAGTCCGGCATTGGTAGAAATGACCATGGCGTAATTAACACCGGTCACTACTTCATCGAGCGAAAGGGTTTTTGGGTGATCTTTTTCTACTTCCTCCATTGGTATAAATTCGTAGTAAATTCCATAATCAAGCATTAGAAGCATTTCATTGCCAACCGATTGATCCTGAATGCCAAAAAATCCTTCCGAGGCATTATACAATTCAAGGTAATTGATATTCTTTCCCATCATTTCATCGTACTGTAAACGATATGGGTCGAATTTTACCGCCCCGTGAAAATAAACTTCGAGGTTCGGCCAGACCTGATGTAAGTTGTCGGCTCCGGAATAAGTCAAGACCCTTTCAAGAAGCTTGAGCATCCAAGAGGGGACACCCGAAATATTTGTGACGTCTTCATTGATGGTTGTCAAGGCAACTTTTTCGAGCTTTTCTTCCCAATTCTCAATGAGTGAGATCGAAGAATCAGGCGTTTTTAAAATCTCAGCCCAAAAGGGCAGATTGTCAATGATAATCGAAGAAAGATCACCGAAATATGAGTCTCTTTTTCCGGGTAGAAATTGGCTCGTGCCGCCCAGCATTAAGCCTTTTCCACTAAAAATATTGGTTTCGGGGTTATTGTTACAATAGATCGAAAGCATATCCTTACCACCTTTAAAATGGCATTCTTCCAAGGCTTCTTTTGTGACCGGTATGAACTTGCTTTTGGCATCGGTTGTTCCACTTGATTTTGCGAACCAGTTGGTTTCACCCGGCCAGAGCAGATCTTCCTCACCCTTCTGCATTCTTTCGACGTATGGCTTAATGTCGCCGTATTCCTGCAGGGGTAGTCTGTCTTTAAATTCACGAAGACTGCGAATCGACTTGAAATCGTGTTTTTTCCCCCATTCAGTTTTGTACGCGCTGGCCATCAATCGATCCAGCCATTCGTTTTGTACATCGATGGGATACTTCATGAAGAGGCCGATCTGGTGAATCCGCTTCTTCATGATCCAGGACATCAAAGAATTAAGGATGGGCATAGGTCATATTGCTATGCCCAAATTTAAAAACTTATCAGTAGGCCACTACCATTATTGAATATTCAGATCATATGGCATGCGAGTATAGATGCCATACTCTGTCATGTGGCGATAGAGACCATTGAAATCCTGATAATATTTTCCAAAGTATTTCTCGGCCATTCTCGTTTCCATGTTATCGCCAAACTCCTTCATTAATTCTTCGATGGCATTTTTCTGTTCGGGTAACTCATAGATGGAATAATTTTCGAGTTCAGCCATTTCGACTGCCACTTCAATGGCTCTTTTTAGTCCGCCGATTTCATCGACCAAGCCAATGTTCAATGCGTCTGAACCGCTCCAAACTCTTCCCTGGCCAATGGAATCAACTTCGGCGTATGTCATTGATCTGCCCTCTGCCACCTTGTTCACGAAGTCGTCATAGATTCGCTCTACAATGCTGGTCATGAATTCCCTTTCCAAGGGTTTCATTGGTCTTGTGCCACTTCCCATGTCAGCATAGGTATTCGTATTTACGGTGTCAAAAGTGACACCCAATTTATTATTAAAGAAGCCTTTGGCATTGGGAATAAGTCCAAAAACTCCGATGGAACCTGTAATTGTATTCTCATCAGCAATGATTTTATCGGCTCCGCATGAGATATAATAACCGCCGGAGGCCGCAAGATTTCCCATGGAAACGATCACGGGTTTGTCAGCCTTTGCAAGAATAACTTGCCGCCAAATGATGTCTGAAGCCAGTGAACTACCTCCGGGTGAATTGACACGCAGGACAATGGCCTTTACCTTTTCATCTTTATGCGCTTTTTCGATGGCAGCCGCAGTTGTTTTTGAACCCATTACGCCTTTTTCGTTTTCGCCATATTGGATTTCACCGCTGGCATAAATTACCGCGATTTTATTTTTATAATCTTCCAAATCCTTTTTGTCGCCTTCAACTTTGACAGAGGCGTATTTTTTCATCTTCACAAATCGCAATTTGTCATCTTTTTCAAGGGCTGTCATTTCTCTTAATTCGTCGAGCACTTCATCGCGGTATTTAACCCCATCGATCATCCCGGTATTTACTGCATCTTCGGGAGATCTCACTGCCAAACCATTACACAGTTCATTTATTCGATCAATGCTCACATTTCGGGATTCTGAGATATCAGTGATCATGCTCATCCACAAACTACTAATGAACTTATCTGTCTGCATCCGGTTTGCTTCGCTCATGTTTTCTCTGGTAAAAGGCTCGACTGCACTTTTGAATTTACCGTGTCTGACAACCTCCATTTCAATTTCCAATTTATCGAGCATGCCTTTTAAAAATACCCGATTGGCCGACAAACCGCTAAGTTGCATTACACCGCCTGGATGCATGTAGATTTTGTCGGATACCGAAGCCAGATAATAGGCACTTTGATCCATTGCATCACTGTAGGTGTAGATGAATTTCCCGCTTGATTTGAATTCTAAGAGAGCGTCCCTGATCTCATCCATTCTGGCAAGACCTACATCGACGAAGGTCAGATCTAAAAAAACACCTTTTACATTGTCGTCTGACTTGGCTTTTTCCAGGTTGTCGAGAATATCGTTTAACCCTAGTTGAGGAATGGACTTGAAAGTATTGAAATCAAAATTTTCAAGAGGGTCATTAGATGTGCGGTCCGCAACCTCCTCTTCAAAATTCAGATAAAGGATGCTTTTTTCTTTGATGTTGGCTTTTTCATTACTGCCGGCACTAGAGGCTATAACACCAATGATACCAAACAGAATAGCAAAAACCAGGAACAAGGCCAGAATCGTTCCAAATAATGAGGCGAATAAGATTTTAAAGAATTGTTTCATGATCTGTAATTTATTTAGCTCAAATTTAGAATTTAGACTCGGAGTTTCTGACCGGAAATACATGAAAGGCAAAAATCAATGACCGGGGGTACATGAAAAGCAATGACATTTATTTGTCGCTTGGTTCAAATCTGGGCGATCGACTTGAGAATCTTCAAAGAGCAACCGTGGCCATTGGTAAATCAATGGGCAACGTTATCCATGTGTCGTCTGTTTTTGAGTCTGCACCTTGGGGTGTCGACAATCAAGCTGATTATCTCAATCTGGCACTAATGCTTCATTCCGATCTGGAAATCGATTCACTGATGTCCGAAATACAAAAAATAGAACGTGCACTTGGAAGGGACCGAAAAGAAAAGTGGGGCCCGAGGACGGTAGACATTGATATCCTGCTTGTTGGAGATCAGGCGATAAAAAAAGAAGGCATTTCCATCCCTCATCCCGAAATGATCAATAGGCGCTTCGTACTGCAGCCCCTGTCAGAGATTGCACCAAAAGCAATTCATCCCGTTGAAAATCAAACCGTTGAACAATTACTGGACAAATGTCCGGACAAAGGAGCGGTTTGGCGATTCAAATAATGCGGAAAAGTCCAGAAAGCCAGCATTTAAGCCGAATTAAAAATAGTCGGCGAATTGGTTTTTGTCTGTAAAAACTTTAATATTGCAGACACAAAATTTAATTCAAACATTGAATCAATTCAAAATGAAAATTGTTAACTGGAAATCGATAATGGTCGTTGTAGCGGCCATGGGCTTTTTAGCCTGTAATCCGCTTAGTAAAATGGCCAAAAGGGCTAAGGAGGTGAACTACACCGTTACTCCTAATCCTATGGAGATGCATGCTGATAGTATCATGATAGATATTCAAGGAAGCATTCCTGCCAAGTTCTTTAATAAAAAGGTTTCTGTTATTGTTACTCCGATTTTGGAGTACGGAGGAAAGACCAAAGAATTCAAGTCTATTACCCTTTCCGGTGAGGCCTCGGAAGTTCAGGGAACTAAAATCTCTTACCTAAATGGCGGTACATTCAGTCATAGGTCACAAATCGCCTATGAAGAAGGAATGCATAAAGCCACCCTGACTGCTAAGGCAGAAGGTGCTTACAAAGCAGCTAAAAAGGTTTTTGATGCACCTACCATCGCGGAAGGAACCAATGTAACGCCATTAATGCTTCAGGATGACGACAAGCCCATCTTGGGCACTGACAACTTCAAACGAGTTACCCCAGTTAAATCATATGCTGAAATTCACTACCTGGTTAACAGCCCGCAAGTTAGAGGCTCCGAACTCTCAGATACCGATGTTAAAGAGATGAAGGCCTTTATCAAACAAGGAGTAGCCGCCAGCTACGTTTGGAAAGGCGCAACCATCGATGCATATGCTTCGCCTGATGGTGAGATCACTTTGAATGAGAATTTGGCCAACGATAGGGCTGCATCCGGTGCTGCTGCGCTAAAGAACATGCTTGCCTCTGCCAAATCCAACGCTGGTAAAGCCCCTGAATTCTACGCCAAAAATGGTAAGGGTGAAGATTGGGCAGGATTCAAGACTTCCATGGAAGCGAGTGACATTGCTGATAAAAATTTAATCCTGCGAGTTCTCGAAATGTACTCTGATCCAATGAAGCGAGAAGAAGAGATCAAAAACCTTGCAGCCACTTATGTTGAAGTTGCTGACAAGATCCTTCCCAAACTGAGAAGGTCTCAAATTACATTGAACGCAGAAATTCAGGGAAAAACCGATGCACAGATCACGAGAATGGCAGCAAGCGCACCTGACAGTTTAACTGTCGAGGAACTGCTGTTTGCAGCTACGCTGACGAACGATCTAAATGCTAAAATGGACATATATAGCAAAGTAAAAAAGGTTTATCCTGAAGACTGGAGAGGCCCGAACAATGTTGGTTACATCTATATAATGCAGAATAAATTAAATGAAGCAAAAGCTGAATTTGAAAAGGCTGCCGGAATGAATGTGAACAACGCATCAATCAACAACAACCTCGGTGTCGTTGCCCGTAGAAACGGAAATATTGAAGGTGCCCTTGAGTATTACGAATCTGCTGAGGGTACAGCTCCTGAAGTAAGTGAGAACCTCGGCCTGATTTGGGTTAAGAAAGGCGATTACGACAAAGCCAATCAATACTATCAGTCCAGCAAAAGCTTCAATGCTTCTCTTGCTAAATTATTGGGTGGAGACATTGATGCTTCTGCCAAGATGCTCGGTGATATTGCAGACAAGGATGAGGCATATGCTCAATACTTGAAAGCTATTATTGAAGCCCGAAACAACAATCAGGATGCCATGGTTAAAAACCTTAAAGCAGCCATCGCTAAAGATGGAATGTACAAGGCCAAAGCCAAAGAGGACATCGAGTTTAAGAAGTTTTGGGACAACAGCGAATTCCAAGCTGCTACAAACTAAGAATCATTGATTCAATTGAAAAGCCCCGCATCGCGGGGCTTTTTTTTTACATTAAAATCTCATTCTTACAAGAGCGCCTCAATAGTTAAATGTCAACCATATTCTAATGAAACTTTTTAAATATCTCCCAGATGGCGATTCCTGCTGCCACCGAGACATTTAGACTATGTTTTGTTCCCTCTTGGGGTATTTCGAGCACAAAATCTGCGGCGTCCATGTACGCCGGGCTTACTCCTTCAACCTCATTGCCTAGAATCAATGCGAGTTTCTGGACATCATTTATATTGAGTTGTGATAAGTTTGAGCTGCCCTTGGCCTGTTCAAGAGGAACAATTTTATACCCATCTTGAACAAGTTCGGTTACGATCTTTGAAGGGTCATCAGCGTAGTTCCATTTAACTGTTTCTGTGGCACCCAACGCGGTTTTTTGGATTTCCCTGTGTGGCGGGCAGGCAGTATAGCCACTTAGATAGATTTCTTTTACCAAAAATGCATCGCAGGTGCGGAACACGGAACCAATGTTGTGAAGACTCCTAATATTATCCAAAACAACTATTAGAGGGATTTTATTTTTCCTGGCGTATTCATCTTTTGATGGCCGATTGAGTTCAGTTAATTTTAATTTTCGATATTCTCCCTTCTTCATCTGTTCAAAACTATTGATAAGTAAGGGATTATGAGGTCGATGACGAGACCAATTTTTAAGAAATTAGAACTCGATTAACCAAGCACATGGCGGTAAAAAGTAAAAAGGACCAGTCGAAAGAGACGCCGCTCATGAAGCAGTTCAATGCTATAAAGGTCAAGCACCCAGATGCGTTGCTGCTTTTCAGGGTTGGAGATTTCTACGAAACATTCGGTCAGGATGCAGTGAAGGCGGCTTCTGTTTTGGGCATTGTTTTGACCAAGAGGCACAATGGTTCTGCCGGTGAAGTGGAATTAGCAGGCTTCCCACATCACTCACTCAATACCTATCTGCCAAAATTGGTTCGCTCCGGTCTTCGCGTCGCAGTGTGTGATCAGCTCGAAGACCCCAAGCTTACAAAGACCATTGTAAAACGAGGTGTAACTGAATTGGTAACCCCAGGCGTTGTTTTCAGTGAAGATGTTCTTGAACAAAAAGAGAATAATTTTCTTGCTGCTGTTCATTTTGACAAGAATCAATGCGGTGTAGCTTTTCTCGATGTGTCTACCGGGGAAATGCTCATTTCAGAAGGAAGCACCGATGAGCTTGACCGATTGATGCAGCAATTCAAACCCAGCGAAGTGGTCTATCAAAAACAAAAAAGAGCGGTGTTCCACGATCTTTTCGCCGATAGTTTTTACACTTATGCACTCGAAGACTGGGCGTTTGGAGAGGAATTTGCCAAGGAAAGCTTGAACAAGCAGTTCGGCACATCTTCACTTAAGGGCTTTGGCGTTGAAGACATGCCAGACGGGTTGAAAGCTGCCGGAGCTGCTTTTGAATACCTGTCAGTTACGCAGAATAATGGACTGAAGCACATCAAGTCCATAAATCGAATTGATCCTGAGCAATACGTTTGGTTAGACCGCTTCACGGTAAGAAATCTAGAGCTTTTGCACTCCCAGAATGAAAATGCCGGCACGCTGATATCCGTCCTTGATCGATGTAAGTCGCCCATGGGTTCCCGGTTGTTGAGACGCTGGGTCATCTGGCCATCCAAGGACCTGAAAGAAATTGTAGGCCGGCATGAATGTGTTCGAGCATTTTTAGACGACGAAGGCCTCTCTGACTTGATTAAAGAGCACCTTAGCGAACTCGGAGATATGGAACGCTTGGTAAGCAAAATCGCTGTCGGTAAAGTTAATCCGAGGGAAGTGAATTACCTGGGATCGGCTTTGACAGCGCTTGGCGAGATCAGGTCAAATCTGGAATCAAAAGGATCAAAAGCGCTCAAGTCTATGGCTTCTGGCCTTGACCCTTGTTCGGAACTTCGTAAAATCATAGCTCAGCAACTTAATCCCGACGCTCCTAATGCCTTGAATAAGGGTGAAGTCATAAGATCGGGTGTCAATAAGGAGTTGGATGAATTGCGATTTTTAAGAAAAGAAGGAAAGCAATACCTGCTTGATATGCAAATTCGCGAGACTGAACGAACGGGTATTACTAGCCTTAAAGTGGCATACAACAATGTCTTTGGGTATTACATCGAAGTTCGGAATTCACATAAAGACAAGGTGCCTGAAGAGTGGATAAGGAAACAGACCCTTGTAAATGCCGAACGATACATTACCGATGAACTAAAGGAATATGAATCAAAGATTTTGAGCGCGGAAGAACGGATTGAGCGCCTTGAGGCAGAATTATTTACTAAATTGATTGGTTCCATTGAACCCTACATCGATCAAATACAGAAAAATGCAAGAATAGCCGCAAGGATCGATTGTCTTCTTTCTTTCGCCCATATTGCCGGTCAATACAACTATACACAGGCCCAGATGAACGACGGATTGGCAATAGATATTCAGGCCGGTCGACATCCGGTTATTGAAAGGCGTTTACCAATTGGTGAGGATTACGTCGCAAACGATGTGTTCCTGGACAATGAGGTGCAGCAGATCCTTATGATCACAGGACCAAACATGGCAGGTAAATCTGCTTTGCTCCGGCAAACTGCGCTCATTGTATTAATGGCTCAAACGGGGTCTTTTGTACCAGCGGCGCATGCCAGTATTGGCTTGGTCGACAAAATCTTTACCCGAGTAGGAGCCTCTGATAATATTTCCGAAGGGGAATCGACATTTATGGTCGAAATGAATGAAACGGCCAGTATAATGAATAATATTACTGACCGGAGTCTGATCTTGCTCGATGAAATTGGCCGGGGCACCAGTACTTATGACGGTGTATCCATCGCGTGGTCCATAGCTGAATTTTTACACGAAAACGGAAAAGCAAGACCCAAAACGCTTTTTGCCACGCATTATCACGAGTTGAATGATATGAAGGACAAGTTTCCGCGCATTGTCAATTTCAACGTGTCGGTAAAAGAGATCGATAACCAGATTGTCTTTGTCAGAAAATTGAAACCGGGTGGAAGTGCACATAGTTTTGGAATTCATGTTGCTAAAATGGCGGGCATGCCCATTTCCATAGTCAGACGGGCAAATGATCTCATGAAAAAACTGGAATCCAAACACCAGCAAGGTCAGGTGTCACAAGCTGCAGAGGAAGAAGGTGATTATCAACTTAGTTTTTTTCAATTGGATGACCCGGTGTTAGAAAATATTAAGGACGAATTGACCAAAATTGACATCGATAACCTGACACCCGTGGAGGCTTTGATGAAATTGAACGAGATCAAGAAGTTGGTGGGGGGTAAGTAGTGAGTTATCACCCCTCCCTACTAGCCGTCACACTTCCATTTACACTTCAATTCCTAAATAGTTGGCTTCAAAGAAGAAAAACTAAAGGGACTTTTTTACTAATTGAATTCAGGGTGAGGGTAAGGGTGAGTTCGAGTAAGGAGGTAATTGAAGCGTGACTTCTCCCTACTCACCGTCACACTTCCACTTACACTTCATTTGTTCCTTATGTTGGAAGTTCCTTGTAAACTGCAAACTCTAATTATGTTTCATCAAAAAATGGCCTGGCCTTTTTTTAAGAGTGAGTTTAAGTTTGAGCGTGAGTTTTGAGAAAAATGAAGAGTGAATGGGGACCTGTGTACTCACATACACTCACACTCACTCTTCATTTGTACCCGGGGCGGGACTTGAACCCGCACGGCCCAAAGGCCACAGGATTTTAAGTCCGGCGTGTCTACCAATTCCACCACCCGGGCTCGACACTAAACAAAGAAGGCGCTTGTTCCAGCGCCTCTCTGTTGTGAGCGAAAAACGGGATTCGAACCCGCGACCTCAACCTTGGCAAGGTTGCGCTCTACCAACTGAGCTATTTTCGCTTTTGGGGATGCAAATGTAAAGAATTTGGGAAATTTTAAATCATTTAGCTTTATTAAATCGGCATTATTTGACGGAATTCGATCATGATATCAAAGATTGAGCCGAGTTGTCGATATCTAATACGGTGCAAAGCGTTAAAACGCTCTTTTCCGGGCTTTTTTATAATACCGCTCAATACACATTAAACAAATATTTCTACCTTTAAGAGCAGCTGTCTAAATTCTTCATAATGAAACGTATAGTACTTTTTGTGGCATTATTCTCAATGCTTTCTATTTCCATGGCTCAAACCTCCGGGGGCCCTGATGCCTTTGGATATACGTGGAAAGCAAATACCCATCCGGTAAATCCGCCTATTCAATCCTGGTTTGATATTGCCACGATAGGCACTCAGGTTACCGGCCTTTCTGATGACAATGTGGTTGGTCCTTTTAATATCACCAACGGTTTCACGTATTATTGGTACAATCCTACTAAGTTCTGGATAGGTTCTAATGGTTATATCTCCTTTGACGGAGATAACATTGCATCACCTTTTCCTACCGGGATTCCCCTTTCAACTGGAGCCAATAATTACATTGCCGGTCTGCTATCCGATTTAAATTTCTCTGGTTCAGGTAATCCAGGAAAATGCTATTATTATGGTAACTCCGATACCGTTTGCGTAAGTTTTGTTGAAGTACCTTACTGGTATTCATTGACACCTGGATATACAGGTCAAAACTCTTTTCAAATCATTTTGAGCAGAATAGACAGTTCGGTAACCATCAATTACATCAGTACCATACTTGGAAATCAGACCACCATAGACAACATCGTTGGAATAGAAAACATTACCGGTACCATTGGCATTGCGCCATATGTTGATTCCATCCCGCCGGATACCTTTACGGTAAAGTTCTACTATCCACCTTCCACAACTTATCAAGCAGTGGATGGTGGAGTCAACTGGATAGATAATGAGCAAAGCGGAGGGGTGTTCGTCAAGAAAGACGCATTGCCCACGCCTCTGCGATCTAACGTCAAAAACTACGGAAATACCAACTTGGCAAGTTTCACCGTGCGTGATACCGTATTCGATGATTCGGGCAATCCCGTTGTTGGTGGCAGTGCTTCATCCGGCGCATTGTCAGCGGGTGATGACATAACCGTGACATTTTCAGACTCACTTGAGCTAAGTTCAAGTGGAACCTTTGTCAATCGAACCTATGTCAATGGAATTCCTGGCGACTTGGTAGCAAGTAACAATACGTACGATCAAGAGATCATAGCGGTCGACACCTCGGGTCCAATGATCCTTGATTATTCGGACGGCATGCCCGATGGAGGTCTGGCATGGAACGGAGGGAATGCCGGAATTGCCGTTTATATCGAACCACCCATCTATCCGGCCAAAGTGCTGAATTCGCAGTTTTACATTAATTTCAATACCACACCGGCACAGGGTTTTCATGCAATTATTTATGACGATGACGGACCAAATGGTGGACATGGCACGGTGTTGGACAGCGTATTTGTGGTTGGCAATACTATAACCACAGGGCAATACACGAATGTAGACCATACTTCGGCCAATGTGGTCATCGATAGTGGTGGCCTTTATTTACTGTGGTACATGGGCGGGGCCAACATCCAATTGGGACGCGACATTAATCAACCCATATCAAGGAGAAGTATTGAAGTCATTGCCGGGGGCTGGGGAGGATATCGCGACCTGCTGACCGAGGATTTCCTGATGGGAGTCAAAGTTGATTATGCATGGCCCAGAGCAGCATTTACTGCATTAACTGGATTTGATCCTCAGATAAATTTTGTGGACATGTCTACCAACGATCCAAGTACGTGGTACTGGACCTTCGGAGACGGAGATACCTCTTCTGCTCAGAATCCCAGTCACGACTACTTGGAAAACGGCACATATCAGGTCTGTCTTGCCGTTTCCAATGCCTATGGAAGCGACACGGTTTGCGATTCGGTTGAAGTAAAAAAAGTACTTCCAACGGCCTTTTTTACTTACAACGACAGTGCTTTTCCGCAAATCGCATTTAAAGACGAGTCCACGGGTCCACCTACATCATGGCAATGGAATTTGGCCGACACCGCCGGTCCGGTGGTTGGGGTTCAGAATCCGATTTACACCTTCAAGAATAACGGGATTCGAAACGTTTGTCTGACGGCGATAAATGCCAATGGAAGCAGTGCACCCTATTGTGAGGCCATTGAGATCTATGGCATTGGGCTGGCGGAATTTGGATTGGAAGAATTACGGGTAATCCCGAATCCCATGTCCGAATTTGCGCGGATAGTCATCCCCAAAAATTATAACGGCGCCTCACTCAGGTTAAGAGCAATCAATATAAGTGGACAGGGATTTTACCTCGTACATTCCTTGAAAGGGAACGAGATAGTAATACAGCGAAATGGAATTTCAAAGGGACAGTACCTGGTAGAGGTGTTGGAAGGTAAGAGTATTCGCGCCTTTTTTAAATTGACTGTCGAATAATTTCAGATCAAATATCGGCCTCTTCAATAAAAGTAAAGGGCACTTTTAACATAGAGGCATAATCTTCGCCCGCTTCGAGCATGCTTCCGTCGTGCTCGTTGTGATACCATTTAATTAGGACCTTTGTTTTGTTATCGGCATGAGCCCTTTCGAGTACACGAAAAAGCCGCATCAAGTGTTTGGCTGAACTGGAATTGAAGTATTCCATTTGCATTGAAAACACTGTTTCTTTTGCAGGTTGAATAGTATACTCATCTAACCAATTTACGACTTCCTCATAAAATTTGTCGGGATTTTCGATGCTGGAATTACCGGTAATTTTTAATGATCCACTGTATTTCTCGAAGGCAATTCCAGGTTTTTTTTTCTCAGCGTGAATATGAAGATTTTCCATGATGAAGTGGATAGGGATGCCTAAATTAAAACTATCTCCCAAAAGGAGAAAATTATTCTCATAGAAAAAAGACAAAGCTATAGTCATTCTGTGTCGTATATAGCAAAGCATTTAAGTTTAATCAGCCATATGGTTGGTTTTAAGTGCAGTGGGTGTAATAAAATTTTGAAACAGATTGAATTGATCCTTGCAGGAAGGATTAGTTAAAAATAAAAAAATATCATACATTTGTACCTACAACAATTATTAAAACAACTAAAAACTAAGCACAATGAAAATGAATTTTTTAAACCTTATGGTTTCCGGTGTGGTTGCTTTGAGCCTGGTGGCTTGCGGCGGCAACACCGAAGCCACAGATGCTTCTGAAGCGGATGCGGCCATGGAAGAAATGAACGAGGCTGAACCAATGGCCTCAGATATCAATCTTGAATCGAGTTCAGTAGAATGGGCGGGTACCATGGTCGGTGTTTATACCCATACCGGCACCTTAAATTTTACTGCCGGAAACTTGGAGACAAACGGTAACAATGTTACGGGCGGCTCTTTCACCGTTGACATGGCCTCTATGACGCCAACCGATGACAATTATGATCCAAGCAAGGAGTCAACTCCAGAAAAATTAGTCGGACACTTGTCTTCACCTGATTTCTTTGATGTTGCAACTTATCCGACTGCCTCATATGAAATTACTGGTAGTTCTGAGAATTCGATCATGGGAAATCTAACCCTGCGGGGTAAGACGAACAGCGAAACAGTCGAGAATGTCTCTTACGATGCTGCCAACAATTCATGGACTGGCACGATGACAGTTGACAGAAGAAAATATGATGTTTCATGGGATAGTGAAATGAAAGAAATGGTTCTTTCAGATGACATCGAACTTACCATTACCTTGGTGCTTTAATTAGTTTTTAGGTTAATGAAAGCCCTGCTGTGAATTCACAGCGGGGCTTTTTTTTGCAATTAAATTACACTTGAGGTAGTTTGTCATGTGAATGTTAACTTTATCATTAAATGAAAAAAATGCCATTCAGTGTTTTACTGTCTTTTCTTCTACTATTCAATTATTGTAAAAAGGATAAAGAAGAGTTGCTTCCCTCAAGTGAAAAAATCTTTAATGAACCTGTTCCCCAGGGCAGCGCGCTTATAAAAAGTGATAAACAAAACTTTTGGCTAGACACTGTGGCGGTTGACCTGGGTAAACCATGGGGTATGGCCTTCTTGCCCGGGGGTGAATTTTTGATTTCAGATAGGGAAGGTCGACTATTACTCATCGATCCAATCGGAAATTCCCGCGTTGAATTGTCCGGATTACCGGAATTATACATCGGTGGACAAGGTGGTCTCTTGGATATAAAATTACATCCAGAATACAAAACAAACGGCTGGATCTACCTTTCATACAGCAAAAGGCAAGATCAGGGTTTTACAACGGCTATCAGTAGGTGCAGGATTTCAGGGACGAGGTTGACCGACATGCAGGAACTCTTCGTCGCTCAGCCTTCTTATTCAACGTCACATCACTTTGGATGTCGCATGAACCTGCACCAAGGGTACCTGTTTTTCTCTGTGGGAGACAGAGGTCAAATGAAAGACGCGCAAAAATTGACTACCCATAATGGAAAAGTGATGAGAATAGTAGACGATGGTTCCATTCCCGAAGACAATCCATTTGTGACAATTCCCGGTTCGAAAAAAGAGATATGGGCTTATGGTCATCGAAATCCACAGGGAATGGACCGACACCCGATCAGCGGTAAATTATACACCCATGAACACGGACCAAAAGGAGGGGATGAATTGAATCTAGAGAAGCGAGGTGCAAACTACGGCTGGCCTGAAATTACCTTTGGCATTGACTATGACGGTAGTATTATTTCAAATGATACTGCAAAAGAGGGAATGGAAGCTCCATTGACCTATTGGGTTCCATCCATCGCTCCTTGTGGCATGGTGATTTACAGCGGAAATAAGTACCCCGGATGGCATGGTGATTATTTTATCGGAGGATTGGTGTCACGGACCTTATTCAGAGTTGAGCTTTTAGGTGATAATTACCGGCGGCAAGAACGACTATTAGAAAAATTAGGCAGGGTGCGAAACGTAGCTCAGTCTCCCGATGGCTATTTGTATGTCGCAACGGAGAATCCCGGAGTCCTCTATCGATTGGCTCCTGCACAATAACTCAACATGAAAAAAATCGTTGTACTTGGTTGTGGTCGTATTGGAGCTGCAATGGCCAAAGACTTATCAAAAGATCACCGAGTCACAATTGCTGATTCTAAGGAGTCAGCCTTGGCTTCATTAAACAAGCACAAGGGAATTAAGCGCATTCTTCTTGACTTGAAAAAGCCCGGCGTGCTCGAAGAATTGATATCAGAATTCGATGCGGTTGTTTCGGCCGTACCGGGTTGGATGGGATTCGACACACTAAAAAGGATCATCGTGGCCAAGAAAGATGTCGTAGATATATCATTTTTCGAAGAAGATGCATTGCAACTTGAAGAATTGGCAAGGGAAAAGGGTGTAAGAGCCATTGTTGACTGCGGGGTGGCTCCCGGTCTGAGTAATATGATACTTGGTCATCATGCCTCGAAAAGCAAGTTGAATTCGTTTCGCTGTCTTGTTGGTGGTCTTCCCTTTGAAAGAATTCCACCTTTCGAATACAAGGCCCCTTTTTCTCCAATGGACGTCATTGCAGAATATACCCGGCCGGCGCGATTCGTAAAAAACGGCCAAATGGTCGTCATGGATGCCTTGAGTGATGAGGAAATAGTAGCGTTTGAAGGTTTAGGAGACTTAGAGGCCTTCAATACCGACGGTCTAAGATCAATTCTACATACTATGCATGTTCCAAACATGATCGAAAAAACCTTGCGTTACCCTGGACATGCAAAGTTGATGAGAAGTTTCCGCGAAGCGGGCTTTTTTAGCGAGGATGAAATTACATTGCCCGGTGGTTCCTTCCGCGCCATCGATCTAACATCAAAAATTTTGTTTGACAATTGGAAGCAAGGTGAAGACCAGAAGGAGTTCACTGTCATGCGCATAGAGCTGCACGGAGAAAAAGAGAGCGTTCAATACGACATTTTTGATCAAGGAAATTCAATAGAAAAAGTTTCATCCATGGCCAGATTAACCGGATACACCTGCACTTCAACAATGCGCTTTTTGGTGAACAGCACTATACCTGCAGGACTATGGCCACCCGAACTGTTGGCAAGTAAATTTCCTATCCTCGATTTCGTCTTGGAGTATCTGCAGAATCAGGGAATTGAAATAAAAAAGCATACCAGATTAACACCTTAAAAATTTTAACGAAAAAAGTTGTTCTTTTGCGTTGCTCGGTGTATTTCTAAAGGGCATGAAAAGCTGATGAAAAACACGTACTTCGATCTAGTAGAACAAACCTATTATTTCCCTCAGGAAGGCTTTGATCTTCAAGAAGGTTATTTGACATTTCACGGTGTTTCACTCAAGTACCTTATTGAGAAATACGGTACACCATTTAGACTGGTATACCTTCCCAGGATAGGTGAACAGATAAAAAAAGCACGCAATCTATTCAACCGCGCAATTAAAAAGAATAATTACCGCGGCACTTATAATTTCTGTTATTGCACCAAATGCTGCCATTTTCAGCATGTTGTAAGTGCAGCGTTAAAGCACAATGTGAATCTTGAAACCTCGTCGTCGTTTGACATCGACCTGATAAGAGAGTTATACGAGCGAAACGAGTTGGATAAAGAAACCATCATCGTTCACAATGGCTATAAGACCGACGATTACCTGAAACGGATCGTCAAGTTGCAACAAGAAGGGTTTACGAATTCAATTGTCGTTTTGGACAGTAAGACAGAACTCGAGCGCCTTGTTAGCATTGCCGGTAACGTGAAAATGCAAATTGGCATTCGAATGGCCATTGATGAAGAACCGCAATCTTCTTATTATACGTCGAGACTGGGCATACGTCATAGTGAACTCATTGAATTCTATGAAAAAGAGATCAAACCCAGGGAATTCATTAGCCTTAAAATGCTCCACTTTTTTGTCGACTCCGGAATCAAAGACAGTTTATATTACTGGGGTGAATTCCAAAAAGCGGTAGACCTATACACCCAGTTGAAAAAGATCTGCAAGACCATTGACTCCTTGAATCTGGGCGGTGGATTTCCAATTCGTAACCACCTTGGCTTTGAGTTTGATTATGAATATGTAATACAGGAAATCGTTAAGAACATCAAAGATGCCTGCGACAATGAAAAAGTGCATGAACCAGACATATATACCGAATTCGGGAAGTACACGGTAGGTGAGAGCGGTGCAACGGTTTTTAAGGTGATCGAACAGAAACAACAAAATGATAAAGAGCGATGGTATATCGTTGATAACAGTTTAATGAATACCATTCCAGATGCCTGGTCAATACATGAGAAATTTATTTTACTGCCGATTAATAAATGGAATAATTCATACACACGTGTGAGCATAGGAGGCATAAGCTGCGATCACAGTGATTATTATAATTCCGAAGACTTTAACCAGGAAATCTTACTGCCAGAGTACAATGATATTGACAAGGAACCTCTATACATTGGATTTTTCCACACCGGCGCTTATCAGGATTCCATTAGTGGATACGGTGGCATAAAACATTGCTTGATTCCCTCTCCGAAACACGTCATCGTCGATCGCGACAAAACAGGAAACATCATAGACTACGTTTATCGAAATGAGCAAACGGTCGAAGAAATGCTTAGCATCCTCGGTTACGATAATCCATGATTTACGCAGGTATAGACCAAGAGAATAGCAGCTATGACCGGGCACAAGTCCTTCTGCAATCTATTCCCTATGACGGAACATCAACCTGGGGGAAAGGAGCTGACAAGGGTTTTCAAGCCTTTATGGATGCCTCCGAGAACATGGAGTTATTTGACATTGAGACCGGTTCAGAGGTTTTTAAAAGAGGCGTTCATGTCCTGCCCGAGATCAAAGAGAAAGCTACCGCCGAGGCCATGTTCAATGCCGTTTACGATTCCACCAAACTCATGCTTCCCTCTGGGAAATTTTTAACCTTCTTTGGTGGTGAACACAGCATCAGTATTGGAATTATCAAGGCATTTTACGAGTTTCACAAGAACTTAACCGTCCTTCAACTTGACGCCCATACCGATCTGCGCCCTGAGTACATGGGAAATCCTTACAACCACGCTTGTGCCGTTTACGACGCTTCTTTGAATTGTAATTTGATACAGGTGGGTATCAGAAGTATGGACATTTCAGAGGAAGAATTTTTAGACAGGTCAAAGTGCTTTTTTGCCCAGGATATTGAAGGTCAAGACATGTGGATGCAAAAATCCATAGACCTGATGACGGACAAGGTTTATATAACCCTGGATCTGGATGTTTTTGACCCTTCGATCATGCCAGCCACCGGTACACCTGAACCCGGCGGAATGAAATGGTATGTTATGTTATCATATCTGAGAAAGGTTTTTGAACAAAAAGAGGTTGTTGGATTTGACATCGTGGAATTGGCGCCTATTGAAGGAATGACTTCGTCTGAATTCCTGGCGGCAAAATTGTACTATAAAATGTTAACCTATAAATTTGAATTGCATGGCTAAAAAAGGCCCAATTGCCAATTTCATTGAAAAGCATTTTCTTCATTTTAATGCGGCGGCATTGTTAGATGCTGCAAAAGCTTACGAGGCAGCCATAGTTGATGGACAAAAAATGATGATAACCATGGCAGGGGCCATGAGTAGCGGTGAATTAGGCATTTCACTTGCAGAAATGATTCGCAAAGACAAAGTCCACATCATTTCGTGTACAGGGGCAAATCTTGAGGAAGATGTATTTAACCTAGTAGCCCACGATCACTATAAGCGAATACCAAACTACAGAGACCTCTCACCGGGTGATGAAACTGATTTATTGAAGGGACATTTTAACCGAGTGACCGATACCTGTATACCTGAAGAAGAAGCGATGCGTCGTATCGAGGATAAATTGGTTGCACGGTGGAAAAAAGCTAAGGCAGAGGGTAAACGGTATTTCCCGCACGAGTATTTCTACCAGCTTCTGTTAAGTGGTGAATTGGAAGAATCATATCAGATAGATCCTTCGAACTCCTGGCTTATGGCTGCGGCAGAGAAAAATTTACCGATCATGGTCCCAGGCTGGGAAGACTCAACTTGTGGTAATTTCTTTGCCTCACATTGCATACAAGGTGAAATTAACCCCGGGCAACTAAAATCGGGGATTGAGTACATGATTTTCCTTGCCGACTGGTACAAATCGAATGCTTCAAGCAAGGTTGGATTTTTTCAGATTGGGGGCGGAATTGCGGGCGATTTCCCCATTTGTGTGGTACCAATGTTGCACCAGGACCTGGGAATGACTGACGTTCCGGTTTGGTCTTATTTCTGTCAGATCAGTGATTCCACCACCAGTTATGGTTCTTATTCGGGCGCGGTTCCGAATGAAAAGATCACCTGGGGAAAACTCACCGAGGATACGCCTAAATTCATCGTGGAGTCGGACGCAACCATCGTGGCGCCGCTGATCTTCGCCTGGATATTGGGCTGGTAATCTCCATTGGGGATTTTGTAAGGGCTACTAAGGCCCTGGCAATCACTTGGATTATTGAATTTTCTTTTTTACTTTCAATTCAACTAATTCAAACACCATGAAAAAAGCACTACCTATTTTTCTATCTTTTCTGGCCACGGCGTCGCTAGTGGCTCAAAATTGTCAGCCAGTCATGCCAAATGTGTCTTACAAGGTTTATGACGCCGATATAACACACAGTAATTCAGGCGATATTCTTTGGGTTTGTCAAGGGGTAACCATAGAAATATCCGGTGACGGGAACACGGCATTTATTGAAAAGAATTGTGACGTAACGCTTTCTGGTGATGGAAACACGGTTTACGTGAAAAGGGCTGGTAGTTTGACAGTCACCGGTGACAATAACCCAAAGGTCTTGTACGAAACAGGGGTTACATTTTCGAATTCCGGATCGGGTAATTCGCCTGCTTCATGCGATACACTTAAATACGATTACACTGATGCACCCGTGGCTCCTGACAAGTTTTGCGATGTCTTTGCAAGTGTCGAAGAATTCAACAGTCAGCAGCAGTTTGACATTTACCCAAATCCAACCAATGGGAAAGCCTTGGTGCAAATTCCGTCAAAAGAGCGAGCCTTGAACGCCGAGGTGTATTCGACCACCGGACAATTGGTCAGAAAAGTTTCTATGAAAGACAATGAAATAGACCTTTCGAATCTCGAAACCGGACTTTACATGGTACTGGTTAGAACAGAGAACAAGTTGTTCTCAGGAAACGTACAGGTCGAATAGCGCTACTTGATCAGTTCCAGGTTGTATTTAGGTCGAAGACCAGATCTGAAAAATTGTCCGCTAAAAAGGTAAGTGATACTTATGGACAATGCTTGTTGATTCTTGACACCAGCTTGAACATTGTCGGATCTTATATCGGTGAGCCCATACTGGTAAAAAACGGATAATCGAATATTATCGAGATCGGCACCTAATCCTGCAGACAATCCGCCACCCAGGCCTGTTAATCCATTGGTTGATTGATTCGATGTCGTTGTAGTTCCGTTTTCTGGGATGAAGGAGTTAACAATTCCACCCAAGCCCAAGTCCTGAGGGTCAAAAACCTCAAAAAGCGGAATGTGTGAATTAGTTTCGACATTACTTGAGGCATTCATGAGTAAATTGAAGTAGCCGCCAGCTTCGAGAAAAAAACCGGAATTGAATTTGTACTGCATATTGATCGGAAAATCGACGGTCCAGTAAGTAGTTTCCGAATAAACAGATTCGGTGGCTTCGAGATCCAGGCCTTGAACAATGCCACTCAATAATCCTGAAATCAGGTCAAGAGCCCCGCTTGGCTCGACATTTTGGAATGAGGTATAGCGCTGTTGGAAACTCAGGCCAAAATTCAACTGCCAATTTTTTTCCCAAACCGGCCCTGCATTAAAACCTAAGGAAAGACCGGGCTTCAGGAGGGCATTGGGTGAATCTTTGAATTTAATTGGCGAAAGGCTTGTTCCAACCGACGGCCCAAGCCGCCATTCGTTTTGACCATAGATTCCAAAAATTGAAATAAACAAGGCAACGATCAATGCAAGTAGATTTTTCATGGCTCAAAGTTCGGGATTAAATATCATTGTCAATTTACATTGAACTAATTAGACATCTATGATTCCCGACAAAGTATCGATAACCTTTGCAGTGGCTCCTGAATGTTCTTTTACAAATAAGCCGTTTTTCCTAGCTAGCGCTTCCCGGGCAACGTCGTCCGTTAGATATTGACGCCCTTTTGCCAGGAATTCTTTTGCATTGGTTACGGGGAAAGCACTGCCCATGGCGACCATTTTTTTGGCTTCATCAAATTTTTGATAGCGCGGACCAAAGAAAAGTACCTTCCCATAAACTGCAGCTTCGAGGCAGTTGTGAACACCCTTTCCGAATCCTCCACCGATGTAAACCAAATCGGCCATTCGATAGATGCTGGAAAGCAGTCCGATAGTGTCTATTACAATAACATGAGGGTTGGAGTTCGGATCTGCAAGAAATTGAGAATAGAGCATCGCCGCTGGTCCCATCAACAAAATAATTTCATCCAGGTGAGCTTTATCGACAAGATGAGGAGCTATGATCACTGCCACAGAAGGTTCGCCAGAGGCTAGTTGGGCTATGATTTTCTCGTCTTCAACCCAGGTACTTCCAGCAACCAGGACCTGTTTTCCTTTTGCCCAGGAATCCAATTCAGATAAAGGCAAGGGTGAAGTGGCAACTTTTATCACTCTATCATACCTGGTATCTCCACTAATGCTGGCATTGGTCATTCCAATTGATTCAAGAAGCGACATCGATTCCCTGTTTTGAACAAAAATGTGACTATACCATTCCAGATGCTTTCTAAACCAATGTCCGTAAATTTTGAAAAAATGTTGTTCTGATCTGAATATTCCCGAAAGCAGAAAAATGGGAACCGATTGTTTCTTGCAAGCGCAGATATGGTTAAACCAGAATTCATATTTGATAAAAATTGCCGCCTTGGGCTTAACTATTTTCACAAAGTCTTTCGCATTTTTTGTGCTATCAAGTGGAATATAGCTGACGTGATCTGCAAAACGGTAGTCTTTTAAATTCAGATAACCCGAAGGTGAAAAAAAAGTTAGCAAGATCTTCTCTCCTCGTTCTTTTAGCGCCTCGATCACCGGTCGGCCCTGTTCAAATTCACCAAGAGAAGAGCAGTGAATCCAAATGGGGTTCTCTATAGTTGAAAGGCTGGTTTTTAAATTTTTACGCCATGATCTCCGGCCTTTGATCCACTGTTTTGATTTAGTGTTGAATAGGGAAGACAGTGCAATTCCAAACCCAAGAAGATAAATTGAAAAATTGTAAATAACGCGCATCATTAATACAAATAAAACTCTTCCGGAGCCCGTCTGTAAAGCGCAAGGATCCATCCGAATCTGAAGCCGAAGGCAGCGTCAAATCGGCGTTTATTATCAAAATCCCGAAGGTCATAATTATAGCCTCGGCGATTTTTGGTCCATGCTTGAGTGAACTCAATTCCACCGTAAAAATTGACGAGTTTCCTTTTTCCAAAATGAACATAGCCCACAAATTCGTTAAACGCCAGACCATTGGTCAGCCGGTCGTATCCCTTTCGGTATTCTTCTTCCAATTGGGGAATTTGAGCATCGCGATAGTCTATTCGTATGCGGTGCTGAATTAGTCCAATTCCTCCCGAAATCAAGATACCGCTGTTGGGGTTGGGACCAATGACCGGTAAAAGATATCCAGCTGAAAGAAATGCTGAATAACCCGTCATTTCAAGAATTGGGTCGGTCAGACCTCCTCCAACTTCGATTATCCCGCCTTCACTGGTTCTCAAACTGTCTAATATGCCATCTTCACGGATCTTACCGCCAAAAATGTAATGAACCTTGAGGTCCATGTAAAAATTGGATTTTAGTTTTAAGCCGAAACGACCTCCCAAGCTTGAAAAAGTGCCGAACCTGTCAGCCATGTCGGCCATTGGAAGTTCCACCGCATAGGAAACACCGATGAATGGAATAACCAGACTGCTGTCCAACATGCTTTTTTGGGCAAAAGTAAGTGGTACTAAAAGCACAAATAAGAGGGCGGAAAGAAAAGTCTTTTTCAATGTAAAAACAATAATACTAATACTTTCGCGGTCAGCTTCTTCGCTTAAAATATTTATCTTCGCAACCCAATTTTACGCGGCAAATTTTCATGAGAAAAATTCAAATGGTCGATCTCCATTCACAATACCTGGAGATCAAAAAAGAGGTAGACCAGGGAATACTTGAAGTACTTGATTCCTCGGCATTTATAGGTGGTCCAGATGTAAAAGAATTTACAACGGAACTTCAGACCTATTTGAATGTTAAACACGTAATTCCTTGTGCAAATGGTACAGATGCTCTGCAAATCGCATTGATGTCTTTGGGCCTTAAACCAGGCGATGAAGTCATTACAGCCGATTTTACCTTTGCAGCTACCGTCGAAGTAATTGCGCTTCTTGGACTTGAGCCTATATTGGTTGATGTGGATCCGAACAGTTTTAATATTGACCCCCTTGCTGTTAAAGAAGCCATAACACCAAAAACTCGGGCCATCATCCCGGTGCATCTCTTTGGTCAGTGTGCTCCCATGGACGAAATAATGGAACTTGCCCGCGAACACAATCTTTTTGTGGTTGAAGACACAGCGCAGGCCATCGCCGCGAATTACCATCATGCCGACGGAAATACTTCCCGGGCAGGGACTATTGGCCATTTTGGAACTACATCGTTTTTCCCCTCAAAGAACCTGGGTTGTTATGGAGATGGTGGTGCCCTATTTACCAATGACGACCAATTGGCCGAAATGGCCAGAGCTGTTGCCAATCATGGAATGAAGGTTCGCTATTACCACGATGAAATAGGTGTTAATTCCAGGCTCGACAGCATGCAAGCTGTTGTTCTTAGAGCTAAATTAAAGAAGCTCGACAATTACATTGAATCAAGAAGAAAAGCCGCTGCATATTATGACAATGTTTTTGGCGGGAGTGAACATTACGGCATACCTGCCAGGATGACATATTCCGACCATGTGTTTCATCAATATACACTCAAAACCTGCGACATTGACCGTGCCGGTCTCCAAACTTATTTGAGTGATGCAGGAATTCCTGCAATGATTTATTACCCAGTTCCTTTACACGCTCAAAAGGCCTACCGAAGACCGGAATACAAGGATGAAAATTTTCCAATGACCATGGCACTTTGTGACTGTGTCCTCTCGCTGCCTATGCATACGGAGCTCGATGAAGAACAATTAGAATTCATAACCAACAAGGTATTGTCATACCGATAACTAAAATTAAATGAAAATTACTGTTGTAGGAACAGGTTACGTCGGCTTGGTTACCGGCACATGTCTTGCAGAGACTGGAAATACCGTAACCTGTGTTGATATTGACCAAGAGAAGGTAGATATGATGAGGTCGGGGAAAGTGCCTATTTACGAACCTCACCTTGATGCATTGTTCGAGCGAAACATCCGCCAGGGCCGATTAACCTTTACCAGTCGCCTGGAAGACGCCATTGAGGGCGCTAAAATCGTATTTCTTGCCCTACCCACACCGCCCGGTGAGGATGGCTCTGCAGATCTTTCTTATGTGCTAAATGCTGCAAAGCATCTTGGAAGTCTGTTAACCGATTATGTCGTTGTTGTCGATAAAAGTACCGTCCCGGTTGGAACGGCTGACAAGGTTACCAAGGCCATCGCGTCTCAGACTTCCGTGGAATTTGACGTAGTATCTAACCCTGAATTTCTGAGGGAAGGCTTTGCCGTAGATGATTTTCTAAAACCCGATCGCGTAGTCATTGGAACCTCTTCGGCCCGTGCGGGAAAAATCATGGAAGAGCTTTATAAGCCATATGTGCGACAGGGAAATCCCATCATCTTCATGGATGAAAAATCGGCCGAATTAACAAAATATGCGGCCAACTCATTTTTAGCCACTAAAATCACGTTCATGAATGAAATTGCGAATTTCTGTGAGCTTGTGGGCGCTGACGTTGACATGGTCAGGGCGGGAATTGGATCGGATACCAGAATCGGGAAGCGCTTTTTATTCCCTGGACTGGGTTACGGAGGAAGTTGCTTTCCAAAAGATGTCCAGGCCCTGGTCAAATCGGGCAATGATGAAGATTATGAGTTCCGCCTGTTGAAATCGGTGATGGAGATAAACGAGAAGCAAAAATTGATCATTGTTCCTAAAATGCAGAATCGCCTTGGAGATCTCAACGGTAAAACCATTGCGCTCTGGGGTCTGGCCTTTAAACCTGATACAGATGATATCCGAGAAGCACCTGCGCTGTATATAATCGATAAATTGGTGGGAGAAGGAGCAAAAATCAAAGCCTTTGACCCCGAAGCAATGGAAAATGTCAAAAAATTAGTGGGTGATAAAATTGAGTTTGGGAATGATCAGTATGAGGTATTGGAACAGGCTGATTGTTTGTTGATTGCAACAGAATGGTCCGTCTTTAGAACGCCTGATTTCGAAAGAATGGATCAATTGATGAAGAATAAGATCATTTTTGACGGTCGCAATCTTTATGAACTCGACCACATGACCGAACTTGGCTACGAGTATTATAGCATCGGAAGGGGGAAAAATGGAAAGTAATACAGAAATGAAACGTGTCTTAATTACAGGAGCCGCCGGTTTTCTCGGCTCTCATCTGTGTGACAGATTTTTAACAGAAGGGCACTGCGTCATTGCTATGGATAACTTGATCACAGGTAGTCTGAAAAACATCGAACACCTTTTTCCTTTAGAGAATTTTGAATTTCACCATTGCGACGTATCTAATTATGTTCATGTTTCTGGAGAGCTGGACTACATACTCCATTTTGCGTCACCGGCCAGTCCGATTGATTACTTAAAGATTCCGATTCAAACGCTAAAGGTAGGCTCTTTGGGCACCCACAATTTATTGGGTCTTGCCAAGGCAAAGAAGGCCAGGATTATGGTAGCTTCAACTTCAGAAGTTTATGGCGACCCCCTGGTTCACCCCCAGACAGAAGATTATTTCGGCAATGTGAATCCAATCGGACCTCGGGGTGTTTACGATGAGGCCAAGCGATTTCAGGAAGCCATCACGATGGCATATCACCGCTTTCACGGAATTGAAACCAGAATAGTACGAATATTCAACACCTATGGACCCCGTATGAGACTGAATGATGGCAGGGTATTGCCGGCCTTCATTGGTCAGGCACTAAGAGGTGAAGATCTTACGGTATTCGGCGATGGAAGTCAAACGCGTTCTTTTTGTTACGTCGATGACTTGGTTGAAGGAATTTACCGATTACTTTTTTCTGATTATTCCTTGCCCGTAAACATTGGAAATCCCAATGAAATCACCATCAAGGATTTTGCAGATGAAATACTGAGCCTCACGGGATCCAGTGTAAAGGTGACTTATAAAGAACTTCCTGAAAACGATCCCATGCAGCGGCAGCCTGACATTACTTTGGCAAGGAAACACCTGGGCTGGGAACCCAAAATCGACCGATCCGAGGGATTGAGAAGAACCTTGGATTATTTTAAGTCGCTGTCGCCGGAAGAATTGACAAAAAAGGAACACTTTTCTTTTGATGGATATATCAAGCGCTGATGGAGTACACTGCCCATGAGACTGCCGTCATCGATGACGGATGTAAAATAGGAAGCGGGACAAGGATCTGGCATTTCAGCCACATCATGTCCGGTGCTGTGATGGGTGAAAATTGCAATATTGGGCAGAACGTAGTGGTTTCTCCCGGTGTTACTCTTGGAAACAACGTCAAGGTTCAAAATAACGTTTCCATATATACGGGCGTTGTCTGTGAAGATGACGTTTTTTTAGGCCCTTCCATGGTCTTTACGAATATCCTGAACCCAAGGAGCGCCATTGTTAGAAAAGATCAATATATAGAGACCCGCGTCAGAAAAGGAGCCTCAATCGGGGCCAATTCGACCATCGTTTGTGGTAACGAAATCGGGGCCTTTGCTTTAATTGGTGCAGGAGCCGTTGTTACAAAGTCGGTCAAGGCATTTGCACTTGTGGTTGGAAATCCCGCAAAACAGATCGGTTGGGTCAGTGAGTACGGTCATCGTCTGGAATTCGATGCCAATGGCATTGCCACATGCCCTGAAAGCGATGAAAAATATCGACTAAACAACGATGTCGTTCAAAAAATGCTGAACTAACGGACATGGACAAAGTAAGATTCGCTATTGTTGGTTGCGGACATATTGGCAAACGCCATGCGGAAATGGTACGGGGAAACCCAGAGGCTGAATTGGTTGGCATGGCTGATATCCGGCCAGCAAATGAACTGGGCATCGATAACTTTAAAGTTCCTTTTTTTCACACCATCGAATCCCTTCTGTCATCTGGCCTGCCCATCGATGTAATTAACATATGTACACCAAATGGCCTTCATGAGTCACAATCCATAATGGCGCTGGAGGGTGGTTTTCACGTTGTCTGCGAGAAGCCAATGGCATTGACCAAAGAAGGTGCCGAACATATTATTTTCAAGGCACTTCAAGTGCACAAGCACGTTTTTGCAGTGATGCAAAATCGGTATAGTCCTCCATCTGTCTGGCTTAAAGAATTGGTTGATCAGAAAAGGTTGGGCGACTTGTACATGGTTGAAATCAAATGTTACTGGAACCGTGATGAGCGCTACTACAAAGAAGATGGCTGGAAAGGCAGCGCTGACATGGACGGTGGTACATTGTTCACCCAGTTCTCTCATTTTGTCGACATCATGTTCTGGCTTTTTGGTGACATCAAGAATATTCAGGCAAAATTCAATGATTTCAATCACGCTCATAACACCGATTTTGAAGATTCGGGCTTTGTCATGTTTGACTTTGTAAAAGGGGGCATGGGTAGTTTGAATTATTCAACAGCCATATGGGACAAAAACCTTGAGAGTAGTATAACCATTATCGGTAGCAAAGGCAGCGTGAAAGTTGGTGGACAATACATGAACGAAGTTGAATATTGCCACATCGAAGATTACGAAATGCCGGTATTAAAGGAATCTAACCCACCTAACGACTACGGTCCGTACAAGGGTTCGGCAGCCAACCACCATTACATCATTGAAAATGTGGTAGAAACCATTAGGAACGAAAACATTGCCACCACCAATGCCATGGAAGGATTGAAAGTGGTGGATATCATTGAACGAATTTATGCACTGAGAGATGAAAAGTATGTATCAAAAAATCGTTGACAAGGAAGCGAGCATCGCCGTGATCGGTCTTGGCTATGTAGGTTTGCCCATAGCTCTTGAATTGGCGAGGAAGGTCCGGGTGATTGGCTTTGATATTAGCGAGAAGCGCATTGAAATGCTCAATAACAAAAAAGATCCCAGTGAAGAACTCGACGCCAAGGCCTTCGATGGAGCGGATATCAGCTTTACAGCTTCTCTGAATGAAGCTTCCAAGGCCAGTTTTTACATTGTGGCTGTTCCGACGCCTATAAACGAACACAACTTGCCCGACTTGAGTCCATTATTGAATGCAACTAGAACGGTGGGTAAGGTTCTTTCCAAAGGGGATTACGTAGTGTTTGAATCGACCGTATATCCGGGATGCACCGAGGAGGATTGCCTTCCTATCCTCATAGAAGAATCGGGTCTGAATTATCCGGAAGACTTCAAGGTGGGGTATTCACCCGAAAGAATAAATCCGGGAGACAAAGTGCATACCTTAAGCACCGTGGTAAAGGTCGTTTCTGGTGATGACGAAGAATCCTTGGATAACATAGCGAAAGTTTATGAACTCGTGGTCGGGGCTGGTGTCCACAGAGCTTCCTCTATCAAAGTGGCCGAAGCCGCAAAGATCATTGAGAATACCCAGCGCGACGTAAACATTGCACTGGTGAATGAGCTTTCCATTATCTTTAACCGCATGGGTATCAATACCTATGAGGTGCTCGAAGCGGCAGGAACCAAGTGGAATTTTTTAAACTTCAAGCCCGGGTTGGTCGGTGGACATTGCATTGGTGTAGATCCTTATTACTTGACCTATAAAGCCAAGGAATTTGGCTATCATGCCCAAATCATAAATTCAGGAAGGTTTGTGAATGATTCCATGGGGGGATATATCGCCAAGCAGACTGTTAAAAAAGTGGTCAAGGCCGGCAAACATTTAAACGATTCGCGAATTCTGGTCATGGGAGCCACCTTTAAAGAAGATGTTAGTGACATCCGGAACTCAAAAGTAGCCGACGTGGTCAATGAATTGAAATCCTATAGTGTGCATGTTGAAGTAGTTGACCCACATGCCGATTCAGATGAGCTGATGCAAGAATACGGCTTCGACCTAATAAATGAAGTCGGTAAAGGTTACGATGCCGTTGTAGTCGCCGTCAATCACAAGGATTATTTGAATCTGGATGAATCTTATTTCGCGTCACTTATGAACGATAATCCCGTTTTGATCGATATCAAGGGCATTTACCGAGGAAAGATCAAGAATATGGATTATTGGAGTCTATAAATGAATGATTTAACTATACTTATTACGGGTGGGGCGGGCTTTATCGGCTCTCATGTGGTGCGACGCTTTGTGAATCGTTATCCAAATTATCGCATCGTCAATTTAGACAAGTTGACCTATGCTGGGAATCTGGAAAATCTAAGAGATATTGAATCCGCTGCTAATTATACCTTCATTAAAGAGGATATATGCAACGCAGCAGAAATAGAGCAAATATTCAAGTCCGAGGGCATCGACTCAGTCATACACCTGGCAGCTGAATCTCACGTGGACAGGTCCATCACTAATCCAATGGACTTTGTACACACCAACATTCTGGGCACGGTGAATTTATTGAATGCAACCAGGGCCCATTGGAAAGCCAATAACAAGTCGTTGTTTTACCATGTTTCAACAGACGAGGTTTACGGCTCATTGGACAGTGGTTATTTCACAGAAAGCACGCCATATGACCCTAGAAGCCCCTACAGTTCATCAAAAGCAAGTTCAGATCACCTGGTTCGCGCCTATTTTCATACCTATGGACTGCCTGTGGTGATATCGAATTGTTCAAACAATTACGGTTCGTTTCAATTTCCTGAAAAGTTAATTCCACTGATGATTCACAACATCAGAAACAATAAGGCCCTACCCGTTTATGGCAAAGGAGAGAACATCAGGGACTGGCTTTGGGTAGAGGATCATGCGCGCGCCATAGACATGGTTTTTCACCAGGGAAAAACAGGTGAAACATACAACATCGGCGGGAATAATGAGTGGAGAAACATTGATCTGGTTCAACACCTATGCAAACTTTTAGACAAGAAGTTGGATCGCCCGGTTGGCACTTCCGAAGGACTTATTGAATTTGTAAAAGATCGCGACGGACATGACATGCGTTATGCCATTGACGCAAGTAAGATCAGGAAAGAAATAGGTTGGGAACCCTCGGTTACATTTGAAGAAGGGCTTGAGAGTACGGTTGACTGGTTTCTGTCGAACAATGCCTGGATAGACCATGTTACTTCGGGGTCTTACAAGGAATATTACGAACAACAATACCGCCAGCGCTAGTTGTACTCTTCTGCCTACCATAAAAACGATATTTCCAATTTTCGATTCCTGATTACTGGTGGAGCTGGATTTATTGGTTCACATCTGGTGGAATACCTGATGCTGCATAATGCACAAAAGGTAATAGTGGTTGACGACCTTTCTACCGGTGTGATACAAAATATCGAGAAGTTTTTAGATAAGGATTCTTTTTCTTTTATCCATGGAGATATCAACGATAGCGAATTGATGTACAATGCCTGTTCTCAAGTTGATTTCGTCTTGCATCAGGCAGCCCTTGGTTCGGTACCCAGATCCATAGAATTCCCCTTAGACAGCCACCACGCAAACGCAACCGGTTTTTTAAATGTTCTTGAGGCTTGCCGGAAAACCGGGATAAAGCGCCTTGTTTATGCATCTTCTTCTTCGGTTTATGGCGATAGTGCGGAATTACCCAAAACCGAGGCAGTGCTCGGATCGCCCAAGTCCCCTTATGCGGTCTCCAAGTTGGTCGATGAACTCTATGCTTCGGTTTATTCCTCCATGCACGAAATGGAGTTGATAGGTCTGCGTTACTTCAACATATTTGGCCCAAGGCAGTTGCCTGAAGGACCTTACGCGGCCGCAATACCACTGTTTATTCTCGCGGCACTTTCGGGTCAACAACCAACGGTTTATGGAGATGGTGAACAAAGCAGGGATTTCACCTTCGTTGCTAACGCGGTAAAGGCAAACATGCTTGCGCTTTTCGCGCCCAGAGAATCATGCGGCACCCAATACAACGTTGCCTGTGGAAAGCAATACAGCCTTAACCGAATTTTATCGTTACTCAACACCATGACCTCCGGTGAATTGTCGTCCAAATATATGAAAGCAAGGGAGGGCGATATTCGACATTCACTGGCCGACATTTCCAAAATAGAGAAGACCATGAACTATAAGGTTGATGTCTTCCTGGAAGAGGGACTCAAGGCAACCTTTGAATGGTACCGAGATGTCTATTTAAGATCGACCTCAAGCAATATTGGGCAGTGATCCGAGCCCATAACCTGATCAAGAATTTGCGCCGATTTCAAGTTTTCTTTCCACTGTTTACTGAGTAAAAAATAGTCGATCCGCCATCCTACATTTCGCTCCCTTGCCTTAAAGCGCTGATTCCAGAAGGTATAAGCAGTCTTATCAGGATGCAATTCTCGGAAAGTATCGATGAAATTCGAGGCCACAAAGGCGTCCAAGCCATCGATTTCTGTTTGGGTGAATCCTGCGGTCTTATTGTAATTTTGCTTGGGTCTGGCCAAGTCTATTTCTTTATGTGCCACATTGAGATCTCCGCCGATAATGAGTGGTTTTTTAGCACTGAGTTTTTGATTGAAATTCAAAAAGTCCTTGTCCCAGTTTTTCCGGTAGTCAAGCCTTTTCAAATTACTCCCTGAATTTGGTACGTAAACGTTAATTAGGTAAAAGTCTTCAAATTCCAGACCCGTAATTCGCCCTTCGCCATCGTGTTCAGGTTTTTCCATCTGGTATAGCTCAGAAATTGGTCGCTCTTTGGTGAAGATCGCCGTTCCTGAGTAACCTTTTTTTTCAGCCTCATTGGCATAAATGGAATATTTTGGAAAGGATAAGCCGATCTCTTTCACTATTTCGACCGTGGCTTTCGTTTCCTGGAAAAGAAAGACGTCAACATCCCATTCCACTATGAACTTATCAAAGCCCTTATTCAATTGTGCCCGGATTCCGTTGACGTTCCATGATATAAATTTCATGCTTAAATCAAATCTGAAGGTTAAATGCTAAATTTAACCTAAATACCACTTCTATGAAATCTCTTGCAACCAAAGGCCTTTGTGTCATTTTGCTTTTTTCGAACAGTGTGGCAGGCCAGATACTCGGTTCATGGAATTGCCTCGATTTTGACGGCAGTACAGACTATGTAAATATTCCTCACAATAACGCTCAAAATCCCGGATCTTCATTTACCGTGGAGGCATGGATCAAAGCCGATTCATACGCCACCAACGTTTGGGAAAACACCATTGTGAGCAAGGATACATGGTCAAGCGTGTCTGAAGGTTGGGTCATCAGATGTGGAGCAGGAGGAAAGTTGTCATTTAATCTGGCGCTTAACAATAACGGTAATTGGTATGAGATTCAAACATCGGCCTTAATGTCGACGAACATATGGTATCACGTTGCGGGAACTTTTGATGGATCTTCGATGAAGGTTTTTTTAAACGGAAAACAAGTGGGTAGTCTGACTCAATCAGGTTCGATCACAGCGACCACGGTTCCCATGAAAATAGGAAACATTGCCAGACCAAGCACAAGTAGGTTTTTTAACGGCCAGATCGATGAAGTTAGAGTTTGGAATGAAGCACTGCCCGAAGCTACCTTAAAAGAATACATGTGTCAATTCATTGATACAGCCCATCCATACTACAATAAACTCATTGCATACTATAACATCAATAACGGCGGTGGCACGAGTGTGACCGACGTAAGTGGGAATTCTCAAACTGGAACCGTTTACGGTGCAACCTGGACACCTTCAGGAGCCGCATTGGGCAATGAAAGCACCTATTTGTACCCATCCAGTTGGTCAGGAAATCAATTGTCACTTGCCCATATGTCTGGAGATAGTATGGTGGTCAGCAATGTTTCAGGAAGTCCGGATGGCGTGCACTTGTACCGAGTTGACAATCACCCAAATTTTCAATTAACACCACTGGGTGTGATTTTGTTTTACGATACCCGTTACTGGGGTGTTTTTCCAACCAGTGGCAATAACGTGAGTTTTGACATTGATTATAACTATGGTGGATACCCCTCAATCATAGATAAATCAAAGCTCAATTTTAGTTTCCGCTCGGCAAATGACGACACCACATGGGCCGGAGTATTGAGCGCAAATGATACCAACTTAACTCAATTGAGCCTTAGTTCAATGAATAAAGGAGAGTACATCATGGGTGCCAGTGATGATTTGACATCCTTTAGCCTGTTAAATCCGGTAAATCCCACTACGCTGAATCTGCAAGGAATGGCTACCCAGACTGTTGATTTTAACTGGACAGCCAGTGTGGTCGGTGGAAGTGCCGCGCCGAAGTACAAAGTTCATCTTGATTACGATACGGCTGATTTTAGCAGTCCGTTAAAAACATATCCTACCACCAACAATAACCTGGACACTTTTGCTTCGGTCAGCTTTCAGGACCTGGCCAGTTTAATGAATCAATTAAATCTGGAATACGGGCAAACCTTGTCTGCCCAATGGACAGCCGAAGCTTATGCCGGTCCGCTTTCAAAGTATGCAAGTTCTCCGCATGACATCAGCATCACCAGGGGAATTCTTTCTTCGGATTTCGTATTCAATTTCTTTGTGATCGCCCCTACGAATTACGATAGCATTGTGGCAGTTGATGGAGTTCCCGGAACTGCAGTCTTTAACTGGACTCGCGCCAAATCCACAGCGGGCGGAGACATGGATTACGAACTTCAATTTGCCGGGCATTCGGGTGTCTTTAGCAATCCGGTCGGTGTGTTCAGTTCTGACAATAATGCCATAGATACCCTTGCATCTCTGAGTCATTCAGATTTGGTTATCATGTTAAAGTCGTTGAACTTGCAATCGGGCCAGGTATTCTTGTTCAAGTGGCGTGCAAAAGCGAGTATTGGAAGTTTAGATGCTTACTCTTCTGACTCTCAATATGTTTATATGAGTTGGGAAGAGAACCCATTCATCGGGATTAAAGAGGGGTCGGATTTAGAATTTACAGTTTGGCCAAATCCGGCCAGTGATCGGCTATTGGTCGAGATATCCAAAAATTTAAGCGCCGATGTTTCGCTTACCTTGTTCGATTTTAGCGGAAAGGCCGTACGCACGTGGCTCAAAACGAGAAAAGGTAATATCAGTTTATCCTTGATCGGATTGAGGCCCGGGTATTACACCCTGGAGCTTGCGACACCAGATATTCGCGGTAGACAAAAAATAATTATTAATTAGCTCTGTGCAGAGGCGCTTGCTGTTTCTACTTGCCGATCAACTTTTTTGACCAATCCTTGAAGGACATTCCCCGGACCAACTTCGGTAAAGCTGCTTGCCCCGTCTTTTAACATATTTTGCATGGTTTGTGTCCAGCGCACGGGTGCGGTCAATTGAGCGTTCAGGTTTTTCTGTATTTCTTCCGCATTGCTAACCGCTTTTCCCGTTACATTCTGATAAACCGGACAAATAGGATCGTTAAAAGACGCTTCGACAATCGCAGCTTCCAGTTCGATCCGAGCCGGTTCCATCAAAGGTGAATGGAATGCTCCTCCAACGGGAAGCAGTAGTGCTCGCCGGGCACCTTTCTCGGTCAATTTTTCACAGGCAATTTTTACAGCTTCGTTGCTTCCCGAAATAACTAACTGCCCTGGACAATTATAGTTTGCTGCAACTACAACTCCATCAACTTCGGCACAGGTTTCTTCAACGATGGCATCGTCAAGTCCCAGAATGGCTGCCATGGTAGAAGGATTGATCTCACAAGCCCGCTGCATGGCATTCGCCCGCTTGGACACCAGCTTCAATCCTTCTTCGAAACTAAGTGAATTCGATGCTACCAGAGCAGAAAATTCACCGAGGGAATGACCCGCTACCATGTCGGGCTGGAAATTACTCAGACTCCTGGCCAATATCACAGAATGAAGAAAAATGGCGGGCTGGGTCACTTTTGTCTGCTTCAGATCTTCATCACTTCCCGAGAACATGATGTCTGTAATTCGGAATCCAAGAATTTCATTGGCCTGTTCAAAAAGGGCTTTAGCCCCATCAGTGTTATTGTACAGATCCATTCCCATGCCAGAAAATTGCGATCCCTGACCGGGAAAAACGTATGCTCTTTTCATGTTTTTGTATTATTTCCTGTCTCCCATAAATCGCAGAAGGAAGAGGAAGAGATTGATAAAATCCAGGTACAGATTCAAGGCGCCAAGAATGGCCAATTTATTGGTCGACTCAGTGCCGTATTCAACACCGGCACCGATTCTTTTTAGTTTCTGAACATCATATGCGGTTAAGCCAGTGAAAACAAGCACTCCGATGATACTAATGATCATATCCAATCCTTCACTTCCGATGAACCAATTGAATATGCTTGCCACGATGATGCCGATCAACCCCATCATCATAATAGAGCCAAATTTTGTGAGATCAGTTTTGGTGGTGTATCCAACTACTGCCATGATCCCAAAAGTAATGGCCGTGATAAAAAAGGTACTGTAGATGGAAGCGGCCGTGTATGCCAGAAAAATAGTGCTTAGGCTCATTCCCATTAACAGTGAAAAAGCGATATAAAGCAACAGCAAGACCATGGAGTTCAGGCGCTCGAAGGCAAAACTCATGATGAGCACAAATCCCAATGGCGCAAAAGTCACAAGGTATCCAAGGCCCGTCATTCCGGTTTCTGGATTGACGATCAGCCTTGTCAATTCTTCACTGGTACCAAACCACCAGGCCATAACACCGGTGATGGTCAATGCTGCAAACATGTAAGTGAACACATTCGAAATAAACGTTTGAGCAATGCTGGCCTCAAATTCACGGCCATCTTTGCGTATGATTACTTTGTTGTCCATTGTTTAATTAATGTAGGTTGGTTGAAATTAGGCTTATAAACTCTTTCCTGGTGGCGTCTTTCTCGAACTCTCCGGTAAAAGAAGAAGTTGTGGTCACAGAATTTTGTTTCTGAACACCCCTGATTTGCATGCACATGTGCTGTGCTTCGATCACCACGGCAACGCCGAGGGGATTTAATGTATCCTGCAGGCAATCGCGGATTTGATCTGTAAGACGCTCCTGAACCTGCAACCTTCTGGCAAATGCATCTGCCACGCGTGGTATTTTACTCAGGCCAACAATCCAGCCATTGGGAATATACGCGATGTGCGCCTTTCCAAAAAATGGCAACATGTGATGCTCGCACATGGAATAAATTTCGATGTCTTTTATAATGACCATGTGCCTGTGATCTTCTTGAAACATCGCTTTTTTGAGAAGCTTGGATGGATCCATGTCGTAGCCGTGGGTCAGAAATTGCATGGCCTTAGCCGAACGCGTGGGGGTATCTCGGACGCCTTCCCTGGCAGGATCAGCTTCGAGCAGCTCGATGATTCCCTTGTAATGTTTTGCAACGGCAGCCATGGTGTCGTTATTGAAATTCTCTAATTTTTCGTAGCGCTCGATCACATTGTTGAACTCCTCGTTGTCTTCTTGAAAATTATTGCTTTCAGCCATGATATTCCACGTAATTATTTTCAGTTTCTTTCAATTTAACGCAATGCAGTTCACAACCAAGTGCATTGATCTTATCTTGAATCTGATCCCAAATGGCGATTGCAAGATTTTCAGTAGAGGTCAATCTCCCTTTCATGAAATCCACGTCTAGATTCAGGTTTTTGTGATCAACTTGTTTTATCACACGTTCTTTGATGATTCGACCCACTTCGCTAAGATTTGCAACAAAACCGGTTTCTTCATTAAGCTCGCCTTTGACGGTTACGAATAGTTCGTAATTATGACCGTGCCAATTGGGGTTAGAGCATTTTCCGAATACTTCTTCGTTTTTTTCCTTGCTCCAGTCTGATCTGGAAAGCATATGAGCAGCACTGAAACGCTCTCTCCTGGTAATGTGAATCATAGTCTGACCTTGGAGCGCAAATATACGACGATTTACTTTCTAAGATGTTGATTTTTACGTGCACTTAAAGGTCACGGTCGTGCCGTTTTGCAGATTTGTCTTGCCATCCAAATTTGGCATCGAAGTTTTCCAGGGGATCAACCGTTCTCTGCTGGAGGATAGATATATTTGAAAAAAATTGATTAGATGATTATTGTAACAGGTGCTGCCGGTTTTATTGGCAGTTGTTTGGTAAGCCGACTGAATAAAGAAGGGTATAAGGACATTATACTCGTCGATGAATTCACCGATGAAAAAAAACTAAAGAACTTGGCAGGAAAGACCTACAGCGCCAAAGTTAACAGAGACGATTTCCATCATTGGCTGAGAGCTAATCACAAACTTGTTCAGTTTATATTCCACATTGGTGCACGAACCGATACTACGGAATTTGACAAAGCCATATTTGACAGACTAAATGTGAACTTCTCAAAGGAAGTATGGAAGGCTTGTGTTGAATTCGGAATCCCGCTGGTATATGCCTCTTCTGCTGCCACCTACGGACTTGGAGAACGGGGCTATCGCGATGATCATTCTATAATTCCCGATCTAAAGCCCTTGAACCCTTATGGGGACTCAAAGAATGAATTTGATAAATGGGCCTTGTCTCAAAAGGAAAAACCCTATTTCTGGGCTGGATTGAAATTCTTTAATGTTTACGGACCGAATGAATACCACAAGGGAAGAATGGCTTCGGTCATATTTCACGCCTACAATCAGATATCGCAAACCGGAGAAATGAAATTATTTCAATCTCACAATGCCGATTATAAAAATGGTGAACAGATGCGCGATTTCGTTTATGTGAAGGACGTGTGCAGCGTATGCATTTTCTTGATGGAAAGCCGGAAAAAATCGGGTATATACAATTTAGGTTCCGGGAAGGCACGCACATTTCTAGATCTAGTGCGCAGTACTTTCAGGGCGAAGAACGTTGTGGAGAAAATCTCTTTTATACCCACACCCGAAGACATCAGAGACAAATACCAATATTTTACCGAGGCAGATATGTCTAAACTGCGTCATGCGGGATACCAGAATTCCTTTACCTCCCTTGAGGAAGGCGTTGAAGATTACGTAAAAAATTACTTGATAAAAGGGCAGTATTACTAATCCAGTCCGGATTCTAATTCCAGCAAAAAAGCTCGAATGTCCTTTAACTTATCCACCAGCTGGCGCCTGTCTAGTTTTCCCGACTTTCGTTCCTTGATTTCGAGCTTAGCTCCGTCAAGGGTGTATCCTTTGCGCTTGACCAGATCGTAGATCAATTCAAAAGCATCGAGGTCTTTTTTGGTAAATAGTCGGTTTCCCTTTTTGTTTTTCTTGGGATTGATGATATCAAACTCTTTCTCCCAATAGCGAATCAACGAGTGATTTACTTGGTAGCGGTCGGCTACTTCACCCATGGAATAATACAATTTAGAATCACTTACTTCTGTAGACACCTTGTTTCAAAGTAAGTAAAATTAATCGAGAGATTGATTACTTGCATTGGCCATTTTCACCATAATCTCATATTGAACAGGTGAAAGGTCGTTAAAGTAGAAGTTGACCGGGTTTAGAGGGGTGCCGTTCTTTCGCACTTCGTAATGACAATGAGGGCCAACCGATTTACCTGTATTTCCGACAAGGCCGATGATATCTCCGCGCTTGACTTTCTGACCCGGCCTAACGAGTATTTTGCTCATGTGGGCATAGAGGGTGACGTATCCGTAACCGTGATCAATCCTTACGTGATTCCCATACCCTTTGGCACTGTTGTCGGCTCGTTTGATCGTTCCATTACCCGTAGCATAAATGGGTGTACCGGTAGGCGCGGTGAAATCCATTCCCGTGTGCAAGGCCCTGGTTTTGTAATGCGGGTCTATGCGATAACCATAGCCCGAGGCCATTCGTTTCAGGTCCTTGTTTGAAACCGGCTGTATTGCGGGTATGGCGGCCAGGAGTTCCTTCTTTTTCATGGCCATTTCCATGACCTCATCGTATGATTTGGATTGGATGTATAATTTCTTCAGGATCTTGTCCATGGTCTTGGAGCTTTCCTTCATTAATTCCGAACTTCGGTAACCCTCCAATTCTTTATAGCGATTTACTCCACCAAAACCGGCATTACGAATATTCTTAGGGATAGGTTCGGCTTCAAAAATTACGCGATAAATATTGTCATCCCGGTCTTCTACGTCATTCAAGACTGCAAAGACCTCGTCGAGTTTCTTGTTCAGGAATTCATAGCGAAGCTGCAATTGTTTGTTTTCCCTTTTAAGCTCCTTCTCTTTGGGGGAGTCCATGTAAGTATAGGCAAGAAAAAAGAAAATAGAACCAAAAACTGCACCTGTCAGTAAAAAAGACATTACCGTCAGTAATTTTCTCTGCCAACTTATTTCTACCTTTTCATAGGTAAGCGACTTAGTGTTATATCTGTATTTGACCTTAGACACTTAATGCTTAATTACTTAGTTTTGACGATCTAAAAAAGCAAATTTACGATTTCCGAAAAAACCCGATCAGGGCGAAGATAATCATTCGGATCATCTCATAGAAATGGACGCTGCGCAGATTAGAAAGACCTTTCTTGAATTCTTTGAAAATAAAGGACATCGCATTGTTCCATCCAGCCCGATGGTTGTGAAGAATGATCCTACCCTTATGTTCACGAACGCTGGGATGAATCAATTCAAGGATATTTTTCTGGGTAACAAGCAGGTAGATGACAAACGCGTTGCAGATACGCAGAAATGCTTGCGCGTGTCGGGCAAGCACAATGACCTTGAAGAAGTAGGGGTAGACACCTACCACCACACCATGTTCGAAATGCTGGGAAATTGGTCTTTTGGAGATTATTTCAAAAAAGAGACCATTGATTGGGCTGTGGAACTTTTGCTGGATGTCTACAAGATCGACAAAGACAGATTGTACGTTACTTATTTTGATGGAGACACGAGCGACAAGCTTGAGGCGGATGTGAATACCCACGAACTTTGGAAACATCATTTTGACCAGGACAGGATTCTGGGATTTGGTCGAAAAGACAATTTCTGGGAGATGGGCGAAACCGGCCCCTGTGGACCTTGTTCAGAGATCCATTGCGACATCCGAAACGACGAGGACAGGGCAACCATTGATGCCCGGGAACTGGTCAACAAAGGCCATCCACAGGTGGTGGAGATCTGGAACCTGGTCTTCATCGAATTCAACCGAAACAAGGATCAAAGCTTGACGGCCCTGCCTAAAAAACACGTGGATACCGGCATGGGACTAGAGCGCCTGGCCATGGTTCTGCAAGGAAAACAGTCCAATTACGACACGGATATCTTCATGGTCCTGATCCGGGCTTTTGAAAAACTCCTTTCAGACCACAGTTATTCTCATTCTTCCAATAAAGAAGACATTGCCTTCAGGGTGGTGGTCGATCATATCAGAGCGGTTTCCATTGCCATCGCCGAAGGGCAGTTACCATCAAACACGGGCGCGGGTTACGTTATTCGGCGCATTTTGCGCAGGGCCATTCGCTACGCCTATAGTTTCTTGGGCGTAAGGGAATCCCTCATTCATAAATTGGTACCACATCTGGTGACCAGTCTGGGTAAGGTATTCCCTGAGTTGAAATCTCAAGCCGATTTGGTTGAGAAAGTGATCAAAGAAGAAGAAGAATCTTTCCTCAGGACTTTGGAGAAGGGAATTGAGCGATTTGAGAAATACCTGGAAGAGCATCCTGGAGCGGATGTCATTGACGGTCAGTTCGCTTTTGAATTGTACGACACTTTTGGGTTCCCCGTTGACCTGACTGAATTGATGGCCCAGGAGAAAGGCATATTAAATGGAGTGAACCAGGCTGGATTCAAGGCCGAACTGGGAAAGCAAAAAGACCGCTCAAGGGCCGCGGGAAAGATCGATGCCGGTGACTGGATAGTGTTGGTCGAGGATGAAGTGGAGGAATTTGTGGGCTACGATCAAACTTCGACGGATGTGCGCATCACCAAGTATCGACAGGTTAGCCAGAAAGGAAAGGACTTATTCCAACTGGTTTTCAATATCACTCCATTCTATGCCGAAAGCGGTGGGCAAGTGGGAGACACAGGCTACATTCAATCTCAGGGTGAACGCATTGAGATACTGGACACCAAGAAGGAGAACGAACTCATTATTCACATTTCAGACACCCTGCCGACTGACCCCTCCCTTGATTTCAAAGCTTTTGTGGATGTCAACAGGCGTGAGCGGATCAAGAAGAATCATTCAGCTACTCATTTACTTCACCATGCCTTGAGAACACTTCTGGGAAGTCATGTGGAGCAGAAGGGAAGCCTGGTCCATCCCGACTACCTGCGCTTTGATTTTTCACATTTTGAGAAGGTTTCAGAAAAAGACCTTTCACGCATTGAATCCATGGTCAATGAGGGCATCAGGCACGGAATAGCACTGGAAGAAATGCGCTCAGTGCCGCTGCCTCAGGCAAAGAAAATGGGCGCCATGGCCCTCTTTGGTGAAAAATACGGCGACGTGGTCCGGGTCATCAAATTTGGAGATTCGGTTGAATTATGTGGTGGTACCCACGTAGGAAACATCGCTGAAATTGGTCATTTCAAGATCCAGTCAGAAGGAAGTATTTCGGCAGGAATCAGAAGAATTGAAGCAATTACCGGCGATGCCGCCGATAATTTCTTGAGCGAAGAGTTGGACACACTTGAGCAGCTAAGGCAACTATTAAAGAATCCGGCAGACGTGAAGTCGGGATTGAAAAAATTGCTGGATGAACACCAGGCCCTCCAGAAGGAACTGGAGGCCATAAAGAAGGAACGCTCTAAAGACATGGCCGGAGAGCTTGAATCAAAGATCGAGACCATCGGATCGCATAAGGCCCTGTTAGCTCGGGTCGATCTGCCGGCAGGAGACCTCAAGACCATTGTTTTTTCACTAACTAAGAAATATCCGGACATTGTTCTTGCCTTGGCTTCCGACCAAGAGGGAAAGGCCATCTTGACTATTGGCTCGGGTAATGAAGCTGTCAAGGCAGGTTTTTCTGCCAAAAAATTGATTTCTGAAGCAGCCCCGCTAATTTCCGGAGGCGGCGGCGGTCAGGACAATTTTGCCACGGCAGGAGGGAAAAATCCGGCGGGGATTGATGCCGCCTTGGGGAAAGTCAGGGAAATGATCGCTGATTTTTGATTGAGGAATTCTGAATTAAAAATAATAGCTGGTGCCCTGCTGTTCATGGCTATTCCAATTTTATTGAAATCGTAAAAAGTCAAGATGCCCTAAAAATGGCGCAAGCGTCCGCTTGTGCCATTCCTGGCGATGGGCAGATGGTTGTTGATAAAGAAAATAACGTGGCGGTAGAATACGATAGTTACGGACTGGTTACTTTGGTGCGCCAATACAATGCCCCGGCTTATACCCTGGCCGAGTTCAAATACGACGATCACGGAATGCGC
>JAVJVY010000019.1:0-454853 GCA_040220895.1 Vicingaceae bacterium
TGGTGGATTGGCTTATACTATTCATGGCATGACAGGAGGCAAAACTACACCTGGTGGTTTGGCTGCAGCGGTGTTAGGTGGTGCAGCTATCGGTGCGGGTGCGGCTGGTGGATTTGGAGGAGGTGGCTCAGGAGGTTCTGGCGGTGGAGGATTCAGCCCAAAAACGGCAAGCGACTTTTTGTCTATGGCTAATGGGATACATAAGGGAGTTAAAGATAGCCAAGACAACAGTAAACCGCTGGGTGATCCAATTGATTTAGGTTCGGACGATTTACTAAATAAGACTAAAAGAAAATTTGAAACAATTTATAAGGAAGGGTTGCGTCCTAAACAGAAGGAAATATTTGAAGAGGGAACTCATATAGAGCACAACCATATCGAAAATCTTTGGTATTCCTCATTATATAATATTCAAACTAAGGAATACTCTTCAGGGCGGGGTGGAATTAAACTTCGCGTAATGATGTTTGACCTTGATAGAGTTGCGCATCATTTCAGAATTGGTGATGGCGGAGGTGTATATAATTACTCTATTCAATTAAGGGATGTAAAAAAATCAGTTTTATCTGAAATTCAGTTTACTAATGGTAAGGATTTTAAATCATATAGAAAGTTTATTTTTGGAAGGTAGGTTGAAGAGAAAAATATTTGCGTCATTCTTTCTTACTTTAATTTCAATTTATGGGTGTCAAGAAAATTCTTTTGAAGCTACCAATAAATTAAAAAGCAAAGTACAAGACACCATAATTTCACATTTGAGTGAAAAGCTGCTGATAATTGGGAGAGTTGATAAAGTTCTATTCTATGATTTCAATATAATCACTGTACAAGATTCTTTAGAAGATGTTATATCCACCATTAGATATGATATGTTCGTTTACCTAGAAAATAAATCTCCTGTTCCAGATTCTTTAACTTTTGCACTCGATTCATTAGAAAAATGTAAATTATCAAATCCAAATGCTGTCACAGGATACCTGAATGGGTGCAAAATAAATATAATTGACTCTTTGGGTAGGAATAAGCAGTTTAACTTTCTTATAACTCTCAATAAATATTTTAAAATTGTTGAGATTGATGATATCGGAAGGGTATTGGAAATAGCTCCTCCAGATTCCTAGGTATATCAAACAAACTAGAAACGTCCTTTGAGGGGGAAATGGTTTAAATCTTAATTCTCCCAAAGTGCTATCTTTTGCTTCCAAACCGAGCTAGCGAGATTCATAGCCTGCCCCGCTATGCGGGGAGCACCCTTTAAAATAGACTCGCAGCGAATAAAACCTAGACATGGAGCAGAAAATAGCAATCTATACTAGAGTATCTACCCAAGACCAAACTTGAAAGACAAATGACGTATGATTTATGACGTCTGACTTATGAAAGAAAAAAATCATACCTCATACGCCATACATCTCTAACCCCTAAAAATGGCGCAAGCGTCTGCTTGTGCCATTGCTGGGAATTCTGAATCGGTATAGTGGTCACTACTCCTTATAACGCAGCCACTTCCAAAGTTCTCGATAAGAGGTCTTTTTTCCGTACATCAGAATGCCCGTGCGGTAAATGCGTCCGGCCATCCACGTGAAAGCGATGAAGGTTGTAATCAAAAGGCCCATTGACAAGAGTACTTCGGTGTAATGAACACCAAATGGAATTCTGACCATCATAATAATAGGTGATGTCAAAGGAATGATTGAAAACCAGAAGGCCAGCGCGCCGTCGGGATTCGCAATTACACTCTGTGCAAGCACAAAGGCAAGTATGAGTGGCACCGTGATTGGAAACATGAATTGCTGCGTATCAGCCTCACTGTCAACCGCCGACCCAATAGCGGCGAAAAGCGCGCCGTAAAGCAGGTACCCCCCCAGAAAGTAAAAGACAAAACAAAAGAACAATAACGGGAAATTCACCAATTCAAGGTTTTGATTTAATTCCGCCATGATGTTTTCCGGATCTTGGCCTTCAGGTGATTGGCCGGAATTTTCAGGAATGAATGCCTCCATTCTTTGTTGCTCGGTCATGATCTTTTTGCTCGAATCGGTTAGGAAAGCCTGAGCAGTTCCAACAATGACGGAAGTCAACATCACCCATAGTAAAAACTGAGTAAGCCCCACTAAGGCTATCCCCAGAATTTTTCCGAGCATTAGTTGAAATGGTTTGACAGAAGATATAATGACCTCGATTATGCGGTTGGTTTTTTCCTCGATCACTCCCCTCATAACTTGCACGCCGTATAAAAAAATGAAAACGTAAATTAATATAGCACCCGAAAATCCGATGATCATGTTTAGCATGGCAAAAGATTCTTCCTCCACACCACTCTCGTCAAGGCTTATTGTCAAGACATCGATTTCTGGTTTTAAGGCCTTGAGTTCGCTGATTTTGACGTCGTATTTGATTCGAATTCTGTCGCGTTCAATAACATTGCCAATGGTATTATTGATGTAATTCAACGTTCGCTGGCTGGGTTGCTTTTTGTGAAATAGCCGAATTGCCCCAGGAGAGGAATACGTATTTCTTGGTATATATAAAATGGCCGTGTAATTGGTATTAAAAAATTCGGCTTTTGCTTTTATGATGCCTTCTTCCGAATAATCGAACATGGTGGTCGATTTGTCTTCAAATTCCTGATAAAAGGCATAGGTTTCATCCACTACTTGTATAATCTGAACGTCCACATCTCTTAATGACAACCAAACGGGTACGATCATAATGGCGGCCATCAAAAGCGGCCCAAGAATCGTCATAATTATGAATGAACGCTTTCTGATGCGCGAAAGGTATTCCCTTGCAATTATGAGCCTTATCTTATTCATTCCCCTGCTGATTATATTGATCAACTGCCTCGATGAATATGTCATTCATGCTGGGAACAACATCGTTCATGCTGATAAGTTCAATGTGTGGCAATACGGCTTGCAGCATTTGTTGTTTGGTCACTTCTCCGCGTAATTTTATTTCCACTGTATTTATATTTTTCTCTCCACTTGAGCTGAGCAGTTCACAACCGGTCCACATGGCATTGGTAAATGCTATCATGTTTCCTTTGAATTGAAGCCTGATCTTATTGGCAGTGAAATTTTGCTTTATTTCACCGAGGGAACCTTCCAAAATTTTCTTTGATTTATTGATCAGAGCTATTCTGTCGCAAATCTCTTCGACGGACTCCATATTATGGGTTGAAAATATGACGGTAGTCCCTTTTCGATTTAGTTTAAGGATTTCTTCTTTGATGAGTCTGGTGTTAATGGGGTCAAAACCGCTGAATGGCTCGTCCAGTATCAGTAGTTTGGGCCTATGAACGACTGTGACTATGAACTGCAATTTTTGTGCCATGCCCTTGGAAAGATCTTCTACGGGCTTATTCCACCAGCCTTCTAGGTTCAGTTTTTCAAACCATTTTCTGAGTTCGACGATGGCATCGTGTTTATCCATGCCCTTGAGCATTGAAAGGTACAAGGCCTGCTCACCTACTTTCATTTTCTTGTACAATCCCCGCTCTTCGGGCAAGTATCCAATCAGCGATGTATCTGTCAGTGATAGGTCTTTTCCCTTCAGGCTAACCATACCGCTATCGGGTGCGGTGATCCGGTTTATGATGCGAATCAAGGAGGTTTTTCCTGCACCATTGGGGCCGAGAAGGCCAAAAATGCTCTTCCTGGGAACTTCAAAACTCACCTCGCTCAGTGCGATGTGGTCGTCGTATTGTTTAGAAACCTGATTAACGCTTAAAAAGCTCAATTCTGCCGTGGATTAGGCTGTCAAAAATATAAAAATAACCTCCCCTTGGATGTCTTCACCGCTATTCCCTGAAATGGTCTCGCATTCGTTCGAACCAACCCTTTTCTTTCCGGTTTGGAGCAGGTTCAAAATTCGATGATTTCTTGAACGTTTCGATGACCACTTTCTCTTCTTTGGACAGTTTTTTTGGCGTCCAAATGTTGACGTTGACGAGTAGGTCTCCCTTACCGTAACCATTGATATCAGGGATGCCTTTACCACGAAGACGCAAGACTTGCCCGCCTTGTGTACCAGGTTCGATTTTGATCTTGGCTTTTCCTCCAACAGTGGGAACTTCCTGGCTACAGCCAAGAACAGCATCTGCAAAATTGATGTACAAGTCATAAAGCAAATTGACTCCGTCTCTTTTTAGAACGTCATCTTCTATTTCTTCAATGACCACAATCAGATCTCCATTGATGCCATTTCTGGGTCCTGCATTGCCCTTGCCATTGACCGATAGCTGAATGCCGTCCATCACTCCGGCCGGAATGTTGATCTCTATGACTTCTTCCCCATGAACGATCCCATCGCCGTGGCAATTGTTGCATTTATCAGAAATGGTTTGCCCTTCGCCGCCACAGGCAGGACATGTTGAAGATGTCTGCATCTGCCCTAAAATAGTATTGGTAACCCTTGTGACGTGACCCGACCCATGGCAGGTACCACAAGAAGAAAACCCAGACCCTTTTTCTGCTCCCGAGCCACTGCACTCCTGACAACTCAGGTACTTTTTGACTTTTATTTTCTTCTTGACCCCGTTGACGATTTCATCCAGCGTCAATTTTACTTTGACCCTTAAATTAGTACCTCGATTGACCCGTCGTCCACGCCGCGAGCCGCCGCTAAAACCACCAAATCCGCCTCCGAAGGCATCTCCAAAGATGTCACCGAATTGAGAGAAGATGTCATCCATGTTCATTCCACCGCCCCCAAATCCCTGGCCGCCTTTCATACCGGCATGCCCAAATTGATCGTAGCGCTGACGTTTTTGAGGATCCCTCAAAACCTCATATGCCTCGGCGGCTTCCTTGAAACTTTCTTCGGCCTGCTTATCGTCTGGATTCTTGTCTGGGTGAAATTTCAGCGCTTGTTTGCGGTAAGCTTTCTTAATCTCAGTTTCGGATGCCGTTTTACTTACACCTAGTATTTCGTAATAATCCCTTTTTGACATTCAATTTGTTTTACGCTCCAATTACAACCTTGGTATAACGAATCACCTTATCTTCAAGCATATATCCCTTTTCGACTTCATCCAACACCTTTCCTTTCATCTTGTTATCAGGGGCCGGTACCTGACTGATGGCTTCGTGAAAATTAACATCAAAATCCTTTCCCGTTGATGTTTCTATGGCTTTTAGGCCTTGTTGATTTAAAGTGTTCAGCAATTTCTGATAGATCAATAAAACGCCTTCTCTGAATGAGTCAGATTCATTGCTTTCATCTGCCTTCATGGCTCTTTCAAAATCATCCAGGACAGGGAGAATCGAAACGATTACTTCTTCTCCTGCTGTTTTAAAAAGTTCTATTCGCTCTTTAGCCGTTCTTCGTCTGAAGTTTTCGAATTCAGAATACAGACGAAGAAACTTGTTGTTCAATTCTTCAATTTTCTCGTTAGCTAAGGTCAATTCATCCTTTTCAGGTTCCTCTTGCTTTTGCTCTTCGGTCTTATTTTCTTCATCCTGAACTTCTTCATCAGATTGATTAATAACGGACTCACTATTCATTACTTCCTCTTTTTCTGGATTAACTTTATCTTCTTCTTTCATTTCTTATTTCATCATTTTACTGGCGACAGAAGGCCATTACATATAACACCATCACTGCACAATGATCCTGTGCTTTTAGACCATTGCAAATTTTCTGCCAGTTTTAGTAATTGGACAAAATGGCAGGCCTTAAAATTTAAGGTTGAATGCTAGTTTATTGCGAATTTCTGGAGGGTGGATTCCAAGGCGGCTCCTCTCAGGTTCTTAGCGATGATAATTCCTTCCCCATCGATCAGATAGTTCGTGGGAATACCACTGACGCGGTATTTCTTGGCAGGTTCTGATTGCCATCCGCCAAGATCACTTACGTGAGACTCCCAGTTAAGTCTATCAGAAATAATGGCTTGTTGCCATCGCTCTTTCGATTTGTCTAGTGAAACACCGTAAATGGTAAAACCCTTGCCATTTTTAAACTTCTTGTCCTTGTATTTTTCGTAAGTCCTGACCACGTTTGGATTTTCCATCCGGCACGGACCACACCAAGAAGCCCAAAAATCAATTAAAACGACCTGCCCTTTTAATGACGAAAGGCTTACTTCTTTGCCATTGGGATCCTTGTACTTCAATTCAGGTGCCTTGTTACCGACATTGAGTCCTACAATAATTTCCTCACTTTGAGGATTTAGCAGGGTTACATTGTCAATAGTAAAGGCACTAAAGACAACAGCGAAAATGATCAGGGTACTTAAATATTTCATGATTCTTCCAGATTAGAGCACAAATGTACGCTTGAAAAACGAATTCAGTGTGTAATTATTTTAACTATGCTTGGAAAGCTTAATGTCAAGATGAAGTATTATCAGAACCCATGTTTGACTTTAAATTTTAGGATTCCACCCGAGTAATATCCGCTCCCAGAGCGCGTAGTCGTTTGTCGATGTATTGATAGCCCCTGTCAATTTGTTCTATATTATTGATCACACTCTGGCCATCAGCCGAAAGCGCGGCAATCAAAAGTGCTACTCCGGCGCGTATATCGGGCGAAGTCATTTGAATGCCTCTCAGCGCCTGTGTGCGATCTAATCCATTTACAGCGGCACGGTGTGGATCGCATAGAATGATCTGCGCCCCCATGTCAATTAGTTTGTCGACAAAAAACAACCTGCTTTCGAACATTTTCTGATGTATCAGCACACTGCCTTTTGCCTGGGTGGCAACAACTAGAAAAACGCTCAATAAATCCGGAGTAAGTCCTGGCCAAGGGGCATCTGCAATGGTTAAAATGGAACCGTCAATAAATGATTCGATCTCATAGCTTTCCATGGGGTGTAATACAATGTCATCGCCTTCAATATCAAAGTAAATACCCATTTTATTATACGTGACTGGAATCAATCCTAGATCTGGATAACTGACGTTTTTAATTCTGATCTTCGACTTGGTCATAGCCGCCAGTCCAATGAAACTACCTATTTCGATCATGTCGGGTAAGATGCGATGCGATGTTCCTCCAAGTTGTGAAACTCCGTCTATGGTCAAAAGATTAGATCCTATACCGGTAATTTTAGCACCCATTCGCACCAACATTTTGCAAAGCTGTTGCAGGTAAGGTTCACAGGCAGCATTGTAAATGGTCGTGGTGCCCTTTGCCATGACCGCAGCCATCACGATGTTTGCAGTCCCCGTCACCGAAGCCTCTTCCAGCAACATGTACTTTCCGGTTAATTGCTTGGCTCTTACCTCGTAGATCTCATTTTTTTTATCGTAATGAAAGTCGGCACCTAATTCTTGAAAGCCAATAAAGTGGGTGTCTAATCTCCTTCTACCTATTTTATCTCCTCCGGGTTTAGGTATAAATCCTTTGCCGAAACGAGAAAGAAGCGGGCCCAGGATCATCACTGAGCCCCTCAGGCCGGAACCTTTTTTTCTAAATAGATCTGATTTCAAGTAGTCTAGGTCAACTTTTGCCGCTTTGAACCGGAAACTGCCTTCATTCAATCGCGTCACTTCGACACCCAGATCTTCCAATAATTCAATAAGTAATTTAACATCCCTGATTTCGGGGATGTTATCTATCAACACCTCTTCCTCTGTTAGCAATACAGCGCAGATTACTTGAAGAGCTTCGTTCTTTGCCCCTTGAGGGATCAGTTCTCCGTTTAGTTGTTTTCCTCCTTGTACAATGAATGAGCTCATGATTCTTGATTGTAACTCCTAAAAATAAAAAAAGAACCACAGTTCTGCAGTTCTTTCTTCTTTACTTGAACGTTAAGTTTCAGTTCTTTTTTCTTCCCCTGTTATTTTGTCTGGAATTAGAAGGCCTTCTTCGATTTGTGCGTTTCTGCGTTCTTGCTAAAATTTCAGTTGTTTCTTCAAATTCAAAATTTTCGGGGACATCCAATTTTCCGTCAGATATTCCTTTAAGGTCATTAATGATGATCTCATTCGATACGCTATCATTGTTCCAGGTCAAATACGATCGTTTCATCAAATTGGCAATAGAACCAACAAGTGCTTCTTTTTCCTTGCCTTCCTCAAATTCTTTGGCTTTTTCTATCAGTTGCCTTGTAATTTTTCCATAATGGCGGTATCGCATATTGCTTTCGGGATAGGCTAGCATTTCCGGTTTTTCATTCAATATTTCGGGCGATGGTTTATCATATGGAGAATCGACATCGAGTTGGAAATTTGACATGATAAATAGGTGATCCCAAAGCTTGTGGTTGAAATCGGGAACATCCCTTAGGTGTGGGTTTAGTTCACCCATAACCCCTATAATGGTGCGCGCACAATGATTGCGTTCATCTCTATCGGCAATGCTTCTGGCATGGTCAATCATTTTTTGAATATGCCTGCCATATTCCGGAATGATCATTTTTGGTCGTCCTGAGTTGTACTCCATATCAAAGAAAGGTTATAGGATATTTTAAGTTGGCTTCGCGAGTGAAGAGGGGGCAAATGTAATGATCATTTTTAATTGGGTGGGTCTTATTGCATCAGATTCTTGATCCGTTGGTCAATGTCCTCTGGCTCGTAAAACGGATCAAAGGCGTCATTTGATTTAATGTTGCCATTTTCCCTATCAATGAATCCTTTGATGTATTGGCGCGGAAGAAGGAAAAGATTTTCGTCAGAATTCTCGATGTCAGTTTCGTCAAGCTTATCGCTAAGTGCTTGCTGTGTTTCGTATTTTGGATGAATGGACGCCTGGATTTTTTGAACAAGCTCTTTTGAGATAGCAATTATAACTACGTAGCCACCATAATGTTTCCTCAGTGAATCCCAGTAGCGCAAATAGACCATGTCGTTTATGACCTCGTCGGAGGTCTTTTGGAATGAATCCCAAAATTTAAAGCCTTCAGAAACAATTTTTTGCGCTATTTCTTTCGACCCGGTTCGATGGGAGTATGTCGCTACTTTATCTTGCCCGCTGAATAAAAAATCCCTTACCTCGTCGTTGAGTTCCATTGACTTTTCTTTTTACGCTTAATTTGCTGCAATGGTTAGATTAACTTTAATTTGGCAAAGCGCAACAAAAGCTGTTTTTTTCCCATGCCGTCAAAAACAATGCTCGCTTTTTGATTGAAGCCTTCACCTTCTAAAAGTTCCACAACGCCCTTGCCAAATTTCTCGTGATATACCTTAGAACCCTGTTGCAATTGGCCCAGTATTTCTTTGACATCTTCACTTATCTCGTTGCTCGGTCCAGTTGCCACTTTTATCATTTTCTTACCAGAAGGGCTGGGCTTATCTACCCTATATGTTTTTTCCACATCATCTTCCCTTGCTTGCCTGAAATTAGTTTTAACGCGAGGTTGGTCCAAATAGTCGGGATCAATTTCCTCAATAAACCTGCTGGGCTCGCAATATGTGAGGTTGCCCCAGCGAAATCTACTTAAGGAATAGGTCAATATGGCGCGCTCTTTGGCGCGGGTCAAGGCTACATAAAATAACCGACGTTCCTCTTCGAGGTCTGAACGGCTGTTCATCGATAATTGACTTGGAAATAGGTTTTCTTCAAGTCCTACGATCAAAACATTCGGAAATTCAAGTCCTTTTGCGAGGTGAACTGTCATCAGGGCAACCTTATTGGAGTCGTTTTTATCGTCTTCCTTATCTTGATCGGTAAGCAATGCTACGTCTTGAAGGAATTCCTCCATGCTTCCCTTAAAATTCTCATCATCGCTTTTTGATAAGGTGAATTCTTTGAGGCCATTTAGCAGTTCTTGGATGTTTTCATAACGACTGATGCCCTCAGGGGTTCTATCTTCATATAGGTGCTTCAACAAACCGGTCGAAGAGGCAATCCTGCTTCCCAGGTCGAAGGCATTCTGTTTATTTCGATCCACTTGAAACCCTTCGATCATGTCCGCAAATTCGTTGAGTTTTTTTAATGTCCCTGCATTTATCGAAAGCCCAAATGCTACAGGATTGCGAAGCACGTCCCAAATACTGACCTCGTTCACCGAAGCGGCTCGAATAAGCTTCTCTTCAGAAGTTTTACCCAACCCTCTGGCCGGATAATTCAAAACGCGCTTAAGGGCTTCTTCGTCTTTTTCATTGATGACCAATCTGAAATACGACAGCAGGTCCTTGATTTCTTTGCGTTGGTAGAAGGACAAGCCTCCGTAAATGCGGTATGGTATATCTTTTTTTCGAAGGGCTTCTTCCATAGCCCTGGACTGAGCATTGGTTCTGTAAAGTATGGCAAAATCGCTGTTTTGCTGCTGGAAATTCATGCGCAGTTCAAAAATCTTGCTAGCAACGATCATTCCTTCTTCGTTGTCGGAGTGGGCCTTCATGACCTCAATTTTGTTGCCTTCGATGTTTTCTGTCCATACATCTTTCTGGATCTGATCCTGATTTAATGCAATAATGGAGTTGGCAGCGTTAACGATTGTTTTGGTTGAACGATAGTTCTGCTCTAGTTTGAAGACCTGAACATCGGGGTAGTCTTTTTTGAAATTGAGAATATTCTGAATATTGGCCCCCCTGAATCCATAAATGCTTTGAGCGTCGTCACCGACAACACAGATATTTTCATTCAAGGCAGCAAGCTGTTTAATGATAAGGTATTGAGAAAAGTTAGTATCCTGGTACTCATCTACCAGCAAGTACTGGAACTGGTGTTGATACTTATACAATACCTCGGGAAAATCACGAAGCAGGACGTTGGTTTTGAAGAGCAGGTCGTCGAAATCCATGGCCGATGATTGAAAACAACGTTTATTGTATATGGCAAAGATCTCCGATAATCTTGGTTTCCCGTTTTGCCTGTCTTCTAGTTGTATGGTGTCATTGGCAGCATATTCGGTTGCAGAGATCAAACTGTTCTTGGCACTTGAAATTCTGTTATATACCAGCGACGGCTTGTAGGTTTTTTCATCAAGGTCTAATTCCTTGACTATGGTTTTGATCAGATTTTTTGAGTCCTGAGTGTCGTAAATCGTAAAGTTTCGCGGAAACCCCAGTTTTTCACTTTCCACACGAAGTATTCGGGCAAACATTGAGTGGAATGTCCCCATCCATAAGTTGCGCGCCTCGTGTCCTACCAGCTTGTCCACACGCTCCCTCATTTCGCGGGCGGCCTTATTGGTAAAAGTCAACGTTAGAATGTTGAACGGATTTATTCCTTTTTGAATCAAGTGCGCTATGCGGTAGGTCAAAACCCTTGTTTTACCAGAACCGGCTCCTGCCACTACCATGACCGGCCCTTGCAGACAGTCAACAGCTTTGCGCTGTGCCTCATTGAGTTCATCGAGAAAATTCACTTAGCAAATCTATTAAAATCGAATGGTGGTATAGGTGATAGGTAGCATTAATTGATTCTGTTTTTTTAACAATCGCATCGGTCATTTCTCAATAAGTTCCTACTTCAGTGTTTTCCAACATAAATCATTTTAAAATAAAAGGTTAACTCACTATGATTAATAGAAAAAAACTTGTACTTTTGCCGTCCATTTTTTGGAAAATTAGGAACAAAATAAGAGCGAAATATGCCTACTATTCAGCAATTGGTAAGAAAGGGCCGGTCGAAGCAGACTAAAAAGAGCAAGTCGGCTGCCTTGAACTCATGCCCACAGCGCCGCGGCGTCTGTGTGAGGGTTTATACCACCACCCCAAAAAAGCCTAATTCTGCACTTCGTAAAGTAGCCCGTGTCAGATTGACAAACGGTAAGGAAGTGAACGCTTACATACCCGGTGAGGGACACAACCTTCAGGAGCACTCAATCGTGCTGGTAAGGGGCGGTAGAGTTAAGGATTTACCAGGAGTAAGGTACCACATTGTTCGAGGAGCCCTAGATACAGCTGGAGTTGAAGGCAGAACCCAGCGCAGATCCAAATATGGTGCTAAAAAACCAAAAACTAAAGGCTGATGAGAAAAGCGAGAGCCAAGAAGAGAATACTTCTTCCAGATCCCAAATTCAATAATACAGTTGTTACACGATTCGTGAACAACTTGATGCTCGACGGAAAGAAAAACACGGCGTTTGATATATTCTATGATGCCATCGAAGAAGTCAGCGAAAAAACCAAGGAAGACGGTCTTGAAGTCTGGAAAAAGGCATTGGAGAACGTTACCCCTGCAGTCGAGGTTAGATCAAGAAGGGTGGGAGGAGCTACTTTTCAGATTCCCCAGCCTGTGCGCGACGATCGAAAGACGGCTCTTGGCATGAAATGGATGATCAACTTTTCAAGAAAAAGAAACGAGAAATCCATGAGTAATAAATTGGCTGCTGAAATCATCGCTGCGAGCAAAGAAGAAGGCGCCGCATTTAAAAAGAAAGAAGATACACATAGAATGGCCGAGGCAAACAAGGCATTCTCACATTTCAGATTCTAACAGAGCTTAATTTAAAATGGCTAAAAGAGATTTACAATTTACTCGGAACATAGGCATCATGGCCCACATTGATGCCGGAAAGACCACGACTACCGAAAGGATACTTTATTACACAGGTATCAGTCACAAGATCGGTGAGGTGCACGACGGCGCGGCTACTATGGACTGGATGGAGCAAGAGCAGGAGCGAGGTATTACCATTACCTCTGCTGCCACCACCACATTTTGGAAGTATCGTGACAACGACTATAAAATGAATATCATCGATACTCCTGGACACGTAGATTTTACAGTCGAGGTCGAGCGTTCGTTGAGGGTGTTGGATGGAGCCGTTGCGTTGTTCTGCGCAGTCAGTGGTGTTGAGCCTCAATCTGAAACGGTTTGGAGACAAGCGGATAAGTACAAGGTACCTAGGATTGGTTTCGTTAATAAAATGGACCGTTCAGGTGCGGACTTTTTCAATGTTATTGATGATATCAGAGAAAAACTTGGCGCAAACCCAGTTCCGCTTCAAGTACCCATTGGTTCTGAGGCAGAATTCAGGGGAGTTGTTGATCTGATAAATAACAGGGCCATTATTTGGAATGATGAGGACATGGGAATGACCTTCGAGGAAATTGAAATTCCCGAGGACCTGGTCTCGACCGTTAAGCAATGGAGAGAGAAGTTGGTGGAAGCGGTTGCGGAATCGGACGAAGGACTCATGGAGAAGTTTTTTGAAGATCCGGACTCCATAACTGAAGATGAAATGCTCGGAGCAATTCGCAAGTCGACCTTGAACATGACCATTGTTCCAATACTTTGCGGATCCGCATTCAAGAATAAAGGTGTTCAAACAGTGCTGGATGCAGTGATGGCTTTTTTACCCAGTCCCCTGGACATGGATCACATTGTGGGTATAAATCCAAAAACAGATGAAGAAGAAACAAGAAAGCCAGATCCGGACAGTCCGTTTTCGGCCCTTGCGTTCAAAATTGCTACCGATCCTTTTGTAGGGAGGTTGTGTTTCTTCCGTGCCTATTCGGGCATGTTGAAGGCAGGTTCATATGTATTGAATACAAGAACCATGAAGAATGAGCGAATTGCGCGGATGTATCAAATGCATTCCAATAAGCAGAACGCCATTGACATGATCGAAGCGGGAGACATTGGAGCAGCTGTAGGTTTCAAGGACATCAAGACCGGGGACACTTTATGTGACGAAAAGAAGCCAATTGTACTGGAATCAATGACCTTTCCAGAACCGGTTATCGGAATTGCCATTGAACCTAAAACCCAGGCTGATGTTGACAAGCTTTCCATGGCGCTTGGCAAATTATCAGAAGAAGACCCAACATTTGTGGTCAAGACGGATGACGATTCTGGTCAAACGGTGATATCAGGAATGGGTGAACTTCACCTGGAGATATTGGTTGACCGTTTGAAAAGAGAATTTAAGGTAGAGTGTAATCAAGGGGCTCCTCAGGTAGCTTATAAAGAAGCGATCACAGGACATGTTGAGCACAGGGAAGTTTACAAGAAACAAACCGGTGGACGAGGTAAATTCGCCGATATCCAGGTGCGTATTGACCCGAGGGAAGGCGAAGACATTACCGGACTGGAATTTGTGAATGAGATCAAAGGAGGAAACGTTCCAAGGGAATTCATTCCTTCTGTAGAGAAAGGCTTTAAAGAAGCCATGAACAATGGTGTGTTGGCCGGTTATCCAATGGATAGCATGAAAGTGACTTTGTACGACGGTTCTTTCCACGCCGTGGATTCTGACCAGTTGTCTTTTGAATTAGCGGCAAAAATGGCATACAGGACTGCACTTCCAAAAGCCAAGCCCGTGCTTTTAGAGCCAATTATGAAAATTGAAGTTGTTACTCCCGAAGAGTACATGGGTGATATCGTTGGTGACCTTAACAGAAGAAGGGGCCATATGGATGGAATGGACAGCAAGGCAGGTGCTCAGATCATCAAGGCCAAAGTGCCTCTGTCTGAAATGTTCGGATATGTTACTTCTTTGAGGACATTGTCTTCAGGAAGGGCATCATCTACGATGGAATTTTCTCATTATGCTCAAGTGACGTCCAGTATTCAGGATGAAATCATTGCGAGGGTAAAAGGAAAGGTTGAAGCTTAATAACACAACAAGAAAGAAATGAGCCAAAAAATCAGAATAAAACTTAAGTCTTACGACTACAACCTGGTGGATAAGTCTGCCGAGAAAATCGTAAAGACGGTGAAATCAACCGGTGCCGTGGTCAGTGGACCAATTCCTTTGCCAACGCATAAGAAGATTTTTACCGTACTTAAATCTCCCCATGTTAACAAGAAAGCCAGGGAACAGTTTAAACTCTGTTCTTACAAGCGTTTAATGGACATCTACAGCTCTACCAGTAAAACGGTTGATGCGTTGATGAAATTGGAATTGCCTAGTGGTGTTGACGTTGAAATCAAGGTTTGATCATTTAGAAAGCGACTGTTATGGAAATGGAAGGAATAATTGGAAAAAAACTGGGAATGACCAGCATTTACACTGAAGAGGGTAAATCGGTTCCCTGTACACTTATCGAGGCTGGTCCTTGTGTTGTGACCCAGGTCAAAACAGAAGAGAATGACGGTTACCATGCCGTTCAAGTTGGTTTCGAGGACATGAAAGAAAAGAAGACCACAAAACCCGAAATTGGGCATTTCAAGAAAGCGAACACTACACCAAAGAGAAAGGTTGTGGAATTTCACGGTTATAAAGAAAAGCAACTTGGTGATGTCATCACCGCAGACATATTTCAAGCCGGTGAATGGGTCGATATTACGGGCACTTCCAAAGGAAAGGGATTTCAAGGTGTTGTTAAAAGGCACAACTTTAGAGGTGTTGGTGGGCAAACACACGGTCAACATAACAGAGGCCGTGCCCCTGGTTCTATTGGTGCAGCATCTACCCCTTCGAAAGTTATTAAGGGCCTAAGGATGGCCGGTCAGACTGGAGGCAAGCAAAAAACGATTCTAAATCTTCAGGTGATGAGGGTTTTGGCAGAAAAGAACATCATTGTTGTGAAAGGAGCTATTCCTGGAGCAAAGGGATCATATGTTGTCGTTCATAAATAATAAGACCTAGAAAGATGGAATTGACGATTAAAAATATTAGTGGAAAAGAGACTGCCAAAAAGGTGAGTCTGAATAAAGAGATCTACGGAATAGAGCCAAACGATCATGCCATTTATCTGGATGTCAAGCAGCATTTGGCCAATAAGAGGCAAGGAACGCATAAGACACTTGAGAAAGGTGAAATTACCGGTAGTACCAGAAAGCTCAGAAAGCAGAAAGGTTCAGGTATGGCAAGGATAGGTAGCATTAAATCTCCACTATTGAAAGGAGGTGGAAGGGTATTTGGTCCGAAACCAAGAGATTACGGTTTTAAATTGAACAAGAAGACGAAGCAATTGGCAAGAAAATCTGCCTTGACATATAAGGCCAAGGAAGGTTGTATTCATGTCTTGGAAGATTTCAATATCGAACTACCCAAAACCTCTGAATTCAAGGCAATTCTGGATAATTTAAATGTATCAGGTAAAAAAACCTTGCTGGTTCTAGGTGAGACGAATAAAAACATATATTTGTCATCCCGAAATTTACCCAAATCGTCTGTCCTAACTTGTTCAGAATTAAATACTTACGACATTCTGAACGCAGACAATATTGTACTTTCGGCAAGTTCAGTCGCCAAAATTGACGAGCAATTAAGTTGAAGAAGATGGAAATTTTGTTAAAACCAATCATAACCGAAAAAATGTCTGCCGCTGGCGAATCGCACAACAGTTATGGATTTGTGGTAAATAAAAAGGCCAACAAGATCCAGATCAAAAAGGCCGTCGAAGAAATGTATGGGGTGGGAGTTGACCGCGTCAATACCATGAATTACAAGGGAAAAATTAAAACCAGGTATACCAAGACCGGAATGGTTGTGGGAAGTACGGGTGATGTTAAAAAGGCAGTTGTCACCTTAGTTGACGGTGATGCCATTGACTTTTACAGTAACATTTAAACTATTGCTCGCATTAGTTAAAGAGAAAAGATATTACAATGGGACTAGTTAAACTTAAGCCAAATACACCGGGACAGCGATTCAAAGTCGCTGAGACTTATGATGACGTAACAACGTCAACTCCTGAAAAGTCGCTCATAAAGCCCATCAAGAAAAGCGGTGGAAGAAACAACCGGGGTAAGATGACCATGCGCTATATTGGAGGCGGTCACAAAAGGCGTTACAGAGAAATAGACTTCAAGCGCAACAAATTTGGCATAGGGGGTGTAGTTAATAGCATAGAATACGATCCGAACAGAAGTAGCAGGATTGCCCTGATTTTTTACAAGGATGGAGAAAAGCGCTACATCATTGCACCGAATGGCTTAACCGTTGGTCAAACGGTTAAATCCGGAGAAGGCGCAGATCCTGAAGTTGGAAACACTTTGTTCTTAAAAGAAATTCCTTTGGGAACTGTTATTCACAATATTGAAATGAAGCCCGGGCAGGGTGGAAAGATTGCCAGAGGAGCTGGTTGTTTTGCTCAATTGGCTGCCAGAGATAAGAAGTATGCCGTTATAAAATTGCCTTCGGGTGAAACCAGGCAAATTCTAGTTGAATGCTTGGCGACTATCGGAACCGTCTCTAATTCTGATCATATTCTTGTCAGATCTGGTAAAGCAGGTCGTTCAAGATGGCTTGGAAGAAGGCCAAGAGTGCGAGGTGTTGTTATGAACCCTGTTGATCACCCCATGGGTGGTGGAGAAGGTCGTGCATCTGGAGGTCATCCACGATCAAGAAAAGGTATCCCGGCAAAAGGTTATAAGACCAGAAAGCCCAAGAAGCTTTCGAGTAAATATATTATAGAACGCAGGAAGAAATAATTGAAATGAGCAGATCCTTAAAAAAACCGCCATTTGTATATTACAAATTAGTGCAGAAAATCGAAGAAGCTCAGGCTTCCGGAAAGAAGAGCGTTATTAAGACCTGGTCAAGGGCTTCAATGATCACTCCTGATTTTGTAGGACTGACCATTGCTGTTCACAATGGCAATAAGTTTATCCCGGTCTACGTATCAGAGAATATGGTGGGTCATAAGTTAGGTGAATTCGCGCCTACCAGGACTTTTAGAGGCCACGCAGGGAGTAGAAAAGATAAAGGTAAAAGATAGTAGAAATGGGAGCCAGAAAGAAACTAAAAGCAGACCAGCTTAAAGAAGAGAGCAAGAAAGTGAGCTTTGCCAAGCTTAATAATTGCCCTACTTCACCGAGGAAAATGCGTCTTGTCGCTGATATGATCAGAGGACAGGAAGTATCCAAGGCTTTATTCATGCTTCAGCATTCTCCAAAGGAAGCCTCAGGTAGGCTGGAGAAATTACTGAAGTCTGCAATCGCAAACTGGGAGTCCAAGAACGAAGGTAAAAAGCCCGAGGAAAACAATTTGATCGTGAGCAGTATTATGGTTGATAGCGGAAGAATGTTAAAACGACTTCGCCCTGCACCTCAGGGTAGAGGTCACCGAATTAGAAAGCGCTCAAACCACGTGACATTGGTAGTAGATACATTAGAAAATACAGCATCGTAATGGGACAAAAGGCAAATCCAATATCAAACCGATTGGGCATCATCAAAGGATGGGACTCTAACTGGTATGGAGGCAGAAAGTATGCATCAAAATTAGTTGAGGACGATAAAATCAGAAAATATGTCCTTGCGAGGCTTCCTAAAGGAAACATCTCGAAAATTGTCATAGAACGCACTCTGAAACTGATCACAGTGACCATCAATACTTCCAGACCGGGTATTATCATTGGAAAAGGCGGTAAGGAAGTAGATAAATTGAAGGAAGAATTAAAAAAGATCACCAGTAAGGATGTTCAGATCAATATTTTCGAAATCAAACGCCCAGAGCTCGACGCCAAATTGGTAGCCGACAGTGTAGCCAGGCAGATAGAAGGCCGTATTTCGTTCAGAAGAGCGACGAAAATGGCAGTCTCATCATCTATGAGAATGGGTGCAGAGGGAATAAAAGTGACTGTTTCCGGAAGACTGGGTGGTGCAGAAATGGCAAGAACTGAGTCTTACAAGGACGGAAGAATTCCATTGCACACATTTAGAGCTGACATCGATTATGCATTGTCAGAAGCTCACACCAAACTTGGAAGAATTGGCGTGAAAGTCTGGATCTGCCGAGGAGAGGTATACGGTAAAAGAGATCTTTCTCCAAACATCGGAATGGGCGGAACAAGAAGTAAAGCTCCTAATGCTCCGGCACGGGCACCGAAAAGAAAACAATAAGCAATAGCTAAAGAAACTATTAGAAATGTTACAACCGAAGAGAACCAAGTACAGGAAAATGCAAAAAGGCAAGATGAAGGGCAACGCGCAACGCGGAGCTCAAATGGCCTTTGGAACATTTGGTATTAAAGCCCTGGAAGAAGCGTGGTTGACATCAAGACAGATCGAGGCTGCACGTATCGCGGTGACTCGTTACATGAAAAGGGAAGGTCAACTCTGGATCAGGGTATTCCCGGACAAGCCGGTTACCAAAAAACCAGCAGAGGTTCGTATGGGAAAAGGTAAAGGTTCACCTGAGTATTTTGTGGCTGTTGTCAGACCCGGTAGAATTCTTTTCGAGGCAGAAGGTGTATCACTAGAAGTGGCGAAGGAAGCATTGCGCTTGGCGGCTCAGAAGCTGCCTATTAAGACCAAATTCATCACTCGTCATGATTTTCACGCCTAAGACAGAAATAAAATGAAGCAGATCGATATTAAAGATTTATCCACCGATGATTTGAACGAGAAACTCGCTGAGCAAAAGGAGCTTCTTGTGAAATTAAAAATGAATCATACGGTATCTCCGCTTGAGAATCCTAAGCAATTAGGTGGTATCAGAAGGACAATTGCAAGGGTGAAGACTGAATTGCGAAAAAGAGAAATTCAAGAAGTAGTTAAATAGCAGATTTCCATGGAAAACAGGACAAGAAATTTAAGGAAAGAACGGGTAGGTATCGTGCTAAGCAGTGGCATGGATAAGTCGATTGTGGTTGGTGTTGAGCGCAAAGTGAAGCACCCGATCTACGGCAAATTTGTGAAGACCAGTTCGAAATTCATGGCACATGATGAGAAAAACGAGTGTAACGTAGGTGACACCGTGAAAATCATGGAAACCAGGCCCATAAGCAAGAACAAGAATTGGAGATTAACAGAAATATTAGAAAGAGCCAAGTAAGATGATACAGCAGGAATCAAGATTATCGGTAGCCGACAACAGTGGAGCCAAAGAAGTTCTTTGCATTCGCGTTCTTGGCGGAACAGGGCGGAGATACGCAAGTATTGGTGACAAAATAATTGTGACCGTTAAAGAGGCCATGCCGTCAGGTAACATTAAGAAAGGGGCTGTAAGTACGGGTGTTATCGTCCGAACTAAAAAAGAAATCAGAAGGGCCGATGGCTCTTACATCAGATTTGACGACAACGCCGTTGTGCTGTTGAACACGGGAGATGAATTACGAGGCACAAGGATATTTGGTCCAGTTGCCAGAGAGCTAAGGGAAAAGCAATTCATGAAAATCGTTTCACTTGCACCTGAAGTATTGTAACAATGAAAAAGATGATAAAAATACATATCAAGAAAGGCGATACTGTTGAGATCCTAACTGGAGAATCCCGTGGACAACGTGGACGTGTAGTTAAGATTATGCCCAGAGAATACAAGGCATTCGTAGAAGGTGAAGGCATCAAAAAGGCCACGAAACATTCCAAGCCCACTACTGCGAATCCTCAGGGAGGCATCGTGCACACTGACATTGCCATTCATCTTTCCAACCTTATGTTGGTAGATGGAAAAGGAAATAAGACAAAGATTACCCGAAATAAAGTGGACGGTAAATCTGTCAGGATATCAAAGAAATCACAGGAAGAGATATAGTCATGTATACACCCAGATTAAAAACAAAGTATCAGGAAGAGATCAAGCCAGCGCTCAAAGAGCAATTTGGCTACTCCAGCATTATGGCCGTACCCAAACTTCATAAGATTGCTATCAATCAAGGAGTTGGCGATGGTACAACCGAAAAGAAGAAGGTTGATTCTGCTGTTGAGCAAATTTCGACCATTACGGGGCAAAAGGCTGTTCCTACATTTTCAAAGAAGGATATATCAAACTTCAAGTTAAGAAAGGGCATGCCTATCGGAGCCAGAGTAACGTTGAGAGGTGATATAATGTACGAATTTCTTGATCGACTGATTTCAGTGGCTCTGCCACGTACTCGGGATTTCAGGGGAATCAATCGCAAAGGTTTTGACGGAAGGGGAAACTATACACTCGGTGTTAAAGAGCAAATCATCTTTCCCGAAATAGACATCGATAAGATTGATACCATTACAGGAATGGACATCACTTTTGTCACATCGGCAAAAACCGATAACGAAGCATATGAATTATTGAAAACATTCGGTTTACCGTTTAAAAGTTAAGTTATGGCTAAAGAATCAATGAAAGCAAGGGAAAGGAAACGCGAGGCAATGGTAAAAAAATACGCTGCCAAGCGAGCGGCCCTTATTGAAGCGGGTGATTTTGAGGGATTGCAGAAGTTGCCTAAAAATGCCTCTCCAGTTAGATTGCACAACCGATGTCTATTAACAGGAAGGCCGAAAGGATACATGAGGCAATTCGGAATAAATAGGGTAACCTTCAGAGAAATGGCTTCGGCCGGGTTGATCCCAGGAATTACAAAAGCCAGTTGGTAAAAAGTTAAAAGAAAATAGAAATGACAGATCCAGTAGCAGATTACCTTACACGCATTCGGAACGCGGTTCAAGCCAATCACCGAATAGTGGATATTCCGGGTTCCAACCTAAAAAGGGAAATGACCAAGATATTAAAGGAAAAGGGTTATATCATCGATTACAAATTTGAAGATGACAAACTTCAGGGAAACATAAAAATTGCCTTGAAATATCATGCCAAAACAAAGGTACCGGCCATAAAGAAATTGGAACGTATCAGCAGCCCGGGTCTTAGAAAGTATGGAAGTCATGATGAGCTGCCGCGAGTTATTAACGGCTTGGGTATTGCTATCATTTCAACTTCGCAAGGTTTGATGACAGATAAAGAAGCAAGGAAACACAAAATCGGCGGTGAGATTCTCTGCCAGGTTTATTAATAAAGAATTGAAATGTCACGAATAGGCTACGCACCGATTAGTATTCCACAAGGAGTGGAAGTAAATGAGAATGATGGTCTTGTAACCGTAAAAGGACCAAAAGGAGAGCTTTTTCAAAAGGTCGATCCTGTGGTAAAGATCAAGATTTCCGATGGAGAGGTCACTTGCGCAAGGTCTTCTGAAGATAAAGAAGCTAAATCGAAACACGGCCTTTACAGATCATTGATCAATAATATGATCATAGGTGTTTCTGAGGGTTACAAGAAGGATTTAGAATTGGTGGGTGTGGGTTACCGTGCTACTGTCAATGGTCAAATGCTTGAACTGGCCCTAGGCAAATCTCACTTAACTGTACTTGGCTTACCTAAAGAAATAAAGGCAAATGCAGTAACAGAACGTGGTAAGAATCCGGTCATTTCACTGGAATCTTTCGACAAACAACTCATTGGTCAGGTTGCGGCAAAAATCCGATCCTTCCGAAAACCAGAGCCATATAAAGGAAAAGGTATCCGATTCGTCGGTGAACAAATAAGAAGGAAAGCGGGTAAATCTGCATCATCCAAGTAAAAAACTGTTAGATAGAGTATCATGGCACTGACAAAAAGAGACAGAAGACAGCGTATAAAATTCAGAATCCGAAAACGATTGACTGGTACGGCAGAACGACCAAGGATGTCGATCTACAGGAGCAATAAAGAAATATACGCTCAAATCGTCAACGATGAAGACGGAAAGACTTTGATGTCTGTTTCATCACGAGACAAAGGTATTGCCGGTAACAAGGGAAACAAAACCGAAATGGCCCAGCTTGTTGGTAAATCGGTAGCGGAAAAGGCGATCAAGGCAGGAATTTCAAATGTAGTATTTGACCGAAATGGTTATTTGTACCATGGCCGTGTTAAGTCATTAGCTGATGCAGCCAGAGAAGGCGGCTTAAAATTTTAAAAACGAATAGATGTCATACGCGAACGTAAAAAGAGTTAAGTCAAGCGAAATCGAATTAGTCGATAAGCTGGTCGCGATTCAACGAGTTACCAAGGTTAATAAAGGTGGAAGGCACTTTAGTTTTGCTGCCATTGTAGTGGTAGGAAATGAGAATGGTGTCGTTGGTCATGGACTTGGAAAAGCCAATGAAGTGACCGAGGCGATCTCGAAAGGAATTGACGATGCCAAGAAGAACCTGATAAAGGTACCTGTAGTGAATGGAACCATTCCTCACGAGCAACTTGGTAAGTACGGTGGTGCAAGGGTCTTTATTCGTCCTGCCGCCGGTGGTACAGGAGTTATAGCCGGTGGTGCCATGCGCGCAGTCTTGGAATCTGTGGGAGTACACGATGTACTTGCTAAGTCAAAAGGATCCTCAAATCCTCACAACGTTGTAAAAGCTACCATCGACGCTCTTATTCAATTAAGAGATGCTTATACGGTTGCCGAGCAACGGGGAATTGAATTGGAAAAAGTATTTAACGGTTAAGAGTCATGGCGAAGATCAAAATAAAACAAGTCCGTAGCAGTATTAAACGACCAGCAAAGCAAAAGAGAACGTTAAAGGCGCTCGGTCTAAAGAAATTGCACAGAGAAGTTGAGCATGAAGCCACTCCTCAGATCATGGGAATGATAAACAAAGTAAGACACCTCCTTGAGGTAGCTGAATAATCTGAAGATAAGAGATGAAATTGCATGAATTAAAACCCGCCAAGGGATCGGTAAAGAAAGAGAAACGCATTGCACGTGGACAAGGCTCAGGAAGGGGTGGTACCTCAACACGAGGTCATAAAGGCGCAAAATCTCGTTCCGGTTATTCCAAAAAAGTTGGATTTGAAGGTGGACAGATGCCTATACAGCGTAGGGTTCCGAAATTTGGTTTCACCAATATCAACCGAAAGGAATACCACGTAATTAATTTGGATACCGTTCAAAAATTAGTTGATGAAAAGAAAATCAAAGTGTTGGATCGTGAAACACTTGTGAAATTTGGATTGGCATCGCACAACGATAAGATCAAGATCCTTGGACGTGGAGAACTCAATGCGAAGGTTGATGTTAAAGTTGATGCCATCAGCGCAAGTGCTAAGAAAATAATTGAAGAAAAAGGCGGTAAAGTAGAACTGGCAGAGAAAGCATGAAACGATTTATCGAGACTTTAAAGAATATATATAGTATCGAAGACCTGAGGGCCAGGATTCTGACCACCCTTGGACTGCTCTTGATTTACCGTCTCGGTTCATACGTTGTATTACCAGGTGTGGATCCAGCAGCACTTGAAATAGCCAATGCCGGTTCAGGCGGTGGCCTGATGGATCTTCTGAACATTTTTGCTGGAGGAGCCTTCTCAAGGGCTTCAATTTTTGCCCTTGGAATCATGCCGTATATTTCGGCATCCATTGTGATCCAGTTATTGGGCATGGCCATTCCTTACTTTCAAAAGTTGCAAAAAGAGGGTGAGAGTGGTAGACGAAAAATCAATCAGATAACTCGATTCCTGACGATTGCAATTGTGGCTTTCCAGGCACCTGGTTACATAGCAACTCAAATACCGGTATCGGCCGGAGAGTTCATGGTAAGACCCGATACATTCTTTTGGTGGTTCTCGACGGTTATCATTTTGATCACAGGAACAATTTTTGTGATGTGGCTCGGAGAGCGTATCACCGAAAAGGGTTTGGGAAATGGTATTTCCCTGATTATCATGATCGGAATTATAGCCAACCTACCATTTGCCTTTGTCGCAGAATTCGCATCCAGAGTAAAAGGCGGAGGTTTGGTCATTCTTTTATTGGAGATTGTATTGCTCCTTCTGGTTATTATGGTAACGATTCTACTGGTGCAAGGAACGCGTAGGATACCTGTGCAATTTGCCAAAAGAATTGTAGGGAATAAACAATATGGCGGTGTTAGGAATTTCATTCCATTAAAAGTCAATGCTGCAGGTGTAATGCCAATCATTTTTGCGCAGGCCATTATGTTCGTACCAATCACCATCGCCGGTTTCGCCAATACTGATTCATTAAGTGGTTTGGCGGCAATTTTTAGCGATTACACAGGATTTTGGTACAACTTGGTTTTTGCAGTAATGGTGGTGGCCTTTACCTACTTCTATACAGCCGTTACGGTTAATCCGAACCAAATAGCAGAAGACATGAAGAAAAACGGGGGTTTTATTCCCGGTGTTAAACCTGGTCGTAGGACTTCGGAATTCATAGACAATGTATTGTCAAGAATCACTTTGCCTGGCTCAATATTCTTGGCCATGGTGGCGATATTGCCTGCATTTGCCGGTATTTTTGGGGTGACGCAGCAATTTGCCCAATTCTTTGGAGGAACGTCGTTGCTGATCATGGTTGGTGTAATACTTGACACATTGCAGCAAATAGAAAGCCATCTTTTGATGCGACATTACGATGGTTTAATGAAATCTGGAAAGATCAAGGGTCGATCCAATTTAAACATGGCGATATAATGGCCAAGCAGGGATCAATAGAGCAGGATGGAACAATCGTGGAAGCGTTGTCAAATGCCATGTTCAGGGTTGAACTGGAGAACGGTCATGTGATAACGTCACATATATCGGGTAAGATGAGGATGCATTACATCAAAATCCTACCTGGAGACAAAGTGAGGGTGGAAATGTCACCCTATGATTTAACGAAGGGAAGAATAACCTTCAGATATAAATAAATGAAAGCATGAAAGTTAGAGCTTCAGTTAAAAAACGCAGCGCCGATTGTAAAATAGTCAAGAGGAAGGGCACGGTATACGTAATTAACAAAAAAAACCCAAAGTTTAAACAGAGACAAGGGTAAATTAATAGTTTATGGCAAGGATAGCAGGAATAGATTTACCGAAAAATAAACGAGGAGTCATTGGACTTACCTACATTTTTGGTATTGGAAAAAGCACAGCTCGGAATATTCTAACCGCGGCTAATGTTCATCCGGATAAAAAAGTTCAGGATTGGAATGACGACGAATTGTCTGAGATCCGAAGACAACTGAACGAAAACCACAAGGTTGAAGGTGCATTGCGTTCAGAAGTTCAATTGAACATAAAGCGATTGATGGACATTGGCTGTTACAGAGGTATCAGACACAGAAGTGGTTTGCCGCTGCGAGGTCAAACTACCAAGAATAATGCCAGGACGAGAAAAGGAAAGAGAAAAACCGTTGCGAATAAAAAGATCGCTACCAAATAATTGAATTAGATGGCTAAGTCAACACAAAAAAAGAAAAGAACCGTAAAGGTTGAAAGCGTAGGGCAGGCTCATATCCATGCTTCTTTCAACAACATCATCATATCCCTCACGAATAACCAGGGTCAGGTGATCTCTTGGTCTTCTGCCGGAAAGCAGGGCTTTAGAGGTTCAAAGAAAAACACCCCTTACGCCGCCCAAGTGGCAGCTGAAGAGTGCACAAGAATTGCTCATGATGCAGGATTGAGAAGGGTTAAAGTATATGTTAAAGGCCCTGGTTCGGGCAGGGAGTCTGCTATCAGAAGCATACATAATAATGGTGTAGAAGTGACTGAGATTGTGGACGTTACACCAATTCCGCACAACGGATGTCGACCACCGAAAAGAAGAAGAGTTTAAATAAATATTTAGTTTAAAGAGATGGCAAGGTACAAAGGACCAAAATCTAAAATCGCGCGTAAGTTCAGGGAGCCCATATTTGGAGCTGATAAAGCCTTGGAGCGCAAGAACTATGGCCCAGGTCAGCACGGTCCAAACAAGAGAAGAGGGAAGCAGTCTGAATATGCTATCCAGTTAATGGAAAAGCAGAAGGCCAAATACACTTATGGCATTTTGGAAAAGCAATTTTCAAATTTGTTTGTAAAAGCGTCCAGAACCAAGGGTATTACCGGTGAGGTATTACTTCAATTGTGTGAGTCCCGTTTGGACAATGTGGTTTACCGACTTGGAATCGCTCCTACCAGGAGTGCCGCAAGGCAGTTGGTTTCACATCGCCACATAACTGTAGAAGGTGAAGTGGTGAACGTACCATCTTATCACCTGAAGGTGGGTGAAAGTGTAGGTGTCCGTCTCAAATCAAAATCTTTGGAAAGCATCAGTGAATCACTGGCAAATAACCCGAGCCAAATAGAATGGTTGGATTGGAATCCTTCCAGCATGACAGGCAAGATGATACAAGTCCCTCAACGAGAGCAAATCCCTGAAAATATCAAGGAACAACTTATCGTGGAATTGTATTCAAAATAATATTAATCAACTTTTAAAGAAAAAGAATAGTCTATGGCAATTTTAGATTTCCAAAAACCGGACAAGGTCATCATGGTTGAATCCAATGATCGAAAAGGACAGTTTGAATTCAGGCCTTTAGAGCCAGGTTACGCCATTACCATCGGAAATGCGCTAAGAAGAATTCTTCTTTCATCCCTAGAGGGGAATGCAATCACTTCGATAAAAATTGAAGGAGTTGAGCACGAGTTCTCTACCATCAAAGGGGTGGTTGAAGATGTTACCGCAATAATTCTTAACCTCAAGCAAGTTAGGTTCAGGCAGCAAATTGAGGAAACCAATGAGGAGAGCGTCGTTATAAACATCAGCGGTCAGGATCAATTTACGGCAGGTGATATTGGAAAGTTCACAACGGCATTTCAGGTATTGAACCCTGACTTGGTCATTTGTAACTTAGATACCAAAGTAAAATTGAAAATGACTGTCAACATCGGAAGGGGCCGAGGATATGTTCCATCAGATGAAAACAAAGGCGAAGAAGACATTGCCGGTATCATTGCAATCGATTCCATTTATACTCCAATCCGAAATGTGACTTACACGGTTGAGAATTTCAGGGTAGAGCAAAAAACGGATTACGAGAAGCTGATCCTCGACTTAGAAACTGACGGATCAATTCATCCGAAAGATGCTTTGAAGGAAGCCGCTAAAATTTTAATTCATCACTTCATGCTCTTTTCTGACGAAAAGATCACGCTCGAATCAGAAGAGAAATCGGCTGTTGAGGAATTCGATGAAGATTCGCTGCACATGCGTCAGTTATTAAAATCAAAACTGTCTGACATGGATCTTTCTGTTCGCGCATTGAATTGCCTGAAGGCAGCTGACGTTGAAACCCTTGGAGAATTGGTTCAATTCAACAAGAACGACCTGTTGAAATTCAGAAATTTCGGAAAGAAATCGCTTACTGAATTAGATGAGTTGGTAGAGCGCAAAGGCCTTTCATTTGGAATGAATGTGGCAAAATATAAATTGGATAAGGACTAAGTTTAGACCTCAGATAGAATTTCACTAACATGAGACACGGTAAAAAAGTTAATCACTTAAGTAGGACCAGCAGTCACAGAAAGGCAATGCTTGCCAACATGGCTTGTTCGTTGATTGAGCGAAAGCGAATCAATACAACGCTTGCCAAGGCAAAAGCACTCAGAGTCTATGTTGAACCATTAATCACCAAGTCGAAAGATGATTCAACGCATTCAAGAAGGGTGGTTTTTGGTTACTTGCAAAACAAAAATGCAGTAGCTGAATTGTTCAGAGATGTTGCGCCGAAAATTGCCGACAGACCGGGAGGTTACACGAGAATCCTCAAAACCGGAAATCGTTTGGGCGATAATGCTGAGATGTGTTTTATTGAGCTCGTGGACTTCAACGAAACCTATCTTTCTGATGCAAAAGATAAAAAGACCACTCGACGCAGCCGACGTGGAGGTGGAAAAGCTAGTACCACAGCGAAGTCAGATGATCAGGTTGTTGAGGTAAAAGAGGTAAAGGCTGATACAACAGTTGAGCCAAAGGCAGAAGCGGCGGTTACCCAGGTTGAAGAAGTGGTTCAAGAAGTAACGACCGAAACGGAGGCTACGGATGTTGATGCTGTCTCAGAGGAAGTGGTCGAAGCCAAATCTGAAGACAAGATCGAACCTGCTGCAGAAGATAAATCAGCAGAAGATGCCGGAGCGAAGGCAGAAAAGAAAGAAGGAGAAGAGGACGCCTCTGAAAAGTCGAATGAGGAAAATAAAGATTAATTCATTGCAATGCATTTACTTCATGTGAAGTTGAAAATGGGGGAGAAAACAAATGTTTTGTCCCCTTTTTTTTAATTTGGACGGTATGAAATACGAACACAAAAACAAAGGGATCGTCTTGTTAGAAGACGGGACTGTATTTGAAGGAAGAGCCGCCGGAGCCCAGGGTACCGCCACCGGTGAAATCTGTTTTAACACGGGGATGACCGGTTATCAGGAAATATTTACCGATCCTTCCTATTACGGTCAGATCATGACCGCAACTACACCTCATATCGGGAATTACGGTATTACTGATGAGGATATGGAGTCCGAAACAATTAAAATATCGGGCCTTATTTGCAAGAAATTCTCTGATGGGTATTCCCGCCCGCGTGCCACAATGTCTCTGGATGACTATTTAAAGCGCGATAAAGTCCTTGCTATAACGGACATAGACACAAGGGCCTTGGTTACGCACATACGTGACAAAGGCGCCATGAATGCCATAATTTCATCTGTTGAATTTGATCTGGAGGTTTTAAAGATGGAATTGAGCAAAGTGCCTTCCATGGATGGACTGGAACTTGCCTCAAAGGTTTCTACCCACATAGCATACGAAGATGGAAGTGAAGAATCTAGCTACAGGGTTGCTCTTATCGATTTGGGTACGAAGAAAAATATCGTTAGATGCTTGGTCGACAGAAATTGCTTTGTCAAAGTATTTCCTTATGACACCTCGGTCGAAGATATTATGGAATTTGTTCCCGACGGCATTTTAGTGTCAAATGGTCCGGGAGATCCGTCTCCACTGACCGGTGTCATTGGGACCCTTAAGGAATTGATCAAAAAAAACATTCCTATTTTTGGAATATGTCTGGGACATCAGGTTCTTTCTTTGGCCAATGGCTTATCCACGTCTAAAATGCACAACGGACACCGGGGAATAAATCATCCGGTCAAGAATCTTAAAACTGGGCATTGCGAAGTCACCTCACAGAACCACGGATTCGTTGTAGATAGAAAACAAGCCGAAATGAATGAAGAACTTGACGTTACACATATTCATCTGAACGACGAAACACTTGCCGGCATAAGAATGAAAAACAGGCCTGTATTTTCGGTTCAGTATCACCCTGAAGCTTCTCCGGGTCCTTTGGATTCCAGGTATCTCTTTGATGATTTCATCGGTTTAATGGAAGGGTATAAAAAAAATAAAAATGAGTTTCATAAACAGTATCACAGCGAGGCAAATTCTTGATTCCCGCGGAAATCCGACCATCGAAGTAGACGTTGTGACTAATTCCGGTGTCTTGGGCAGAGCTGCGGTTCCTTCAGGGGCGTCGACAGGTGCGCACGAAGCTGTTGAATTGAGGGATCACGACGAAAAGGCTTATTTGGGAAAAGGAGTTCTTAAGGCTGTTCAGAATGTCAACGGCACCATCAACGAAGAACTAAAAGGTGCGTATATTTTTGAACAGGGTATGATCGACCGCGCGCTGATCGAATTGGACGGTTCAGAAAACAAAGCGAATCTGGGGGCAAACGCTATTTTGGGCGTGAGTCTTGCTGTTGCCAAAGCAGCGGCAGAAGAATTGCGCATGCCTCTTTTCAGGTACGTGGGAGGAATGTCCTCGACCGTGCTGCCCATCCCCATGATGAATATCCTTAACGGAGGCTCTCATGCTGACAATAAGATCGATTTTCAGGAATTTATGGTCATGCCTGTCAATGCAGAAACGTTCAGTCAGGCACTTCGCATGGGCACTGAGGTATTTCATCACCTTAAAAAAGCCTTAAAGGATAAGAATTACGCCACCAACGTGGGAGATGAAGGCGGATTTGCACCTAATCTGCAATCGAATGAGGAAGCACTTGAGTTTGTTCTTAAAGCAATCGAAAGCGCAGGCTACCGTCCCGGAGAAGACATATTTATTGCCATGGATGCAGCAGCTTCCGAATTCTATGATGCTGAGAAAGGAGTTTACAGGCTTCACAAATCTAGTGGTCAAGAATTGACTTCATCTGAAATGGCCTCGTTTTGGACAGATTGGGCAAAAAGATTCCCCATTGTATCGATCGAAGATGGCATGGCTGAAGACGACTGGGATGGTTGGACTGAATTGACAAAGAATCTCGGAGAAAGGATTCAACTTGTAGGTGACGATCTTTTTGTGACCAACACCAAAAGACTTCAACGTGGGATAGATCAACATGTGGCAAATTCCATACTCATTAAAGTGAACCAGATAGGAACTTTGACAGAGACCATTCAAGCTGTGGAGCTTGCGAAGGACAACCTTTATACGAGCGTTATGAGCCACCGTTCCGGTGAAACAGAAGATTCTACCATTGCTGATCTGGCTGTAGGAATGAGAACAGGTCAGATTAAAACAGGGTCTGCTTCAAGGTCCGATCGTATGGCGAAATACAATCAGCTCTTAAGGATTGAAGAACTCTTGGGAGGCGCCGCAGAATACCCCGGAAAAAAATTCCGCTACATAGGCTGAAGCCCTTGTTTTAGAATCATTTCATGGTTATCTTAGCGACTCGCTCAAGTTTAGTCATAAATTGTATAAAGTTTCAGGGAAATGTCAGAGTACGCCGAGTTAACGTTTGAAGGAAAATCATATAAACTGCCTATAGTCGTAGGTTCTGAAAATGAGAAAGCCATCGACATATCGAAACTCAGGGCGGAGTCTGGATTGATCACTTTGGACCCCGGTTACAAGAACACCGGTTCAACAAGCAGTGCGATCACCTTTTTGGATGGCGAAAAAGGAATTCTTCGCTACAGGGGCTATTCTATTGAAGACCTCGCTGAAAAATCAAATTTCATGGAAGTATCTTACCTCACGATCTTCGGTGAATTACCTACGATCGATCAATTACAGCGCTTTACAGATCGAATTAGAAGGCATACTTTGGTGCACGAGGATGTGAAAGCGATACTCGAGGGTTTTCCATCTAACTCGCACCCGATGGGAGTTCTTTCTAGCCTTATTTCTTCGCTTACCGCATTTTATCCGGAATCACTTGATCCAAATCGCTCCATTGAAGCTGTTAACTTAAGCATCATCAGAATGCTTGCCAAGATGCCGACATTGGCTGCATGGTCTTACAAGAATGAAATTGGACATCCGGTTACTTATCCGGACAACAGAATGGAATATTGTCCGAATTTTCTTAAAATGATGTTCAGCGTCCCTACAGAAGAATACGAGGTTAATCCGGTGGTGGCAGACGCCCTTGATAAATTACTGATACTACATGCAGATCATGAACAAAACTGTTCTACATCTACAGTACGTATTGTTGGATCGAGTCAAGCCAGCCTTTACGCCTCAATTTCGGCAGGCGTAAATGCCTTATGGGGTCCTCTTCACGGGGGTGCAAATCAAGCGGTGATCGAAATGCTGGAAAACATTAAGAACGACGGAGGAGACACAAAAAAGTACCTGGCCAAAGCCAAAGACAAAGAAGATCCATTCAGACTGATGGGATTTGGTCATCGTGTCTATAAGAATTTCGATCCTAGGGCCAAAATCATAAAACAGGCAGCCGACAATGTATTAGATAGCCTGGGTATAAAAGACCCCGTTCTCGACATCGCGAAGCAATTGGAGGATGCTGCTTTGAATGATGATTACTTCATAGAAAAGAAATTGTATCCGAACGTTGATTTTTACTCTGGAATCATTTACCGCGCCATAGGTATTCCGACCCAAATGTTCACCGTTATGTTTTCACTTGGAAGGCTTCCGGGCTGGATTGCCCAATGGAAGGAAATGCGTGAGAACAAAGAGCCCATTGGACGGCCAAGACAGGTTTACACCGGAAGTGGTCTTCGGCCATATGTGGAGTTGTCAAAAAGGTAGATCAGTTACAAAAGCGCTTTATGATATTATAGGATTTGGAAAGCCCCATTTCACCGGCTTTCCCAATATCCTTGCACCCCGGTTTTCGATCTTCCAGAAACAAATACAATAGCCCTCGGTTAAAGTAAGATTCTGCAAGTCGATCGTCCTGCTCAATGGCTTTGTCATAATCGGCAAGTGCTCCTTCAAACTCTTTTACTCTGAGTTTAAAATTCCCCCGATTGTAATATGCAAAACTGAATTCGGGGTCCAGTGACAAACATTTGTCATAATCCTGCATTACGAGTTTATAATTCTCTTTTTGAGAAATACTTTCATCCATTCTACCAAGGTCATCTTCAAAAGATTCCAGTAATTCAACCAGATCGACCCTGATGTTCGCCCGATTGAAATATGCTAGAACGAAATCTTGCTTCAAACCAATGGCTTTATTATAGTCCTCGATGGCACCGTTGTAATCTTCGATTCGCCCGCGGAATACGGCCCGATTAAAATAATAAAATGCATTTTTAGGATCGTCCTCCAAGTTTTTATTCAAAACAGACAATAGGATATAGATCTCATCTGGACTCAATTTAGATGGATTTTTTTGCAGGATATATTCTGTATCACCCTCGTAGGTGTTGTTGAAATCGTTCAAGGTTTTTGAGAAGAAGCTGCTCGATGAAGTTTCAGCCCCGTATCGGAATGAAATAGTGAAATTGGGTTCAATATCGATGTTTACCATTTGATTCTGCAAGTAGTCTTTATTGTAGAAATCGCTGTTGAATTGTGCGTCCAGTTCAACCAGTTTTGCCATTTTTTCGTCGTCCACCGGGTCGTTGTAATTGTTCTCTGATATGGCCTGAGCCATCTCAAAATCTTTTGCAGCCCCTAAAAAGTCATTTAAACTTCTTTTAATAAGCGATCTGTTATAATAAGCATCGGCAAATTCAGGAAACAAATCAATGGCTTTATTATAATCGGCAAGTGCCCCTTTATCATTGCCCATATTAGCCTTTACTCCGGCCAGGTTAAACAAGGTTAGAATGTTATTGGGATTCAATTTCAATGCTTCATTGTAATTATCAATGGCATCTTTGTATCGTTTCATCTTCGAAAACAACAACGCCCGATTGAAATACGTCAGGGCATTCTGTGGGTCTAACTCAAGAACCTTGTTGAAATCTTCCAATGCCATGTCGTATTCTTCGTTTTCCAACCAAAGATTTCCTCGGTTGTAATAGGCGAAAGAAAAAGTCGAGTCAATAGACAGTGCTTTGGCATAGCTGCTAAATGCATCTTCTTTTCTGTCCATGGCAGCGAGTGTCATACCTATGCGTGTATGGGTTTCTGCGCTGTAAGGATTTACTTTCAGTGCTTGTTGATATGATATCAAGGCCTCGTCGTATTTCTCTAATCCAAAGTAAGAACCGGCTTTGCACAAATAGGCACCTTCTATTTTTGGGTCTAGTCGAATGGCCTTTTCACAATCTTCAATGGCGCTATAATAATACTTGAGTAGCAGTTTAGCAATTCCACGATTAATATACGTATGGGCGTTGTTGGGCTCCTGCTCAATGGCTTTGTCAAAATCTTGAAGAGCCGCATGAAACTGCTTCATTTGATCCTTTGTCAAAGCCCTGTAATGGTATGCATCAGGATAATAGGGTTTGATTTCTATTGCCTTGTTAAGGTCTTCTTGAGCACCTATAAAATCCTCGAGATAGAATTTGGCTATCGCCCTGAAGAAATACGCCTCGTAAAGATCATCGTGTATGTTGATGATGGTATTAAAATAGTCAATGGCCTGCGGATAGTTCTTATTCATTACGGCAGACTTCCCATTCTTCAAATAGTAATCCACTTTTAGCTGGGCCAAAAGACCGGAACTAAGGCCAAAGATCATGATAAGTATGAGGGATGTTTTTCGGATATCTCAGTGCCTTATAAGGGCCATTATGCTCCCGTGCGAGCCGGGTAGATTTTTAAGGCTTCTTCCAGGCATTTTACCGCCTTTATAATGGATTCCTCCTCGAGCACATAGGCAATTCGAACTTCTTTCTTTCCTTTTCCCGGGGTGGCATAAAACCCACTTGCCGGTGCGATCATGACCGTTTGATTATTGTATTCAAAGTCTTCTAGTAACCACTGCGCAAAAACATCTGCATCTTCTACTGGTAATTCCGCTACGGCGTAGAAAGCTCCTTTTGGCATTGGACATTTCACACCCGGTATCTTGTTTAATAATCCGACGAGGACATTTCTTCGGCCAGCATATTCCTTTTTGACCTCGTCAAAATATGTCAGGGGGGCCGCCAAGGCAGCTTCTCCGGCAATTTGTGCAAGAGTCGGAGGGCTCAATCTTGCTTGTGCAAATTTCATCGCTGCCTGCATCACGTATTTATTCCTGGAAATAATAGCGCCAATCCGAGCACCGCACATGCTATACCTTTTTGAAATAGAGTCGATCAATACGACATTTCTGTCCAGGCCATCGAGTTGCATGACAGAAAAGTGCTCATGCCCATCGTAACAGAATTCCCGATACACTTCGTCGGCAAATAAAAAAAGATCAAACTTTTCAACGATGTCTCTTAGCCTCAGCAGTTCATCCTTGCTATAGAGATAACCAGTTGGATTCCCGGGATTACAGATCAATATTGCCTTTGTTCTACCCGTAATTAATTTCTCAATTTCTTCTATTGGAGGAAGCGCAAAACCATTGTCAATAGAAGAGGTTACCGGCACAATCTTTACGCCTGAAGCAACGGCGAAACCATTGTAATTAGCATAAAAGGGTTCGGGAATAATAACTTCGTCACCTTCATTCAGGCACGACATAAAGCCGAACATTAAGGCTTCGGATCCTCCAGTTGTAATGATGATCTGTTCTGGATCAATTTTAATGCCCAATGATCGGTAGTATTTCGCCAGACCTTTTCTATAAGTAAGAAAACCAGCGGAATGGCTATATTCCAGAATGCGAAGTTTGTTTTCTCTTACTGCTTTCAGGGCAACATCGGGGCTTGCAATATCGGGTTGCCCTATATTCATGAAATATACTTTCTTTCCCGCTGCAACTGCGCCTTCGGCAAAGGGAACTAATTTCCTTATCGGGGATTCGGGCATTTCCATACCCCTTCTGGATAGGTGCGGCATAAGCTAGTTTAAATAGGGTACCAAAAGTAGGCTTTGACTATTGGTTGTGCAAGCAAAGCCTTAAAATGAGCCAGGAGGAACGGCGCAATAAAATGACGTTAGTGTGTGGCCTTGTATTTGTCAACGGTTTCCTCTTTGGCAATCACCACACCCTTAAAAACTATTTGAGATGATCCAAGGTTGGTGCTCAAATCAATTTTCCGCTCCTGATATCCGATTTTGGCTTCTGTATGAAATGTGACAACTATCTGCCCAAATTTAGCAGGTCCAATGGGGGTTTTCGGAAAATCGACCACGGTGCACGAACAATTGACCTTGGCATCATTTATCAGAATAGGTTGCTTACCTTCATTCATAAAGGTATACTTAAGGGTGACGTCTACTCCTTCGTCTACCTTACCAAATTTTTGTACTCGATCCGAAAATTTAATCGGAGCACTTTGAGAAAGAACAAAGCCCGACATTGTCACCAATGTCAGGCTTGTTATGAATAAGTATTTGATCACTTCGATACTAGTTAGCTACAGGAGCAGCAGCAGGTACTTCTTTTTCAGGAGAGGTTTGAGGAACTTGAACGTTTCCTTTAATTCTCAACACCTTGGTTGGTGTTTTGGCATTAGATGTGATCGTAACAGATTTGTTGATTGGACCCGGGCGATTTGTATCGTATTTCACTTTGATAACGCTACTTTCACCTGGCTTAATGGGTTCTTTGGGCCAAGTCGGAACTGTGCATCCACAGCTTCCTCGGGCATTCGAAATAATGAGTGGCGACTTGCCGACGTTGGTAAATTTAAATTCCCTTACACCATCGGCTCCTTTTTCAATGTCACCATAGTTGATTACTTCTGTTTCGAAACTAATTTCTGGTGCATTGGGATTCTCGACCTGAATCGACTCTGTCTGACCAAAAGCTGTCATGGCAGTAAATATGACCAGGGCAAAAGATAATATTGCGTTTTTCATGAAAATTTCTTTTAAGGTTTGAGACAAAACTAGCGAAATTCATAGGTGCTCTTTTTCTTTTAACATTTCTTTAACAAGACCCACCTTAGGCTGGCCGATGCGCTGAATATTAATAAATTTGCAGACTTAGCATAATTTAGGATTCCTCCATGATCATTGACAGTAAATACGACCCTTCCCAAGTAGAAGATAAATGGTATTCATTTTGGATGGAACACAGGCTTTTCCACTCTGTACCTGACGACCGGGAGCCCTATACCATTGTTATCCCTCCTCCTAATGTAACCGGTGTGCTGCACATGGGTCATATGTTGAATAATACCATACAAGATATCTTAATCAGAAGGGCACGCTTAATGGGCAAAAATGCATGCTGGGTTCCAGGAACTGATCATGCATCGATTGCAACCGAGGCAAAAGTGGTCAATTTGCTTGCCGAAGAGGGTGTGCATAAAAGAGAAATAGGCAGGGAGGCCTTCCTTGAAAGAGCCTGGGAGTGGAAGGAAAAGCACGACGGAATTATTTATGGCCAGTTAAAACGACTAGGTGCAAGCTGTGATTGGGAAAGATCAAAGTTTACTCTGGGGAGCGATCTTTCGGAATCGGTATTAAAGGCATTTAAATCCCTGTACAATGAAGGTTTAATATACCGAGGTGCTAGAATGATCAATTGGGATCCAAAAGCAAAGACGGCACTATCTGACGAAGAAGTCATAAGAAAAGATGTCCAGTCCAAGCTTTATTATGTAAAGTATTTGGTTGAAGGAAGTGACCAATACCTGACTGTTGCCACCACCAGACCCGAAACAATACTTGGGGATACGGCGGTTTGTGTTCACCCGGATGACGAGCGTTATACAGCACTGAAAGGGAAACGCGTTATCGTTCCCATTGCTGGGCGAAGTGTTCCGGTGATTCAAGACGATTATGTCGACAGAGAGTTTGGAACAGGCGCATTAAAAATTACACCGGCTCACGATGTCAATGATTATGAAATAGGCTTAAAGCACAGCCTTGAGGTCATTGATACCCTTACAGACGATGGAACAATGAGCGAAGCGGCTGGCTACTATATTGGCGAAGATCGCTTCAAGGCTCGAAAACTTATTGTAATAGACTTGCGAGAACAAGACTTGATCGAGAAAGAAGAGGATATCCAAAATAACGTTGGATTTTCTGAGCGAAATCCCGACACAGTGGTTGAACCGAGAATTTCGACGCAGTGGTTTTTGAAAATGAAAGATTTGGTAAAGCCTGCAATTGAGGCGGTAAAAAGAGATGAGGTGAAAATTCATCCACCAAAGTTCAAAAAGGTATATTTCAACTGGCTCGATAACATTAAGGATTGGTGCATTTCAAGGCAGTTGTGGTGGGGTCATAGAATCCCGGCCTGGTATGCACCTGATGGTGATTTTGTGATTGCCGTAGAATTGGAAGAAGCGCTGGCACTTTTTGAAGAGAAAGGCAGAAAATTACAAGCGAATGAAATTCATCAGGATGAGGACGTGTTGGATACCTGGTTCAGTTCCTGGCTTTGGCCTTTTTCTGTTTTTGAATGGAATGAAGACGAGCACAATGCAGACCTTGAGTATTACTACCCGACCAATGACCTTGTCACCGGCCATGACATTATATTCTTCTGGGTAGCTAGAATGATCATAGCAGGCTATCATTTTACCGATAAAAGGCCCTTCGAAAATGTTTACTTCACGGGCATGGTACGCGATAATAAAGGAAGAAAAATGTCTAAATCTTTAGGTAACTCACCTGACGCCCTTGATCTGATGGATCGGTTTGGTGCTGATGGAGTCAGGGTTGGTATGCTCCTGTCTGCTCCTGCGGGAAATGATTTACAATTTGATGAATCCTTGTGTTTGCAAGGCAGGAATTTCGCAAATAAACTTTGGAATGCCTTCCGTTTGATTAAAGGTTGGGAAGTCGACGAGTCTAAACCCGAAGATGGTGTTGCCGCAGTTGCGGCCAATTGGTTTGAAAACCGCTTGAGTCAGAGTCTTGAGGGCCTGGACCAACAATTCTCACAATTCAGGATATCAGAGGCACTGATGACCTCCTACAAGCTTATATGGGATGATTTTTGCTCGTGGTATCTCGAAATGGCCAAGCCGGCTTTTGGTCAAAAAGTTGATACCCTTACCCTTGGTAAAGCCATTGGATTTATAGACAAGCTGACCCGGTTGATTCACCCCTTTATGCCGTTTATATCTGAAGAAATCTGGCAGAATATAGAAGATCGTAACGGAACGAGCATTGTTCACGCCTCATGGCCTGATAGATCGTCGTTTGACGATGCAATTCTGGAAAAGATGCAATTTAACATGGATCTGATCTCAGGTATCAGGCAGAAACGTGCTGAAATGAATGTTGGAAACAAAGAATTACTGATACTTTACTACCAGGGTTCGAATGACTTCCTTTTGGCAGACCTCATAAAGAAAATGGCAGGTATCGAGGAAATAAAAAAACGAGATGACAGCAATGAAAACCTGAAGAGTTTTGTTGTTGGTCAGCATGAATTTGCGATTCCATTCAATGATAAAATTGACGTAGATGAAGAGCGCGCAAGGATTCAAAAGGAGCTGGATTATGCCCTTGGGTTTCTGAACAGTGTCGATCGCAAGTTGGCTAATGAAAGATTCGTTTCAAATGCTCCTGAAGAAGTCGTGGCAATCGAGAAAAAGAAACAAGAAGATGCATTGAACAAAGTTAAATTGCTGGAAAAACAGTTGGCATCGATTTAAAACTCCTAGTAACAAAAACCGGAATGAAATTACCTAGTAAACGAGAGTTCTTTATAAACAGAGATATTAGTTGGCTGTATTTCAACCACCGTGTGCTGCAAGAGGCAGAAAACCCTGATGTCCCAATCATCGAACGTCTTCGTTTTCTCGGCATTTTCTCAAACAACCTCGATGAGTTTTTCCGGGTGCGAGTGGCCAGTATCAAGCGAATGGCTCAATGGGGTAAAGGAGCCGCAACTACATTGTTGCATGAAGACCCCACCATTCTATTGGAGCGCATACAGGAAATTGTTATTCGCCTTCAAGATCGCTTTGACAAAACATATGACAAGCTGATCAAAGAGTTGAAGAAAGAAAATATCCACATTGTGGATGAAAATTCACTCGACGATGATCAACTTAGTTTTGTACGAAATTACTTTAGACAAAAGGTGCGCCCTTGGTTGGTTCCAATCATGCTCGACAATCGACATGCCTTTCCTGAATTACGAGATCGTTCAATCTACTTGGCCATTAAGTTGTCTAAAAAGAAAGCAAAGGAAAAACCGATTTACGCCTTGATCGAATTGCCTTCCGAAGATGTGCCTCGATTTGTAGAATTACCTGCCACCAAAGGCAGGCGTTTTATCATGCTGCTCGATGACGTCGTGAGGGTTGGAATGGAAAATGTTTTTGCCGTATTTCAGTTTGATAAACACGAGGCATTTACGATAAAGTTGACAAGGGATGCTGAACTGGACCTATCAGAGGACATTGCCGAGAGTTTCATGAATAAGGTATCAAAGAGTCTGCAAAACCGAAAAAGCGGCGAAGCCGTCAGGTTTATTTATGACAGTGAGATCCCTGAAGATCTTCTGGAATTTATAATCAAGAAAAACAAATTGAAAAAGGCAGATACCATCATCGCTGGCGGCAGGTATCACAATTTCAAAGACTTCATCAAATTCCCGGATATTGGGAGAAGCGTGTTAAAATTCAATCCCCTGCCACCTTTGGAACATCCCGACCTGAGAAATCAGCTCTCTTTGTTGAAAGTAATCCGTGAGAAAGACATCTTACTCCATTTTCCTTTTCAGCGCTTTGATTACTTGATTGATGTGATGAGAGAGGCGGCAATCAACCCTAATGTGATTTCCATTAAGATGACATTGTACCGCGCCGCCGAAAATTCTCGCATCATTAACGCCCTTGTAAACGCTGCTAAAAACGGTAAGAATGTTACTGTTGTGATTGAATTGCAAGCTCGATTTGATGAAGAGAACAACATCTCCTGGGCTCGATTGCTGCAAGAAGAAGGGGTCAGGGTAATATTTGGTATTCCCGGACTAAAGGTCCATTCAAAGCTGATATTAATTAAAGAGAAGGTTGGGAATTCAACTGTTCTATATGCGCATGTCGGTACAGGAAATTTTCATGAAGGAACGGCCAGGGTATACACAGATCTGTCATTACTTACATGTGACAAGACCGTCACCAACGAAGTACAAAAGATTTTTGAGTTTGTTAAGGACAATTATAAAAGATCGACCTACAGGAAACTTTTTGTTTCACCAACAAACACACGTCGAAATTTCTACAAGCTGATCGATACAGAGATCAAAAATGCCAAGAAAGGCGAAGAGGCATATATCGTAATCAAGATCAATAATATCGTTGATGAGGAAATGATAGAAAAGCTCTACGAGGCCAGCAATGCCGGAGTAATCATCAAATTGATTATTAGGGGAAATAGCGGTCTTGTGCCTGGAATTAACGGCCTGAGTAAAAATATTGAAGGCATCAGTATCGTAGACCGTTTTTTAGAGCACACACGAATCTTTCTTTTTTGCCATGGCGGCAATGAAAAAATTTACATTTCTTCGGCAGACTGGATGACCAGAAACCTGGACAAACGCCTGGAAGTTACGGCACCAATTTTAGATAAGACCCTTCAGTCCCAATTGAAAGATGTTCTTAATATATATCTAAACGACAATGTTAAGGCTCGAAGACTAGATCTGAACGGAACCAACAAGTACGTGACCAATGATTCTCCAAAAAAGGTCAGATCACAAATAGAGGTTTACAAATACTATCAAAACTTACTGGGCTAAGTGAATTGGCTATCTTCGACCCCATGAGGTATTCTGCTGTTGATATCGGTTCAAACGCCGTAAGGATGCTTTTTGCCGAAGTATTCAAAAATAAGGAAGGTGAAATAGTATTTCGCAAAATATCACTTGTAAGATTACCCATACGACTGGGCGAAGATGCCTTCATTCACGGTAAGATCAAAAAAGCTCGAATTGAAAAACTTTCAAAGACCTTGCAGTCTTTCAAACTCTTAAATGAAGTTTATTCGGTTGTTGATTCACGAGTATGTGCTACTTCGGCCATGCGCGAAGCTTCTAACAGCGCCGAGATCATAGAACGCATTGAAAAAGAAACCGGCATCAACATTGAAATTCTCGCTGGTAAAAAAGAAGCTGAAATCATTTATGAGAATCATATAGCGGAATCGCTAAACCCAAAGGGCTGCTACTTGTATGTTGATGTGGGAGGTGGAAGTACTGAGATTTCCATCTTCAAACAAGGCCAACGAATAAAGACAGAATCATTTGATATAGGAACGCTTAGGATTAAAAATAAACTTGTAAAAAACAAGACTTGGAATGAAATGGAGGAATGGCTTGAACAAAATTCAACCAAGTACGAACCGTTACTGATCATCGGTACGGGCGGAAATATAAATCGCCTCTACAAACAAGCCAAGCTCAAAGATTACGCCCCTTTTTATTACAAGGACCTGAAAGTTGTGAGTCTGAACCTAAAGCGTTATTCTTTGAAAGAGCGAATCGAAGTCTTGGGCCTTCGTCCCGATCGAGCCGATGTTATCATCCCTGCCTCCGAGATCTTTTTAAGCATAATGAAGTGGTCTGGAATCAAAGAAATTATGGTACCCAAACTCGGATTGGCAGACGGCATCATTCACGAGTTGTACGCTAAAAACAAGAAGGAATTATAAATAACCGTTGATCTGATAGATGCGGTAGCCGAGCATCTCTTTAAAAAGCATTCGCCAGGTTTGAAGGGCTGACAGCGACGGGATTAAAATGGTTGAAAGGGTATAGTCGTCGTCATCTACCTGAAAATCAACGCGTAAACATTCTATCACTACACCTTGCTTTTCAAAACACGCCTTTGCACGCCTCATATGTGATGCGGTAGTAATGAGTAGAAATCTGCTATCAATGGGGAATCTTTCTCTTAACAATTTAGCTGTGTTCACGGCATTTTCGAAAGTGTTCCTAGATTCATCCTCTACAAGGATATCTTCAGGATAGATGCAGAGATGATTCAGGTAATCCCTTACAAAACGGCTTTCTTTTTCCCGCTGTTTGGTGATCATGCCAGACCCTCCTGTGAGGATGATCTTGCGCACCTCTTGATTGCGATATAGTTTAAAGGCGTATAACAGACGATCGGAACTTTCATTAAAGTTGAATGTATGGTGAAGGTTGTTCCAATTTCCGTATCCTCCCAATACTATTGCTCCTTCATATGTTCCGGAAATGTCTTCGTTTTCACCTTCCCAGTATTTCAGTGCTTCGGATGCCAAAAAATTATTTGAAAAAATCAAAAAGATGATAGCTGCGGTAATGCGAAGTCGTCGCTGCCAGATCTGGTGCTTGATGAAAAATGAAATCGCCACGGGTATGACTACCCACATAAATGGCTGTAGAAAAAAAGCCGCAAATTTTGATAAGTAAAAAAACAATTGAAGTTCTATCTGTGTTGTAAAGATGCCCTCTTACCACGGATTTTCCAAGTCCGAGGCCTCATAAAGATGATCTCTTTGAAAAAAAGTCGAACGATCATCGGACCATTTCATGCCGAGCGGATCACGGTTAAACAGCTTGAATAGTAATGAGATGGGTAATAAAAAAATGTAAAAAACAAGGGTAAGAAGGATTCTGGTGTTGATCCACCCCATCACGTGAGCGATCTTTTCCCAGATCCATAATACCAGACGGGTCAGGTGTGGAGAGAGTAAAAAGATCAATCCTAGTCCAAGAGCCGTGTACACCAAGGCTTGAACATTAAAAACCCAGGATAAAAACAGAAAACCGGTCACAATAACCAATTGTGCCTTTAAGTCTTTGATCTCTTTCATCAAAAAAGAGTATAGATAAATGGTGCCACGGCAGAACCACCGCCAACCACTATCAGAAGGCCAAGTAATAACAGAACAAGGATCATTGGTACAAGCCAAAATTTCTTGCGCTGCATTAAAAATTTCCAGAGGTCTTTCAATAATTCCATTTCATCAATTTAATCCAATACAAATTCTTCTTTCCAATCGTCAGTGGAGGTCCATTCAGGCTGTTTGTCTTTTTCAAAAACAACATTACCTATGACCAGGCAATCCATTTCGGTGCGCATAAAGCAACGATAAGCGTCTTCAGGTGAGTTGACAATCGGTTCTCCTCTGACATTAAAGCTCGTATTGACAACCAAAGGACAACCGGTTATTGTCCTGAATTCTTCGATCAATTGGTGATATCGCGGATTGGTCTCTTTATGGACTGTTTGGATTCTGGCACTGTAATCTACGTGAGTAATGGCGGGAATATCAGAGCGATTAAAATACAACTTCTCTTTAAGTTCAAGTTGGTTGTAGTTATCTGGTTTTTCGATTCTACGATTCTCCACAACATCCTTTACAAGAAGCATGTATGGTGAATTCCCGACCAGCTCAAAATAATCACTGCAATGTTCTGCCAATACCGAAGGTGCAAATGGGCGAAAACTTTCTCTGTACTTGATTTTTAGATTGAGTTTTTTTTGCATTTCCGGATTTCTTGGGTCACCAAGGATACTTCTGCCACCCAAGGCTCTGGGACCAAATTCCATTCTTCCCTGCATCCAGCCAATGGCTTTTCCTTCGGCGATTTGAGCAGCGGCGTATTTGGCCACTTCGTCAAAGTCTTCGAATAAGGTATAGTCAGCATTGTATTTGCGCGCCATTTTTTCGGTTTCACCGTCACCGAATTCAGGTCCCAGGTATGAACCTTCCATGGCATCCATTTTACCGTCAGCAACTTTTCGCTCCTTTTGATAGTGAATGTGATAGGCAGCAAGTGCAGCTCCGGGAGCACCACCAGCGTCCCCCGATGCGGGTTGAATAAAGACCTCTTCGAATATCCCCGAGGCCACCAATTTTCCATTGGCAACGCAGTTCAAGGCTACACCCCCGGCCAGACAGAGCTTATCAGCACCGGTTAGTCTCTTAGCTTCTTTGGCCATTTGCAAAACGATCTCTTCGGTCACTAGTTGAATGGCGAGAGCAAGATCACTGTGCGCTTGCTCGAACTCAGATTCTGACTTTCTTTTAGCCATGGAGAACAACTTTTCCCATTTTTTATCATTTACCATTCTAAGTCCGGTGGCATATTGGAAATATTTCTGATTTAACCTGATCGACCCGTCCTGATTTACCTTGACCAAATGCTCCTTTATGATGGAAACATATTTTTTAGTCCTGTCAGAATCTGGGTTACCATAAGGTGCCAGTCCCATGAGTTTATACTCACCGGAATTTACTTTGAATCCAAGGAAATAGGTAAAGGAGGAATAGAGCAGACCCAAAGAATGAGGAAATCGCATTTCGCGCAGTATTTCAATGTCCTTGCCCTTTCCGTGACAAATAGATGCAGTGGCCCATTCTCCCACGCCATCGAGGGTGAGGATAGCAGCGTTTTCAAAGGAAGACGGATAATAAGCACTGGCAGCATGTGATAAATGGTGTTCGGGAAAAAGAAGTTTGTATTTCTTGGGATCGAAGTCGCCTAACTCTTTCAATTCGTCTTTGATCAGTTTTTTCAGAAATAGCTTTTCTTTTAACCAGACCGGTATGGCTGTGATGAACGAAGCCAGACCTTTGGGTGAAAATGCATAATAGGTTTCCAAAAGACGTTCAAACTTAAGTAAGGGCTTATCGTAAAATGCGATGGCGTCAAGATCATTTAGCGTAGAACCACTGTATTCAAGGCAATACGCAACTGCATTCGAAGGAAAAGAGGCGTCGTGTTTCTTTCTAGTAAAACGCTCCTCTTGTGCCGCAGCGATGATTTTTCCATCTTCTATGATGGCGGCGGCGGAGTCGTGGTAGAAAGCGGATATACCCAGTATTTTCATGAAGCGGCAAATTTAGCATTCCCCGAGAAATGACAGCTTATTTACCTTGGTCTTTCTTTTTCAAATAAGGCGTAAAACGTATTAGCAACTGGTGTTTTATTAATTTTACATTTCCTCAGCCAATTTTATGAAAGACAAAGCACCTTACAAACCCAAAAATAAGATACGCATAGTTACGGCAGCAAGCTTGTTTGACGGCCACGATGCAGCCATCAACATTATGCGTCGAATAATTCAATCCACGGGAGTCGAGGTCATTCATCTGGGCCATGACCGAAGTGTTGAAGAGGTCGTGAACTGCGCCATACAGGAGGATGCCAATGCCATTGCCATGACTTCGTACCAAGGTGGTCACAATGAGTATTTCAAATACATGAAGGACCTTTTAGAAGAAAAAGGGGCAGGGCATATAAGAATTTTTGGTGGCGGTGGAGGCGTAATTCTTCCAGAGGAGATAGCACAATTGCATGAATACGGTATCGCGAGAATATACAGTCCCGATGACGGGCGCGAAATGGGATTGCAAGGCATGATCAATGATATGATCGAAAAATGCGACTTTCCCACCGGAAAAGATTTAAACGGTGAGGTGGCAGAACTCAGCAATCAAGGAGTTAATGCCATCGCCAAACTGATCAGTGCTGCAGAGAATTTCCCTGTAGAATCGGCTTCCTTCTTTAAAGAGGTGCATTCAAAGGCTCAAAAGAATTCCGTACCTGTTTTGGGAATAACCGGAACAGGTGGAGCCGGAAAATCCTCGCTCGTCGATGAATTGGTTCGTCGGTTTTTACTTGATTTCAAGGACAAACGCATCGGCATCATTTCAGTAGACCCTTCTAAAAGGAAGACTGGTGGTGCTTTACTTGGCGACCGAATACGTATGAACGCCATTCGCAACGACCGTGTTTATATGCGTTCACTGGCGACTCGACAGTCTAACCTTGCCCTCTCTGCTCATGTGAATGAGGCAATTCAGGTGCTCAAAGCGGCCAATTACGACCTGGTCATTCTAGAAACTTCGGGTATTGGTCAATCGGACACCGAAATCATCGAGCACAGCGATATAAGCCTGTATGTAATGACGCCGGAATACGGTGCAGCAACCCAATTGGAAAAGATTGACATGCTTGACTTTGCCGACTATATTGCCATTAATAAGTTTGATAAGCGTGGTGCCCTTGATGCCATCAGGGATGTAAAGAAGCAATACAAGCGCAATCACCAATTATTTGATATGGACGAAGCCGATGTTCCCGTTTTTGGAACCATCGCTTCCCAGTTCAATGATCCCGGTATGAATCGGTTATACCGGGAATTGATGGAGGGAATTTCAGATAAATGTAAAGTAGATCTAAAATCACATTTTCCGGATGAAAAAGAGGAATCCGAGAAAATCTACATCATTCCTCCAAACAGAACGCGTTATTTATCAGAAATATCGGAGAACAATAGAAATTACGACAAGTGGGTGGGTGAACAATGTGCGGTGGCGCAACGCCTTTACAGCATGGATCTTGTCATGAAGCACTTGGACAAAAGGGGGCTTGATAAATCAATTTTGAAGGCCTTACAGGCAGAATTTGATGCGGAATTATTAAACCTCGATCCTAAGAACAAGTTGATGATAGAACAGTGGACCGAAAAAGTACAACGATACCACAATGAATTCTACAAATATAAAGTGAGGGGCAAGGAACTGAACATCAAAACACATGTAGAAAGTCTATCCCATTCGCAGATTCCTAAAATCGCAACACCAACATATGAGGCTTGGGGGGATATCCTGCGATGGAGTTTACAGGAAAATGTTCCTGGAGAATTTCCTTTTACAAGTGGGCTATATCCATTCAAACGTGAAGGAGAGGATCCCACACGAATGTTTGCCGGTGAAGGCGGACCCGAACGAACAAACAGACGATTTCACTATGTATCGATGGATATGCCGGCCAAACGGCTTTCTACGGCGTTTGATTCGGTCACTCTTTACGGCCATGATCCTAATATGCGTCCTGACATTTACGGGAAAATAGGAAATGCAGGAGTGTCTATTTGTTGCTTGAATGATGCGAAAAAACTGTACAGCGGATTTGACCTTGCTGACCCGAAGACCTCTGTGAGTATGACCATAAATGGACCGGCACCCATGCTGCTTGCCTACTTCATGAATGCCGCCATCGATCAACAATGCGAGAAGTATATTCGGGCAAATGGTTTAGAAAGAGAAGTTGAAAAGAAAATAGAAGATTATTTCAAGAAAAAAGGGGCTAAAAGACCGGTATATCAGGGCAAACTCCCCAAAGGTAATAGTGGTCTTGGTCTGATGCTGCTTGGAATTACCGGAGACAAGGTCTTGCCGTTGGACGTATACCAAAAAATTAAAAAGGACACCCTCACTGTTGTTCGTGGTACAGTCCAAGCCGATATTTTGAAAGAAGACCAAGCGCAGAATACCTGTATTTTCTCGACCGAATTTGCACTCAGGCTCATGGGCGACGTGCAAGAATATTTCATAGAGAACGGTGTCCGTAACTTTTATAGCGTTTCCATTTCGGGATATCACATTGCAGAAGCCGGCGCTAATCCAATCACCCAATTGGCGTTAACCTTGAGCAACGGATTCACCTATGTGGAGTACTACTTGAGCCGTGGCATGGACATCAATGAATTTGGGCCCAATCTATCATTCTTTTTCAGTAATGGTATTGACCCGGAATATGCTGTCATTGGGCGTGTGGCAAGAAGAATCTGGTCCAAGGCCATGAAAAATAAATACGGAGCTGATGAACGAGCCCAAATGCTGAAGTACCATATCCAAACATCGGGAAGGTCACTGCACGCACAGGAAATTGATTTTAATGATATCCGTACCACTCTGCAGGCGCTTTACGCAATCTACGACAACTGTAACTCACTGCACACCAATGCCTATGACGAGGCAATCACAACGCCAACCGAAGAAAGTGTACGGCGCGCCATGGCCATTCAGCTCATTATAAACAGGGAATTAGGCCTTGCCAAAAATGAAAATCCACTTCAGGGATCCTTCATCATAGAAGAATTGACGAACCTTGTAGAAGAAGCTGTACTTCTTGAATTTGACCGGATAAATGAGCGAGGAGGAGTGCTGGGTGCCATGGAAACCATGTATCAGCGCTCGAAGATTCAGGAAGAAAGCCTTTACTATGAAACTCAGAAACACAATGGGGAATACCCCATCATTGGCGTCAACACTTTTTTGAGTTCAAAAGGATCACCTACCATCATTCCCGAGGAGGTGATTAGAGCCACTGAAGAAGAAAAGCAATATCAGATCAACATGTTGGCAGAATTGCACGACCGCAACCGGGAAGAAGCAGAAACACACCTGAAAGAAATTCAGCGTGCCGCTATTCAAAATGAAAATTTGTTCGAGAAACTCATGGAAGCCGGCAAGGTTTGTTCACTTGGGCAAATTACTCATGCCCTTTTCGAGGTTGGTGGGCAGTATCGAAGGAACATGTAACATCAATTTTTGAGAAGTTCGATATTATTTGCAACGGGTTTTATCTTTTTAAAATGATACTTCTGATTAACAGGAGAGATCAGAGCGTTGCACAAGAAACCCAACACCAATAGTCCGGCCATAACATACATAGTGATGGTGTAAACCTGGGAAGGTGGCATTTGAAGCTGTTCGATCTGGTATTCACGCATGTAGTTTATAATAGCAGGGCCAAGGATGGCTGCCAAAGACCAGGCCAACAAGATACGACCGTGAATGGCTCCCACTTGCATGGTGCCGAAGGTGTCACGCAAATATGCCGGAATGGTGGCAAAACCACCCCCGTACATGGTTAGAATAATGCAAAAAGCAGCCACAAAAAGGATGACTGAATTCATTTCACCGGCCAAAGGAATAAACATAAAGAGCAGGGGCCCAAGTGAAAAAAAGATGCCATAGGTCCACTTTCGGCCAATATAATCTGAAAGGGAAGACCAGAAAAATCGTCCGATCATATTAAATAGGCTGAGAATCCCGACAAAACCGGCAGCAAATGCGGCATTTACCCTAATTCCGGAATCATCAACTGAGCCGAACGTTTCCTGAATCATCACCGAGGCCTGTCCCAAAACGCCTATTCCGGCAGTAACATTGAGCATTAGCACCAAAAACAAAAGATAAAATTGAGGCGTTCTGATAGCCGTGTCGGCGTCCACATCCTGAACATTTAAAAGTTTTCGCTTCGATTGCCTGGAAGGGTCGAATCCTGGGGGTAGGTAATCATTTACTGGTACTCGGGTGAAATATACACCGTACATCATGACCAGGGCATAGATAAAACCGAGGCATAGAAATGTTTCGCCAACTCCGACCGAATAAGCAGATGAGAACATGTCCATTAAGAAGACTGAAAGTGGAGAGGCGATCATGGCTCCTCCTCCAAAACCCATGATGGCCATGCCTGTGGCCATTCCAGGGCGATCAGGAAACCATTTAATCAGGGTAGAAACCGGGGCGATGTATCCCAGCCCAAGTCCGATGCCACCGACAACTCCTGATCCGAGGTAAAGCAGCCACAATTGATGATAGAAGGTTCCAATGGCGGAAATTAAAAAACCCGACGAAAATAAAATAGCAGAGAAGAACATGGCCTTTCTCGGTCCCTGTCGCTCCACCCATTTTCCAAAAACCGCCGCGGAGGCCCCAAGGAAGAAAAGAGCAAGAGAAAAGATCCATCCCAATTGTGTTAGTTTCCAGTCATGCTGAAGGGAGGTTGATATTCCGAGCACCCGGGTCAGCGGCAGGTTAAATACACTGAAAGCATAAATCTGACCAATACAAAGGTGTATGGAAAGAGCAACTGGTAGCATTTTCCATCTGTTGTATCCCTTCTTTGCGACGGTATTTGACTTATCAAAGAAATGCATGGTAAAAGTAAATATAGTGGATTTGTTCAGTAGACTGCGGGCTTTCCCCATTGTCCTGTTCATAACAAAGACCCAATACTCGTGGTCTTGGCTTCGAGAGGCAATAAATTTACCTCATGCCTTCATTTGATTTCTATGCCTGGATAGGACTTCCCCTAATTATCATGGTGTGCCGAATTGCCGATGTGACCCTTGGCACCATGCGCATCATTCTTATTACGAAAGGATACCGCAAGGTGGCTCCTATCGCAGGCTTTTTTGAGGTACTAATTTGGTTATTTGTCATGACTCAGGTAATTAAACACATGGATAACCTCGCTTGTTACTTTGGCTGGGCGGCTGGCTTTGCGACGGGTGTCTTTGTGGGCTCGTGGCTGGAGAATAAAATTGCCCTGGGCATTGTCATCATTCGAATGATCATTCCGGATGCCGGTGAAGATCTGATCGCCGGATTAAGGGCCGGGGGATTCAGTGTCACTTATGTGGATGGAACGGGATCCAAGGGACCGGTCAAGGTACTATACACCGTGACCCAGCGCAAACTTCAGAACAGTGCCGTCAAGATCATCAGGGATTACAATCCATCCGTGTTATACACGATAGAAGACCTAAAAAGTGCGCATCAGGATTTTTTAGGAAATCAAGCTTCCGGCAGTATGATTAGGGTGGGGAAGTGGAAGTGATGCCTTAAGAGTCACTCTCTGACTCCATTTTTCGCATTAGCCGGTAATGGGTCGTAAACAAGACCAGGCTGATCAACAACACAATGGCATTTGAAATGGAATTTCTTTTTACACCATGCATGATCTTACTAATCTTATCAGCCCTTGCGGCTTCATACATGGATTGGATCTCACCGTCAGAAGGAACATAGGCTTGATCCTTATTGACTGATTTTAAGGCGTCCATTTTAAAATTCTCAAATGAACTCAGGTTGTCTGCAGTTCTACTCGCGTGAATTGGGTCCATGGCATCCAATAGATTCGATACAAGTCCCGAAATACAAATTATGGCGACTATTACGGCAACAACATTGATGATGATGGCGTAAATCTGTAAAAGTCTTTTTGGTTTTCCCATAACTTTGAAATTATGGGGTAAGGTTCATAAAGGGATGAATATTACCCCAAGTAAGCTTTTAACAACTTGCTCTTAGAACCGTTCTTGAGCTTTCGAATGGCTTTTTCCTTGATCTGGCGGACGCGTTCCCTTGTTAGGCCGTATTTCTCGCCGATCTCCTCAAGAGTCAGGCTGTGTTTCATGCCAATACCATAAAAATAGAGTATTACGTGTTTCTCTCGCTCCGTAAGCGTTGAAAGGGCTCGGTGGATTTCCGTTTGCAGAGATTCCGAGATCAGGGTGTTGTCGGCGTTGGGTGCATCAGGATTCTCAAGCACATCTAGCAGACCATGCTCTTCACCATCGACAAAAGGTGCGTCCATGGAAATGTGCCTGGCTGAAATACCCATAGTGGCCTTGATGTCATCTTCATGCATTTCCAGGATCTCGGCTAATTCTTCCGGTGAAGGCTCCCGCTCATGCTTTTGTTCGTGTGCAAGTGCCGCTTTTTTGATCTTACTTATGGTTCCTATTTTATTTAAAGGGAGTCGAACCATCCTTGACTGATCGGCCACGGCCGAAATAATGCTTTGCCTGATCCACCAAACGGCGTAAGAGATGAATTTGAATCCCCTTGTTTCGTCAAATCGCTTTGCAGCTTTGATCAATCCCAGATTACCCTCATTGATCAGGTCTGGCAGGGACAAACCCTGATTCTGATACTGCTTGGCCACAGAAACTACAAAACGCAGGTTTGCGTTTGTCAGCTTATGCAGTGCTTCTTCGTTTCCTTCACGTATTTGCACAGCCAGTTTAACCTCTTCTTCTGCCGAGATTAGATCAACTTTTGCTATTTCCTGAAGGTATTTATCAAGGGAAGCGGTGTCCCTGTTCGTAATGGACTTGGTAATTTTTAACTGCCTCATTTGCTTTTAAAAATGAATTGAGAGAATAAATAAATATGGATCAAGATTGCAGAGGAAAGCTACGAAAAAATATCCAATATCAAGAATTCCTTATTAAATTGAAGGGACCTAATCCTTGTCTTCACCCTCTTCTTCAGACTCATCGGCATCATCGACCTGGTCATTTTCACGCTCTTCTTCCGGTTCGGATTCAGGACTTTCTTCTTCCATTACTCCAATCGGATCGCTCGCCTGAGATGACTCATTTTCTTCGAAATAAGGAATTTCCTTTCTTTTAGGCGAAAGCACTTCAACACTACCTTCAATACTGATCGGGTTGTAATGAGAACCTCGTTCAATCACCGCGTGCCATGTTCCATCATATGGGGCAGTAAATTCGACAGGGGATTGGTCATACTTTCCGCCCAGACGTCTAAATGAAGAACCGTCTTTGTACCTTTTAAAATTGACTTCGGTCATGAGGTATACTGTAGTGGGCTTACTAAAGGTTATAATGACCCGGGAACCCCTTTTGACCTTGACCGCTTGCTGCAGAATTTTCATGTTGAAATTAATTGTTAAGAATTGAGGAATCCAAGATAAGAATTAAGTCGAATTAAGAAAAATATCAATTCTGGTGATCAATGGGCGCTATGCTTCCGGTTCCAACCGCCACAAGGTCTCCTAGGCTATCTAGGATATGACCTTCCACAACCACTATTCTTTTGCCCTTTCTTATGATTTTCCCAATGCCTTTGATAATGCCCGTTTGTCTGACGGCTTTCAAATAATTAATCTTGAATTCGATGGTGGCGACCCCTCTTCCCTCTATGGCAAGCGCAGAAAATGCAGCTACACTGAGAATGGCATCCATGAACCCCGCCAATGCGCCTCCGTGAATAAGTGTTGGAGTGGCGAAGTGCTTTTCCTCCAATTCCATCGTATATTGAATGTGTCCGGGCTCGATAATTTCCAGCTGAAGCTTGTTCTCCTTGCCAAAGGCATTGAATTGGTTGTAATTGTCGATCAGGTCCATGAAAAGGGGCTGACCCCATTTATTAGAGCCAATTAGCCCTCGGCTCCTTCTGCAGGAATAACGTTGGCATAGATTTTTAAAACCGTGGTTTCAGGTTCGGTATTAGCCGTAATAGTAACCGATTTCGACTGCTTAAAAGTTTGGTTACCAGGGCTGTAAACAACCTTAATTTCACCGGATGCTCCCGGTTCGATTGGCTCTTTCGGATATTCGGGTACAGTACAACCACAAGATCCTTTCGCATTGGTTATAACTAAAGGCTCCTTACCGGTATTAGTGAATTTAAAGATCTTTTCGTTTTCGGTTTGCTGATCTATATCACCAAAATCGTAGTCGTATTCGTTAAATACCACAAGCGTTTTTGGGCGATCTGCGGCGATCGGGTCGTTTGGTGTGACATCAATGCTGGTTGAAGGAGTCGTTGCAACTGCCGACGAGGTAGCCGGTTTCATTACTTCAGCGGTGTCATCACTCATAGTTGAGTTTCCGGATTCCCCCTTCATAAAGGTATTAATGATCAAGGTAACGGCAATAAGCGCCATCAAGGCAATTTTAAGATTCTCTTTCATGTTGGTTAATTAGGTGTGCAAATATACGTATGAAAACACAATCATTTAAATGATAATTCATCCCAATTGAATTCATTGTCATTTAGAACGCGCAGAGCTTCATCGATGATCAATTGCTCCTTATTCATTATGCGATGATAAGCATAGTCATCCCAGACATAACGTCCAATAAAGGCCATGAGTTGCCTTTTCAGTGGTAAATTATATTCCGGACCCAGGTCCTCGGATATGATTGATTCATTTTTCAGGTAATACAAGAAACCCTCTGTAAGTTGTAAAGAAATATCCTGATCTCTCCAAAGTTCATTTTCGTTTGAATAATTCGATAAAAGCGTTCTGTTATCCTCTGAGAATTGCATCGAAAAATCTACAAAGGCCGTCGTTTTAAAAATCTTTTGCAAGGGCTCGCTGAGCAATACTGAATCGGCTGCGACAAAGACGTCCGGTAAAATTCCTCCACCTCCGTACACGTTGCGGCCATGTTCAGTTTTAAACAGCAATTCTTTCGGGAAGTTGGCCGAGTCTAAATGAAACATCTCTCCTTTTTCAAATCGTTCGGTTATTTCGTGGTCATAAGTGTCTTTAGAATCCCCGTATTCTTTCTGAATGCAGCGGCCACTGGGTGTGTAATATTTGGAGGTGGTCAATCGAATGACCGATCCGTCGGAAAGGGTATAGGGCTTCATCACCAATCCTTTGCCGTAAGTTCTTCTTCCCAAAATTACACCGCGGTCCCTGTCTTGAATGGCACCGGCAAATATTTCACTGGCCGAAGCGCTGCCTTCGTTAACCAAAACCACCAATTTTCCTTGTTGAAAAGATCCTTTCGAACTGGACTTGAATACCTGTTCAGACTGCCTCAGTCCTTTGGTTCTCACTATTTCTGTGCGCCCGTCCAGGAATTCGTCGGCCAGGTCAACAGCCGACATCAAATAACCACCACCGTTGTCTCTTAGATCAATGATCAACCTATCTCCGCCCTGGTTGGATATGTCTTTCATGGCCGTTTTGAATTCGTCCATCGTGTTTTTAGAAAATCGGTTAATCTTTATGTAACCGGTGTGGTCGTCAATCATATAACTGACATCCACGGAATTGATGGGTATTTTATCTCTTTTAATAGGGAATACCTGATTATTCGCAATTCCCCTGCGTTTAACGGTGAGATTGACCAAGGTCCCGTGTTTACCCCGCAGAATGTTAATAATATCGGCATCCGACATAGAAGCGCCGCTGATTACTTTCTCATCGGCCTTAATGATGCGATCTCCTGAACGTATGCCGGACAAAGCTGACGGACCACCGGGGATGACCGTGACCACCAATACGGTATCATGATATAAGTCAAACTGTATGCCAATTCCTTCGTACTCGCCTTTGAGTGACTCATTCATTTGTTTAACCTTTTCCGAAGGTATGTACATGGAATGCGGGTCAAGTTCCGCCAACATGGTGATGATGGCCTGTTCCGAAAGGGCATCAAAATCAAAGGAATCCACGTATGAAAAACGCAGAATGTTATAGAACTCAAGCAGCTTGTCGGTAGGTTGTTGTGAAAATGCCGTGAGACTGCAGATAAACAATACCAAGGTGGGAAGTAGTTTCTTCACAATACCAAATTACTTTTTTCTGCTTGAATTCAATTTATGGATCGGAAAGCCGTTCATATAAAAAATATTCCCTTTCATATATCCAATGGGGAAAGTTGTAACCTTAAGTGCTTGTTATATTAGTTTCGGTTGGATTAAACCGCAAGTTGTTATGAATCATAACGTTTTACTCTTAGTGCCTTTAATACTTTGTTTTCACTTAACAACCAGGGCAACTCATACCTCTGGCGGAGAACTCTATTATGTTTGGCAGAATGATAGTACTTACGAAGTTACCGTTATGTTTTTCAGGCATTGCACCGGTTTCACGGCAGGTGCTCCTACCACAATTAGCCTAATAGTTTCTTCTGATTCGCTTAATCAGACTCAAACAGTTGTCTTACCAAGATTGGCCATTACTGGTTCTTCCGTCCCGCCGCTATTGCCTACCAACGTGTACAATTGCTTTCCCAATGCCACGCTGTGCGTAGAAGAATTCGCCTATAGGGGTGATGTTGTTTTACAAGCCAGAACCAGGGATTGGAAATTGAGTTATGAAGTGTGCTGCCGACCTGTTGAAGTAGATAACTTGGCTAATGGTACTTCCACCACTTTCAGAATTGAGGCCGGTATCAACAACCTTGATTTTCAGGATAGCGTGCATCAAAATACATCTCCTATTTGGCATACCAGAAGACCTAATGTGCCGGGTCATTTGAGCGATACGCTGTTCAATTACCCAGTGTGGAATGTTTGTGAATGGAAAGATTATTCAATTAACCAGAGTGCCTTTGAATACCAAGGTGATTCCGTCGTCTATGAATTAGTGGATTTCCACCAGGATTCTTTTTTAGTAAATGGATCACTCTTGACTTACAGTGCTCCTTACGCTGATACCTTTGTCATTCCTTTTGATACGAGTAAACCGCTGTTCATTGACCCTAATACGGGTATTGTGAGCTATTCTCCCGTGACTCCGCCCAATTTAAGTTCAACGGGAAATTTAAAATTGTTTCAGTTTGCTATAAAAGCTACCGAATACCGTTATGATTCATTCCTGGTTAGTGGGAACATGGTATGGGAAGCCAGGCCCATGGGATATCTTATTCGCAACATCCAAACAATCACAACTGACTCTTCGTTGTGTCCCGAACCTAATCCTTTTGGTAGTGCTTCAAGTCAAAGCATTTCTGATTTGAATTGCAACGACAGTTTGATTGAATTTGATTTGAAAAAGAATATTATTTGCGCTAGTATGGATGCAGATGCCTCGTGTTTCCATATGATCGACACCATTACAAATGACACAATTGCCTTGGACAGTGCCTGGATTCAAGATTGTTTCAGGTCAGGGGAAGGATACAAGGTTCGAATACGACCTGTCATGCCATTGCCTTATGGTGTTTACTGGTTAACCTTTAAAGTGGGTAATGACAGCAACACGGCAATTTCATCGTGTCAGGTAGGAATCAAACCCTATAATGACACCCTGATACTTGTACTTGACTCCATTCCCACAGGAGTCATGCTTGGTGATTATATTTTTGGAACTACTTATGACAATAAGGTCACCTTGATATGCAGATCAACTAAATTCCTTATCAACCTGAGCGAAGAAGTTAATTGTTCGTCAATATCAGGAAACTTTAGTGATTTTCTGCTTGTCAATAACAGCGTCTCTCCTCCTGATAGTGTGCCGATCTCTTTGATTTCTCCTTTAGGTTGTAATGACAACTCAACTAGTCAAATCGAAGTAACTTCCAGTAATCCATTTAATCCAGGGCTCTATACGTTATATTTGATAAAGGGAAGTGATGGCAATACCCTTTTAACCAATTGCGGTGAGGAATGGCCGCTTATGTCTATACCCATTCAGGTTGAGGGATTTAGTATTAGTCTTGGGCCCGACCGAGTTTTTTGTCTGGGTCAGACTGTTGCGGCACTTTTAACTGCTCCGAGTGGTTTTTCCAGTTATAAATGGAGCACCGGATCTAGTAGTAGAAACCTTTGGGTTTACTCGCCAGGTACTTATTGGGTGGAAGTCGTTGATTTTGATGGTTGCCCCGGTACAGATACAATACAGGTGAAACAGATAAGTTGCGTGGGTATTGAAAGTTCATCAATTGACGGTTTTAATGTCTACCCTAATCCATTTCACGATCAGATCTTCGTTTCGCATGGAACCATAAAAACGGCTGATATCGAAATACTTACTATTTATGGTAAACTGCTCCTGCAACATAACAACTTCCCAATGGGTGAAGGACTTGAAATCGGTCATTATCCGGCTGGTATTTATTTCCTCAAAGTGACGAACGGGTCAGAGGTTATCTTAAAAAAACTAGTGAAGGAGTAGTAATTTTAAATGGATTTTTTTGGGTCTTACCTACGACTCCCAATATCTTTCTCAAATCCAATGACCCTGAATTCTGTTCGCCGGTTTAATTGCCTGCCTTCGGGGTTGTCGCTGCCGTCGGCCTTTTTATTTGGAGCAATGGGTTTGGTTTTACCATAGCCCTTGGCCACCATGCGATTTCTGGAAATCCCTTTTTGCCTCAGGTAACTAACAACGGACTCCGCTCTTTTTTGCGAAAGCCTGATGTTGTATTCGCTGCTCCCCTTTGCGTCGGTGTGTGAGCTGATTTCAACGATGATGTCTGAATTTAAGAGCAACAATTCCAGCAAAAAGCTGTCAATGGCCAATTTAGCTTTGGAAGTTAATGACCAATCATCAAAGTCGTAATAGATGTTCTTTAATACAATGGCCTCTTCAGTGATCTTTTGAAGGCGAATGGTATCCATTTCATTGTAAAGCCGCTGCTTTTCGTCCCGTGGAATTTTCAAGGTCTTTTTAAAATGATCTTTTGATTCAACGATCAACAAATAATTAAGATCCCTGAGCACTTTAAGTGTAAATCGGCCCCGCGAATCGACCGATACGGTTTTGATAAGCGACGTGTCGCCGGTTTCGGTATCGCGTATGTATACGTCAATGGTTGCCTTAGTAAGCCTTTCTTCGTTCTCCTCACCATCACTTAACAACTGTGCCTGGTAATTAAAGATTTTGTATTCGTCATGTTCGAAGTGGTAGATGTCGTCACAGCAGGTGGGATTTTTCAATGCAATTCCACCTAACCTGTTCGATGTTAAGTAACCTTCCTTTGGATTCTCGCCATAAATTAAGTAAAGGTCATCGGCTGGAGAGTTGAACGGCATTCTCAGGTTTTCAACTTCTTTTATCCACTTACTTTTTTGACCGTATGCCTTAAAAATATCCATTGCTCCAAATCCAGGATGGCCATCAGAACTGAAGTAGAGTGCGTTGCTTTCGATGTCGTAAAATGGTGTGATCTCATCCCCTGGAGTATTTATTCTCGTTCCACAATTACGAGGTGTGGTGAATACTCCGTTTTTAAGTTCACTATACCATAAATCCAGTCCGCCCTTGCCTCCGGGTCTGTCAGAAGAAAAATACATGATGTCATGACCTTTTTTTGGGTCAATGCCAATGCTGGGCTGGGTATTGGTATATTTTTTATGATTGATCTCTCCATTCACCTTGACCGGCTCATTCCAAGCCCCGTCATGGTATTGAGAAACATAAATTTGACAGATGGTCTTGTATTTCCAGTTTTTATGGCATCGGGTAAAATAGATCTTGTCACCTGATGGATTCAAGGTGAGATTTGCAACATCTTTGTCTTTTGCATTGATTCCACCGGTGATCTCACCCTTTTGTATCCAGGCGTCATTTTCCAAGCTTGCTTTAAAAAGTCGCATATGGTGAATAGAGGTATCTTGGTAAAGACTGTCTTGGTAGTGGATAACCGTATCGATTTGAAGCGAAGAATAGATCAGCTCATTTGACGACAGTGGATAAGGCGATGATTCGTTATACGCGAAATTTACCCTTTCAAGGTGATCGACAAACACACCTTTTGCCAGGGTATCATTCGACAGGGCCATCTCACAACCTTCTATCTTTATCTTACTCATCTTACGATAGTATGCCGCGTCTTTTCCTTTTCGATATTTTTTGCGAAAAACCTTGAAGTCATCGAGCGCTTTTTGATGATTTCCCCGGCACATGAGCATTTCGGCGCGGTTGTAAAGGGCTAGCAGATTTTTTTCAGGGTCTGATTGATAAGTGTGGTTGAACCATAGTTCGGCCTGCTCATAGTTACGGGCTTTTAGGTAAGCCAAGGCCAGTCGCATCATCGCTTCTTGATCCGTGCTTTTTTGTTGCAAATATTTTTCCAAATAAGCAATCTCGGTGTAGGCATCACCCTTGCGATGTGCATGTTTGGCAGCACTCTTTAATTGACCGGCTTTGTACCCAAAATCATAGTACTCCTGAGCGACCCCAAAAAGAGGTAAAAGAAATACAAGCGCAAAAGCGACGTATGAAGAACTAGAATCGCTCACAAGGAATGGCTGCGTGTTTTGGTATGGTATTAGGGGCGGTGTAAACAAGTGATAGCTCGAAAGCGCCTTTGCTCTCTGTCGCCAGGTTTAAATTGGAAATGTTTATATCATAAGAAAGTGCTGTTCGCCAATGTCCGTGAATGATGCCTATCATTGGGATGATCGCATCGGCATTCCGCTCGTATCCCGTTCTGGCATACAATCCGAAAAATGCTTCTCGAATAATCACAGATTGCCCTGAATAGGCTTTCCCATAAATAAAACCCGCCATGAAGGAATTAGCCCTGTTTTGTCCGTTCATCGACATCTCTGGAAGGAAATAGCGCTTCCTTGATACTTTTACCCGTGCATTGGCGTGTATAACTTGCCGGGTTTTCAGCCTTGAAACAGCTCCGTTAAATGATTCATTTGCTTGATTTAAATGAAAAAGTGCAAAGCCCACAGAGGGTTGAATTCCGGGAAGATCTAGTGTCCAATTAACTCCAGCTCCCACATCAAAATAATTGATACTTCGATTATTAAAACCGTTCTCAAAGTTGTTGAGTTGGCCATTAAAATAACCTACCGACTGATCCCATTGTTCGGGAAAAGTAAGGTTAGAGGCATCGAAGTATTTGAAGACCAGGCCGGGTTGAATTCCGAACATCAATGTACTCCTACCATTTTCAATGTGGTAAGACAGATTTAAATAAATTTTGGAATGCGTCAATCCGGCGCGTCCCGACCGATCCTGTGCCATGATTATACCCGCATTGATGCGCTTGCTGTACAGGTAGAACTTACGATCAAAAAAACCCATAGAAGTTACGTAGGGATCGGCTATCGAACGCCATTGATCGCGATGCATGATACCGGCTCGCCAGTCTCCATAAAAATTGCCCGAAAGAGCCGGATTCAGAAAAGAAGAAGGGGTGGAAAATTGGGAAAAATGAATGTCCTGAGCCTGTATAAATACAGGACTCAATAATGCAACCAAAAAGAAGCCTATTTTACCGAAGCGATTCATTTAAATCAAATTAAAGTCTTTTTTCTCAAACAACTTTTGATCCTTTAAATTCGTCTTACGTTTTAAACCTATATACATACCACTGAAGAGCCTCATAACCCTATTGTTTACCGCCCTGAGTGCGTGCATTTTGGTTGCCCAACCGGTAGCCAATTTCAGCAGTAGTAAGTCCTCGGGATGTAGTCCCCTGACGGCTGTGCAGTTTCTTGACCTTTCCACAGGAAGTCCAACATCTTGGGTGTGGAAGCGCAACGGCGTGCAGTTCTCAACTTTACAAAATCCTACTGCCACTTTCACCTCTCCCGGATCCTATGTTATCAATCTTACGGCCAGCAATTCATCGGGTTCGTCTTCCACCAGTCAGACCATCACGGTTTTTACCAATCCCACGTCCAATTTTTCTGCTACTTCTGCAACCGCCGGGTGTAATCCGCTTACGGTGGCTTTTCAGGACAACTCCACCTCTTCAACTTCAGCCATTGCAAGCAGACTCTGGTCATTTGGCGATGGTGGTCAAAGCGCCTTGACCAACCCAAACCATACCTACACCCTTTCGGGAATTTTCCCGGTTAGCCTGAAGGTTATTGATGGAAATGGATGCGAGGATACCAAGCAAATTCCAAATTACATCCAGGTCTACCCTTTGCCCAATGTCTCCTTTTCCAGCAATTCAGTCCGACAGTCTTGCGCGCCTCCCCTCACCATCGCTTTTAACAACAATTCCACCGGCACAGGCACCTTGACTTATCAGTGGAATTTTGGAGATGGAACGGGCTCGACGGCTGCAAGCCCAAGTCACACGTATAATGCATATGGTACGTTCAATGTAAAACTCGTTGTTACCGATAACAACGCCTGTTCGGATTCGGTTGTTTTGAATGCTTTTGTTAAGATTCAGCCACTCATAGCGAATTTTTCTTTGTCGGATGATAGTATTTGTCTTGGAGATAGTATAAACCTGGTTCAGACCTCTTCGAATGCCGTGAGTTATACCTGGAATTTTGGAGACCTGAGTGCAGGTAAGACGGGGTCTGTTGTGAGTCATACCTATCAGGATTCAGGCCTTTTCAACATTAGAATGATTGCGGGTATCGGAGTCAGTGGTTGCACAGATACCGCTTATAAAAATGTCTATGTACAGCAAGTGATTGCTGATTTCACTCCAAGTCAACAATATATTTGTCAACTCCCACAAACGGTTGTTTACGTTAATAATTCAATCAACGGCGATGAATTTCGATGGCACAGGGGCATTAATTGCCCGAATATACCGGGTCTTTCTTATAATTCATGTGGAACATGGACCGGCAATCCTGTGATCCAATACAGTAGCTCAAGCAGGGGAGGTCAGAATGTAGAAGGTTTATATGCAGATACACTGATCGCCATCAGTAATTTAGGCTGCAGGGATACAGCCGTCATAGATACAAGCATCATCATCAATTTGGTCAGATCGGGTCCTATCCTGAATCAAAATTCCTTCTGCCGGCCTTTCACAATAAATTTCAATTATGTTGATTGGCCATTTAGCCCGGTATTTCCTACCACTTCGCCCAGCCCGACTATTACCAGTTATGAATGGATCATTGACGATACCCTGTATTCATCGTTAAAGACTCCCCCGAACTTAATTCATGCCGATACTGGTTTATGGATAGGAACACTCAAAGTAGAAAACAGCCTTGGTTGCAGGGACAGCATTAGTTTTTCGTTTGCTGCAGGAGACAAGCAAATGCCCTCATTCTATATGTCATCCGACACGGTATGTGCCGATGAATTGGATACGGCCTTTGTCACCTCGCAGGACACGAGTTACATAACAGGATATCAATTTATAACCGTTCCATCTAGCCAGCAAGGAGGAAACAAGAAATTCTTTTATTTCAATCCTTCAGATACCGGTTGGCATTCTGTAACACACGTTGTCGATCATCACGGTTGCAAGGACACCCTGGTAAAAGACAGTGCATTCTATGTGAGTGGACCCATTGTCAATATTCTTATTTACACGCCTTTCACTTGCACCGATACCACAAAATTAAGCCTGACCAGTGATATTAGGGGAGCCTCTAAATTTATTTGGGATTTTGGGGATACCGCGGTTCCCAAAGATTCGGTGAATCATTTTCCCGTGGTGAATTATCCAAAAACAGGAAACTACATCGTCACCCTCACGGCCTACAACGGAGATAGTAGTTGCGTGGCTTCTGATTTTATCATCGTAGGTGCCTATCCGACGGCTGCCGTGTTGAGAAGTGATCTGAGCTCGACCCCCTTTAGCCCTCCACCGGGTCCGGGTGCGGGTTCTTTTGTAAATGATACCCTGGAAGGTTGTGTTCCGCTCGAGGTGAGTTTCTCGGGCATGCAAAGTCCGGGTTTGTTGTTGTGCGACTGGATCATAGACGGCCAATTGTATCAAGGCCTCGACATTGACAGCATCATATCTTATACCTTCAACCAGCGCGGGTATTACGACATAGTATTGATTGGATACGACACTTTAAAGAATTGTGTGGACACTGCGCGCATGGTTATCGGCGCTTATGACCCGAAGGCCGACTTTATTGGTATGCCAAACACCGGTTGTGCACCATTGAATGCGGTGCTAAAAGACAGCTCCACTTCCCTCATCGGACTGAGGCATATCATTTGGAACGTGGCCTCTAGCCAGGATACGGGCCAGTTTTATTCCCGCACATTTACAGGAGTCACCACCGAAGATGTTCAACTCGTTGTTATTGACAGTTTTGGCTGTCGAGATACCCTCATTAAGGAAGACTACATCAAAACCTCGAATTTTTCAATTTTCTTTTATGCCACCGGGAACAGGCAGCTTTGCACAGGTGATTCAATTGGATTTCTCGAATCCTTGTTCACACCTAACATAACTTATCTATGGCTTTTTGGTGATGGCGATTCTTCAACACTAGCGAACCCCTATCACATCTACAATGATTCGGGAACGTTTGATGTGACCCTAATTGCCAGAAATACTTCGGGATGCGAAAAAATTCAGTTAAGGCCCACCTACATCGAAGTTCAGCAAACGCCTGTAGCCGAATTCGGTGCTGACCGCACCGACTCTACTTGCTATCCCTTACCAGTCCAGTTTTCGGCAGATACGAGCATTGCTTATTTTAACGATAACGATTATTTCTATGCGCTTGGCGATTTTCAAGCTGCCAGTAATTATAAAGACCCATTTTATAATTACGTGCGGCCGGGTTCGTATACCGTTAGCCTTAAAGTCACCACAAGTTTTGGATGCACGGATACCGAGGTCAAGGTAGCTTATATAAATGTCGGTGGTCCTTATGGTGAATTACTTCTTTCACCTGACACGATTTGTCGCGGTGACAGTGTGACCTTTGAAATGGTAAATGATACGGGGGTCACCTTATTTGCTTGGGATTTTGGCGATGGCACGGATACGAGTTTGATCAGTCCGGTTTCTCACAGGTACAACGACAGTGTGGGATTCGTTTTTCCAAATCTAGTGCTTACCGACACTGCAAACGGATGTGCCAAGACTTTTGAAGACACCTTGTATATATTCGAGACCATTGCCGATTTTTCTTATACCGATTCTTTGGGTTGCGTTTCCTTTAATCCTGCCATTGTCAACACTTCAACCTTTGCCAATGCCTTTTTCTGGGATTTTGGAAATGGCAACATTAGCAATGGGAGAAACCCCTTGGTTACCTACACCGAACCCGGGGTGTATCCGGTCGTACTTGGCGTATCGAATGCAGTGGGATGTACGGACACTTTGAGGCAGAACTTTTATGTATTTCCGCTTCCCGAGGCTTACGCAGAAAACGACACGCTTATATGTGAGGGCGATACCGTCCAGTTGTTTTCAAGTGGAGGAGTACAGTATTCCTGGAGTCCACCGGCCTATCTGAGCAATTCCTTTATTTTTAATCCTCTGGCATTTCCAGTTAATTCGGGGGCATATTCTGTTGCCGTCACAGACACCAATAATTGCACTGACGTAGCCACCATAACTATTCTGATTCAGAATCCTATTTACGTCAACCTGCCAGATTTGAACCTGATCATTGGAGATACCATAACTCTGTTTAACGGAAACCCTGCCTGGAAATACCGTTGGGAACCCCCGCTGGGTTTAAGTTGCGATTCTTGCCCGAATCCATTGCTTACTGCTTTGGAATCAGGAACTTATAGCGTAACCATTACCGATACCAATGGTTGTTTTGAAGCAACCACCCTTTTTAATTTAGAAGTGGTTAAAGAATACTCCATTGATGTACCTGCGGCCTTTACCCCTAACGGCGATGGTGTGAACGACATAATTTACGCGCGGGGTTGGGGCTTGAAGGAACTACTGACCTTTAAAATATACAACAGGTGGGGAGAACTGCTTTTTGAATCCAACGAACTATCTCAAGGCTGGGATGGGACGTATAAGGGGGAACCGCAGGGCGTCGAGACCTATGTGTACTACGTTGAAGGTTTATCCTATAGCAATGTGGTACTAAAGAAAAAGGGGACAATCAATTTACTTAGGTAAATGTGAAAAGAAATGCCTTGATAAAGTTCATTTTTTGCTTTTGAACCCGGGAAGATTTGATGTGTCTTCAAAAAATACGTGGTAAAATCTAGGAACGAACTAATCCTTCAACTTGATTATTCAATCTCACCAATCAACTTTCTCGCCTCATCGATCGAAATGAGTTCGTTATCTTTCAAAGCAATAATGAAGGCCGTCTCAAATCCCTTGGCAATTAATTTATTTCGGTAGTCCACGGCCGATTGATAGGTGTCGAATTCACCGGAAGTATAACGTTTGGCGGCACTGCTGTTGTCTACCTCAATTTGGGCCAGGTTATTGAGTTTCATGTATTCAGAAAGAACATCAGGGGGAACTTGATTTTTATATATCCCTATCTGAATCTTGAATTTGATTCGTGACTTATCAAATTCAGGTTCTTTTGGTTTTACCGGTTCCGTAAGCCCGATGTTCTTCCTAACTTCTTCCAGGGTTTTATCTCCTGCTATGACAGCTTTAGCTTCTTTGACAGTTTCTTCGGTCACACCGGCTTCTTCCATGCTCAGTCGCCTTCCTTGACCGCGTTTGTAAGCAACTACAAAGGCCCCGTCCCAGCCTTCGGCCATCATTTCGATTTTATGCTTTGATGCCTCGACATAGGTATCAAAGGCACCGGACATATACTTGGTGTATCCCGATTCATTTTCAACTACTACCAGGTTACTTACCTTTTTAAAGGCTTCGCTGGGTTTTTTCTTTTTAAATGCCCCCAGCTGAACCCTGAACACAAAAGGAGTCAAGTAATTTGGGTCGTAATTTGCACCGGTAACATCGATGTTTCCGCCTTCATCGCCCAGACCTACAATTTTTCCATTTTCATTTTGCATCACGATCTCTGCGTCTTCAAAACCTTCGATGGCTACTTTTATTTTTCGCTGAATGGCTTCCGGAAGATTGTCGTAATCACCGACAGTAAATATGGTTGTATCTCCCGATACGTGTGTCTCAACGTCGGGTAATCCCAATAAGGCATTGCTCACTTCCTGGGGAACGCCCCCTACAAATTCACCTAATTTCACTTTGAAACTGCGCTTGCCTCGTTTGAACTGTAGGCGCTTCTTGTCGGTTGAAGAAAAGGCGCGTTTCTCAATTTTGGTGTACAAGCCTGTTGAATCTATGTATGCCAGGTATCGGACGTATATTTCAGAATCACTGAGTGTTATGGGCTTTTCAGGATTTAACGGGCAACCGCGTTCGTCTACTTCAACCCCAAAATCCGTTTGCGGACATTCATCCATAAAGTCATAAATACCGTCACCGTCATAATCGTCGGTTCCAAAGGCCATCAGATCTTCGGCCGACCATTGATCCATGATTTCCATTTCGCCAGTTGCGCTTCTGGTAAAATTGTAGTTAAGACCTGCAGACAAAAACCAAAAGTGATCGTTACGTGAATTTGGAAGTCGGCTTCCGATTCTGTCTCCGGAACTCTTACTGCTAACTCCATCGATGTCGTCTGTAAAAGCAAAATGATAAGTCCAATTAAAGCCAAAGTCAATTTTACTCGTTAGCCGCAAATCTGCTCCGAGACTAACAGGTATGCCAAATGAACGCTCGTTGTAATTTCCAACTCCGTCATAATCCTGGCTTCTGATGTCTGTTTCATAGACATAATCGCGTTGCAGTAACACGGATTGGTCGGCAAAAGGGGAAGTCTCGGAAATATTCCTGATCGTCCCATCAGACCAATAGTGGTACTCGTTTCCGTATTGATCGATCAAGTCAGATTTAGAGGTAAACTCAATAGTTTCTAGACCGATTGCGATATATGGGGAAAGGGTCCTTCGTTCGTTCAGGAAGTGATTGAAATTGTACGATATGTTGAAACCGGCTGTGAAGAGGCTGCTTCTGAAATTAAGATTTCGCTCCAACGATCGTTCATTTGCACTTAGCACCCCCATCATTAAGTTTAAATTCACATCGAATGACGGGCTTAATTCCTGTGAAAGTGAGAGTCCAAAACCGGGGCCGCCCGAAAATGGAATGTTTACGTTCTCATTTGATTTTATATCGCCATTGTATGACAACATACCAATATGCACACCGAGTGTGGGCCTGGGGATGGTGTCCGGGGGTAGGGGCACTCTTGGTTCTTTTGGAGGCTTGGGTTCTTTAATCTTCTTCTCCCGTTTCTTCTTTTTACCATCTGTGCTGTCTGGTATGGTTACCGAAGAGCTGTCAGTAGGTAATTCGGCCAATATGCTTGAATCTTTTGGCGCGATTGTTGAAAGGCTATCCGGGACTTCTTGAGAAAGAAGGATGAGCGATGCAAAAAACAGAAAGATAAAAAAGCTGAATTGCTTCATTTAGGAATAACGAATGAACAGTAGATTTGGTTGCTCTGACTACATGTTCAAAGGTATTAAAAAGTCAGTTATACCACTTCTGATTGGTAATCATCAAAGCTTCCTGAACCGTAATGCGATTTCCTGAGTTGTAGGCTGTCACAAAGGCATCTGTGATCTTGTTTTCTTGCCAGACCTTGTTTCTTCTATCGCGACCGTCTTTATAGATTTTAAAGCTGCCAAAGGTGTATTTTATCCACCCCTGGTGATTTTCAATAGAAATATTCTCAACCAACCGGAAGCGTTTAGAAAAGTAGTCCTTTTCGACGTTTTTATGCCCGGCGGCAACTTGAACACGATAAAAAACGTCCGATTGCGGTTCCGGGATTGAAACGATCTCCTTGATGATCTCAGGCTCTTTTTCCTCTACGGCAACCACTTCCGGTTCTGGTTCTGGAATCACCACAGCTGTTGGTTTCTCCTTCTCTTTGAAATCTCCGCCATCATCTGCAATAATGATAATAGGAGTCTCATCTCCTTCTTCTCGCTCTATAAAAATGGTCGAAGCGGCAACAAAGTATTTAATCGATTCGTTCCCTTTCAGATAAGAAAACACACCGTTGATTTTTTGATTTCCTTCAACGTCATTGCCCGCAGTCAATTTATAAGAAACAATGTATTGTTCTCTGTCGGGCATGGCCATCCATATAACCTTGACCAGTTGATTGGTAAAGCTGAATATTCCCCCTTCACTTTCTAATTCAGAGGCGTAAAATCCGTCCGGAATTGCTTCTTCTATTTTAGCAAAGCCATCTATACCGGGCTTATCCACCCTTAGTTCTACCTTGAATGTATTGACCAAACCGGGGATGACGGAAGTTGTTCTTTTTACTTTTATGTCAGTAATCGTTTCCTCGACGTATCCTTTTACGGCTTTGCTTGAAGAAGCAAGGTCCGCGCCTACAGTCAACGTCTTTGATTCCAGATCGGCCACTTGTTTTTCATTATCAAATATGTATGAAAATTGCCCGGTGATAGGGAAGCTGCCACTGACACCGTCGTCCACTTTTATTTTGTAGGAAAACGAGAATTCAGCAGAGGTTGGAAGTGATACCCAGATAAACTTTACCTTATTATCCTTGAAAGAGAATGTGGCATCAGCTCCGTTGACCAAGCTTGCAGAGAATCCCTGGGGAAGATTCTGAGAGAATTTGGCAAAGCCATCAAGATCACCTTTTTGCACTCTTACTGAAACCACGAATTCATCTCCTGCGCTTACTTGTTCCGGAAGGTCGCTGCTAAGGCTCACACCACCTGGGAACAATACTTTGATTCCAATCAATCCAATTAAGTTAAGAAGGATGATGACGTATTTGATCATATCAGGATTTCGATGATACTTATAAGCTTATTAACACTTGTTAATAAGTGCTATCAACAAAACTATCTAATATGGACGGGGTCTTTGGCTCAGTGTAACTGAGTTTTCAACGCGTAGCTGTTAAAAAGGCCGGTTAAAAATTGCTTTGGTCCTTTGATTTATTCGTGCCGGTCATTTAAAGATGGGGGAGTGGAAACGATCAGCATCCGGAGATCATTATCGGATTGGTTCGAGACCTTATGTCTTATCCCGGGTTCTATGTAAATGCCTTCTCCTGCTTTAACCAACAATTCTTTGCCGTCGTGGTAAAACGTTGCCACGCCATCAAGAACGTAAAAGAATTGCTGAGCGAGATTGTGATGGTGCTCGATCTCTGCAGAAGTAGGTGGCATGACTTCTTCTACAACGTAAAATTTCGTTTTATTGACCAATTGCCAAGCGACACAACCTTGTCCCCAACTATATTTATTGGCCTTTTCAACTGATGTTATTAGATCTGACATATGCATGAATTTGCTATCTAAATTTAGTTAATTATAGATAGCTTGCATCACAACTTTTACAAATTTAATTCCCGCTTTAGGTAATGAGAAGTGTAGCCTTTTCCACTTCCCGCAATTTCTTCGGGACTGCCTGTGCATACAACCTCTCCACCTCTAAAACCACCTTCTGGTCCCAGGTCGATGATGTGATCAGCAGTTTTAATGACGTCCAGATTGTGTTCAATGACCAAGACGGTATTCCCTCGGTCAACAATCTTTTGAAGTACATGCAAAAGAACCCTGATATCTTCAAAATGCAATCCCGTTGTTGGTTCATCGAGTATATACAATGTTTGACCGGTTGAGCGCTTTGAAAGTTCGGCAGCCAGCTTTATTCGTTGCGCTTCGCCACCGGAAAGGGTGGTTGAAGGTTGTCCCAGGGTCACATAACCCAAGCCAACGTCGTGCATTGTTCTAATTTTTCGAAGAATTGCCGGGACACTTTCAAAAAAATCTACTGCTTTATCAATGGACATGTCCAGAACATCGCCTATGCTCTTTCCTTTGAACCTTATATCAAGTGTTTCGCGATTATAGCGGCGGCCATTGCACTGGTGACATTCGACGTAAACATCGGGTAAGAAGTTCATTTCAATAGTCATAACACCTGCTCCTTGGCATTCTTCACATCGCCCTCCTTTGACATTGAATGAAAACCGCCCTGGTTTATAACCTCGAATCTTGGATTCCGGCAATAATGCGAACAGGTTTCTGATCTCTGTGAAGACCCCCGTGTATGTTGCGGGGTTCGATCTTGGTGTTCTGCCTATGGGTGCCTGATCAATTTCAATGACCTTGTCAATCAGCTCTATTCCTTTTACACTTTTGATCGGTTTTATCTGTCGCTCTGATCGATGCAACTGATTCATCAGATAAGGATAAAGGCTTTCGTTTACCAAGGTCGATTTTCCGCTTCCCGAAACACCCGTTACACAGGTAAAGCAACTCAAAGGAATGCTTACATCGATGTTTTTGAGGTTGTTTCCAGAGACACCTTTTAATTTAAGGAATTGCTTGCTGCTTCTCCTTTTTTTTGGCACTTCGATCGATTTACGGCCAGCTAGATAAGCGGCCGTTGTCGTATCACTTTTCATTACATCTTCCGGTGTACCTTGAGCGGCAATCTGACCACCGTGGATTCCAGCCGCAGGGCCAATGTCAATGAGATGATCTGCCGCAAGCATGATCTCTTTGTCGTGCTCAACCACAATGACAGAATTTCCAAGGTCGCGCAGGTCCTTGAGGGAATCTATCAACATATCGTTATCTCGCTGATGAAGTCCGATGCTTGGTTCGTCCAGAATGTACAGCACACCAACCAATTGTGAACCAATCTGAGTGGCGAGCCGTATGCGCTGCGCCTCCCCTCCCGAAAGCGTTTTAGCACTTCGGTCAAGCGTTAGGTAGTCAATTCCGATTTGTAAAAGAAAAGATAGTCGTTTGGATAGTTCTTTGAAGATCTCTTCGCCAATAATGAGATCTCGTTCTCCCATTTGTGATCGGCTTTCTTCCAGCCATAATTGAAGTTTTCCCAGATCCATGCTGGCCAGGTCAAATATATTTTTATCCCTGATCTTGAAATGAAGGGCTTCTTTGCGAAGTCGCGCACCTTCGCACTCTTTGCATTTCACATAGTTAAGAAAACTCTTCGCCCACCGGCTTAATGCTCCGGTCGGATTCTCTTCGTAGTGACGAATTATAAATTTTCCGATTCCTTCAAATCGATGAATTTCTTCCCGATTTGATATGTGATCAAAATCATCATCAATGGTTCCATAAAGAATTGCCTCCTTCCCTTCTTCGCTGATTTTTCCGATTGGGGTGTCAAGGTTAAAGTCAAAATTTTTACCCAATTCCGACAATTGGTTCATAAGCCATTTACTGTTACTCTCTCTGACAGGGGCGATCCCCCCATCCCTGATGCTTTTTTTTGCGTCGGGAAATATTTTTTTTGCCGAAATTTCGGTTACCTGACCAATTCCATGGCACCTGGGACAAGCACCGTAGGGCGAATTGAAGGAAAAATAGTTTGGAGCCGGCTCATCATAGGCAATTCCACTGTCTTGGCACATGAGCTGCTGGCTGTAGAATTTTAATTGCCCCTCTTCTTCCTGTATATAAAGGGAACCCCGTCCGCGTTTAAGCCCCAGATCGATAGACTCCCTGAGTCGTTGGACACTTTTTTCACCCACCTGAATGCGATCGATCAGTATTTCAATATCGTGGACCTTATACCTATCCAGCTTCATGTTCAAGGTGATTTCTTTGATCTCCCCATCAACGCGGACCTTCGAAAATCCCTGCTTCCTTAATCTGCTGAATAATTCCTTGTAATGACCCTTTCTACCTTTTATGACCGGAGATAAAATACTGACTTGTTTACCTTTGAATTCTTTCAATACAAGATCTATGATCTGGCTGCGATTGTATCTGACCATTTCTTTTCCGGTCTGGTAAGAATATGCAGTTGAAACCTTGGAATAAAGCAGTCGCAGAAAATCATATACTTCGGTGATGGTCCCTACTGTCGATCTGGGGTTTCGGCTAATGGTTTTTTGCTCGATTGAAATTACAGGACTCAGCCCGGTGATCCGATCCGCATCAGGTTTTTCCAGGTTTCCCAAAAATTGGCGGGCATAGGATGAGAAAGTTTCAATATAGCGACGCTGTCCCTCGGCATAAATGGTATCGAAGGCCAGAGAAGATTTCCCACTTCCACTGAGTCCTGTAATAACGGTCAGCTTTTCCCGGGGAATGCAAACATCGATGTTTTTTAAGTTATGAACCCGGGCCCCTTCAATGGTTATATTTTCTTCGGGATTGATGGTTTCCCTTTCCTGAACCAAGTCAGTTTCTTTGTTTTTCAATGTTGATCCCCTCGTTTTTTCAGATGAGTTATGGTGAATAACCCTGCAAAAATCAAAACTAAGTATACAATCAAAATGACACGCTCCCAAGTAGCAAGTATTCTTGGGTTATAATAATAAAAGGAGATCAAGCCCCCGGATATCAGAGACACAGCGGCAATCAGCAAGGCCACCTGCACATCACGCAGTCCAGTTCTAGCCAACGAATGGGTGGTGTGATCCTTACCGCCCACAAAGGGTGATCTGCCCTTACTCAAGCGATTGATGACCACCGTGGTAGTATCGGCAATAGGAATAAGAAATGCGAGTAATGGCACTATGAATTTCATGCTTACACCCGGTGAGGTATTGCTCAGAGGCTCAAGATTCCAAAAGAAAATTATGCCCATCGATGCAAGAAATGAACCTAGGAATTGACTACCGCTATCTCCCATGAACATTTTAGACGGCCACCAATTAAAGTAAAGAAAACCCAGTAAGGCACTGGTCAGGCCAGTTATCAGAATAAGAAAAAAGCTATTGACCTCATCCGCTGCATACATACAGATTAACATAGTTACACAAATGATAAGGGAAACTGTTCCGGTAATTCCATCCATATTATCCAGCATATTGATGGAATTCATGATTCCCATGACCCATAATATGGTTAGGAAATTATTGAGAACTTGATTGTCAAAAACGTCAATAGAAGTGCCGCTGAACACAAGTATCAATCCGCAGGTAATCTGTGTAGATGATTTCAAAACTGGTTTGGTATTATAGGCATCATCTGCCAAACCCATGATGAAGGCCAAGGTGCATGCAAACAATATCCCAACTTCCCTTTGGTTGAAAACACTGTCACCTCCACCGAATGCGATGGAATAGGTTGAAAGTGATAAAAGAAAAATAATGTAAAATCCCAGGCCACCGATACTCGGACGATCGCTTTCACTCCAACGAACGGCGTTCTCATTTAGGTTTCTAATCCCAAGTGTCCTGACAAAACGCAGGAAAATAAAATTGATTAATAAAGAAAAAATAAGGGTACCGAAAAAGAAGATGGTGTATTTAATTGAAAAGGTATCCATGATTAAAAGGGCGAATTAAAACCTGCAAAAGCCCCTGCCTTTTGATCCTTTTCAGAAACGATTGGGTCTTCGACCTTCCAATCGATGTGAAGATCCGGGTCGTTCCAACGTATGGCTGCTTCAAGTTGGGCATTGTAAAAATCCGTGCATTTGTACGAAAAAATGGTCTCATCTCTGAGCGTTAAAAATCCGTGAGCAAAGCCCTGTGGTATGTAAAGCATCTTTTTATTTTCTTCTGACAATTCAAGACACAAATAATGGCCAAATGTGTCTGATTCTTTTCGAATATCGACCGCTACATCGAGCACGGCACCTTTGATTACCTGAACCAGTTTGCCCTGTGCAGCTGGTGGCAATTGAAAATGCAGGCCACGTAAAACGTTTTTTTGAGATTTGCTCTGATTGTCCTGAACAAAAGTCAGATCCAGACCGGCATTGTTAAATGCCTTTTGATTAAAAGACTCAAAGAAATACCCTCTTTTGTCTTGGAATACCTTTGGTTGAATCAAGTAGAGTCCTTTCAGTGCACTTTCTTCGATGATCACCGCTTTTTCTTTTTTAGCATGTTGGCAATCCCCCCCTTTTTCTTTCTTACATTTTCATCGTAATAGGCGCCATAGCTGCTGGTATAAGCATAGCCATAACCGTATCCGTATCCGTAATTATAACCATAAGAACGCTTGTTGATGTCTACTCCATTCAGTATGATGGATAGCCTGGCAAGCCTGTATTCATTGAAGAGCCTGTCTACATTCTGGATAAAATTCTTTTTGGAATATTCCGCCCTGAAAATGTAGATTGGATAATCGGCTTGTTGAATGATGCTTATTCCATCTGTGACAAGACCAACCGGAGGGTTATCAATGATAATCACATCGTATGATTTTTTCAACTCAGCCAATATATCCTGAATTTTTCCATTGATAATCAATTCCGAAGGGTTGGGTGGTATGGGTCCCGCTGTTATAAAATCGAGGTTGTCCAGTTTGCTTTTATGAATGCAATTTTCCACGGTATCTTTTGAAATCAGCAGGGTGCTCATTCCTTTCTCATTTTCAACCCCGAAACCACTGTGTATCTTCGGGCGTCGCATGTCCAGGTCAACAATAATGACTCTTTTGCCGGAATACGCTATAATTCCTCCCAAGTTGATGGCAATGAAGGTTTTGCCTTCACCCGAGATGGTAGAAGTAATGGCCATGATCTTGGCTCCATCTTCATTGGAAATGAATTGTAAATTACTTCTAATAGTTCGGAACGCCTCTGCTATGAGTGATTTAGGATTCTCATTCACAATAAGTTGTGACAATGGGATGTCTTTTTTATACCTTGGAATGATGCCTAAAATGCCAATGGAGGCATGCGTGTGCTTCGTGATTTCATTGAGTGAGGTGATGTCATTGTGAATCAGGTAACGGACCACCAAACCAAGTAAACTGAGGGAAAGTCCACCCAGTAAAAATGACAGCATTGCCAGGTTTCTTTTCGGGCTTACTGGTTTGCTGGGTTTCACCGCTTTTTCAAGAACAATGTTTTGAGGGACAAAACCGGCTTCAGAGATGGAATATTCTGTTCGCTTCTCAAGCAAGAGGGTGAAGAATTTCTCATCGGAAAGAAACAGACGATTCAATTGAGCATATTCCAATTCTTTTTCAGGAACACTGTAAAACTTGGCTTCCATTTCAAGGCTCTTGGCCTGAATGTTGCGTTTCTGTGAAGTCAGGTTTTCTCTGAATTCGTAGATGCTATTGATGAGTAGTTTTTTCTGAATCTCGATTTGGTAATTCAGTGACTTTACCGTCTCATTGTCACGAGTTACCTCAAATTGGGACTTTTCTCGTTGAATCAGCAATTGATGAAGGCTGTTGATCAATTGAGTGATGCTCGATTCAAAATTCGTCCCCGACAAAATGGGAAGTAGGTTGTAAACATCAATTTCCTTGCTTTCTCTGGCAATTGATCGCTCAATTTCTTCAAGGATGCTCAGTTCCAGTTCTATGTCAATGACCTGCTTGTCGAGTTCATTTAAATCCTTCAAATAAAAGGAAGAAAATTCTTCTACATCGGGTATTTTATTGTCTTTTTTAAAGGACTTTATCGATTTTTCGGACGATCGCATGCGCTTGTATACCACGTCTAATTGATCATTTATGAACGAAAGGATCTTGGAAGAGCTTTTTTTCTTCTTTTCCAGGTCGTATTTGTCATACTCCCTGGCAAGTGCCGTGACCATGTCAACCGATTTCTGAGGGTTTCCATCTTTAAAGGAAATGGATATGGTTTTTGCCGATTTATTCAATAAATTGATGTCCAGTCTTTTGGAATATTGTTTCGTAAGGCTCTCGGGATGATTGATGACAAATATGAATTCTTGCTTGCTAAATTCCCCACGTAACTTCTGAATGTAATCGTAGTCGTTGATTTCTATCTTGAATTTTCCCCATTCAGTGCCCACTTCTTCAGACAGATTGAACGATTGGACCTCTTCTTTTCCGGCGTACTTATAAATGAGATCAGCATGTTCATAGTCGTAAATAACCAGGTTAAACGGGCGGTTAAGTACTGCGCTGTCTGAAATGCTATAGCGAACCTCAAATGGACTTGTGGTGTATAATTCGTACGTCAGAAACTGGCCTTGATTAAAATAACTTACCTCAAGGGGCAAACTTTTTATAGCGCGATTTAGCAAATAGGTCGATCGCAGCAGTTCTATGTTTGCTGAAATATCCTCGTTTTCATATATGTCCTCTACTTTCAGCACCTTGCCAGCTGTATTGCTGCTGCTGATTTGAAGTACGAGTCCACTTTGATAGATCGGCACAGTGTAGCGCAGGTAGAGCAATGAAGCCAGGAAAGAAAGAAGCAGAACCAGTAAGATCCAAACTATGGATTTTCTGAAAATGTACAAGAACAGGCCCAGTTCAAATTCGGAACTAAAATTCGTTATCCGCTCTTTATAGCGGGTAAAATTCTCGTTCGTTTTTGAAATCTCTTCGTTGTACATTTAAGAGAGATCAGTTCGAGGGCAGGTTTGTGATCAGTATGTACAAGGTCAGCACACTGGTGGCTACTGCGATTAAGGGAGCCCAGTCGCGGAGTACTTCTGAAGACAAGCTTATCCTCGGTTCCACGTAAATAATGTCATTTGATTGTAAAATGATGGAAGCCTGAGCCATGCCCTCTATTTTAGAAAGGTCAATGAAAAATATTTCTGGGTTCTTTCTGTCACCCCTGATCAGCTTGATGGTGTGGGCCTTACCGGATCTTGGAATTCCACCAGCGCGCGCCAAACCTTCCAGCAAGGTCATATTCCTGTTTTCCATATCAACCACGGTACCCTGAGAATACTCACCGGTGAAAACGACAACCCTTCTGTTTGTTGCGGTAATTCTGGCAAAGGGATCAATGTAATATTTTGAATATTTATCTTGAAGGAATTCTTCCGTTTCCTTGATTGTCATTCCTGATAAATTTACCCTGCCTATCATAGGTAGTTTAACCATGCCATCATATTCAATCAGGTAGAAAAAGTTGTTTTGTTGTTGGGTAAGTCGCTGCCCATTGTTGTCGTTCATGGTAGAAAGATCAATGAGCTTGAATCCATCATTGGTAAATAACCTGAAGTCAATGATGTCATTGGGCGCAAGCCTGAATTCATCGTCATTTGTTGTGTCGATTGCTTGACTGTAGTCGTAGTCCTTGGGTGCTTTCAACATCATGCTTGACCGGTAGGTGCGGTTGCAGGCCATTATTGACAAAGCGGCTATTACAAGGAAGAGGGTCTTCTTCATATGGGCGAAAAGAAAATTGTTCGGCAAAGCTAAAAATTAATGGATGAACGAGGAAAAATAGGCATTTACAAACAACTATTGAAGCAGCTCCCGGTATAATTTCTTCATGTCGTCAATCAAGCGTCGCACATGGTATTGTTCAAAGACATGTTTTCTGCCTTGCAAACCCATCCTTTGGCACATTTCCGGATTCTCCAATAACATTTTCAATGCAGATTTAATGCCTTGAAGATCATCGCTTTCCACTAAAAATCCTGTGGAACCGTCCATGACGACATCAGCCACTCCACCTACGGCCGTTGAAACGACGACTTTGGCAGCGGCCTGTGCTTCTATAAGGCTCACCGGGGTGCCTTCATTCAACGATGTTAGCACAACAATGTCCAGTCCTGCCATGACTTTGTCTACATCTAACATCCAAGACGTAAAGGTCACATCTCTATGTAGGCCTGTGTGATTTAGTCCCAAATGAACAGTCAGGTCCATCAGGTTTTCCTTTAGCTCTCCATCGCCAATAATAAAAGCCTTGAATTCTATTCCTTCGTTCTTTAGTTCAGCCATGGCATGAAGAAATAGTGGGTGATTTTTTATTGGCACCAATCGACCGATGATACCAATGGCGATTTCATCATTGAGCCCTTGCTCCCGGCGAAAAGAGCTTCTTTTTGAAAGCTGATCATCTGCAAATCTTTCTAGCTCAAAACCAAGGGGAATGACCTTAACTTTTGATGCGGGAGCAATTTTATAACGATGCACAAGGTCCTGCTTTTGTAAATCGCTAATAGCAATAATTCTATCTGTAAAACCAGCAAGAAATCGCTCGAAGTAAATAATCATTTTACTTTTAAATGAGCCGAAGTAGTTTTCGAAGACGTGACCGTGAAACGTGTGCACAATGCACTGCACCCGATTTAATCGTGCTGCGATCCGCCCAAGTGTTCCCGCTTTTGATGCATGTGTATGAACAATATCGGGTTTGAATTCTTTGATCACGCTTGAAATTCTTCGAAAGGCCAGCCAATCGTCTCGAATCCCCACTTTTCTGGTCATCTCGTCAATAACCATTACTTCGATATTCAGTGATTCGGTTATGTGCAAGGAGCTCGCTTCGGATTCCTGTTGTTTGCCTCCTATAAGCAGGGTTTCAAATTCGTCCTCAAGGTATTTACTCAGGTAAGCAGCATTGTATGTAGGCCCACCCAGGTTAAATCGATTTATTATTCTTAGAACTTTAGGCATCAATTTTTTTATAATCGAGGTATTCACGATTGTTTAACCACCATTGATTAAAGACCATCAAATTCCAAATGGCATATTCCGCGTTGTTTGAAGCAGGCTTTTTAACCATATGTTGGAGTTCACTCACGGCATTTATGTTGAACAAGCCCTGTTCTATCAAAACTTCGGGATTAAGCAATTCAATGGACAAGGTTTCCAATTCTCTATTTAACCATTGCTTTAATGGTACTTCGAAGCCGTGTTTCTTCTTATTGATCACCGAAAGGGGTAAGATCTTTTTTGCGGCTTCCCGCATTATCAATTTTCCTTGACCAAGCGACACTTTCTGATCAACTGCCAAGCGGCGGGCAAAACGCACAATTCGTCTGTCGAGCATCGGAACACGAACTTCCAGGCCGTAACGCATACTGTATCGGTCGGTTTTTACCAACATGTCTCCTTCAAGAACCATTTTTAAATCGGTTTCAAGGCAATCGTCAAAGTTTTTAATGTCCTTTCCTGTAATCGAATTAAGGAATTGCGCCGGACCGAACCTTGATTCATGGAGTAACTTTTTTAGAACCGGATTGCCATATCCGGCCCAATCCCAGTATCTAACGTCTGGTCTTTTACTGGCAGATCGACTCAATCGCTCCATGCTTCGCACGGCATTGTATAACCCAGACTCTCTAGAGGAAGGTAGTTGATTGATAATTGGATGGATAACAGCGAGCAACTTGGAATAGATCGGATGTTGGAAGGACCACAAAAGCGCTCGGTGTTTATGATAACCCCCAAACAATTCATCGGCTCCATCACCGGATAATGCAACACCCACGCTTTTTTTCACCTCTTTCGATAGCAAGTTTGTTGCAATAGCTGATGAATCGGCAAAGGGTTCATCCATTTTGTTGAGCATTTCCGGGATTGCCATGAGCAAATCGTTTTCGGAAATTTCAACTTCGTTGTGATGAGTTCCCAGTGCCTTGGCCACTTGCGCGGCATCTGCGCTTTCATCATATTGCCCCGACCCCTTAAAAACCATCGTAAAGCTTTGAGTGCCTTGTTGATGCCTGGCCGCCATTGCTGTAATAATTGAAGAATCCAGACCACCACTAAGAAATGTTCCCAAAGGAACGTCCGAAATAAGCCTGTCCCTGACCGAAGTCTCGATCAAATTCATCAGATTATCACCGGAAGCGTCTTTTACATCCTTAATTTCAGTGGAATCCATGGAAGTATAATTACTGAATTTAACAGATTGATCACTTTTTAAAATGGTATAAGAACCGGGGGGAACTTTTTTTATTCCACTGGTAATTGAGAAAGGTGCCGGTACATAATTCAAATGGAGGTAGGCCTCAAGGCTATTTTTATCAAGCCTTTGTTTTTCACTCAACACCAGCAAGGGTTTCATTTCAGACGAGAAGCATAAGGTATTGCCATTCTGAGAATAGTAAAGTGGTTTGATGCCCATCGCATCTCTTGCCAACAGCAATTCCTGTGTCAAACGGTCGTAAAAGGCCAGGGCAAAAAAACCGTTGATTTCTGCAAGACCTTTGAATCCTTTTCTTTTGAGAAGTTTTAAAACCACTTCTGTATCGCCGGTCGAAAGGAAAAATTCACCCTGTTGTTCGAGGTCTTTTCTGATGCTTTTGTAATTATAGCATTCACCGTTGTAAACCAAAACGTAGCGATCTTCGGCGTCTGTCATTGGTTGATGGGCAGATTGGCTCAGATCCAAAATGGATAATCTGGCATGTGCCAGGCCAATACCTTCATTGACATAGAGTCCACGGTCATCTGGACCACGATGCTCTAATAGGGTGAGGCTTTGCTTTAATTTCCGGACGTCATTTTCCTCCAGCTTATTTGAAGAAAAGATACCGCTAAAGCCACACAAAATGATATTCGCTTTGGGAGCGTTTTGTTTTAAAGGTGAATAACCTCGTCGTACGCGGCGGCTGCAGCTTCCATCACTGCTTCGCTCATAGTAGGGTGGGGGTGCACCGTCTTGATCAATTCGTGACCGGTAGTTTCTAGTTTTCGGATAGCCACAATTTCTGCAATCATTTCGGTCACGTTCGCCCCGATCATATGTGCCCCCAGCAATTCACCGTATTTGGCATCAAAGATGAGCTTGACAAAACCGTCTTTGTGTCCGGCAGCACTTGCTTTACCCGAAGCAGAGAAAGGAAATTTACCGACCTTCAATTCATAGCCTTCTTCTTTGGCTTTCTTTTCTGTCATGCCCACCGATGCAACTTCAGGTGAAGAGTAGGTGCATCCTGGAATGTTTCCATAGTCAAGTGGTTCCACATCATGTCCGGCAATTTTTTCAACGCATAAGATACCTTCTGCAGAAGCCACATGGGCAAGGGCTGGTCCAGGCACACAGTCTCCAATGGCATAAATGCCGGGAATGTTGGTTTGGTAAAATTCATCAACTACGATCTTTCCTTTGTCGGTGATTACTCCAACTGTTTCTAATCCCACGCCATCCAGATTTGCCGTAATTCCAACAGCCGAAAGTACGACATCGGATTCCATCTCTTCAATGCCCTTTTTGGTTTTCACTTTGACTTTGCACGCTGATCCCGATACGTCAACAGATTCCACCTGTGCCTCGGTCAACACCTTGATTCCCTGCTTTTTAAAAGAACGCTCCAGTTGTTTTGAGACTTCTTCGTCTTCTACAGGCACAATGTTTGGAAGCAATTCTATAATTGTGACCTCGGTGCCAATGGAGTTATAGAAGTAGGCGAACTCTGATCCAATGGCTCCAGATCCCACAACGATCAACCTCTTTGGTTGCTTTTCCAAGGTCATCGCTTCACGGTATCCAATGATCTTTTTTCCATCTTGCTTCATAAATGGCAGGTTGGTAGACCTTGCACCCGTCGCCACAACAATGTTCTTGGCTTCGACGATCTGCTTCTTGCCATCTTTTTCAACCTCTATTTTTCCTTTTTCTATTATCTTCCCGTTGCCTTCAATAACATCAATTTTATTCTTTTTCATCAGGAATTGCACTCCTTTACTCATTCCGTTGGCAACTTCCCTGCTTCTTTTCACCATGCCAGAAAAATCTGCTTTGACATCGCCAACTTTTATTCCATAATCTTTGGCGTGATTGATGTACTCAAATACCTGAGCACTTTTTAGCAGGGCTTTGGTGGGAATACACCCCCAGTTCAGACAAATTCCCCCAAGACTTTCCCTTTCGATGACAGCTGTTTTAAGGCCAAGTTGAGAAGCCCTGATTGCTGCGACATAACCACCCGGTCCTGTTCCGATAATTACCACGTCATAAGTCATAACTGAAGTCGATTATTTATGAGTTGCGAAGTTAGAAAAAATGCCTCATACGGCTCTGATTTATACCTCTTCAATGCGATCGGATTTTATAAAATTTTATACCTTGATTAAAATTTTGGAATTATGAGGTTCATTATAAAACATCAAGAAGAATATTCCAGGGCTGAATTGGTACTTAGAACGTTGTTCGGAGCTCTATACATCGCCATTCCCCACGGTATTCTGCTCATATTTGTTGGAATCTGGTCATTGATTCTTTGGTTCTTTTCGTTCTGGGTCATTTTGTTTACTGGGAAGTACCCACCGTCTTTTTTTGATTTTCAGGTCAAGTATTTTCACTGGAACAACCGGGTGAATGCCAGGTTATTCAATTTGGTGGATGGTTATCCGTCCTTTGGTCTCAGTAAGAATGATGACCTGACAGATTTCGATATTAAGATTCCCGAAACTTCCAGCAGATCGCTGTTACTGCTGCGATTCTTCTTTGCCTGGCTATATGTCCTTATCCCACATGGATTCATCCTGTACTTTAGGGCAATTGCTTCATTGATTTTGGCTTTTCTTGCCTTCTGGGTTGTTTTATTTACCGGAAAATATCCCCCTTCGTGGCATGAATTTATTGTGGGAACATTCCGCTGGAGTCAACGCCTCAATAACTACTTATACTACATGACCGACGAATACCCTCCTTTTACGGGAAAAGCGTTGGCCAATGATGAAGGTTTATTTGAGCAAAGAGACAATTAAACAACCTTATTTTAACGACGCAATGATTTCTCGCTGTCTGAATTGAATCAATCGGTTATGGCAACTGCCGATATTTCGACGTTCACATTCTTAGGCAAGGTCTTAACGGCCACCGTTTCTCGCACGGGAAAGGGTCTCTCAAAGTAAGTCCCATAGACCTCATTCACGGTGCTAAAGTGGGCTATGTCACTTAAAAAAATGCTGCATTTTACGACGTTTGAAAAACTCATCCCGGCCGCCTGAAGAATGGCATTGAGGTGGGACATCACCATTTTCGTTTCTTTTTTGAGGTCGCCTGTTTCTACCGCTCCTGTTTCGGGATTTATGGCTATTTGTCCTGCCGTAAAAAGCGTTTTTCCCATCATTATTCCCTGGCTGTAAGGTCCAATCGGTTTGGGTGCTTTGTCTGTTTGAATTTCTTTTTTCATGTCTTATTAAAAATCGCGTTTCTCATATTTAAGTTCCTGAAGCAAATTAGCTCTCACCCCAATGTAAAAACTATAATTCTGCCTCGGACCCAATGGTACCCAATCCATCTTCATTTCCCAACAGTGCAGATTTCTCAATATACCGAGCCTGGCATAGGACACCTTGCTTGTTTCAAAATCAAACCAGGTTTCGTACTGGAATTTCCAGTTTTTGGTGATGCTCAAATCGCCATTTGCCCTGAGTGACTGTGTGATTTCTTCTTGATATTCGGGTTTTGAATAATTGATGTTGTAGTTCACACTGAGATTCCAGGGGACGTCCCAATCCACCCCTACATAATCCCTGCGAAGTCCGGCATTTTCATTGTTTTCACCTGTTTCATAACCATCTTCGCTCGATGCTTGCTGGCCCTTTTTCTTTCCTTTTTTACTGTTAAAATTAAAATTCAACGTGAAATTTGCCCTGGTCATCCTGGCAAATCGCCCGTTTTCGTTATACTCAAATCGGTTCACGGTAAACACTCTTTTTCCAATGGAATCAAGGGCATACAAGTCGTAGGTCCCTCCAAATTGCAAATCAATGTTCTTTGTGAGTTTCGTGAATCCACTCATGCTTACGTCACTCCAATTCAATGAATCGGCAATCATGTCGTATGCAGAGGAAAGCCTGAAATTTTCAAGTAATTTAATCTTCTTGACCCCATCGGCAGAGTCTGAGTTGCTTTTTACCTTCATTTCAAAGTTGTTCAGCAGTCCAAAATTGATCCGTCCCGATTCAGCTGAATTAAGGTTTCGGTAAACCTGTCCTTCATAAATAGAGTATTCGATATCGGGGCTGCGCGCCTTTTTAGGATCTTCTGCATCGTACAGGGTATCCCTGTATGTCGCAATTCCTTGCCTGTTCTCGGGTTTGTACGAAACGCCAATGGTTGGGGTAAGGACGTGCCTGAAAGCCTTGATCGGACCTTTGCGCATTTGCACCAACCCATAGATCTTAGTGGTGAGGTTGGCGTTGATGTCCCAGGCATTTGTGCGACTGAATCCGGGAATTTCAGTATCGTAAACAGTGTCCCTTTGATTTCCCAGTGAATCATCTGGTAAACGCTCCCAGTTGCGCTGGGTTGTGGTGAAAAACCAGTTCTCCCGATAATTCAACGTGGGATTCAGCGTAAAATGCTTAAAAATCTTAAAGTTCGTCGAAACGGGGATTGAATGGGAAGCACCATTCCTGAAGTTTCCAAGAATGGAATCCCTGTTTTCGTTGCTGATCCCCCTGTTTTGAACCGAGAGTTCGTTTCTAAAATTGCCCGTGTAACTCAGACCTACCTTATCAGTCCATGATGTTCCCACGCCTTTTTTTGATTTGAAGGGATAGATTCTGGCCAGGGTTAAGTTAGCTTCCGGAAGAGTCAGATTGATGGTTCCGTTATTGTTGTTCTGATTTTGTCTGGCATTCAGAGATAAGTTGAGTTTGCGTTGCAACATGTATTTTGAATAACTAATCTTTGATTGAAAATTGTTCTGAAGGAAGTCCTGATCGGGCGTGTTGATGTCGTTTCTGAAAGAAGTCGAAGACCCGAGATTTACGTTGGCACTGAACGTTGAGTTTGGTCTTGCTTTAGCGTCTTGACGGTGATTCCAGTCTATCCAATAGTCATTTATAACGCTGTATGAAGGGTCTTCGGGGATAATGCCATTCACTGTTCTTTTGTACCTGAATTTCAGTGATCCGCTTCGCTTGTATCGCGTTTTGTAATTATAGGATGGCCGAAAAGCGAATGAGCCTTTGCTGTATATGTCACTTTCGACCTGAAGTTCAGATTTGTCGTTGATGTAAAAGTAATAGCCTATGTTTTGAACATAGAAGCCATCTCGCTGTGATTCACCTGGAACAGGCACCAGTATACCTGACTTTCCCCCTTGCCTATTGGGGAAAATCCCAAAGGGGACAAGTACAGGAGTGGGTACATCTTCTATGACCAGATTGGCGGGTTTGGCAATGATCTTGTCATTGGGAATGATCTTGAGTTTCTTAGCGGCAAATGAAAAATGGGGGTGTTCGTGATCACAGGTCGTGTAAGAACCATTCTCAATAAAAATAATGTCATCGCCTGTTTTTTTGACGTCTTTTCCATGGATGTATCCTTCGCCTTCCTGGGTGATGACATCTTCAATCTTGCCCTTTTCCGTGTCGAAGTTATAGGTCATTTTCCTGCTCTTGAATTCCTGGTCTCCTTCTTTGAAAATCGGATTCCCGGTCAAGTTTCCACTGCTGTCTTTAACTCCTCTGGCAAAGACGATGTTGGAATCCATGGTGAGTTCGATGTAGGCCGCCTTCAATTCAATGTCTTCATAGGTTACCACCGCATCGCCGAAAAGGAAAATCTTGGAAGTCTCGAAGTTGTACTTGATGGTGTCTCTGGCTGTGTAATTGACCTTCGACTCTATGGCATCTTTTGAGATATTGGATTCGGCCTCCTTGATTGTATCAATTACAGGGTCAAATTTGCCCAATGAACTGTCAATTCCAACCTTGAGAGAATCTGCCTGAGCGCCCACCCAAAGCGGCAAAGTTATCAACGAGACCAGTGCAATAAAATGCCCAAATGCCGGTTTTGATTGCAATGTATTAATGCTATTTTTGTCTTATTGCGCTGGCTGTGATCGTTCCAAAGCTAATCAATAAAAATCGAGTGCGGGGATTGGCAAAATTAGACCATTTATTCATTTTTTTATTTTTTGTCGCGGTAATTTCAACTGCAACGGCACAGGAAGTTAACGACAATCTGGGTATAAAAGTTGTGGTAATAGACGCCGGACATGGTGGAAAAGACGGAGGATGTGTCGGCACGGATCAAATTACAGAAAAGGACATTGCCCTGTCAATTGCCTTAAAAACCGGTAAATACATTGAAGAAAACCTAATCGACGTAAAGGTCATTTTCACCAGGGAAACCGACGAATTTATTGAGTTATTCGAACGGGCCAGAATTGCCAATCGAAACAAGGCCGATCTATTTATAAGTATCCACGTAAACGCCTTTACATCAGAACGGCCTTTTGGAACAGGTACCTATGTTATGGGTCTGGCAAAAACTGATGCCAATTTGAGGGCTGCCATGCGTGAGAATGAGGCTATTTTATTGGAAGATAATTATCAGGAGCGGTACGAGAATTTTGATCCTAACAGCCCTGAGTCATACATCGCGATGAGCCTTCAGCAAAGCGCCTTTTTAAATCAAAGCCTCTTATTCGCGGCCGGAGTTCAGCACCAGTTTAGCGAGCGAGTAGGACGTTTTGATCGAGGAGTGAAACAGGCTCCTTTTTTAGTTTTACACCAGACCACAATGCCAAGTGTTTTAATAGAAACGGGTTTTATCACCAACCCGGAAGAAGAAAAGTTTTTAAAATCTGAACTGGGCCAGGATTATCTTGCTTCAGCCATTTACCGAGCTTTTAAGAATTACAAAAGCGAGATAGAAGGAAAATTGAAATCATCTTATGACCTGGCTGGTCAAATTAAAAAAACAGAATCCCAGGAAAACTATGGGAGGGAAGGGCTCGTTTTCAAGATTCAGATTGCAACTTCTGCAAATAAAATCGATCTTGTACCTGAAAATTTCAAGGGCCTGGATTCGGTTGAAGTTTATGAAGGAGGCAATCTTTTTCGTTATACTTACGGACAGGCAGCTGATATGGGTCAGGCAGGAGAATTACAAAGCAAGGTTCGCGAGCATGGATTTCAGGATGCCTTTGTGGTAGCCTTTTTGAACGGCACAAGAATATCTGTAAAAGAAGCCAACGAATTGTTAAACAAATGAAACTCAGAATAAGAAAGGAGGTTCAAACTGGAATCTTAATGATTCTAAGCCTGGCAGTCTTGTATTGGGGTGTTAATTTCCTAAAGGGAGTGGATGTGTTCAACAAGAACATCCAATACGTTGCCGTTTATCAAAAAGTTGAAGGTCTAACCATTTCCAACCCGGTTCAGATTAATGGCTTAACTGTAGGCAGTGTCAGGGATGTAGGATTTATGGACGACAATTCTGGTCGGATCTTCGTTAAGTTTGAACTAAATAAATCAGCCATCATTCTACCCAAGCAAACAGTAGCGAGGATTGAAAGCACCGATCTTTTGGGCTCAAAATCCATAAACCTGATACTTGGAAAGGAAGTTGGGAAGTTTCATGAGGACGGAGACACGCTTCGTTCTTCGGTAGAAGCCTCTTTGACAGAAGAAGTAAACAACCAGATATTACCGCTCAAAGCCAAGGCCGAAGAACTGCTCTCTTCCCTTGATACACTGGTTGGAGTGGTTCAGGCCATATTGAACAAACAGGCACGCGAAAATTTATCGTCCAGTTTCGAAAGCATTAAAAATGCGCTCGCGACATTTGAAGTTGTTGCGCTGCGAACAGACACCATGATCATCAGAGAAAAAGAGAAATTTGGTCAGATTATGACGAATTTTCAATCAATTTCCAATAACCTCAGGAACAACAACGAGAACATAACCATGATTCTTGACAACATCGCCTACATATCAGACTCCATTGCTCAGTCAGACATCACTTCAACGATCAACAACGCGGGAGAAGCTTTTGCCGATGCAGCAGAGATCATGAAAAAAGTAAACGATGGGCAGGGCACCATAGGCCAATTGGTGAATAATGACAGTTTATACTATCACCTGGAATCTTCTGCCCGCGATTTAGATAAACTGCTAATCGATCTGGAGGAGAATCCCAATCGCTACGTTCATGTTTCGGTATTTGGCCGCAAGGACAAAGAAAAAAAGCGAGAGGAAAAGGCGAAAAAGAAACGGGAAAAAGAAAATTCGAAAATCAATTAAAGCATGATATCGATCATTGTTTTTATCCTTCTTGTAATCACGACCGCATTTGTGTTCGGACGGCGCGTGATGCAAGTGAGAAAGAATATCCTTTTGGGTCGGGACATTGATCGAAGTGATCAAAAGTCAGAGCGATTAAAACTAATGACCTTGGTGGCTATCGGGCAATCAAAAATGGTTCGTAGACCGATTGCCGGACTTATGCACATTCTAATCTATGTGGGTTTTGTTATCATCAACATCGAAATTCTGGAAATACTTATTGATGGCTTGACCGGATCTCACCGAGTATTTCTACCGCTTTTGGGTGGGAGTTATACGGCCTTTATTTCCTCTTTTGAAATACTGGCGGTGCTGGTGATACTTTCCTGTGTTGTTTTTCTGGCAAGAAGGAATATAATAAGGCTAAAACGGTTCTGGAGTGCGGAAATGACCTCTTGGCCCAGATCTGACGCAAACATCATACTTGTGGTTGAAATTTTGTTAATGGTCGCTTTTCTAAGCATGGATGCCGCTGATCAAGTGCTACAAACGAGTATGCCAAATGATTATCACCACACCGGTTCATTTTTTGTAAGTGCCTTCCTGGTTCCTTTTTTTGAAGGAATGTCGGCTTCATCTCTTATGGCAACCGAACGTTTTATGTGGTGGTTTCATATTGTAGGTATTCTGGCCTTTTTAAATTATGTGCCCTATTCCAAGCATTTTCACATTTTTCTTGCCTTTCCCAATGTCTTTTACTCAAACTTGAGTGCCAAAGGGCAAATGAACAACTTGAGTCGGGTGACTGATGAGGTCAAATTGATGATGGATCCCAATGCGGATCCCTATGCGGCTCCGGTTGATGCAAACGCGACCAATGATCGGTTTGGCGCCAAGGACGTTGCCGACCTTTCTTGGAAACAATTGATGGACGCCTATACATGTACAGAATGTGGAAGATGCTCTTCAAATTGCCCGGCCAATCAAACCGGAAAATTGCTGTCTCCCAGAAAGATCATGATGGATACCCGTGACCGACTGGAAGAATTCGGAAAAGGCCTGAATCCTGAGACATCGCTCTTGGGGAATTATATTACCGAAGAAGAATTATGGGCTTGCACAACTTGCAATGCATGCACCGAGAGTTGTCCGGTAAACATCGATCCACTATCAATAATTCTGGACATGCGCAGATACCTGGTCATGGAAGAGTCTAAAATGCCATCTGAACTGATGACTATGTCGAGTAATATAGAAAATAACGGAGCTCCATGGCAATTTGCTGCGGCAGACCGAGCTAACTGGAGAAATGAAGGATAAGTTAATAGAGCTAAAAGAAAAGGGTAAGACCATAAGTCCGGCCCTGCCTGAGGAAATCAAGAATTTTCTGATCGACATTGACGGAACAATTTGTGACGACATACCTAATGAGGAGCCCGAGCGAATGAAAACGGCTCAGGTGTATCCATCTGCCCTGCAGACAATAAATAAATGGTTCGATGAAGGACACATCATTACCTTTTTCACGTCCCGAACAGAAGAACACAGGGAGATCACCGAACAATGGCTGGATGAAAACGGTTTCAGGTATCACGGTTTATTGGTGGGTAAGCCCCGGGGTGGTAATTATCACTGGATAGACAACCACATAGTCAGGGCCACTAGATTTGAAGGAGAATTTACCGATATGATCACCGTAGAAAGAAAAATTGAAGTATTTGAAAATCGCGATAAGGGATGAGTTTGAATGTTAAAACAATGGCTGAATTCACGGCTGAAGGTAAGAAGCCGGACGTACTTTTTTGGGTCGGTTGTGCAGGCAGTTACGACGATCGGGCTAAAAAGATTTCTTCTGCTTTTGCCAAGATATTGAACCACTTGGAGATCTCATTTGGAATTCTTGGCTCGGAAGAATCCTGCTCGGGTGATCCCGCTAAAAGAGCGGGAAACGAATTCCTGTTTCAAATGCAAGCCATGACCAATATTGCCGTCATGAACGAATATGGCGTTAAGAAAGTGGTAACAGCTTGTCCCCATTGCTTCAATATCATTAAGAATGAATATCCACAACTAGGCGGAAATTACGATGTATTACACCACAGTCAGTTTCTTTCTGAACTTATGGCAAGTGGACGACTCAAAGTAGACGGAAAGGTACTGGGAGATAAAAAGATCACTTTTCACGACCCCTGTTACCTGGGAAGAGGAAATGATGAATACGATGCACCGAGGGAATTAATCGATGGGTTGACAAACGATCTGGTTGAAATGAAGAGGAGCAGAAGGAATTCGCTGTGTTGCGGTGCTGGAGGAGCCCAGATGTTCAAAGAAGCTGAAAAGGGTGATAAAGAAGTGAACATGGAAAGAATGGAAGATGTTATGGAAGTAGGCCCTGATATTACGGCTGTTGGTTGTCCTTTTTGCATGACCATGCTAACCGATGGTGTTAAAATGAATGAAAAAGAGATAGAAGTACTCGACTTGGCCGAACTTGTTGCCAAAGCATGTAAATTAGACTGAAATGTTGACACAGACAAGTAATACCAGGTTATGGATTTATCGATCGGTAAAGGAACTGACCGATGAGCAAAAAGAATTGATATACCCGTTGTGCCATAAATTTATCTCGGAATGGTCGAGTCACGGTCAAAAGTTAGATGCTGATTTCCGGATACTTGATGGTCATTTCCTGATATTTTTTGTGAATGAAGTATCTGCAAAAGCTTCGGGTTGCTCCATTGATTCCTCGGTAGCTCTTATTAAACAGCTTGAATCGGAATTTAAACTTGGTTTATTGGATCGAATGAGTATTCCTTTTCGAATAGAGGACAAGGTGGTTATGATTAATTTCCAAGATATACCTGCACTGTATAAAAAAGGAGATATTAGCGATAACTCATTGGTATATAATCTCTTATTACAGGACGGATCCCTATTTGAAGAGCAATGGCTAATACCTTTTTCCTCTAGCGTGTATTTTCAGTCAATTCTCTGATTTTTTATCGAAGCCCTTCACTTTTCCAGCCGCACTTCCTGGATAATCGCTTCAAAAAAAGGACATTAGGGATGCACTAGAATCAGCATTCGGAACTTACAAGGGATTGAGGTTAATATCTGGCATATAACATTACCTGGTAAAATTGAAAATCAGTTCATTTTTATTCCCAATCTTATCCCTGACCACTACTTTGTACGTATGTTCACCCGGTGTTAATCCTTCTTCAAAATAATGGATGAGTTGCTTTTTTTTGTAATCAAATTCTTGTAACGCCCATTTGCCGTCAATGTAGGCATCGTACTTGAATACTCCAGACAGGTTGTCTTCTGCTTTGATGATAATACTCCACTTCCCTCTCATGTCTCCACTAGGAGGCACGTTTACTTTGGTCAATTTAGGTTTTACAGAATCGATCATTAGCGTATAAGGACCAAAACTACGGGTCTTCACGATAATGTAATCTCCTTTCCAGTAACCGCCTTCGGGAACAATACCACCGTTTTTGTCCTTTGAAACAATTGTCGCAAATTTTCTAATGTCCAAGGGCATATCCTTAACTTTTATACTAAGCGCCATGTAAGATTGCAAAGGAGTGTACCAATCATGAATATGATATAGCGGAGTGAAGCTGCGAGGCAAAGTATCACCCTTCCAGAATTTGAAGGCCAGGTCTTCATAAAGAATATTTGCCGGGAGGTAGATCATGATGTCTTCCTTTTCGAGGGAATTCGCTTGATCACACCTGAAATATTCTTCCGGCATTTGCCTGATGACTCCCTGATCCGATCTGGAAGGCTCTGATCCTTGCAATTGAAAATCAAGGATACTTTCATTCCCATAACTGTCTCGTATCTTATATCTAAAGTTTTCGATAATGCCTGGCCTGATCTCGATGATTCCATCACCGATCTTTTTAGGGTAGATTTTTAAACGATTATTAGGCCGTACAAACGTACAGTATATCCATGTTTTATTTTTCATCCGCTCTTCGTAATCGACCATGGAATTCATGTAACGGGTTTCGTGAAATTCAAACTTATCCATTCGCTGTTGGAAAATCAGGTCACCGTTCCGGTATAGATCTATTTCATAGATTCCACATTTATTTGGAACCTCGTTCAGTCGATCAAACACTTGCAGGCCCAAGGCAATCTTTCCACTGACTTTGATTGGTTCAGAGTCATGAAGGCGGTAGTCGTTTTGGCTTTTTATGACCTTTGATTTGACTTTTTTATAAGTACCGTTCACCTGTGCTAGATCTTCGCGCGGGTATACATATACAGCTATTATTTCCGGTGAAATGTCGTCGGATATATCAAATCCAAAGAGCAAGGGATTAACCGGAGCTTCGCTCTTTGTTTCGCGCAATTCAAAGTGGAGGTGGGGGGCAGAGCTGCTACCGGAATTCCCAGAAATTCCAATCAGATCTCCTTGTTTTATTGGGAATCTCGAAGCGCTTGGATACATTTCAACCGCAAACTTTTTATTGGCATACTGATAGGATTTTACCGCTTTTTCAATTTCATCATTAAATTTTTGTAGATGAGCATATACGCTGGTATAGCCATTGGGATGACGCACGTAGACCACTCTTCCATATCCAAAAGGTGAAATCTTTATTCTTGAGACGTAACCACTTGCAACAGAGCGAACGTTTAGGCCCTCCCTCCCCTGTGTTTTGATGTCAAGACCGGAATGGAAATGATTATTCCTCAGCTCTGCAAAACTTCCTGCCAAGTACAGTGGCACATCTAGCGGAGAAGTAAATTCTTTGGTCTGTGCCTGAACCTGAGCCGTTGAAGAAAAATTCAAAGCTGTAAAAAGAAATGTCAAGATTATTGGAAAAGCAATTATTAGGCGCATAGATAGACGATACATCCGGCCAAAACTACGGCTTCAGGTAATTCTTGCGGAAATAAGGACAAGAAGTTATGGACAATTTGATATGAAAAATATAGATTTGTAGGAGACATGAATCCACAGGACCTACAAAATGAAATCGCCGACTTGCGCACGAATGTTGCGGCATTGATCGAAGGTTTGTCGGAAATGAGGAAAAGTGATCTGCAACTTCGTCAGCAGATAAGTGAATTGAAAAGCGAAAACACAAACTACAAAGAGCAGATTAGTTTTTTAGAAGAAAAGAATAAGATGCTTGGTTTAGCTACGGCCGTGCCCTTGGAGGAAAAACTTGAAATGAAAAGAAAGATCCGCGAACTGGTGAGGGATATTGACGATTGCATCACCATGATCAACAAATAAATGCAATGAGCGATTTATCCATCAAGATCAATATAGCCAATAGGGTTTATCCCATGACTATCAAGAGTGAAGAAGAAGAAACCGTTCGTAAAACGGCTAAGATGATCAATGAAAAGATAAAGGATTACGAGAGTAGTTATGCTGTCAAAGACAAACAAGATCTTTTAGCCATGTGCGCTCTTGAATATGGCGCCAATAATGATGCTGCTCTTAAGAATTGGTCAGATGCCGAATCGCTTATCGATCAAGTCAGGGAATTGAACGAACAGATCAAGTCGGCTCTCTGAAGGTATACTGCGTTCTTTGTTATTGGTTTTATTTTTTCCCGCACAGGTTCTTGATATTGGTAAACTCAACACTAAACAATCTGGACCCAAGGCTTATAAGTTATTAGAGCAGGCCTATATATTCCCGGATTCCGGGAGGATCCATCAAATGATGGACGTAGGAAGGTCGAAGAACTTGGCTGGTCCACCCATTTTTTACTAGGGGTTTACTCAATGCGATCTGTGCGGGTTTTTTTAAAGAGCATGCAAATTCAGAATTGTTGTTGTAAATCACCCATAAATTGAGAATCCTTTTTCTTGCCGATCACACCTCTATTCACACTAAAAAATGGGCAATGTCACTGGTTGATTGTGGAAATGAAGTGTACATCTTCAGTCTAACCGCAAGTGAGGGTGATGAATTTCCCAACCACTCTGAAATTCAAGTTCACTCTTTACAACTTAGGGCAGAAAAATTCAGTGCTTCTCAATTTAGTAAATTATTGTATTTAAGGTATTTACCGGCGTTAAGGCGTTTTGTAAAGCAGGTGCAACCAGACATTGTTCACGCACATTATGCCACCAGTTATGGGCTTCTTGGGGTGCTTTCTGGTCACAAAAAACTAATAATCTCAGTTTGGGGAGCGGACGTCTTTGATTTTCCCAACAATTTTATTAAAAAGCGACTGCTGCGGTATATTTTAAATAGTGCCAAAATTGTTCTCTCAACGAGTGAAGTGATGGCTAAATTAACCAGAACTTACACCAACAGGGCAGTTGAGGTCACTCCTTTTGGCATTGATACCGACAAGTTTAAAACGGGTTCAGCAAAAGGGTTGTTCCAAAAAGAGGCCTTTGTGATAGGTACGGTCAAGACCCTGGAAGAAAAATACGGGATTTCTTATTTAATGATGGCCTTTGAAATGCTTAGAAAGGAGTATAAAAATGATTCGCTTAAGCTGCTGATCGTTGGCAAGGGATCGCAAGAAATAGAGTTAAAGGAATTGGCGAGAGAATTATCAATAGAGGAAGATGTCCATTTTATAGGCAAAATTCCCAATCATAAGGTGCCTGAGTACTTGAATGAAATGGACGTTTATGTGGCTTTGTCGACCCTTGAAAGTGAAAGTTTTGGCGTGGCAATTCTTGAGGCTTCGTCTTGCGAAATTCCTGTAGTTGTTTCTGATGTAGGTGGCTTACCCGAGGTTGTGGAAAACGGTAAAACCGGAATGGTCGTGCCTAGAAAAAATAGCATTGCCGCTTATGAAGCCATGAAAAGCCTTTACCTAAATGAGGAGCTGCGAATAAGCATGGGTAAAAATGGACGCCTCCGGGTAAAAGAAATGTACGAATGGGAGTATTGCCTGCAAAAAATGATAGGTATCTACAATGAACAGATGCGTGCATGATCAATCTTCACGCATATCGGATTTTGCGTTGGAGATTAAGTACTGAACAAAGAGCAGACTCAGTACAATGATGTTTGAAAAAATGAAATAAACTAAGTTCTTAGGTTTTTCGGGGAATTTCGGGACAACCGGAGCATTCAGAGGCCTCACTTTTTCCAATCGAAAGTGACTCACCATCAACTCACTTAATTTATTCTCGAGAAAAATTCGGTTTAAATTAGAGCGCGAAGATACCAGGGGCTCGGCATTATTTTCTTTTGTGAATTGCCAAAGCGTTTTATCTGTATTACCAACAACACTGTCGGGCTTTGAAAGTTGATTTTTAATGTAGGCCATTTCAACTTCAAGTCGTTTTCTGGCGTAATTGTTATCTGCATTCAGAATCGAATCTGTGTTCAGATAATGTACAAGTGCGTTATAGAATCCTTGCATAACCCCTTGGTCTCTGGTCCTTAAATCGACCTCGATCAAGCTTCCTTCCAAAATATCGTACTCGGCACTTTTGATCAATAAAAATTCCTCTTGACTAATGCCCAATTTGTTTTTAAAAGCAATGCTGTCTTTGGTCATCAAAAGTTCGAATAAATTATCTATGGCGTGGGCAACTTCTACCCCATTGTTTTTAGGATTCAAGGTAAACTTGGTCTGATAAACAGACTCTTTCAAAGTTCCAAGTAAATAGAACGCACCAAATAGGACAACGACTCCAACAAAGTATTGCAGGAAAAGCTTTTTCCAATGATCTAGTATGTATTGTAACAACATATATGCTTTTGTTAATCTAGCTAATCTTTGCCTAGATAAGTTGTGCCATCGACTATAGTCGGGCTAAAATAAATATAATTCCTGCAACTACCTTTTATCCCAATTCAGTTCGAGTTATTCGTTTAGTTGATTTTCATTTTTAACATAGGCAAAACTCATTCCACAGGTCACAAAGAAAAGCATGCCAATGCGAACATTAGTAACCGATAGGTTTGTCATCCCTATAATCACGAAACAAATGATCATGAAAATTGGTAAGTATGACAGGGCGACTTTTTTAGTTCTACCCTTAAAATAATGCACTATATAAATAAATAGAAGTGTCATTCCAAATATTCCCACACTCCCTTGATTTAAAAGAATATATAAGATTTCGTTGTCAGGAGGTTTGGAATATAGCACTTCGTAATTTTTAAGATTTCCCCATCCGAAAAAAGGCTTCTGGTAATAAAGTTTGAGCATGTCATCCCAAATTTTAAAGCGCAGCCTTAAGGAGTGAATTTTTAATGGATTAAATAAGAATATGTGCCACAGATAAGTGAACTGAAAATAAATGGCAATGAAGGCACCAAAAAGACCCATTCCGGCAATGTACAGAAGGTGCCTGATTTTAAGTCGGTATAGAAAAAGATTTAAAAGTCCTATGAGCAAAAAAGCCACAATCGCTGTGCGTGACTGGGTAAAGATGATAAACAAAAAACAACCGAAAACAAAGAGTAAGCTTTGAGTTTTTTTCTCGTTGTAAAATTCAACCATGAAGTAAATTGACATTAATAGCCAAAGCAGGGCATTGTTATTTGGGTTAATGGCTGTTCCAAGCAAACGGAAAGACTTGTCCATCTCAATACTGCCTTCGGGATACAAGGGGTGATGAGAATAAAATTTTGCTAACTCGACCCCAAAATCAAAGGGATTTACAATTTGAATGACATTGACCAAGGTCATGATTATAAATGCCAACCTAATGTAACCGGGAATTTTCGAAACCTGGTGATAGGAAAGTGATGAGAAAAATACCAGGACAACGGCGTATTTTACCCACCTCATCAGTTCCAGAAGACCATGACTCAAATTGAGATTCAGCAAAACAGAGACCAATCCGATCACCATATTGATCATTAAAAGATTGACTAAATTCCTATCGAAATTAAGGCTCTTCAAGCCCAGAACCATTATGAAAAGAGGTAAGGCATAGTTCTCGAGTCTGGTTGGTCCGAAATAGGCCGGATAGATAAAAATTGAAAGAATCACCAGTAGGGCAAGAAGGTCTTCAGCCCAACGAAAGACACGGGTAAATTGAATTTTATCTAGGTTACTGATCAATGACATTTTCCAGAATTTCAATCAATTTTTTAAGCCCATTTCGTCTTGAATAATTTTCCCGCATTGGAAAATGGATGTTCAGATCTAACTGAATCATTTCCTTCAAGGTTTTTTTAATTTCATCTTTTTCATTGCCACACCATTTGACAAGTGGATAATCTGCCGTTACTTCAGCAACATTACCTGCTTTCAGACGTCCGCTGCTGATCACTAAAATTGGTAATTCCGCTCCGAAATAATCAAAGATCTTTGTAGGCATATTCTGGGCCACACCCGGAGTTATCAATACACCTATATCTGCTTTTGCCAGCCCTTCTGCCACTTCGGAATAATCACAAACTCCCATTTCGTAAATACCGTTTAAGTCATTAGCGAACATCCGATTGTCTTCTGCGCCGCCATAATGAATGAAAGTGAAATTATCTCCCTCTTTATTTAATTCGGTGATGGCTTTGAAGGTTTCAAAAGGAGGAGCGTCACGGTAATATTTGCCCGTGAGGATCACCGTTGTGTTTCCCGTTGAGGTTTTCTTAATATCGGATTTTTTCAAGGCTTTTTCGAGCAACACATCGTCATAGCCGTTGGGAATTACATGAAACTTTGGGCTATTGGAATCATAGCCTGCAAGGGCTCTGTTCCCATCGTGATTGACACTTATTACCCGATCGGCGCTTTGAATAAAACCGCGCTCGAAAATCGACTTTATCCTTTTTTTAAATGGCGAATTATGGAACCGATCGTTGTGCGAAAAAGGGTCTCTGAAATCAATGAGCACGGGACACGGGTATATTTTTTTTAATTGTGGAATGATGCTGAAATGCATGAAAGGCCCGCCGGTGAATAATATGCCAATTACATTTTCAAAACGGTGAACTTTAAAAAAAGACAGCAAATCCTTTCTCCAAAACAGGCCGGGATCTTTGATTAAAACTCCGAAACTACTTTTTCCCTCGGCAGGGATATAATATTGCTCAGGCAAGATCTTTTCTTCTTCTGAAAAAGGCGTGGCTGTCAGAACCACCGGTTCAATATCAGGATAACTTTCCAATAAGTAATTAGTCCAGAATCGGATGCGATTAGCCGCTACTTCCTTATTCGGATAGAAAAAATAGGCTACAAAGATCAATTTACCTTTCATGAAACTCCTAGTCTGGAAAGCAGGCTGCCATAAATCTTATCCTTATCAAATTCTTTTGAGATGTATTCAGAAGAACCGCTATTTTCGAATGGATCTCCAGATTTAAACAACTGACTTTTCTCTTCTACAATCTTTATCAGTTCCTCGGCGCTTGTGCATGGATCGCAATAAGGGAAACGGTACCTGTAAGCAACAAATTTTCCCTTGGCCAACGATTCCAGAACGAATGAAGATAATCCGTCGTGTTGGGGTATGCGGACACAAATACCGGCCTTTTCAATCATTTCATCCAGATTATTGATCCAACCCAGAAACTTCATATTCGCTGGCGTAGTCTGGTCGTAAGCCGATGTCCCAACAAGATAGAATGGGATTTCGGGAAATGTTTCAGCGCATGTAATCAATTCTTTGATCCCGTAAAATTCTTCCCTGTCTGGATGCAGGTAAGAAAGGACGTTAAAATCCATGGGTCTTGATGCGGGCTCAATGTCTTTTTCAAACGCGACAAAATTCTGTATCTCAGCTGCAATGCCCAATGCCATTAATTCTTCTCTGATCCATTCCACCTCGCAGAGATGTTCGGCTTTTTGGATGTAATCTGATCTGTAAGTCCCGGATTGAATGGCCATTTCAGCCTTTAGTACGTCAGTTCCTACCCAATGCATGATGAGTCTTTTTTTAGCCCACAAAGCAAGATTGAAAACATTGCTGTTCAACAATGAACCATTGATGGAATAAACCACATCACAGGAAATGATGTAAGGAATGGCAGCGAGCTTTTCCCAATTATTATAGTAGGTATCGAAACATCTGATCTTGGCGTTAACTCCGTACGCAATTAGACGATCTGTCAACTTTTTGGCAAACCTTGGAAGACCAACAATGGCTACTCTTTTCTGCCTGCCCATTCTTCGTAAAAAGCTTTTAGTTTAGGATGCTCCTCCAAAAAAGGACCGTCGGTATCTCTGGTATCTCCAAGGACATTGGCGGGATTTCCACCAATGATAGCGAAATCCGGGAATTCACCTTTGACAAGGCTATATGCCCGTATCAGACAACCTTTACCGATCCTGGTTCCAGGCATGATAAGGCTATGTGGACCGATAAAAGTATATGCTCCTATGCTAACCGGACCGTTTACAAATCCTTTGTGCACTTTAAAATCCCGGTAATGCGAGCCGTAATACCTTATAGAGTGATGGCTGGAATGTGAAAGGATGCTGATGAAATTTGTTACCTGACAACCTTCTCCAATTTCCACACCGTTACTTGCTTCAATAAAGTTATGGTGCCCAATGAATACATTGTCTCGTAGTATTAAGCTATTGGAATTCTCAATGACCGTGGTATTGCTGATACGGGTATTTGGTAAGTGCAGACCATGGTGCTTCAATCCATAAATCATTCCTGGTCTCATGAGTTTCATGAGCCAGTAATTCAACTTATTTACTAACTTATCACGCACTGGTTTTCAACTGACTTATAATCCGGTAATACCAATAATTCACTGCGGCGAAATACACACTTTCCACAATTGCCAATAGTTTGATGGTATTCAGAAAGTCTCCAAATATATAAAAACCCGATACCCAGCTTATTAAAACCAGGGCAAAGTTGATTAAACTTAAGAGCAAGACGGTTTTTTGTTTTTTAAGAATGACCGGCACATAAGAAAATGCCGAAGCAATGAAACCTAGAAACATCCAGATCGAAGTGACCTGAGCCAGTTCTCCGGCAAACTTCCATGATTCCCCAAAGACCAGAGAAAAGATAATAGGGCCGGCAAGGGTGAATGGAATGAATATAATTAATCCCACCAAAATAAAGTAGGATAGGTATTTTAAGAATAATGGGGCAATCGACAAGCCATCGGCATGCATTTTAGAGGCCGTCTGGTAGAAGATCTGTCCGGCGGAATTTCCGATAACGATGCTAGGTGTTTTCAGTATTCTGACCTTTAAGGCATACAAACCCAGTGCGGCGGCTCCAAAGAAATGGGCTATAATAATAACCACGGCGCTCAAATGCAAAACGTCAATCAGGGCATTTGGCAGATTGACTTTTGGGAATTCACTGAATTCGACAAACGTTTTTTTCAATTTACCTATATCGGTAGATAGATTATTCTTTTTCACATAGCTTCTCAAGGCCAATACCGGCAATATTGCCAGAAAGAAAGCACCTATAAAATTCGGAAGGATCAAACTAAATACACTGCCCGAGATCAAAAGGGCAAAAGCTATTTTACCAACATTGTTGAGACCTGAGTCAACTATTCTGAAAAGGCTAATGAAACGGTATCTACCAATTCTTAACAACGAATTACTTCCCGCCTGCGCCACACCCATTAAAAGTACCAGAATGGGAATAAATAAGAGCCATTTATTGAAGCCGGGGTTATCCAGAAATTGGGTGATCGGTATTTGAAAAATTGTAAAAAGTAAGAGGCATAGCAATGACGTGACCAAAGTTGAAAAAAATGACAAGGTAAAAAGCTGATAAGCCTTGTCATCTTCTTTTGGAAGTGGAATTGCAATGTCGAATCTCAATGTTGAAATTACAGCAAAGAATGCGGAAATTCTGAGCACAAGTTCCAATGAAGAAAACTGATCCGGTGTATATAAGCGAGTAAGGAAGGGTGATATTGCAAAAGGAATAAGTTGGGAAATAAAGGTGCCTCCCGATAGAATCAGAAGGTTTCTTTTATTTCCCGTCAATAATTGCCTCAATACCATGGTGTTACGCAGAAATAGACATAGTACTCGTCATCGGTTCTAAGGTCTGAAAATACAACGGATTTCCTTAAAGAACACTCCTGCCTCAAAAGCTTTCCAACAACCAGGGCGTTTACACGCCTATTTCAGCTGGTTGGTTACTTTTGAGGCTCAGAATCCTGCCGATTATTATTTAAGCAAGGTGCAGCGAATACGATGAATTGATCGCCGATGAAGATATTACTTCTTACACAGTATTTTCCTCCTGAAGTAGGCGCTCCACAAAACAGGCTTTTTGAATTGGCGATCAGGTTGAAGGCGAGTGGGGTGGAGGTTGATGTATTGACTGCCATGCCCAATTACCCGTCTATGCTTATTCACGATGAATACAAAGGGCGATTTACCATGCAGGAGGAAATGGGTGGCATGAAGGTTCTTCGTTCTTGGATCTTCGTTTCCCAAAGCAAGAGTATTTTACCCCGTCTTCTGAATTACTTTTCATTTGTATTCACATCTTTCTTTGTCGGTAACTTTAAATTAGGGAAGTACGACTATGTGTTTTGTGAATCCCCACCCTTGTTCCTTGGTTTGTCCGCTTATGCGCTTTCTGTTATTAAAAGAGCCGGATTGATTTTTAATGTCTCCGACCTTTGGCCGGAAAGTGCGGAAAAACTCGATATTATCCGCAATAAGTTTTTGCTCAACTCAGCAACCGTTCTGGAGGAATTCCTCTATAAAAAGGCAGTTCTGGTGACCGGACAGACCCAAGGTATTGTGGCTAATATTTCGTCCAGATTCCCCGAAAAGGAATGTTATTGGTTGCCCAATGGCGTGGATCTCTCTTATTACAATCCGGTCCAATACGATAGGTCCTGGAGGGAAAAGTTGGGTCTGAATGAAGGAGATATAGCACTCGCATATGCCGGAATTCACGGGCACGCTCAGGGACTGGAGGTGATACTGAAGGCCGCAGCTTTGTTACAAGACCAGCCTCATTTGAAATTCTTTTTTTTAGGAAGTGGTCCTGAAAAGAAGGAGCTTATCGAGTTGAATGAATCCCTCGGTAATACGTCGGTTCAGTTCCTGGATGTAATCGGAAAAGGTGAAATGCCCTTTTTCATAAGTGCCATTGATGTTTCTATAATTCCGTTAAAGAATATTCCGTTATTCGAGGGGGCAATTCCATCTAAAATATTTGAGAGTCTTTCAATGAAAAAGCCCATTTTATTGGGTGTGAAAGGAGAAGCTAAAGAGCTTTTCATCGAAAGAGGCAAAGCAGGAAAAACATTTATTCCGGAAAATGAAGTTTCTTTGAAAGAAGAGATTTTGTCACTTTCAAGCGATCCAGGTGGAATAAAAACCATGGGAGAGAATGGAAGGAAATACGTAGAACTGGCGTTCAATCGCGACACCATTGCCACGGCTTTTGTTGAAGTATTAGAAAATATTAAATGAAAAAAATTCTGACAGTTATAGGAGCCCGGCCCCAATTTGTCAAAGCCGCAACTGTTTCAAGGGCTTTTTCCAAAATCAAAGGTGTTTCTGAAATCATTGTACATACCGGACAGCATTTCGATCAGAACATGTCCGAGGTATTTTTTACTGAAATGGAAATTCCCAAACCCGACCATTTTTTAAATGTCAATAGTTTGGGTCACGGAGCAATGACAGGAAAGATGATGGAAGGCTTGGAGGCTCTAATGATATCGGAGAAACCCGATGCCGTTATGGTTTATGGTGATACCAATTCAACCTTAGCCGGTGCGATTACAGCAAAAAAACTACACATAAAGGTCGCACACGTCGAAGCCGGACTAAGAAGCTTTAATATGCATATGCCAGAAGAGGTGAATCGAATTTTAACTGACAGGATTTCAGACATTCTTTATTGCCCAACCGAAGTTGCCAGAAAAAATTTAATGGAAGAAGGTTATGGACATTTTAATGCCCGCATTGCTGTCATAGGTGATGTGATGTACGACGCGGCAATGTATTACGCCGAGAAATCACATGAGAAGTCCTCAATTACTGACGACCTTGGCTTGAAAGATTTTGCTTTGTGCACTTTGCACCGAGCCGAGAATACCGATGATAAAGAGAAATTAGCTTCAATCTGTTCAGCACTGAATACCATAGGTAAGGATTTGGAAATTATATTGCCTTTGCATCCGAGAACGAAAAAAATGCTTGCTGCCTATGGATTAAAACTCAATGTTCGAACCATCGAACCGGTCGGTTATTTTGACATGATTGCCCTAATTTCTTCTTCTGATCTGGTTCTAACTGATTCAGGTGGACTTCAAAAAGAGGCATATTTTTTTAAAAAGCCTTGCGTGACAATGCGAGAACAGACGGAATGGGTGGAATTGATTGAAGCCGGCGTTAATATGCTAACAGGGTCTGATGGCGATCTGATCGTAAAAAGTGTCGAGATTATGCGCAATAAAGAATTGTCCTTCAATGCTGATCTTTACGGAGATGGAAATGCTTCGGTAAAAATTGCTGAGGACTTATTTGCTTCTTTAAATGATTAATCGCTCTGCTTTTTTTCTTGGAAAATTAGAGAACTGGCTTTTATGCGCCATTGCTTTTTTCTTTCCCATGTACAAGCGGCTACTGCCTTTTGTAATTGCGGCGTATTGCTTGGTTTTTGTCCTGAATGGTGGTCTGCTAAAAATTATTGCGAATCTAACTGATCGCTACCTGTTGATCACCACGGCATTTTATACCTTATTGCTCATTGGCATTAGCTACTCCGTTGAAAAAGAAGCTGCTTTTTTTGATGTAGAAGTTAAATTTTCATTGTTTCTCTTTCCTGTGATTTTCGCAGCCAAGTCGTTAGATAAAAGATTGACTTATCAATTGTTTTTTTGGTTCACCATTGGTTGTCTGGCAGCCACTCTTATATGCTTTACCACCGCATTGGTTTACTACCTTGATTCGGCCAATGCCTCGGTTTTTTATTATCAAGAACTTTCTGTTTTTCAGCACCCGTCTTATTTTTCGATGTATCTCAATTTTTGTATCTATCTCATCTATTATTACATGGTCTTTGACAGGGATGTAAACATCGTAAAATCCGATGTTGTCATGGTGGGGGTAATCGTCATTTTCGCTTTTTTTATCGTCTTGCTTTCGTCAAAAATCGGCCTCATTACCCTTTTCATGGTAATTTTCGCAGGAACCTTGCTGTGGTTCTTAAAAAGCCGCGCCATTTTTCCAAGCATCATGGTCTTTATTATGTTATCGGGTATGATTTATTTTAGCTTCAATTACTCCAATTATATACAGGGAAGAATTGAAGAGGCGGTGAGTTCTATTTCTGATGAGCGAGTAACCTTTACTACTACAGGAGCAAGGATCGTTATCTGGAGTCAATCGTTGGAATTAATTAAAGAACACCCGTTTTTTGGTTATGGAACAGGGGACGTCAAGCACGAATTGATCGGGAAATATCGCGAAAAGGGGTACGATCATTTGGTAGAATTAAGATTAAATGCCCATAATCAGTTCTTGCAAACCATCATTTCTGTCGGAATTCTTGGCATCATTTTATTGCTCTTGTATTTATACTACCCGATGTTTAATGTATCATTTTACAACAATTTGATCTACATGGGATTTCTGGGTTTGATCAGCATTAATCTGTTGACCGAATCGATGTTCGAAACTCAGGCTGGCGTCGTGTTTTACGCCTTTTTTAATTCAATTTTGTATTTTAACAGACAGGCGGTCGCACCTTTTAATCTAAAAAGATCAAAATGATCCAACGAATCCAAACCCTTTTTTTGTTGCTTTCATTATCATTTTGCCTTCTTCTAATGTATTTGCCATTAGGCCATGTCGGCGATCAATTTGAATTCACCTATTATGTTTATGGCTTTGTGGACCATTCGGGTTTATTAGTTCACTCTTTTTATTTATCCATTGTCGTTTTACTGGTGGTGATATTTTTGCAATTGATTTCAATCTTACTTTACAAGAATCGACTAAGACAGGTTATGTTGGCTCAGATTTCTTTGATTCTACTCGTTTTACTGGCGGTTTCAGTACTTATGTCTCCCGATCTGTTTGGATATCCCCAAAAAGATTTGGGCTTGTCGCTTGAATATAATTGGAATACCATTTTAATGATTATTCCGTGGGGATTCACCTACCTTGCCATTCGTCGCATCAAAAAAGATGAAGCTCTTGTCAGATCAGCAGATCGCATGCGCTGATCAACGCTTCATTTCTACAACTTCCATGTCACTAAGCTTACCTCGGTCGACGCTCAATCTGACCATGGTTCTGATTCGATGAAATCCTGAAATACCGGCGGCGCCGGGATTGATATGCAGGTGGCTTAATTTTTTGTCGTAGATGATCTTTAAAATGTGCGAGTGTCCACAGACGACAATATCGGGTTTAAACTCCTCAATCAGGTTTCTGACTTTCGAATTATACCGGCCGGGATATCCTGCAATATGTGTCATCAAGACCTTAGATCCTTCAACTTCAAATAACTGTATTTCGGGTAAGAACGATCTGATATTCTGACCATCAATATTTCCATACACCGCTCTGACTTGGGAAATTTCACATAGTTTATCAATGACTTCTGGGCTTCCAATATCCCCGGCATGCCATATCTCATCGCAATTTTTCAGGTGACCTAATACCTTTTTATCGAGATGAGAATGCGTGTCTGAAAGTATCCCAATGCGCTTCATGGCACAAAGGTTGTTCTTTCCATTTGAAATCAACATACCCCTGCATTTATTCCTAATTTTGGCCGCTATGCAGCGCTATTTTCTTGAGCTTGGTTATGACGGTACCGCATACCACGGTTGGCAAATTCAAAAAAATGCCACTTCGGTTCAAGAAGTGATAAACAAGGTGTTGTCCATTTTTACTTCTGAGAATATTGAGGTAATCGGCGCGGGCAGGACTGATACAGGTGTTCACGCAATTCAGTTCTATTGCCATTTTGATGCAGACCTGGAAAAGGAAGATTTCGGAAAAATGCTCTTCAGGTTAAATGCTATGTTACCTGCGGATATAGCTGCCTATGGCATTGCCAAAGTCAACCAACAAGCTCACGCCAGGTTTGACGCAACATCCAGAACCTATGTTTATAAGATCGGTAAACACAAAAATCCTTTTCACTTGAACCGATCCTGGTTGTACCCCTTTGCATTGGATATTGAATCTATGAATAAGGCCTGTGAACTATTATTGTCTCATAGAAATTTTTCGGCCTTTTTAAAGGCCGGATCTGATGCAAAAACAGACGTCTGTCATATTTCAAGGGCCATTTGGAATGAGAATAAGGAAATCTTGGAATTCACTGTCACCTCCGATCGATTTCTGCGAAATATGGTCAGGGCGATTGTAGGAACCTGTATAGATGTGGGTATAGGCAAAATATCTACCGAAGATTTTGCAACTGTATTGCGATCTGGAGACCGGTCAAAAGCCGGCCTTTCTGCTCCGTCCCACGGTCTATATCTATCGCGGATTACTTACCCTTATGAAATTAATTTTTTAAGCCATGTCTAGCGTCACAGGGAGGGCTTTGGACCTGGCCTTATTAAAGCGAACCTTCACATTTACCCGCCCTTACAAGAAAACGGTTGCCATTACTGCTGTATTGATAATTTTTGTGGCATTATTATCTCCGCTAAGACCTTATCTGATTCAATTGGCCATAGACAAATATGTCATGGTTGGAGACATGAAAGGCTTGCGCACCATGGTTCTAATACTCATATCGGTGCTGATCACCGAAGCGGTTCTGCAATTCTATCAGACCTATCTGGCAAACTGGCTTGGTCAAACGGTGATCAAAGATATGCGCCTAAAGGTTTACTCCAAGATAATGGGATTCAAAACCCAATATTTTGACACCAACCCTATCGGAAAACTGGTCACTCGAGTGGTGTCAGATATTGAAACTATTTCGGAAGTGTTCTCCCAGGGCTTGTTGATAATTTTTGGTGACATTCTTAAATTGTTATTGGTATTGATATTCATGTTTGGCACAGATTGGCGACTTAGCTTGTACTGTTTGCTTCCGGTTCCCGTGTTGATCATTGCCACTAACATCTTTAAAAAAGCGATTAAGTCGGCGTTTCAGGAAGTCAGGAATCAAGTTTCAAACCTAAATTCTTTCGTTCAAGAGCACGTCTCAGGCATGTCTATTGTGCAGTTGTTTAATCGCGAGCAAATAGAATATGAGAAGTTTCAGGACTTGAATAAGAAACACAGGAACGCGCATATTCGAACGGTCTGGGCTTATTCCATATTTTTCCCCGTGGTCGAAATATTATCTGCACTTTCATTGGCGGCTCTAGTATGGTGGGGTGCCGATGGCGTTCTTCAGGGCAAAGTATCCCAGGGAAGTCTGGTGGCTTTTATTCTATATATCTACATGTTATACCGGCCAATAAGGGAATTGGCAGATCGATTCAATACGCTGCAGCTTGGCATGGTCAGTGCCGAGCGCGTATTCAAAGTGCTGGATACTGATGCGTATATAGCAGACAATGGAACACATATTGCAACATCACTTAAGGGGAGTATATCTATTAAAAACCTTTGGTTTTCATACAACAAGGAAGAATTTGTACTGAAAGATGTTTCGCTTGAAATAGAACCTGGTCAGACCTTGGCTTTGGTGGGCGCTACGGGATCAGGTAAATCCTCAATTATCAATGTCCTGGGAAGGTATTATGAGTTTCAAAAAGGTGAAATATTGGTGGATGGACGTGATATCCGAGAATATTCAATACCCGAACTCAGGGCCAGAATTGCCCTTGTGCAGCAGGACGTCCTACTCTTTTCCGATAGTATTTTAAATAATATCACCCTTAACGACCCAGGCATTTCATTCCAAAAAGTGGTCGAGGCTTCCAAAGCCGTCGGTGCTCATGAATTTATCATGGAATTACCCGGAGATTATAATTACAATGTTCGGGAACGGGGATCCATGCTGAGTTTAGGTCAGCGCCAATTGATCTCTTTTATTCGCGCATACGTTTCGGACCCCGACATTTTGATCCTAGATGAGGCTACTTCGTCTATCGATGCCGTGACAGAAGAACTCATCAAGCGGTCGACAGAAGTGCTCACAAAAGACAGAACCTCCATTATCGTGGCACATCGCCTATCAACCATTCAAAAGGCTCAAAGAATTGCGGTAATTCATCAGGGTGAAGTGAAGGAGATTGGAAATCACCAAGAATTGATCAAGAAAAATGGTTTTTATAAAAAATACTTTCAGATACAATTCACACACGAGGCACAGCTCGATCTTTGAACTTGGCTCCCAAGTATTTGCCGGTATAGGATATTTCTGATCCAAGCAAGTCTTCAGGTGTTCCTTCAAATACAATGTAACCGCCTTCCAGACCACCTTCCGGACCCAAGTCAATAACCCAATCTGCAGATTTAATTATATCGAGGTGGTGTTCTATAACAATTACGCTGTGGCCTCTGTTAACCAAAGCATTTAATGATATTAGCAATTTGTTGATGTCGTGGAAATGCAAACCTGTTGATGGTTCATCGAACAGAAAAAGGATGTGATCATTTTGATTTTTTTTCGAGAGAAAAAAAGCCAATTTGACGCGTTGGGCTTCTCCACCACTCAGAGTGCTGGAAGACTGACCAAGATGAATGTAACCCAGACCCACTTCTTGAAGTGGGTTGAGTTTGTCAGTGATCTTTTGACTCTGAATTTTGCTTTTTTCCGCCCCCGCAAAGAATTCCATGGCCTGGTCAACCGTAAGTGCCAGAATGTCCGAAATATTGTGGTCTTCGAACTGCACCTCCAATATTTCTTCTTTAAATCGCTTTCCATGACATTCATCACAAACAAGACGAATGTCTGACATGAACTGCATTTCAACGGTAATTTCTCCTTCACCTTTGCAAGTGTCACACCTGCCGCCATCCACATTAAACGAGAAATCAGAAGGCTTAAGACCCTTTAATTTGGCTTGTGGTAAATTTGAAAACAGTGCTCTTATTTCATCGTAAGCTTTCAAATAAGTTACGGGATTCGATCGGGAAGATTTACCTATCGGGTTCTGATCAATAAATTCGATTTGTGTTATTGATTCCGTATTCCCACCAATTTTTTCGTATTTACCCGAACCCCAGGTGTTATTTTGGATTTTATTGTTCAGTGATTTGTAAAGAACATCTCTTATCAAACTACTTTTTCCTGACCCGCTGACCCCAGTGATACACGTCAATATTCCCAGTGGTATTTTAACATTCACATTTTTCAGGTTGTTTTCATAAGCGTCTATGATTTCGAGGAAGTTTCTCCATTTCTTCCTTCGCGGAGGAATGGGAATTTCCCTAGTACCATTCAAATAATCAGAGGTTAGTGTATTGGCCTCTAGCAGTTGGCGTTGATCTCCTTGAAATACGATGTGACCTCCATTGGTGCCCGCTTCAGGACCAAGGTCAACGATTTCATCGGCTTCAGCAATTATGTCTTCATCGTGCTCCACAACGATCAAGGTATTTCCCAGATTATTGAGGTTACGTAGCACTTTAATAAGCCTAAGTGTATCTCTTGGGTGAAGTCCCACACTTGGTTCGTCAAGAATGTACATAGATCCGACCAGGGATGAACCTAGTGAAGTAGCTAATTGAATGCGTTGAGATTCACCTCCCGAAAGCGTGTTTGAAGGTCGGTTAAGGTCAAGGTAACCCAAGCCGACATCAAGCATATAAGACAACCTGAATTTAAGCTCGTGCATTATCCGTTTACTGATCTTTTCTTCAAGTTCGGACAATTTTAAGTTCTCTATAAAAATGAAAAGCTCACCGATAGGCATGATAACTAGTTCGTTAATGCTTTTTCCGCCGACTTTAATGAAGCGCACATCTTCCCTCAATCGTGTTCCTGAGCAATCTGGACAAAGTGTTTTTCCTCTGTATCGCGAAAGCATTACCCTGTACTGTATTTTATAGCTTTTTTGCTCGACGTAATTGAAAAAATCCAAAATCCCTTTAAAATGATTATTCCCGTTCCACAGTAACTCTTTTTCTTGCTGGTTCAGTGAAGCATAGGCTTTGTGGATGGACAATGAAGATTTTTCGGCGCTCATAACCACCTGATCTAACCACTCACTCATTTTTTCGCCTTTCCAGCAGGCTACCGCGCCTTCATAAATCGAAAGACTCTTGTCTGGAATTACCAATTCCGGATCAATACCTATGACCGAACCAAATCCTTCGCAACGCGGACAGGCTCCCAAGGGGTTGTTGAAGCTGAATAAATGCAACGACGGTTCCAAATAGGTCACACCGTCATGTTCAAAATCCTTATTGAAAACTTTGAATTCATTTTTCGAATAGAAATACAGGACGCACTTATTCCGGCCTTCATAAAAGGCGGCTTGTATTGAATCGGTAATGCGCACAAGATCTTCCTCTCCGAATTCATCGGTGGCAAAGCGGTCAATCATAAGGTAAAGCTCAGACCATTCAAGTGCTCCGGACATGCCGAATTCATCGATGGATACAATTTCTCCTCGGTAAAAAAATCTGGAATATCCTTTTGCTTTTACCGATGCTATCCAAGGGGGTACGTCTTTTTGAATCTCACATGGCGATAGGATCAAGAATTTCTCTCCGGGCACGTATTCATTCAGGAATTCTATGACATCCAAATGATTATGCCTTTTAACAAGGGTATTTCCGCCTTTGGCATAGGTTCGGCCTATTCTGGCATAAAGCAGTTTTAAATATTCATAAATCTCAGTGCTTGTTCCGACCGTTGACCTCGGGTTTCTGGAATGGACTTTTTGTTCAATCGCAATGGCTGGAGAAATACCATTTATTTGATCGACTGCCGGCTTTTCAATTTTACCAAGAAATTGCCTGGCATAGGAAGAAAGGCTTTCAACATATCGCCGCTGACCTTCGGCAAATATGGTGTCAAAAGCAAGACTGGACTTACCTGAACCAGAAAGACCGGTGAAAACTGTGAATGAGTTCCGCTTGATTTTTAGATTGACATTTTTCAAATTGTGTGCCCGGGCGCCAATTACTTCGATGTGATCAAGCTTTTTCAATTTGATCAGGTTTGTTTTCTCCATTATTTTAAGTCCCGCTTTGCAGGGTTTTGAATTGTCTGGTGCTTTTTTTGGTAACTTTAGGCAACCGAAGTGTAAACACAAACGTCTATAATAAAATCCTCTGGATACAATATTCGTAAATTCGCTTCGTTTAAATCCCTAAACCCTTATTGCCTATAGATTAATTATTTACTTTTTTTTCCGCAAGGAGCACTTTAAGAAACAAACGGATAGTAAATAGTTATGAGAGCAACAAAAATCAAGGATCAGGAATTGATCCGTCAATTCGTCGCTGGTAAGGACAGCGCTTTCGAATTACTCCTTAACAAATACAAGGACCGCGTATTTTCCTACATCGTATATACGGTTAGGGATGAGGATCTGGCAAACGACATTTTTCAGGATACCTTCATTAAGGTTGTCAAGACGCTGAAGCTCAATAAATATAATGACCAGGGTAAGTTCCTTCCCTGGGTCATGAGAATAGCGCATAATCTTATTATTGACCATTTCCGCAAGAGCAAGAGAATACCTGTCGTCAGGAGTACCGACGAAAATGATTACTTGGGTCGGCTGGAAGGTGATGATATGAACATCGAAAAAGCAATGATCAAGGGTCAGATTCACAGAGATGTAAAAGAATTGATCAAACACCTTCCCAAAGAGCAGAAACAGGTGCTGATCATGCGTATCTACTGCGACATGAGTTTTAAAGAGATTGCAGAGAAGTCCAACGTTAGCATTAACACTGCGCTGGGCAGGATGCGCTATGCTTTGATCAATTTGAGAAAGATGATCAAAGAAAAAGAATTAATTATTGACTATTGAACAATATATGTACACCTGTAACGTTTACTATTCAAAATGAAGCAAAGCCTATGAAAAAGTCTACCTTTTATGATGCCAATACCAATGGTATCCTCAAGAATCCGGATCCTCAAAAATCACTCCCAACTTCTCCAAGAAAAGAAACCATCAATAACGTTCTTTCTTTCGCTAAGGCCTATAGTGTCAGGAAGACTTCCAGTTTTGATCACATTGAATTGATCTTGAACTGATCTAGCGATCCATCTTTTTTCTCCCGATCACCCTACAAATGGGGCAATTTTGGACTTGATGTCCTCTGGCAGGACAATATTCTCTTCCGAAATAAATGATCTGCAGGTGCAGTTTGTTCCATATTTCCATGGGAAACAACCTTTTGCAATCTTTTTCTGTCTGAATCACATTTTTACCATTGGACAACCCCCAACGATATATTAGTCTATGAATGTGGGTGTCAACCGGAAATGCGGGAACGTTGAATATCTGAGACATAACAACACTGGCAGTTTTATGTCCCACACCGGGAAGTTTCTCTAAATCAGAGAAATTATCAGGTACAGCACCTTCGTGATTTTCAACTAAAATTCTTGAGAGGTTCCAAATTGCCTTTGATTTTTGCCCTGAGAGTCCGCATGGTCTGATGATCTGTTCGATTTTTTCCTGGCCTTTTTCTATCATGTCTTTTGGATCAGCCCCATCTTTAAATAAGGTAGGCGTGACCTTATTAACTCGTTCATCTGTGCACTGAGCAGAAAGCAAGACTGCAATGAGCATAGTAAAGGCGTCTTTATGCTTGAGGGGAATAGAAGGGTTGGGATAGAGGTCCTCTAATTTGTTGATTATGAAGGCAGTTTTATCAGATTTATTCATGTAGACAATGAGGAAGGCTCTTGGTCTAAAAATAAGTATTTAAAAAGAAGGTCAATTTCACATATTTGATTATTTTGTGTGGGTAAATAATGACGATAATATCGTCAAAAATTTAAAGATGACATTAAAAGCAGGAGATAAAGCACCGGACTTTACGGGATTAAATCAAGATGGACAAAGTGTAAGTTTAAACGACTTTAAAGGAAAGAAACTCATACTGTATTTCTATCCCAAAGACGACACGCCTGGATGTACGGCCGAATCCTGCAGTCTCAGGGATCGATGGCCAGAGTTGAAAAGTAAAGGATTTAAAATCCTGGGTGTGAGCATGGATAACCAGGTCAAGCACCAAAAATTCATTTCAAAATACGGCCTGCCTTTTCCGCTTATTGCAGATACCGAAAAGAAAATCATTGAGTCCTTTGGTGTTTGGGGTAGGAAGAAATTCATGGGAAGGGAATACGATGGGATTCTGCGGACAACGTTTATTATTGACGAAAATGCTGTCATTTCGCATATCATCGATAAAGTGAAGACAAAGAATCACAGTGAACAAATCTTGGAATTAATAACTAAATAAAAACCAGAAAATGTCGAAAGAAACAAAAGAAATCAATCAGGAAAAGCTGAAGGCTCTTCAGCTGACAATGGATAAAATAGAAAAGACTTATGGGAAAGGTGCTGTTATGCGTCTTGGAGAAACAATGACCGAGGTGGTGGAAGCCGTTCCCTCTGGATCAATTGGTTTGGATCATGCCCTTGGTGTAAATGGATTTCCAAGAGGCAGAGTTGTTGAAATTTATGGCCCTGAATCATCGGGAAAAACCACTCTGGCCATCCACGCTATTGCCGAGGTACAGAAAAAAGGGGGCATCGCCGCGTTTATAGATGCTGAGCATGCCTTTGATAAGGCTTATGCCGAAGCTTTGGGGGTGGACACAGAAAACCTGTTGATTTCTCAGCCAGACAATGGAGAACAAGCCCTTGAGATAACCGAAAATTTGATCAGATCGGGGGCCATAGACATGATTGTGATCGATTCTGTTGCGGCCCTGACACCAAGAGCTGAAATTGAGGGAGAGATGGGCGACAGCAAGATGGGGTTACAGGCAAGGCTCATGTCACAAGCACTCCGAAAACTGACTGGTACCATCAACAGAACAGGATGTATTTGCATATTCATTAACCAATTGCGTGAAAAAATTGGAGTGATGTTCGGAAATCCGGAAACCACAACCGGAGGGAATGCCCTTAAGTTTTATGCTTCAGTTCGACTCGATATCAGAAGGATTGGACAAATAAAGAACGGGGAAGATGTTGTAGGAAATCGCGTTCGTGTCAAGGTTGTCAAGAATAAAGTTGCTCCTCCATTCAGAAAAACGGAATTTGACATTACCTATGGCCAAGGCATTTCTTTACTTGGTGAAATTATTGATTATGGAGTTGAGTTCAACATCATTAAAAAAAGCGGAAGTTGGTTTAGTTACGGCGACGTTAAACTAGGACAAGGCAGGGATGCGGTAAAGGAATTGCTTGCTGATAATGTTGAATTGGCGGATGAGTTGCGCTTAAAGATAAAAGAGGTGTTGACAGCAAAATAGTTCTTCGGGTTTCAGGTCGGAATTCTTTCGCGTAGATTTGCAGCGGAATGAATCGCTTAGTGTTACTTTTTCTGATTGGTGTATTTGCTTGTGGTCAAGCAAAAGAGGAGGATTCGGGGCTTAAGGATTATAGTTCCCTGAATGAAACTGATCTCATTTCTGCAATGAATAAGATTAATGAGTCATTGCGAAAAAACATCAGTGCTGATAATCTTTACCTGGAGCGATCGTTGATATTTCAAGCCGGGGGGGATCTGCAATCGGCCATGGCTGATATTGACCGGGCAATAAAACTTAATCCCAAAGTTCCTTCTTTCTATATTCAACAAGGTGAGCTGTTCTTGCGAATGAAGAATTTTAGGCAAGCGGAATTGGCTTTTCAAACTGCTGCTAAACTTGATGAGGAGAATGTTTCTTCCAGATTGAAACTTTCGGAATATTATTTTTATGCAAGGAGATTGCAAGAGGCAATGGACATGGCCAACGAGGCATTGAGGATTGATGTCTATAATGATGAGGCATATTTCCTTAAAGGATTGATCCATCAGAATTCCGGTGACACGGCCTTAGCTATTTCAAGCTATCAAACATGCGTGGAGCAGAACCCGGATTATTTCGAGGCCTATTTTCAGCTGGGCATATTGAGTGCCTTTCAAAAGAACAGGTTGGCAATTGATTATTATGACAACGCCATAAGAATTAAGCCCAGGGATGTTCAAACGTATTACAATAAAGGTTTGATCAGTCAGGAATTAGGAGAATACAACTTGGCGCTAAAAACGTATACGGAACTATTGAGTATAGATCCAAACTACCGAGACGCACATTTTGCGATGGGATACGTCAACATGTTTTATTTAAAGCAATACAATCAGGCTTCGATTCATTTCACGCGCGCCATTGAAGTTTCTCCTGATTATTATCAGGCCTACTACAACCGGGGATACTGTTATGAATTACTGGGAGATGTAAAAAGGGCAGAGATAGATTACCGCAATGCCTTGAAAATTAAGCCTGATTATTCGCTGGCTGCCGAAGGAATGAGCCGTGTTACAAATTTTTAGATGCTGATCTATGAGTGACGAAAAGATTATTTTTTCGATGCACCGCGTGAACAAGGTGCTGAATTCCGGTAAAACAATCATTAAAAATATTTCCTTGTCTTTTTTCTACGGGGCAAAGATCGGTATCATTGGCCTGAACGGGGCAGGAAAATCAACCGTTCTCCGAATAATTGCCGGTCTGGATACATCTTTTCAAGGTGAGGTCATCATAGATAAGGCATATAGTGTTGGATTTCTGCCTCAAGAGCCTGAGTTGGATGATTCAAAAACAGTAAGGCAAATAGTGGAAGAAGGGGCATCAGATATAGTGCAGGTGTTAAAGGATTTTGAAGAAACAAATAATCGTTTTGGTGATTCGGATGTTCTGGAAAATCCCGAGAAAATGGAGGCTCTCATAAAAAAGCAAGCCGAAATCCAAGAGCGAATAGACCTGCTGGATGCCTGGGAGTTGGATAGTAAACTCAAGAGAGCCATGGACGCTTTGAATTGTCCGCCGGAAGAGAGCAAGATTGAGAAATTATCGGGCGGTGAGCGAAGAAGGGTAGCATTGGTCAGATTGCTCCTGATGGAACCCGATATCCTATTGTTGGATGAACCGACCAACCATTTGGATGCAGAATCGGTTTTTTGGCTTGAGCAACATCTTAAACAATACAAAGGAACAGTCATTGCCGTGACCCACGACCGGTATTTCCTTGACAACGTGTCCGGTTGGATCTTAGAATTGGACAGGGGAGAGGGCATACCTTGGAAGGGCAATTATTCCTCTTGGTTAGACCAAAAATCAAAAAGATTGGCAACAGAAGAGAAACAGGAAAGTCGAAGACAGAAAATCTTACAGAGGGAACTGGAGTGGTCAAGAATGACTCCAAAAGCGCGACAAGCAAAATCTAAAGCAAGATTGAGCAGTTACGAAAAAATGCTTGGTGAAAAGGCCAAGGAAAAAATTGATAATCTGGAACTCTTCATCCCAAATGGTCAACGATTGGGAAATAAAGTGATTGAATTTGAAAAAGTCTCAAAAGCTTTTGACAATCAGGTCTTGGTCGAAGAGTTGAGTTTTAGCCTGCCACCAGCAGGTGTAGTGGGTGTAATCGGCCCAAATGGAGCAGGAAAAACAACTTTGTTTAGAATGATCATGGGTGAGGAGAAACCCGATTCAGGTGAGATACAAATTGGAGACACAGTCCAACTTGGATATGTGGATCAGCGCCATAAAGACGTTGATCCCGAGAAGAGCGTTTGGGAAGTGGTTTCTGGTGGCCATGAAACTATCAGTATAGGTGGGAATGAAGTTAATTCAAGGGCATACCTGGCACAGTTTAATTTTACCGGAGCTGATCAAAGTAAGAAGGTAAAAGTATTGTCAGGCGGAGAGAGAAACAGGCTTCATCTTGCCATGACCCTGAAACTTGAAGCGAATGTGCTATTACTCGATGAGCCTACAAACGACATCGACGTAAATACGCTCCGGGCACTGGAAGAAGGTATTGAAAATTTTGCCGGTTGTGCTGTGATCATTTCTCACGACCGGTGGTTTCTGGATAGAGTTTGTACCCATATGTTGGCTTTTGAGGGCGATGCCGTTGTGAAGTATTTTGAAGGAGGTTTTACAGATTACGAAGAAAACCGAAGAAAAAGACTTGGTGAGCAAATTGAACGCTTTAAGTATAAAAAACTCGTGAAAAATTGAAAATCTCCTTGCCGAAATCCACTAGGGTATTTCTATCGCTGATCTTATTGTTATCTTCTTTTGCTTGCAAACAAAAAAAGGAGAACAAGGTACCGCTGATTATGACTTATACATGGCTTATTGGGACTTGGAATTCTACTGAAAACCCTTCTGTATATGAACTATGGACCTTTCAGGATTCCGTATATATGGGCGAGGCAATTCGGATCATAAGTGGCGATACGATGCTGCTTGAAAAGATGTTCATAACTAAGGACTCTAATGGTCTGGATTTTACCGCTGTGCTCAGTGACACGATCGAAGCTGTTGTATTTGCGAGTTTTAACTTAACAGAGAACGTTCTTAATTTTTCGAATAAGAATCACGACTACCCAACAAACATCTCCTATTCGAAAATTGGAAATAACAGTCTGCGCGCAGAAGTTTCGGGAAAAGGGCGCAAGGAGCGCTTTTTATTCGTTCGCCGTTAATTTTTTGGTCACGAGTAAAACCGTCTTACCCATCTGATCCCTGCATGCTATCAAATGAAGGTCATTTCCCTCTTTTAATTTCAGCTTAGTAAGAATTTCACTAGGTTGAAGGTGAAAATTTCTGGCATGTACCGTAAAAGAATGGTCGTTAAACTTTTCCTTGAAATCTTCTTTCTTCATTCTTATGGTACTGATCAATTCAAAAGATTGTCCCGGAAAATCAGGTAGTTTGTACTTCCCGGTGTAAACATGACTGTTATTTGAAATTTTCTTCAACTTATAATCTCTGGCCAGTGATCTGTAGGCACCTGCTTTTACTATAGCCGTCATGGGCAGATAAATGTAGTTTTCCGGCCTTCCCAGTTGATTTGGAATCAATTTTTCCTCGCTAAGAGAGAACTGGTATGAAATTTGCCCATTTTTCCGAAGGTCAATGCAGTGAACCTTTAGGTCATCACTCAGATTAGATGCGCAATGTAACAGAACCTCTTTGCATTCATTTTTTAAAGAAAGGACGTAAATTTCCTTATTACCTGGAACATATTGTGCAAGAAAATTCAGATCGCTTATAGGGCTGAATTTAATGAGGAGATTTCTGCACTTTGAGTTAACTAAATTGTATACCTCTGGAATTTTTGGGCTGTATTCATCCAAATCCTTTAATCGTTGTCCCCTTGATCTTCTTGAAGGATCTAGGTAAATAAGGTCGGCAACTTCATCGAAATTCTTGAGAACCTCTTCTGCAGATTTATTTTGGAAACCTACATTTTTTACTCCTAGATTCTGTAAATTCTGTTTAGCGATAGCATATAAAGCCTGATTTTGCTCAATGAAAACTACGCTGTCGAAATGTTTTGCAAAATAGTAGGTGTCCACACCAAATCCACCGGTCAGATCGAGGCACAAGTCGCCTCCAAAAAGTGATGCTTTGTACGAAGCCGTCAGGGAAGAACTTGACTGCTCCAGATTTTCTGATGGAGGGTAAAGAATGTCGGTTCGGCCAGCTAGATGGGTGAATTTTAATTCGCTGATGAACCGGCCTTTGACCTGATCACTAATGAATGCCCTTTGGTGAATTGGCAACGATTGAACTTGACCTTGTGGATAGGTGTCTGTTTCTTCGGAAATTCGGTCAATTGCTGTTAACAATTCAGGATCCTTCCAAAGTTCAGTATAGTTTGCACTCTTTTCACTGGATCTCATCGCCCATAAAAGTGAATTGCAGAATATTCGCACCCATTTTTAACGCCATCATTCGTTTCTCCTGACTGTCTTTGTGCACTTCCGCCGATTCCCATCCATCTCCAAGATCGGACTGCGAGGAGTAAAAACAAACTAAACGACCATTCCAAAATATTCCAAAGCCCCTTGCTTCTTTACCGTCATGTTCGTGAATTTTTGGAAGCCCTTCATTAAAATCGAATTCCTGATGGTAGATGGAATGGTTCCAGGGGAGTTCAACAAAATCCGCTTCCGGGAAAACTTTTTTCATTTCACGCCTTACAAATAGATCCATACCATAGTTGTCATCAATGTGAAGAAATCCACCGGCAATAAGGTAATTCCTGAGATTCTCTGCTTCGCGATCGCTGAATGCGACATTACCGTGACCGGTCATATGAATCCAGGGATAATTGAATAACTCAGCGCTTCCTACTTCTACTATTTCCTGCTGGGGATCGATATTGGTGCCAACATTTCTGTTGGTGAAGATCACTAAGTTTTTCAACGAAGTTTCGAGATTTGCATACCAATCGCCTCCCCCACGGTATTTTAATAGGCCTATTTTACACGAATACTGCTGAGCATGAGCTGTTGATATACCAGAGAGGATAATGGTGAATATTATAATTGCCTTTCTCATTTCTTCTGCATGTGAAAATACGCAGAAACTGCAATAGAAGCACTTTCTGCCCGCAGTACATTTGGTCCTAGGTTCACCGGTAGGTAGTTGTTTCTCGAAATAAGTGACGCTTCTTCACTTGTAAATCCCCCTTCGGGTCCGATGATAGTACTAACTTCATGTTTATAGTCCACCTTTTTCAATGAAACTGAATATTCATTGCCGATTGTTGCGGCTAGCTTTGTTTGAGACTTATCCTGCAACACAAAGTGTTCAAGAGAGACTGGATCAGTAATTTCAATCAAAAAAGGATTGCCTGATTGCTTCAAAGCCGAAATAGCGATACGCATCAATCGTTCTTTTTTAATAATTTTTCTCTCGGTGCGCTCACAAAGGATAGGCACAATGCGTTTTACCCCCATTTCAGAAGCCTTTTCCACAAGGAATTCAAAGCGATCATTGAACTTTAGAGGGCTAACAGCAAGGCACAGCGAAGGGTCTCTAGGATTAAACACTTTTTCGGCATAAACTTCTATTGTGGCTTTTTTTTTGGACAGGTCAAGGATTCGGACAGAAAAAACGCTTCCAGAGCCGTTGAGTATTTCTATTTCATCTAAGTTTTTGAGTCTGAGCGATTTTGAAGCGTGCCTGCTCTCTTCTTCGGATAAAGCGTTGGTTTCAAGAGAGCAATCTGGGATATAAAAAGAGGCCATGGTCTCAAAAATATAGAATCCAAAGTAGCCTTTGTTATTAATTCCAATTTTAAAGGTGATGAATCTTTACAATTATTTGTATTATTGCAGTAACAAACCACTCCTATATCCCCAATTGGATGGTTCGTTCCAAAAGTTGAATTCGTCCCTTTTTTGGTAAATCACTTTAATTGACCCCTTCTAATTGAAACTTCAATGTACGATATTCATGAGTTGAATAAAAAACTCGTTTCAGACCTGCGTGTAATCGCAGAAGGCCTTGAAATTAAAAAGGCAGATAAGCTTAAAAAGGAAGAATTGATCTATCAGATCCTTGATCAGCAGGCTATATCGCCTGACAAGGAAGACTCGAGCGATTCAACTGAAAAGCCTGAGGTAAAAGTTGCTCAGGAGAAAAAGGATGTCCCAGACAAGGAAAGAAAGGACATTCGTCCAGATAATAGGCTACCCCGCGATAACAATCGAGAAAAGAGGCCAAATGACCGTCCGTCAAAAGAGCATCCGTCAAGAAATGAAGACAAACAGGTAAATCCACGTCAAACAAATCGCCCGGAAAGACGCGATGGACCAGGGTCTAGGGAAAGAGGTCCTCAGGAACAAGGCGATCGAAGGGAACAGAATAAGCCGCGCTTCGAACAAAAGGAACGAAAACCGAAAGAAGAGGAATTCAATTTTGATGGAATCATCGTCGCTGAAGGAGTATTGGAAATCATGCAAGATGGCTATGGTTTTCTTAGGAGTTCAGATTACAATTACTTGAATTCTCCCGACGACGTGTACATCTCTCAATCTCAAATAAAATTATTTGGCTTGAAAACGGGTGATACCGTACGGGGAAGTATTCGACCACCAAAAGAAGGTGAAAAGTACTTTCCTCTGATAAAGGTAGACAAGATCAATGGCAGAGACCCCAATTTTGTTCGGGATCGTGTACCATTTGATTATCTGACCCCACTGTTTCCACAAGAAAAATTCACTATAGCAAAAAGCACGGGCAAGCTTAATTTATCAACCCGTGTTATAGATCTTTTTACACCTATTGGTAAAGGTCAACGAGGCTTAATCGTTGCTCAACCCAAAACTGGTAAAACAACGTTGCTCAAAGATGTGGCCAACGCGATTGCAGAAAATCACCCGGAAGTATACATGATTATTTTACTCGTGGATGAACGACCCGAAGAAGTTACCGACATGCAGCGCAGTGTGCGGGCCGAAGTCATTGCATCTACTTTCGACGAACCGGCTGAGCGACACGTAAAAGTTGCAAATATCGTATTGGAAAAGGCCAAGCGAATGGTAGAATGCGGACATGATGTAATTATATTGCTCGACTCAATCACCAGGCTGGCCAGGGCGTACAATACGGTTTCTCCGGCTTCTGGAAAGGTACTCTCAGGTGGTGTCGACGCGAATGCACTGCACAAACCCAAGCGCTTTTTTGGTGCTGCCAGAAAGATCGAGGATGGAGGTTCACTTACAATTTTGGCCACAGCACTGACGGAGACGGGCTCTAAAATGGATGAGGTCATTTTTGAAGAATTTAAAGGAACGGGCAATATGGAACTTCAACTTGACAGGAAACTATCAAACAGAAGGCTTTATCCAGCCATTGATATTATTGCTTCTAGTACACGTAGAGAAGACCTTCTACTTGGAAAAGAAGTCACTCAAAAAATGTGGATCCTGCGAAATCACATAGCGGATATGAACCCAATCGAAGCCATGGAATTTCTGAAGACAAGGATGACGTCCACCAAGAACAACGAGGAATTCCTGATTTCTATGAATAGCTAAGGGTGTATTTCAAGATTGCGGGTTATATGACTTTGGCCGCAGTTGCAGCAAAGCTTCTGCTTTTTCTAATTGGGCTACCTCAACAAGAAATGGCCATTTATACCATGTTCATTAATTTACTGGTCATTTTGGTCGGCAGTTTTTTTACTGTTAGAGGCTACCGCCTTGCAACTCCGGGATCAACGTTAAAATCAGAATTCAAAGCCGGAATGAGGTCTGTAGCGATCTTTTCCCTGTTGCTAAGCGTGTTTGTTTTGGTTTACTACAATTATATTGATACGCACTATTTTGAGTTTATGATTGATGACCGAATGGCTCTGGCTGAAAAGGAGCTGATCAATAATCCCGACATCAATCTTGAACAAGTTCGGAAAACAGGCGAAATGCTTTTTACCCCTCGCGTTCATGCTACGATCACCTTATTTGGTCTGACAGCAGCTGGAGCGGTGTATACCCTGTTATTGGTCGTATTGACCAGAAAGGTATTGAAACTGCGCTAAAAAGAGTTTGTCGCGAGAATATCTTCCATTTTCAATCCTCCAAAATTTCCGGAACTCATTACAAGAAAAAGCTGATGCTCGGGTAAGCGGGTTCTGATTTCTTCAAGCAGATCAGATGTTTGGTCTACGACTATCAGGTCCTTCCTTTTAAACGCACTTTTAATCTCACTGGGATTAATAGCATCGAGTTTTTTGTGTTTGACAGTTTCTGGACTGTAGTAAACCAAAGCGGTATCTGCAGCATCCATACAGCCTCCATATTCAGCTAAAAATTCTTTGTTGAGACTGCTAAACGTGTGTAATTCCATTAATGCCATTAGTTTCTTTTTGGGAAACTGCTCTTTACAAGCCAGAACTGTGGCTTTTAATTTTGAAGGAGAATGCGCAAAATCCTTATACACGGTAAGTTTTTCACTTGATCTTACCAGTTCGAGACGGTTGGAAGCCCCCTCAAAAGTTTTAATAGCTCGATTGAAATCTACCGCTGCTATGCCCAATTCTGTGCAAATTAGTCTGGCTCCTTGAAGATTTTGTAAATTGTGTTTACCAAAGATCGAGATCTCGATCTCTTCTTGGCCAAAAGTGAGATACGTGGATCCGTCTCTGAGGATATGCTCAGCTTCGGTATACGGAATGCTTTTTATTTCATTTCTGGATTTTTCAACCTGATCTTTCAATGCTTGGTCTCCATTGAAATAGATCAGACTTCCGCCTTTTTCAATGCTACTGATGAAGCTCTCAAAGGCCTTGTGATAACTTTTAATATCCGGGTATACATTGATGTGATCCCAGGCTATACCTGTAATCAGCGCAACGTGTGGCTTATACCAGAGAAACTTTGCCTTCATATCAATTGGCGATGAAAAATATTCATCTCCCTCTAAAACAATCAATGGTGCATCCGACAGGCTAACCATGGTCTCGAATCCACTGATCTGGGCACCGACCATAAAATCGAATTTGACCTTCAATTCTTTTAATACGTGCAGAACCATCGAAGTTGTGCTCGTTTTTCCATGGCTGCCGGCAATGACGACCCTTTTTTTATTTAAGCTGCTGTTATAAATGTATTCCGGATAGGACATGATTTGCAATCCCATTTGTTTAGCAGCTTGTAGTTCCGGATTGTCGGAACGGGCGTGCATGCCTAAAATGACTAAATCCATCCCTTCATTTATATTATCTGAACTCCAACCAACACTTAAAGGCAACAGACCATGTTTGGCCAATCTTGAATAGCTAGGCTCAAAGATCTCATCGTCTGAACCGCTGACATCATGTCCGTTAATCTTCAAGGCAATGGCCAGGTTATGCATGGCCGCTCCTCCAATGGCTATAAGGTGAATTCGCACGGTTTACAATAATAAATAATCGCAGCCTGCTTTTCCCGCATTCATTATCTTGCAAGGCAAATTTTATTCACAAATTGCATAACCATGACCATTCACCCCATTAACACCGGAAACTTTAAACTGGACGGCGGAGCGATGTTCGGTGTGGTGCCCAAAACATTATGGGAACGAACCAATCCGGCCGATGAAAACAACATGTGCACCTGGACCATGAGATGCATGTTGATCGAGGATGGAGACAAGCTTATTCTTATCGATAATGGTATCGGTAACAAGCAAAGCGATAAATTCTTTAGTCACTATTTTCTGCACGGAGATGAAAGTCTTGAAAGTTCACTGAAGAAAGCCGGTTTTTCTGCAGATGAGGTCACGGATGTCTTCCTCACTCATTTGCATTTTGATCATTGCGGAGGCGGAGTTCGTTGGAGCAGTGATCGAAGCAAATATGAGCCCATGTTTAAGAACGCCATTTATTGGTCGAATAGTTTTCATTGGAAATGGGCCACCGAGCCAAATCCGCGAGAGAAAGCATCGTTCTTGAAAGAGAATATCCTGCCGATGCAGGACTTTGGTCAGCTGAAATTTGCAGATAAAGAAGCCTTCGACCTGTTCGATTACCTCGAGGTAAACGGGCATACTGATCATCAAATGCTGCCAATGCTGAACTACAAGGGAAATAAGATCGTCTTTATGGCGGACTTGCTCCCTTCCGTTGGCCATGTACCATTGCCATATGTTATGGGTTATGACACAAGGCCACTGATAACGCTCGAAGAAAAAGCGCGATTTTTGGACGAGGCAGCGTCGGGGAAATATATCCTTTTCCTTGAACACGATTCCCTTAACGAGTGTTGCACCGTGGTTAACACTGAAAAGGGTGTCAGACTAGACAGGACCTTTGATTTTTCAGAGATCTGAACGCAGTCCCAAGCGGACCTTCACCGGATAATGATCGGAGATATCCGAGTGCATTACTTCATGACTTAGCAGATCAAAGTTTCCATCTGCCAGTATATAATCGATGCGAAGAAATGGGAGTTTGCCATTGTAGGTAGCTCCAAATCCATTCCCTTTTTTCCTGAAGCTATCATTCATCTCATCAGAAAGAACACGATATGTATAGGAAGTAGGCGTGTCGTTAAAATCTCCGCACAGTATCACGGGATAGGGCGAATTTCGCATGTGTTCTTTAACTTTAGCGGCTTGTTGTGCTCTTATAACATATGCCGCACTTAGTTTTTTCAATAGTGTTCCCATCCGGTCTACATCCTGATTCAACTCATTTCCAACATCGTTCAGGTAGTTATAGTCATCCTTACCCAAATGGACCGATGCCAAATGCGTGTTGTACACTCGCAGTGTATCTAAATCAACAAAGAGGTCTGTATAGATGCACACATTGTTTGAACCACCTTGAAATTTAATGCTGCCTTTTCCCACAATCGGGAAAGACGAAAAGGTCGCAATGCCCCAGTGCTCGGTATTTTTAACGGTTGCGGTGTATTCGACGTGTGCGCTGTACTTTTTTTTAAATTCGAGAATGGTCTCGAGGGTTTTGAAATCGTGATTAGGATCGGTGGTGTTAAAAAATTCTTGTAGGCAAATGATGTCCGATTTTGCACGAAGAATGGTCCGCATGATGCGGTCACGGGTTTTTTTATTTTCGGACCAGTTGTATAAGTCAAAATTTCTGACGTTCAAACTCAATATACTGATGTCATTCTCCCTTTTTTCTTCATCAATATTAAATTCCAAGTGACTGGGTAATTCAGTAAGTCCAAAAACCATAAAAATAAGCGAGAGCCAGATGTACTTTTTATTGATCAGAAAAGAGCAGATAAACAAAAAGAAATTCAAGGTAAAAAGTTGAAGAAAACCCAATCCAAGGAGCGAGGGTAAAACCCAATTGCGCGGATCGATGTAGAGCGAAGAAATAGACAATAACAGTAATATTCCCGAGATGAGATTCAGCGCCAAAAATGCGCGCGAAAACCATAAACCCTTCTTCATGGTGAATTTAACCCAGCTTTAATATATGACCGAGTTTGTCTCTTTTGGTTTTAAGGTATGCCTCGTTATGAACATTGGATTCGATCTCTAAAGGAATATTCTCAATTATTTCCAATCCATAGCCAACCAGCCCCGTTCGCTTTTTAGGATTATTTGAGAGTAGTCTGATCTTAGACACCCCTAGTTCTCTTAAAATTTGGGCTCCAATACCGTAGTCGCGGGTATCGGGTTTGAAACCGAGTTTGGCGTTGGCTTCAACGGTATCCATGCCCTCTTCCTGTAACTGGTATGCTTTCAATTTATTTAGCAACCCTATGCCTCTGCCTTCTTGATTCATATAAACAATGACGCCTTTTCCCTCTTTTTCAATGGCCCTCATCGAGGCTTCTAATTGTGGGCCACAGTCGCATCGATAAGAATGGAAGATATCACCGGTCATACAAGAACTGTGCACTCGGACAAGAACTGGTTCATCTTTCTTCCATTCTCCCTTCACCAGAGCGAGGTGTTCCTGATCGTTCGTTGTTTGGCGGAATGCCGTCAAATTAAAATCACCAAAGCTTGTTGGGAGTTTAACGGTCACTTCTTTTTCGACAAGTCGCTCGTTTTTCATTCGATAAGCGACCAGGTCTTCTATTGAAATGATCTTGAGGTCGAATTTGCTGGCAATTTTCAGCAAGTCCGGCAGCCTGGCCATGCTGCCGTCTTCGTTCATAATTTCAACAATGACACCAGCGGGCTGATATCCGGCTAATCGAGCAAGGTCTATGGCAGCTTCGGTATGACCTGTTCTTCTCAACACTCCCCCTATCTTAGCTTTTAAGGGAAATATGTGCCCGGGTCTTGCCAAGTCTTCGGGTCGTGTCTTTGGGTCAGTCAGAGCCAAAACTGTTTTTGCCCTGTCCGAAGCCGATATTCCCGTTGTGCACCCGTGACCGATCAAGTCCACCGAAACAGTAAAAGCGGTGTCGTGCACGGCATTGTTACTTTTGACCATTAGATCGAGGCCCAATTCTTCGCATCTGCTCTCTACCAAGGGTGTACAAATTAAACCCCTCCCATGTCTGGCCATAAAATTTATCAATTCAGGGGTAGTCGCTTCGGCGGCAGCTATAAAGTCACCCTCATTTTCTCTATCTTCATCATCAACGACAATGACTACCTTGCCCTGCCTGATGTCGACGACCGCCTCATCGATGGTATTGAAATGTTTCTCCATAATTCTGTCGCAAAGATACTGGTTTTTGTTGCGTCGTTGGACTGGTTATCTTTACTCAAGAATATGGCAAAAATCCTTTCCATCGATTTCGGACAAAAGAGGACTGGACTGGCAATAAGTGACGATTTACAAATGATTGGATCACCGCTAAAAACAGTACCCACGAATACTATTTTTGACGAACTCGTGAAATTGTCGTCAAGCGATAATATCATGGGCTTTGTTGTTGGTATGCCACAAGACCTCAAAGGCAGAGAGACGGATGCCACGGCAAAGGTTAAAATCTTTGTAAAACAGTTGAAAAAAAAATTCCCGGAAATGGGAGTGTGGACCGAAGATGAGCGTTTTACATCTAAAATGGCCTTGCAAAGTATGATCGATGGAAATATTTCAAAGTCCAGAAGGCGCGATAAATCAGTGATTGATAATGTGAGCGCAGCGATAATCCTTCAATCATTTCTTGATCGTAAAGCTCATGAAAACAAAAAATGAACGTAATTTTGCACCGTGACACTACCCATTATTGCATACGGAGATCCCATTTTAAAAAAGGTAGCTCAGGAGATTGAACAAGATTACCCCGACCTTGATGAGATCATTGAGAGCATGTTCGAGACCATGTACGATTCAAATGGTGTAGGATTGGCGGCACCTCAGATCAACAAATCTATTCGTCTGTTCATTATTGATGCGGAGCCTTTTGCCGAAGAAGATCCTGATCTTGCCGGCTTCAAGCAAGTTTTTATCAATCCCATCATTTTAAAAGAAGAAGGATCGGAGTGGGACTTTAACGAGGGCTGCTTGAGTATTCCGGGTATAAGAGAAGATGTGAAAAGAAAGCCCAGCATTACCATAGAATATTACGACCGCGAATTCAATCTGAAAGAAGAGGTCTATGAAGGTGTTGCTGCAAGAATCATCCAGCACGAATACGATCATATTGAAGGTGTTTTGTTTACCGATCGCATAAATCCCCTGCGCAGGCGTTTGTTAAGTGGAAAATTGAAGAATATTGCTAAAGGAAAAGTTGAAGTTGATTACAAAATGAAATTCCCCCTAAAATGAAACAATTCATAAATATTGGCCTTTTAATACTCGTCTTGATGGCGTGCAAAGAACAAAGTAAAGAAGCCCAAATGAGTAAAGAAGAAAGATTGACACTCATTGAAGAAATCGAGGATAAATCATTTGGTCAAGGAGGGGAGTTCAATAAAACAAGTGCCCTTTCATTATTAAATAATTATGTACTGTTCGCTGATGAGAACCCGGATGATGACCGTGCCGCCGGATTCCTTTTTAAAGCAGGAGACATCGCCATGGGATTGGAAAAAGGACAACTGGCCATTGATTATTTTGACAGGGTCATCGATGAATACCCCGAGTACGAGAAAGTTGCGTACAGTATGTTTTTGAGAGCCTTCGTTTATGAGAATCAGCTGAAGGATCTGGATAAAGCGAGCAAGGCTTATCGCGACTTTATTAAGGCTTATCCCGATCACGATATGACGGAAGCTGCGCAATTTTCCCTTCAAAACCTGGGAAAAAGTCCAGAGCAACTAATAAGGGAATTCGAGCAGAACAATGCTACTCCTGCTCAAAACTGATCAAGTCTCCAAGTCGCTTGATCGACAGGTTGTTTGTTAGCTTTCCACCGCGACATATACTGATTTTTCCATTTTCCTCTGAAACGACAATGGCTATAGCATTGGTTTGCTCCGTAATACCAACTGCTGCACGGTGTCGCATCCCAAATCGGGCCGGAAGATTCTGACGGTCCGATAACGGCAGAACGCACCTGGCTGCAATGATCTTATCTTCACTTATCAGAACCGCTCCGTCGTGCAATGGCCCGTCTTTTATAAAGATTGATTCCAAAAGGTAGGATGATAAATCGGCATTGATCATAGTGCCTAAGGATTTGTACATGTCCAAGTCATTTTCTTTGGTCATTACAATGAGTGCACCTGTCTTTTGCCTGGCCATGTGTTCACATGCATTGAGAATGGCAGTTTTACATTTCTGGTCATTGATTTCCGGTTTCTTTTTCAATTTAAATAGCCATTTTGTCAAAAGAAAACGATTGTACATGCGAGGTGAAGCGATAAGAAGGAGAAATTTTCTTATTTCTTGCTGAAACACAACGATCAATGCGATAATACCAACGCCAATGAATTGCCCAAGAATTTCATGGAGTAAGTCCATTTCGAGGTAGTCGGTCAACTGCCAGATAGAATAGATGACGAGTGCTCCGATAAAAATTCGAATAGCCGCAGTACCCTTTACGAAATTATAGAGTTGCAGTACTAAAAATAACACCAGTAAAACATCCACAACGGATAACCACCAGTGAACGGAATAGAAGTCTGTATACCTTTCTAAAAGGGACATTGAGCTAAAAATGAGGGAATTACCGCAATATTAATCCTTTTGAAAATAGGAGGCAATTTTCACTACTTCGATCGCTTCTTTTACGTCGTGCACTCTCAGAATGTCAGCGCCGTTCAGCAAGGCCAGTGCATGTAAGACCGTTGATCCATTCAATGCATTTTCAGCCTTGGTACCCAACACTTTGTTGACCATTGATTTTCTTGACAAACCAACCATTATTGGGTTATGAAGACTTTTCAATGATCTGAGATTTCGAAGCAATTCATAATTGTGTTCAAGGCTTTTGCCAAATCCGAAACCAGGATCGAGAATTACATTTTTGATACCCTTGTCTTTTGCCAGACTAGCCTTTTTTTGTAAAAAACTTTTAACCTCCTCTACCACGTTCTCATACCTCGGATCGTTTTGCATGTCCGCGGGTTTTCCTTTCATGTGCATTAGGATCAGCGGCACTTTTAATTCGGCAACGGTATCCAACATTTTATTGTCAAGATTGCCACCCGAGATGTCATTGACAATCGAAATACCGGCTTCCACAGCTTTTTTGGCAATCGTGGACCGGAAAGTATCGATGCTAAAAAGCGCATCAGGGAATTCAAGCACTAAATGGGGAAGGTACTTTTCAATTCGACACCACTCTTGTTCTTCACTTACTTCTGTCGCTCCAGGTCTTGAACTGTATGCCCCAAGATCGATTAGGTCCGCTCCCTCGGACAACATGGTGTCAACTTTTTTCAAGACTGCTTTCACACTGTTCAGCTTTCCCCCGTCATAAAACGAATCAGGTGTGAGGTTGACTATTCCCATGACTGCGGGAACCCTCAATTCTTGCTTATGACCCTTGATATGGAGCTGGAGATTCTTCAAAAAATGGTATCTTTCCGTCCTGTTGAATTCATCTGTTTCAATACCCGAAATGCTTGATACTAGTGCGCAATATGACTCAATAATAGCCATTTGCGAAGATATTTTCAGAAAAAAGATGCAAGATTACGGTAGTGCCTGGAGAATTTTAAGAACTTCTTCCCTTACCGATCAAATTTTTATAAAGGCCAAACGAATCAGAAGCCTTCAAGAGAAAGGTGTTTCAAAAATTGATGAAAGCGCTGAAGCAGAATTTATTGGCATCGTAAATTATTGCGTCATGGCATTGATCCAGCTGCAGATGAACGGAACTCAGGAGCTTGAAATTGAAGAAGAGACATGCATCAAGCTCTATACCGAAAAATTCAAATTGGCTAAGGAGTTGATGGGAGATAAGAACCATGACTACGACGAAGCATGGAGAGAGATGCGCATTTCATCGCTAACAGACCTGATCTTAATGAAGCTTCTCAGGATCAAGCAAATCGAAGATAACGCTGGTATAACATTGATTTCTGAAGGGTTAGACGCAAATTATTTAGATATAATCAATTATGCCGTATTTGCATTAATTCGGAATCAGGAATCAAAAAAAATAAAGAATGATTAGGCATTTTACAGTAGGTTTCAGCCGGATTTTAGTCGGCACGCTATTCATATTTTCAGGACTTATCAAGGCCAATGATCCATTGGGTTTCTCTTATAAATTAGAAGAGTACTGGGTGGAATTCGGCATGAATTGGAAATGGTTGATTTCTTTAGGTGTGCCACTAGCGGTTTTTTTATGTGTATTGGAAATTGTTTTGGGCGTTGCAACATTGGTGGGCTACAAAATGAAAATTGTCAGTCGCTTGCTTCTTTTGTTAATGGCTTTTTTCACGGTTCTCACATTCGCTTCGGCCGTATTTGGCTTGGTTAAATCTTGTGGCTGCTTTGGTGATGCAATCCCCTTAACTCCCTGGCAATCTTTTATTAAAGATGTAATCTTGATTATTTTGGTTGTCGTCTTATTTGGAGATGGCGAAAAGATTAAGCCATATGCCAACCGTTATTGGGAAACTGCATTTGTTGTATTCCCCACGGTCTTGATGGCTTATGCCGCATACTTGGTAGATTGGCAATTCCCTCTGTATTACACGCTGGCCATTCTTGGTTTTGGTTTTATAACATACCTGGCAAACTTGAGGTTTGGACCCTTGTGGACCGTAATTATCTCCCTGATCAGCGCCCTGTGGTTTAGCATACATGTCATTGATCACCTTCCCATGCGTGATTTCAGGCCGTATGCCGTAGGTAAGAATATTCCCGATCAAATGCAACTTCCCGAAGGTGCCAAGCCCGATATATATCGGAACACTTTTTTATATAAGAATTTGACTACCGGCAAGGTCGAAGAATTTGATGACAGTAATTACCCCTGGGATGACGAGAATTACGAGTTCGTTGATCGAGAGACAGTGCTGATAGAGAAAGGTGATGAAGCAAAGATTACGGACCTATCCATCATGGATGTTGATGGGTATAACCTAACAGAGGACATTTTGAATGATCCCGATCCGGTCTTGTTGGTGATAAGTTATAACGTGTTGAAAGCGGGAAGCAGGAATATCAAAGATCTATCTAAGCTGGTCAAGCAGTGTAATGCGAAGGGTTTTTCTGCTGTAGGCCTTTCGGCCTCTGACCCAACAATGGTTGATGAATTTAAAAGTGCCAATGATCTGGAGATTCCTTTTTACGCAACCGACGAAATCACATTAAAAACGATAGTCCGTTCCAATCCTGGATTAGTTCTATTAGAAGGAGGAACGGTAAAGGCAAAGTGGCATGTGAATGACGTACCCACTTTTGAGGAATTGACAGGTAACTGAATAAAATGTTGCAATACACCATTGGAAGGAGTATTTATGGCCTTTTGGTGCTTTTGGGGGTGATTAGTCTGATTTTTTTTCTATTTCACATCGTACCCGGTGACCCTGCTCGAATGATGCTGGGACAGATGGGAGATCAAAAAGCAATGGAGGCCATTAAGAAGGACATTGGGGCAGATCTTCCAATTGGTTTGCAGTATATTAAGTATTTGAATGATCTAAGCCCGTTGTCTATTCATGAAGAAATTCAAGAAGACCAATTTCTTTACCTGGAAAAGAACACTTACGATTATCACACACTTAGCCGGTTTAACAGCAAGGTGGTGGTCCTCAAATGGCCCTATTTAAGAAGGTCCTATCAGTCACAAAAAAAAGTTGTAAATATCCTCGCAGAAGCCCTGCCCGCAACCTTGGTGTTGACTGCTGCGGCAATAGGATTCGCCTTTTTAATAGGTGTTTTTCTGGGAATAGTGGCTGCACTCAACCAAAATTCATTCGTGGACCGGTCGCTTTTGGTTATAGCTACAATTGGCATGTCTGGCCCTTCGTTTTTCATAGCCATTCTGATCTCTTGGTTCTTTGGCTTTGTATTGGCCGACTATACCGGCTTAAATATGACGGGTAGTCTTATGGAAATAGATGATTACGGCCGGGGAAGTTATATTGACATTTCTAATTTAATCTTACCTGCCATAACTTTAGGTATAAGGCCGTTATCGGTAGTCATGCAACTCATGCGTAACTCGCTCCTGGATGTAATGGATCAGGATTATATTCGATCAGCGAGAGCAAAGGGATTGTCTGAGTGGGCTGTCATTGGTCGCCATGCAATCAGAAACTCACTTAATCCTGTTATAACGGCTGCGAGTGGTTGGTTTGCCGGGATGCTGGCGGGTGCAGTATTCGTGGAGATGATTTTTGCCTGGAAAGGAATTGGTTGGACCATTTTCAGAGCGCTGGAACAATATGACCTTCCGGTTGTCATGGGTTCGGTTATTGTGATTAGTTCCATATTTGTATTAATTAATATTCTGGTTGATATTCTATATACATTTCTTGATCCGAGAGTTAAACTTCAGAACTAATGCGAAAAAAGATTGTTGCTGGAAATTGGAAAATGAACCTCAATTATCACGAAGCCATTGAGTTATTCAAATCCATCAAAGGCGGCTTAGAACGAAATCTAAACCTTCAAAGTATACTATTGTTTCCCGCTTATCCATTCCTGGATAAGCTGTTGGAGATGAATGATTTGGATTATTTGCACATAGGGGCACAGAATGTGTCTTCTGAACAGCGCGGTGCCTTCACAGGTGAGGTTTCTGCCGAGATGCTTTCCTCAATGAATGTCCAATACAGTCTGATAGGTCATAGCGAACGTCGTCATTTTTTTAAAGAGAATCATGAGTTGCTGAAAAACAAGGTGAATCAGGCTCTTTCACATAATATCAATCCCGTTTTTTGTTGTGGTGAAAGCCAGGAAGATCGCCAGACTTCAAATCATGAAGAGATAATAGAACGTCAATTAATGGAATCTCTTTTTCATACAGAAGTTAACGATTTTAGAAAGTGCATCATAGCCTATGAGCCGGTTTGGGCAATAGGCACAGGTCAAACAGCCAGTCCCGAACAAGCCGAAGAAATGCATGTGTTCATACGCCAACTTATTGCAAAAAAATACGGCACCTCGGTTTCTGAAAATACTTTGATTCTTTACGGGGGTAGTTGTAATGCTGCTAATTCAGAGGAACTTTTTTCACTTCCAAATGTCGATGGAGGACTAATAGGAGGAGCTTCACTTAAGGCGGGTGAGTTTTTGACCATACTGTCAAATGCCGGAAAATAATTCCTTCAAATTTATTTTTTCATTGAGTCCCATGGAACCCTGGGCCGAGGTATTCATTCAGGATTTGGCCAACATTGGCTTTGAAGCATTTGAGCTAAATTCAAACGAGGTCTACGCTTACATAGTCGAGGGGGATTTTAAAACCAAGTCTTTACAAGAGATCATTCTGGGTTATCAGGGCAGAATGAAAATTAATTATACACAAGAAGTGATTATCAAAAGAAACTGGAATAAAGAATGGGAGTCTAATTTTCATCCGGTAATTCTCACTAATGGCATTGGAGTTAGGGCCCATTTTCATCCGGTTCCGAAAAACATAGAATACGATCTCATCATTACCCCAAAAATGTCCTTTGGAACGGGTCACCACGACACGACGCGATTAATGCTTACCGAGATGATGAACCTTGATTTTCATGGGAAGTCCGTGCTCGATGTAGGCAGTGGGACCGGCATTTTGGCCATAATGGCAGAGAAATTGAGCGCATCGAGGATCATGGCTATTGACATTGAAGATTGGGCAGTTGAGAATGCAAAAGAAAATGCTTCCGTCAACAATTGTCACCAAATAGTCGTTGAAAAGGCAGAAATCCATCAGGTAAAAGACATATCGTATAATGTTATCTTAGCTAACATTAACTACAACGTGATCATGAACGATCTGCAATCGTATAGCGAACGTCTGTCTGGTGGAGGTGATTTGTTGTTGAGCGGCTTTTTAAAAAAAGAAATTGAAGAGATCGTGAATGCGGCCAAACAATATGGCATAAGTTTAAAAAACCATAGATTATCAGGGGATTGGGCCCTTTTACATTTGACCAAAACTTCATAATGAAATTGCTCGGTAAACTGATAGTACTAGCTTTCCTGTTTTCTCTTGGAAACAGGGTTTTGGCTCAATCAGTAGTTGTCCATTTTGCCGATGATTCAGTTACTTATTATAACCAACTCGAGGCTTTTATGAAAGATGCCAGAAGCGACGAGGGCAAAATATTCATGAAAGAATTTGAACCTTATTGGTATGGAGGAAAATTCTCTGAAAACTATCGTCAGGGGGTGTATGCAGTGTGCAACCTCATGCTTAAAGCAAAAAAGAAGGCCTATCCTGATTTTAGGGATTACTTGTACACGGTACTAAGTTTTATTGATTCAAAATACCAAACCGAAGAAAGTTTTGGAGTTTGGCAGGAAACCGTAACGCGCATGCTTTCGAGTAGAAAGCGAAGTGTATTCGGAGATTACCTTTCTTTCTCCAGAAATTTGTTCGAACAAAATGCCATTTATGTTTCAGGTGCTGTTACTTGGGGAGTTGACAACAGTAATTATGATTTTGGATTCGATAGCCTGCCGAAGATCACGTTTAAAAAGCTCAACCTGATTTGTTACGCGAAAGGAGATAGTTCCACCATTTACGAAACATCCGGCACATTTTATCCCACAACGGATCTTTGGATAGGACGATCGGGTCACGTTAAATGGCTGCGGGCGGGTTTTGATGAAAAGGTGGTCAGGGCCGAAATTCTTGGTCAATATAAGATTGATATTCGCAAAACCAATTATGAGATCGATACAGTAGAGTTTACCAATACCAATTATTTTGCCGAACAGACATTGAATGGAAAATTGATCGAAAAGGTCATCGCCCCTACCTCGAGTGGCAAAATTTCCTATCCTCGTTTTGAGTCTTTTGACAAACGCATTACCATAAAGAACATCGAACCCAATGTTAATTATACCGGAGGCTTTGCCATGTACGGTGAGCGATTTGTTGGCAAGGGATCAAAAGAAGAGCCTTCCATTATTTCATTTTACCGAAACGACACCTTGTTTTCAAGAGCTATTTCAGAGACTTTTCTGATTTATGACAATAAGATTGTTTCGGAGAATGCAGCGATCCGATTCTATTTACAAGAGGATTCAATCTACCATCCAGGTTTGCAATTTAAATTTTTCAGGGAGCAAAAAGAGATAGCATTGATTCGAGACCGAAAAGGACAGTCAAGGAGCAGTTATTACAATTCCTTCCATCAAATTGATATGGATGTGGAACTCTTATCCTGGAAAATGGGTGAGGAAGAACTTTACTTTAAAAATCTTCTTGGAGGTACCAACAAGTATGCCTTGTTTGAATCTTCTAATTTCTTCAATGAAAATCGCTATTACGACGTTCAAGGTTATTCCGATCAAAGCCCTTTGGTCATCATTCACAACCTGGCCAAAAAGCGCGACACTAACTTGCTAAGTGTATATGATTTGGCCACCTTCATGGGCATGTCAACGAACCAGGTTAATTTGCTCCTCTCTGACCTGTCGGCCCGTGGATTGATCGACCTTGACTATGCCAATGAAGAGTTTAAGGTTCTGGACAGATTATATACCTATGTCTTTGGAAAAACGGGTTTCCGAGATTACGACGTGATTCAGTTTCATTCAGATCCAAAAGATGAAAATAATGGTATTCTCAATCTTTTAAACTATGACCTTCAACTAGAAGGGGTTGGTAGAATAATACTTAGTGATTCACAACAAGTGGTCATCTACCCAACCAACCGAGAGATCACGGTCAAAAAGAACAGAGATTTCATATTTGCAGGAATGATCCAGGCAGGTCGGCTTGATTTTTTCGGACGGGAGTTTTCATTTGAATACGACAATTTCAAGTTGAATCTCACAAATGTCGATTCTCTCAGAATGATGGCACTGAGTAATGAGGTGGACGAATACGGGCGCAATAGCCTGAAACCGGTAAGGTCGGTTATAGAAGCTATTAATGGAGAGCTATTGATCGATGCACCAGATAATAAATCGGGATTCAAGCTCACCCCTGATTATCCTATTTTTAAGTCGCTGAAAGATTCATACGTCTATTATGATAAAAAATCAATCCATCAAGGGGTGTATAAAAGGGATTCCTTTTATTTCCATTTAGAGCCATTTACCATTGACTCCTTGGATAACTTTAGCAACGAAGGATTGAGATTTGCGGGTGAATTCTTTTCAGGCGGGATTTTCCCGGATTTTGAAGAAGTACTTCGTTTGCAACCCGATTTTTCATTGGGCTTTGAGCGAAAAACACCGGAAGAGGGCTTTCCCGCCTATGGTGGAAAAGGGATATATTCAAACAATATAAATCTGAGCAATCGAGGCCTTCGCGGAGAGGGGAAACTAGAATACCTGACCTCAACTACTTTTTCACCTGATTTCATGTTCTTTCCTGATTCCATGAGAACCATTGCCGATGAATATTATGTTGCCCAGCAAAAAGAAGGAGTGGAGTACCCTAACGTGACCGCAGAAGATCTCCTGATTCAATGGAAACCAATGGGCGATGTACTATATGCAACAAAAATTGAGAAGCCTCTGGTTTTCTATGATAGCATATCTGAATTTCACGGGAAAACAACTTTGAGGCCTAGTGGCTTGACTGGAAATGGACTTTTTAAATTTGAAAAGGCTGAATTAGAGTCTCATAAAATCTCATTCTTATCGCGAACATTTGATTCCGATACTGCAGATTTTCGCCTGCTTGAGGGCGACGCGAGTGATCGACTCTCATTTTCCACAACCAATGTGAATGCCCATGTTGATTTTGATGAGCGCTTTGGGGAGTTCAAGTCAAATGGAGGAGGTTCGTACATCAATTTCCCGATCAACCAGTACATCTGTTTCATGGAAGAGTTTAAATGGTTTATGGATACAGAGGACATAGAATTGGCAGCGGGAGCGCATGGTGAAGAACAAGCAGCAACTGATACTTCAGATGTTAGATTGGAAGGCGCCGAATTCATCTCAACCCATCCCGATCAAGATTCCCTTAGTTTCTTTTCCACCTTGGCTCGCTATGATTTAAGATCAAAGATTATCAATGCAAAAGGTGTCCAATATATCTTAACGGCCGATGCCCGTGTTTATCCCGACAGTCAGCAGGTAATAGTTGAGCGAAAGGCGAAGATGCAAACCTTGGAAAATTCTGGAATCGTTGCAAATACAGTCACACAATACCACAATATTTATAATGCCAGGGTAAATATTTTTGGTAAAAAGACATACGCCGGCTCAGGAACCATAGATTATAAGGATGAAAATGAAATGACCCAGCAGATTCAATTAGATAACATCGATGTTGATACCACTGGACAGACAATTGCAACCGGAGTCATAGGTTCGGATGTTGGATTTACCCTAAGTAGGCACTTTGAGTACCGGGGTAAGGTAATACTCGAGGCGAGCAAAGCTTTTTTAACATTTAAGGGGGTTACCAGAATGAGTCACGAATGCGCCACACTTGATCGAGCTTGGGTAAAATTCAAATCTGAAATTGATCCCAAAAATATCTACATACCCGTAGATACGAATCTAGAAGATATGGGAGATACCAAACTTTATGCCAGTATTATGCTCGGAGGCGATTCTTCTGGCGTTTATACCGCTTTCCTCAATAAGCGGAATAATTACAGCGATGCCTTTGTATTACCGGCTTACGGGTACCTGACATTTGACCGAGGGTCTGATGAATACCGGGTGTCGACAAGAGAAAAACTACAGGAAAATTCCCTAACGGGTAACTATTTGAGTTTAGCTACCAAAAGCTGCAAGATTTACGGGGAAGGGAAGATTGACCTTGGAACCAACACCGGCCAGATTGTTGTCGACGGAGCCGGAAATATGATTCACAACCAGACCGAGAACGAGGTTATTGTTGACATGATGATGCTGATCAATTTCCATTTTGAAGACAATGCGCTCAAAGAAATGGCTGAAGTGATCAACAAGAACATTGTCTTGGATCCAGTTAAGTTAGACCGCGAAACCTATGAAGATGGTCTCAGGGAATTACTGGGTAAGGAAGATGCGGATAAATTGATTTCCGATCTGGGGCTCTATGGTTCCTTTAAGAAATTCCCCAATGAACTCAATAAAAGCCTTTTCCTGAATGAGGTGAAATTCAAGTTCAATGAAGAAACCAATTCCTACCTTTCATTCGGTAAAATCGGACTGGGGAATATTTTGAAGGAACAAGTGAATAAGTATGTGACGGGCAAGGTCGAACTTATCAAAAAACGAAGCGGAGACGTATTGAACATATATTTGGAATCGGATGCCAATACCTGGTTCTTCTTCAATTACTCAAGGGGGATTCTGTGGACCATTTCTTCGAACGAAGTATTCAATACATTGATTTCGGAAACAAAGCCTGAAAAAGCAAAATTGGAGGTTAAAAGAAAAGAAGAACCATACAAATTTATGATCACGACCGAAAGAAAGCGAAGGGATTTTCTTCGCCGATTCGAAGAGTAGCAGAAGTGTAATGATCACCTTAAATTCTATCGTATTATTGATAGCTGCCTATTTGCTCGGATCCATGCCTTTTTCAGTATGGGTCGGTCAGTTGTTCTATAAAATTGATGTCCGCGAATACGGCAGCGGAAATGCAGGAGCCACCAACACCATGCGAGTTTTAGGTAAAAGGGCGGGAATATCGGTTCTAGTATTGGATGTCATGAAAGGAGTTGCTGCAGTCAACTTATTGCGTATAACAGACGAGTATATTCCTGGAACTCAGATGTTCGTCAACATGCAATTGGTGCTAGGGATTGCAGCTTTATTTGGCCATATATTCCCTGTTTATGCCGGTTTTAGAGGTGGAAAGGGTATATCCACTCTTTTAGGCGTGGTCATTGCGTTGGATGGTGGTGCGGCCTTTTATTCCTGTGCTGTGTTTCTTCTGGTGCTAATTACCACCAGGTATGTTTCGCTTAGTTCCATAATTGCATCCATCTTTTTGCCGATTTACGTCATATTTATTGAGGACGTAACTTTCCTATCCCTTATTGGTTTTTCTCTATTTATTACCATCATTGTGGTTTTGACTCATCAAAAGAACATAGAGCGCCTGCTCAGAAGGGAAGAGACCAAGATATTTGCTAGTAAAAGCCAGTTGGATGAAGACGATGAAATTGACGATTGATGGGGATAAAAGGACTTAAACTAATATTCGTTTTTCACTTCTTAGTACTGATTGCACTGTTGTGCAATTTCCGGGCTTTTTCACAGACAAGTTTTGGTTCGGAATCGGAAATGATCAAGGCAGCGGATCAAATGTTCGAAGATGCTCAGTTTTCAAAAGCCATGCCCCTTTATAGTCAGTTGGTCAGTTTATATCCGAAGGATTGGAATTACAACATGAAATACGGGGTTTGCCTGCTGCATGCCGATAGAGACAAAACAGCCTGCCTGAAATACCTCAAATACGCCTCGTCAAAAACGGATGCTGACCCTATAGCGCATTATTACTACGGCCGGGGACTTCATCTAAACTATGAATTGCAGAAGGCCATCAAGTTTTATAAAATGTTTAAAACAGAGGGTAGTTCCAAAGAAATAGCGGCCCTTGATGTTGATCGGAACATCCAAATGTGTGCGAATGGTAAGGATCTATTGGTCAATATTTTTGATCTGAATGTAATTGATAAGCAGGAGATATCAAGGAGTGAATTTTTCAGAATATACGACCTGGGTGATATCGGGGGTAAGATCATTGTCAAACCGGATGAATTCAAGAGTAAGCTCGATTTAAAGAACAATAAGAATTCCCTGATTTATCTTCCTCCCGATGCCCGCACATTGTATTTTTCAGGTTACGGGAGCGATAAAAACAAGGGCCTGGACATATTTCGGGTACGAAAGCAATCATCCGGAGACTGGGGTGCCCCTGAAAATCTTGGGAGTCCCATCAATACTCAATTTGATGAAGATTACCCCTTTATGCATCCCGACGGGACCATGTATTTTGCCAGCAAGGGGCATAACAGCATGGGAGGGTATGATTTGTTTAAAAGCACCTACAACGAGAGCACTGATACCTGGTCCGCCCCCGAAAATCTCAATTTTGCCATCAGTTCAACCTTCGACGATATTCTGTTTATATCAGATGTCAGCGGACAGTTGGCCTATTTTGCCAGCGACAGAAATTCAGTGGATGGCAAGATCGTGGTCTACCGGGTACAGGTTGAGCGTAAAGCCTTCGATCTGGCATTTTTAAGTGGAAAATTTGTGTCTGAAGGAAACACGGACATTACCTCTGCCAAGATCAGCATTTATGATATTGAGGCCAACGAAAAAGTGGGGACTTTTTTTAGTGACAAGGATGATGGGTCATACAATATTCCACTTCCCAAGAGCGGCACTTCATACAAGTTTATAGTAGAAACCGATGACGATTCACCGGTGCATACGGGTAAAGTGGATATCCCCGAGCAAAGTGAATTAGTGAGTTTAAAGCAGGAAATAAGGTTGGTCGGGACGGGGGAAAACCAAAAACTTGTGATTAAAAACCTGTTCGATCAGTCTTCGCAAGCAGCCGTTAATTCAGATAACATGGTGTCTTTGTTAAGGTCCGCCTCTGAACTTGAAGTCAATTCGAGGCTGGAAGACATTGATCTGACATCCGCTAAAAAAGCCGAAGCCGGGCTTGTCACCAATGCCGGTAAGGACATTGCTTCAATGGAATTGCGATACAAGGCCTTGAGCGAGGACCTTTCCAAATTTCAGAATAAATTGTCCAGCGAGATTTCAAAACTCAAATCGGACCTGGCATTTGGATATTCCTATTCCTATTCCAGAGCTAAAACCGCCGATAAAATGTATGTGTCTGTTGAGGAAACAAGGCAGCGTATGGAAAATGAGGTGAAGGATGCAGCAAAAAAACAGCAGCTAGATCAAATTCTTTCAAAACGCGCCGAACTCGAGCCAGTGGCATCTGATGCCATAGTCGCTTATGATTTTACGCTCAGCTTGGAAAATGAATTGGAAGAGAAACAGCGCGATCTTGAACGTCTCAACAAGGTCATATCAGAAGTGAGAAATGCCGGCGCCAATCCTTCAGATGACAAAAAGCAGGTCTTGCTCGAAGAACATAGCCCAATGCTCAATGACCTATCGGCCATGAGGTCGGCATACGACATGGCACCCCAACGATACGACGAATTGCTTAAAAATTCCTCAGAAAAGCTTGTTAAAAAAGAAGGGTACTACAAGGATATACGTCGTGATATTGATGGCCTTAAGGCGGATTTACTAAGACTTGAGAACGAAATTGCCAGCACCGGGAATAAAAAAGCGAAGGCCCAACTAATGTCAGAAAAGGGAACGAAAGAAATCGATCTTGAAGACCTTTCTTATGAATTTGAAGATGTCAGTAAAAGCTATTCGAAGCAGAAAGCCGATTACCGGGGGCTGCTGAGCGATTCAAAACAACTTGATAAATTTTTATTGGCCCTCAAGAATAATACTTCTGTGGCCGTTACACCAACAGATGATGAAAAGCAGGAATTGGTAAAGCTCATCGATTATTTTAGAGAACAACGTTACATTGAAGATGCTTTGGGCGATGATATGAAAAATGTGATGGCCATGGGGTCGCCCTCTGATTTAAAGAATACCGCTCAATTTTATCCCGCGGTTGACAATGAAGGGAAACAAGTTGACTACGACGAACTTTATTTCATCAATCTTTCGGCATTGGAAATCTTGCCGGAAGATGAGAAAAAGAACAACGAATTATCCAAACTATACAGGAACTGGGCACAAACTGTATCAGAGGACAAGAAAATTCAGGAGAACCAACTGACATTCACCGAAAAAAAGGGTGATAAAGAGATCATATCAGAACGGATCGAGATTTTAACCTCCAAACAGCTCGAATACCAAATGAAGTCCGAACGTTATGCCGATGCCACACTTGCCTTTAACCAGCCCCAAATGGAGTCAGAAGGGAATTCATCTTCTTCATCCGGAAATGAATTTGCCAATGCAGAACCAATCAATGATCAGGGTGTTTCTGATGTAGGAACTGAAAATCCGATCCTAAAGTCTCCAACTTCCGGTGCAACAATGATAGAAATTCCAAAAGGAAATTCACCACAAAAATCCGGAGCAGCAGCGGCATTGGCCATAACATCTATAGCCACCGACCCGACTTCTGTTAGTATTGAAGAGATCGATCAATTATACATGGCCGAGCTTGCTGAATTTGAAATAGCAGCTGACGGACCTTCAAAAAAAATGGCTTCTTCGGCCGTGGAATTGAATTGGGCCAAAGCACTGACAACAAAATTAAAAAGTAAAAAAGCAGGGCTCGAAAGACCGCTGAACGATCAGGATAGGGCAAAACTTCAAAAGGAAATTAGCGAGCTGGAAAACACCATTGTATTACATGTGGCCAAGGCGAAAGAAGAATTTTCAGATTTCGAGATAAACCTCGTTTTGGGTCAGATTATCATTGAACCGGAAGAATCCTATGCAATGGCTTTCAACCCGAATGAAGGACGGGAACAGTATTTCAGTCAATACACCGAACTGGTTTCGAGCGTTGAGAATAACCCTGTTTTCACCAGGAATCAAAAGGACCGGTATATTTCAGAGATCCATAATTACTGGGCGATGACCATTCAAGAGGAGATTCTACACCTGGAAGCGTCTTTGTCATCTACTGAAAGTGAGGGTGAACGTCTCTCCATCCTCGAGCAGATCAAGGCTTTGGAACAGGAAAAAGCGATGCACATCAATGAAAGCAATACTTACTTTGACCGGTTCGAAAAGGCCGGAAAAGAGCTCTATACAGAAACATTGGCTGCTAGCGAAGGTTCGAAGGATAAGGATCAATCGAATACTGAAACAAAGGGTGGAACGTCGGCAAAGGCCATAGATTATCAAAAAGTGATTGAAGAAAATGGCTTGAGCAATGCTCAGAAAATCGATTCTACGGAAACGGTGCTCGCTCAGGCCAATAATAAACTTCAGAAACAGCAATTAGCATTGCTTCTTGCCTTATTAAAGCAAGAAAAGGCCGACAACGAAGTTGCTCGGACCGATTTGCAGCAATCGGGCACAGAAGTGAAGATCGAGGAATCCGTTGAAAAGGAAATGGCAGACAAGGTGGTGGGTTGGCAAGATCAGGCAGTTGACTACGTCTTTGCTAAAAAGGATTTTAAAGCAGATGGGGAGTACAGTGCAGCGGCTTCCTTTAGCGTTTCGAAAGCGAATGAAAACTATCGCCAGGTTCAATCCCTTATGAGGCAGAAAGAGGCTATCTTGAGTTCTGAGATCCTAAGTAAGACGGCCGAAAAGGACCTACTCGAAGTTGAAGCGAAAATTGAATTATCAAAGGAACAAGCTTATTTGGCATTGGCCGAGGCCGGGAACATACAGTTTGCAGAAAACAGGACCCTGATTGAATCCTACCTCAAGAATTATCCTAACCTCAAACAAGAAAACCCCAAATTGTGGCGGCAAATTAATGCTTCAGACATCATTTATAAAGAAGTAGATCGTTACCGAGTATTGGCTGCTAAATTTCAATCTTCTTCATTGAAGTTTGACGTTTTTGATCAGGCCCAATTCATGAGCGAATATGTTCTATCAGAGCAGGAAAAGATCATTGAGCAATTGAATGCTCTGCAGCCGGCAGGTGAACTGGCCGTTATTCAAAGTGGGCAAACTCCAATTAAGGCAATAAGTAAAGCAAGCAGAGAAGAGAAAGAAGCATTGGTAAGTAATTTCACCATTTCTTCTGCCGAAAGTGAGCGAATCAAAGCCTTACCCGAGTTTAAAGAATACCAAAAGGATAAATCTGCCTTGAATAATCTGGGTGTTGAGCAGGGCGGAATCAATTCCTTACTCGCCCAGAAAGAAGCTCAGGTAATGGACAAAGAAAGGCAGCGAGATGAGTTCATTGACATGGCCATGAGCAGTAAAAAATCTAAAAGGAAAAAGTTGATGAAAGAAGCCGAAGTCATCGATGCTGAAATTGCCTCCTTAAAAAAAGAACGAGATTCATTGGCGCTTGAAACTGTGCGCTTGGAGGAGCAAAAAAATGTCATTGCTAACAACAGTCAAAAGGTGCTCAACAACCTGAAGCGGGAAGATCAAAAACGATTATACCTTTTGGCCGAAGTCATTGATCTGGGCATTCCCCAAGATCAGTACCTCTCTGATGAAGAATTGCCCGCAGCTGAAAAACCGTCGCTGGTTCCATCACCACAGGGCTCCTATAGTGTTGTCTTGGACGATCAGGAATTTATAGAGAAAGCGGCTATTATTCCTCAGACCCTGGAAAGCGATCTTTTTGTAAAAGCAACATCGGCAAGGGTTTCCCCCTATAACGAATCCAAGCCCATTCCGGTAGATGAAGAAATACCATCCGGACTGGTGTTCAAGGTACAGATCGGCGCTTTCAGAAACCCAATTCCTCAGGACCTTTTTAAAGGATTTGCACCATTGATGGGTGAACGTATCCAAAATGGCATCACCCGGTATACGGCCGGTCTGTTCAGGGATTTTGGAAATGCAAACAGGGCCAAGAACGAAATACGGCAATTGGGGTATGACGATGCTTTTGTAGTGGCTTTTATGGATGGTAAGCGCATTTCTTTCCAGGAATTGAGCAATATTGAGAATGTCGACCTGACTATTCCACCTCTGACAGATTTGGGCCCATCTGCGCCTAAAACCAATGCCCCTCGCGAAGTGTTAAATACGCCTTCGGTCATAGACGACCAGGGTGAAGTAAGCACGGCCATTGCAGAACAGACCATTAATGCCAAGGACATTGGAGGCGTATTCTTCACCGTTCAGGTGGGCGTATACACCAACACCGTACTTCCCGAGCGGTTGAAGACCATTCGCGAATTGAACAGCGAATTGCTGGACAATGGCAACATTCGATACAGTGCGGGTCAGTTCAAGACCATCGAACAGGCAAGGCAAAGGCAAGGTGAAGTGGTAAGCAGGGGCATTTCTGATGCTTTCGTTACTGCATATCGAAATGGGCAAAGAATTAGCGTTGCACAGGCCTTGAGTTCGGATCAATGATATTTATTGCGGCCACATGCGCCCTAATTGCCTAACTTTACGTCTAGATACCATGGCAATGAGACCAGAAGAAAAAAAACACGCATCTCACGACCTCGAAAAATCGCACGAACTTGTGCTGTTGAACGACGAGGTCAATTCATTCGAATATGTTATCGATAATCTGGTGACCCACTGCGGCCATGAGCCCGAACGTGCCGAGCAATGTGCCATTATTGCGCATCACAACGGTGAATGTGACGTCTTGCTGGGAACACCGGAAGAAGTGAGCATGCCCGCCAGTAAATTAATAAATGCTGGCTTAACCATTGACGTGCGAAAACTGGACAAATAGCTGGTTTTTCGAGTTCGGAAATGATATATTTGCCCAAATTTTGGACCCGTAGCATAACTGGATACTGCACCTGACTACGGATCAGGAGATTAGGGGTTCGAATCCCTTCGGGTTCACGATTAAGTCAAATTTGAACAAAACATGAAAAGCGAGCTAAACAAAAGCTCGCTTTTGTTTTGGTGAGCGACTTCATGTTTCTGAGTGAAGCGAAGCAAATTTGACTTGCAAAGCGGAAAAGAAGGGAAAGACCGAGCGCAGCGAGGTCAATCCCGAGCTAAACAAAAGCTCGCTTTTGTTTTAGGGAGCGACTTCATGTTTCTGAGTGAAGAGAATCAAATTTGACTTGCAAAGCGGAAAAGAAGGGAAAGACCGAGCGCAGCGAGGTCAATCCCTGTTATCAAGGCTTTCGCAACACATCATCAGGATTTTTTATTTACCAGCCTGGAAGGCAGTCCAGTCTAACTTTGCCAATAAGGACACCCAATCCCTTCAGCTTTATCAAAGAAAAAGTAGTTTAGTTTTTAATCACTTTTAGCACCTTCCTCCCTTCAAGTGATCTTACTTCAACCGAATAAGCTCCTTGTTCAATGGTCATTTTAATTCTCATGGTGTTGCATGATCTACAAAATGACCGTTGAATTTCTTTCCCCAGATAATCTCGAATAATTACATTGACCTCGTGCAGATCTTGGCCAAATTCCAGTGAAAAGTCATCATCAATGGGATTAGGGTAATAGTTGATGTCACTCAAAGAATTTGCTTTGTCCAAACCCAAGCTAATGACAGGTTCACAATTAGAAGTGTCGATGCATGAATTTTCAGAGATAATGACTGAATAATTCCCATTCTCACTAGCAGTAAACGACTGTCCTGTTTCCCCGACTATAATCTGACTGTTAGAACAATCCAACCATTGATAAGAAGCTCCATTCGCACTAGATGTTAAAACAGGATCGTTATTGCTGATAGTTACATCAACAATTGTGACGGTAAGATTCACCTCTACCACGCTGTCGCATCCGGTGGAACTTGACAATGTATCCAGGTATGTTCCACTTTGATTCCAACTGTATTTTCCACTCGGGGATATCAGGCTATCACACGCATCGATAGAAACTGATACAAAGAAATAGTTATTGATGGTCAGGGCAACTTGAAAGATACTGTCACAACCGCGACTGGTTTGCAGGGTGTCTGAGTAATTCCCACTGGTGGTCCAGGTGTATTTGCCACTAGGCGAAGTCACACTATCACAAGCGGTAATGGATATCGAATTGAAACTACTTTGAAAAACGGTTAGATTAACAGTGATAACGCTATCACAACCAACACCATTTGTAAGGGTGTCATTGTAAGTACCTGTACTGGACCAACTATAGTTACCACTTGGTGATTCCACACTATCACATACGGTCATTGACATTGAACTTGAGTTACTTTGCAAAACGGTCAGGTTAACTATAATGACACTATCACAACCCGAAATACTCAATAAGGAATCATAGTAAGTCCCGGTACTATACCAGGTATAATTCCCACTTGGGGAAATAAAGCTGTCACAGTCCGACGTGATTATGGGAACTTGGTAACTCTGATTGATGGTGAGATTAACGGCAATGATGCTGTCACATCCAGAAGTTGATGATAGGGTATCATAGTATAACCCTGTACTTTTCAATATCTTCCCGGCAGGGGAGGCAAAACTGTCGCAGGCCGTGGGCGAAATCAATAAAAAACTACTTTCATTTATGGTCAAGTTAATGGTAATGATGCTGTCACATCCATTTGAGCCAGCAAGGGTATCATGATAGACACCACTTGAATCATACACATAAAGACCACTTGGAGAAACAAACGAATCACATGCCACAGGATAGGTGCTGTCATATGTGACTTCACAAAATTTCATAATGAAGCCGTCCAATCCCCCGGAAGTGGTCAAGTTGAAGGTTCCGGGTCCGGGATCGAAATCTGCTGTCCCCCCGAATCTTCCGGACATAAAAACGTTGCCTTGGTTATCTGCGTCAATGCCCGATCCAAGCGCAATATTTGAGCCAACCGTATTCCTGGCCCAAACAAGACTGCCCGATGTGGTGTACTTGGCGGCAAAGGCATCCCCGAAACCCGCTGCAGTAAGATTAAAGGTGTCAGCAGAAGGATCGAAATCAGCCGTACCATCGAAGACACCTGCCAGATAGAGGTTACCTGATTGATCAAGTCTAACATCCACGCCTATGTCGGATCCCGGAGAAGATATTTGATTTACCCATACTAAATTTCCAGAGGGATCGAGTTTAACAAGGTAGAGATCGTAGTTACCAGAGGCCGTTAAATTATACGTTCCACTGCCGGGATCAAAGTCCACGGTATTTCTGAAATACCCGGTAGTATATGAATTCCCTGCGCCATCAACGGTGATGGAAAAAACCTGATCATATCCAGGTCCTGAAAAATTCCTGGCCCAAATGAAATTTCCGGTACTGTCAAATTTGGAAATGAATACGTCTAAACTCCCCCCGGATGTTAGGTAAAAAGTGTCTGTGCCAGGATCAAAGTCAACTGTTCCAACGAAATACCCGGTAACATAAATATTATTTTGGGTATCAACCGCTACATCGTAACCATAATCATTTTGCGTATCACCAAAAGAAAGAGCCCAAATCAAGTTGCCCGAAGGAGATAGTTTTTGAACAAAGACATCAACTGCCGTGGCAGTTAAATTATAGGTGCCAGTATCTGGGTCAAAATCAGAAATGTTTTGAAAGGTACCTGTTGTAATTACATTGCCGTTGATATCTGTTGTAATTCCATACCCTTCCGTTCTTGCTATGCCTCCATTGGATTTAGCCCAAACAAGGCCTCCCGAGGAATTCAATTTACATACATACTGAGCACTGATGCCAGACTCTGTTAAATTAAGTACAGAAGGCCCGGGGTCAAAATCAATGGTATCCGCAAACTGTCCCGTTAAATAAATATACCCTGAATCGTCCATGTGCATTGACTGACAATAATCACCATTGCTATTACCAATATGAGTGGCCCAAATATAGGACCCTGAATTACTCAGTTTTTGAATAAAAATATCTCTAGATCCATTAGAGGTCAAATTTGCCGTTCCACTTCCCGGATCAAAATCAATGGTACTTTCAAATGTTCCTGCGGTAATTACATTTCCTAGGGCATCTATGGCCACCGATATAGGGTATTCTTCACCACTGCTCCCTATTTTATGGGCCCACCCCAAGTTTTGAGACTGTACTTCATAACCTATAATCAACAAGGTGATCATTAAAACACTGGCTAATTTCATATCGAAGGTTATTAACCCCAAACAACTAAAAATGCACCGCTAATTTGGGGGTTGTGAAGATATAAATCTCTTTGGTAACATTCTAGTGCCTGCATCTAATGCATCGATGCAATGATCCAAAACCAAGTAGTAATTCGTTTGTTGTGCAGAGCTTATTTTATTATTTTCAAATTGAAGGTTGGATGGATTTGATTCAAAGCGATGCCTAGCTGAATGAAGTGTGAGATTAACAACCGAAAGTGTAGTTTGTCAACCGAACCTTCACTCCGCGGGCTCATGCAAACTTGCATTCACAATTCCAAAACCATAGAATTATTTGTTTTAAAAATACTTTTAACTGATTCAGTCTAAAGCGGTGTATTTTCCATCGCTCGAAAGCAGTGCATTAATCCCTTCAGACGGATAAAAAGTCAATCTTGATGGACTGATTCATTAGATTAAATGTAATCTTAAGATGATATTTTTGTTCCAACATGATATTGGAGTAGTTGATTTTTCTAGGTAGAAATTTATCAAATAATTTATTGGATTAGTATAAGTTATTTAATATTTGACTTCACTATAATTAAAATGAATCGAAAGGTTCTTGAATAGTTTATTAGGAATAATAACAGATTTAGATAAGAATACAGGCATTGCATACCTTAGTGTGCATTCTGTAAGATTGAAAACTAATTCTCGCAGGTGAGTTTTACAGTCAAAATGAAGAAATGCTTTTTTTCACACATAAGGAAAATGGACTTATTAATTAAAACCGGTTGCTTTCTTCTAATGGTTGCTAATTTGACTTCTACTTTTGGCGAGGTAAATTTTTCCCAAAAAGATGGGCTACCCAGTAATAATATTCACGATTTGTTAGTTGATAAATTTGGCATTTTATGGATTGCAACTGATTTGGGCGTGAGCAGTTATAACGGAAAACAATTTAGAAATTATAGTGTTTCAGATGGGCTTGTCGAGGCAACTATATACGAAATCTATGAAGATGATGTTGGAAGATTGTGGTTTGTTGGTGAATCTGGCCAAATCTGTTATTTAGATAAAGGGAAAATATGGAAATATCAGTATAACCGTTCCATTGATTCCATCAGGGGAAAAAGTTCATCACGACATATAGATTTTACTTGTGATAAAAACGATAACTTAAAGATTTCCTTTAATAATTCGGGTATTATAGAGATTGACCGCAAAGGTAAAGCGAAGATCAAACACGTTTTAGATAGATCTACTAAAACCAAAGAGTATTATATCCGAAATGTTGCAAAAAACACACCTTTTCTATACACAGAATCTAGTTTCGGAAAGAGTTTAGCACTTTCGAGACAATATCAATTTGAGGCTATTTTAGGTCAAGATACCATATACATCTCCTCGGGAGAAAGACAGAGTTCGATTGAATTATGTGGAGCACAAATATTCACGAACAAACTATATATCCACTTTGGATCAAGTATTTATACTTTAAATGAAAATTTCGAGAAACTCGCTACGTTTGATAGTAAAATCACAGATTTCGCCATTTTAAAAGATTGTATAGTTGTTTGTCTTTATGGAGGTGGGGTAAAATTTCTAAATAGAATAAAAAAGTCAAGTCAGAATACTAAAACATATCTAGATAATAGAATTGTTACAAGTATTGCTATTGATGCAGATCATGGATATTGGGTAGGCACGATTGAATCAGGACTTTTTTATTTGCCGAATAACGAATCAAAATACTTCAATTTTCCAGATACAATAAATCCAAAGATAACTTCTTTTGATGTGGTAGATAATAAAACTCTACTTGGAAATATTAAAGGAGATGTGATACTTTTTGATTCAGATTCCATTAGCAGAATATTTAGAAGTTCTCTATATCCTAATACCGAAATACAAGATGTTGCAATTTTCAGAGATAAAAACATCATTTTAACACGAAATCATGCTATCAGTTTTGATGAGAAGTTTAATGAAAAAAAACTTTTTGGAGCTAGAAACAGTTTTTTCTCTTTTAAAAAAATTATTAAAAGTGAAGATAATGCATATTTATTGGGAAAAAGCCTAATTGAATTTCATAATATTAATTCCCCAAAATTTATCCTATCTAATGATAGTGGCTTATTCTATTATAATAATATGGTAAAGCTTGGTGATAAGGTTTTCCTATTGAGTTCTGAAAAGGGGATAACATCAATCCGGGATGGTGAAATCTATGACGACAATTTCAAACAATTCGACAATATTCATGTGACGACTTTTATAGTAATTAATGACCTTTTAATAGCTGGAACCAAAAATCTGGGCATTTACATGTTAGATCTGCGATCTTCTGTATCCAAGAGGCTAACAATAAATAGAAAAGAATTATTTACGCATATAACTGATATTTCTGTTGAAAGCCCCACAAAAATCTGGTTGTCAAGTATGACTGGAATTTACTATCTAAAATTAAATCCAAACAATCACTTTGATTATAATTTGATTGCTTTTAATCGAATGGACGGACTTCAAACAGATAAAATTGATAGACTTAAATTATATGGTGACACACTTTATATTATTTCAAATCTAGGATTGTCCAAACAACCTAAAAATACCTTTTTGTCCATAAAAAGTTCTATTTATTTTAACATTGATAAAGTGGTGACGAATTATCATTCTCTTGAGTCTTTAGCAGAATACCATTTAGCCTACAACATGAATAATTTAACAATCTCATTTTCAGCAAATGATTTAAGGGACGCAAAAAGCATCGTCTATTCATATTCGTTTGGAGATCGAAACAGCTCCTGGAATATAATTGGTAAAAATTATTTCTCATTTAGTGATCTGAATCCAGGGAGCTATATTTTAAAATTTAAATGCACGAATTCTAAAAACGAAACAAGTGAAATTAAAACGATTGTTTTTCATATTGCACCTCCCTTTTGGAAGAAGTGGTGGTTTGTATCGATGGAGGCTTTATTGACTCTTTCTATTGTCACGGGTGTTTTTATTAAAAGAGGAAAACTTGAAAAGACCAGGGCATCGCGAGAAATTGAGATTAGTAGTAAAATGAGAGAATTAGAAATGAAAGCCTTGAGGTCTCAAATGAATCCTCACTTTCTGTTCAATGCTTTGAACTCTATTTATTCGATGATCAATTCAGGCGATCAAAGCAAAGCGGGTCAATTTCTAATTCGATTTTCAAAACTTCTTCGAATTGTAATTAATCAGTCCATGAGTGTAAAAGTTACTTTGACCGAAGAGTTAAAATTGCTCCAGATTTATATAGAACTCGAACAAATGCGTTTCAATGATTCCTTTGTATTTGAGATGTTTGTCGATGATACTCTTGAACCCGATTTATTGTTGGTTCCGAGTTTTATAATCCAACCATTTGTAGAAAATGCAATAATTCATGGCTTAAAAAGAAAGAAAGGCGATGATAAAAAACTACAACTTTTAATCCGAGATGCCGGAGATAAGATTGAATGCAAAGTAATTGATAATGGAGTAGGCAGAGCACAGGCCGCTTTGAATAAGAGTGCGGTAGGTGATACTAATAAATCAGTTGCAATGTCTAATACTTCGCGCCGCCTTGAAATGGTAAACATGGGGAAAGAAGACCCCATTGTTGCTGTCGAACTTATCGATCTTTTAGACGAAGCGAGAAATCCAAAAGGAACAGAAGTAATACTTCGCATTATCAAAGAAGAAATCGAGGAAAGTGAATTACAACGCCTGTCCTTGGAAAGAACGGCTTAATACAATTCTCTGAGACCCCGCTAATACTCCAACACCTGCACCGTGTCCTTGTCCAGGCGGATGCTCAGCCACTTGCTGATGTTCTTGAGTTCCACACTTTTTTCACGGCGCGATGTCTTGGGCTTGAAATTGACCAGAATAGAAGGGATGGTATCGGTACGCAAGGTATCGTTCATCGAAGTCACTTCGATGACGTTGGCAAAGGAAAATTTCTGGATGTCTTTGAAATGAAAGGTCATTTCGGCCTGCAACTGGGTCATGGGAATGATGCCCATGGTGCGAACGCGGGTAAGTTCGTCTTCCAGCAGCTGTATCTTCAGGTCCTTGTCCTGGATTGTGGTTTGATTCTTGGTATAGATGTCTTCCAAAATGCTCATTTTGAGTTCCTTATTCAAGGTGGAAAAACCTTCCTGAATCCGCTCCCCCTCATCGCGTTCCTGGTGAATGATAACCTTTGTTTTTTTAGTCATGGGGAAGCGTTCATTGCCGCTGATTCGATAATCGGTTAATCGGTCCCTCATGAAAAGCTCTTTGTCTTCGTCCACCTTGCTGCCAATGTAGTACAAGTCAATGACTGAAGCACTGTCGTTATAGGTGATCTTCTTGCTGATCAATTCACTTCCATCAAAAAAGCATTGTTCTGCAATGAAGCGCTCCGCATTGATGACGTAGCGTGTTTCCTGAATTACGCGATAAAAAATCCAAATGCTTGGAATAATGGTTACAACAAGAAAGGCAATCAATCCAATTCGGTACTTTCTGGCTTTGTTGACCTCCATTTGATCGATTTTAGGAAATTTCAGATAGCGAACCACCAAATAGGTTGAAAGTGCGATAAAGACCGAATTGATGAAAAAGAGGTAAGTGGCACCTAAGAAGTAAGACCAATTCAGATTGGCCAAACCGTAACCCGCCGTGCACAAAGGTGGCATCAGGGCTGTAGCGATGGCAACGCCGGGAACAACGTTGCTTTTTTCCTTTCGTGATCCGGCAATGATTCCCGCAAAACCACCGAAAAAGGCTACTAGCACATCTAAAATGGTTGGCCTGGTTCTGCTCAATAGCTCTGACTGTTCAAAGTCCAGGGGTGTGATAGAAAAATACAAGGCAGATGTCAGTACACTCAAAACGATGGCAATGGCAAAGTTTCTCAGCGATTTATTCAGCGTTGCCCAGTCATTGATGGCAAGTGAAAGCCCCACCCCTAGAATTGGACCCATCAACGGTGAAATAAGCATGGCACCGATGATGACGGCCACCGAATTAACATTGAGTCCTATGCTGGCAATAAGGATGGAAAATGCAAGAATCCATGCGGCTGGGCCCCTGAAGGTGATGTCCCGTTTTATTCCCGCAATGGTGGCTTCAGGGTCAGTTCCGCCCTTGATGCTGAGCTCGCTGATTAAAAAACCCTTTATCAGGGCAATGGATTTTCTGATTGGGTCCATACGTTGATAAACTAAAGATAACCCAGAAGTTGATAAATCCCTAGTTGGTAAAGATTTTTACGGATTTACTAAAGGTAGAAGATCTGACCTCAACGATCAGGAATGCGTCTGACACTATTGGTTGGATGGTTTGGTTGAAAATGCGTGCTTCATCAAAGGTAAGTTCTTGTAAAACCTGGCCGAGACTATTGGATATTCGAACATACAACGCAGTGGAACGATCAAAATTCCCATTTAAATGAATCATGCCTTGTGAATAAAACACTTCCAGGTTATCCAAACCATTTCCTTCTCTACTAATACCGGGAATTACAGAAACATCAACCATTGCAATCGAAGTATCCGCGCACTGATCACCATAGGCAACAAGTTTGACCTTAAAAGATCCGGTTTTTTTGTAAATGTGAGCTGGAGATGCTTCGATACTGGTGTTTCCATCGCCAAAATCCCAAAGGTATTTATTTGCATTTAGCGATTGATTGTCAAACCTGAATTCATTTGCTCCTAAAACGGTCGGTTGAAATGTAAATGCAGAATTAACATACTCCCCTTCGACTATTTCAACGGATGTGGCCATATCCCCACAAATACCATTGCTGCTGACATGAATAGTGTACTTTCCGGGTGAAAGGTTCACCAGTTGACTTTCACTGCCTTGCGCAGTTTCAACAAACAAGGTATCGCCATTTTCATCCAGCCAGGTATAGGTATGCGGACCATTTCCAAAACCCTTGGCAGTGATCATGGCATCATTTGCTCCAAAGCAGGATATACGCTTGGCATCAACTTGGATAGGATTGCTGTGCTGCAGATAGATTCGGTCCCTTCCCAAGGTGTCATTCATGGCCCAGTTGTAAGCGTTATTTGAGGCTTCGAGCTTTTTGGAAGTCATCAAAAGACTATCTGTTAATACCAGGCAATGATTGTTTTCATTCCAGGTTTTAATGCCGTCAAATTCAAGCTGATAATTGTAGGTTTTTAAAGAAGGGTATAAGGTCCAAATCTCCAGCGGCAAGGACACCCCTTGGTTTGGACTTAACGAATTGAAATAGACACGTGAGGTATCAGAAAGGCTGATCGATGCAATGTTTGGGAAGGTGCCTACTGTGCTGCCCAGTTTTCTGGATTCACCAAAGGTGCCGTCAAAATTGATTGAATTACTGGTATCACCGAATTGCAATACGCTATAATCCTGATAGCCATTGTGCCCCGAGTAGGTAAGTGTCATTTTGAGGGGGTGTCGAATTTCCAACAGGGGTGAAGCTGCGCGGGTATTGTAGTCGTCTTGTGCGTCTATTTTATCGGCCTCGTCAAATGTCAGGGAACCACCACCGCTAGCCGCCTGAACCCAGAATCCTTCGGCAGAATAAATGGTGTCGATGCCGTCACCATTGACCGACCAGTAATTTCCTCCAACATCGGCCCTGCGCACATATGCTTCATTTGCCTGGATATTCGTTTTATTGACATCGGACCATAGAATAGGTGAGGCATACGGATTGGCAACCAAATGCCATCCTTGTTCGGCAGTAGGCCCTGTTGATGTGTGACTTAGTGTTCCGGTACCAAGTGATCCCTGATGAAGAGGACCAGAAACATCGATGGTCTTGGGTGCATTAAAAAGGTAAACATACCATCCCTGACCTGGGGTAACTGAATTTGTCACATTGGTGGCTGGTTGGTAACCCGTGGTATACGAACCGGTTCTGGCCGTTTCGTCGTAGGTATACACCGAACCGTATTTCCAGGTCGGGCGATTAGAGCCCGGAAATCCCGCCGTAATTATCTCTTGGTTCCAATCGTCTAAGGTAGCTCCGGTGACGGGCGATCCAAGCATGTAATATCCCACGTCTTCGTTCAAAAATCGTTGGACTGTGACAGATCCATTTATTTGACTACCCCCATTTAATTCCTTGATGTAAGCAGTTTGATTCACATCAGAAAGGAAAGTCAGGCTGTTGTTCGAATTAAAAACACTTCCTCCTGTAAGTTCCATTGAATTGGACAATACCACTGCGCCTGAATTGATGGCTACATTGTTGCCTCCTGAACACAACATATCGTAAACATCAACGGTCGCATCAATTTGTTGAGCAGCTGAACCGTCAAAAGTTAATAGCGATTTGTGCAGTAAAATGGAACCATTTATTTGCATATCCCCGCCTATGTTCAGTGCATTGTTATCGCCGCTGTGCATGTCCAGTGTAACACCATTGTTAACGATTAAATTATTTTGGACGGCGATGGCCGTGTCGGCAGTTTTGGTTCCACTTCCACTCGCAACAAGGTTATTGAAGACCTCCTGGGAGCTGTTACTTATAAGTTGATTACTTCCACCCAGAGTAACAGTGCCATTTCTCGCAATGAACACCCCACCCGAATTGTTCCAGTTTCCTTTCAGGTTGATGGACCTGTTATTGACAGAAACGTCGAAAGTACTTCCCAGAACGGTCAAGTCACCATTTACGATAATGTTACCGCCAAGTGATTTGATTGAGTTCGTGCTCGTACCGTCGATAACTAAATGATGATAGGTACCGCTAACGGCATTCTTTATTGTCTGATTAAGATTGCCGCCCCGGGCATAAGTCACTGTATTACCCGGACTGGTAGCGTAGAGTCTTCCGGTAACAAGCACCGAATTACCAGCAGTTAAAGAAGCATTATTCAAATTGTACCAACTTGCATTGGCATTTTGACCGGTAATGTTTTCCGTAGCGGTGACGTTTCCATTATTAAATACTTGCGAGTTATTCCTAAGGTCTAAATTTCCGGCAGTTTTGACCAAATTGACATCTGAATCAATGGTGTATGTACCTCCATTGAATCTCAAAATACCGGTTTGTCCAAGCCACGAACCCGATCCGGAAATGGTATTTCCTGAAGTCTGCATGGTTAGTCGATTGGTGCCGGTAATTGCTCCGCCATTGGTCAGATCACCCCGGACATCCAAACGACTGGTTGCCATGTCAAGCGTCGCGCCTGACAGCACGATGACGCTATTGATGGTGGTATTTGCAACCAAGGTTACCGTGTGACCGGATTGAATTTCTACGTTGCTCGAATTCGATGGAACGCAGCTACAGTCCCAAGTTGTCGTTAGATCCCAGTCATCCGATGTCACACTTTTGATAAGTGCATAAATATTTACGTCCAGATCAATGGATGAAGAAGTGCCACATCCGGTCATTGCCGTCAAGGCAACGTTTCCCGTACCGGCTGACCCCCAATCTACGGTGATGTTTGCTGAATTTCCTCCGCTGGCTTGACTTCCACCGGTAATGGTCCAGTTATACGTATATCCCGGGCTAGGCGTAGTGGAATAAGCAACCCCAGTTGAATTCTCTTCAACCCCTTTTAGACCAATGATCGTATCTGCCGGCAATGGATGCAGATCTACCGCCAGTTGCACCAGACTACCATATTCACAACCATTTGATTCTATGATAGCTACCTCACCCGTTATACCACCTGGACCCCAGTCTACTGTGATCGAACTTGTATTCCCACCAGTGGACTGACTTCCCCCTGTAATGGTCCAATCATAACTGGCTCCAGCAGTATTGACCACGCTGTAATTCACTCCACTGGTGTTTCCACAAACGGAATCAAGGCCTGAAATAATAGAAGTAACGGGCTTGGGCAAGGTACATTGCGTAGTGTCTCCAATGGCAAATTGCCTGGGAAAAGCTGAAAGCGAATCCCTGAATACGTTGGGTGCCACAGCCAAAGCATGTTTCCCTTCAATTTGCCAACTGGCAAATTCACTACTTCTTGATATTATCCGGGTGGATGGGTTGACAGTATAGCTGGAAAAGCCGTTGGCAATCACTTCAAGGTCATAATCCGTGCTGCTCAAGCTTGTGACTGATGCTTCCCAATATCCTTCTGTAAAACTATGCCTGATGGAATCCACGCCGTCATTCAGAGGAAGGCCATTGTCTCCCGGCAATCCTTCGTTGAATGCAATATTTAACTTGCCGCCGGTTAAGTTATTGAAGGTAACTAAAGCCGGACGGTAAATACCGCTGCTTCCAACCGGAAAAGTGATGGGAGTCGCGGTGGTATTTATCCAGCGCTCAATATTTCCCACAACATGCCCTGATGTCCGATTCAAAAAACCCGTTACGGCTAAAGAAATGCCCAATGTCAACTTATTGTTGCCGGTGACCATCAAACCGTTTTTTAGAATCAGGCTGTCCCGTACTTCAATGTCAGTATTCAATACAACGTTACCGGCAGACTTATCAATTTCAAGCCGATTGAACCGCTCTACAATAGTCGCATCTACGGTTTGAGAAGTGTTTCCGTTTAGGATGAATTTCGACGTTCCCTCGTTCAGCAATCCGCCGGAATTGGTAAAATCACCCCCCAAGGTAATTGTGTTGGCACCGGCATTAAAACTTCCTCCCCCCAATTCAAGGTCGTTTAACACAACGATGTCGTTTCCAAGATTCTTGTTACTTGAACCACCGATGGTCAAATTGTAGTATTCCCCTGTAATTGGCAGAATGATGTTCTGGTTTCCAGTTCTGGCATAAATCACTTCATTTCCTGCGGCATCTGCTGAAACGTCGCCGGTAGTCATGAACAATCTTCTTGCTTCCACAGTGGAATTGACGTCATTGATCCAGGTTGAATTATTGTTATTGCCGTTGATGTTACGCTCTGAAGTAATTGATCCGTGATTGGTAACGGTCAGTGCTCCGCGAATGATGAATTGACCACCACCGGTCTTGTAAAGGTCTGTGCCGCCAAGGATGTTCTTGTTCCCGTTTCTGATCTCTATGTCATTCCCATTGCTCACGATACCTTCACCGCTGATATTGGTGTTGGTTCCGGTCAACCAGATATCACCATTACCGGTATGTTCACCATCATTGTGGTAATCGTCAGTGATTTCAATGCGATTTCCATTATTGTCCAACAAGCCGTCACTTCTTATTTCAAGTCCACCGACGGTAGTGTTGATACTTAGGGTGACGGTATCGCCACTTTCAATAACAATCGTGTCTGTATTGGATGGAATACACGTACAATCCCAGGTTAAGGGATTTAGGAAAAGTCCGTCATTGACAGAGGTCAGAACTTGTGCCTGGACCAGCGAAGGACATATCAATCCTATGAAAAAAGATAAAAAAGCAAGGCGCATGACGGCTAAACTATGGGCATCGTAAATTTCCGAAATTTAATTTAATATACGCAAGGGTTAAGATACAGGTTACCAAAAGGTTAATAAATACATGTCTAGACAATTATTTAGCTTTGGCTAACAAATTGATGAGCAGTTTTTTAGACAACTGTTTCCTTTATTAAAAATTAAACAAAAATTGTTGCAAGAAGGTATTAGAGCTTCCTAGGAAGCCAAACCGCCGTGAAGTATGTATTTTATCTCGGTAAAATCATCCAGCCCATACTTGGAACCTTCCCTGCCCATTCCCGATTCTTTTACTCCACCAAAAGGAGCAACTTCAGTAGATATCATACCGTCATTTACACCGACCATTCCATACTCCAGAGCTTCTGAAACGCGCCAAATTCTACCGATGTCTCTCGAAAAGAAATAGGCGGCAAGACCAGCCCTGGTGTTATTGGCCATCGCAATCGCTTCATCTTCGGTTTTAAACCGGTATAACGGGGCAACGGGTCCGAAAATTTCTTCAATCGAACAGGCCATCTCATCGGTCACTTCAGTAAGAACCGTGGGTTGATAAAAGCGACTTCCACCTTCCATTCTGTGGCCTCCCGTCATAGCCTTGGCGCCTTTGCTCAGGGCATCTTCCACCAGGCGTTCAACTTTTTCCATGGCGGCTTCGTTGATCAATGGACCTATAAGGACGTCAGTTTCGGTGCCGATTCCAACCTTCATTTTCGAAACTTCATTGGAATATTTTTTAGCAAATTCATCGTACACTGCATCTTGTACCAAGAGCCGATTGGCACATACACATGTCTGACCGGCATTCCTGTATTTAGAGGCAATGGCCCCTTGCACGGCTGCATCCAGATCAGCGTCGTCAAAAACGATGAAAGGGGCATTTCCCCCTAGTTCCAAAGAAACTTTTTTAACCGTATCGGCACATTGCTTCATCAGTAATTTTCCCACCGGGGTGGAACCCGTGAATGACAGTTTTCTGACCAGCGGTGATGCAGTCAAAGCGCTTCCAATTGTAGGAGCATCCGTTCCACAAACCATATTGATGACACCTTTTGGAAAACCGGCACGATCTGCCAACTCTACAAGGGCAAGTGCCGAAAGCGGTGTTTCTTCACTTGGTTTAATCACAACGGTACATCCGGCCGCCAAGGCTGGAGCTACCTTTCTGGTGATCATGGCGTTGGGAAAATTCCAAGGGGTGATGGCAGCCACAACTCCTACGGGTTGTTTAACTACTAAAATGCGCTTATTCTTTGCAAAACTCGGAATGACATCACCGTAATTCCGCTTCGCTTCTTCCGCAAACCACTCAATAAATGAGGCTCCATAGCCGATTTCTCCTTTTGCCTCTGGAAGAGGTTTTCCCTGTTCCCTGGTCAGGATCATGGCAAGATCATCGATGTTTTCCAAGATAAGACGATGCCATTTTTTTAATACGGCAGATCGTTCTTTTGCCGCTTTGGCGCCCCAATCCTTCAGGGCTGCATTGGCTGCGCTTATGGCGAGCTCTGTTTCGGCTTTTCCACCGTTCGAACACTGTGCAATAACCTCACCTGAAGCCGGATCTTTGACGTCGTATTTCAGATCATTTTCGAGCCATTCACCGTTAATAAAGTGGCCACTTTTTAGTAGTTTTTTATCGCTGACGCTTATCATTTTATTTAGGGGTATTTTGGGCGAATTTACGATGCTTCGATTGATATTTTTGATCTTTGATGTCTTAATTTGATCAGATCAATTTCGCCGTTTGCCAAAATGAAAAAAAACTATATTTGTCACATGAAAAAATTTCGCGCTTCCTTAACCTCAACGGCCATTTGCGCAATGTTGGTCTTTGCTGGTTGCGCCAAGGACTACCCGAGCAAGCTATGTGAATCCAATGAGGATAATCCTTGCAATGTAGACAGCAATGCCATAAACGTCAGGTTGATAAATATTTCGGGATATCCACTTTGTGATGTAAAAGTGGTTTATGAATTGAACACTGGCGAGGTAATTAATTACGGTAGGTTGGATGTTGATGAGCAGTCTTGTTATGCTGTTTTCGACGCACCAAAAGTTTATCCAAGAGTTACTTTTACCCTGGGAACCGGAGATTTTAAGATCAAGGATACCTTGATTACCGATACACTTCCTTACAATAATCAAAAACTTTCCGACCCCGGATTTTATTCCTACGAACTCTTTGTTGAAGGTGAGCTCAATTCCCTTACCTGCATTACCCGGCTCAGGAAAGAGCAATAATTCTTCTAGGATCAAATGATGATTTCCGGTAACCTGGTCAAAATGAAAGTCGAGGCGGGGAATCCCGTGGACTATAACCTGATACTTGGCGACCAGAATCTCAGGTTGAATGAATACCTGGGTAAAAAGATCTCTCTATCATTCAATGGTCAGATCAATTGCATTGCTTGCGGAAAACTAATTCCCAGGTCATTTGCCCAAGGTTACTGTTATCCGTGCATGCTGAGCTCACCCATGAATTCTGAATGTATCATTCGTCCCGAATTGTGCAGGGCGCATTTGGGGAAAGGAAGGGATCCAGAATGGGAAGAGCGCAATCACCTTCAAGACCATTCGGTTTATCTTGCGCTGTCTTCTGCAGTAAAAGTGGGTGTTACCAGAAACACTCAAATCCCAACTCGATGGATCGATCAGGGCGCCAGTGCTGCCATCAGATTTGCCACAGTACCTAATCGATTTCTCGCTGGCTTGATTGAAGTGGAATTGAAAAAGCACATCACCGATAAAACCGTTTGGCAAAAAATGCTCAAGAATCAGGTCGACAATGAAGCTAATCTGGCAGAAGAGAAGAAGAAACTATCCGGCGTTTTGAATGATGAGCTCAAGGCTTATGTCAGCGATGACAACACTGTGACGCACTTTGATTATCCGGTGCTAGACTACCCCGAAAAAGTAAAAAGCATCAGTTTCGATAAGGAATCAATATTTGAAGGAGAACTCATTGGAATAAAAGGACAATATGTGATGCTCGCAGACAACCGGGTGTTGAACATAAGAAGGCATACCGGATATTACATCAATTTCCGGGATTGAATCGCCATTTTTTCTTTGAACAAGCCCTGAAAATTCTACTTTTGACTAGCAAACTTTTAAATAAATGAGCATACTAGTAAACAAATCATCCAAGGTCATTGTTCAAGGATTTACCGGCGGTGAAGGCACCTTTCACGCTCAGCAAATGATCGATTACGGCACGAACGTGGTCGGCGGAGTCACACCGGGTAAAGGTGGTCAGGAACATTTAGGCAGGCCAGTATTCAACACTGTCCAGGACGCTGTAAAAAGTACCGGAGCAGATGTGAGCATCATATTCGTGCCGCCTGCTTTCGCTGCTGACGCCATCATGGAGGCTGCAGATGCTGAGATTAAGGTCGTTGTGTGTATTACCGAGGGAATCCCAGCTAGGGACATGATTCCGGTGCACGAATATTTAAAGACCAAAGATTGTAGATTGATCGGCCCAAATTGTCCGGGAATCATTACGCCCGGTGAGGCCAAAGTCGGTATAATGCCAGGATTTATACACCAAAAAGGAAAGATCGGAATTGTATCAAGATCGGGAACATTGACCTATGAAGCCGTTGATCAGGTCACCAAGGCCGGGATGGGCCAATCCACCTGTATTGGAATAGGAGGAGACCCCATTATAGGTACTACTACAAAAGATGCCGTTAAAATGTTAATGGAAGATGACCAGACTGATGGAATTATCATGATCGGAGAAATCGGTGGAAGCATGGAAGCCGAAGCCGCGTATTGGATCAAAGAGCACGGAACTAAGCCTGTTGTAGGTTTTATCGCTGGCCAGACCGCACCTCCGGGGAGGAGGATGGGACACGCTGGTGCCATCATCGGTGGTGCCGATGACACAGCTGCAGCTAAAATGAGAATTATGACGGAATGCGGTATTCACGTTGTTGATTCCCCGGCCATCATCGGAAAAAAAATGGCAGAAGTATTAAAATAAAATGAGATGAAATTACTTGAAGGAAAGACGGCCTTAATCACCGGGGCTTCAAGGGGAATTGGCAAGGGCATTGCCCTCAAGTTTGCCGAGCAAGGTGCAGATGTTGCATTTACATACCTTTCCTCAGAAGAAAAAGCCAGAATACTTGAAAGTGAGCTAACATCCTTTGGAGTTAAGGCGAAAGGTTACAGGTCTGATGCCTCAAAATTTGATGAGGCAGACAAACTTGTGAGTCAAGTGGTTGAAGATTTTGGCCAGCTCGACGTAGTTGTAAATAATGCTGGTATCACAAGAGATGGATTGCTGATGAGAATGAGCGAAGAAAATTGGGATGAAGTCATTAATACCAACCTAAAGAGTATTTTCAACGTAGTGAAAGCCGCGCAGCGACAGATGTTGAAACAACGAAGTGGTTCTATCATAAACATGGGAAGTGTGGTTGGCAAAGAAGGAAATGCGGGTCAATCAAACTATGCCGCTTCCAAGGCTGGAATTATTGGTTTTTCAAAATCCATAGCGCAGGAGTTAGGATCTCGTAATATTCGTTGTAATGTCATAGCACCTGGATTTATTGAAACTGAAATGACAGCGGCTCTTGACCAAGAAGTGATGAAAGGTTGGATCGACGATATTCCGTTGAAACGAGCGGGCAGCCCCGAAGACGTTGCCAACACAGCCCTGTTTCTAGCCAGTGATTTGAGTTCCTATGTTTCGGGTCAGGTGCTCAATGTGTGCGGAGGAATGCAAACTTGAACCCCTTTTCTTTAACTTCCGTCAACCTTAATTTAAACGCAACAGCTATTTATTGGCTCGTGCCCTTATGCCTGTTAGTTGGTTTTGTGGCTTCCTATCTGTTTTATTTCAGGAAACGTTCGCATTTTGAAGTTTCTTTAATTACCCTGCGATCTCTCTTTGTGCTTAGGGCATTGACATTTTCATTGCTTCTTTTCATTCTTATATCTCCAATGCTTCGATCAAGAAAAGCTCAGATTGAAAGGCCGATCGTCATCATTGGATTGGATAATTCCTCTTCGGTTAGAAATCTCACAGACAGTCTCAGCCTGGTTAATATTAATCAAAGCCTGTCGGAATTAACAACTGGCCTGGCCGAGAAATTTGATGTTGACATATTTCAATTTGGGGATGAAATTGTGAATATTAATTCTGCTTTTGATTTGGATTACTCGGATCAATTGACAGACGTTTCTAGTTTTTTATCCGAAATGGAGAATCGTTATGATAACAGAAATACGGCCTTCTTACTTCTAATTACTGACGGTAATTACAACAAGGGCAAAAATCCCATATACTCCTCCTCGAATTTTCAGTACTCTGTGAATTGCCTTGCAATGGGTGATACTATTGTGCGTCGTGATGCAATGATAGGGAAGTTGGAACATAATAAGATCGCTTACTTGGGAAATAGTTTTGAAGTCTCGGTTCAAATCAAAGCAAATTTACTTCGTGGAGAATCCTCAAGATTACTGATTAAAGAGAATGATAAAATCGTTGCTCAGAAGGATCTGATTTTCAATAAAAACGAAGATGTTCAAATCATTTCTTTCAGTCTTGAAGCCTTGGAACTAGGATTAAGACAATACGAGATTACTTTGGAAAAAGTCGGAGATGAATCGAGCCTGGGTAATAATAGCAAATATATTCATGTAGATATTTTCGAGGGTAAGCACAAGGTGTTGATTCTCGCTTCAGAACCTCATCCAGATGTTAATGCGCTTAAATTAGCTCTTAACGGCTCAAATAATTATTCTGCTATTGCGTCGACCCTGAAGGGATTTGAAGGATCGGCAGAAGCCTATAGTGCTATCATTTTGGTTGGTGTTGACCCTGCTTTGGCCGAAAAAACGAATCAAATTATAAAGGGAAAATCGGTACTTTTCATTAACACCAGAAGAAGTAATCCGGCGGTTTTCAATAAACTCAAGCTCGGATTGGAGGTTAAAAATTTTAAAGGACAATATAACGAAGTCACTGCGAGATTGAACGAAGGATTCCAGTTTTTTGCTGCTGATGAAGAGGTAAAAAATATCTCGACTTTCCCTCCGCTCATTGTTCCTATGGCCGAATATAACTACGTGAGCCAGCCTTTTCCCTTTTTGTTTCAAACCATTGGGAGAGTCAACACGGAATACCCGCTGATTTTGTTCACGGAAATTGATGGAGTTAAGCAAGGATTCGTTGCTGGCGAGGGCTTATGGCGCTGGAGACTTCATGGTTTTTTAAAAACTAAAAAGCACGATCTTTTCGACAATATGATTATAAAATTCATGCAATTTCTGTCTATTAAAGAAGACCGGAGTCGTTTTAGGGTTACCGTTGAACCGGCATGGTTTGAGAATCAAAATGTAATTTTTGAAGCGGAGTATTATGATAAATCAATGGAATTAAGAAATGATCTTCAAGTGAAGCTGGAAATCCAAGATTCGGAAGGTAAGAGCTTTGGTTATGAATTTCTAAAGAAAGGTTTTCAATTTTACGCTGATCTGGGTCAGTTCGAAGTAGGTAAATTCAATTGGAGCGCAACAGTAGACGACGGTTTCGCGGTATTGAAGAAATCAGGCACATTCAATGTATTACCGCTGCAGTTAGAAGCTAATGATCAAACGGTAAATCACGATCTATTGGTAAATCTTGCCACGAAGCATGGGGGCAACATGATTTATCCCGATGAAATCGCAGCTTTCGGTAAAAAAATGTCCGAAGCTGATTACAAGCCTAGTTTGCACTATAAGGAAAAATTCATGGAGATTGTTTCCATTAAGTGGTTATTCTTTCTTCTTCTCTTTTTTGCTTCGGCTGAATGGGGACTTAGGAAATATGCGGGCCTCACTTGATAATTAAATGGTAAAATTCTTCCGAGCCCGCTGAAAAGAACAAGCATTCTTTACATCTTCAAAGGAATCGTTAATTTAGAGCTGTAAAAAGATGATCATGAAAAATCGAACCATTCAAAGAACTGCACTTTTTTTGGGCATCTTATTCATAAGCGCATTGCTTCTTGAAGCTTGTGCTGCTTCACGACCGGGATTCAATTCGGGAGGAAAAAAAGGTGCTAAGGTCAAAAGTTCGGGAAAAATGTACAAGTAGTCACTTCTTAATCAATACTTTAAAAGTAATGACTTTTTGATCTTCGGATGTCAAGCGTCCTACATACAGTCCGTTTTGAAGTTCTGTCAAGTTGACTTCAGCCTTTCCTGATTCGCTTATATTAGTTGAGATCAGTAATCTTCCACTTAAGTCATAAATCGAAAGGAGCTGCTTACTGGTTGTACGAGAACCTACTATGTATATGATTCCTTTACTCGGATTTGGAAAAACCAGGAGTTCTTCCGGTTCTTCTACAATAGAGTTGACACCGGTAGCGATACCAATGGAGTAATAAAGAGAATCGACACAGTTAAAATCATCGGTTATGAAAACACTGTAATAACCCGGTAATAACCCATTAATGTTTTGTGTGCTTTCTCCATTCGACCAGTCAAAGGTAAAAGGAGGATTTCCCGACAACACATCCAGCTTAATTTCTCCATCGGCGTTGTTTTGTCCACTGCATTCCCGAATAGTGGCCTTGGCAAGGATGCTGCAAGAGTCACCCAGACATATTTCATGACTTGTGTCTGCAGAAATAAAGTTTTTATTATTCACTAAGGTATCCCCGGTACTGAGTGAGATGATGGTGTAATAACCGCCGCCATAACTGCAGCAAATCCCATCCGAAGCGGCATCTTTTGCTTCAAATGTAAAACAGCCTTCAGGCAAACAGAAAGAGTCATTGAATAATTCACCCCCAGGTTTGGTAGGGTAGTCCCCTTTGGAATGTAGAATTGTACCTGTTTGGCTTCTTAATTCCCAACTGAATTCATCCCCGTAATCATCGGTTTTTACGATAACTGATACCAGCTGTGGATTGGCAATATTCGTAAAACCCTGATCTATGGAATTGTTGCTCATCTCGGTGTCGGTTTTACCTGGAATCGAAACTTCTGCTTTTAGTTTAAAGAATCCATTCCCTAAAGATGCTGGCTGGCCAGATAGACTGACAATCTCTTGCTTTTGTATGCTGTTTTGGTAAACAATGCGTTGAAGAAATACATTGTTTATGTAAACATCCACGTAAATAGAATCGATGGCATTGTTTCCTCGGTTTTTGACCAGGATTTTGGGGGTGAAGCTCCCACTGCCGCAGTTTGTATTAGGTAATTGGATGAAACCTAGTAAAGCGGCATCATAGTCCCCGGGAATTTCATTTTTCCACCTTCCTGAAAGTAAACTTGCACCCGTATTATCCGGGTCGAGCCAATATTTCAATTGCCTCAGACTATCATTATTTTCTTGCCATGAAACAGACAGTTTTCCGTAATAATCTTCACCTTCGGTATTGTTACAAGAGGCTTCACCACCGTGCAATTGGCCAATGATACGCTTGTTGTGGTCGTAAAGCGGAGATCCAGAGGAGGCATTCTCGGTCGTACCTTTTTCCCAATTTACGACCTTCCAATGGTCATCTCCTTGAAAATAATAACCCGATGATTCCGCGTTATCAAGGTCCAGTGATATTTTCTTAACATCTCCTCTGGGGTGGTGTATGCCGGTATTGAATTCAGGTGTTTCTCCTGTTGAATTCCAGCCTGAAAAAAAGACATTGTAAGGGGCGGGAGGGCTGCTATTCAGTTCCATTAAAAGGAAATCTGATTTCGCATTACGGGCAAGAATACTTGCACCACTAATAGTATGAAGTGAGTTGCTATCTACCGAAGGATAGCAAACCGGTGATTCGTAATTAAATACGAACAAGTTATTGGTTGAAACCGGGCAATGATTCGCGGTAAGTAAAAACGGGCGACCGTCTTCCTTGACACTGTTGATCATCGCCCCTGAGCATATGCGACTATTATTTGCTGCCAGAATCATCACCACCGATTGCTTTTGTCTTTGCCACGCTTGACCTTCGGAACAACTAACATTGATATTACAGGAGCCCGAGCTACCAAAATTTTCGGCACTGGCGTTTTCCGATTCAAAACTTCGGTATCCATGAATTACGTGAGATAACACCACCTCACTTTTAACATATTCGTTAGGATAGAAAACTTCAATGATCAAGCTGTCATTGCGGACTATATAAGTTGAAAATCGACCATCGCTCTGGTGTTCCTTGGCTGTAAAATAACCCAGAAGTAAGCGACCCTTGGAATCACGGATACTAAGTTGCACTCCTTTTGCCAACTTGAATCGATCAAAAAGTAAATTGAGGCTCAGTGCGCTTGCAGAAGTAATACCCAAACGGCGAACATATCCCCCTTGTTCTAACTTTGATTTGAGAGCAACTTCTTCGAAAACCTTATTGACCAAGATTGCTGCACCGAAACGATAAGGAATGTTCTTGTCCTGATCGGTTTCAAGATCTTCAGCTACTAATTTATCAATATCAGGTGCAGGTGCTGAAATGTAATGTGCCCTATCCAATGGTTCAAGCCCAGACCTGTTGTAGGGTAAAACTCCATCTTGGCCGAAGGCAAATTGGACCAGAGCAAAAAAACTACAAATGAACAGCGTTCGGGACAGCATCATTTAAAGTTAGGTAATTAGGACGTAGCTCGGGACAGAAAAGTTGCTAGGCATTATTTAGCATGACCGGCATAACGAGCATCAAAATCTCTTCGGCTTCGTCCTTGACACATGGTTTCAAAATACCGGCCCTGTTTGGTTCAGAAAGCTCAAGAAAGATTTCTTCGGTATTCAGATTACTGAGCATTTCAATTAGAAAAACTGCATTAAAACCGATTTCGATATCCTCTCCTTCGTATTGGCAGGTCAGGCGCTCATTTGCCTCATTCGCAAAATCAAGATCTTCGGCAGAAATCTGGAGCTCGCTCCCTGTAATCTTCAATCGAACCTGATGTGTGGTTTTACTTGAAAAAATTGAAACGCGTTTGACCGAATTTAGAAGAACAACGCGATCAATGGTCAATTTGTTTGGGTTTTGCTTTGGTATTACCGCTTCGTAATTGGGATATTTTCCATCAATCAAGCGGCACACTAGAACGGCCTCTTTCAACGAAAACCGCGCATTGGTCTCATTAAATTCAACAGAAATATCGTCTTTGTTTCCACTGAGTAATCCTTTTAGCAGGTTTAGCGGCTTTTTAGGCATAATAAAGGATGCGCTTTTTTCTGATTTGGAATCGTACCGGTGATACTTCACCAATTTATGAGCATCTGTAGCAACGAACGTCGTGCCTTCGCCATCGAGTTGAAAGAACACACCTGACATCACTGGTCTTAATTCATCATTGCCTGTGGCAAATACAGTTTTTGCGATGGCCTCTGCCAACGAAGTGCCGTTTATTTCAACATTTACCGGCTTCTCTACTTCTGGTGTTTTTGGAAATTCAGTTGCGGGGTGGCCCGTCAACTTGTATTTACCCTGTTCTGAGGTAATTTCAATGCTTTGATTTTCCCTGTCGATGGTGAACGTGAGTGGATTTTCGGGAAAGCTTTTAAGTATATCGAGCAATAATTTGGCTGGAATTGCAATCTCACCTTCTTCCTTGGACTCAACCTTCATTTGCGTCGTCATGGTTGTTTCCAGATCAGATGCCGTTATCTTCAGGGAGTTTTGATCTACTTCAAAAAGGAAATCATCTAGAATCGGCAGCGTATTTGAAGTGTTTAATACTCCTGAGATAAGCTGTAGATGCTTTAGAATAGATGCACTGGAAACAATAAATTTCATGGACTTCTAGGTTGATGAACAAAAATAATTTATTTGAATTTTGAATGAGGCTTGCGACCCATTAATTTTCAACATTCTCCGACATTTGGAAGTCTTGAGGATAGGCCATCAACTGATCAACCGTAGGCCACTGCATAATCACAAAATCCTCTCGATTGATCCAGCCGTATAAGCGGTCAATGTTATATTCGTAAGGTTCTCCAGTCAATTCATTGATGGTGCCGTCAGTGATGGGTTTATAAAAAGTCTCCAATGTAACCTTTTCACCGTCGGTGTTTGTAACAATAAACGTGTGCAACGGGGGAGTTTGCTGCACGGAATCGATAGATTCTAAGGGCGTTTCTCTGTCGACAAATTCGAAATGCACTGACGAGTAATTATCGAGATAGGAATCAACGGCATTGGCGTCCAATGACTGTGTTTTTTCTTTTGATCCGATAACCTCAAGAACAAAGGAATCATCGACATTTCTAGTGAGAATAAAGGAATTTTCTGGTTTCTCCAGGTACCTGACCTCAATCGAGGCAATAGCATCGGGTTCGAACTCAAATATTCCGCGATGTCGCCAAAGATCTTCATCGGTGAAAAAGCGTGTACTCAGGTACCCAAAGAAACCCGGTACATGAGTTACATATGGGACAGTCGACTTTTCACCATTAATCTCGAGTAACATGTTGGTTCCGTAATGGGATTTGGTGGCATGGCCAACGTAATAAACCTTTTCAGGCTTTGCATCGCCTGTGTAAATTTCGACCTTGGTTGACTTCACCGCAAGCTCCCTGATGACGGTATTGAGTGCAGACTTGGGCACAGGCTCCCTGACATCAATGCGTTTAAATGTTTTCATAAGTACATTGATGCCGTCCTGACGCGCCTTGAATCGACCGTTGACTTTCCATGATCTGTCGTTTTGTTTTTCCAGAAGTGCCGTATTTCCTTTGTCATCGGCAATAAAGATCTTTGTTATCTGAGATGTATCCTGGATTGCAAAATCGCTGAATTCCCTGTTAAGAGTAGAAGCGTTGTTAGAAAAGTAAAAATATACTGCGATGACGAGCAATACAGCCAGTATTACGAGGTAAAACCTTTTCATTTGATCATGTGTATTTCTTCTTTCGATAATAATTGAACGCAAGAGCAAAAAGCAGGACAAGGGCCACCGGTGCCACCATATTGAACAACTGATAAGCCGTTCTTTCTGAAACTACCTTGGTCTGATCAAGCAGTCTGATCTTGATGCTTCTGGACCTGGAAGCCATTAATTCCTCTTCCCCACACAGGTAATTAATGGCATTGATGATAAAGTCCTTGTTGCCGTATTCTTGCCCGGTGTAACGGTCAACTCCAAGGGGTAGCACCTGTCCATCGTTTCTGACGTGATTTTTAATTATGTCGCCGTCGGCGATCACAATCATCTTAGCCAGTTTCCCTGTTTCTTTAAACTGGATTTCTTTTCCCGACATAAAACGCTCGGTCAACCTTCCGCGAAAAACTGAATTGAATTTCCCCTCGATCAGAACGGCCGTTGGCAGATTAGATTTATTGTACTGTTCCTTTTGAGGTTCCAGGCGCGTAATCCCCAAACTGATTCTAACCGGAGAATAAGCCAATTTAGTATAGGGTGATGTGTGCAGCAATACTTGTTTTTTAAGAGAATCATTACCCACAAAGTCTATGGTACTGGTGAATTCACCTTTGATCACGTTCAGGTTTTTCGTGATCGAATTACCGGGTGAGGGATTAAGTAAAGGAAAATAATACCAGGGAAAAAGTTCATACCTGGGCTGATTTCCGAGCATTCCTACGGGAAGTGGGATCATGGCCGATTGAACGTCCATCACCAAATCACTGTTCAATCGAACTCCGTAAGTAAAGAGCTGGTCATCAAGGTTAAGGTTTTGAGCAACACCCATGGTGAGATCTGCTCTGGTCAGGCTATCCATTTCAGCCATTATTGGGTCTATCAACCAGAGCACCGAACCACCATTCATAATGTATTGATCTATGACGAATTTGTCTTTTTCACTAAAGGCAGAATCAGGTTTGGCGATGACGATGGCGGCGTATTTGTTCTTGACTACAATCCGGCCATTCAGCTCTTCTCGACTGGTCAGGCTGTGAATTTTTTGATCCAGCCTTACGCGTTCAAGGCTGTAAAATTCACTGAGCGTTGCGGCTATATCTGCCGTTTGATACGTGTCCAATTCACCGTGACCAATGATGAAGCCAATGCGCGGTTTTTCGGGCTTGGTAAGTTTTAAAATTGAACTACTTAATGCGTATTCCAGGTTTTCTATTGAGGAATTCAATACTTCTTCTGGACTGGAACCTAGCTTATTTTTCAAAAGATCAAGAGGCACTTCACGATCTTTGTAGGAGACAATGGCGCCGGGCCAAATGATTTTTTTTGAAAGACCGTCGTCGTCCTGAATTTCAAGGTCGGTTGGTCGTAGGCCTTGCTTGAACAACTGTCGGTAAATTTCATCTCGCTCTTCCTGATCGCTGCTTTTTGAAGGATTGATGAATTCATAAGCTATATTCCCTCCTTTACTGTATGCCCGGAATTCATTAAGCATTTCCAGGGTTTCGCGCCTGAGCCTTTTAAATCCTGCAGGAAATTCACCTTCCAGGTATACTTTGAAAAAAATGATATCATCGAGTTCCTCGACCAATTTTTTCGTCGGTTCTGAAAGACTATATCTTTTTTCTGCCGTAAGGTCGAGTCTGAAGAATACAAAACTCCCTATATAATTGAAAAGTAAAAGAATGGCAATACCCGCGATGAGCTTGGTCATGTCGGCTTTTTTTCGCTCGATGCCCGCTGCTTTTTTTACCATTTTCTACTGCTTAACTTTGTTTGAGTAAGTAGAATGAAAAATCCGATCAAGGCAATGAAATAAATCAAATCCCTACTGTCTATGACCCCTCTGCTAAGTGATAAGTAATGTTCATTGATACCAAGTTTTAGAACAAATCCATCAATCCCTTTCAGGAATTCGAGGCCCGCAATTGAATCAAAACCGACAAAGAAGAAAAAGCAAAGAAACACGCCGAGTATAAATGAAATAATCTGGTTGTCGGTGACGGAAGAAGCGAAAATACCAATGGCCACATAGGCCGCTCCCAGCAGAAGTAAACCTATGTAGCTCCCCCAGGTCGCTCCCAGGTCTAGATTGCCGATAGGGTTGCCCAATTGGTAGACCGAATAGACATAAATTGTTGCCGGAAGCAACGAAAATAAGACCAGCACAAGGCCGGCCAAAAATTTTGATAAAATGATCTGAATTTCGCTAAGGGGCTTAGTGATCAGTAATTCGAGGGTTCCTTGTTTTCGCTCATCTGCAAAAGACCGCATAGTGATGGCAGGAATCAGAAATAAAAACACCCACGGGGCGATGAAGAAGAAAGCATTCAAATTACTGTATCCCGAATCAAGAATGTTGGATTCCCCTGGAAACACCCAAATAAAAAGTCCAAGAGAACTTAGGAAGACGATGATGACGAGATAGCCTATCAGCGAACCTAGAAAAGAGTTAATTTCTTTTATGAGGAGTGAGCGCATGAAATTTCTTTGACTGCCAGCAAAAATAGCATTTTAAGCGGCTGGATTGAGTCCAATTGATAAGCGGTTGACCCCTTCGTTTTTCCATATCATTGTTCCACGTGTTTTTAGGATCAAATCAATAACTTTGCCGTCCAATTTCCCGTCATGTTAATTATGAAGTTTGGTGGTACTTCAGTAGGAAGTCCTGCCAGAATAAAAGAAGTAGGTAAACTGATAGCCAATGATCAGAAGAAGATCGTTGTTCTTTCCGCCATGTCGGGCGCGACAAATGACCTGCTTGAAATTGCCAAAGACTTATATGTCAAGAACCACCTGGAGGCCAATCGCAAAATCGATCAGTTGGAGATGGGATACAAGAAGGTTGTGTCCGAACTCTATGATTCAAAGCAGTTCAAGGAAAAAGCAATGGAAATGGTCGAACTCCATTTCAATCGATTGAGAGCTTATACTCAAGACCTTTTCACCATTTACGAAGAACGCGCCGTTTTGGCTCTGGGCGAACTGATCTCCACTGCACTTTTGCATTACCATTTATTGGAGAAAGGCATTGACAATGCGCTGCTACCCGCGTTAAATTTTATGCGTATTGATAAAGAAGGGGAACCGGATGAATATTACATCCGACAAAATCTTGAACGTGAGATGGGTACTGAGAAAAATTCACAATTATATATAACCCAAGGCTTTATTTGTCGGAACGCCTACGGTGAGATAGATAATCTAAAACGCGGCGGCAGTGACTATACAGCATCGATCATTGGTGCTATTCTCGATGCAAGCGAGATCCAGATCTGGACCGACATCGATGGCTTTCACAATAATGACCCAAGGATTGTCACTGAGACCAGTGCCATAGCGCGTCTTTCCTTCGAAGAAGCTGCTGAACTAGCCTATTTTGGTGCCAAAATACTACACCCATCTAGTGTTCGTCCTGCACGGGAAAAGAACATTCCTGTTCGCTTAAAAAATACTTTGAACCCAAAAGCGCAAGGGACGCTGCTAACTTCTGAAGAAACCGGCTATGGCATTAAGGCTATTGCCGCCAAAGACGGAATTACGGCGATCAAGATCAAATCCGGCCGCATGTTGCTGGCCTATGGTTTCATGAGAAAGGTCTTTGAGATTTTTGAGACCTATAAAACATCGATTGACCTGATTACCACTTCTGAGGTAACCGTCTCTTTGACCATTGAAGATACCACTCACTTGGACGAAATTGTTGCAGATCTCAGTAAATACGGTAGTGTTGAATTGGATTCCGATCAGACCATTATATGTGTAGTCGGGAATTTTATTTCTGATAGTACGGGCTATGCTTTAAAGATCTTTGATTCTCTCAAGGAAATTCCCATTCGCATGATTTCTTATGGCGGAAGCCGTCATAATATTTCGATACTTGTAGATTCCACCTACAAGACTGAGGCGCTCAAATCCATGCATCAATCTCTTTTTGAGACGTGAAGAAAGTAGAAGAACAAGGCCGAATTACGCCTTATTATATTTATGATCTCAGTCTTCTAGGTCACACCCTAGATAAGTTGAAAACAGCTTCTGAGCCATATGGATTCAAGGTGCACTACGCTTTGAAGGCTAATAGCAATCCGGAAATTCTAAGGCTCATCAGTGAATCCGGACTTGGTGCTGATTGTGTCAGTGGCAACGAGGTACTTCGCGCCATTGAGTCTGGATTTCCATCTGATTCTATTGCTTTCGCCGGTGTAGGTAAATCAGACGCCGAAATAACGATTGGACTTCAGAACGATATTTTCACCTTTAACGTTGAATCAACCCAAGAGATCAGGGTAATCGATGATCTGGCAGGTAAAATGGGAAAGACGGCAGGTATTGCCCTGCGCATCAATCCAAACGTCAACGCAAAAACACATCATTACATCACCACGGGTCTGGAAGAAAATAAATTTGGCATTAATTCCTGGGAATTTGTCGAAGTCCTTTCTCTCCTGCAGAAGTCGAAAAATATTGAATTAAAGGGCCTTCATTTTCATATCGGTTCTCAAATTACGGAGCTTTCTGTCTTTAAGGGTTTGTGCCTGAGGGTAAATGAAATCCAGCAGTTTTTCATTGATCATCATATTATCCCGGGTCATTTGAATGTAGGTGGTGGACTTGGAGTCGAATACGAGCAGCCCGATATTGCCTTGATCCCTGATTTTAAAGCATTTTTCAAGGTATTCCATGAACATTTGGAACTTCAACCCCAGCAGCAAGTGCATTTTGAATTGGGAAGGGCCATAGTTGCCCAGAGCGGCAGTTTGGTAACAAAAGTTCTTTTTGTGAAAAAAGGGATCAATGTGAACTTTGCGATCGTTGATGCCGGAATGACAGAGTTAATACGCCCTGCTTTGTATCAATCGTTTCACAAAATAGAAAAAATCGGCAGTGAATCTGAGAAGGGTCAAACGGTGTACGATGTTGTTGGTCCAATTTGCGAATCGTCAGATTGTTTTGCCAAGCGGATCTTACTTCCTGAATTAAATAGGGGGGACTTACTTGTAATTAGAACAACCGGTGCTTATGGGGAGGTTATGAGTTCCAATTATAATTTACGTACCAAGGCACTGGCCTACTACACTTCTTAAATTGAATATTATGTTAAATATAAAACTGAGTTTCACTGGGGCGTTTCTGGTATTGTGCAGCATTGTTCTCGGACAGGTTTCTAAACGAACTTATTATGCCGATGATAAGCTGGCACCAACTGCACACCCAATGGATTTTACCCACCTGAAGTTGGAAGTCTCTTTTGAGCCAGAAAAAGGAAAGGTTATCGGCCATGTCACCCACGACTTTACCGTATTGGCTTCTACGGCAGACAGTTTGTATTTTCACGGTGAAGAATTGGAGATTTCGGCGGCTTTTCTTGACCAGCTGCGAGTGGCTTGCTTAAAACGCCCAGGTGGATATACCATCAAATTCAGTGAGCCTTTCACTTCGGATGAACAACACCAATTGGTCATAGACTACACTGCGACCCCTAAAAAAGGCATTTATTTCATTGGCTGGAACGACGAAACCAATCGTTCAAGGAAGCAAATTTGGACGCAGGGTCAGGGAATGGACAATCGTCATTGGATACCCATGTATGACCTGCCAAATGATAAGGTGACCACCGAAATTCTGGTGAAAATGGAAGAGGGTTATGAAGTCCTTTCCAATGGCTTGTTGTTGAGTAATAAAAAACAAAAAGATGGCAACGTCCTTTGGCATTACCGCATGAAACAACCCCATGCCACATACTTGATCATGCTTGGAATAGGTGATTATGAAATAAAAAAATCAAAATCACCCAGTGGCGTTCCAATGAACTTCTACTACTATTCCGATTGGGAAGATCGAATTGCCAGCACTTACTTGCATTCTGAAGACATGGTTCGCTTTATGGAGGAAGAAACTGGAGTACCTTATCCTTGGCCATCATATTCGCAAATTCCTGTTCAGGATTTCCTCTACGGTGCAATGGAAAATACCACGGCCACCATTTTCGGGGATTTTTATTTTACTGATTCAAGGGGCTTTTTGGATCGGAATTATGTCCGGGTAAATGCCCACGAACTCGCTCACCAATGGTTTGGTGACTACGTCACAGCAAGAACTTCCGCTCACCATTGGCTTCAGGAAAGTTTTGCCACCCATTACGACCTGAGGTATCAAATGGTAGCCTTTGGAAAGGATCATTTTGACTGGGCAAGAAGAAAAGCGGCCATGGATGCCTTGGCCGCTTCCAAGGAAGACTTTAAACCTTTGGCGCACAGTTCGGCTGGAACTGCCAGGCACTACCCAAAGGGTTCCTATGTTTTGCAAATGCTTAGAGATGTCGCAGGTGAAGAAAATTATAAGAGATCCATTGAGTATTACCTAAAAAAGCATGCCTATAGCAATGTTGATTCAAGAGACCTACTTATTGCCTTTCACGAAAGATCTGGACTATCGCTCGATTGGTTCTGGGAAGAGTGGATATATAAAGGTGGCGAACCAACGTATAAAGTTGCATTTGAAACAAGTCATCGTGAGAGCGACCATTATGGCAGGTTTATCGTTGAACAAGTGCAAGAAATCAACGAATTGACCGGACTGTTTAAGATGCCCATCGATTTTGAGGTTCATTTTGAAGACGGAAGTAAAGTAGCAGATCGATTATGGGTGAAAAACCAATATCACATATTTGATTTTGAGCTTCCTCAAGGTAAGAACATCAGTTACGTTCTATTTGACGCTGGAAGCAAGGTGCTTAAGAGTGTGGAATTTATCAAACCATTCGACATGCTGATTCACCAATCTACTAAAGCTGAAGGAATGCTGGACAGGTATGACGCTGTGGTTGGCCTGGCAACAACTCCTGTTCAAATAAAAAGAACCACCCTCCGCTCGATTTTCAAAAGCAATGAATTCCATGCCATCAGAATAGAAGCACTCAAACAGTTAATGGCCGATCCCGAATCGAATGACCTTTTGCCAATAGCCCTTCGCGATGCGGACCCCGAGGTGCGAATAGCAGCCATTGGACTCACTCCTTTCATAACGCCCGAGTTGCTGGATGATTACGAGGCGTTGCTTTTGGATTCCTCTTATCAGGTTATTGAGTTGGCTTTTCGCAAGTTAACGAATCAATATGAAGGTAGGGAAGAGGTTAATAACTTCCTGGAATTGACCCGGGGAATTGAAGGTAACAATGAACGGAACGTCTTAATTACCTGGCTTCAAACAGACTATTATCAGAATAAAACCGTGGAAAGCCTTGAGCGACTTGTTGATTTTGTCAGCCCCAGTTTTGAATTCAGAACCAGGGTCAAAGCTGCGCAAACATTGAAATCACTTAATTACCTTGATGAAAAGCTGCTGAACCATTTATTTGATGCTCTTTTCAGTGCAAATCCGCGATTGCGCGGTCCGGTAAAAGAGCTCCTTGATCAATACTACAGCACTATGGAAGGTAGAACTTTGATAAGGGAAGTGGTGGCAAAAAGCGATTGGGAAGACTGGCAAAAAAAGCGTTTAAACAGGGTGTTGCGCTAAGACGGCTTTTATCATACGGTCCTTTCCGTTCAGGTCTTTCTTTATTTCGATTTTTATAAAATGCTGTCTTTCCAGAAGCCTTGAAATTTCGACGGCCTTTTTTTCGTTGATTTCCAAGTATAGGTGGCCCCCTGGCTTGAGGTATTTATTACAAAAATCGGTAATGGCTTTGTAAAAAATAAGGGCGTCTGTATCGGGCACAAAAAGTGCTTCTTCGGGTTCGTGTTCGATCACATTCTTATGCATTTGGTCGGATTCACTTCTCATGACATAGGGAGGGTTACTAACCACAATATCAAAGAGATCAGGGAATTGCAATAATGACAATTGCGCGATATCACCTTGTATAAATTGAATCTTGCTTTTCAATCGACGGGCATTTTCAGAGGCCACTTCCAGTGCCGATGTTGATTTATCCATGGCACTTACTTCGGCTTTTTTCAATTTTGATTTAAGTGCCAGTGCGATGCAACCACTACCGGTACCAATATCAAGGACCTTTGGGCTATGCAAATCCGTGCTTTGTAGAATCCAATTGACCAGCTCCTCAGTTTCCTGTCTTGGAATCAGTACGTTGTTGTTTACCGAAATCACCAGGTCCATGAAGGAACATTCACCCAAAATGTACTGTATGGGTTTTCCTGTTTTTAGTTCTTTGGCATCACCGATAAGCAGCAGCATTTCTGATTCCGACAAGCGCGTTTCAGGGTGAACTGCAATATATTCACTGCTGTAACCGAGTCTACTTTCCAAGATCATTTTGACCAAGCTTCGAATTTCATTCGGGGGATATAGATCAGTGAGTTGGAGCAAGTAATATTCGAAAACGGAAGGTATACTGTTGTCCTTGAATTTCACAGGTGAAAGTTAGAAAAAAGTACTTTTGAGTTGCATGGAAAAAGAACATGAATACATGCGGCTTTGCTTTGAATTGGCCGAACTGGGAAAGGGCAGTGTTGCACCTAATCCACTGGTCGGCGCCGTCTTAGTAAAGAATGGCAGGATCATAGGAAAAGGCTACCACCGTTCCTATGGCGAAGGTCACGCCGAAGTAGAAGCCATTGAAAGTGTTCATGATAAAACCGACGTCTCGGGTTCCACCCTTTATGTGAACCTCGAACCGTGCGTGCACCATGGAAATACTCCTCCTTGCTGCGATCGAATCATTCAAGAGGGCATTGCAAAAGTGGTTATAGCTGAAATCGATCCGAATCAAAAAGTAAAGGGTAAAGGAGTTGAACGGCTCCGAAATTCGGGACTTGAAGTTAAAACAGGCGTCTTATCAAAAGATGAAATCCTATTAAACAAGCGATTCAGGACATTTCATGAAAAAAAACGGCCGTACATCATTCTCAAATGGGCTGAGTCGCAAGATGGATTTATGGACATTGAAAGATCCGGTGGCGAAAAAGGTCAATTCATGATCAGCAATGCAGCGACCCAATCCGTGCTTCATAAGTGGCGTTCGGAAGAAGATGCTATTATGATCGGCACCAATACGGCGGTAAACGACGATCCATCATTGACCGTTCGATTGATTAAAGGTAAAAACCCTAGCAGATTCATCATTGATTTGAACGACCGTTTGCCCGACACTCTGAAAATGTTTCGCGATGGATTTCCTGTAACCGTTTACTCGGGCAATAGGGATGGAACCTTTGGTACCAGGGAATATGTTAGGATAAAAAATCGCTTGAACCTCCTCGAAGAGATCATGAATGACATGTATCTGCGTCAGGTTCAGTCCGTTCTGATCGAAGGTGGTTCAATATTATTGAAATCCTTCATTGAAATTGGTCTTTGGGACGAAATCAGGGTATTTAAGGGCAATGGTCTCATCAAAAATGGAATAAAGGCGCCTGAAGTTGGTTCAAGTCCAATTAGCACTGAAGTAATAGGAGATAATGAACTTCTGCTATTCCGAAAGAGCCAATGATCTACCTGGGCCTGAGTATTCTTTCAAGCAGTTTGATCTTTATTATTTTTAAGTGGCTAGGCAGGCTTAATTCAAATACCCTGACCGTCATTGTGCTCAACTATTTTTTCGCAGGCTTAATCGGATGGCTTGTTGTAGGTGATGATTACATAGGCATCATTATGCGCGCAAAATGGTTGTGGAGCGCTGTTTTGCTTGGCTCTTCTTTTGTTGGAATGTTTTATTTAATGGCAAGATCAACCCAATTGATCGGAACTTCTCCATCTGTTGTTGCTAATAAAATGTCTGTGATTATTCCGGTGGGCCTAGCCTTTTATTTATACGACGATCAATTGAGTATAATTAAAGTTTTGGGGGTTATACTGGCACTTTTTGGAATATACCTTGTTACTCGAAAAGATGCTGGTACAACAAATTCGAAGGGTCATGTGCTGCTTCTGGTCATTCTCTTTCTGGGTAGTGGAATGATTGACACAGCGATCAAACTAATCGAAGATCGCTTTTTGGGACCCCAAGATATTCTTCCTTTTACTACGGTGCTTTTTCAGACCGCTTTTGTTTCCGGGTTGTTGATCACATTGTTTACTCTCAAAAGGACCTTATCCAGTTTCAAGCCATCGAAGATAGGCCTCGGATTTGTGTTGGGAAGTGTGAATTTTGCGTCGATTTATTACCTGGTTATGTCACTCAAGATCGGGAATTTGGAAAGTTCGGTAATCTTTCCTCTGAATAACATTGGCATCGTCTTTCTATCCTCGCTCTTATCCAGATTCATTTTTGGTGACCACTTGTCAAAGTACAATGTGGCCGGCATAATTGTTTCTATTCTATCCCTCTTTTTGCTTATGCTGGCCACATGAATCTCAAAACCATTCAAATCAGAGCTGATGGCTTATACAAAGAAAAAGGAAGTAAATTCTATTCATACCTCTTCCCCATTAATTCTGAAGACGAGGTTAAACGCCGGACCCAGCAACTCAGATCACAATTTCACAAGGCTAGCCACGTTTGCTTCGCTGCTCGAATTGGATATTCTCAACCCTTCGAGATGAACGGAGATGACGGAGAGCCAAGAAACACGGCCGGAGCGCCTATCCTAAATCAATTGCGATCAAATGAATTGACCAACATCGCTTTACATGTTGTGAGGTTTTATGGGGGGAGTAAATTAGGAAAGAGTGGTCTGATCAATGCCTATAAATTGGCCGCATTGAGTGCGATTGAAAAGGCCATTTTTCACCCGTTGATTGAATACGTTACGTTTCCAATCCTTTTTAAGTTGGCTGACCTAGGCGCGGTTGAGCGGATAACTCAGCAACACGGCATCGAAATTGTTAGTGCCATTTACAACGACCCCTGCACCATGTTATTGAAGACATCACAGCTTAAGCGTTCAGAAATGAAAAAACTTTTTTCTGTAATTCCCAGTCTAAAGGAAGGTAATTAAAAAATTTTGTATATTTGATATCATAATGATATTAAAATAATTTATATAAATGAACAAGGAATACACTCGAAAGGCATCCTCTGGTTACATTTGGCTATTTATTCTGGCTGCAATGTTGGCCGCAAGCATTACCGGAATAATAATGATGAATCACCCAATTTGGTTACTCATGCTCATTCCAATTATCTTGGTTGCATCTGGTTTTTTCTTCATCTACCCAAATGGATCAAGGGTTCTGACCTTATTTGGAGAATACAAGGGGACAGTCAAGGCCAACGGCTTTTTCTGGCTTAACCCTTTTTATGTAAAAAAGAACATTTCACTTCGTGCAAGGAATTTCGATAGCGAGCGGGTGAAAGTGAATGATAAAATGGGAAACCCTATTATGATCAGTGTTATCTTAGTTTGGAAAGTCCAGGACACACACAAGGCTGCATTTGAAGTTGATGATTACGAAAATTTCGTTCGTGTACAGACAGATTCTGCAGTGAGGAAATTGGCGGGTTCATACCCCTATGACAATTTTGATGACGACCAAGTTGAAATCACCTTGCGTTCAGGTGTAAATGAAGTAAATGAGGCCATGGAAAAAGAGGTCAGCGAGCGTTTGGAGATCGCAGGCATCGAAGTCATGGAGGCAAGGATCGGATATCTGGCGTATGCCGAAGAGATCGCAGGTGCCATGTTACAAAGACAGCAAGCAACGGCCATCGTTGCTGCGAGAATTAAAATTGTAGAAGGGGCAGTTGGAATGGTTGAAATGGCCTTGAATCAAATTGCAGAAAAGTCGATTGCAGAATTTGACGAAGAACGAAAAGCCGCCATGGTCACGAATCTGATGGTGGTATTGTGCTCTGATAAATCGGCAACACCTGTGGTAAACACAGGAACACTTCATCATTAAGATGGCAAAGAAAAAGGTCTATCCGCTGAGGGTAGATGAGGATTTAATGAAGAAGATTGAAAAGTGGGCAGGTGATGAATTCAGAAGCATCAATGGCCAACTGGAGTGGATCATTAGCGAGGCACTGAAAAAATCCGGAAGGTATGGGAAACCAGGAGCCAAGAAGTAGCGCGCTGCTCCTACCACCGTCAAGCAACCGTGTTAGTTTCAGGCCATTGAATCTTGCAGATGCCCATAAATGGGAAGAATTTGTCACTTCAGAGCAGGCCATGAAATTTTTCACTTATCCTCGCCACCCTGCAGAAAGTATAAAGTGGATTGAACGTCAATTATACCGCTACTCGGATCGCGGAGACGGCTTAATGGCTGTATTGGATGCAAAAACCGATAAATTGCTGGGTCAATGCGGGCTTCTTTGGCAGGAATTTGAAGACCGGGAACTTCTTGAAGTAGGATATAGTTTCTTGCCAGAATTCTGGGGCCGGGGATTGGCTACGGAAGCCGCGGGTATCTGTTACAAATATGGCTTGGAATCAGGTTTATCGGACTACCTGTATTCTGTGATCCATACAGAAAACTTAGCATCGACTAGAGTGGCAGAAAAAAATGGGCTCAAACTTTGGAAAACTGCTATTTGGAAAAAAATGCCGGTTCAGGTATGGAGAACCGGCAAAAGAGTAGCTTAATAATCACCCAAAATGATCGGCATACCGTCATCAGAGTTACCTACGATCACAATTTTGGCGTTTGGTGATGCAGCCAATTTCTCTGTGGCTTCAATACCCTTCCATTTTAACAGGTCCTTGGTGATACTCTGAGTGACGATTCGTTGGAAATTCTGAATTCCTTCGGCTTCGATTTTTTTACGCTGGGCTTCCTTCTTCTCCTTGGTCAACTTAAACTCGTATTCCAGTGATTCCTGTTCCTGCTGCAGCTTCTTTTCGATCGAAGCCCTGAGCTTGTCGGGAAGGGTAATGTTTCTGATCAGGATATCGTTTAATTGAACATAGTTATCGGCAAGTTTGCGCTCAATCTCTGAAAAGATCTCTTGCTCAATAGCTGCGCGTTTGGTTGTGTTGATTTCTTCTGGCAAATACTGAGCCAATACTTCCCGTGCCACCGAACGCATCACCGGAATAATGACATCATTAATATAGTTCTTGCCGCGCTGAATTTCAAGTTCGCCCAATTTGGAATAAATGGGCTGGTAAAAGACCGTTACATCAAGTCGGATGTCAAGAAGATTGCTGGAAAGTACGGTAAGTGTCTCTGATGTTTCTTTTTGCCTTACTTCGTAAATCATCACATTGTCCCATGGCCAAATAAAATGAAATCCTTGTTCAAGAGGAGAATCCGTAGGATCAATTCCACCAAAGAAAGTGTAGTAGTACAAACCGGCATAACCAGGCTGAAGTTTAACGGTGCTTTTTGAAATGATGATAAGAAAGATGATAGCTCCTATCCCAATCAGGATCCAGGGTCTGAACCTGGAAATGTCTACCTGGGGTTGCTCAAATTGATTCATAATGTAATGGAGATTAAGTGTTCGGCTAAAGTACCAATCTTTAGTTTAGCCTGTGTGGCGAGGGCTTGACTTTTTTAAAGGCTTTTGCTAGATTTAGAAAAAAATACTCAATGACCAGCAGAAGGATGTTAAAGAAAAAAGTCAATGCGGTGATGAATGACATCATCGAAGAATGCTATTCGATACAAATTTCACATGCCGGTAAGGTAGATGCCGAGTCAAATAAGATCATTGAAGATGCCGTGGCATTATTTAATGACCTGTTGCACCGTATTAATTCTGCCAATAAGATTGAAAAAAGGAAGGAGTTGAAAGATCATTTCGACGCCATCCATTCTGACCTTGAAAAAAACAGTTTGAAGTTATTGGAGCGGATGAACAAGCTCTAATGCAGGTTACTTTTTATAATAGACGACAGCTTTGCAGTTGCATGGTGGTTCACCACATTCAGGACATTTATAGCCTTTTTTCAGACTATCATCTTTCCAGAAGCCTTTGATTTCAAGTATTTTTTTACCCCCTAGTTTTAGCATTATCTGTTCAAATGCATTGAGCGATTTTCTTTTCCAGATTATACCAATAACCGATGCATTAGGGTTCTGATCAAAAGCGAACATAGTCAGGCCGGTGCCTATTCCTTGTCCTGCAATAGTTGGCATCACAGCAACGGTCTTGATAATACAGATCTTTCTTTCAGGGGACTTTTCTTTCAACGCTTTCAGTCCGCTAACTTTCAATACTCGTTCGACTGTGACCAAGTCACCCATTATAAAGTATATGAAACCCAACACCTCTTCGGCTTTCAAGGCGATGACGAAAAAGTGATTTTCGGTCGTCATCTGATTTGCTATTTGATCCGATGTCATGTAGGACCTACCAAATTGCCTGCTGGCTAAGGATTCAATGGAATAAATATGCCGAGGCTCGGCATATTGAAAATGAACAAGGCTCAATTCAGTTTGCCGTTGATTACTATTTTTTCGATGTGATTTTCACCGAAGGAATATGGAAGGTATGCCAGCGAAGGGAGTTTTTTGGTCACTATAAAATTCGCCTTCTTTCCTTTTTTTATACTGCCAACTTCCTTCGCTAACTCAATGGCAAAAGCCCCGTTTATGGTTGCGGCATTGAAAGCTTCTTCCGGAAGCATCCCTAATTTGATGCACGCCAGTGAAACAACAAAAGCCATGTTTCCGCTTGGTGTTGACCCCGGATTGAAGTCGCTTGCCAGGGCTAGAGGAATATTTGCCTGCAACAATTTGCGTGCGGGTGAATAGGGGATGGAAAGGAAAAAGGAGCACGACGGCAAAAGAGTGGCAATGCAGTCACCATTGGACAACGCGGCGATATCTTTCTCATCGGCTATTTCCAGGTGATCCACCGAAAGGGCATTCTTCTCAACTGCGAGTGGAACACCACCAATAATATTGAATTGGTTGACATGAATTTTGGCCTTCAATCCAAAATCATTTCCCTTGTCCACAATTCGCCGGGTATCGTCCAGATCGAAGTAGCCCTTCTCACAAAACACATCCACAAAGTCGGCTAAGCCTTCGCGAGCCACTTCGGGTAACAGGTGGTTCACAACCATGTCGATATATTCAGATTTTCTACCTGTGTATTCAGCAGGTACGGCATGCGCCGCTAAAAAAGTTGACTTTATAGGTATCCATTCCAATTCCCTCAGTCTTCTGATAACCCGCAGCATTTTTAATTCTGACTTAAGGTCTAAACCGTAACCGCTCTTGATTTCTATAGCTCCGGTACCCATCTCAATGACCTGCTTCAAACGGAATTTTGATCGCTCAAAAAGATCGTCTTCACTCATGCCCCGTAGTTTATTAGCAGAGTTTAGAATCCCACCGCCCCTTAGAGCTATTTCTTCATAACTCAATCCTTTGATCCTGTCGACAAATTCACCATCCCTGGGGGCCGCATAGACCAAATGGCTATGAGAATCGCAGAACGAAGGCAATACAAATCGATCACTAAGGTCAGTAACGATTGAAACCTCTGGAACTTCACTCATGTCACCGAAATCTTTGATTTTACCATCTTCTGTCATTAGCCAGGCATTATCCAGACGATCTAGTCGGGACATTTCTTCTCCTCTCAGAGCCTTTTTGTTTCCCTGGTCAATACCAAAAAGTGTTTTGATGTTCGTGAATAAATGGCGCATGGTCACAAAGGTTATAAATATCAGTAAATACCACCATTTTTTCTCGTAGCCGGCGGTCAATAAATGATAAATTTGCCTTCATGTCTGGAAATTCATTTGGCCGCGTTTTTAAATTAACCAGTTTTGGAGAATCACATGGCCCTGCCATCGGTGGAATAATCGAAGGTTGTCCGGCCGGAATAGTGATCGATCAGGACTTCGTTCAGGCCGAATTGGATAAAAGAAGACCAGGTGGAACGGCCATTGGAACCAAGCGCAAGGAAGAAGATAAGATCGAATTCCTCTCGGGTATTTTTGAAGGGATGAGCACTGGAACCCCAATAGGCTTTATTATTAAGAACAAGGACAGTGCATCTTCCGATTACAATACACTCATGGATGTCTACCGTCCATCTCATGCAGATTATACCTATGAAAGTAAGTACGGAATGCGCGATCATCGAGGAGGTGGAAGATCATCTGCCAGGGAAACCGCAACCAGGGTTGCGGCTGGTGCAATCGCAAAGTTGTTGCTTCAGGGAGAAGGCATTTCAGTGCATGCCTACGTTTCATCTGTTGGAGATTGTGTTCTTAAAAAATTCTATACGGAATTGGATTTGTCATTGACATACGAAAGCCCTGTCCGTTGTCCAGACAAGCACCTGGAATCTTTTATGATGAATCACATAGACAAGGTTCAAAAGGACGGAGACAGTGTTGGTGGAACAATAACAGGCGTTGTCAAAGGATTGCCGAGTGGGCTTGGTGAACCTGTGTTTGATAAACTCCAGGCCGTGTTGGCCCATGCCGTAATGAGTATTAACGCCGTCAAAGGATTCGAGTATGGCAGTGGCTTTGCCTCAAGTGCCATGCACGGTTCCGCTCATAACGATGAAATGTATTCAGAGGGTGGAAAAATTAAGTTCAGAACAAATTATAGTGGTGGAGTGCAAGGGGGCATTAGCAATGGTGCAGATATATACTTCAAGGCTGCTTTCAAACCCGTTGCAAGCATTGCCAAAGAACAAGCCACCGTGAATAAAAAAGGAGAAAAGGCCGTACTCGGAATTAAAGGTCGACACGATCCTTGTGTAGTTCCCAGGGCCGTCGCAATCGTCGAATCAATGACTGCCATGGTAATGGCCGATTTTTTGCTACTTTCAAGACTAAATAAGCGCTGATGCCACTTTACTTGAAAATCATTATTGGCCTAGTCTTGGGCATCTTTTGGTCCTTTTTAAGCAGCTGGTTGGGCTGGAACTCTTTTACGATCGATTGGATAAATCCTTTTGGTGAGATATTTATACGATTACTAAAATTTATTGCCGTTCCACTTGTGTTGTTTTCCATTATTACCGGAGTTGCCGGCATGAACGATATCGGGAAGTTGGGAAAGCTTGGAGGAAAAACACTTCTGATCTATTTACTGACTACTGTCTTTTCTATTACCATGGGATTAGTAATCAGTAATGTGCTCAAGCCCGGTAGTTATGTTGAGGAATCCCAATTGATCAGGAACCGACTTTCCTATGAAACTTGGGCCACGGAAAATGGGATTGCCATTTTAGATGGAAAGTCCTACCTGGGGGATAAACGCTACGCCACTCAAATTAAGGACTTTGGAATTGAAGCAGAGGATAGAGAAGTAGCGCTGGATGTTCAGGAGAAGATTTCTGTAATGAAAAAGAGTAAAGAGGAAGGACCATTGCGTTTCCTGGTGGACATGGTGCCTGAAAACATCATCTTTTCTATCTCGAACAATAAGCTAATGCTTCAGGTGATTTTCTTTGCGATATTTTTCGGTATCACGTTGATCTTGTTGCCCAGAAAAAAAATGCAACCGCTTATTGACTTTTTCGAAGCCACCAATGAAGTTTTTTTGAAAATGGTAGACTTGGTGATGCTGGCAGCTCCGTATTTTGTATTTGCCCTAATGGCAGGTGTGGTGGCAAAGATGGCGGATACCCCGGCTCAAGTGGCAGAGATATTTAAAAGCCTAGGAACTTATAGCATTGCGGTATTTGCCGGTCTGTTTTTTATGGTTTCAGTATTCTATCCGCTGCTCGTTCGTTTCTTTAGTGGCATCAAATACCGAGATTTTTTTCGAAAAATAAGCCCCGCTCAGTTCCTGGCTTTTTCTACCAGTAGCAGTGCTGCGACGCTTCCTGTAACCATTGAATGCGTAGAAGAAAACCTTGGGGTTTCAAAGAATGTTGCCGGATTTGTACTGCCCATAGGAGCTACCGTTAATATGGATGGAACCAGTCTTTATCAGACCGTGGCTGTCATGTTTCTTGCCCAGATGCACTTGGTCGATCTGAGTCTGGGCCAACAATTGACCATTGTCCTCACTGCAACATTGGCCTCAATCGGCTCTGCAGCGGTGCCAAGTGCCGGCTTGGTCATGCTTATGATTGTTTTGATCTCCGTCGGTCTGAATCCGGCATGGATTGCCATAATATTTCCCGTTGACAGAATACTCGATATGTGCCGAACTGTGGTGAATGTGACAGGTGATGCAAGTGTTGCGACCATCGTGGCGGCTAGTGAAGGAGAAATTAGGCGAGATACCGCCGATTAATTCCTCTGAATATTCCTAAATTCGAATTTGAAAAACTACTCAAAATGCTAAAAAAAATACTCAAGGTTGTAGGTGTGATCATCGTTTTATTGTTGGCCTCTATTATAGTGTTGCCAATGGTATTCAAGGGTCAGATAGTTGAAAAAGTTAAAGCAGAGATCAACAACACTGTGAATGCACAGGTTGATTTTGGAGATTTTGACCTTTCCCTGATCTCTAGCTTTCCGGATTTTACTTTTTCAATAGAGAAATTGAAGGTTATTGGTATAGAAGAATTTGAAGGGATTAAACTGGCCGAGATCGGTGAGATCAACCTGGTTGTTGATCTGATGTCTGTCATCAACGGAGAATTTATAAATATTAAGGTTGTAGAGATATTATCACCCAAGTTTAATGTCATAGTAAATAAAGAGGGTAAGGCAAATTATGACATTGCCAAAGAAAGTGCAGAAGATGTCGAAGTAGAGGAGGCGGAAGTCGTAACCGAGGAGGGTAGTTCTTTCCGCATGGAACTTCAGCGTCTGGAGATTGCCGATGCCCAGATAATATACGATGACAGGGAAGGCAGCATGTATGCTGAAATTAAGGATATGGAGTTTATTCTGGGTGGAGACTTTTCGGCAGAAATAACGGACATCGAAGCTGCCATGTCAATTGCTGCTTTAACGTATAAAATGGATGGCATCTCATATCTCAATAAGGCCGAGATTGAAATAGAAGCAGAATTGGAAGCAGATCTTGCTCAAAGCAAATACACATTTACAAAGAATAGATTTCGGGTCAATCAGTTGAATCTTGGTCTTGACGGCTTTGTTCAGCTTGGTGAAAACGACGACATGGACATGGATCTCACCTTTAATACCATTGAAACTTCGTTTAAATCCATCTTGTCGATGGTGCCAGCCGTGTATTCTAAGGATTTCGAATCGATTGAAACTAATGGGCAAGTGGCTCTCAAGGGATTTGCAAAAGGTCAAATGGAAGGTGAGAATTATCCAGCTTTTGGACTGGACCTATCGGTAAAAGACGCCTATTTCAAGTATCCCGATCTTCCAAAATCAGTTGATAATATTCAGATTGCCGTCGCCGTGAATAGCCCTGGGGGAGATTTGAACAACACCGTGGTAGATGTTTCACAATTCCATGTCGAATTGGCCGGAAATCCCTTCGATATGTCTGTATTGATCAAAACGCCGATGACCGATCCTTTCCTTAAAGCGGGGTTCAAGGGCAAGCTTGATCTTGGCTCAATTAAGGACGTCATTCCATTGGAAGAAGGTGATGCGGTTTCGGGAATGATCGATATGGACGTTTACATGGAGGGAAACCAATCGACCATTGACCAAGAACGATATGAAGATTTTGAAGCAAAGGGCAACCTCATTATTACGGGCATGGATTATACGTCATCAACCTTGGCCTATGCGGTTAACATTAAAAAAGTTGACGTCGAATTCGCACCGAAGTACATTACGTTAAATAATTTAGACATGATGGTTGGAAAGTCTGATTTTCGTGCCAAGGGTCGGGTTGAAAAATTTATTCCCTACGTCTTTGACGATGAAGCCGTATTGATGGCAAACCTCACTATGTCTTCTTCATTGATCGATGCAACCGAATTCATGGAGGATGAGGTAGTTGAAGAAGGAGCAGTAACAGAGGGGGTTGAAACCGCAGAAGAACCATTGGAAGTTGTTGAGATTCCAGGTAACCTGGACGTAGAATTCAGCTCGAATATTAAGAAAATACATCTGGATGGTTATGATATAGATAACTTCAGTGGCAAGGTCGTTATTCAATCTCAAAAAATGACCCTTGCAAATACGTCTATGGAATTACTTGATGGAACCATTCTAACAAGTGGTAGTTACGAAACAACTAACCCCAAGAATCCCTCTTTTGATTTTAATCTGGACATGCGCCAATTTGACATTAAAAAAACGGTCACAACGTTCAATACAGTGGAAAAAATGGTTCCGCTATTAAAAAAATCCGAAGGATCTTACTCTGCAAAGTTCAATGTAAAAGGAGTATTTGATGATAAAATGGAGGTAGTGGGAGAGTCGCTATATGGAGGAGGAGTATTGAAAACTCATCAAATGGGATTAAAAGGTTTTGCTCCCCTTGAAATGCTTGCCGATAAGTTGAAGAAAGAGAACTTGAGAAATCCTCGCCTCGATAACATGAACATAGCTTTTACACTTGAAGCCGGTAAGATGTACATGGATCCTTTTGATGTCAAGACCGGAAATATTCTAACAACGATCAGCGGTTGGTCTGCCTTTGATCAAAGCATCGATTACACCATGAATTCAGCCATTCCAAGTGACGAATTTGGGGGAGCCGCCAACAAAGCTGCGGCCGGTGTGCTCAGCATGTTACAGCAAAAAACAGGACAGCAAGTAAATCTGCCTGAAATTGTGAATGTGCGATCCAGGGTTACTGGAACCATGGATGATCCTAAAATAGCACTCGAACTTCCGGGTTTTGGAGCTGGTGATGCTAAGGAAGATCTTAAAAAACAATTGGAAGAAGAACTTGCAAAGAAAAAGAAGGAATTGGAGGACAAAGCCAAAGCCGAAGCTGACCGCCTGAAGAAAGAAGCAGAAGAGCGTGCAAGAGCCGAGGCTGATAAAGCCAAAGACGAAGCAAAGAAAAAGATAGAAGAAGAAAAGCGCAAAGCCGAGGCCGAAGCGAAGCGAAAATTGGAGGAAGAGAAGCGCAAAGCTGAGGAAGAAGCCAAGCGAAAAGCCGAAGAAGAAGCCAAGAAAAAGCTCAAAGGCCTGTTTAAATAGCCATAGCTGCATTGATGATATCATGAGAAGCAGATGGGTATCGGCGTTATTAACCATGGCTTGGTTGATGCTGCTTTGTCTTGGTAATCCACTGTCGGCTCAGAATGAATGCGAGAAGGCATCCAAACAGGCCAAAAAATACTTCGAACAGGCCGAAAAACTGAACTTTAAAGGTGATCAGTCTTATTTTTTATTAAAAAAAGCCATTGCCGAAGACCCTGAGTTCGCCGAAGCATACTTGAGGCTGGGCGAAATGAATCAGCAAAAGCTTCTTAATGCCAATCAGTTAAGGGGTAGGAATTCCAAATCAAGCGTGAATTTTGAGAAGCGCATGGTGGATTACTATAACCTGGCAATGGAGTATTGCCCCCAAATTGAAGATTACCGGTTGAATTTTCTACTCGGCGAATTTTTCTTTATCAAGCGAGAATTTTCCACCGCACGAGCCTACTTGAGCGCATACCGAGACTACAATAGTCATAAAAAGAAGAATTCCACTCTGATACTTGTCGATGATTACCTTGAACAGATTGACGAATATTTTGCCATTCTAAACAACCCCGTCCCCTTTAAACCAGTCAAAGTGAGGGGTGCGTCCACACCAAGTGATGAATACCTGCCATCACTTTCTCCCGATAATAAGTATTTGTTTTTTACCCGGAAAAAAATGGTAAACAGGATGTCTAGTCTAGGAAGTGTTGAGCGAGAGCTGTTTATTAGAAGTGAGAATAATTATAACGGAAGTTTTGAAGAGGGTATACCAATGCCCGATCCCTTCAACAGAAATATTTACCAAGGTGGCTCAAGCATATCGGTCGACAATAAAATGATATTTGTTACCGTCATCGAACAGGTGAACGTTAACGGATACGGTTTTTCGAATGGCGATATCTATTTCTCTGAATTCAAGGATGGAATTTGGACAGAATTAAAAAGCATCGGAGACAACATCAATGGCCGGACCATTTGGGAAGGCCAACCCAGCATATCTGCCGATAATAAGACCCTTTACTTTTCCCGGGCCATCAATAAGGAAATTCCCGGAGAACATTTCGGACTAATGGATATATATAAGACAGAGCGAAATCCAGATGGAACATGGAAAGACGCAATTAACCTTGGTCCGGAAATCAATACCAGCGGTAACGAAAAAAGTCCTTTTATGCATTCGGACAGCTATACGCTCTATTTTTCGTCAGATAATCGTATTGGGATGGGAGGCTTCGATATTTTTTATTCCAAAATGGATGAGAATCGCGGCTTTACCAAAGCGGTCAATCTGGGACATCCTATTAATACAGAAAATGACGAACACGGTTTTATTGTCAGTACGGATGGTCGCTATGGTTATTTTGCATCATCGCTCGATGAAGACAATCTGGATATTTATTCCTTTGAATTGTATCAGGAAGCGCGTCCCGAACAAGTGGTCTTTGTAAAAGGAAAAGTCATTTCGGATCTTGATGCGGCCATGGGATTAGAAATCAAGTTGAAGAATGTAGAAACCAAAAAAGAGATTGAGGCCGTGATAGATGAAGAGACTGGAGAATATGTCGGGGTTATCGCGGTAAAGGAAAATGAAGACGTTTTAATGACGGCGAAAAAAGACGGGTATGCCTTTACTTCGCAATACATCTCGTCGAATGAGAATGTGGTTGGAAATCCCATTGCGACAGAAATGGATGTCAAAGCAATCAAAAAGGGAGAGTCATACCGAATAAACGACATAACCTTTGCCACGAACCAATTTGACTTGAACAACAAGGTCAGATCCATATTGATCGAATTTGCCGGATACCTTGAGAGCAATTCTAAAATTGCCGTTGAATTACGCGGGCATACTGACAATGTGGGAAGAGATGAAGAGAATCAATTGTTGTCCGAAAACAGGGCAAGAGCCGTTTACGATTTCTTGATATCCCAAGGCATCGATTCAAAACGACTTTCGTACAAAGGCTTCGGACCTTTCAAGCCGGTGGCCGATAATTCCAGTTCAGAAGGAAGAAGGCTCAACCGACGAACAGAATTTTTAGTGATTTCTGATTAATTCTCACGCCATAAATGATTCAAAGGGAGAAGTAATCGTATTTTTGTAAAAAATAAAAGCTATGAAAACAATCGTTATTTCTTTATCAATCATCCTTGGGCTCAGTGCAAGCCTTTTTGGACAATCAGAAGTGCAATATTTTGGGGCATTAATCGACGATCAAGGAGCATTAACACCTGAGGAATTTTTGAAATCCATGGATGGAAAAGAAGAAATGAATGCCAAGCTGGAAGCTAAGATTGTGACATGCTGCAAAAAGAAGGGTTGCTGGATGGATTTAGACCTGGAAAATGGAACAACGATGAAGGTTAGATTTAAAGATTATGAATTTTTTGTTCCAAAAGATGCCGACGGAAAAATGGCCGTTATTGAAGGTGTTGCAAAAATCGAGACAATCGATGTCGAAACCTTAAGGCATTACGCTGAGGATGCAGGTAAGGGTGAGAAGGAGATCGCTGCAATTACCGAACCTGAAAGGAGTGTTTCATTCGAAGCTGCAGGAGTTATTATAAAGTGAGAGCCTTTTTTTGCATTGGGTTAATTGCGACTTTGGCTGCATGTGATTTAAAGGAGCCACCCTCCGGAGAATTTAAGCATCCGGATCAAATTGTTAATCCAAATGGAGATAGTGAATTAGCACTCGTAATGCGCAATATGCATTACGAGGCCAACGCAATTCGGTCCAGCATTGAACTGGGAAATTCTCCTGACTATGATAAATTACATCAACTTGTTGCTAAAATAACAACAGCCGAACCTACTGATTCCAGTCAACTCGATGAAAATTATTACCAACTGGCTGAAGTGTTGCAAAACAGCGCAAAGCGAATGGGGAAGGGGTCTGACCCGGCCATCGAATTTGACAACTTTATTGGAACTTGCATCTCTTGCCATCGCAATACTTGTCCGGGTCCCATTTCCAAGATTCAAAAATTGATTATTGCCGGCTAGGCTTTCTGATCGCGTTCGATCTGTCGTTTTACGTCTTTTTTTCGAATGTCTTCGCGCTTGTCGTAGATTTTCTTACCCTTGGCCAAGGCTATTTCCATTTTGGCCCAACCGTTTTTATTGATAAAGACTTTCAATGGAATAATGGTCAATCCGACATCTCTTAGTTTACGATCCAATTTTTTTATTTCGGCGGAATTCAAGAGAAGTTTTCTAATTCGATAAGGTTCGTGGTTGTTGATTCCTGCTTCTTCGTAAATAGAAATACTCATATTTCGCACAAAAACTTCATCGTTTTCGATGAAACAATAGGCTTCTTTAATACTCGCCTTTCCCTGTCTGATAGATTTGATTTCGGAACCTTCAAGCTTCATACCCGCCGTGAAGGTCTCCAGAATTTCATATTCGAATCTGGCTTTCTTGTTGTTGATTGAAACCTCAGGCATGGAACATCAGTTCATGTTTGGGTCTTCTGGAAAGGTAGACAGTACAGAGATTCTGTCATCCATATCTTCAAGGATTCGCTTCCACAAATGGACGGAATCCGTTTTGAAGATCCACGAAATGTCAATTTCGGAAACCAGCCACGAATCTTCTTCAATTTCTTTCTGCAATTGATCGATTTCCCAACCACTATAACCCACGAAGAATTTAATTTCATGCTCGGTGATCAATCCGTCCTTTAACAAACCCTCTACCTCAGAAAAATTCCCCCCCCAATATAGATTTTTGGAAACTGATGTGCTGCCCGGAATATTTTCCTTCGTATGAATGTAAAACAGATCTGACGACTGAACCGGCCCACCAAAATGCATTTTGTGTTGACTACCTTCAATTTTTAATTCAGTATCGCTCAAAGTGATGTCTAAAGGCTTATTCAGGATGAAACCAAGACTACCTTGATCGGAATGATCAACTAATAGAACTACTGACCTCTTGAAATATGGATCAGGTAAAAAGGGATCGGAGATCAATATCCGACCCTTTCCCGGGTCGAGAGAATTGAAATCGGATAGTTTGTAATCAAGTGGATCGTACATGATGGTCTCAATCAAAAATAAGAATTTAATAATGCCATTGACGGATGAGTGAAAAACTTGACATCAATTTTATACTTGGTCCTTTATCCTTAGTTTTGGTTGCATTCAATACACTTCTAATCATGAGCATGGAAGAAATCAGGACTTACATCAACTCCCTTCGCAGGGCTTCTACTGATCAGGAACTTGACGAACAAGGTGTTTCATCAAATCCTTTCGAACAGTTTTCAAAGTGGTTTGAAGAGTCTGTGAACGCCCAGCTTCTTGACCCTTTTGCCATGATCGTGGCCACTGTTTCTGAAATTGGTTTTCCCTCTTGCAGAACGGTTTATATGCGTGACATCAATGAAGAAGGGATTACCTTTTATACCAATTACACCAGTCAAAAAGGCAAGGAGATCATCAATAACCCCATGGTGTCTTTACTCTTTTTTTGGGGGGAACTTGAACGGCAGGTTCGGGTTTTTGGCAAGGCACAGAAAATAAATACCAAGCAATCGGATGAATATTTTGCAAGTCGTCCAAGGGAAAGTCAAATAGGTGCTTGGGCCAGTGACCAGAGTGAAGTAATTGAAAACCGTCAGGTTCTTCAGGATAAGTATGCTTATTACGAAGAGAAGTTTAAGGACCTGAAAATTCCCAGACCCGAAAACTGGGGAGGTTTCTTAGTGGTACCGGAAAAATTTGAGTTTTGGCAAGGCAGGCCTAATCGCCTGCACGACCGAATATTGTACATTCTTGATCGCGAAGAGAAAAACCGTTGGAAAGTGAGTAGGCTCGCTCCCTGATCAGACCTCGGCAAGAATTGGAAATCAATACCAAAAGAACTAAATTGGCTTCGGCAACATGTGTGAGAACTGCAGAGCAATACTAGTATTTGGCATTTTATGAATTCCAAGGGGATAGCAATTGGTGTATTGTTCTTATTCCTGGCAGGATCTCAGTCCTTTGCCGGAGATGGAAAGATCTCTGCACGTAAGGCCAATGATTATTTTCAAAAGTATAATTTCCTCGATGCCCTTCCTCAATACAAATACCTGGTAAAATCTGATGAGAATAACATTGTATACAACTTCCGACTGGGTGTTTGTTACCTCAACACCAACATTAACAAATCTTTGGCCATACCTTACCTAAAAACGGTCATCGACCTTGATGCCCTTGATGGTAAAACAGATTATGCCATTGCCTACTATTTATTGGGAAGATCGTATCACTATAATAATCAGTTTGATCTTGCCATAAGTGCCTTCAAGAAATTTTTGATGCAAGAAGGCATTAACGATGAGGATAGAGCATTTGCAGAACAAAAAATTCAATTTTGTTTTAATGCTCAGGAATTAGTGAAATTCCCTATAGATGTGACATTTGAGAACCTGGGAAAGCAGATCAACAGCGAATACCCCGATTATTACCCCTTTATACCGGCTGATGAGTCCTTCTTAGTATTCAATAGTAAACGCCCTGATTACAGTCGTAAAATGGAAGACGGCAGCTATGCCTCAAATGTTTATTACGGTGAAGTCAAGAACGGGTCATTTAAAAAGGCGAAACTTCTCGATGGCAATGTCAATACCAAGTTCTACAATGAAGCTGTCATTGGAATGTCTTCTAATGGGAGGGACATTCTATTCTATATTGAAAATGAAGACGATCTCATCGACCTTTTCCAAGCCAAGCTAAAGGATAAAAAAGTATTGAACCTCGAATCACTTGACCCCGAAATGGCTTCTACTGGCCTGGAAATAGCAGCCAGCATTAATACGTCTGGGAATGTTATGTACTTGTCAAGCACCAGAAAAGGTGGTTTCGGAGGTGCTGATATTTATGTAAGCAGAAAACTCCCCAACGGTCATTGGGGCAAATTAGAGAATTTGGGTCCGGACGTAAATACGCCCTATGATGAAGTGTTTCCGAGCATATCACCTGATGAAAAAGAGCTGTATTTTAGTTCAGAGGGACATACCAGCATGGGCGGTCTGGATATTTTCAAAGCTAAATGGAGTAAACGCGAGAATAAATGGGTTTCGATAAAAAACCTGGGTTATCCAATCAATACAGCCGAAGACAATATGAATTTCAGGGTATCCAGTTCGGGAAAATATGGCTACATATCTGCTTCCAGACCGGGTGGATATGGGGATCTCGATATATACCGCGTCAACTTTAATACGGTCGAACCCAGGTATACCGTCATTACAGGCAGAATTTACGCCGTCAACACAAATCAACTCATAGATGATGTTTTTATAGAAGTAACTGTGCCGCAGACTGGAGAGACCTTTGGAGAGGAAGAGGTCTTATACGGCGAGTATATTCCAAATTCAATCTCGGGCAAGTACGTAGTCATACTGCCACCGGGGAATTATAACATGCGAATTTCGGTCGAAGGATTCAAAGAAGTAGTTGAAGGAGTTACGATTTTTGATAAATCTGATTACCGGACCTACATTGAGCAAGATCTTGTCCTTAAGCCAAAAAACCTTCTTGAAAAGCTCCCTCAAATGAAGAGTGATTAATCTTCTATGATCTGCTCCTTAATCCGGTCTATCTGACTTTTCTTATTTACTTCTCGAAGCTTTTGTGATGTGTTCGTATAAAATTGATGCACTTCAAGAAATTTGACCTGCAGCTTATTCCAGTCGTTAAGGCTGCCAATTTTATTTTGTTCCTTGAGTTCTTTATACAAGGTATCCGATACACCAATAAAGTCGCGCCTTCCCAGGTAATCCAGGTCGGAATCGCAAATAATTTTTTGAAGTAATGTCTGAGGATTTGGAGGCATCTTGGTTGCCATGATAATGTCGCAAATAATGTCGATCTGCTCATCGGTGTACTTATTAAGCGGGAGCATTTCCTTGGCAATTTGAGTGCCGAAATATTCGTGATTGTCATAACCAATGGTATGGCCGACATCGTGAAACAATGCAGCAGTTTTGAGAAGTAGAATCGATTCGTCATCCACACCTTCTCCTATACCGATCAATTCCGCCTGGTTTACAACGTCTATGGTATGCCTAACATCGTGATAGTACAGAAATGTAGGCAGTTCCTTGGTGAGCTTGTCTAAAATGACTTCTTGCAGATCGGTAAATTGTCGAAGTAGGTATCGTATCTGAAATATTTTATTGGGTTTCATCCCCACTTTGCGGTCTTCCGAATAGGCAGGTTTTATTCTTTTAACATGGTATAATTCCAGAAAACCTTGATATCTGGCTGGTATTTGATTCTTGAACTTGCAAACGAAATATCCTTGTATCAGTACATGGGTCATATCAGATACTATGATGTCTCCAACTTCGCTGGCACTGGCTAATCGTGTTGCTATGTTAACCACGTCACCGGTTAAGTCATAAGAGATTTTCTTTTTACCACGCACAGTTGCAGTCACCGGACCGGTGTGTATGCCAAACTTGAATCCCCAGAATTTTGGCATTCCACCTCCGTTCAAGCGATCCATTTCCTCGATGTATTCCTTCATTTCCATTGCCGCTAATACCACGTCGAGCGGATTCGTTATATTCTTAACGGGCACCCCACCGGCACACATATACGAGTCCCCTAAGGTCCTGATCTTTTGAATCTTGTGTTTCTCGGCTATGGTATCAAATTGTATAAAGATCTGATCCAATTGATCGATCTTCGTGCGAGAATCTTCACCTTCGATGATCTCTTTGAAGCCCAGAATGTCGATGTAAAGCACGGTGGCCATTTTAAACCGCAGTGACCTGGCTTGAATATCTGGTCTGAATTCTTTATCTACCAGTTCAGGCGGGATTTTGGCGAGTGTATTCCGGTAACTTTCTACTTCGCGCTGAAGCTCGGCTACCTGCTTTTTCATTACCTTAATTTGTCCTTCTAGCTCATTTTTCGACTTTTTGAGCGAGGCATTTTCATAAACCAGATCTTTATTTTCTTCCATCGTACTGACACAAATATATAATAAAGAAAGTGGCCTTAAAAGCCAGAATAGTCGAATTAGAAACTGTATTTCAATCTCAGGTAGTAAGCTTGCGTGGTAGTTTGATAAGTCCCGTTTATCTGACTGAAAAGAACTTGTGCAAATGCATCGAGGTCCAGATTCTGCAGAACGGAAACTCCGACATATGGGCCGATGAACGCATCCCCACTTGCGGGGTATGTTATCAATGCAAGTCCTCCGTTCACCAGGGGGTGGAATTGATAACCACTTTGCAAGAAAACAGACCATCGGTAAGGAGAAAGGTATTTAGCCGAAATGTTTCCACTGTAATACAAGGCTTGTTCAATAAAATTGGGCGAAACACTTCCATTGCTGCTATAAAGCCCTGATACATTGATGTATAGAGAATTTTTAAAAGAGTAGTCCATAGATACACTGGCAACCAGAACCTCGCTTTTGTCCAAAGCATTTGATAGTGGTAGAAAATACGAACCTTCACCTTTAAAACCCGCTTTCAAAATATTACCTGCCCAGCCACCACCAACGACCAAATTATTGTTTGATAGTCCGCCGAGTATCTGATAATCATAGTTATTGAGATTAAATCGCCAAAGTCCTGCACCCGTGAAATTTGTTAGGTCATCGGCCATTTTACCTGCAACTTCAATGCTGGAAGCAACGCCTGTATAGTACCGAATTGAAATGGCATCACTTCCCGGTCTTTCTTCATAGTCAAAATCAAAGTACGAAAAGGCATTGAAAAGGTCATTTGGATTCCACACGGTGTTAATTCCCCAATTGACACGTTGGCGGCCTAACTTGATCTCAAGCTTTTCTAAGCTGTATTGTAAATAAGCCCTGTCAAGCATAAAATGCAGAACGAAGTTCCCATTGTTTTCCACTGAATAGGTCCAGTCGAAGTAATCATTTGCCCCTTTGAGTAACTGAGTGAAGAAGGGATTAAATCGCACTTGATCACCGATGAATAGACGATTTCGCATTTCTGCAACGACTTTCACATGGTCGCTTGGATACCACTTAAAATTCAAGCGGTTGTGCACCAGGTTATCAGTGAGAGAAGAATCACTTATTAGTGTATGGGACGTCATGTTTTTGACGTATCCGTTCAAGCTCCAGTTTCGGTCTTTATCATTTTGTCCTGCCAATTGTCCAACCGCTAATAAACCGCAGAAAAATAAGGTGGAATTGATAACTGAAGTGCGTGCATTCAAAACATCTTTATTGAGCCCTATCGGATACTATTTTACCATCTTCTAATGTAATCACCCTTCTTGCTTTGTTTATAACCCGCTGATCGTGTGTTGCAAAAATGAATGTGGCTTCTTCTTCGCTGTTCATTTCCGCCATCAGATCCAGTAAATTCTCCGTCGAAGCCGTATCGAGGTTGGCCGTGGGTTCATCGGCCAGAATAAAAGAAGGCCTTGAAGCAAGAGCCCGAGCCACAGCGACACGCTGTTGCTGGCCACCTGAGAGTTGATTGGGTCGCTTGTTCACCTGATCGTGTAATCCTACCCTTTCCAATAATTGAAAGGTTCTATTTTCCATCTTCATTTTCTCTTCTTTTTGCAAGAGCATGATAAATTCCACATTCTCTTTTGCTGTCAGCACCGGTATCAAATTGTAAGATTGAAAGACAAATCCGATATTATTCAATCTGAAATTCACCATCTGACTATCTGAATAGGTAGAAATATCTGTACCGTTAATGATCACTGTGCCACTCGTGGGATTATCCAAACCTCCGATGATATTTAGAAGGGTTGTTTTGCCTGAACCCGAAGGTCCGACAACGGCTGTGAATTCCCCCTTCTTTATCTGAAGATCAACAGCGTTCAAGGCGTGCACCGGAACACTTGTCTCGGTGTAAGTTTTAGTGAGATTTATGGCTTCTATTACATTCATATTCCTCAGATTTTATGCAAGGCTTCTATTGGCTTTAATCGTATTGCCTTAATGGCGGGATAAATGGCACCCAGTATGGCTGTCAGAAAAACACCGGCGATCACCTGAAAATAACTACCCGGGGGGACAACAGGATAAAGTACATTATCATATCCGTACATTTCGAGTCCTTGTGAATAATTTGAAAGATCCATTCCATGACTTCCAAACCATGCAATGGTTAGCCAGGCCAATAAAAGGCCTATTGGACTCCCAATAATTGCCAGAAACAGCGTTTCAGTCATTATCATCCTAAATATTCGACTCTTTTCCATGCCCACTGCCATGAGCATGCCAAGTTCTTTGAAGCGCTCCAAAACCGACATAAGCATCGTATTTATGATGCCGAATATTAGCGAAATCATAATAATGATCTGCAACACCCATATAAATCCAGCAGAGGATTCGAGAAAATATTCCATTTCAGGGGCCAATTGCTTCCAGTCTTCAATCATGAGTTCGGAGTGTTCAATTCGCAGACCTTCACTAAATAGGGTGGCATCGACATTACTTTTAAGTAGTACGGCGATCTCATGATAATCGTTTCCTATTCCCAGAAGTCGATTCAGGTCATTCTGCCTTACTTGAACGTTCAACTCATTGATGCTGGGGAAACTGGATTTTAAAATTCCACAAATTCTGAAAGCTCCCGATACGATCTGACCATCTTTGTCCTGTAAAGTCAACACCACCTTAGATCGAAGTTTGACCTTTAATTTCTCAGCGAGTTTATACCCGATAACAATGGGATTCCGTTTTACGTTCTGAAAGTAACTGCCTTCCGAGATGAATGAATCTATCCTGTTAAGGGCGATCTCTTCGTCCGGAACAATGCCTTTTATTTGAACTCCACCGGCTTTTCTCGGTGAGGCGATCATGCCATTGCTTATACTTCGATGAGCAAGGGCTCGTACCTCTTCTTTTTTAATTAGATCGGCCAATACCTTGTTATTTGATTTAATGGTATAAATGACCTCATAGTCTTTTTTGAACCTCGGATGGTGGACTTGAAGGTGGGCGGATTCATATTTTATTTGATTCTTTACGTAGGTCACGAGCCAGGCATTCATGAAACCAACCAAAAAAATTAAAGCCCAAATTCCAACAGCAATAGCTCCGATCACCACCAAGCTGCGGCCTTTACTCCTCCAAATATTTCTCCAACTGATGGCTGTGATCATGTCAACTCCTTAGGGCTTTTAAAATGCTTAGTCGGTATATAATGAGCATGGGGTAAATGGCAAGAAATAGTGTCAATAAAAACACGATCCGGGCTTGATCTATGAATATGGCGGGATCCAAGGAGAATACATACACGGGTTCAACGCCAAATTTTTCAAATATATCAGTGGAATCTCCTCCAATCGGTATGGGATGGAAATAAAAATAGATCAGTACAGGCAGGCTTATCAACACCCCGGTCAATACACCAAGTGTAGACAAATAAAGGAACTCCAGAAAGATCATTGTTTGAAGATGTAGCTTTTTCATGCCCAAGGCCAGCATCAAGCCGAGTTCATACATTCGTTCCCTTGTCATCATCAAAAAGGTGCCGAACATCCCGAATCCAATAACCATGTACAATACCATTAACATGATCTTGCCACTAACATTGTCCAGTTCGATGCCTTGCAATAATTCGGGCATCATGAATTTCCAATCAATGGCCTCAAGTCCACTATTTTTAAGTTTGGAATTGATGACTTGGCTAACTTTCTCTGCGGCATTGGCATCGTCGAGCTGAACGGTGAAATTGGTGATCATATCCGGGCATGCATAAAGCGATTGTGCCTCTTTCAAAGGCAAATAGATCATTTGATTGTTCTGAATAGCCACCGGGAACTTTACAATTCCCGAGATTCGATATATGCCCGCCGCGTTAGAACCGTGATAACCTTGACCAATAAGCACTATGCTATCACCTATTTCGGCTTTTAAGTAATTGGCGAGTCCTTCGGCCATCATCAGGCTGTTATCGGTCATGGTGAGGTAGGCACCTTGAACAAGTTTTTGTTGAAGGTTTGACAATTGATCTTCCCTTGCTGGGTCGATACCGAGTACCATGGCTCCTTTGGTCTGTGTTTTAAAAGATGCGAGAGCAAAAGACTCTATGCGCGGTATAACATTTACAATTCCTTCCTGAGCTTTTATATTTTTCTGTAAGCTGCCGTAATCCGCAAAGGCCAGATCAAGTGAACGATCTTGCCAATAGCCTTCTTTATGTACCTGGATATGGCCGGTATAAAAACTTAGTGCATTACTGATCATCCGTTCATAAGAGCCCAGTTGCATGGAACGCATAACACAAGATAAAAGCACAGCAAAGGCAATACTCGAAAGCGTGATAAAAGATCTCCTTTTATTGCGCCAAATGTTTCGCCAAGAAATTTTACCGAGCATTACCGAAGCCTTTTCATGTTCTGAATTGAGAAGAAGGAATCCTCCAGATCAATGTCAAATTCAAGATTCAGGTATTCGAAGGTTGTTTTTTGCTTCGGATTCTCTGCCGGAATCATTTCCATATAACTGGGTATCAGTCGTCCACCCATATTCTTGACGTTTGAGGCTTTCATGGTATTCACCAAATAATCATCTTCATCGTAGAATTTAACCAGTAACTGAAGGTAATCCTCATCTGAAATATACGATTCGATCTTACCCCAAACCACAGCGGCGTCTTCTTTGGGTATCAATAATATCTTGTAACATTTCCTCCCTTGCAGTAAAGTATCCTTTAATAATTTGTGTGTATAATCATTGACAATCGAAGATTGCTTGACTAGATCGTCATTGGTGAAATCGCTGCCCATCCATGATTGCATCATCATTGAAGGCGGCAGTTTTATAACGCGTTCTATGCTGGGCTGCCAATTCCAAATCTCTCGATCGCGCATCAGTGTAGCCAGGCCCTTGTCTCTTGGAGGACCGGTCACCAGAACGAGGCTTTTGGTGGTGCCCATTGACCACATTTTCATGCGCACCTCACGGGTCCAGTCCGACCGGATTATCTGCATGACCATTTCCCCTTTACTCGTATTTCCCCGCATGTTCTCATCGGCTTTGCGGATAATTTCCAAAGGATCTTGACCAAAAGCCAAAGAGGGGATGAAAAAAAGTATTGTGAGATGGAATAATAATCGGTTTCCCATGCTGTTTCAAAGGTACTCTTGTGACAATAAGCTACCAATTTATCGCCACTGTTTTTTAACTTTGAAAATTATGATAAATGTCATTACTTACTGGCAAAGGAATTACCTCCTGTTGACCCTTACCCTATTGATGCTCAGCTCATGCAGCTATTCACAAAAAACGTCCAAGAAAAAGGGCAAAGAAAAGGAGAAGCCCGAGTGGGTCACCAGTCGACCGGTAGATAGAAGTTATTACCAGGGAATTGGTGTAGCAATGGTTAATTCTTATAATCAGGACCACGTGGAGCAGGCCAAGAAAAAGGCCTTGAATGACTTGGTGTCAGAGATTTCGGTAAAAGTTAAAAGTACGAGTATGATGCAACAGATTGAGCGAAATCAGGAGCTCAACAGCATGTTCCAAAATCTTACCAGTTTGTCGGCCGAGAATGACATAGAGGGCTATGAATTGTATGCATCCTGGGGTGATGACAAAGAATATTGGGTTTATTACCGGCTTTCCAAGGAGCTTTACAATCGCAATAAATTAAGGCGCTTGGACCGTGCTCGCAGTCAAGCCAGTCTCTACTACGAGTCAGGCATTGATGCCCTAAAAAACGGAGATGCCGGAAGGGCTTACCAGGATTTCGTCAAGGGTTTGTTGGCCATCAAGGAATACTTGGATGAAGAGTTGTTTGTGGTCACCGATAACGGAAAAGAATACCTGGCCGATGCTCTTATCAATGAGCTAATTGGCCTGAATCGCTCATTAGAGGTCATGGCCCGGGTGTCCAATATAAAAACCAAAGTAGGTAAGCCAGTGGAAGAGTCAATTGTTGTTCGTGTCGATAATAATGGAGGGCCGGTGGGGGAATTACCCTTAAGCGCTAGATTTACAACGGGCAGTGGTGAAATGAATGGAAAATCGTCAACATCAATTATAGGTGAGGCATCTTTTTCAATCAGGCGTGTAACAGGGAGTCAGAATGTTCAAGTTTTGGAGATAGGGCCTGACATTGAAGGACTTACAGGTGAGGAAGAGGGTCAGGACCTGATGGCTCGTTTGATTAGACTTAAAACCGACGTGCCCTCGGCCCGAGTTAACATAGAGATCGTGAAGATTCTCGCTTATGTTGAGCTTGAGGAGACCAGGCTGGGAGAGAAGGTTTCTGAAAGCAGCTTTGCACGTAATATTAAAAACAAACTTGCCCAAAGTGCCTATACATTCACAACGGATAAGTCAAAGGCCGAGGCCATAGTCAAATTGAGCATTAGCTCGAGGAAGGGAGACGAACTTCCCTTGAAGGAGCGAACACTGTACACCTGTTTTCTCGATTTATTTGTGACTGTAACCGACAGTCGAAATTCAAGGCAGCTCTTTTACAAGGGAATTACCGACATCAAGGGCTCAAGGTCAGGGGATTTTGAAAAAGCGTTGACACATGCAGAGTCCCAGGCCATGGAGCGATTTGAAAAGGAGCTTCTTCCAGAAATAGGGAATGTTGACTTTTGATATTCCGGAACTTTTATTTCGAAATGGAATTTTATACCTTGGCTTGAAATAGACACGCCATGAATATATTCTATAGGTCCGTCGTTTTCTCATTAATTCTTGCGTTCTTCTGGGTCACTCCAACTTATGCCGGTGATCCCTTTAAAAAAGGTATGACAATTAAACTGGCATACGCAATTCCACAGGGCGGATTTGGCGAAAACATGCCTTTGAACCCTTTGAACCCTTTTAACTATCGCTATACTCTCAATACCATGAATTCGGGAATTGGGCTTCAATTGGGTACCATGTATTTTCTGAATTTCATCGACCTAGGGGATAAAATGGCATTGGGAATCGATGTTACCTGGCTTAGTACAACTTACCAGATCGGGAACTATGACTTCGTGCGCAATTATGTGGATGAAAATATAAATTACACCGACGCCGGTGAATTTGATATGTATTACTTATACTTCAGCGCTGAAGCAGGCCCGTCATTCAGCTTTTCACCCAATGAAAAACTTGCCTTTGATCTTAGTTTTAAGCTCTCACCTACTTTTGCATTGTCCGGAGGTGATTACCCCCTAGAAAGCATCGGAGATTCGGAAAGATTAGGCGCTTCGGCTTTTGGTCTTCGCTATTGCCCGGCCTTTTATTTCCGCTATAGTTTATTGATGCTGGGCGTTGAATACAACATGGGAGATCTTGATCTGCAATACAAGACCACGGGCATTATTGAACTCACTGAATCCCAGGTAAGCATGCCTTTTGATGGTCTGCGACTGATTCTTGGGGTAAAATTCTAGTTATGGAAATCAATCCGATTCAGGTTCATTTGGCGATTAATCATTACCCCATTTTCGGCTTACTCATTGGCACCGTCCTGCTACTGGTAGCTACTTTGATGAAAAGCAAGGTTTTACTGAAGGCATCAATGCTGCTGATTGTTTCTGTTGGCTTGGTCGGTATTCCGGTTTTTTTCAGCGGCGAAGAATCAGAGGAAAAAGTGGAACATCAAAAAGGGTATTCTGAACATTACCTGGAAGAACACGAGGAATTGGGAGAAACGGCCTATCAGGCCGGATTGATCCTATCTGCCTTTGCTCTTGTGCTTTTTTTACTCGAACACATTAGCGGTAAAAATTTTCAGCTGGCCAACTGGTTATTGTTTCTCTCCTGCCTGATAGTCCTTGGTATTTATTACCTGACCGCTTCTCATGGCGGTAAAATAAGGCATTCCGAGATCCGTGGAGACGCAATTTCAACAGAGTTAATCCAAGAGCATTCAGATTGAATGAAGGCGTACATCGTTCCTGAATAAAGTCGTCGTAACTTTGCGGCCAAATGAAGACCAAAACGCTCCGCAAGAATAAAGTCAATGTAGTAACACTTGGCTGCTCAAAAAACCTGTTTGATTCTGAGTTGATGATGGCTCAATTAAAGGCCAATCAGTTTGAAGTTGAACATGAAGGTCAAAATCGTGATGCCGAAATCGTCATCATTAATACCTGCGGTTTTATCGATAATGCAAAAGAGGAAAGCATCGATACCATTCTCGAGTGGTCTGAGGCCAGGAAGCGCGGTGAAGTCGAAAAGCTTTACGTCACTGGTTGTTTAAGTGAAAGATATAAAGATGACTTGTCTAAGGAGATCAGCGATGTGGACGCTTGGTTTGGCACTCGCGAATTACCTAGATTGCTAAAAACCCTGAAGGCCGATTATAAAAAAGAATTAATAGGAGAACGACTATTAACCACACCTTCTCACTACGCTTATTTTAAAATCGCAGAAGGTTGTGACAGACCTTGCTCTTTCTGCGCCATTCCATTAATGCGGGGAAAACACCGTAGCACGCCTGTTGATGACTTGGTCCAGAATGCCCGTTCATTGGCAGCTAAAGGCGTGAAAGAACTGCTCTTAATCGCACAGGACCTTACCTTCTATGGTCTTGATTTATACAAAAAAAGAAATGTCGCCGAACTTGTCGACAAGCTATCTCAGGTGGATGGAATTGAATGGATAAGACTTCATTATGCTTTTCCTTCGGGTTTTCCAATGGATCTTATTGACGTCATAGCCGAAAATGATAAGGTCTGCAACTACCTTGATATGCCCCTGCAACATATAAATTCGAAAATGCTCCAAAGTATGCGGCGGGGGATCAATCGCGAAAAAACGATTAGGTTGATCGAAGATATACGAAAACAAGTGCCCGATATAGCGCTTAGGACAACACTGATAGCCGGTTATCCGGGAGAAGGAGAGGCAGAATTCGATGAAATGCTTCAATGGATCGAAGCGACCAGATTTGAGCGACTCGGATGCTTTACTTACAGTCATGAAGAGAATACCCACGCTTTTGAATTAATTGACGACGTTCCCGGTGAGGTTAAGCAGGAGAGGGCCGATCGCATCATGGAATTGCAGAGTGGAATCAGTTTTGAACTGAATCAACAATTAATCGGCAAGGAATTGAAAGTTCTGGTTGACAGGGCAGAAAACGGTCATTATATCGCAAGAACCGAGTTTGACTCACCCGAGGTGGATAATGAAGTCCTCATACCAGTTTCTGACAAACACTTGAGAGTCGGGGATTTTGCATTGGTCCGCATCACCGATGCCGATCATTATGACCTACACGCAGAAGTCCTTTAGAGGTAGAATTTAGTTCTCAACCGCTTGAGGCTTACCGTGGCATTGCTTGTATTTCTTACCACTTCCGCACGGACAAGGTTCGTTTCTTCCAACTTTCTTCTCGACTCTTACCGGTTGAACCTTTTGAGGCTGCTGTTGCCCTGGTTGAGATCCTCCTTCTTGAGGTCTGCTGGCAACCAACGCCGGATCTTGTTGCCTGCTTTCCTTCAAATTAGCTCTACTGGTCTGCGTAGGCTCTGCCTGTCGGCCGATCTCATTTTGATTCTGAACAGGCAAACCACCTTTTATCAGAAAGCCACCGGTTTCCTTATTGACCTTGTCCAACATTCTCTTGAACAATTCGTAGGCTTCGAATTTATAGATCAAAAGTGGGTCTTTCTGCTCGTAGACAGCACCCTGAACCGATTGTTTCAGGTCATCCATTTCTCTCAAATGCTCTTTCCATGAGTTGTCAATCATGGCCAGTATCACGTTTTTCTCAAAGGCCTTGATCAATTCTTTACCTTGACTTTCAACGCATTTTTCCAGATCGGCAACGACTTGGATGGTCTTAATGCCATCGGTAAATGGAACCACAATGTTCTTGTAGCGTCCGCTTTCATTTTCAAACACGCCTTGAATGACCGGTAAAGCGGCTTGTGCAGTGATTTCAGACTTCTTTCGATAATGTTGCACTGAAGCCCGGTAAACCTGATCAGAAATTTCTTCGGCATTCAAATCAAGAAATGCTTTCTCATCAACGGGAGATTCAATGGAAAGGTGTTTGATCAATTCAAGGTTGAAGTTCTCGAAGTCACGGAATTCCTGGAATTCTTCGGCAAGTGAGTCTCCAATTTCGTAGATCATGTTGGCTATGTCCACGCTCAAGCGCTCTCCATAAAGCGCATGACGTCGTTTCTTGTAAATGACTTCACGCTGGGAATTCATGATATCGTCATATTCCAACAAACGCTTCCGCACTCCAAAATTATTTTCCTCCACTTTTTTCTGAGCGCGTTCGATCGACTTGGTGATCATAGAATGCTGGATGACCTCGCCTTCTTCCAGTCCGAGCCTGTCCATCAATTTGGCAATTCTATCTGAACCAAATAATCTCATCAGGTTGTCTTCCAGGGATACGAAGAACTGTGTCGACCCTGGGTCACCCTGCCGACCTGATCTACCCCTTAACTGACGATCCACCCTTCTTGATTCATGCCTTTCCGTTCCCACTATGGCTAAGCCACCTGCTTTTTTAACTTCTTCAGACAGCTTTATATCTGTTCCCCGACCCGCCATGTTCGTAGCAATGGTCACGGCGCCCGAGTTCCCGGCTTCAGCGACAATTTCAGCTTCACGCTGGTGCAGCTTGGCATTCAATACATTGTGCTTTATACCTTTCATTTTAAGCATCCTGCTCAACAATTCGGATATCTCCACCGAGGTCGTTCCCACCAGCACAGGTCTTCCGGCCTTTACCAGTGAAACAATTTCTTCGCTGACGGCATTGTATTTTTCGCGGTTTGTTTTATACACCAGATCTTCACGGTCATCTCGCGCAATAGGACGGTTGGTCGGAATTACCACAACGTCCAGTTTATAGATGTCCCAGAATTCCTGTGATTCTGTTTCTGCTGTTCCTGTCATGCCGGCCAGCTTGTGGTACATCCTGAAATAATTTTGAAGAGTTACAGTGGCGTAAGTCTGGGTGGCCGCCTCAACTTTTACGTTCTCTTTTGCTTCTATGGCTTGGTGTAAACCGTCTGAATACCTACGGCCTTCCATGATACGGCCGGTTTGTTCATCTACGATCTTGATCTTGCCATCCATCAAAACATATTCAACATCGGCTTCAAAAAGGGTATAGGCCTTTAATAGCTGGTTTATAGTGTGGATGCGCTCTGCCTTGACCGTGTAATCCTGAATAACTTGGTCTTTTTTCTTGAGTTTCTCAGCATCAGAGTGCTCGGATTTGTCTATGGTATTGATCTCGATGTTGATGTCGGGAAGAATGAAGAAGGACTCATCATCACCGGATTCTGTTATCAGATTGATTCCCTTTTCGGTAAGCTCAATGCTGTTGTGTTTCTCGTCAATCACAAAATATAGTTCCTCATCTACCTTATGCATTTCTTTGCTCTGATCCTGCATGTAGAAGTTTTCTGTTTTCTGCAATTTGGCCTTAACACCTGGCTCACTCAGGTATTTGATCAAGGCCTTGTTTTTGGGAAGGCCGCGGTAAGACCTCAATAAAGAAAGGCCGCCTTCTTCTTCATTCTTTTTATTTCGTTTTCCGTCAGCATCTGAAGAGTCACCTAGTAATTTTTTGGCTTCTGCCAATGTCGTATTGATGTACTTGCGCTGTGCAGCGACCAATTTCTCCACTCTTGGCTTCATTTCGTGGAATTCATGCTGATCTCCTTTTGGTGTAGGACCCGAAATGATGAGTGGAGTTCTGGCGTCGTCGATCAAAACGCTGTCAACCTCATCCACAATGGAGTAGTGGTGTTTTCTCTGCACCAATTCGCTGGGAGTTCGGGCCATGTTATCCCTGAGATAATCAAATCCGAATTCATTGTTTGTACCGTATGTAATATCTGCACCGTAGGCTTTTTTTCGGGAATCCGAATTAGGCTGATGATTGTCGATGCAATCAACGGTCAATCCATGAAACTCGAAGATCGGGCCCATCCATTCACTATCTCTTTTGGCCAGGTAGTTATTGACAGTGACCAAATGAACGCCCTTTCCGGCAAGGGCATTCAAGTACACAGGTAGCGTGGCTACCAGGGTTTTACCCTCTCCCGTGGCCATTTCAGCTATTTTCCCTTGATGCAGAACAATTCCACCAATTAATTGGACGTCGTAATGCAACATGTCCCAGGTAATCTCGTTTCCGGCGGCCATCCATTTGTTCAGATAAACGGCCTTTTCACCTTCAATTCGAATGCTATCCCTTTCGGCCGCCATATCTTTATCCATTTCTGTTGCCGTAACGGACAATTCGGAGCTCTCTTTGAATCTTCTGGCAGTTTCTTTAACAACAGCAAAAGCTTCGGGTAGCAGATCGAGTAAAATTTCCTCCAGTTTATCGAGTATCTTCGATTCCAGGCTATCAATTTCTTTGTAAATCGCTTCTTTTTCTTGAAGGTTTAGATCATCTGCGGATTCAGCCTTCTCTTTTAGTTGAACGATGACTTCTTCGTCTGCTGCCAAGTGATCGGCAATTCGCATTTTAAATTCCGCGGTCTTAGCACGCAGCTCGTCATGGCTTAAATCCTGTAATTTACTATAAGCTTCAAGCGTTTTATCCACTAATGGACCGACCTCTTTAATGTCCCTTTCAGACTTTGAGCCAACGATTTTCTTTACGGCTTTTGAAACAAAACCTAACATAGATATAGTCTTATAAAAGATTGCAAAGGTAAGGATTTAATAGCTGCTGACAGGGCAAAAAAAAGCCTTGGAGGACCAAGGCGGTGATGAATGAATACCCTAATATTCGTCTTCGTTGAAGAAGAAATCTTCCTTTGTGGGATAGTCGGGCCAGATGTCTTCTATTGTTTCGTAGGATTCTCCTTCGTCCTCAATTTCCTGTAGATTTTCAACTACTTCCAAGGGCGCTCCCGTCCGGATAGCGAAATCAATGAGTTCATCTTTTGTCGCGGGCCATGGAGCGTCTTCCATGTATGAGGCTAATTCCAATGTCCAATACATCTTCCTTTCGAATTTTCGCAAATGTAATTTTTTTAGGCATAAGAACGAAAGTAAACTTCACCTAAAATATATATTGATAACATACTCATAAACAATGAGATAGTGATAATCTAATCAAAATTCGGTATCCATGGTTGCTCAATGGTGTTTGAATCCTTGGCTATTTTTCGACTTAAAACGAACAAGTAATCTGAAAGCCGGTTCATGTATGGAAGCACCAAGGCATTGATCTCTTCTAATTCTGATAAATGGCTGACAGCTCTCTCTGCCCTGCGACAAACGCTCCTGCATATGTGACAAACCGAAACGGTCTGGTGACCACCTGGGAGTAGAAACGTCTTCATTTCTGGTAAGGCTGCTTCCATAGCATCGATGGAATTTTCTAATTCAGTGATGAAAGAGGCCTTAAGGATGGGAAGTCGTTGTGATTTTCCCGATTCCGAGGCCAGGTGCGATCCTATGCTGAACAGGCGATCTTGTATGTTCAAAAGTTCCTTTTTGAATTCCGAATCTGAAACCAAATCACGCAACAGCCCTAGATTGGAATTCAATTCATCGACGGTCCCGTAGGCATCGATCTTAACGTGGTGTTTTGGAAGGGTCCTTCCCCCGTAAGTGGAAGTTTTTCCCATGTCACCCTTTTTTGTATAAATCTTCATTTTTCTAATACAAGATGTTAAAATGCTCTTTTTGGTGGCGTTTGGCAAAAAATAATATGCCCAATTCAAACAGATCGATGCTCAAACTGACCTTTGGATTGGACTTAATACGCTGCCAAGCACGTTCCATGCCATCAGACCAATGTATATCGTCCATTACAAGAACACTATTTTGACGGCATTTATCTATAATTTTATTCGCGTATTCAACGCTCGCTTCTTCACGATGATTTCCATCAATGAAGGCAAAGTCAACTACATTGATCTCTTTCAACAAGTCAGGTAAAACCTCGTCAAAGTTCCCGATAATTTGCCGGACATTCTCACACCTGAATCTTTTAAAACCGGAAATGGCAAAATTAGCAATGGCTGGTGAACCTTCCACAGTTATAACCTGGGCTCTGGGACAGGCCTTTGCAAGATATATGCTCGTAAGGCCCAGGGATGTTCCCAATTCAATAATGTTTTCTGGGTTGACCTTCTGTACAATTCTAAACAGCAGTTCGGCATACTTTTGAGATTTCACAGATGTTCTGAGAATTCGGGATACTTTGCGCTTATCACCGGCCTGTGATAGCGAGCCAGCTCCCAAGTCGAGAACTTCTAAGTCATGTTCATTCAAGGAAATCAACTTTCTATACTCAGAGAGTGGGTTAAAGGCATAGAACGGTGTTCTGTTTTTGACCGTATCCTGTAGAAATTCATACACAAATGGTGAATGAATGCGATTGATTGAGGTCGCCCCGTAATAAAAGATCAGGAAACGTTTTAATTTTAAAAGAAGGGAAAGCAAGGCGCTCACAATTCAATAATATGAAATCCTAATGAAAGGTTATTTCTGGCGAACAGTGATACTTGCTTCTCTTGCATTGCTGACACTAAAGTAACCAAGTACTATTTCATTGGGGTCGCTCAAACTAATAACGTTGCCCTCCGGTGATCCCGGAGGTGTGTCGAATGGACCGCCACTATTGAACACCTGTTCTTGAAGAAGGTACCAGAAATTATAAGCTCGCGCTGAAATAGAGGTTTGAAGAATGGAAACACTATCACCGGGCATCATACCGTAAACAAAAAACTGTGGAAATTCTTCAATCATATTGCCATCAACCAATCGGTCATCCGCAATCCAAAAGTATTGAGGCGAAAGTTGCTGCTCACCGTTAATATTTATGATCCAACGGTAAAAGTCACCTATGCCCGCAGGTTCGACAGTTCTGATGCTTACATAGTAGCCCTGAGGTCTGAAGCCTTGAATGGAGTCCAATATTTCATCACTTTGGTACAGTTCGAGGGGAGATACCCGAAGCAGTTTTTCTCCTAAGGATCGGTATATTCTGCCTTGGGCCGTTAAAATATTTAGGAAGTATGTCTTACCTTCTTCAAGTTTGAAATTTGCCGTGTATCTTCCGCTACCGATCCCGGTTTCTCTAAATCCAACGCTATCGCCGTTATTGGTCATGATGTAAACCAAAGCCCCACTTATTCTGGGTGTTTGATTTTTATCAAAATAAGGGGCACTATTAGAAAGAGTTATTTGATGGATAGAATCCGTACTGTAGAGCAATGCTTCTACTACAAGTTTCGTGTCTCCTTCCGGCACATCAACTACAATAAGATCTTCGCAGCCTATGGTAAATAGGCTTATCAGAAATGAAAAAATATAAAAGTGAGTCTTTTTCATATCAAAATGTTACGCTGTAGCCTACCGAAGGCACGGGACTTCCTAAAATCGAAATTCGATAGGCTTCGGTATATTGAGGGTAATCTTCGTTTTGCCTGAATGACAAGCTGAAGGCATTTCTTCGGCCATAGGCATTAAACAAACTGAAGTTCCATTTGCCTTTAACTTTGGCATCCGGGTTTCTCTTTGGCCAGTAATTCAGCGATAGATCCAAACGGTGAAAATCGGGCATTCTGGCTCCATTTCGGTTGCTGAAATTTGAAAATACATAACCGTCAAATTCATACCTACCATCGGGATAGGTTATGGGTTTACCAGTAGAATAATTGAAAACGCCCGATATTTCAACCTTTTGGCTTATATCATGATAAACAACCAAGGAAATATCATGAGGTTTATCGTAGTTTGACGGATAGGCATTGTCGCCGTTAATGCCGTGCACGGTTCGCTCTGTTCTAGCCAGTGTGTATGAAATCCAGCCGCTGGTTTTCCCCTTTCGTTTTTCTGCCTTAATTTCCAACCCATATGCACGGCCATTTCCTTTGAGTAAATCTTGTTCAACGTATGGATTCAAGATCAATGCTGCGCCATCAACATAATCAACCAAGTCATAAAATTTTTTGTAATAGACCTCTGCAGATAGTTCAAACGTGTTATTATTGAAATTTTTAAAATAGCCTAAGGCAACCTGGTCGGCCCTTGAAGGTTCCACATATTTTCCACTTGGTTTCCAGACGTTAATAGGAAGGGGAGCCGTGGTATTTGTTATCAAATGAATGTATTGCCGCGTTCTGTTGTAACTCGCCTTTAAAGAGCTATGCTCATTCAATAGAAAGATCATTGAGGCGCGTGGCTCAAAACCGCCATATTGAGCAATGCTTTCATATTGATCAAAAGTGGTGGATCCGATAACGTCGTTTTTGCCGTCAAACGAATTAGGATAATCCGGGTTTCTGGGAACACCTGTCTCATATTCGTAAACTTCGCCCGCCCCATGGTTTATAAAATGCGAATAGCGCAGACCGTACTGAAGGGTCAACCGGCTCCCGATTTTTTGTTCGTTGCTAATGTAAGCGCCCAATTCAAGCGCATTTTCAGGGGGAACTTGAAACTCATTGAAGGCAGAAATTTCGGAACTACTCACCACTTTTCCCGGCTCAAATTTGTATTCCAGGGCACTTAGGCCAAATTTTAAATTATTGGTTGAACTGGCGTAATAGGTAAAGTCGTATTTCAAATTGTAATTCACAATTTTGGATTTCCAGTCAAAAGCGGTGTTTTCGTCGGTACTGCCAAGCACATAATCATAATTACTGTAGATAACTGAGAGGTTGCTGAATAACTTTTCATTGAATAGATGATTCCATCTAAATGTCGTAGTGCTGTTCCCCCATTGCATTCTGAAATTGAAATCTCCTCCGAATACAATGGCGTCATTGCCGAAATATCCCGAAAGAAAAATCCTGTTTTTTTCATTAATGATGTAATTGACCTTGGCATTGGCATCGTAAAAATAGATGTTGTTATCTGCGTTATCTGGCGTTAGTTTAGCCATGTATCCCACATAAGAAATTCGCCCTGAGGCAATAAAAGACATCCTGTCTTTTATGATCGGCCCTTCGATGGTTGCTTTGGACGCAATGGAACTGATTCCCGCAGAGCCCGTGAGTTTTTTCATATTTCCTTCTTTCTGATGTATTTCCAACACCGAAGAAAGCCTACCACCGTGCTCGGCCGGAATACCTCCCTTGTAAAGTTTAACATCCTGAGTAGCCTCGGTATTAAAAACCGAGAAGAATCCAAACAGATGAGATGAATTGTAAATCGGCGCACCATCGAGTAAAATCAGGTTCTGATCTACATTTCCTCCCCGCACGTTGAATCCATTGGAACCTTCACCAACATTTGTCACTCCAGGAAGCAATACAAGGCTATTGATGATGTCAGGCTCTCCAAGAAATGCAGGCATTTTTTCAACCTGTTTCGCATCCAGTCGCTCTACGCTCATTTCAACAGAGGTTACATTCTGATCTTGTCTTTCTCCTTCAACCACGATTTCATCCAGCGAAACCTCCTCTTCTTCGAATTCAAAGGTCAAGGTGGTATTGCTATTCAAGTCAACGCTTTTGGTCTGCGTGGTGAAGCCCAATGAACTGAATACCAGGGTATAATTTCCGGGCGGAAGAGAAATCGAATAATAACCGTAAATATTTGTGGTTGTGCCCGTTTCTAATTCCGGTATGTAAATCGCCGCCCCGATAATTGCTTCACCGCTACTTTCATCTGTTAAATAACCGCTAATGGTTAAATTTTTTTGACCTAATGCAGAAATAGAAAGCAGAAGGAAGATACAAGCTAAGGTGGTGAAATACTTCATTTTGGTGGTGCAAATATATTGGAATCAAGTCCTCACATATCGACACCTTGGTCTTATTTTTTTGTGGAATGAGAAGTTTTTAGACATTTGAGCACTTTAGTTGAACCATGCGCGGCATAAAACACGGATTAATTTCGTTTTTTTTGATCTTGTCAACCCCTTTTGCCAGGGGTCAGGATTTTTACACCATCTTCGATGCCGACGTCGAATATTCACCTGGTAACACCTATGTTCTTGAACCGCGCAATACTGTGACTATTCAAGAAAACAATTCAAATTTCAATCTTCCACTTCAACGTGAGAATGGAGATGCATTTCTAGTGGGACTTGGTGTGCATAAATTGAGACTTTTACCAACGTTCAACGTGTCGCCAATAAATACCGATACAGTTTATACTTCAACTTATCAGTTTTACCGGTACCGGATTCAAGGCGGCTATAACAAACAGTGGAATGATAAGGTGAGCTCAGTTATTGTTTTAATGTTACGTATGAGTTCAGATTTGGAAGATGGAATTCAATCGGACATTTTTCAATTCGGTGGTGCTTTTTTGATGAGTGAAAAAAGGACGGACAATTTCACCTTAAAGTATGGTATCTACGCCAATACCGAATTCTTCGGACTATTTATTGCACCTCTTCTGGGATACGACTGGATAATCAATGATAAAACCAGAATGTTTGGCGTGCTTCCTGCACGGATGACATTTCAACGAAAGCTTTCTAATACCTTCAGAACTGGTTTGATATTCATGGCACCTTCTTACTCGTATCGTCTGGGAGAAAGCACTTTTGAAAATGCCAAAGGTGAAACAGTGCCCACCTATGCGCAGAACATAAAAAATACCCTTTCGCTGTACTTTGATACTTATTTAACTAAAAGTATAGCGCTGCAACTGAGAGGGGGCAGGACGGTTTTTAGACGAATCAGATTGTACGAATCGGACGATGTTAATACGATAAATGTTTACGGCATTGGCATAGGTGGTGGTCGGAGACAGCCAATTCCGGTTCCCGCATTCCGGGACTTCGACGACGGTTGGATTGTAAATGTCAGTTTATCCTACCGCTTTAATCTTGAATAGGCATTTCATGCGGCCTTGGATGCTTCCAACGGCTATGTGACCAAAGCCAGTCTTCAGGTCGTTCACTTACAATCTTTTCCAATTGATCCCTGTAAGCGCCAATGACATCTCCTTTTTTCAAATGATCGGTATCAGTGACCAACCAACGGATTTGCACAAAATAGTGCCCCCTTTTCTTTCGCTGTATTTCAAAAAATAATACCGGTAAGCGATGTTCCAAGGCAAATTTTTCTACTCCGTAAAAGAAGGCTGTTTCACGATTCAGAAAATGGGTCCAAAAAGCCTTGGTTGGATCAGAAGGTCGCTGGTCGGCTATCAAGACCAATGCAAAAGGGCTTTCTACTGATATGTTTTCCATCAAGTTCACAACTGATTTCATTTCGACCAGACCTGTCCCGTAACGCCCTCTGTTTTTTATCATGTACTTATCGATGTATGGGTGGTGTAAACGCTTGTAAACACCGGTAATTTGATGGGACACTTGCAGGTCCAGGGCCATTGCTCCCCATTCCCAATTTGTTAAATGAGCAGTTGTTGCAATAACAGAAGTTCCCCGCATAAAGTATTCCTGAAGCTTTTCATCTTTAGCGATCTCGTAGCGCTTGATAAGTGCATTTTTGCTTAAGGTGAATCCCTTCAAACTTTCGAGTAGAATGTCACTCAAATTTCGGTAAAACTTAAAACAGATTTGCTTTATTTCCTTGTCAGACTTTTGAGGAAAGGCACTTTTAAGATTTGAAATTATAAGTTTTTTGCGATAGGGAAGGACATAATAAAGCAGTAACGTCAGAAAATCCGATAAAAAATAGATGATAGGAAATGGAATAAACCAAAAAATGGCAATAACCATGCGAAGTAAGAGGTATCCGAGTAGTTTCATTTATATTTATTCCGCGCCTTACTGTTGGATAACAAAGATAATTTAACACAGGAATAAAATTTTACCGGATGAAGCGTTGGCTAATCTTTGCTATTTTATCAGTGATATCATTGATCGGACTTTCTTCACTGTTGATAGACGGAGTATTGGAAGGATTGATTGAATCTAAACTTCGAAAAGCGATCCTTCTGGACGAACGCAGTACCTATGACATTCAATACGAAAGTATTCACACCAGATTTTTAAAAGGAAGCATTTTGATCAGTGGCCTGCATCTCTTTCCACGCCAACCAGAGAATTCGAAAAGTGCATCAATCACTGATAAGGCGCTTTATGATATTCGTTTAAAAGAATTTGCGCTTTCAGGATTGAGCACTTGGAGATTATTGTTCCACGGTGAAATCGCCATCCAATCAATATTCCTTGATCAGGTGGCTGTAAAAGTCTACTCAGCACATCGCGCTAAATCTGGTCCTACCGCAGAAAATCTTGCACGCGATATCATTGCGCCAACACTTGAATTCGCCTTTTTGGACTCCCTCAAACTTGAGAATGCCAGGTTCGATTTCTACCAAATTGCGCAAGACACGACAAAGCTCTTCTCCTTTGACTCTTTGACGTTTTCGGTTTATGAACTTTACATCGATAGTGGACTGATCAGATCGGGCGAATACTTCGATTATCAAGGGCTTTCGATGAAAGTGAAAAATATTGAACTGGATTATTTTCCCCAGGTAGCATTAAAATTAAAGGACCTCTCCTTAAACCCTAACGAGGGTCGCATGCAAATCACAGGCTTGGAAATTAAAAATAAAGAGGATAAGTACGAATTTATGAAGCATCAGGCGTTCGAAACCGATTGGATCAGCCTTAAATTGGATAAAGTCATTTTAGAAAACTTGGATTTTAATAAGTTTCATGAATCCGGGGAATTAGAAATGGACCTGGTAGAACTGATTAATCCGGCTATTGAGTTATACCGTGATAAACGCCTTCCCGATCAACCATTTAGGTTCGTTCCACTTCCCTTCAGGACAATCAGGGAACTAGGCTTTATTTTTCATGTCAATCAATTGCAAGTAAAAAATGCCAGTTTGTCTTACGTTGAATGGGCTGAATATTCTGTCCGTCCTGGGGTGCTAAAAATGGATCATTTGGAGGCAAATGTACGGAACCTTACTTCCAATAATTCACGCCTGATGATAAATGACACCATGATCGTAGAATCAAAGGGGCGCTTGATGAATAGCGGTGTTATAAGCGTTGAATTGAAAGCAGCTATTTTAGACTCTAATGATTTCTTCACGTTGACTGGTAAGCTTTCCAACATAGATTTTGTGGCTTTGAATCCTCTGGTTGAACATCAAGCCATGGTAAGATTCAATGAGGGCAAGATCAATTCGATTGTTTTTGAGCTTGAGGGAAACAACGTTGAGTCAGCAGGGACCTTGGATCTCGATTATGAAGGTTTGAAGAACATGACTTTGTTAAGAAACAAGACTGAATTAGAGGCTAATTCCAATTCAAGGAAAAAGAAAGAAGGCAAAAGGTTGCTCTCCTTTCTTGCAAATACATACGTCCTGAACAGTTATCATCCGGGCATGATTGATTATTATCAGGGGCGAATTCGATTTAAACGCGATCAGGGTAAAGCAATATTTCACTTTACCTTACATAGCTTGATCACTGGCCTTAAATCTAGCATGCTTCCCAATTTGGAAGATGATTGGAGTGAAATAAAAAGGCAGCACCAAAAATCCTTAAGAGAAGAACGTCTATTGAAGAAGAAAAGCAAGCGAAATAAGTGAGACCCATGAATGACTGGCTGACAAAGTACTACTTTGAGTAGTTTATAATTGCGTAGATTTTGGAAAATCGTAATGATCAAGTTGCCCTGTTCCCCCGCTAATTTCCAACCAATCGTCAACTTGAAACGATAGCCAAGCCAGGCCACAAGTTGGAATATTGTAAATCGAAGTGTTTGCCAGGTAATTGACAATCGCGGTTATTCCGGGGTTATGTGAGCAAATACATATTGAATTAAGGTCATTGGTTGCTTGAGTTATGCAGTTCATAAAATCCTTTGATGAAGGAAGATACAATTCATCCATTGTTTCCATTGGAATAGTAATCCATCTTGCCTTATCTATGAGCAATTCAATGGTTTGTCGGGTTCTAGTTGCGGGACTTAGAAACACCCTGTCAACACTCAAATTCATTGAATGAAGTCGTTTACCCATTTCTGGGGCATCGCGAAGGCCTCGTTGATTCAGTGGTCTGTCAAAATCGGTCAAATTTTTTTTTCCCCAATCGGATTTTGCATGACGGATAAATAGAATTTTTTTCATCCGATCAACCAAGCGCTACATCAAGGATCATCATTACCACAAAACCAGCAATGAAGCCCAACGTAGCAAAATCCGTGTATTTGTCGCGTTGAGATTCCGGCACCACTTCTTCAATGACAACATAGATCATCGCTCCCGCCGCAAATGCCAAAGCGTATGGTAGAATTGGTTGAGCGTATATTACCGCCAGGGCTCCAAAAACACCGGCTATGGGCTCTACAATGGCAGAGAGCTGCCCCCACCAGAACGAACGAAAAGGACTCATGCCTTTTCTCCTAAGGGGCATGGCAACCGCAATTCCTTCAGGAAAATTTTGTATTCCAATGCCAATGGCCAGAGCGACTGCTGCACCGAATTCAGCATTGGGAATACCAGCCGCTGCAGCTCCAAATGCCACTCCAACGGCAAGACCTTCGGGAATGTTATGCAATGTTATTGCCATAACCAGCAGCACCGTACTACTCCAATCTGCATCGATGCCTTCTCTTTCCGACATTTTGGCATTGATGTGCACGTGTGGAATAAAATTATCTAGGGCAAACAGAAACAAGGCGCCCACAGTAAAACCGACAGCAGCAGGAAACCAATTAGGCAAAGGTCCACCTTCTGACATCTCTATGGCGGGTGAAAGTAATGACCAGTAACTGGCTGCTACCATCACTCCGCCGGTGAATCCAAGCATAGTGTCGAGTAATTTTCTTGACATATTTTTAAAAGGGAACACAAGAGCTGCTCCGGCAGCAGTCAGGAGCCATGTAAAAGTCGTTGCCAGGAATGCCTGCATTACAGGGTGAAGGGAAAGAAAATAGTCAATCATGGTTTTGATTCTGAAATAAACAGGTTTGAAGCAACCTGATTCGAAATGGTCAAGGTCTTATTCTCGGTTCCTATTTCCAGATCATAGGACTGATCGAATTCATTAAAGTGGGTAATTTTTATGATCGTTCCAAGTGTCAGATCCCTTTTTTTCAGATACCGCAAGAATTCTGAAGAAGAATCGTTCGCGCCTGATAGCACACCTTTTTCACCGCCACGCAGCTGGGATAACCTGATTCGGTTTAATTGATTTAACCGTCCTACTTTATCCGGGATGGGATCACCGTGAGGGTCTGTTTTGGGATGGTTTAAAAATAAGTCAAGGCGTTCAATGAGTTCGGTCGAGTTAATGTGCTCGAGCTGCTCGGCAATGTCATGTACTTTGTCCCAGGTAAAACCAAGTGTCTCGTGTAAGAAAACTTCCCAGAGGCGGTGTTTTCGAATAATGCCCAGAGCAAGTTTCTCGCCCTTTGCCGAGAGCTTAACACCTTGGTATTTCTTGTATTGAACCAATCTTTTTTGATCGAGTTTCTGAATCATATCGGTTACCGATGAAGGTTTTAGGTCCAATTTCGAGGCTAAATCACTCGTGTTTATATAACCGACATCCTTTGATGCAAGCTGATATATGACTTTTAAGTAATTCTCTTCAGACTGGGTTGACATGACTTGGTAAATGTAAATATTTTGTCGGTAAAAAATATTATTTAGATAAGTCTAAAAAATGTAAAATCCAAATTACAGTAGATTCATGGCCCTTATCCTGACACAAAGAGGCATTTCTTTGTTATTATTGCTGAAATTTCATTTATATGCCAAACTTAAAGAGTACCCTCAAGACACCTGAATCGGCGGCTCACATTTGCTACATCTTGAACGCTAACGCCAAAGGTTCAATTAGCAAGGAATTAAAGAAATACAAGAATTACCTGCGCACAAAAATGAAGTCCGAAAAGCATCAATTGCTGCGTTTCGTGGAATCAGATGTTCATATAGTGGTCTTACTAATAGTGAAAGAAACCAAAAAGAGTCATTCTGCTTACATCGATTCACTGCGAAAATTAGGCGTCCAATTGCTTCAAAAATTCAATAATGAAAAAGCCGTGGACGTTTATCTAACAAATCCAGATGAAGGCATGTCTGAGCCGGAATACTTGAGCATTTTGGAGGGAATGATTCTGGGGTCATACCAATTCGATAAATACAAATCAAAAAAAGAGGTCGAAACCGTTAAGAATATACACATAACTGGCAATAATCGACCAAAATCTGCTTCACTCAAGGAATTATCAGCAGTATGTCAGGCTACAATGACAGCCCGCGACCTGGTGAATGAGCCGGTCATTACTCTGAATGCCCCTCAACTCGGAAGGGAAATCGTCAAATTGGGTAAAAAGACGGGTTTTACGACGAAGATCTACAACAAGGCTGACATCGTGCGAATGAAAATGGGTGGATTACTGGGTGTCAACCAGGGAAGTATTGATCCTCCAATTTTTGCAGTAATGGAGTGGAAACCGCCAAAGAGCAAGAACAAAAACCCGTATATTCTGGTTGGGAAGGGCGTAGTTTATGATACAGGAGGCAACAATATTAAAATAGGCACCTACATGCCCACGATGAAGTCTGATATGGGTGGCGCTGCAGCCGTGATCGGCACAATGATGGCGGTTAGTTCAGCAAAACTCCCCATACATGTAATTGGGTTGGTGCCGTCCACTGACAACAGAATTGGCTTGAATGCGCTGGTACCCGACGATATAATTACCATGCATGATGGAACCACAGTCGAGGTGCTGAATACTGATGCGGAAGGACGCCTGATTCTTGGAGATGCGCTATCATTCGCAAAAAAATACAAACCTGAATTGGTCGTTGACTTAGCAACCCTGACAGGAGCCGCAGCGGCAATTACAGGAAGCTTCGGAAGTGCCTTTATGGGCACGGCCCATGACGATGTCAAAAACCAACTTAAGGAAAGCGGAGACCTCGTTTATGAGCGATTGGCAGAAATGCCTTTTTGGGATGAATACGAAGACCTGTTAAAATCGAATGTAGCAGACCTCAAGAACATAGGAGGTCCCACAGGGGGCGCAATGACAGCCGGAAAATTTTTACAACATTTCACCGATTATCCTTGGATTCATATTGACATAGCGGGCCCGGCATTTATAGATAAAACGATGGGTTACCGTAAAGCTGGCGGCACAGGAGTGGGTGTTCGTCTACTGTTCCATTTTTTAAAGTCGAAATCGGTCAAATGACAAGCAGATCACTGCTTTTACTTTCAACTTCGACCATGCATGGAGGAGCCTTCCTGGATTATTGTAAAGAATCGGTCAGATTGCATTTTAGCGAGTTGAATGAAATTCTTTTTGTGCCCTACGCCAGACCTAGTGGCATTAGCAATGATGAATACACCAAAATAGTATCAGATTGCCTAGGGGAATGGGGACTAGGAGTCCGGGGCATTCATACACTGGAGAATCCGAAAAAAGATCTTCTGGATTACGGGGGAATATACGTTGGAGGAGGTAATACATTTTTGCTATTAAAAAGTCTCTATGAATACGATTTAGTGAAAAGTATTCAGACAAAGGTCTTATCTGGTCAATTGAAATACATGGGTTCGAGCGCCGGCACGAATGTGGCGTGTCCCACAATTAATACAACAAACGACATGCCCATAGTTTATCCCCCATCATTCAATGCACTGGACCTGATCCCTTTTTCCATAAACCCTCACTACTTAGATCCCGTTCAAGGACTTAAGCACATGGGCGAGAGCAGAGAGACGAGAATAAATGAATTTCATTTTCACAGTGATCGAAATGTTCTGGGACTTCGCGAAGGCAGTTGGCTTGAAATTGAAGCAGATAAAATGAATCTTAGAGGGACACAAAGTGCACGCCTTTTTACTCAGGGGATTTCCCCTAGTGAAATTGCTCCTGACCAAGATGTTTCTTTTTTGCTCAAAGACTGATTGAATCGTATTGATTCGGTAATTTCGCAAAAACTTTGACAATGAACATCGGAGTATTGTTATCGGGTAATGGAGTCTATGACGGATCTGAAATACAGGAAAGTGTATTCACCTTACTATCCATCGACCAGCACGGAGCAAATGCCATCTGTATTGCGCCAAATGTGACCCAACACCACGTTGTAAATCATATTACGGGTGAAGAAATGCAAGAACAACGCAATGTCCTGATTGAATCCGCAAGAATAGCACGTGGTAACATCCGTTCCATTGATGAAGTCGATCCAAAGGATCTGGATGCTCTTATTATTCCGGGAGGATTCGGTGCTGCAAAAAATTTAACCAAATGGGCTTTTTCGGGGCCGGAAGGAGACATTTTACCTGGAGTGAAAGATCTTATACAAAGCATTCATGCGGATGGCAAATTCATCGTTGGACTTTGCATGGGACCAACGGTTATCGCCAAGGCGTTTGAATCACTTCAAGAGCACGTGCATCTCACGGTGGGGACAGACAAAGAACCGTCTCCCTATGAGATCACCGAGATCAGTGAAGGCATGGAAAAAGTAGGCGCGATCGCCGAGATGAAATCTGTGAAGGAGATTTCTGTCGATCTTGAAAACAAAGTCATAACCGCCCCATGTTACATGATGGAAGCGACTATTTCCGAAATCAGAAATAATATAAAAATGGCGGTGGATAAACTGTTTGAATTGATGTAACTATGAGTAAACTGGTAATTGTCAGGCACGGACAATCATTGTGGAATAAAGAAAATAAGTTTACCGGATGGGTCGATGTCGATCTGGCCGAAAAAGGCGTCGAAGAAGCCATGGAAGCGGGTAGATTGCTCCGAGGCATCACCTTTGACGTCGCTTTTACATCTGCCCTCAAGAGAGCCCAACGCACATTGGAATTGATTTTATCCGAACAGGGTCAAACTGAAGTCATCGTGCACAAAAATCAAGCCTTGAATGAAAGAATGTACGGAGATCTGCAGGGCATGGACAAGGATGCGGCCAGGAAAGAATTCGGCGAAGAACAGGTGCAGATTTGGAGAAGAAGCTTCGACATCGCGCCGCCCAATGGCGAGAGTTTAAAAGATACATTAGAAAGGGTTCTTCCATATTACGAGAAAGAAATCAAGCCGGCCTTGATCTCGGGTAAGAACGTTATCATCGCAGCGCACGGAAACAGCTTAAGAGCGCTGATCATGCACCTTGAAAACCTTACCAAAGAAGAGGTTCTGAAGGTTGAAGTCCCTACGGGTAAGCCTAAATTATACGAATTGGATGCTTCCATGAACGTAACCTCATCAAGCTATTTTTAAGATGATTGATCCCAATGGCTTGACAATTGCCGTAGATTTTGACGGAACCATCGTGGAACACGCCTATCCAGAGATTGGAAAAGAAATGCTATTCGCATTTGAAACATTGAAAGCCCTTCAAAATAAGGGTCATAAATTAATTCTCTGGACATTCAGGGATGGTGTATACTTGGAAGAGGCCGTAGCTTTTTGCAAGGAGAGGGGCATTGAGTTCTATGCCGTAAACAAAAGTTTTCCCGAGGAGGAATTCGATCTGTCTATGAGCAGGAAAATCCAATGCGATATTTTCATAGATGACCGTAATCTTGGAGGATTTCCCGGATGGAGTGAAGTTTGGCAATCGTTACACCCAGATTCAGGTGAATTCTTTCACAAATTAAAAAATGCCGAGGCGCATTATAATTTTAGCCAAAAGGAATCTTGGTTTAAACGCATTTTTAAGTAATGGGAGGGGAAATATTTTTAAAAACTTTAGAAGAAATAGAGCTTTTGCGTCAAAGTGCTCAATTGGTATCTAAAACACTTGGCATGTTGGCTACAGAGATAAAACCGGGAGTGAATCCCTTATATCTGGATAAGCTAGCCGAAGAATTTATTTTGGATCACAAAGCAAAACCGGGATTTAAAGGACTTTATGATTTCCCAAATACGCTATGCATGTCTTTGAACGATGCCGTTGTCCATGGTATTCCAACGGACAAAATTTTGGAAGATGGTGACGTGATTTCTGTGGATTGCGGTGCACTGATGAATGGTTTTTACGGTGATCAGGCCTATACCTTTGAAGTAGGAGAGGTCTCTAGCGAGATAAAAAAATTATTAGTTATAACAAAGGAGTGCCTCCTTCTTGGCATTCAAGAATTCAGATTGGGAAAGAGAACGGGAGATGTAGGGCATGCTATACAAGTTCACGCTGAATCAAATGGTTATGGAGTTGTCCGGGAGTTGGTAGGCCATGGCCTTGGGCGTTCCATGCACGAAGGTCCTGAGATGCCCAATTATGGCAGGCCAGGCAAAGGAAAGCGATTCCAGAATGGCATGGTTGTTGCCATCGAACCCATGATCAATTTAGGAGTTCGAAATGTGAAACAGGCGGATGACGGATGGACAATATTAACCGCTGACGGTAAAGTTTCTGCTCATTTTGAACACGATGTGGCGCTGATCAACGGGGAACCTGAGATTCTTTCTTCGTTCGAATACATTGAAGAGGCTCTCAATGCAAAAATACCCTCCTGATGTTCCATTTTCTTTTACGGACCATTCCGCGACCACTGTTGATTAAGTTGAGTTATGTATTCAATAAAGTCGCTCCGATTTTATTCAAGGGTGATAAGGTTGAGGATCCAATAAATGGTCACACCTATAGCCGGTTTTTACCATACGGCTACGGAGGTATTGTAAAACGAAAAAATGCGTTATCTCCCCAGACGTTGTCTTTGGAACGGCACCGCTTATTATGGCTATACCTGAAAAACAAAACAGACTTTTTCGAAAAAGAAAGAAAAATGTTGCACATCGCTCCTGAACAATGCTTTTACAAACTCTTCAGGGGTATGAAGAATCTCGATTATACAACTGCCGACCTGAATAGCCCGATCGCAGATGTGAAGATGGATCTTCACCATGCTCCATTTGATGACAATTCTTTTGATGTGATATTCTGTAACCATGTGCTTGAACACGTTGAAGATGACGAGCAATGTATGAGAGAGCTTTTCAGGATGCTGCGCCCGGGAGGATTTGCAATTCTCCAATCACCTGTTGACATAAATAGACAGGAAACACACGAAGACCCTTCGATCGTGTCAGAGGATGAGCGGGAAAAGCATTACTGGCAAAAGGATCACGTGCGCCTTTTCGGACTCGATTACAAAGATAAATTGGCTAGCGCAGGTTTTAATGTGACCGTGGACAACTACATCGATAGCTTATCACAAACAGATGTAGAGCGATATCGCGTTTCCAGCCCCCAGAAAGATGATGCTATTTATTTCTGTGAAAAATGATAATAAATGTTAATTCTTGATTTCCCTGACATCAATTTCCTGATGATAGAATCTAAAGTCTTAATTTAGAGGCAGAATGAAGGTTTTTAAGCCCGTATTTTCAATTTTCCTAGCCGCTATATATGCTTTTTTAAGCATTGGTGCAGGTCTTCAGGCGCATTATTGCCATGGAAATTTGGCTTCCGTTTCTGTTATCTCTTATGATATAGGTTGCGAATGTGAGGATTATGGCGCTACGGACTGTTGTACAACTGAACAAGCAGTATTTCAATTTGATCAGCAACAACATATCAATCAAGATTTTAGTTTCAGGTTCATTTCCACCGCACCGAACAATCCATTTCTTTATAAAACACCGGATTTGTTCAAAAATGATTCTTTCATTAACGAAGAGGAGATACCACCATCTAATTCATCACCCCCTCAATATTTGCTTAATTCCTCTTTTCTCTTTTACGGATAGTTACACGGTTTTAATACAATATTTTTTTCGTGTTTAACCAATAACTATTTAAAATGAAGAATGCAATCCTATTAATCATCTTTGCTGTGGCCTTTGGCACTGCAATTGGCCAAAAAGCCGAAAACATCACCATTAAATTCCACGTAGATGGGATTTGTGGCATGTGTGAGGAAAGAATAGAAAACGCCCTTGATACAAAGGGAGTTAAATATGCCGACTGGGACAGGCAGACCCACATTTGTGAAGTGATTTACCGTCCTGATAAAATCAGTGAGGCCGATATTCACAAGCTTTTAAATGAGGCCGGTCATGATACAGAGTTGAGCAAAGCTAGTGAAGAGGCTTACTCCGGTATCCACAGCTGCTGCAGGTACAGAGAAGAATCTGATCATTGATTTCTCAAAAATGACCATTCACGAATTGAGAATTGCCGCAATTTCTTGCGGATTATTCCTACTTACATCATTTTGCCATTCCCAGGAATACTTAAAAGGAGTGGTGATGGAGGAATCTGACAAAGGTAATTTTAACGCCTTGGTAGGGGTCAACGTTTTCTGGGCAGGTACGACCCAGGGAGTCTATTCGGATGTAAATGGAGTTTTCAACATCCCAGACGATCATAAAAATCATAAACTGATCATTAGCTATGTCGGTTATCAAACCGATACAATTGAGGTTTCTGATCACAAGGAACTAATGGTTGTATTAAAGAATTCAAGGGTCATGGATGCCGTTGAAATCATTCATCGTAACAAGGCCACAAGCCTTTCTTTCATGGATTCCAGGCATGTGGAAGTATTAAATGAGAAAGAGCTTTTTAAGGCCGCCTGTTGTAATTTATCAGAAAGTTTTGAGACCAATGCTTCTGTGGACGCTTCATACACCGATGCAGTAAGCGGAACCAGACAAATTACCATGCTCGGCCTGGCCGGTATATATACGCAAATCCTGACAGAGAATCTACCAGGTACCAGGGGACTTGCTTCTGTTTATGGACTAACTTATGTTCCGGGAGCATGGATTGAAAGCATCAGTATTTCAAAAGGCACGGGTTCGGTGCTCAACGGTTATGAGTCCATCACTGGACAGATAAACACAGAATTGCGCAAACCTGAACAGGATGAAGCGCTTTATGTAAATGCCTATGGTAATCAAGCAGGCAGAATGGAAGGAAACCTGGATTACAAGCTAAAACTCAATGAGCGATGGTCGACGAGTATGTTGATTCACGGTAAGGCGTTGAAATCAAAAAACGACATGAACAATGACGGCTTTTTAGACATGCCGTTAAACGAATCCGTGATTGCCATGAATCGATGGAAATATACCGGTGTTAAAGGTCTTCGGACCCAGTTTGGAGTGAAGTACATTGATATTAAGAATCAGGGTGGGCAATCGGTTTTTAACCCAAAGGTCAGTCCAAACGATCAACCGGCCTGGGGGAATGAATCCAAAACCTCTCGGACGGAAGCCTTCGCAAAGATTGGCTACGTTTTTCCTGAAAAAAAGTATAACAGTATTGGCCTTCAGCTTTGGGGCACCGATCACAATATGAGAAGTTATTACGGTATTAGAAACTATAATGCCGATGAAAAAAGTGGTTATGCTAATTTGATCTACCAAACCATTATTGGTAATACGAATCACATCTTGAAATCGGGAGTAAGTTATTTGCACGATGATGTTTCTGAAACATTTGATACCAGTATATTCAACAGGGTTGAGCAAGTGCCGGGGGCCTTTGTGGAATACACCCACAGACCAAATGAGAAAATTACCTTTATACTTGGCATCCGCGCAGATCATCACAATCTATACGACTGGATCTATAGCCCACGCGTCAATTTGAGGTATGGATTTACCGAAAATACCGTAGTAAGAATTTCTGCCGGAATGGGCACTAGAATCGCTAGTGTATTGGCTGAAAACACAGCTTACATGGCATCGTCAAGAACTTTTAATATTCCTGGAAACGACAAGGCTTATGGGTTAAATCCCGAACAAGCCTTGAATATGGGGATCTCCATCTTACAAAAATTCAAACTTGATTATCGTGAAGGAAGCGTGGTAATCGATTTTTACAGAACTGAATTCCTGGAGCAGGTCTTAGTTGACCTGGATGCGACACCAAGAGAAGTGAACTTTTACAATTTAGGCAATGGTCAGTCGTATGCCAACAGCTTTCAAGTCGAATTGAATTACGAACTAATTAAACGGCTTGATCTCAAGTTGGCGTACCGCTTTTACGATGTCAAATCTGAACTCCGGCAAGGACTCCTTGACAAAGCCTTGCTCGCCAGACACAAGGGATTTGTCAACCTTGCCTTCGAAACCAGAAAGAACAAACGATTTGGTCTTTGGAGGTTTGATGTCACAACTCAATTAGTAGGCAAACAGCGCATACCCATAACAACAACGAATCCGCCGGTCTTTCAAAGAGACGAATACAGCAGTCCATATTTACTGCAGAGCGCTCAGGTTACTCGGGTATTCAACAAGTCATTCGAGTTGTATTTGGGAGGAGAAAACTTAACGAACTATCGGCAGAAAGATCCAATCATAGACCCAAATGACCCTTACGGCAATAATTTTGATGCCTCGCTTATCTGGGCGCCTATTTTTGGGACCAATGTTTATGCAGGATTGCGGTTTCGCATTAACTGATCAAGAAGTCATTCCCATTCCAAATAGCGCAAAGTCATATTTGACTGGGTCTTTGCGATCGAATTTCCTAAGTTCGCCCGTAAGTAATTGAACGGCCTTCCAATCATCTTGTTTTCTTTCCAGCAGGCCTAATTTTCTGGCAATGCGGCCACTGTGCACATCTAGTGGCATAAACAGCTCTGATGGCGATATCGTTTTCCAAAGGCCGAAGTCTACCCCGTGGTCATCATTTCTAACCATCCATCTCAGAAACATATTGATTCTTTTAGCAGCCGATCCTTTGGCAATATTGGCAATGTGCTTTCTGCTTCGCTTTGGTACTTCATGCACGAAGAAGTTTTGCGGGAATTGGGCCAATTTTTCGGTCAAAGTATTTCCCCCATTGAACATACCCTCAAGTCCTTCTGAATTCTCGTAGATTCTTTTTAATGAGTGAATGAAGGACACCATATCAACTTCATTAAAAGTACGATGCACAAATCCTTTGAAGGGCTTCAAGTCCTTTTCACTGTGATTCAAGATGAATTCATGTGGACTCAATTCCATTTTTTCAAGAATCTTACGCGCACTGTTGAGGATACTTTTTCTGTTTCCCCAAGATATCGAAGCAGTTATAAATCCCGAGATCTCAATGTCTTCTTTTTTAGTAAAAAGATGAGGAATGGAGATTGGATCGTTTTCGATGAAATCAATTTGGTTGAACAATTGAAACTGCTCATCCAAAAGCGCTTTCAATTTACTTTTTCCATTAATGGCCTCCACTGTGAATAGTCTTAAATTAGTACGGAAGAAAGTTAGGTAATAATGATACATGCCCTTTGTTTGTTTTTTTTGATGCTCTTTTTTTTATCTGGTCAAAGCCAGAATAGTAAAAGGGAACAGAAGGTGCGGGCTAAAGTAGAAAAAGGGGACACCGTCGTTTTGGGCTTTCTGAATCCTGTCTATGTGACAGAAAATTGGAATCCCAGACAAAAGAAGCGCTTTACAAGAAAATACTTGAAGCTTATACGAGATGTCAAAAAGGCCTATCCTTATGCTAAACTAGCGGGCAACAAACTAAATGAATACGAAGCTGAGTTGGCTGCTATTGAAAGCAAAGGCGAACGACGCAGATTTCTGAACAAAGTAGAAGATGAATTGCGAAATGAATATGAGGGAGACCTCAAGAGTTTAACTATTACGCAAGGAGTGATTTTAATTAAACTGGTTGATCGAGAAACGGGTGACACTAGTTTTGAACTGGTTAAGCAGTTTAGGGGCTCATTCAGTGCTTTTTTTTGGCAGTCGCTTGCCAGATTATTCGGCCATAATCTCAAGTTGAATTACGATCCTCATGGAGAAGATTACCTCATAGAAGAGGTAATACATTTGATCGAGTCCGGAAAAGTTTGAATCAGGAGAAATTTGATGCAACCACCAGTTCTTTTACTCCTTTGCTGTAATCGTAAAACCCTTCCCCGCTCTTGGCTCCAAGTTTTCCCGCCGTCACCATATTAACAAGCAGAGGGCATGGTGCATATTTGGGGTTTCCAAACCCTTCGTGTAGCACCTTTAATATGGAAAGACAAACATCAAGTCCAATAAAATCGGCCAGTTGAAGAGGGCCCATTGGATGGGCCATTCCCAATTTCATTACGGTGTCTATTTCATGCACTCCGGCAACACCCTCGTGCAAGCTGATAATTGCTTCATTGATCATAGGCATCAGAATCCTATTGGCCACAAAGCCGGGATAGTCGTTTACCTCGACCGGTATTTTGCCCAATTTAGCAGAAGTTTCGGTGATTTTTTTGGTAACAGCATCGCTTGTTTGATAGGCTCTTATGACTTCAACAAGCTTCATCACAGGCACCGGATTCATAAAATGCATTCCAATGACTTGTTCGGGTCTGGAGGTAATTGCTGCAATCTTGGTTATGGAAATTGAGGAAGTATTCGTGGCCAGAATGGCGTGTTCCGGGGCATATTTATCCATGTCCTGAAATATCTTAAGCTTGAGGTCTGTATTCTCTGTTGCCGCCTCAACAACGAGATCAGCTTTTTTTACACCATCTTCCAGTTTGGTTTCTGTTTCAATTGCCGACATCGTCCTTTTTTTATCATCCTGAGAAATCCTTTCTTTGGCAATCATTCGATCGAGGTTTTTTTCTATTGTTTCAAGGGCTTTTTTTAAAGCCTCGGCCGAAACGTCGATCAATGTAACGCGGTAATCATTTTGTGCGAAAACGTGTGCTATACCATTTCCCATGGTACCAGCGCCTATAACAGAGATGTTTTTCATTGAAATTTTTTAGTAAAGTTATAATTTAGTAGGATTCTGGTTATTTACCATCTCCTTTAAGGACAATAAGTACGGTGTAGACTAGTATCTTGAAATCAACCAGAAGTGACATATTCTCAATATAGAGAATATCGTATTTCATCCTTTCGGTCATCTGATCTACATTTTCTGCGTAACCGTATTTCACTTGCCCCCAGGAAGTTATTCCCGGTTTTACTTTTAACAAATGCTTATAGTGCGCGGCGTGCTCTACAATTTTATCTATGAAATACATTCTTTCAGGTCTGGGCCCAACCATTGACATATCGCCAATTAATACATTGTAGAACTGGGGCATTTCGTCAAGTCGGATTCGCCTCATAAATTTCCCGAATCGAGTAATTCGATTATCCTCCAAACTCGATAAAAGCGGGCCATTCAATTCGGCATCTTCGTACATGGACCGAAATTTATAGATGGTAAAAGGTTTCCCCAAATGGCCAATACGTTCTTGTCTGAAAATGGAAGGTCCAGGAGAAGTGAATCTCACTACTAGGGCAATTACCAGAAAAAGTGGTGCAAAAAATAACAGGACAAAAAGTGAAATTGCAATATCGAAAAGGCGTTTTAACGACTTTTGCCAGGCGGGCATGATCTCTGAATTAATTTCAATAAGAGGCGTGCCAAAAATTGAGGTCATTTTAACCGATCCAGCAAGTATATCGTACATATCGGGAATAATCTTGATCAATACGTTGCTTCCCTCCAAGGCGTCAACAATTTTTTCGATGATGTGGTGTTCGGAAGACTCTACTGCGATAATCGCTTCTTCGATGTCGTGTTTTTGACATATTTCCCGGACATTTTCAACTTTCCCCAGATTCGGTATTTGTTCTCCAAGACCGTTTCCATTGCTTCCATTCACAAAAACAAAACCAACAATTTTATGACCCCAACCCGTTGGGGTCTTTTCAATTTCGTCGTATAGTTTCAAAGCTCGCTCGTTTGAGCCAATAATCAGGGTTTTGAAACCCAACATCCTCTTTTTTATTTTTTTGTTCGTCGCAGTAGTAAGCAAGAATCTCAAGAAAAATGTTAAGAAAAAATGCAATGAAAAAAGGGCAAAAAATGAGGTATAATAATTCCTGTAGGAAATAATCTCATCATCTAAAAGCAGAGTAAAAAAGATAAGGATGACGCCAATTAAGGTCGTGAGAAATGTTTGAAAGAGCTCCTTTAATCTAGATTTTCGGTAGATATCCTTGTAAAACCCGGTCATTGCATAAAATGACAGCCAAAAGACCGGAATCAGCATCATGCCTATGAAGAATTTGTAGTCAAAGGTGATGGGAAAACCTTCCTGAAGACTACTTAATTCCAAGAATTTTTTTCTGAAAATATAGAATAAACCCCAGGCAAAGGCAGCACTGAAAAAGTCCAATACTGCGTATCTAAGAACCTGTAGTCGTTTATTCATTAATAGTGGATGAACTTAATGTTGTCCAGATAAAGCGAAACGGGACCTTCGTCTGCCGCTTTATTAATTCCGATAAAGACGTTAAAATTAAAGGCATCTGAGTTGGATTGCACATAATCTGTGAAATCTAGATAGATTTTATTCCATTCTTCTTTTTCCTTTACTACATATATCGGAATTTGTTCCGTTTTATTGTTCGCATACAATCCAATTACAAATTCATGGTTGGTTTTATAATTTAACTCCAGGTAGATCGGCACACCGTTTTTTGGCAAATTTGAGTATGGAGGAGTGCTGTTCATTTCAAAAAATAAGTCTTCCTCGTCTAAGAATATTCCGGCACTGAAGTTACCGTCAAACACCAATTGATCATCGCCAACAAATTGAATTGACGTATCAGAAGAGGGATGGTGCTCCCAACTGCTGAAAAGTGTTTCAAAATTTTCATACCAGGCATCTTGAAGATCGCCGCTGTCGAAGTCATACTTTGTAATAGGTTTGATCGTGTCAACCGTATTTTGCCTTAGGTTGAAATTATTCATTTGAAATTCGGCGTAAAATGGGTAAAGTGCCCTTTCGGTCGAAATACCTGCATTCTTAATCCCTGCTCTTAGTGAAATCCTGTGTTTTCCGTCAACGGCCAAGGGGATGACGGCGGGTAATTCATAGGCTCCAAGAAATTGGCTTTCGTCAAGGTATAACCAGACATCTGTAACATTTGAGGACTTGATTTGCCATTTATCGTCAATTCCCGAATTGTCGAATTCGAATTCACTAACATATAAGTATGACGCAGGTTGAATTTCTGCATTAAACGTTTCACAAGAAGAGAAAAGGGCGAATGCCGATATTAAGGCAATTACTGATTTTTGCAGCATGGCACGAAAATAAGGAATCTAATTATTGTCTACGATTCCACGAGATTCCCGGCTCTCTGCATTTTGTCCAAGATGATGTGAGCTGCTTCCAATGCATTATAACCGTCATGTATGGTGACTGTTGGAACGGTGTCTTCTAGTATTGAGCGACTAAAATCCTGCAATTCGGTTTTAATGGCATTTAGTTCGTCTACCTTGGGTTTGTCAAAATAGATCTGCTTAACACCTTTTGCACCAAGGTCCATAGTAATGGCCAGTGGATCGACCTCTCCTTTGACTTCTTTCATTCTAATCACTTCGGCTTCTTTCTTGAAAAAGTCCACAGAAATGTAGGCATCACGTTGGAAAAATCGGATTTTTCGCATGTTCTTCACTGAAATTCTACTTGCCGTAAGATTGGCCACACATCCATTATCAAATTCCAGACGAGCATTTGCGATATCAGGAGTATCACTGACCACTGCCACACCACTTGCGCTAATATTTCTTATGCCTGATTTCACAGTGCTAAGCACAATATCCAGATCGTGGATCATCAGATCCAAAACTACCGAAACGTCTGTGCCTCTAGGATTGAACTGAGCAAGTCTGTGACCTTCCAAAAACATGGGTTGATCTATATACGGACGAGCAGCAATAAATGCCGGATTATACCTTTCAACATGACCAACTTGTACCTTAATGCCCGCTTCATCTGATAATTTTATCAGCTTTCCGGCTTCTTCTACTGTATTGGTAATGGGTTTTTCGATGAAGATATGTTTTGACTGACGAATGGCCTGGACAGCACAATCATAGTGAGAAAGGGTAGGGGTGACAATGTCGATGACATCACATTCATCAATGAGCTGCTCAATTGATCCAAAAGCAGAAGTTCCAAATTCACTAGCAGCGAAGTCGGCATTATCCTTGTTTGGATCAAAAAAACCTATAAGTTCGAATTCTTCAATTTCTCTTATTAATTTAAGATGAATTTTACCAAGGTGACCGGCACCCAAAACGCCGATTTTCAGCATAAGATTTGTTTTTCTCAAAAGTAAGGTAATTGAGCTGACGGCTGGAGAATGAGATGGTCGGTTATTAACACTGTTCTATGATAAAAACCAAGATTGGTGCAAAAAGCTGAAGAGCTATTTACTTACTTTGGATTGCTCTTAGGAAATAGTGAACGACTCGTACAGACATAAAGGCCTACGAAAGGCCCTAGTTAAAATTATTGCAGAAAAAGGAATTACGGATAAAGCCGTATTGGATGCCTTGTTGAAGGTTCCACGGCATTTATTTTTCGATAATGCCTTTGTAGAATTTGCATACCAAGACAAGGCATTTCCCATTGGCAGTGGTCAAACAATCTCACAACCCTTTACCGTTGGTTTTCAAAGCCAATTGCTGGAGATTAAAAAGGGAGATAAGGTTCTTGAGATAGGAACGGGTTCGGGATATCAAACAGCAATTCTATTGGAACTGGGTGCAAAGGTGTTTTCAGTGGAGCGTCAACGCAATCTTTTTTTAAAAGCGAAGAAAATGCTTGACCAACTTGGTTATAGACCTAAACTGTTTTATGGTGATGGCTTCAAAGGATTACCGTCTTTCGGCCCTTTTGATAAAGTAATAATTACGGCAGGTGCCCCGGGCATTCCTCAAGATCTTATATCTCAGCTTAAGTTAAATGGAACAATGGTCATACCCATTGATAAGGACACACATCAAGTCATGCATCGGTTTACGAAGAAAGACGAAACCGGATCTCTTTCCGACGAAGAATTTGGAAAATTCCAATTTGTACCAATGCTAAAGAACCGGGCTGCGGATTGAATGACAATAAATAGCGATTTATTATGTTTACTTTCTAAATCATATCCATGTTAAGGGAAAACCTATTACTTAGCTTATTTGTTTTTTTCATGTTCTCAGTCTCTTTTGGGCAGGAGGGTGCCATGGAACCGGAAAAAAGATTAAAACCCTCAGAAGGTGATTGGGGCTTTACATTTAATTTAACCGGTCTCATTACCAATTTGGAACTAAGATCCAACGAAGATCTCATTGGCAATCAAATTCTTTTTTTTAGGCATTATCTCAAAGATGATCTTGCTATCAGAGCAGGTTTTGGACTAACCACCAATCGGCAAAAGTCCATGCGCAAAGACAGTTTGCGTCAAATTCCGGCTTTCGTGGAGTTTGATTCGTTGTTTTCAAGAAGTGATGTGGCCATTTCATTTGGGGTTGAAAAGCATTTAGATCACCTCAGGCGGCTTGATCCCTATTTTGGAGGAGAGTTATTGTTTCAGATCATAGGTAAAGAAAATGTGAGTTACAATCGAAATGAAACCACGACGGCAGGAACGACGAGTTTGGAAGGTGAAAGAAAAGTTGATGGTGGATTTGGAATTGGTCTTTATGGTATTGCCGGTTTTAATTATTTTATTACTGAGCGAATCAGCCTTGGTGCTGAGTATCGATTCGGGTACAATTTTTTGAAAACGGGAGGAAATTTTTCTGAAAGTGAAATTACTACACCGCCGAGTGGAAGTGTCACAAGTGTATTCAACAAAGGAACAGCCGAAGAGCGAATCTCGGGTTTTGCGGTTAATTCAACGGCAAACATCATATTCTCGATTTTCTTTTAATAAATTCCGACCTTTGATGAAACAATCATTAAAGTATGCAGAGGTTATTGTTGTTGGGGATTTCAGTATTTGTGTCCATTGCTCTTTGGTCGCAAAACAAGAATACAACCCTTTTGGGTACCAAAACATATAATTCCGGCACTTATGGCCTGCTAAATGACGTCTGGGGTTTCACAGATTCCCTTGGAAACGAATACGCCCTTGTAGGTCTTCAAAAAGGGGTATCGATTCTAGATGTGACGGATCCTTCCAATTTGATCGAGGTTTTTTATGCCGCTGGAGCAAATTCGATTTGGCGCGACATTAAAGTTTGGAAGAAACATGCCTTCATTACAAATGAATCTTCGGGTGGATTAATGATTATCGATCTCACGGCCTTGCCGGGGGCGATAACTCAAAACGACGTCTCTAATTACACGGGTAATTCTTTCCGGTTTACTCGTGCTCACAATATTTATATAGATGAGAATGGGGTGGCTTATATTTTTGGATCCAATTATGGCAACGGAGGTGCAATACTATTGGACGTTGATTCGAGTCAAACCAATCCAAAAGAGCTGGGAGTTTATAACGGTTCTTATTTTCATGACGGCATGGCTCGAGGCGATACTTTGTGGGGATCGGCAATTTATAAAGGGGTTTTTGAAGTGATCGACGTCAGCGTAAAATCAACGCCGGTATTGAAGCAATCCCATCCCACTACAAACCAATTCACCCATAATTGTTGGATAAGTGATGATGGGAATACCCTTTTCACAACAGATGAGCGTTCAGGAGCCGAAATTGGGGCATACGACGTAAGTGATTTTTCAAACATCCAGAGAATTGGTGCAAATCAGTCAAATCCAGGTTCTGGAGTGATTCCTCATAACACCCATGTTTACGGTGATTTTCTGGTTACTTCCTACTATCGGGACGGAGTTACAATTGTAGATGCCACTTACCCTGATATGATGGTTCAAATTGGTGACTACGATTCCTCCCCACTTTACCAGGGAAATGGATTCAATGGTAATTGGGGCGCCTATCCATGGCTTCCCTCTGGGAATCTGTTAATATCTGACCGAGAAAACGGACTTATGGTTCTGGGAGTTGATTATAAAAAAGGAGTTTATATCGAGGGTCGGACGCTTCGTTTTAAGGATTCGTTGAAAATCATTAGCACGAAAATTATTTGTCTGACCGAAATGGACACGTTGTATTCAAACCTAAATGGATATTACAAAAAGGCTTATCCCGATTCAGCATTTTATCGTTTTGCTTTTAGTAAAAATGGATACTTACCTGATACAATAGATCTTGTTATGACCAACGGTGTGCTTTATGGTGGAGATGTTTATTTAAGAAGCGAGGTCCCTTTTAAACTTTCGGGAATGATTCAAAGCGGCACAAATAATTCAGGTATTGACGGAGCAGAAATATACTTGAACAGTAAGTATTTGACTTATAGAGCCTTTACAGATTCAAATGGAAGATTTGAAATCGATTCTTTTTTTGAAGGTGAGTATGAAATCGTAGCCGGAAAATGGACGTTTAAGAATAACTGCCTCACCAGAAATGTTCTTCAAGGCGATTCAATTTACATGAGTCTGGAAGAAGGCTTGATGGATGACGGGACATTGGATTTCGGATGGACTGCGATTAAAGGTGGAACCGATGGGTATTGGGAACGCCAGAAAATGGATAAAGAATTATTTTCATTCAGTCTTGATTATCCTAGTGCCGATCTGGATGAAGATTGCGCCGACTTTGCTTTTGTGACCGGATCTAGTGTTAATCGAAATCTTCATGACGTTGATGGTGGGTGGAACGTATTGAGATCTCCCGTCATTGATTTGAGCTCATTTACAAAGCCTCTTTCTCATTTTTCATATTGGTTCAAGAACGATGCTGCCAGCGGTTTTGAAGATAGCTTGCTTGTTTTCTTGACAGATGGTATTGATTCATCAGAAATTCTTTCAATAAATAATCAAATAAATCCTTGGGCATCCAAGTGGATAGACACTTCGATTTACCTGGGTGATCTGGGTATCGACCTTTCTAGCTGCCATCTCGTGTTTAAGGCGGGAGACTTCGGTCAGGATGACCTGCTCGAAGTGGCATTAGATGGACTGTGGTTTTCAGAGGGCTTTGTTGGATACTACGAATCAACAAACAATAATCAGTTACACATCTATCCAAATCCCGTTTCCGACAATTTAACTTTTGTGCTTCCCGGGGGCGCCAACACCGGGACTTTTGAAGTACACGATATAACGGGTAGATTGGTTATGACAGAAATAATAGAGGGCCAGAAAAATAAGATCAATATTCAAAGATTGACCCAAGGCACGTATTTCCTTAAGGTGCTAGATGTAGATGGCAATAGTTATTCTGCCATATTTGTCAAAACCGGCTCATAAGCCTAGGATTTTTCCAAATCCGAACAATACGGCAAGCCAGATAAGTCCTTTGATCGTAAAAAAGAGTACTCCAACCCAGCCGAGTCTTTTGGCCCAGGACACCCAGGATTTATTTCTTTTACTTTGCTCCACGGTGAATTAGTCTTTCCATTCGGCTACAAAAAGATTCGTATTTCGCGTTCCGCCGTTATTTCTATTTGAGGAAAACACCAAATACTTTCCGTTATTCGAAAAAACCGGAAAAGCATCAAAGGTTTCATCATTTGTGACTTTTTCCAGATTCGATCCATCAATGTCGATCATATAAAGATTAAACGGAAAACCTCTTTGTGCAGTGTGATTTGATGAGAAGATGATTTTTTCTCCACTAGGATGAAAAAACGGACACCAGTTCGCTTGACCCAGTGATGTGATTTGTCTCAGGTCAGACCCGTCGACGTTACATGTGTATATCTCCATTTTAGTAGGCATTACAAGGCCTTCTTCCAGAAGTGATTTGTATTCTGCGATTTCATCTTCAGTGTCAGGTCTTGACGCGCGAAAAACGATTTGTTTACCATCCGGTGAGAAAAAAGCACCGCCGTCATAGCCCAATTGGTCGGTGATTTGCAGTACATCACTTCCATCAATGTTCATGGTGTACAGTTCAAGGTCCCCACTTCTCAACGAGGTGAAAATGATCTTATCTCCTTGAGGCGAGAGTGTGGCCTCTGCGTCATACCCGGGTTGATCAGTAAGTTTCTTTAATATATTTCCATTTAGATCGGCGACATAAATGTCAAAATCCGGATAGATAGGCCAAACGTATTTACCGTCCTCCCTCCGTTCCGGAACCTCGGGACAAGAGCTATTCCCTTCATGTGTCGATGCGTAAACAATGGTGGTGTCTCCTGGTAAAAAATATGCACAAGTAGTTCTTCCCTTGCCGGTGCTAAGCATAGTTGCTTTTGTAGAAATTATATCGTCTTTTTTTGGGTCAAAATAAAAAATCTGATCACAAGGAATATTCCAATTGGGATTTGTGGCTTGGAAAACCAGCATTTTGTCATTAAAACTCCAGTAGGCCTCTGCATTGTCGCCCCCGTTGGTCAACTGTTTTAAACTTTTAAAATGATTTTCGCCTTCAAGAATCAAGGATGAAGAACTAGAATCTTCGTTTATGTCATGTGTTGTCACATTGACTTGATTGGATTGCTCTTGGCACGAAATCAGAAAGGCCAAGGAGATTAAAGAACAGAGAAAATATTTCATGGTTTATAGATCAGAAAAATGCATTGTTTTTTATGAATATCAGGTACGTTTCTACGCCATTGTTCAACGGTAGTTGATTTTATCCATTCATCTTCAAATGTCAAATTTACGGCGAGGCAAATGTTCGTATTTTTTTGACACGTCGATAGCAGGTCTTTAAAAAGATATTGATTTCTAAATGGAGTTTCAATGAATATTTGAGTTTGGTCTTCTTTAATGGCAAGGCTTTCTAGTTTTCGAATGTGCTGAATTTTTTTATTCACTTCCTTTGGCAAATAGCCATGAAAGGCAAAATTTTGACCATTAAAACCACTGGCCATGAGGGCCAGAATTATTGAAGAAGGTCCTGTTTTTGGTCGCACTGAGATACCGATTTTGTGAGCAAAAGATACAAGCTCGTGCCCGGGATCTGCGATTGCAGGGCACCCGGCATCTGATATAAGAGCTACGTCTTTTCCGCTTTCAACGCAATGCTGAAAAGCTTTCCGCATTTCTGCATCAATTCCATGTTTGATGGAGATCAATTCAAATTGATCGAGTTTTTCCTTTAAACCAAGTTGAATAAGTAATCTTCGAGCCAATTTTTCTTTTTCGACGAATATAACAGCCGTATTTATCAGAAAATTCGATAAAGATGGAGGTATGGTGTCCGAAATTGAATCGGCTCCTAAACTATTCGGAATTAGGTAAAAGCTTCCTCTAGCGCTCATAGATCAATTGCTCAGTGATTTTATCGCAGGCATGATCCAGTAGGTCGAAGACATTTTCAAATCCCTCTTCACCTCCATAGTATGGATCTGGAACCGACATATTTTGTCCCGGAAATACTCGATTTAGGATCATTTCCACTTTTTTCTCATCCTGTGCACCTCTGGATAAGGCAAGGATGTCAGAATAGTTTTGCTCATCCATTGCAAAAATCAGATCGAATTCGTCAAAATCAGATTGCTGAAAGTGCCTTCCTCGATAAGAACTGATATCTATTTTTTTCCTTGCTGTTTGAGAAATTGCTCGCTTATCCGGAGGCTCACCAACGTGATATGCAGCTGTGCCGGCAGAATCCACAACGGCCGAGAGTGATTGAGCTTTAATTTTTGATTCCAGGATTCCCTGTGCCATCGGTGAGCGGCAAATATTTCCTAAACACACCATCATTATTTTCATATCACCACACTATAAAAAAAAGGAAGTAAAACGGCAGTTCTACTTCCTTTTAACTTCGTATTAAATCAAACTATTGAAGACTGATTTTTTTATTTAGATCATCGATATAACCCCTGAATCGCTTGTCGGTATCTATTAAGTTATTTACGGTCTTGCAAGCGTGCAGTACTGTAGCGTGATCTTTACCACCACAATGCATGCCTATATTTGCAAGACTGGATTTGGTCATTTTTTTTGAAAAATACATAGCAATTTGCCTTGCTTGAACTACTTCCCGCTTACGCGTTTTAGACTTTAGTAATTCCATTGGCAGGTCGAAATAGTCGCAGACTACTTTCTGTATATAATCAATAGATACTTCTCTGGCCGTGTTTTTGACGAATTTGTCAATCATTTGTTTTGCAAGGTCCAGGGTGATAGCCTTTTTATTCAAGGATGATTGAGCTAGCAATGATATCAGTGCACCCTCCAATTCTCTAATATTCGTTGTTATGCTATAGGCAAGATACTCAACGACTTCTTTAGGCAATTCCAGGCCTTCATTGTACATTTTTCGCTCAAGAATGGCAATTCTAGTTTCTAGACCTGGAATTTGGAGATCAGCAGATAACCCCCATTTGAACCTTGAGAGCAATCGTTGCTCCATTCCCTGCATTTCTACCGGCGGTTTGTCAGAGGTCAGTATGATTTGCTTCCCTGTTTGGTGAAGGTGATTGAATACATGGAAAAATACGTCTTGCGTTTTTTCTTTCCCTGCAAAAAATTGAACATCATCAATGATCAATACATCGATCATCTGGTAGAAGTGTATAAAATCATTGTGATTGTTGTTTCGTATGGCATCGATGAATTGATGCGTAAATTTTTCGGATGAAACATACAATACGGTCTTTCCAGGATGATTGTTTTTGATTTCCAGTCCAATGGAATGTGCAAGGTGAGTTTTGCCAAGCCCAACTCCTCCGTAGATCAATAATGGATTGAAGGCTGTACCACCGGGGTTTTTGGCCACTGCAAATCCCGCTGATCTCGCGAGGCGGTTGCAGTCGCCTTCTATAAAATTACCAAATGAATAGTTCGGATTAAGCTGGGAATCCACATGTACTTTTTTGAGACCAGGAATTACAAAGGGATTTCTTATACCCTTTTCGGTATTGATATCAACGGGCATACTAATCGGGTTGTTCTTAGCTGCCTGAAGATTGGTGGTTGGTATTCTTACGGTATAAGGTTTGGCGGCGTTATATGCATTCTCCATTACAATACTGTACTCCAGGCGACCTTGTAAACCGAGTTCTTTTTTAATGATTTTTTTTAACAGACCGATGTAATGTTCTTCCAGCCATTCATAGAAAAATTGACTAGGCACTTGAATGGTCAACACATTTTTACTCAACTTTATTGGTTTGATCGGTTCAAACCAGGTTTTATAACTTTGTAAACTAACGTTGTCTTTGATAACACTCAGACATTTATTCCAGACAATTTCAAAGTTTTTTTCCATCAGTGGACGAGCGTGATTTGTGTTTCGAAAAACGGTTAATAATAATTTAACTTTACAAAGTTGAGACTAAGCATCGACTTGACCAAAAGCCGCGTCAAATCGTAAATACCTGAATTAAAACAGGAGCGGCAATCGTTCCAAATTGCTTGGCAAATATTGAGATAAAAAAGTGAAAAAAAAAGCGCCTTGGCTATTGTTTTTATCGAAAATTCAATTCGCGTTAGGTTCATTTTTTATTTTGAAATTGTAAGCTTTTAGTATTAAGAATGTTGAAGGATTCATGTAATGCTAAGGTCGAATTAACTTTAGTTTAAACTTAATTTTGTGTCTGGTACATTAAGTCTTGCCACATTTTCAGTTAAAAGGTGAAATAATGTCATGTTGAAAGAAGAAATCACAGTTAGAGTGCGCTATTCAGAGACAGATCGAATGGGTTATGTCTATTATGGGAACTATGCCGCATATTTCGAAGTGGCCAGAGTCGAGTTGCTCAGGAAATTGGGTTTCAGCTACAGGCAAATGGAAGATGACGGTATCATGCTTCCTGTCGCAGATTTTCATATTCGTTATTTAAAACCTGCATTCTACGATGAGGAATTGACGATAAAGGTCAAAGTTGCTGAATATCCTTCGAGTAAGATCATCTTTAATTACGAAACGATCAATGCCAATCATGAATTGCTAAATACCGGCGAAACTTTGCTGGTGTTTGTAGATATTCAAACGGCAAGGCCTTGTCGGCCACCCTCCTCTTTTCTCAAGGTGATCGCGCCTTATTTCAGCTAGAATTTAGCAAAGAATTCTTGAATGCTCTTTTGCATATGGCCCATCATTTCCTGGTTTAGGCCATGGTGGCATGCAATGAGCATCCCCCCCCGCATTACCTGGTCCGAATTAGGGTAGCCATTTGGTGATTCCTTTCTTTCAACCCCTTTAAATCCCGGTTGACGGAGTATGTTGCCCGTGAAAACCGTTCTTGTTTGAATATTCCTTTTTTCAAGGAATATTTGAAATTCTGTTCTTTTAAATGGCGCATCATCTCTTATGGTAAAAGCAAATGCCAACCATCCTGTTCTGCAATCTTTTAGTTGACGCGGCAGGATTATAAATTGTTCATACTGGCTAAAGAACTGTGAAAGCTCAGCGAAGTTTTTTTCTCTGGCTTCAATGTTGAACTGCAGTTTACCTAGTTGAACAAGACCAAAAGCTGCTCCCATCTCCGATGGTTCAAGATTATAACCCGGTTCAGAGAAGATGAACTTGGCGTCGTAAGGAATTCCATCCACTTCAACGTTGAATCGATTCTCAATGGCTTCAGACTCCACGAACAGAGATGAACTTCGCCCCCAACTCCTCAATAGTTTTGCCTTTAAGGCATACTTTTCATCGTTAAAACATACCATACCACCATTTCCGGCACAGTTAATTACATGAGATCCATAAAAGCTTGTTGTACTTATATCTGTGAATCTACCAGAACTTTCACCGCCTATGGTTGCTCCGAGCGTGTCGGCACTGTCTTCTATTAGAATTAGATTATACTTATCTGCAATATTTCTTAGTACGGCCCAATCGGGAAGATTACCAATTAAATTTGGAATTAACATGGCCCGGGTTTTGGGCGAAATCATTTGTTCAACCTTGTTCACATCAATATTATAGGTTCCCACTTCTACGTCAACAAAAGCAGGGATCAATCCCGATTTGGTAATGGAGGAAACGGTTGTGGAAAATGTTAAAGCCGGTGTGATGATTTCATCCCCTTTCTGAAGGCCAAGTGCTTCCATAGCGATGAACAGCGCAGAGCTCCCAGAATTTACCATTACGCCATACCTTTTGTTATAAAGACTAGCTACTTTTTCTTCAAATTCCCGCACATTGGTCCCCATTTGAGTGGAAGTCTGTAGAACTTTTACCACTGCATCGATTTCTTCCTGACCATGAACGGTCTGTCCATAAGGAACTCTTATCATATGTTAAGTTGTTTGTTGTTTTCGAATAAAATCATTTATGTAATCATCTGTATTCCCAAACTCATACGTCGGATATTCTTTAAGAAACTTTTCACTGATGAGTCCACCTAATAAAGGTCTTTTGGCTACTTGGTTCAAATCTGGCGTTAATACAGGAACTAAGTTCAAGCTATTCTCGGGAAAGTATTTTAAAACACGGGTAGCTAACTGATATCGGTTCATGTAATCAGTACTAGCTAAGTTGTATATCCCTGTTTTATTATCTCTTAATAAATGGATGATGCCTTTGGCCACGTCCGCTGCATTGACAGGAGTGGCAAACTGATCAATTGGCAAAGAAATGTCTTCTATTTTACGTGACAACGCAAGGCCAATGAGTCTTGAAACAAAATTCTTCCCCCGCTCCTCATTTCCGTAAACATTCGTCACTCTACAAATGATCGAATCGACCAAAGAATTTAGGACAACTTGCTCCGCTTCCCATTTATGCCTTCCATAAACACTAATGGGATCTGCAATGTCGTCTTCTCTATAAGGCCCATTTTCACCATTGAAAATGTAATCAGTTGACAGATAAACAAATTTTGATTTATACTTTTCAGCGATTTTCACCGCATTGATCGTCGATTGAACGGTCTTCTGAAAACTTTCATCAGTATTTTTTTCACAGTAATCTACCCAGGTCAGTGCACCACAATGCACAATTACTTCGGGTTCAATTTTCGTAATATCCAGGTTTTCCTTGTCGTTAAGATCCAGGGTATTATATTTTAACGTGTCTTTTGCAGGGTAAGAGAAATAGGTTCCGGTTACGTTCCAATTGACAGTACCTTTAATTTCCCTCAATAAATTGCTTCCTATTAAACCGGAAGCACCCAGGATTAGCGTATTCATTCAAAAGGGCTGTTAAAATCCTTCAATTTAGGGAAACCGGAGTCTCTCTCAGATATAATGGGCTGTGAATTCGGCCATTTAAACCCGAAACTTTCCCAGTGAATCCCCCTTTCACTTTCACGATTTTGTTGGGTGGAGGTGAGATAAACCATCGTTGATTCAGTTATACAGTAAAATCCATGCGCAATGCCTTTGGGCATGTAAATAGCTTTATGATTTTGAAAACTCATTTCAATGGAAACAAATTTCCCAAATGTCGGAGAAGCTTTTCGCACGTCGAGCAGAACATCCAGGATCCTACCCGAGGCAGCATAGACTAGTTTTGAGTGATCGTTTGGGGGCACCTGAAAATGCATGCCTCTCAACACACTTTTTGAATTCGTAGAAAAAAAACTTTCCTCAAAACGAAAATCCAATCCCTGTTCTTCGAAAGAATCTTTTTGGAATGTTTTAGTGAAACTCCCCCTTTTATCTCTGAAATGAAATAAATCGATTTCATAACAGCCTGCTATTTTGGTCTCAGTGAATTTCAATCCAAACGATTTAAGTATTCCGATATTTGCTTAAATGTGATCCCTGCAGGATCATTATTATATTCTTTGTACCATTCAATAGTTAGAGCAATTGCCTTTTCTGCATTAATTTTAGGATTCCAAAGCAATTCTTTTTGAGCTTTGGAAACATCGAGATGTAGAAGTTTGGCTTCATGGTTCTTTGGATGGATATCTGATGTGAAATAGTCTCCCTTCCCAAATATCTCAATTGATCGTTTAACCAGACCTTCGACCGTGATGCTCTCACTCTCTATTGGTCCGAAATTGTATGCCTGGGCATATTTAATTGGATCCTCTTCCATTCGCGCACCGAGTAAAAGATATCCGTAAAGCGGATCGAGTAAATGTTGCCAAGGACGAACCGATCCTGGATTACGAATTTCAAGAGATTCCTGCGATTCAATAGCTCGGATCAGGTCAGGAATGATCCGGTTTTCAGACCAATCTCCTCCGCCAATTACATTTCCGCTTCTAGCGCTTGCTATTGATTTTTCATGCGTTCCATAATTGTGGGGATTGAAAAAAGATTGTCGATATGAAGACACGGCTATTTCACAAGCAGCTTTGCTTGAACTGTAAGGATCAAATCCTCCCAATTTATCGGATTCCCTGTAGTGGTATTCCTGTTCAATATTTTCATAGACCTTATCGGTGGTCACAATAATGGCATTGCACTTTCCGCTGTATTTACGCAAACTTTCCAATATATTGACCGTACCCATAACGTTTGTCTGGTAAGTCAGTGACGGCTCTTTATAACTGCGCAATACAAGTGATTGGGCTGCAAGGTGAAATACATAGTCAGGTTGAAATTCAAGAATCTCTTTTTCAAGGTTCTCATAGTGCCGAATATCGGCAATGACAGAATTAGAAAAATTCTCTATTCCTAAGAGATTATAAAGGTCAACAGGGTGAACGGGATCTAGGGAATATCCTTTGATTTCAGCACCTAGATGGTTTAAGATAAAGGCTAGCCAACTTCCTTTAAATCCGGTATGACCGGTTAGAAAGACTTTTTTTCCTTGATATGATTCTCTCAGTAAATTTTGCATCTACCAAGTTTTCCATTTCGGATTTTCCAGCCACATTCGCTCAAGGTCTTCGCGATCGCGCATCGTATCCATGCATTTCCAAAAACCGTGGTGTTTTCTCGTAATTAATTGTCCCTGTGAAGCAAGATCTTCCAATGGCTGTCTTTCCCACATGACTTCATCTGCATTATCATGCAGGTGGTCAAAAATTCCTTTATTCAGAGCGAAAAATCCACCGTTTATCCAATTCCCATCATCCTGGGGCTTTTCTCTGAATTTTGTTACCAAACCACCCAAGTCTGTTTCAAGCACTCCAAAACGACTGCCGGGCTGAATTACACTCATGGTAGCTAATTTTCCACTGGACTTGTGGAATGAGAGCAATTGAGAAAGATCAATATCAGCAAGTCCATCACCGTACGTTAACATAAAATCATCTTCTTCAATAAAATGCTCAATTCTTTTCAACCTGCCTGCCGTCATTGTTTCCAGCCCAGTATCAACCATGGTTACCTTAAAGGACTCTGACTTTGAAGTGTGTATTTCCACCTCGTTATTAGACAAGTTTACGGTGATATCTGCATTATGAGTGAAGTAGTTCAGAAAGTACTCCTTTATCATATAACCCTTGTACCCCAGACAAATGATAAAATCCTGGAATCCATAAGAAGCATAGATTTTCATGATATGCCAAAGAATTGGCTTACCACCGATTTCAATCATTGGCTTAGGCCTTAGATGTGATTCTTCGGAAATTCTAGTACCCTTACCACCGGCAAAAATGACAACCTTCATATCTTATTGGATGAATTAGGTAAAGATAGTGATATCTCGAAGGTTGAATTCTTGCAATTTTTGATTGTTCATAATTTATGTTAAGGTTTCAGCGCCATAAAAGTTGGCTGAAGTATCTTTTTTGTTTGATAAAATACTCCCATACAATGCTGCGTGGGAAATACATTGAAACGGGCTCTTTTAGAGCAAATTTTCTCGATTGTTTTCGTTTTTTCAACCAATAGAAGAATTTTAAATGAAAACTCAAATGAGACCTTAAAACTGTAAATGCCAGGGTCAAATTTCCTGTAAATAGCAGATGGAAGAACGCAATACCATCAAGGAATAAGCGAAAAGGCAATTTCCAGATCAATTCCCGAGCAGGTAAATTTTTAGTCAATAAAATCAAGTTATTTCGGTAGTTCCTGAAAGTTTTAGAAGGACTCCCGTAAGAAATTATTGAACCACCCACATGGAAGACTTGTGAAGAAGGTATGCTCATTATTTTATATCCCGCATTTTTCATTCTCCAGCAAAGATCTACTTCTTCCATGTGTGCAAAGAAATCGTTATCGAGGCCACCTAAATTATGGTAGACTTCGCTTTTTACGAAAAAACATGCCCCTGATGCCCAAAAGACTTCCATGGGAGTGTCGTATTGCCCTTTATCTTCTTCTACCGTATAAAAAAGTCTGCCACGACAAAATAAGTATCCATATTTATCTAGAAAGCCACCACAAGCACCTGCATATTCAAATTCATTTTTTTTATGCCACGACCTGATTTTAGGCTGGCAAGCTGCAATGCTGGTATCTGCATCGAAAGCGCTGATAATACCGTCAGTCCAACCTTTACTGACTTCTACATCAGAGCTAAGCAAGCAATAATAAGTCGAGTCAATTTGTTTAAGGGACTCAACATAGCCGTTTGTGAACCCCCTGTTTTTTTCTATGTGAATCACACGAAGTTTGGGGTAATTCACATGGAGAAAATTCCTCGTGTCATCTGTGGATCCGTTGTTTACAACAACGACGGGAAAATCTTCAGGGGTGCTGGCAATCAGTTTTGGCAAGAACATCTCTAAGTAGTTTTTACTGTTGTAACTCAGCAATACTACAGTCAATTTAGGTGGCTGGGGATCTTCCATTTTTAATGCTAAGAGATGTTGGGATATTTGAAGAGATAAGTACTACTTTGTTTTACAGAATTTCTATCTAGGCGTTCTAAGGTGATCCCGAGTTCTATTGCCAAACTCATCTCTTATGCCCGGTGATTCATCGTCATAAAAACCTGGATTCATTCGGTGAAGAATTAAATTCCAATCTTTGTTTTTCACTTCTCCAAGTATATCGGAATGCAAGATCACAAAGTCATTAAGGACCAAAGAGGGGTTGTAAAAAACGATCATTTTGTTCGTCTGATTATTGACTTGATTGTAATACCATACTTCGTAGGGATAGGCACTTGGTTCGTCAAAACTTTCGAAACGGTCATCAGGTGATCCGTATTTTAAATACCTAAAACCTCGATCAGAAAGGTATCCCGGACGAAGCGTTGAAGTAAAATTTTCATTTACGATACGAACCCTGCCGAGAAAACGTAACCATTCACCCTCTGGATCTGCTTCATTTCGCTTTGACCAGAAATTATAAAAATATTTCTTCATTAATTCGAAGTCTCTTCCCTCTATCTGATTTTGAGCGAATTCCAATTCAAGCCGGTCATTGATGGGTTGCAGATAGTCAATGTGTCGTGATAGTGAATCAATGTTTGTGTATTTTTCTGTGAACATGCTTGTTGGCAAATCACTTGGGGAAGCAGGTGGGTTGACTTTATGAAAAGAGATCGATTTGTTCACAAGCATCTGATTTGTCTTACTTAAGACGTCAATTTTAATGGTGTAATTACCGCCTGGAAGATTATCCAAAAGGAATTTTCCAATGATGACATTTACTTGGGAAGCTTTTTTTCTGGAGAATCCTTTAAAGTTTGATACCAGCTCTCCAGTTTCGTATTTTTCCAAATAATAGGTAATTAAAAACGAACTATCCACCCCGATTGTTTTATCGGCATTATATAATTCCGCGTAAAAGCCCAGATCATTCATCTCGCTTGGTACGATGTCTGCGGTATATGGTATGACTTCAAAGCCGCTTTTATGAAACATACCGGGCTCCTTGCTTTCATTTGCCGATTGAATTATTTCAATATCGCTAAGAATCAATAATTCATTGTTATAGTTTATTTCCAATTCTTGTATGCTTTCCAATTCTACTTCTTCCGTATTAAGGTCTTTTAAGCGAATTTTCATCTGGTAAATGCCATTTTTTATTGGAATTCGATGTTGAATAAAGAAGTTTGGTGGAACCGAATTGCGGTTCTTAAGGGCAGGACTCTGGACAACTGTTGAATTTTCCTTGACAATATTTCCTTCACTTATGAATTCATAGTTGACCTGAATTTCACCAACAATAACACCTTCTTTTTCAACATAGTTAATCTTTTCACCATTAAAATATAGGTAGGTTTCTACGTATGGGCCTGACTTAGGACTGTAAAATGTAGCATATGAGAACTGAACTTGCAGTTTACCGAAAGCCTGTAAAGAAAAAATTAAAGCGACAATAATCGCAGTTATTGAGCGGGACATTGGGGCAAAAATACGAATAAGAGAAGTCAGGGAGTTTATTTTTTTAGGCCTCTTTTTAGTAGAACAGAATCTATTGCTACTTTTGCTGCGGAGAAATGGCAGAGCGGTCGAATGCACTGGTCTTGAAAACCAGCGTACCGCAAGGTACCGGGGGTTCGAATCCCTCTTTCTCCGCCAAAGCCCAAACCCGTGCAACGCACGGGTTTTTTTTGCACTCTCAAGTTTTGATGCAAGCATAAAACGTGAGAGTGCAAAAAAAATCAATGGACCGAAGGTCCACGGGTTTGGGCTTTGAAGCCTCCCTTCCGGGATGGCTGAGCTCGCTGGGCGAGCGAGGCAATCCCCGCACAATTTTTGTGTTCAGTTGATTTGTTTGGATTGAAGGAATACAGGTCCACGGGTTTGGGCTTTGAAGCCTCCCTTCCGGGATGGCTGAGCTCGCTGGGCGAGCGAGGCAATCCCAGCCAAACCTGGGGTCTAGATCTCGCATTTCTAGCGAAGGAAAAATGATCAAAATTAAAAGGGGTACATGCGAGAAATCTAGAAAAGCAAAGCCCACTTGAGGTTTATCGACCAAACTAATGCTCAATTCAACGATAATTAGCTCATTAGGAAATACTCTTATAGGCCTTTTTACCACTTTCAATGTTGATTATCTGCACTTTAAAAACTCTCCTTTTCAAGACTCACTATCTACTATAGTTTGGCTGGAAACTAAATTATATCTTATGAAAAAGCTGATTTTATGTTTAATAGTATGGATAATTCACACGAGTATTTCAAGCCAGAGCTGTAACGTCTTATCGGACGATTATTCAAACCCCAATCTTTGGAATAAATTTAGTGCCACCAATGTCAATCAAATATTCATCCATTCTGGGGCGGTGAGATACAATAATAGCCTTGATGGTCATGAAGAAAGGTTGTATCGGACATTACCTTCAGCACTTTCCAGTACAGATAATTGGACAGCAGAAGTAGACTTCTTTCCTGCAGCTGCGGGGACTTACAATACTTCTGGTCACTTACCTTTAACCTTGACCGCTGGTTCACTAGATCCGCTCTCAAACTGTTCAAATCCAGCAAATTGTGGTCCAAACCAGAACTATACGAATCAAAACCAAGATGGAATAATAGTTTTCTTTGGTACAAACCCACCCCCATTTTCATCAATTGCTGCAACCTTTTTTCAACTTCATGTTAAAGATGGAAAATCCGAATGGAATTCAAGGATTCATGCCTCTCAGGTTATTTACGCTCCTCTAAAGCATAACTACCACATTATGCTCGAGAAATGTGATGACATGATTCGTTTGCATGTTAGTGAGGCGGGCAACGCTCTTCCTGGCTCTCCCATTACATACGTAATTCCTTCAAATGTGAGCATTACAGGGCTTAACACGATACAGCACACCAATTCATCAAGAGGGGTAAATTCAAGGTCTTTGAGCGCTGTGGTTGATAATCTTTGTATCAGTAAGCAAGTGAATCATCTTCCCGAGTTGAGTGGTACAGGAAACCCTCTTTCAACGGATTACTCTTACACTTTTTTCACTTGTCAGTCGAATCAATGTTTTTCAATTTATTCCAAAGATCAGGACCCTTGGCAAACGCTAACCTTGACCATGCTATCAGGTCTTCCCACTGGTGCATCCTTCAACCAATCTAACCAAAAACATCCGGTTGGAACTTTCTGTTGGGATCCTGGAAAATCTGATGTGGGCATACATTATTTTCAGGTTAAGGTAGAGGATGATCATTGTGATAACGCTTCCAGAACATATACCTATAGAGTGGAAGTTAAGGAAGGATATGATCTTGGATATCCGATACAAGTCTGTAATTACATGCCCCCAATATCCCTGCCAGATCCGGGACCCGGCCTTTGGCACATTAGCTCTCCAATGACCCAGGCTCTCTCCGGAAATTTATTCGATCCTGCGATATATGCACCCGGGATTTATACGTTATCATACTGCACTCCCGCACCAAATATGCTCGCTAAATGCGTAGGCTGTTGGACCTTGCAGATAGAGGTATTAGCTTCTCCAAAGATCAGTATTTCCGGATTTGAAACCTTTTGCTCGACAGATCAACCCAGACAGCTGAGTGCAACACCCTCAGGAGGAGTATGGAGTGGTGGACCGTATATAAGCCCATCTGGTATATTTAATCCTTCTGCGTCTAACATTGGCGGGTTTCCATCCAATAGCGTTACTTATACGGTGAATTGGCCAAATGGATGCTTTGACAGTAAGTCCATTGATATTCCGGTTTATATTAACGGCTCAACGACCACAACGAATCTTGGTGAAATTTGTGAAGACGAATTTTTAGTCCTTGAAGAAGGAGCTAAATCTTACAAATTGATTGAAATATTAGATCCTGCCACGGGGACAAGACCTCCAAATTTACCTAGTCTTCCAATTACCCTGAGCGGTCATTCAATTCATTTCGGTCAAATTGCTCCATATATTTTTACAAGTAGCGGATATACATACACAATTGAGGCAATCTTTATGAATAGTCATGGCTGTGAGTTTAAGAAACAATATACTTTTACCATCATCTCTTGTGCCTGCGAAGATTCAATAAGTCAGTTTCTGGCTATTAATGCAACACCTTTGAATGCATTTCTTTCTTATCAATTTTCGTTCACACCAAACTTCTCATTGTTTCCAAATTTATTAAGAGTAAATTGGATAATTACCGATGTGAATAGGAATGTTTTGAAGGTTTTATACGCATGGAATGCAAGTTCGGGATTACCTGGGGCATCATCGTTTCAATATGATTTTACACCATATTTCGGCACCATTTTTCCCTGCGGATATTATAATGTTTTCCTTCAACTAACTACTGTTAATGAGTTTGGAGAGTTGAGCCTCTGTGAAGAACAAATTGTGATACCTATCTGTGATGGTGAACCTGAATTACCAAATTCAAAAAGTAACAAAGAGGTTGAACCGGTAGATTATTTATCAGAGCTAAAAATTGAACTGAATCCGTCATTATGTGAGAATGCAGGCCAATTGATTGTTGAATCATCCATTGATAGACAATGTAATATAGAGATATACAGCACTGCAGGTAGATTAGTGTACCGCAATTTGAATATGAATCTAAATTCAGGTAAAAACCAGCTGGAAATTGATTGCAAAAGTTTTGAAAAAGGAATTCATGTTATAAGAATAGGATCTGAGGACATAGTGCAAAGCTTGAAGTTTCTTGTCAAATAAATTGTGGATTGGACTTCCGGGTCTCTGTATCCGGAAGTCCTTATTATTATAATTAGTAATTGAAACGAAAGCCTACACTCATCATTCTGGATATTCCTGGTCTTAGCCCTGCTGGTCGAAGCGAAACCAGATAGACTGCATCCGTCAGATTGATTCCAGAAAGTAAAATTTTGAAATTATTATTTAAACGGTAGGACATTAAAAAATCAACCGTCAAATGTGCGGGAATTATTTCATTTTCGGGCATACTGCCTTGGCCGGGAATGCCTCTCATATCGCTAACAGCCCTTATAGTTGAAGATAAAACGTATCTCTTCTTCTCAAAACCAAAACTGAAAGAAAGTCTGTGATTGGCCAGGTAAGGTAATTCATCTCCTTTGGTTACATCGTTCCAACCTTCAAATTCACTAGAAAAACTGTTTAAAAAATGAGCTGAAGAATAAGAGTAGATCAGAGTTATGGGTATTGCCAGTATTGACTTCTCATTGGTCTGCATTAGGTCATAACTTATCGAGGTTTCAAGTCCGTGGCTTTCAGCTTTTCCTCCATTGTACATATCTCCGGTGCCAGTTCCTCCAGAAGAAGAATTGTCTGTACCGAGAAGATTTTCATAGTCATTATAGAATAAAAGAAATTCGGCACTGAAGGTTTTCTTTTGCTTTCTGATCCCGATTTCATAATTCACACTTATCTCGGCAGAACTCTCAGGATTTGTTCCAGCTGGGGCAAATCCTCTGTGGACACCACCAATTATTTCAGTAAAGGAATTTAGTTGGTAGGTTATTCCTGCTCCTGGAATGAGGATGTTCATTGTATTGGTGCTGATTTTCAAATTCTTTCCTTGTCGATCTAAATCGTTCTTTCCGAAGTCTTCTTTAGATAGGTAAATATGCTCGAACCTTATACCTGGAACAATCGAAAGCTTTCTCAATTTCAACTGAAGTTTAGCCCAGCTTGCAATTGCATTTGCCCTTTCTATTCTGTTGCTTTCTGTTCCAGGACTGCCTTCAACATATAATCTCATATTTCCATTATCCATACGATAGTCGTCCACCCATTGATATCGATCCATGGCATCTTCATGAATCCGAATTCCGGAGGCTAACTTCCCTGTCATCGAGCTTATTCTGAACGAATAGGCAAATTCACTTTGAATACCTTGAGAATAGTATGTTCTATTATTAGCTTTAACGTGAAGAAATTCGTCAGATAGGCTAGTGCTGCCTTTTAATAATTCCATGGCTCTGTCATATTTGTATTCCTCACTTAGAATATCTTGAATTGAGTAAGTACCACTTGTGTCAGACACTTTATCAAGTTTGTACCAATTTCGACTGAACGTATTTCGGTAAATCGCATTGTGAAAGGAAAGATTACGTTTTTTCCATTTTTGACTTATGCTAAATTGGTTATGATCGGATTTGATTTGGTCCTTTTGCGAGCCAAAATACCTTCGATATGGTTCTCGCTTGAAATCTCCCATTGTCAGCCCCAAGTATGTTTCATTCGAAAGTTCTTTGGTAGTGCCGGCTTTGAGCTCAATGAAATGCTCTCGATCCTCTTTTTTAGTTAATCTAAACCTTAGTTTGCCGAGGTAATCGGATTTATCAAAACCAGTTGAACCACCGTTATCGAGCTGTTTAAAGCCATCCGAGCCATAATGAAATGTTTCTATGAGATAAGAAATTCTACCAAAAGAATTGCCTGTATTGGCATGAAGTTGATATGTATTAAAGCTACCATAAGAGGACAAAACATTTATTGATAATCGATCAGGAATTGGGGTGGAGATAAGATTAATGGCTCCTCCTGTCGTCAGCGGACCAAAACATATCTGGCTACTTCCTTTGACAATCTCAATCCCGCTCATTCGACCTATGGTCGGAAAATAATAGGCAGAAGGGGAGACATAGGGGGCAGGGGCGATGAGTATCCCGTCTTCCATTAATGTGATTTTTGAGCTTCTTTCAACACCGGTTCCTCGCAGCCCTATATTTGGTCTCAGACCAAAGCCATCCTCTTCTTGTATATTGACTCCCGGAGCATTTGCAAGCACTCTGTTAATATCCGTGTAGTTGAATTTTTGCAATTCTTTTTGAGATATGTGATACATCGATCCAGGAAATTCTTTTGATCCGGATTCACTCGATATTACCACTTCACCTAATTGGGAAGGACTCTCCACAAGAATTTGATCAACTAGTTTTTGTGAATTCTGCGTGCTCAAGAATATTTCCTTTTCTACAGTCTGAAAACCAATTCCTTTGAACTGAATTATATATTGACCAAATTGAAGGTCGTTTAATCGAAAGTAACCGTTGGCATTTGTATATGTCCCCTTGTTTTGACCCTTTAGAAGCACCGTAATTCCGGGAATTCCGCTCATCTGCTCCTTATCAATTACCCTACCTTCTATTGATGATTCTTGTCCAAAAACCGGTTTAAAAAGACTTAAAACTATTACGACGACTAAAAATTTATACATGTCATTGTTTTGAATCATTCTAAATAAGGTCAAAGAACGCAGCTTTAATGGCACTTTAAAATACCCACATACAAGTAAAATATATGATGGTTATACCTGAATAGTGGTATGTCGCATAGCATTGTTAAGGGACAAATGAATATCTTGAGAAATCGTTTGGAATATTGGGTATGTTCAAACTCTAAGACAAAAACTTTTGTCATTGCCACATGTCTTTTCTTTCTAATTTTACCAGATAGAATTCAATTATGAAAAATCCATTAATAGTATTATCATTCCTTTCCTTAATTATATTTGGGTGTCAGCAGGAAAGCGATCCTGAGCTCACCCCTGAGCAATTAGCTTACCAGGAATTACAGCGAGAATCCGCGATAAGGGACAGCGCTATGTTAGAGCTTATGACCACCTTGAACATGATCGACGAAAACGTCTCTAAAATTTCAGATCGGCATAATAAAATTGACATGCATGCTAATGATGTGGAATTCAGAAAAAATTATCGCGATCGGATGCTTGATGAAATTCAAGAGATCTATGAAATGATGGAAAGTAACAAAGAGCGCATCAATGATTTAAATGCCCGATTGGCAGACACAAGGAATAAGCTGGGAAAATCAAATAAGGAAAACGAGCGTTTAATCAAACTTCTGGATCAGTACCAACTCATGATTAATAGCCTTGAGCAAAAGATTGAAGGAAAGGACAAGGAAATTTATAATTTAAAAGAGAAACTTGCTAAGATGGATATTAGTTTGGACAGTTTGAAGTCTGAGGTGCAGTCCAAGCACGCTGAAATGAACACTGTATATTTCGCATTCGGGACCAAAAAAGAACTTCTTTATCACAAAGTTATTGACAAAAGCGGAGGATTTATAGGCATAGGTAAGACCTTCCAACTGAAAGATGATTTTGATAAAAGCTACTTCACTCAATCCAATGCCGAAGAATTGAAAGAGATCGAACTTTTTGTTAAGGATGCAAAACTTCTGAGTCAACACCGAAAAGATTCGTACCATTTTGAAGGGGAGGACGCCATTGATAAACTTGTGATTGATGATCCGAATGCTTTTTGGGAGGCTTCTAAGTATTTGGTTATTGAAGTGAATCAATAGTGCAAAATTTGATAATCGGAGCCAGCTTAAAGCCACATCGATATTCAAATATGGCTATAAAAAGACTGGTATCGCATGGATTGAAAGTAAAAGCTATTGGATTGAGAGAGGGCATTGTAGATGGAGTTGTTATCGAAAAAGGGTTGCCACAATTCCAGGACATTGATACTATTCTGCTTTATATTAATCCAAGGCGTCAGGCAGAATTTTTCGTCTACCTGTTAAGCCTTAAGCCAAGAAGAGTTATTTTCAATCCTGGAACTGAGAATCCGGAATTAGAAAAAGTTTTGATTCAAAACAAAATTGAAACTATCGAAGCCTGTTCTTTGGTCATGCTGGCCTCAGGCCAATATTAGATTTTGTCAAGGTTTTCGAGAAGTATCTTAACTCCGTTTCTAATAGTTTTCTCACTGATGTTCAACGGGGGTGAAATTCTGAAAGAATCGGGGTTTGAAAGGAATCGGTAGATGATCAATCCATCCTCTTTGCACAACTTAATCAAATGATCGACTCCTTTTTCGTTTCCGATAACCACTGCTATCATCAGGCCTATTTGACGCACTTCTTTTATTTTTTCGTGTTTCAGCAACTGCTTGAATAAGCGACCTTTATTTTCGGCCTTTTCTTCTAGTCTTTCCTTCTTAATAATCTCAATTACCGCGCAAGCTGCGGCAGCACTCAATGGATTTCCACCAAAGGTTGTAATGTGACCTAGTGGGGGGTCAAAAGCCAGAGTTTGCATGATTGACCGATCGGATATCATGGCCCCAATCGGCAAACCACCCCCAAGACTTTTTGCCAATGTCAGAATATCCGGAATAATCTCGCTGTGCTGAAAAGCAAACATCTTTCCAGTTCTTCCCATTCCACTTTGGATTTCATCCATTATTAAAAGAGCACCTGTATCATTGCAGCGTTTGCGAAGGGCTAAAAGAAAATCATTTTCTGCCGCAATCACTCCTGCATCTCCTTGCACTGGCTCAATGATGACTCCAGCTACGCTGGAATCTATTAATTCCAAATCTTTTTTTCTGTTCATCTCAAGGAAGCGAATCCCATTTAGTAATGGGCGAAATGCGTATTTTTTACCCTCATTACCACTAACACTGAGTGAACCATGTGTGCTACCATGGTAAGATCCTTTGAAGGAGCAAAGATTTTTTCTTCCAGTAAAGCGCTTTGCCAATTTTAGCGCAGCTTCATTGGCCTCGGTTCCGGAATTTACCAGAAAAGTATTATTTAGTTGTTCTGGTAACTGTGAATGCAGCAATTGGGCCAATCTAATTTGTGGTTCTTGTGCGAATTCACCGTATACCATGCTATGCAGGTATTTATCAGATTGTTTTGCAATTGCACTCAGTACATGAGGATGTCGATGACCGACATTAGCTACAGCAATACCCGCAACAAAATCAATATACTTTTTACCACTGTTATCCCATAGGTAACTGCCCTCGGCTTTGTCAATGTGCAGATTGTAAGGATAAAAGGTGGTCTGCGCGAGATTAGAAAGAAATTCAGATTCTTCTTTCATGCGGGAAAATTATCAGGAATTCACTTTTCGTGCAATTACCTTGTCAACCGCCGAAACAATATTCTCTTTTTTTAGGCCGTATTTTTCCATTAACTGATCGGGTGTACCGCTTTCTCCAAACGTGTCTTTAACTGCCACCATTTCCAAGGGCGCAGGAAAATTTCTTGACAAAACCGAAGAAATACTTTCTCCCAATCCCCCAATGTAGTTGTGTTCTTCTGCAGTCACGGCACATTTCGTCTTTCGCACAGATTCAAGAATGGCTGTTTCATCGAGGGGCTTGATGGTATGAATATTGACCACATCCGCATTAATTCCGCGCTCTTGAAGAATTTGTGCAGCCTGTATGGCTTCCCAGACTAAGTGACCTGTAGCGAAAATACTAACATCACTTCCATTGAAAATTTTCAGTGCTTTTCCAATAATGAATTCTTGGCCCTCCGGAATGAAAACCGGTACTTTTGGACGTCCAAATCGCAGATAAACGGGGCCATTATATTTGCCGACGGCTACGGTTGCAGCTTTGGTTTGATTAAAGTCGCAAGGATTGATCACTGTCATTCCCGGCAACATTTTCATCAAACCGATGTCCTCCAGAATTTGATGAGTGGCGCCATCCTCACCGAGAGTCAAACCTGCATGCGATGCGCACAATTTGACGTTTTTACCAGAATAGGCGATAGACTGCCTTACCTGATCATAAACCCTTCCTGTTGAAAAATTTGCAAATGTTCCTGTAAAAGGAATTTTACCACCTATAGTTAAACCCGCAGCAACACCGACCATATTCGCTTCGGCTACTCCACTTTGAAAAAACCTATCAGGAAATTCATCTGCAAAAGCATTCATTTTCAGTGATCCGGTTAAATCCGCACAAAGCGCTACAACCTGCTGGTTTTCCCTTCCTATTTCTAAGAGTCCTTCACCAAATCCTGATCGGGTATCTTTATGACCTGTAATTTCAAATTTTTGCATGTTAAAATTTTATTTGAACCGATTGCCCAGAAACTATTTCAAACTTCGAAGATTTTGAATACGTAGAGGATTTAGCATTTTTAGGTCTGTATCCAATTTCATAACTGCCCGGTTGCAGAACGAGGTTCTGCCTGGTCGTGCTTTGATTGAAACGATAGATTAATTCTTTCTTACCATCTTTCAACACATACAATTCTGTAATTCCCGAACTGGTAAAATAGGCCGTCAATATTCCAGGGCCTGGAATTTCTACCGTCGTGCCATGACTCTGAAGAACTTGAACATCCTTGATCAATACCCTGGGTAATGTCAATACTTCAAGTTCGTAAGTACCTACAAGGTATTTCTCATCTTGATCGAAGGATTGAACATTCAAGGTACTAAGGCTACCGCTCTTTCTAACAATTGCCTTCAACTCCTTGTATTCATTACTCCCGATGGTGCTGAGCAGCAGACTGCCCTGGGGTGCGTCTACCGCTATTATATTGTGAATCCCCGGTTGAAGTTTTATTTCGTCCTTCACCACGGGAGGAATGGTATGTACGAGTAAACGGTACTTGCCGAGGGGGTCAATTGGCAAAGTATCCGGCAAACCTCGATGATTCAGTGCATGCATGAAGTGATATTGTTCTTGCCCGGTAACCTGATCGTAGAATGTCATACCAACATCTGTTTCTGTTGGATTTCCATTTTTATCCAATAGATTGACTTGAACAGACGTCGTATTCATTGCTTGGGAAATCACAACTCCCAGGACATCCCGGAATTCTTCTTTATTTCTTACATCATAAAAATTCCCAACGCAGTTGAATTGTTCAATTACGCTTTTATCCAATCCCATTCCTATTACGAAAGGTTTGAGCACGACACCTCGCTTTTGCAAATTCATTGAAACCAGGCAAGGATCTCCATCACATTCTTCAATTCCGTCGGTAATTAGTATGATGATGTTCTTACAGTCTTCGCAAGGCGTGAAATCATTTGCGGATTTCTCTAAACTGTACGCAATTAAAGTTGTCCCTTTTGGTCTTATAGAACTTAGTTTGTCCTTTATTTGACTATGATTGTCTCTGCCAAAAGGCACTTCCAACTTGGTGTCTTTGCAATTTCTACTTCCTTGTGCAACTGGATCTTGATGACCATAGATACGCAAAGCGAGTTGCACATTATTGTACCCTTTCAGACTGTCCACCAATTCATCAAGAAGTCGAGTAGCAATGTTCAATTTGGTCTCATTCTCCCACCTGCCGTACATGCTTTGGGATCCATCAAAAACAAAAAGAATTCTAGTAGTTGTGTTCTCTTGTGCGAGGCTCTGCTCGAAATTCAGAACGCCAAAAAAGACGAAAAGAAAAAGGAGTTTCAAATGTTTGAAATTTTTCATCAATAATCCCCCAGGGTTTCTTCTAGTTGAGAAAGTGCGGCCTTCTTTTGTTCGTCATTTGGTGCGACTCCGTGCCATTTGTGAGTTCCCATCATAAAGTCAACACCGTATCCCATTTCGGTGATCATCAGGATCACTATGGGAATTCCTTTTCCGCACCGGGACTTTGCCTTCTCCATAACTGAAATTACATTATCTATATTGTTTCCATCCATTTCTAATACTTCCCATCCGAATGCCTCCCATTTTGCTTTCAAATCTCCCAATGAAAGCACGTCATCTACGTCACCGTCTATTTGCCTTCCATTCCAATCCACTGTAGCTATTAAGTTATCAACCTTGTGTTGCGCTGCAAACATAGCCGCCTCCCAAATTTGACCTTCTTGCAATTCCCCGTCACCGTGAAGGCTGAATACCAAACGACCGTCATTATTCAATTTTTTAGCCAAGGCTGCTCCTATGGCCATCGACAAACCTTGACCGAGCGAACCACTGGCCGCGCGCACTCCGGGTAAGCCCTCATGTGTGGTAGGATGACCTTGAAGCCGTGAATTGATTTTTCGGAATGTGGCCAGCTCATGTACCTCGAAATATCCCGACCTCGCCAAAACACTATACCATACAGGTGATATGTGACCGTTTGAAAGGAAAAACAGGTCTTGACCAGTGCCGTCCATTTCAAAATGCGCAGGATCGTGCTTCAAGATTTCAAAGTAAAGTGCTACCATGAATTCTGTGCATCCAAGCGATCCACCTGGGTGACCGGAACTAACAGCGTGCACCATTCGAACAATGTCTCGTCGGACTTGAGAGCAAATTTTCTTTAGTTCCTCTGAATTGGCCATTGAATGATTGAAATTAGATTGATTTAAGTCCGCCTTAAAAGTAGAGGAAATAGCAGACTGGGCTTGGCAATGTTGAAAACTTTTAAAAAGTCGAACTGCCTGTGAATGGGGTACTTTAGTCTTATATTTGCGCCTTTTTAATTTCATAGAAAATGGGCCTTAAATGCGGAATTGTCGGTTTGCCGAATGTAGGGAAGTCTACCCTGTTCAACTTGTTATCTAATGCCAAAGCCCAAGCGGCAAACTTTCCTTTTTGCACAATTGAGCCCAACATAGGCGTCATCACAGTTCCCGATGAAAGATTAAATCGGCTTTCAGACCTTGTGCAACCGGAAAGAATTGTTCCTGCCACGGTCGATATCGTCGACATTGCGGGCCTGGTTAAAGGTGCAAGTAAGGGCGAAGGACTAGGAAATCAATTCCTTGCCAATATTCGTGAAACAGATGCCATATTGCATGTTATAAGATGTTTTGAGGATGAAAACATCGTTCACGTCGATGGCAGCATTAATCCCTTAAGAGATAAAGAGACCATCGATTTTGAACTGCAACTCAAGGATATTGAATCGCTGGAAAAGAAAATGGATAAGAGTAAGCGCGCTGCCAGCACCGGAGATAAGGAAGCGCAGAAAACACTTGGCGTCATTGGCGTTTATATAAAACACTTGGAAAGTGGACAGCCGGCCAGAACAGCCCATGTTGAAGAAGCCGACAAGTCATTGGTTGAAGATGCATTTCTTCTAACTAATAAACCCGTGCTTTATGTTTGTAATGTTGACGAGAAGGCCATCATTGAAGGTAACCAATATACGGCACAGGTTGAAGAATTAGCCGCAAAAGAGGGTGCTGAAGTATTAATTGTTGCGGCAAAGTTAGAAGCAGAAATTGCTGAACTCGAGGATCCTGAAGAACGGGCGATGTTTCTTGAAGATGCCGGATTACCAGAACCGGGTGTGAATAAGCTTATAAAAGCTGCCTATCGCTTATTGGATTTGAAAACTTATTTTACTGCTGGCAAAAAAGAGGTAAGGGCTTGGACATTCCACAAGGGGATGACCGCACCAGAAACTGCGGGAGTAATTCATTCTGATTTTCAAAAGGGTTTCATCAAAGCTGAGGTGATTAAATATGAAGACTACATCAACATAGGCTCCGAACAGGCGGTGAAGGAGAAGGGTAAAATGAATATGGAAGGAAAAGAATATGTTGTGGAAGACGGCGATGTTATGAATTTTAAGTTCAACGTCTAGTCTTTTTTTTCTGAACAATTCCTTCTTACATCGGGCATCAAAATTTTCCTTTTAATGATGACCTGAGGCTTTCGTATTTTTCACGGAATGTTTATAAAAAGTTTTTTTGGAAAATTTTTTTAAAGGTTTATTGGGACTTCAATTATTTTTTTATCAAAAATCTTGCACACTTTCATGAGTAAGTTCTCTAGGTGATAGCGCCTTAAAGTACAGATATACAGCATTATATATGACTGGTTGAGCCTATTACCTCTTACTATGAACAGGGGTTGCAAAGAGGTGCACAAAAACTAATTTGATTTTTAAGAAAAATATTTATTCTGTTCAGAAGCTTGCTTGATTGTTGAAAAGTCTATGTGGGGCGGGCTTTTCAGGCCTTTTAATTTTTCTAATTTAGCCATTACTTCGCTGAATTCCTGTGAAATTCTAGGAGTAGGCAAAATATCGTATGTCAAAGGAAGTAACATATACGGAAGACAATATTCGCTCACTCGATTGGAAAGAGCACATTCGCATGCGACCGGGAATGTATATCGGTAAGATTGGTGATGGCTCGGCTTTTGACGATGGAATATACGTCTTACTCAAGGAGGTCATTGACAATTCCATTGATGAATTTGTCATGGGTAATGGTCGAAACATTGAAGTAACCGTGACCGATGGTGAGGTCAAGGTCAGGGATTACGGACGTGGAATTCCACTTGGAAAGGTTATCGACTGTGTCTCCAAGATCAATACGGGTGGTAAATATGACACCAAGGCCTTTAAAAAATCAGTTGGATTAAACGGTGTAGGCACAAAGGCAGTCAATGCCTTGTCAAAATATTTTAAAGTTGATGTTGTTAGAGACGGTAAGCGTAAGATTGCGGAATTCGAAGCAGGTGAGCTAACAGATGATCCGGATATAGAAGATTCGACCTTGAGAAAAGGAACCAAAATAACCTTCGTACCAGATGATAGCATTTTTCATAATTACCATTATCGAACTCAGCATATTGAGCGACTGCTCTGGATATATGCCTACCTGAACCGGGGACTCACGATTTTCTTTAACGGCGAGAAAATCCATTCTGAATTCGGATTGAAAGATCTTCTTGAGAAAAATCTTTCCAGTAGAGCTTTATATCCAATTATTCATCTTGAAGGTGAAGACATAGAGGTGGCGCTCACTCACACCAATTCATACGGTGAAGAATACCATTCTTTTGTCAATGGGCAATATACTACCCAAGGTGGGACGCATCAGGCGGCATTCAGAGAGGCCATTGTGAAAACCATTCGGGAATTCTATGGTAAGGATTACGATTCAGTGGACATTCGCGCATCCATTCTCGGTGCCATTTCAATAAAAGTAATGGAACCGGTTTTTGAGTCACAGACCAAAACGAAACTTGGCTCAAACGAAATGGAACCAGGCGGTAATACAATACGCTCCTATATCATTGATTTCCTGAAGGGCCAACTCGATAACTTTCTTCATAAGAATCCAGAAACGGCTGACGCACTGCAACGAAGAATCCTTCAGTCAGAAAGAGAGCGTAAGGACATGGCCGGCATTAAGAAACTGGCGAAAGAACGGGCTAAAAAGGCCAACTTGCACAATAAGAAGCTTCGTGATTGTCGGGCGCACTTTGATGAAGACAAGGCGGAAAGAAGGTCCGAATCAACATTGTTCATTACTGAGGGCGATTCAGCAAGTGGTTCGATAACTAAAGCGAGGGATGTCAATACTCAAGCCGTTTTTAGTCTTAAAGGCAAGCCATTGAATTCCTACGGTCTGACAAAAAAGATCGTCTATGAGAATGAGGAATTCAATTTGTTGCAATCGGCACTGAATATTGAAGAGGGACTTGAAGGATTACGATACAATAACATCGTTTTGGCAACAGACGCCGATGTTGATGGAATGCACATTCGATTATTGCTGATCACATTTTTTCTGCAATTTTTTCCGGATCTGGTCAAGCAAGGACACTTGTACGTCTTACAAACTCCACTTTTCCGGGTCAGGGATAAGAAAGAAACATTCTACTGTTACTCTGAAACGGAAAAAAGGGAAGCCATTGAAAAGTTGAAGGGCAAAGCTGAAATAACGCGTTTCAAAGGTCTAGGCGAGATATCACCCGATGAATTCAAGTACTTTATTGGCGAGGATATCAGGTTGGATCCAGTCATGGTAGGTTCCGACACCAGAATCAGTGAATTGCTGGAGTTTTACATGGGTAAGAATACGCCTGACAGGCAGAAATTCATCATTGATCGCTTGCGCGTTGAAAAGGACTTGATACTTGAATCGGGCCCTGTCGAAAAAGAGACCGTTCAGGAGGAAGAAGAAACCGAAGAATTACAGAAAAAGGCATCTTGATAAATGGCTGAAGACAACAAGGACGAAGAGTCCAAAGAAGAAGGCCCACTGCAATCTGTGCCCGATAACCTGAACATCGATCAGGTTATTCAAGTTTCGGGGATGTACCAGGATTGGTTTCTCGATTACGCGTCCTATGTCATTCTTGAAAGAGCGGTTCCCCATTTGCATGATGGTTTGAAACCTGTCCAGCGTCGAATAATGCATTCGTTAAAAGAACTTGATGATGGTCGCTACCACAAAGTAGCCAATGTGATTGGCAACACCATGAAATACCACCCTCACGGTGATGCCTCGATAGGTGATGCCCTTGTGCAATTAGGCCAAAAGGAATTGCTGCTGGACATGCAAGGTAACTGGGGCAATATTTACACAGGCGATAGCGCGGCAGCAGCCAGATACATTGAAGTGCGATTGTCAAAATTTGCTTTAGAGGTACTATTCAATGGAAAAACTACTGAATGGCTCGCTTCTTATGATGGCAGGGGTAAGGAACCTGTAACACTGCCGGCAAAGTTCCCTTTGCTATTAGCCCAGGGGGTAGAAGGTATAGCTGTTGGAATGGCCTGTAAAATCCTCCCCCATAATTTTAACGAACTCATCGATGCTTCGATAAATTGCCTTAAAGGAAAGAAAACGAACATAATGCCTGATTTTCTTACCGGGGGAATGGCGGATTTCTCAAATTATAATGCCGGGCTTCGAGGAGGAAGAATCAGAGTAAGGGCAAAAATTGAGAAAATAGACAATAAAACATTGGCCGTAAAGGAGATTCCCTTTGGAACAACGACGTCGTCTTTGATAGAATCCATTATCAAGGCGAATGATAAGAATAAGATTAAAATAAAAAAAGTCGAAGATAATACCGCTGAAGAAGTTGAAATACTTATCAGTCTTCCACCAAATGTCAGTCCCGACAAGACCATTGACGCATTGTATGCATTTACTGATTGCGAAGTGTCAATATCTCCCAATTCAGCGGTTATCGAGAATGATAAACCACGCTTTTTAGACGTGAATGACATGCTTCAACGAAGTGCATTCAGGACCTTGGATCTTTTAAAGTGGGAGCTTGATATCAGGAAGGGTGAATTGGAAGAACTTTGGCATTTTGCTTCACTTGAGCGAATATTCATAGAAGAGCGTATATACCGTGACATCGAGGAATGTGAGACATGGGAAGCAATCCTCGAAACCATTCACAAGGGACTGAAACCACACATCAAGCACCTCATTAGGGAGGTTACAGATGAAGACGTCACAAGACTGACAGAAATCAGGATCAAAAGAATTTCGCGATTTGACTCAAACAAGGCCGATGAAAAAATTGCCTCCATTGAAGGCGAGATTGAAGAGGTTAAAAAGAATCTGGCCAATATCACGGAATACACCATTGATTATTATCGTGAACTGAAACGAAAATACGGCAAAGGAAAGGAGCGAAAAACCGAGATTAAAATATTTGATACCATCGAAGCGGCCAAGGTTGCCGTGGCCAATTCCAAGCTATATGTCAATAGGGAAGAAGGTTTTGTAGGCACTGGTCTCAAAAGAACGGAATCTGAATACGTCGCGGATTGTTCCGATATCGATGATATTATCGTTTTCAGGGAAGATGGTAAAATGCTTGTGTCAAAGGTCTCTCAGAAAGCCTATGTCGGTAAAAACATCATTCATGTCGGGGTTTGGAAAAAAGGGGATAAGCGAACCATCTATAATATGGCCTATACCGATGGAAAGAACGGTGCAGTAATGGTGAAGCGCTTTGCCGTCAAGAGTATAACCCGAGACAAGGAATACGACTTGACTAAAGGCAAAGATGGGAGTATTGTGATCTATTTTACATGCAACCCCAATGGCGAGGCAGAAGTTGTAGGAGTTTTACTCAGGGCTAAACCCAAATTGAAAAAATTGAAGTTCGATTTTGATTTTTCGGAGTTGGCCATCAAGGGTCGTGAAGCCGGTGGCAACATCCTAACCAAGCACTCGGTCAACAAGATCATTCAAAAAGAACAAGGCGTATCGACCCTTGGTGCTCGGAAAATCTGGTTTGACGATACTGTTCAACGGCTCAATACTGAAGAAAGAGGCACCTATTTGGGGGCTTTTAAAGGTGATGACAAAATTCTCTCAATAACTCAATCGGGTCACTTTCAATTGTTTGGATTTGATCTTTCCATTCGTTTTGACGATGATATGATTCTGATCGAAAAATGGAATCCGGAGAAGGTTATTTCTTGTGTGTATTTTGAAGGGAAGAAGAAAACTTTTTACGTCAAGCGATTTAAAATTGACCCAACCGATAACAAGACCTCGTTCATTAGCGAAAGCGAGGGGTCTTATTTGGAAATTGTCAGTACTAATCATGATCCCAGCCTCAAATTGAGTTTTGTAAAGTCAAAAAATAAGGATGTGCGTGATCCAGAATTGATTTTATTGTCTGAGTTTATTTCAGTGAAAGGAATGAAAGCACTTGGTAATAAATTATCACAGTACGCTGTAAAAAACATCGATTTACATGAAGCAGAGATCACCGAAATAGCTGAAGGTTATTCGGAAGAGGATTCGCAAGAGTCCGTTGTGGATAGAGACGACGAAAACGAAAAGGACGAAGATGAAAAGAATCAAATGACCCTCTTCTAGTGGTTATTTCAGTCACACTTGTTGTCATTGCAATCACTTGTCTGGTCTCTATTCCTGCTATGCAGAATAGAGAGCTGTTCTCCAGACTCCTTTATAGTCCCTATCAAGTATATCATCGCAAAGAATATTATAGATTGCTCACGCATGCGCTTTTACATTCGGGTTGGGTCCATCTGTTTGTTAACATGTATGTGCTATATATTTTTGGCCGAACAGCCGAATTCAGCTTTAGCAAGTACGCTGGTTCGTCCGGTCTATATTTATATTTTCTTCTCTACTTGGGTGGGGTACTTTTTGCGTCATTGCCCGCAATTAGAAAGCAACGGGATAATGTGATGTACAATTCAGTCGGTGCATCGGGAGCCGTGAGTGCCGTGCTATTTTCTTGTATTGCTTTTGCCCCAACCATGGGCATTTATTTCATTTTTCTACCCATTCCAATACCGGCATTTATCTTTGGAATTTTGTATCTGATATACGAGGCTTACATGGATAAGAATTCATCCGATTACGTTGCACACGATGCTCACTACTACGGAGCAATTTTTGGTATTCTCTTTACATTTCTTGTGCTGCCTTCCTCTTTTCTGAATTTTATCGATCAACTTTTGTCGTACATTTCATGAAAGTCTTATTCCTTGATAGAGACGGTATCATCAATCGAGAAAGAGGAGATTACACGTGGAAGAAAAAGGATTTTCAATTTACGGATAACCTCTTCCAATTCTTGGGTCGATGTCAGAAAGCAGGCTTTGCATTTATTGTCATTACAAACCAGGGCGGAATAGACAAAGGTCTGTATACGAAAAAAGAAGTCGAAGATTTACACCAGTGGATGAAAGAAGAATTTGAGCAAAGGGGCACTCCCTTGGTCGATGTTTATTATTGCCCACACCACGATCAACTGCAAAAATGCCTTTGCAGAAAACCTGGAAGCCTGATGGTGGAAAAAGCACTGGCGACCTTTTCAATCGATTCCGATGCATCACTGATGATCGGAGATCGACAGCGTGATGTCCAGGCTGCGTTAAATGCAGGTATTAGAGGAATCTTGATCGACTCAAACCCGGATTGGAAGAGCATTGAGGTTCCAAATTAACAATGGTGAAAGACGAGGTTATAAACATCAATGGACGTTTACTTTCCAAGGCCAAAACTGGTCTTTCAACCGTCAACAGAGGGTTTAGGTTCGGCGATTCACTTTTTGAAAGCATTCGGGTTTCCAATGGCCGCCCGTTGTTTTTGGAAGATCATTTCAGTCGCCTTCACAAAGGAATGAAGGCCTTGAAAATGATGGGTCCCGGGCCGTGGAACATGAATTACTTTCGAGGTGAAATTCTAAAGGTCCTATCTGCCAATCAAGTTGATCGTGGAGGAAGAATCCGATTTACGGTATTCAGAACAGGCAGCGGCCTTTATACACCTTCTTCAAATGAATGTGGCTTTGTTGTTGAAACTTCCTTGCACCCCCTAAATGCCTTTGAGTTGAACTCAGAAGGACTGAGGATTGGAATATTTGATGAATGGCCGCTGCATTTTACTAAGTACTCCCAATACAAAACCAACAATTGCCTGCCATACATAATGGCGGGTCTCTGGGCCAGGGAGCAAGGCTTTGACGATGTAATGATGCTAAATACCCAGAGAAATCTCTGCGAAGCCTCAAGCTCGAATATTTTTATTTATCTGGAAGGGATCTTATATACGGCTCCCCTGTCAGATGCTTGTGTTAGCGGGATAATGAGAAAGAAGACCATTCAATTGTGTAAAAAATTGAAAATTCCCTTGATTGAAAGCAGCATATCGCCGGCATTACTTGTAAAAGCTGAAGAAGTATTTTTAACTAATGCCATATCTGGCTTGGTCTGGGTAGCTTCGTTCGAGAAAAAGAGGTATTTCCACAAATTATCTGACAAACTTGTGGCCGCTCTTAACGATCTCGTCTAACCAATTCCAGATGTATTCAGGTTACCTAAGGTTAGGGTGATCCAGGTCTTCATTTCGGGATCTTCTCGGTTAGAGAGGCCTCCGAGGTATTGCATATGGACGTTGTAAATCGACAAAGAGGTCGATTTCACGGCTATTTTGCCGATTTTTTGAACGTCTACACCGATGATGCTTCGCTTTGGATCAAAGTCAATTTCCTCGGGGAATATTGAATCTATTCCATCTTGAACCTTGTATTCTTCAAATTCTTTAATTCTTCTGATTTCACCTATAGAAAGAATCTGAAGGTTTTCTAGACCACTCATATTTAGCATAAACCAATTGTAGGTGTTCTCGTCAATTAAAAACCTATTCAATTCATCCTTGCTCAGTATCCTGTTGCAATTGATGATACAAGGTCCATAGAAGTTATTGTCGAACTGATAGATCTGATCGTGGGTTAAAGCGTATCTCAAATTCAAGGGCCCTACCAACTTTCTCAGTTTCGGATAAAACTGGTAGGAGTTATAATATCGAACAAACAACTCAAAATGTATGGCAAATACAACCGCGTGCAAGGGAGTTTCGAAAATTTGAAATCCACCGTCTCCTGAATCAATGAACTTTTTCTCGAACTCTTCCATCTTGTGAAACTGGAAGATAAATCCGGCTTTTTCTGCACAGAGCCTGGCGGCTTCACGATAGATCAATTTGAATAGAAATGGAACAATGGTTTGTTCCAACGAATGGTATTGACTGTATTGGTAGATGTCCACCCCCAAAACAGTCTTTGTGCCAAAATCTTTAAAGCGGGTTGTATCCTGAAGCAAGCTGCGCAACTTGGTGTCATCAGGTACCGCTGCTTTTTCGGAGTAAAGTGCGCGCCGATCCAATTTATTCAGTGACGCTATCAATTTTTCATATGTAAACTTCTGGATGTCCTTCATTTACTCCTATTTCTTGAAATTCTATTATAGATGGAAAGTGCTATGCCGAGAATCATGATAAGGCAACCGATCCATAGCACGTTAATGTAGGGAAATATAACTGCTTTCATGATAATGAAATCTTCTTTCTTGTTTTGATCCTTTTCATAGATAATCGTCATACTGCCATCTTCGGGGTTTACGTTCACAAGTGAAAGTCTAACGCCAAGTGCAGCGCTCTCTCCATGAATATAAAAAATACGATTATCCCGAATAACCAAAATGGGCTCTAACACGGTAATTTTACCGTGCATGTCATCCATTGCGCATACCGCCTTAATGGCAATATCGCTGCCGGTCAGTTTTAGCGAATCACGGTCGACCTCGGTTGAAACTGTTCGCAATGTCATTAGGTATGGGGCGAAAACTTCGGAATCTCCTTTCGAGAGGACAAAGGTGTCAGCAACTTGGTAGTCGGCATTGTATTCTTCATCGAAATCCTGCTGATTGACATAGGAAACGTAGGTAAACAAGTCCCTGTTCCAGAAATGTCGGGTGTCAGGTTCAGGAACGTTTCCCATCATTTTGTTCAACTGTATACGTGGGAACAAACTGAAACCTTCTTTTTCCGCAGATTCCTTCTGTGAATAATTAACCTCATAAAACATATTGATGCCTTCTTTCTTTTTACCCGCATATGTTACGCGAAAATCACCCATGGACAGCGTATCATTTTTATATAGTAAAATATTCTCCAGATTTGCATTTCCTTCTTCTCCCTTCATTCTTATATCAATGCCAGATGTATTGACGGAGATGGTTTCTTGCAATCCTGCCGAGAGCAAACTACCGAGTAAAACCAAGCCAAATCCTATGTGAGCTATAGAAGCACCGCCGTTTTTAATTTTCCCTTTCAAAATCCTTGTGAAGTAATCCAGGTTGGCAATGGCCGTTAAAAGAGAGGCAAAAAGCATGAAAATAAGAATGCCATTTGCTATCTGGAAAGAATATGCGATCAATACTGCGAGTATCAGCGCTATTGAACTGGAAAGGGCAATTTTCCTTATAAAGTCTTTGAAATCGGTCTTGCGGTACTTCAAGAACTGCGATAAGGCCATCAATAGAGCAATGATGATGGCGAAAGGTATTTGCCAAGAATTAAAATGTGCTACAGCATCAACTGGAGGGGCCATGTTGGTGCCAAAAATGGCATTGATTACTGGGATCGAGGTCGTGAAGGTTATTTGAAAAGCAGCGATTACCATGACCAGTGCGCCTATAAACATCCAAAATTCACGGCTCATCAATACTTCCTCTTCCGCAGCACTTGGCAATTCCCTTGATCTAAATATCAAAATGCCCGCTGAAAATATTACATACAAAGCCATAAAAAATATCAGCTGTCCTGGCATCCCATCCGCAAAGGAGTGCACGGAGGTATCACCTAGAATGCCACTTCTTGTTAAATACGTGGAATAAAGAACCAAAAGGAAAGTGAGTATCGTGATGGCATAGGTGGTCAACAATGAAGTTGGGCGGTCCTTTTTTTGATTGATCAGCATGAGGTGACCTGCCGCCACAAAAAACATCCAAGGGACCAAAGATGCATTTTCAACAGGATCCCAAGCCCAGAAACCGCCAAAACTCAAGGCCTCATAAGCCCAGGCTCCACCCATTAGTACTCCCGTGCCCAAGATCATTATTCCGAAATAGGCCCATGGCAATGTGGGTTTGAGCCAATCGTGGTAAGACCTTTTCCACAAAGAAGCTATAGCGAAACAAAAGGGAATCAATGTCGAGGCAAAACCCAGGAACAAGGTAGGAGGGTGGATGGTCATCCAATAGTTCTGAAGCAATGGGTTTAGGCCGGTTCCTTCAATAAGATCAGTGTATGTCGGATTCTGAAAAATGGGTATGTTCATCATATCCGGGTTTTGTCGCAGAAGCAGAAAGGGATTACTCCCAATTTTAAGCCCCAGAACATAGACGCCCAATAGCATAGATCCCAATAACACCTGTACACTGGCAAACACGGCCATGACGGAGTTTTCCCATTTACCAGAGGTATGTATCAATATATTGCCCAATACCACATGCCAAAAAGTCCACAGTAAGAAACTTCCTTCTTGTCCTTCCCAGAAACAGGAAAAAATATAGCGAAGGGGTAAGTCTGTTGAGGAGTGTTGGTAGGCGTAATTATACTCGAAGTAATGATTAAATATGATGTAAAAGAGGCTTGCAGTTATTCCGAGAATCGATATTGAGTGGATTCTAAAGAACCAGCGGCCCATGCTTCTCCATGACTGCTCCCCGCGTTTTTCAGCCAGAAAGTAAGACAGGCCGGCAAATAAGGCACAGACAAAAGCCGTGGCTACAAAAATATTCCCAATCTGACCGGGAACCAGGTGTTCATTAAGGTATGTTATTTCCATTCGATTCAGCTATCGCTGGATTTTACCTCAATGTCATTTCCATTGTTGTATTTAGAAGGACACTTCATTAATATTTTTGAAGCGACAAAAGCACCCTCTTCATAGCGACCGGTGATAACCACCTGATCAGATCGCTCAAAATCCTGAGGTTTGTTCCCTTTGAATTTGACGATTTCCTCTTTGCCATGACCATCTACCAAATAGAACGAAAAGTAGGGACTTACTTCTGGATCATAGTTCATCTCTTTTTCGAGATTTAATTGACCCACAACCATAAAATCAGTGTTGGGATTTTGTGAAGCCTCCGTAAAATTGGAGTAGGTAGAAGAATCTGCGATGGTGCTAATAATAACACCTACTGAAACTGCAATTAAAAGAATACCGACTATGTGAAGTTTTTTCATTATTTCTTTGGCTTATTCTCCATTTTAGAAAGGCGCCGGTCAAGATAGAAGAGGTAACCAAAAAGACCTGCCATTATTAGTCCAAGGACAATAACCACTACAAATATCTTCCCATTTTCCCTTAGTTCGTCGGCCATCCCTACTTCTTGAGAAAAAACATACGTGGCGTTAAAAAGTATAAAAAGTAATGTTGAAATCAGGTTATATTTCATTCTTCTTCTTTCATTTTTAGTCGTTGAACGCGAAGTTTCAACTGGTATATCCAATATCCTGTCATAAGCCAACCCACAACCGCAGGGTAAAAGACCATGCGCATCTGACTGTCGAGATCATACTGGTTAAATCCGGGATTTCCACCTTTTCCGGGATGGAGGGAGTCTGTCATCCTGGGTAATATACCAATGAAAACAACCATCAGTACAAAGGCGAAAATATTGTAAACGGCAGAAAAACGAGCTCGTTTAATCTCATCTTCAATGGAATTATGAAGAATAATGTAAGCAGTATAGGTAAGTATAGTGATGGCAGCTCCGTTTAAGTGAACATCATTGGTCCAGTAATCTCCCCAAGTAAATCGGGCCCAGATCATTCCTGTGACGATGCCAAGAAAACTAAATAGTAGACCAATGTTGACCGACTCTCTTGCTGCAACATCAAACTGAATGTTACCAGAAGAAAGGTACCGTAGCGATAAAATGAACGAGATCATAAAAAGGAAAATCATGGTCCACCACATAGGAACGTGGAAATACAAATTTCGAATGGTCTCGTGTAGAATAGGAAGTCTGGGAACTTGAAATAAAAAGCCCGCTAAAACAGTATAAAGTACTAATAATGAGGCTAATAATTTCCAAAAAATTCCTTTCAAATCAGGGCTTTTTAATAGCGCCAAAGGTACGGAAATAATAGATAAGCAAGCGTTGCGGTAAGCAGGTTCAGAAGGCCAAGAGCCAAAACCATTGAGTAGTAATCTGCAGGTATTTCACTCAACATTGAAAGCCTCCCGGCTTTGATGGTTGTCAGTAAAACTGGCAAGAGCACAGGAAAACTCAATATGGCTAGAACCGTAGGACTGTTCTTGGTGGATGAGGAAAGGGCATTGTTCAGGGTGAGCACATTGGAAATAGCCCAAATTCCCAAGAGTACGACTACCAATGAGGGACCCTGATGAGGAATGCTGGTAGAAAAAATGGTCATTGTCGAGAACCATACGATCAATGCCAGGAAGGTAGAAAAAAACCATTGATACAGAAGTTTTGATATTATTACGCTTTGAGGGCTGGCCAGGGAATACAAGTAAATTCTGTTTTCACCGGCATCATTGATAAAGATTTTATTGGCGGCATTGGTCACGGCAAAAAGGGCGATGATCCAGAACAGGCTATACCAATGTTGTGATTCTAAATTCGAAAATGAGAGGTAACAAACATAGACCGTAGAAAAAATATAAACAACAGTGCTGACAACGACGTTCTTAGAACGAAGATCCAATATGTAATCCTTGTAAATTAGGTGACGTATTTCTTTAACGTTATTCAATTCGCTTATAGAATGACTAATTTCGCTACCAAATTAAGAAGGATATATTAAAATGTGCATCGTCGGGTGGCGATTTACCGATGATTCTCCCTAACCCATATTCATGATTCAAAGTAAAAATCTAACTGATATTCTTGCAATCGGCGCGCACCCGGACGACATAGAGTTAAGTTGCTCTGGTAGTCTGATAAAACATATTCAACAAGGAAAAAAGGTTTCGATGGTTGATTTGACCCGAGGTGAACTAGGCACACGGGGAAGTGCCCAACTTCGTATAGAAGAGGCCGAATTGGCGCGATCCATCATTGGCGCAGAAGATCGCCTCAATCTTGGTTTCAGGGATGGTTTCTTCAAAGTGGATGAAGAACACCTGCGTGAAGTGGTCAAGGTAATACGACTGAAGAAACCTGCCATTATTTTATGCAATGCCGTTGACGATCGACATCCTGATCATGGAAAAGGCGCTGAATTGGTGAAACAAGCTTGTTTTTACTCGGGACTCATGAAATTCGAAACAAAGTGGGAGGGAAGTATGCAGGAAGTACATCGACCAAAGGCTCTTTACCATTACATCCAGTTCAAGTACATACGCCCCGATTTCCTGGTTGATATAACAGCGCAACATGAATTAAAGATGAAAGCTATCAAGGCTTTTTCTTCTCAGTTTTATGACCCAACATCGGACGAACCTGATACCTTGATTTCTTCGAAAGGTTTTCTTGATTTCATCGAAGCTAGGATGTTGGAATTTGGGCGCATTATAGGAGTAAAACACGCTGAAGGATTCACTGCCCAGCGAATACCTGGAGTTGAAGATCTATTTTCACTAACCTAAACAATCAAGAGGTTAAATTGAAAAGGGTCTTGTGTAAATTTTAGCAGATAATTCAATAAAAAAGCCCCGATCTCTCGGGGCTTTTTATTTTGGTTATTTCTACTGTCTATTTTAAGATCAACTTATCAGTAAGGATGCTTTCTCCAGCTTGAATGTTTACAAAGTACATTCCGGCTTGAAGTCCACTTAAGTCCATGCTGACATTGTTTTTACCAACCTTAAGAGGCGTATTCTGATAGGTATAAACTACCTGACCGCTCAAGTTGGTCACATATACCTGAACCCTGACATCTTTGAAAACTTTGATCGTAAGGTCAACCTGACCTTCGGATGGATTTGGATACAGAGAAGTTTCTCCAACACTGCTGATAACTTTTTCGATACCTACATTGAGCGTTGTATCAACCTCCAGGTAAATTATATCATTGACTGTGGCCTGAGTTTGACGCGTGTAATTCTGAGGATTGGCAGGTCCGTTTATTTGAGGAACATAGACACTTGGATGCCAGTCATGTTGGTAAATCAAGCGAATTTTACTGTCAGACCTGTCAATCAGATCCGGATACACACTCTCTGAAAGGTCTGGCTCACCGGGAGTTAAATCAGTAGGTTCGCTCCAAGTGGTGCCACCGTCTTTTGATCGTACAATGTAAATATGACGCATGGCTGAAGTGAAGTCACTGGCCCAAACCGTATCTTCAGCAGCAGCAGAATAAACCACATAAACACTTCCATCTGCTCCAAGAGACATGTTTGGATACGACAACCATCCTCCTTGGAAATAATCACCAAGATTGGTAATGTCAACCACATTGTTCATGTTCTTGTCGACAAAATTTCCACAGGTACTTGGATTATCAGCTCCCATGGTTTCATTCCAGTAACCAAGGCTGTCAGTAAAGGGGGTCAGGAAAAATGATTCGTCGCCGTCTATATCGTTGTTTCGAACTTCAGACTGGCCCCAACTCAAATGAGCAGTTCCGTTACCATCGATCAAAATGGCACCGGCGCCATCAGTGGTTAGGTGTCTGTGTGAACTATCACACATGTTATCGACCTCAAAGAAGTTTTTGTAAGGAAAATCATTGACAATGGTCTTAGTCCAGTTGTTACCATTGTCTGTTGATTTCATTAAAATTATGTCGTTCCACCTGTTGAATATAGCAAAAGCTACGGTGTTTCCACTTGCTGCGATGGCATAAGCATCAATGTCCATAGTGGATTTACCGAAAGTGGTTCTGCTTTGTCCGTAGGCTGCGGAGTCAATACCTGGAAGGATGACGTGCACCTTGTCGAAGGTCGAACCTGCATCCTGAGACCGGTAATAAACGATGGATCGGTACATGTTTTGATTGCTCGCCCAGTCGGCTGTATCGGTAGCAGCGATAATGTGAAGAGTATTGCCGTCGGTACCTCCCATGGCAGAACGGCTCCATGTAAGTTTGTCACTTGATACGTCTTTTTGAGTCCAGGTTCCCGTTCCTATGGTACTGCGTTTGTTAAGTTTTAAGTTTTCAAGACCGGCGGTGGTATGGGAAACGATTAATTCTCCTCCGTTTCCGTCATAAAGCAACGATGCCCAGCCACAGCGTGCATCTTCAATTCTTGGGTAATCCGGCGAAAGCGTCCAAGTATTGGTCATTGGGTCGCGATGTGAATAACCTGTGCCCCTGTCAGAAAAACTTGTGCTGTTCTCCTCACTCGCCGTCCAAGCAGCAGAAATATCACCGTTGCTGTTCATCACGATTCGGTCTTGAACCGCTGAATTGGATTGAAGGTCGTAATAGGTTGACCCGACGGTGACACCGGCAGCCTTGCTGTTTCCGGCGGGTTTAGTGACCACTTTACCTTGCTGAGCATTGGGCACAACGGCGTCGGTGATCTCAATATTTTTTAATTCAATGGGTGTGTTGTCAAGAACTTTGACCTGCGCGTTAAGACCATAGGCCATTGCACAAGACACCATAACGAGTAATACTCTTTTCATAAATCAGAAATGTTAGACAGTTAGAAGAAGCAAATATAATTAAATGTATTGCTCTGTCAACCATCCATTAATTTGGTAATGGTCTTCGTTTATTGGGAATTCGGTCGTTGTTTCATTAAAAGTCGGTATGAATCGACAATATCCGAGCGACTAATCAAAAAGTCTTTGAGTTTAAGCTTACCTTCTTTATTTAATTGGATTAACAAGTAGGTCATGGAAGTGAAGTATGAAATGCTGCTTACTAAGGCCGCCGCTTTCAGGCCAAAGAAGGGAATCAAAGAGAATCCCAGAATGACCGTTGCGAAAACGCCGACACCTGATCCAAGCGTATTTTTTCCTATCCTTCCGGTGCCAGAGAAGTAATGGCTTAGAATCTGAGAAGCAGTCAATGAAATTGTTCCTAGTGCCATTAAGCGTATAAGCAATCTGACCGAATTAAATTCATCTCCCAGTAGAAATTGATAGAAATCTTTTGGGACGAGCATCAGGAAGAGCAATGGAAAGGCCGTTATGGTGACGGTAAATTTTAACAGTTTAAGCGAAAGTTTTCTGGCATATTCGAGATCGGTGCTGTTCGAAATTCTAGCAAATTGAACGGTCGCAATACTTTTGCTAAGTATCCACAATCCTTCACTTATTTGTGTCGCAGCCGAGAATACGCCCAAAAAGGCCCTACCCACAAAGGCATCTATCAGGTAGTAGCTCAATCGATAATTGATGAGTTGAAGCACATTGGCACTTTGTCCCAATACGCCATAGCGAAACATGCTTTTGAATTCGAACCAAGAAGGCATGGTCATTGAATTGAAGTAATTGTACGTCAGGGCAAAAGAGATTAAGTACGACAAAAAGTAGGAGAAATAGTAAGCGACCAGGTAGTAAAAAACCTCTTGTTTCCCCATGATGACATAGTAAATCACTAAAAATGCCGTAGCCAGCACATGTTGGATAAAGAAAATGAAATTGAATGCTTTGATTCTTTCCCTGCCTAGCAATATATTCAGGTGAATATTCATCAAACCAAAGCCCAGAGCCAAAAGGATGTTGTGCCAGGCATATTCCATCGGAACTATCTCGAAATTCCAGTGAAATCGCTCAGAGAGCATATGAAAGCCAAAAACCAGCGATGAAAAGGCCAGGACCGAAACCAGCACCCAGGCATAAGAAATGATGACGATTGACGAAACCTTAAACTTTGAAATAAAATAAACGATAGAAGAACCAGTCAAAAGGTTCTGGATCATTAGGTAAATGGTGATGCCCAGAATAATGAGCGAAACCGTACCATACCCTTCGACTCCCAGGTAATTGGTTCCGATCAGTACATTGACTACACTCAAAAGTGCTGTCACGATACGCGTGGAAAATGTCAGTAGTACTTTATTGAACATGCGGTATCAGGGAGTCGTATAAACGGTAAAACTGGGATTTAATTCTATTAGAAGAAAAGTCTTCTATGGCGTAATTCCTTAATGATTGGGAGTCGAATGTATTCCTTTTTTTTAGGAAGGTTTGAAGTGCTTCCAGCAGATCTTTCTCATTTGTGCCTGAAAACAAAATTCCTTTGTCATGAAAGTATTCGGGAATCCCGCCGACTGCCGGCGCTACTACCGGCACTCCCATAGCGATGGATTCCATGAGCGCCAAGGACTGGGTTTCATATTTACTGAATAGTACCGAAGCCGTGCTTTCCTGGAGCAAGGTTGCAATAGCGTCTTGTGAGATATCCCCTTTGAATGAAACGCGATTTTTCAGGTTGGGCTGTTCCAAAGCCAACTGTTCCATTTTGGCCCTGGAAGGACCATCGCCAACGATGACAAGATTAAGGTTTGCATGTTCAGAGGCTAGTATGTTCACACTACGAATAATGGCGTCCAGTCGTTTGACAGGGACCATGTTGGAAACGTGTATCAGATTGATTTCACTTCCTTTATCAATCTTGATCTGTTTTTCAAAGAAAACATCGGCCACTACGTTCGGCACGATTTGGATATCAGCGCTTGGAACTAAAAGTTTCATTGCTGTTGACAAAGATTCCGAAACCGCCGTAAGTGCTTTGGCCTGTTTAAGGATGTAGCGATTGAATAGTCGCTTTGTAGATCCCATCTTTCCCGACTCTACGTAATATCCGCCCCAGTGCTCGGAAACCATAAAAGGAATGCCGTACTTCCTTTTTAGTCTTACAGCTAGTAGTGAACTTCTACCAACTACATGGATGTGAGTCATTGAAGGCAGGCCATGTTGTTCCCTGATGGCAATGAATTCATTATTCAGGGTCTTCATAAAATTCCAAAAATTGATGACCTTTCCAAGGATGCTTGGATATGATCTGAAATACCGTTTGACACAATGATAGTTTCTATGGGTGAAACGCTCAGATGGATTACCCTCAAATTTTTTAATACCCTTCACAAAAAGGACCACTACCTTCTTATCCTCGGCAATGGTTTCTATGTGCTTTTCAATGAAATTACCGTCGGCCTTGTCCACATGATTGGGATACCATGAAGGCAACATCAGGATGTAGGATGGGGATTTGGAAGAATCTATTACAGACAAGATTGCAAGTATTCGGCTAATTTATTGAACTATTCCCAATAGAAAGGTCTTTAACAAATGCACAATTATTAGCTATATTTGCGCCTTCTTAAATGGTGGCTATAGCTCAGCCTGGTTAGAGCACCAGATTGTGGTTCTGGGGGTCGTGGGTTCAAGTCCCATTAGCCACCCAAAAAGGTCGACAAACGTCGACCTTTTTTATTGTAAAAGGCAAAATCCAACTGGCTAGTTTAGAATCAATAGCTGTTTACGAGCCAGTCCTTTGTCAGTGATGAACGTAACAAAATAGGTACCAGAGGTAAAATGGGAGGCATCTACCTTGAATTCATCCCCTTTTTCAATTACTCCTAACTCCTTTATAATCAGTTGTTTTCCTAGCAAATCAGTAATCTTCATTGTAGTACGATCGCTTCTTAGGTCCGAAAACCGAATTGTTAACCAATTACTTGTCGGATTTGGGAATAGCATAATTAATTCACCCAATCTGTTCTCACTGATTCCAGGACAAATGATACCTATGTCATTGCATAGAACATTTGTGTCACATAAACCAAAGGCCGAAAGACAGACAGTGTAAAACACATCACAGGCGGGCATGACGTAGGTAATGTCTTTGGTATAAAAAGTATCAGGGGGATTCGCGTAAACGACCCATCTATACGAATTAGCATTGACCGAAGTATTTTGCATTAAAAATGTTAAAAATGAACTATTATAAAAGAAAGAAGCCGTGGATGTAGAGTCTGTAACGGTTACGGAATCATTGTGGACACCCCCGCAATAATCAGTAAACTCCAGTCGGTAGCTTCCGGCACTTGTAATTGATATTGCCTTGGTGCTGTCCAGGGTATTCCATAAGTACTTTTCCCCAAAATTGGGAGTTTCAAGGATGATGCCCTTTCCGTTGCAAAGGAAGGTATCACGCATGGTTTGAAAAGCAACAGTTCGCGGTGCACTCCATTCAAATGCCCCGATATCAGGATTCACCGGGTCACGGGGAGTTCCGTCAATGTCGGTGGTGATGTAAGTCAACGGAGTACCTGCATCGTTCAGACTGTCATTGCAAGGGCCCGGGTTGGCGCAGCTCAAAAACCCCGGATTGGCTTCAATACTATTTGAATCCAATACCGAATTTAGCTGCCATTGGGCAAGATTGAATGTATTGGGTGAATAAAAGCCATTGTAGTCCGATTTCACTGAATTTTGGACAAAAGCACCATTTAAGTAGATCAAAGTATAGCTAAAACTGCCTTTTTCATCATAAAATAAATTGTTGTATAGTTCTGCGAAGGTCATATTCAGGTAAAAACCGTAATAACCCATATTACCTCTTTTAATCACCGTATTGTGTACAAAGCGCAAATATGAAGTGCCAGATATATAAGCGCCATAGCTATAGCTGTTGACTTTCCCCGAGGATATCAGGTTGTTTGCAATCAGCACAGGTTTGCTCAAAGTGCCTTCTATCTGATGGCAATACAATGCCGAATAACCCGGCCAGCACAAACGATTGTTTGTGACCTCAAAATTTCCATCGACGTATTGAAAGGCGGCGCCATAACCAGGGAAGGTAGATGAAGAATTTACCTGGTTTTCATCGAATAATAAGTCGTGTTGAAAATAGAAATATGCTCCGTAATGGTAAGCGCCGACAATGTCGTTACCGATGAATATGTTTCCGGTATTCCTATTGCTTTGTGAAATTCCATAGAAATAGATTCCATGTGCCCCGTTTAAAAATTCATTTCCATCAAAAAGGTTGCTGTCACAGGCAGAATTCTGCACTTTTAATGCACAAATAGTTGGATTTAGATTCGACCCTGAAGTGATTGGAATGCTCTCAAAAACACAATTCTTGAATTCATTATTGGACGATTCCCTTAATACAAGCACATTGCCATAGCTGCCCGAATTGTCAACTTTAAAGTGAATGTCATGAATATGGATGTAAGCGGCGCTATCCAGCAGTAGGATGTGGTTATTTACTGAGGAAGGAATACCGTGAACGACTATTTCATCATTTCCAAAAGCTTGAAACATAATGGTATTTATGGAAGAAGCACCTTGAATGCCCGGTATGCTAACTAGTTCATTGTATCCACCTGTTTTTTCATGCACATTAAATACCACCGGTCCGGAAACTCCATTGGACGCCAGGTCGTTCACGGCGGAATTTAGTGTACTGTAGTTGTGGCTTGAATGTGGGCCAATGGTGTAGCTGCCTGAGAGCGGCTGGGAACAGAGGCTGTGAACACATAATAGAATCAAGAAGGTTAAAAGACGGTAGCTTTTTATCATAGGCAATCGTTTTGACCTACTTAAAGGTAGGTAATTCCAATTGCATATTCAATAGGCGTTATAAAAAGAAAAGGGGTCATAGCCGACCCCAATTCACAGTAGTTTGTTACTTCCAATTTAAGAATAATTCATGGTGATCCTTTTGTCATTGACATAAAAAAACCCCCCGTCGTTTGACGGAGGGTTCTTATCGCAGTCGCAATTGCGCAGGTTATTGTACAATAACTCGTTTTGCAGTCACGTCGTTTTCTGTAGAGAACTTCAGGATGTACATTCCTTTTTTCAGGCTAGATACATCAATTGTTCTGTTAGCGTTGCCGCTTACATTCACAAAATTCTCGTTGTAAACCACTTGTCCTTGAATGTTGCTCACTTCCAAGTTGATCTGATCGTCTTCCAAGCCATTGAACGTAATATTCAATACATCAGAAGCAGGATTTGGCATCAAAGAAATCACGTCTGAAAGACTGACTTCGTTAATTCCAACAAATCCTAACCATTGACCACAAGAAGTAACCGTGTCACAGTCATTGTAGGTAGTTAAACAAACCTGGTAAGGACCGTTGTCAGGGAATACATAGGTAAGGTTCTGAGCCCAAATGGTGTCGAAAGGATTCGTTTGAACCACCCAGCGGTAGTTGTCACCATTTTGAGAAATGTTGGTGAAGATTCCCGTTTGGAAGTTATCCTGAACAGTGAAGGATGATGTTGGTGTAACGTCTTCAACCACAACTTCATCAGTGTGGGTTGCTCCACAACCTGTTGTAACAGCAACCTGATACGTTCCAGCTTGAGAAACAGTGATTGTTGATGTAGTTTCACTTGTACTCCAAAGGAAGGTTCCCTGTGATTGCTGCAAACCAATTTGAACAGATTTACCTGCACAAACGATGGCATCAGGCCCCGCAGAGTAAGAACCGCTGTCGGCACCAATGAATTCGTCGGCTCCGATGTCAGGTGTAGCAGGATCCCTGTCATCACCGTCATAATCATCCCATACAAAGCTCACAGGAGTACCTGCTCCGTCCAGGGTATCGTTACACGTACGAAGTGAATCGTAGTTGGTGAAACCCGGGTCAGTCGTCAAGGAGTTCATGTCAAAGCCAGTGGCATTTTGCCAATCACTTAAAGTAGACTGAACACCATTGAAATAACCAAAGGTATTAGGTGTAAAAATATCGTTGTGATCTGATTCCAATACGGCAAATCCACCACCGTAATATAGAGTGTAGTAGTTAGAAAGACCGGCCGGGTCATAAATGATGTTATTCAATACCGTGTTACCACCACCGGCGATGTAGGCACCGTAGTAACCATAACTTGAACCAGAATTCTTGACAATGGTGTTATTAATGATCTGCATAAAGCCACCATAAAGGTAAGTACCATAAGTATAGTAGCTCGCGGCACCAGAATTCACCATGTTATTGGCAATGATTGGCTTATCCGTTGCGTTTCCATTCCATTGGTACAAGTACATGGCAGAATATCCTGGCCAGCTCAAGTGGTTTCCAATGCATTCTGATGCACCATCGGTATAGTAGGACATAAATCCATAACCGTACAAGTAAGTAGTATTACTTTCTAACCAGTTCTTGTTAAAGATCAAATCTTTGCTATAATAAACATATAGACCACGGTAATAGGCGTCTTTAAATGTGTTACCAACCCACATGTTACCGACGTTTGGAGAAGTTGTGCCTCCGCCAAAGAAGTAAACACCATAGCTACCACCGTTGATCTCGGAATTCATAAATTTGTTATAATCGTTTCCAGATGACGTACAGTAAATAACACTCTGGTAAGTACTTGTAGTAGCATTTGGATTACCATTTAGTTGGCAATTGTTGAATTCATTGTGCGTGGCGAATGCACCAAGATTTACTACTGTTGCATAGGTACCAGCTCCTGAACCCACTTGAATTACCAGGTCATTGAAAATGATGTAATCCGCACCATCCAACATAACGACTGCATTGTCAGAGAGAGAGGAAGGTGTGTATTCAATCGTTACAACACCGGTATCGGGCTGCAATGTAACTGTACTTGTCGCACTAACACCTTGAATGGCGCCAACAACAACCTGACCAACGTATGTTCCGGCACGAATGCTCAATATGACCGGTCCACAAACACCTCTAAAATAAAGGTCTTGCATGGCATCATTGATGGTCGCATAGTCCGGACTTGTTCCACCTACGGTAAAAGTTCCACTAATGGCTTCGTAAAGCGTGGTGGTAACAGTATCATTGGCAGGGAAAGAATCCTGAACGTTGTTTGGACTGTCTGTCCAAACTGATAGCACGTCTCCGTCACTCAATGAAGCTGTGCCGAGGAATACGTTTGAAGTTGTGTTAGAAGCAATACTTCCTGTCCAAGAAGTGGACGAAGCAGTACCTCCGTTGATACTCCAGTTGATGTTTGCAGAAGAAAGTGTTTGTGTTCCATTATTGGTCAAAGCTACAATGATGGAATCTGAAAGTGTACAACTGTAAGGGGCAGGAGAAACAATACTCGCCACACCTGCATCGTTGGCCACTGGTGGTACCACAAATATGTTGTAATCTTCCACTTCACCGTAAGACTGGTTAGCACAAGGATCAGAAGGAACAGATACGTACGAACACCTGACACGCATTCTTAGTAATGTCCCTGGTGTAGCTGTCGTAGGTATGGTAAAGGTACCGTTGTAGGCACTTGTTGAGTAAGTACCTGAATTCCAGATATCTTCTCCCGGATCCGTGAAATCCTTGTCATCGTTCCAGTCAATCCAGATACGGTGGCCTTGCTGGTAAGCAGAACCGGCTTGAACCGTAAAGCTGATAACATCGTTAAATGCACCGGTAACGGTCATGTTGGAAAAGTACTGGTAGTAACCGGCACTACATCCCGATCCGTTGTTGGTGATGTTGGTTGTTCCACCCGTGGTGGAGAAATTCTCTATTTGATCACCAAAAGTACAGCCGGAGCTGGTCTGAGGCGAACAATAGGTCTGGCCTTTGGCACTAAACATGCCCAAGGCTGTTATACACATCAAAGCAGATGTGAAACGGTACAGTTTTCTCATAATAAGGTTATTAATGAATAAGTGGCGTTAAAAGTACGAAAAATAACATTTACTTATCTTAGGATAAATAAAAAACCCGGCCGAAGCCGGGTTTCTTTTGATGTTGATAAACAACAATTAGTTCACGATAATGCGTTTTGCTGTCACTTCATTTTCGGTAGAAAATTTTAAGATGTACAGGCCTTTCTTCAAGCTGGAAACATCAATTGTCTGGGGAGTATTCACATTACTGAAATTCTCGGTGTAGACCACCTGTCCCTGAACATTGCTCATTTCAAGGTTGATCTGATCGTCATCCATTCCGCTAAATTGAATGGTAAGAACATCTGAAACCGGGTTAGGCATCAAGGAGATCAAGTCAGATAGTTCTCTTTCATCTACTCCTAGATATTCTACGAATGATCCGCATGAAGTTACCGTATCACAATCGTTGTACGTTGTCAAACAAACCTGGTAAGGGCCGTTATCCGGGAATACATATGTCAGGTCTTTTGCCCAAACCGTGTCAAAAGGATTTGTCTGAATTACCCAACGATAGCTATTTCCATTCTGAGAGGTGTTGGTAAAGACACCGGTTCGGAACGAAGTAGTAGTTGTGAATGTAGCCGTAGGCGTGACATCTTCAACTAGTACTTCATCGGTATGTGTTGCACCACAGGCCGTAGTTACCGATACCTGGTACGTGCCGCTTTGTGAAACTGTAATAGTAGAAGTAGTATCGCTTGTGCTCCAAAGGAAAGTTCCTTGCGATTGCCGCAAACCGATTTCCACACTCTTACCATCACAAACGATGGCGTCTGGTCCTGCAGAATAAGAACCACTGTCAGCACCTATAAATTCATCGGCACCAATGTCCGGTGTTGAAGGATCCCTGCCGTCCAAGTCAAAGTCTGTGGTAACATAGCTTACCGGAGTACCGGCGCCATCGAGCGTATCGTTACATGTTCTTAAAGAATCATAATTGGTAAAGCCCGGGTCAGTTGTCAACGAGTTCATGTCAAAACCGGTGGCATTCTGCCAGTCACTTAACGAATTTTGAACTCCATTGAAGTATCCAAAGTTTGGTCCATTTGAATAGATGTCGTTGTGATCTGATTCCAGAACGGCAAATCCACCGCTGTAATAAATGGTATAATAGTTGGATAGGCCTGCCGGATCATAAATAATGTTGTTCAATACGGTATTTCCTCCACCGGCGACGTACATGCCATAATAGCCATAGCTGGAACCTGAATTCTTAACGATGGTATTGTTGATGACTTTTAAAAACCCTCCGTAGATGTAAGTCCCGTATGTATAATACTGACCGGTACCGGAATTCACCATGTTATTCGCGATAACGGGGTAATTACTTGCCGTTCCATTGTACTGAAAACAATACATGGCAGAATAACCCGACCAACTCAGGTGGTTTCCTATCACTTCAGAAGCTCCATTGGCGTAATATGACATGAAACCATAACCATATAAATAGGTGGTATTGGTCTCGAGTGTATTATAATTAAAGATCAGATCCTTACTGTAATAGATGTAAAGACCTCTATAATAAGCGTCTTTGAATGTATTACCGATCCATTCGTTGCCGACGTTTTCGGAAGTGGTGCTTCCACCAAAGAAGTACACGCCATAGCTACCTCCATTCACCAGGTTATTGTGGAACTTATTGTAATCATTGCTGGCAGTGCGGCAATTGATGACACTCTGGAACGAACTAGTCGTGGCATTCGCATTCCCGTTGAATTCACAATTCATAAAAGAATTATATGAAGCCCCGTCATTGATGTCCAGCACGGTGGCATACGTTCCGGCGCTCGAACTGACCTGGAAGATCATATCTTCAAACGATACATAACTGGCCCCACTTAACCGAACCACGTAATTTTGAGATGAAGTAGGTGTAAATTCCACCGTAACGGTGCCCGAAGGATCTGGTTTAAAAGTTATGGTGTTCACATTGCTGGCACCGGTAACGTCTTTCAGCTCGAATTGCTCTGTATAGGTTCCCGGAGCAACCGTATAAGTCACAGGGCCGCAAACGCCAAAATCACTTAGATCCTGAGCTGCTGCTGCGAACGTTGTATAATTTGTAGCTCCTGTACCCGTTGGGTCTATGGTGAAATTACCGTTGAGGGCGGGCATGAAATAACCTACCGCAGAATCATTACTGGTGACCGTATCCTGTTGGTTATTAGGTAAGGTTGTCCATACTTCAATGGTGTCCATTTTACCCGCGGTGAAGCTGTGGCTTCCGAGTAGAATCTGAGCCGTTTGTGAGAAGTTTCCGTTGAAAGTGTCCAACAACTGCTGGTAGATCACCGGGGTTTGTGTTTGCCCGTTGATCGCCCAGTTAACTGTTACTGAATCAACCTGATTAATGCCGAAATTTTTAACCGTGGCAACTACGTTGTGCGTTCCCTCGCAAAAAACGGCAGGAGAGTCAATGGAAGTGACACCAGCATCATTGGGAGCCGATGCTACCACCGAATAGGTAATGCTTCCACAAAACTGTCGTGGGTGAAAACTTGGGCTTGGAGCGCTGCCACCGTAGCCAATGTTTTGTCCGGTGTTGATGGTCACTACGCCATCGGTCCAGCTATCAGGGCTGCCAGCCCATGATTTGTATCCACAATTACTTGTTGTCATGTGGATACCATACGTACCGGGTTGCAGTACAAGATTTAACCCCGAGGCATATGTCACCGGGGCACCTCCTGTACCTGTTCCGGTTGCAGATGTACCTGACTGCAACTGAACCCATCCACCCGCAGTTGTGATGCTAGGAGGTGTTGAGTAGGCACCAACGTGATACCACAAGGTATAGGTAGAAGTTCCTGAAGAAAAAACCTGTGAGGCAATATCTTCGAGGGAAATGGTCTGATTGGTGATCAATTGAAACGTGATGCCCGCTGTACCATTATTGGCGGTAGCACCGGGATAGGTCGATAGGGTGGATTGTGCGATTGAAAACGTGGCAATCGTCATAAAACCCAGGCCTAACAACAAGTTAAGGGAATTTGTAAAATACTTCATAGAGGTTGATTTAGGGATTTGAAATCGAAAGTTAGTAAAAAAATACCAAGCCTCGGAGCCTGCTATTTTTAAATATTGAATTTCTAAGCAAAAAAAACCCGGCTCCGGCCGGGTTTTTTTTAAGCATTGAAGTACTAGTTATTGAACTATTACTCGTTTGGCTGTTACGTCATCTTCAGTAGAAAACTTCAGGATGTACATGCCCTTTTTCAAGCTGGATACATCGATGGTTTGTGGCGTATTCACATTGCTGAAATTCTCTGTGTAGACTACCTGTCCCTGAACATTGCTCACTTCCAGGCCGATCTGATCCGAATCCAATCCACTAAACTGGATGGTAAGGATATCAGAAACCGGGTTAGGCATAAGGGTAATGGCTTCGGCAAGGGTGACCTCATCAACACCTACCCATCCTTCCCAGGTATCGCAGGAAGTGATCGTATCACAGTCGTTGTATGTGGTTAAGCAAACTTGGTATGGGCCATTATCCGGGAATACATAGGTCAGGTCCTTCGCCCAGATGGTATCAAACGGATTGGTTTGAACCACCCATCGGTAGGTAATTCCCTTTTGAGATGTATTTGTAAAGCTACCCGTTCTGAAAACGATGTTCTTGGTAAAGGTTGCAGTAGGAGTCTCATTAGTAACAACTACCTCATCCATGTGCGTGGCACCGCAAGCCGTAACCATAGTCACTTGATATGTTCCCGCAGTATTTACCGTAATGGTAGAAGTGGTATCACTGGTGCTCCAAAGGAAACTTCCCTGCGATTGCTTCAAGCCAATTTCAACGCTTTTACCATCGCAAACAATGGCGTCCGGGCCTGCAGAATACGAACCACTGTCGGCTCCAACAAACTCATCGGCACCAATGTCCGGTGTAGAAGGATCCCTGCCATCACCGTCATAGTCATCGGTAATGTAGCTAATAGGAGTACCTGCACCGTCTAATGTATCGTTGCATGTGCGAAGTGAATCGTAGTTGGTAAAGCCCGGGTCAGTTGTCAACGAATTCATGTCAAATCCGGTGGCATTTTGCCAGTCGCTCAATGAATTTTGAACTCCGTTGAAGTAACCAAAATTAGGACCATTGGAATAAATGTTGTTATGATCTGATTCCAGGACGGCAAATCCACCGCTGTAATAGATGGAATAATAGTTGGAAAGGCCTGCAGGATCATAAATGATGTTATTCACAACGGTGTTTCCACCTCCGGCGACGTACATGCCATAATACCCATAACTACTACCGGAATTCTTGACAATCGTGTTATTGATCACCTTCAGGAAGCCGCCATAGATGTAAGTTCCGTAGGTATAATATTGACCTGTTCCGGAATTCACCATGTTATTGGCAATTACGGGGAAATTGGTGGCCGTTCCATTGTACTGGTAGCAATACATGGCAGAATATCCAGACCAGCTCAAGTGGTTTCCGATTACTTCAGAAGCACCGTTGGCATAGTAAGACATGAAACCATAACCATATAAATAGGTCGTGTTGGTTTCAAGAGAGTTATGGTTGAAGATCAAGTCCTTGCTATAGTAGAGGTAGAGACCTCGGTAATAAGCATCTTTAAACATGTTTCCGATCCACTCATTTCCGATGTTTTCAGAAGTGGTGCTTCCTCCAAAGAAGTAGACACCGTAGCTACCACCGGTAAATTCATTGTCGTAGAACTTGTTGTAGTTGTTACCTGCAGAACGGCAATAAACTACAGCCTGATAAGTACTGGTTGTTGCATTGGCAGAACCATTGAATTGGCAATTTTCGAAAGTATTGTATGAAGATTCACCGTTTATTTCCAAGACCGTTTTATATGAATTTGATCCACTGGTATTCACCTGGAAGACAAAATCAGTAAACGAGACCCAATCGGCACCGCTGAATTTAACCACATAGTTATCGGAGAGCGACGAAGCCCCAAATTCAACCGTAACTATACCACCGGTGTCCGTTACAAAGGAAACGGTATTCATGGCACTGGTACCATTGATTTCGCCTAATTCAAATTGTTCGGTATAGGTGCCCGGAGCAACCGTGACGGTTACCGGTCCACAAACACCGAAATCGGTAAGATCCTTGGCCAAGTCGGTAAACGTCGTATAATTGGTTGACCCAGTTCCATTCGGATCGATGGTAAAGTTTCCAAAAATAGCCGGTCTAACAGCAGCTTTAGCCGTGTCGTCCAGGTTAAATGTATCCTGCACACCATTTGGCATGGAAGTCCAAACAACGATGTCTTGAGTAACACCTGCACCAAAGGTTTTGGTACCAAGGACTACCTGGGCGATGTTATTCGCTCCTTTTAACGTATCAAGGGTTTGAGTGTAAAAGAAGGTAGGTTCGGTGTTTCCGTTGTACGTCCAATTCACGCGAACACTATCAATTTGGTTGATTCCCCTGTTCTGTATACTGGCAACGATGTTATGCGTTCCCTCACAGAAGACAGCAGGTGAATCAATGGCTAAAACAGCAGCATTGTTTCCCGCCAGTACAGCTTCATAGACCAATATTTCATTGATCGATGGATTGCTCGACTGACTTCCGGTAACTGTCATGTTAATGAAGCGCATTTTAGTGGTGGTTAAAGGCGGGAAAGTAATGTCAAACGGACGCGTAGATGCAGAAGTCCATGACACGTGTTTTACCCAAGTAGAACCGTCCCAATATTCAACGTCACCCCCAGCCAGAAAACGAGTTCCTGTTTGGTCGGGCCAAACCGTAATCTTGTCAAAGGTCTGTAAGGTAGACCAGTCACATTGGATCCACATGTTAGAACCCCCAGAACCGGAAACCCAGCCGAAAGTTCCATTGGCGATCACGCCATCGTTGTAGTTGGCCGGTCCGTAAATTCCAGATCCTCCACCTGAGTGGGTAAAAGTACCATTTGGAGCAATATTTGTTTGCCCCGCAACAGCGGTAAATAGCAAGCCCAGACAGGCTGTCAGGGCCAGTTTACTAAAGTGTAGAAGATTTCTCATATGTATTGATTTAAATTAATTTAAACACTTGAAGACCTTAAAGTTATAAAAAAGGACGTTCAGTCAAAATTTAAAGACGATTATTTAATCCAGTGGTGGAAATGCAACGGGGTCCGATTCGGACATAATACCATATACGCTGGAAATTATATCGTCGAGCGAAGGCTTGGAAAAGTAATCTCCGTCAGTGCCGTAAGCAGGACGATGGGCCTTGGCACTCAGGGTGATAGGAGCAGAGTCTAAGTTGAAATACCCCTTTTGAGACACCAGAACTTGATCTAAAATATAGGCAGAGGCGCCTCCGGGTACATCTTCATCGACAACCATTAATCGGTTGGTTTTTGCAAGCGAGTTTCCAATAATGTGATTTAAATCAAATGGTAGCAAGGTCCGAAGATCAATGAGTTCAACTTGTATTCCCAGCTCTTCAAGCTCGATACAGGCTTGTTCGGCGATGTTGCACGTCGATCCATAACTAACCATGGTCAGGTCATTTCCCTGTCTTAGTATCTTTGGAATTCCAAGGGGAGTGGTGAATTCACCTAGATTCGAAGGCATTTTTTCCTTGGAGCGGTAAGCGTTCAAAGGCTCGATGATCAGGCCGGGATCGTCTCCCAGGAGTAAGGTGTTATAAAATCCTGCAGCATCGGTCAAATTGCGTGGAACGCAAATGTGAATACCCCTTAGTGCATTGATGATAACGCCCATTGGAGATCCGCTGTGCCAAATACCTTCAAGGCGGTGTCCCCTGGTTCTGACAATGACGGGAGCTTTTTGCCCACCTTTGGTGCGATAACGCACCGTTGCCAGGTCGTCACTCATAATCTGCAGGGCATAGAGCAGGTAATCCAAGTATTGAATTTCTGCTATCGGCCTAAGGCCGCGCATGGCCATGCCGATGCCCTGACCAAGAATGGTGGCTTCACGTATGCCGGTATCACTTACCCTTATTTCACCAAATTTTTCCTGAAGTCCTTCAAGGCCTTGATTGACATCACCTATTCTCCCGCTGTCCTCTCCAAAGACCAGTACTTCCGGCCTGTTTTTTAGAATGAATTCAAAATTATCCCTGAGAATAACCCTTCCGTCCACAAGTTGCGCATCTTCAGAAATTTGTGGAAAGATTTCAATGATTTTTACCGGAGATTCAGCGCTGCTGCTAACCAAGTCGGAGCTGTAACGCTCATCATTTAGTTTATGCTGCTCATTGATCCATTCCAACAGCGTAGACCGCTCGGCGCTTTCATTTCTGACCGTCTTTCTCAGGGCCAGTTTCGCAACCGACAACACGTCTTTGCGCGTTGGTTCCCTGTTTTGATTCAGTTCGGTCAACAGCGGTGTTAAATTCTCTGTGCCGGTCTTTTCAATTATTCCATTCAGCAAGGCGACCAGGGCATTTTTCTCTTCCAAAATGGGCAATATGAATTCGTCCCATGCCCGCTTTTTCTCGGCACGCGCCTTGCTTTGGGCCTCTTTCTTCAAGCCTTGCAATTCTTCTTCGCTGGCCATTCCTTTTTCGATGATCCATTTTCCGAACTGTGCGATGCAATCGTATTCACCTTCCCATTTCAGTCGCTCAGGGGACTTATACCGTTCATGACTTCCCGAGGTGCTGTGTCCCTGTGGCTGAGTAACTTCTTCCACATGAATAAGCACAGGAATGTGCTCTTTTCGGGCCAATTCGACCGCTTCTTCGTAAGTCTTAATCAACCCTGCGTAATCCCAGCCTTTCACGTTAAATATCTCATAACCTGCCTTTTCACTGGTTCTACGGAAGCCTTCGAGCACTTCAGAAATGCTTTCTTTGGTTGTTTGGTACTTTTTGGGAACGGAAATACCATGACCGTCGTCCCAAACTGACATGACCATCGGTACTTGCAAGACGCCGGCAGCGTTAATGGTTTCCCAGAAATGCCCTTCCGAAGTACTGGCATCTCCAATGGTTCCAAATGCCACTTCGTTTCCTTTATTAGAAAAAACAGTAGAACTTGATAGTTCTTCATTAGCACGGTAGACCTTAGATGCCTGTGCCAGGCCCAAGAGTCTTGGCATTTGCCCGGCGGTGGGAGAAATGTCGGCGCTTGAATTCTTAATCTCCTTTAAATTCTTCCAGGAACCGTCTTCGTTCAGGCTTCTGGTAGCAAAGTGCCCATTCATGCTTCTACCGGCCGACGAAGGTTCAGCGGTGACATCGGGGTGGGCGTATAGCTGAGCAAAGAATTCCTGGACCGTGAGTTGATCGATGGCCATCATAAAGGTTTGGTCCCGGTAATAACCGGATCTGAAATCTCCCTTTTCGAAAAATTTTGCCATGGCAATCTGGGGCAGTTCTTTTCCATCGCCGAATATGCCGAATTTGGCCTTTCCCGTCAACACTTCTTTTCTGCCGATCAACGAGGCTTCTCTGCTCAGGCAAGCCAGGCTGTAGTCAGAAAGAATCGTTTTTTTCGCTTCCTCTAAGGTGAGAGAATCGGCGTTTTCGGTTGTTGTTTTTGGGTCTTGACTCATAAGCATATTGGAGGGCAGCGAATATACGAAAATGAGCTTAAATGTGGAGTTGCTTTTGGTAGTCCCGAACCAAACATTCTATGTATTTTACCTGCCTTAAACATGGATTCAACTCTTATTTCTATCCTGATGCCTGTCAAAAATGCCGCGAGATTTCTCGACGATTGCTTAATCAGCATCTTGAAGCAGCGAGAGGTTAATTGGGAACTTGTGGCCGTCAACGACCACAGCAGTGATGATTCGTTGGGTATGTTACAAAAATTCGGTGAACAGAATAAAAATGTAACTGTCCTGGATAATAAAGGAAGCGGTATTCCAGACGCACTTATAACGGCATATGAAACTTCGCAGGGGGAATTCATCACCAGGATGGACGCCGACGATGTAATGCCCGAGAAAAAACTTGTCAATCTGCTTAGTCCATTGAAAAACAACACTAAAAAGCTAATTTCTTTGGGATTGGTGGAATACTTTTCTGTTGATGACATGGGTGATGGTTACCGCAAATATGCGGACTGGCTTAACAGGATGACTTCAGAAGGGATTAATTTCACTGAAATTTACCGCGAGTGTTCACTGCCCTCTTGTGCTTTTATGGTTCGCAGGTCGAATTTAGAAGCAGACGGCTTATTGAAGAACCTCGAGGTCCCCGAAGACTATGACCTTTGCTTTCGATTTTACGAACATGGGTATAAGATATTACCGGTAAATCAAGTAGTGCATTTGTGGAGAGACCATCCAAATAGAACATCCAGAACTGACCAACTATATAACATTAGGTCATTTGGCAACTTTAAAATGAAGCGTTTTTTAGCATTGGAAAACATGGCAGAAAAAGAGTTGTGCCTTTGGGGGGCGGGAAAAAAGGGTAAGGATCTGGCAAAGTATCTGGGGTCAGTTGGAGTTAATTTCACATGGATCACCGGGAACACCAAAAAACAGGGCAACCAGATTCATGGTTTCCGCGTCTTCGATCCACAAGAAATAACCTTTACTAAAAACAAACTAATTGCCATTGTCGTTTCAAATCCCGACGAACAGAAAACGATCGGTGATTTTTTGGACGAAAGGAACATGGTTAAATGGAAGGATTATTTTTTCTTTTTTTGATCTTATGAAAAACATCAACCTAACGCTGCTCTTTTTGGGTCTTTTTTTATCGATTCAAGTCCTGTCACAGAGCAATTTGATATACGCCAAGGTGCGACACGATGCCACTGGCAGGTGCGGTGATTCCACTATGACAACACTGACGTATTACATCAGGCCGGACATCCTGCGAATAGACTTCAGAGGTCCTAAAGCCAATAGCAGCATGATATATCAGCCTGCGAAACAGCGAGTTTGGGTGCTGTATCATCACGAAAAACGATTTTACTCAATGAACAAAGAGGATATTGAGAATTACGATAGCCAAATTAAAGGGGCTGCTGAGGAAATGAGACTTAGGCTTGAAAAGCTTTCTGAACGAGAACGCAAAGAGAACATGGAACTGTTTCCGGCCGGAAGCCCATTTTTATTGAATGACATACATTATCAAGGGGTTAAGAAAAAAGACAGCCTGATAAGCCAGCTAATCTGCAAACGGTATGACGCCGTTTTGGAAGATGGGAGCAGGCGAAGGGCCTATTTGAATAGTTTTAAAGGAACGGGCATCAATGAAAGTGACCTTGGCATACTAAGACAATTTTCAGATTTCATGGGAAAAGGAAGTAAAGTCATGTCAGCCAGTCTGGATTTTTCTTCGTTTTATAAATGGGACGAAGGCGGTTATCCTGTTCTGGTGGAAACTTGGAAAGGCGATGAATTGTGCAATACCTTATGGATGAGTATGCTCAGAAGGGGAAGTAAAAAAGATAAATTCTTTACCATTCCTATTGAATATGCCAAAATGAACAACCCGATGGGAATAGGTCCCGAAGACTAGTTGGTTTTTCTCTTGTTGATGGCTGGTTGAGCATACATCCCCAGAAAAATGCTTCTTAAATCTTCTTTATCACCCTGAATATCAATCAAGGCCGCTTGCAGTCTCTTTAAAAATCTGGCTTCATCCAGATTATCCGAAATCGAATTCAAGTTGCTTTGCAGCATTGATTCGGCAATTTCGTTGGATGGCCAAAGCCGATAATCCCGGTGTATCTGATGATCAAGGTTTTCGCAGATGTGAGCAGAAATGGTCTTACGGTCATTCGAATCTAACTTTTCAAGATCTGAAGAAATGCAGTTTCCGAAATGAATATGCCCCTTACCTTTGTTTTCGACGATGCCTATTTGCATGCTTTCAACGTCTTCTTTTTCTGATTTCGAATATTCCTCACCCTTTGATTCGACGTAAAGTTCTTTCGTTTTTCTGATGTCACAAGGATCGTATTCATAAGAAATTGAAACAGGAACAATGTTGAGTTCCTTGAAATGTTCCAGCATGTTCTCTTCTGCACTCATACTCAACATGGTAATAAGGCCGGGGTTCGTCTCATCATTGCCATCCTTTGCCCGTCCGGCGCGTTGAGCTATCCAAACTGATTCACCCCGGTTTTTAATGCAATCAGCAATGTATTCTGACATGTGCTTTGAAGCATTGAGCATCTCGGCTTTATCCAGATTTCTTCTGACGATAAAACTCTTGTTCAGTCGGACAATGTCTTTTATCCACCTGTCCTTTAGTAAGTTATCGCCAATGGCGATTTCGGCAGTTCCCATGCCAGCTTCGTTCAGAAAATAATTCAAGATGGCCGAATCCAGCACAATGTCTCGATGATTGGAAATAAAGAGATAGGACTTGTCCTTTTCTAATTTATCCAGACCTGAAACGCTTAATTCATCGAATGTGGGCATAATATGATGAACAAAAATGGGCTTCATCAACTTTTCCTGAAAGTCATGAATAGAAGAGATAGAGGCGATCTTTGTGCGCATTTCGGCATCCGGTAGAAGTCTTGAGAGTAATCTGCTAACCATGTCCTGTTCAAGCAGATTGTTAATTACACCTTTGACTTCATTATCTCTATAGGAACGTATGTCCTCGAACTGATCCTTCATAATTGGCCAGCAAAGATAAAAAATCAACTGGGCAAATTTCTTCGATGAATTATGCCCACAAGCAAATTACCTAAATTTGGAAAGGTGAATAATTACAATCAAAAGGACACTATTTGCGCCTTGGCCACGCCAGCGGGCCTTGGTGCCATTGGAGTAGTAAGATTGTCGGGTGTCGAAGCGCTCAAAATCTGCAATGACATCTTTCCCGGCAAGGACCTGACCGCTCAAAAGGCCGGCACTTTGCACGTTGGTCGCTTGCAAAACGGTGATCATATTGTAGATGAAGTTGTTATTTCCATTTTCAGATCCCCAAGGAGTTATACAGGTCAGGATTTGCTAGAGATAAGTTGCCACGGTTCGCCTTACATTCAAGGCGAAATCCTGAACTTGTTGGTTTCAAAGGGCGCTAGGATGGCAAGGGAAGGTGAATTCACTTTTCGAGCCTTTATGAACGGCAAATTAGACCTTTCACAGGCAGAGGCCGTCGCAGATTTGATAGCAAGTGATTCTAAAGCTTCAAGAGACCTTGCCATGAGTCAATTACGCGGTGGATACGCCCATCACTTGAGCCATTTAAGAGAACAGTTGATCAATTTTGCATCCATGCTCGAATTGGAGCTAGATTTCAGCGAAGAAGACGTTGAATTTGCCAATCGCGATGAATTGCTCCACTTGGTTCAAGACCTTCAGAAAGAACTGGATGGAATGATATCGTCCTTTGAATTTGGCAATGCCATCAAGCAAGGTGTTCCGGTAGCCATCATTGGGGAACCAAATGTGGGTAAATCGACCTTATTGAACCAGATACTCAAGGAAGATCGGGCCATTGTGTCTGAAATTCCCGGTACAACAAGAGACGTAATAGAAGACGTGGTGAACATCGAGGGCATCATCTTTCGATTTATCGACACCGCAGGGCTGAGACAGACCACAGACACCGTCGAGGAAATAGGAATATTAAAAGCCAGACAAAAAGCCGATCTGGCAAAAGTCGTTTTATACGTTATGGACGCGTCCAATTGCAGCGTGGAAAAGTTTGAACAGGTCAAGGGTGAATGGTCCGACAAGGCCATGGCAAAAACCTTTTTTGTCATGAATAAGATCGATCACATGGATCCACATGTGCTTGAAAAGCTGAAAGTCGCTTTAGCTTCATATACCAATGTATTTTACATATCGGCACGCGATGACCACGGCATTGATCATTTACTCAGAGGCCTTCAGGATTTTATTGGCACCGGTAAAAGTGACGGTGAAGGCATCATGGTGAGCAGTGCCAGGCACCTGGAATCACTGAACAAATGCCGCGAATCACTTGACCGCACTTTGGCTGGAATTGATGAGAACAGATCCTCTGAACTCGTTGCCCAGGATGTGCGCCAATCACTGCATTACCTTGGCGAGATCACAGGTGAGGTCACCACCGACGACCTGCTGGCCAATATCTTTTCGAAGTTTTGTATCGGAAAATAGCCATTGCCTTTGCTATTGTGTCCTTCCCCAAGACCATTCACATCAAAGCAATTTATTCGCCAAATACCTTGGAAATCAGCCAATAAACCAAGGTGCTTAAAACTGCGATGGTTGCTATATTAAGGGCAAAACCAACCCTGATCATTTGTTCAATTTTAATCTGCCCACTGCTGAATACAACGGCGTTCGGAGGAGTCGATATGGGCATCATAAAAGCACAACTGGCGGCCAATGTCACCGGAATGGCAAACTGGTAAACGGAAACGCCCATTTGATCACTAATTCCCATAATTACGGGAAGTAAGACTGTCACCAAGGCAACGTTGCTCATTATTTCGGTAGCAAATAAACTAAGAGTTGTAAGACCGATCAACATGATCATTACCGTCGCATTTAGGTTATCACTTACGGCGGTTGCAATAAGATCGATGGCCCCGACAGTTTCTAGTCCTGCTGCCATGCTCAAGCCACCACCAAAGAGCAATAATATTCCCCACGGCAGGTCTTTCATCGCTTTCCAGTCCAGAAGAAACTCCCCCGAATTCATATTTACAGGAAGGCAAAACATCAGCAGGCCACCTAGCATGGCTATTGATGTATTATTTAAAATCGGTCCGCCAAAAACCAGTGAATTGACCTGGCTTTTAAACATCCATAATGAGGCGGTTAGTACGAATATCGTAAGCACCATTTTTTCTGCTTTCTCCATCCTGCCTAAGGCCATTAATTCATTAGATATGAGCTGTTTGGCACCTTCAATGTTTGGCAATCTAATTACGATCAATCCACGGGTAAGTAGCAGAAATGTAAGTCCCAACATTACGATCCCAAAGGGAAGTCCTATTAGCATCCACTGTCCAAATCCAATTTCAATCTGGTATCGTTCCAATAGGAAACCTGCAAAAACCACGTTCGGTGGGGTTCCGATCAAGGTCATCGTACCACCGATATTGGCGGCATATGCGATGCTCAGCATCAGGGCAAGGCCAAATTTTTTGTACTCCTTTCCGGCTTCTTTCTGATTCAATAATTGCAAAACAGACATGGCGATAGGAAGCATCATTACTGTGGTAGCGGTATTCGAGATCCACATACTCAGAAAGGCGGTAGCCAGTATAAACCCTAAAATGATCCCACTGGGTTTGGTGCCTGTAATTTTTATCAAATTGAGCGCTATGCGCAAGTGCAGCTTTCTTTTTTCCATAGCCAGCGCAATAATGAAGCCACCCATAAACAGAAATATTATTGGATTGGCAAAGGGTTCAAAGGTTTCTTTGATCGGAAGGATGTTCAAGGCCGGAAATAAAACCATCGGAAGAAGGGCTGTGACGAATATGGGCACGACTTCCGAAATCCACCAGATCATCATCCAAAAGGCAATTCCAGCCATGACGGTGAGTTTCGATTCCTCGTAGAATTCATTTGCATAAAGGCAAATGATCCATCCAAGTGGGCCAAGAAAAAAAGCGATCTTTTGCACAAGGCTCATAGCCTATGGTTTAAATGGGCAAGAAGCATATGGTTGTGAAAGGTGGTTCGAATTATTTCAGACATGAAGGCACTTATTTGATTATACCCTAAGAATTAGGCAAAAAAGCTATTTCCCTAATGTAAAAAATAAATGCAGATCACAAGCAGTGTCAATGCCATCAGGTGCATTGCAGGGGAATTATACCAATCAAAGCGCCGACTCCTTTCATATCATAACTTATATCATAACCAATTTTCAGGTCAATCCCTCTGTCCAAAAAAAGTGGAGGTATATTAATCTCATGTCTGGTGCGCGACACTTTTGTATGCTAAAAAGTGATGACATTTGTGTCATGAAAAACATCTTTCTTATTACCACTTACCTTTTGACGCTGACATCCCTCGCCCAATCCGATCCATCAAAATACGGAGTGGCGGGACAAGGCGATGAACTTCCCATGGGCCTGAAAGTGGGGCAGCAGGCGCCTGATTTCACATTGAATTCATCCCGGGGAATTGCGGTAAACATTCAAAAAGAATTGGAAAAAGGACCGGTGGTGCTGATTTTTTACCGGGGAATCTGGTGTCCGGTATGCAGCCGCTACCTTAGTAATATTCAAGATTCCTTAAGGTATATTTTAGATGCTGGGGCTTCTCTTTTAGCAGTGACAGGTGAGGTTCAGGAGTACACGGCAAAAATGAGCGAGGATGTTGGGGCCGAATTTCCAATCCTCTCTGACAAAGATGAAGCGGTCATGAAAGACTACGACGTGCTGTTTGATGTCACTGATTGGTATGTAACCAAGGTGAAGGTCGGGCAATTATCTTCTATCCAAAAGAATACGGGTCAAGAGGACGATCGGTTACCCGTGCCTGCAACTTACGTTATCGATAAACAAGGCGTGATTCGATACGTTCAGTTCGATTACAATTACAAGAACAGGGCCAGTGTGAAGGACATAATTCGAGCCATCAAAGGGCTCATTTAAGGAAGAAGCCTGTTTCATCCTGATTGGGAAGTCGGCAAACCGCTCTTTTTCCAAACCAACGGTACCGCCTTTTTGCAATGCCTCGGTAAACCCAGTCTCTCAGTGATTTGGGAAAAATGGCCAGGCTTTTTAGAAAGCTCCAGGGCATGCCCAGATCAGTCAACACGGCAAGCGCGGCATCAGATTCCCGCAATACTTTCCCTTTCCTTATGTAAACGACGGTTTGAAGGTCCTTTCGGATTTCTTTGGGCAAGGTCCTTTGCGCAAATTCACCTTGCAGGGAGGCAAATTGAAATAAGTGTTTTTTATCCCTTTTTATTAGGAAATCCACCAGCCCATTGCAAAGAATACAATGGCCATCGAAGTACAAAACATTTTTAGGGGATGTTGCCAAGATTTGGCAAAGGTAAGCATCGCTTAGCGCAGTTTGCCAACAAGTACCGTCATGGCTACCAGATCATCAATGTGTTCTGCCATGTTGTAATCCTTATCGGTAATGGCGTCCGAACTATGGGTGCGCAAAAAGATCTCGACTTTGTTGTAAGAGTGGACAAGAATATCGGGATGGTGGTCTGTTTTTTCGGCAACGGGCGCAATCTCATTGACAAATTCCATTGCTTTAGAAAATGACTCAAAACTGAATTCCTTGGTCAGGAAATCATTTTCAATTTTCCAGTTTTGGATATGGCTTTGCATATAATGTTTGTTAAACAGATGTCTAGAATAAAAGTACAGTGAATAGTTGCCTTTTACGAACCACCCGTAAACCCATTTGGTCCATTCACAAAGTGAGACGTACTTTTTGTCAAAATGGATGCACGGTTCTTTATCACTTTAATGAACCGTTTATCATAGAATGATACCATATCAATGGAACATTGGTATTTTAGCCAAAAATCTGACAAATGACTAAAGGACTTTACATTCCCCTTGCTGCGTCGCTCGTATTCATTATTGCTTGTGGCAGTGAAAAACAGGAAGTCGAACAAACATACCACGCCATTAATATGGAAAACATTGATACAACCGTCCGGCCGCAGGACGACTTTTTCCTCTTTGTAAACGGAAATTGGGTTAAGAATACGGAAATCCCCGCTGACCAGGGTAGTTGGGGCTCGTTTAATGAGTTGAGAGAAGCCAATAACGATGTGGTTCTCGATATTCTGGAACGCGCAGCAGCCAATAAAAAGTACAAAGAAGGAAGTGATCAGCGCAAGGCAGCTGATTTTTATGCCATTGGTATGGATTCTGCCAGAGCCGAAGAACAAGGTGTTACTCCTATAATCCCAATTGTTGAACGCATCAATGGTTTGGAAAATAAAGATGACTTGTTGGACTACCTGGCATATCAGTCGCGAATTGGAGGATCTGCATTTTTTGGTTTCAGCATATTTCCAGACCTAATGAATTCCGATTACTATGCATCTTATATTGCACAGGATGGGCTTGGCTTGCCTGACAAGGATTACTACACTAAGACAGACGCGAAATCTGTGGAATTGCGTGAAAAGTATGTTGCTCACACCGAGCGCATGATGAAACTGAGCGGGATTTTTGAAGGCGATCTTGCGGCCAAAGCTGCCGAAATATTTGCACTTGAAAATCAATTGGCTCTGGTTTCCATGAACAGGACAGAACAACGGAATATACCGGCCATGTACAATCCCTATCCGGTGAGCGAGCTCAAGACGCTAACTCCTTCAGTAGATTGGAACAGGTTCCTAAAAGAGTTGGGTTTGACCAACGTAGATACCATTATCGTCATGCAACCCGAATTCATGAAAGAAATAGAGAAAATCTTAGTAAGCAATGACCTGAACTTGTGGAAAGACTACTTGAAGTGGAATATTCTGAATACTTATGCCGGCATGTTAAATCAGGAATTGGTGCAAGCGAATTTTGATTTTTATGGAAAGGAATTGAGCGGTACCACAGAAATGAGGCCAAGGTGGAAACGTGTACTGTCCAGCACCAACGGTGTTATAGGAGAAGCCATCGGAAAGCTTTACGTCGACGAAGTATTCCCTCCCGAGGCTAAGGCCACGGCTAAAGAAATGGTAGACGAAATTCTGGAAGCCATGGGAGATCGAATCAAAGGATTGGAATGGATGACGGATACCACCAAAGAAAAGGCCCTTGAGAAACTTGCATCGTTCACGGTCAAAATTGGATATCCCGACAAATGGAAAGATTATTCGAAACTGGATATCAAACGCGATAAGGATGCCTCTTACGCCGGAAATTTAATGGCGGCCAGAAATTGGAGTTATGAAGACAGACTCTCTAAAATGCACGATCCAGTTGATAAAACAGAATGGGGCATGACTCCGCAAACAGTGAATGCTTATTACAGCCCGTTAAACAACGAGATTGTCTTTCCTGCGGCCATTCTTCAACCGCCGTTTTTTGACTTTAAGGCAGATGCTCCAATAAACTTCGGCGGTATTGGAGCCGTCATTGGGCATGAGATATCACATGGTTTTGATGACAACGGCAGCCGCTTTGACGCCAATGGGAACATGATCAATTGGTGGACCGAAGAGGATCTGACAAATTTCAAGACCCGTGGCGAGCAACTGGTCGCGCAATACAACTCCTATGAAGCACTTGATAGTCTTTTCGTAAATGGACAACTCACCTTGGGTGAGAACATCGGCGACTTGGGTGGAGTGAATCTGGCATGGGAAGGTATGCAACGTTATTTTGCCAAACATGGCAAAACAGAAACCATCGACGGTTTTACCCCGGAACAGCGCTTTTTTATGTCGTGGGGCACCATTTGGAGAACGAAATACCGCGATGAAGCGTTGCGTACCCAGGTCATGACCAACCCACATTCCCCGGGCATGTTCAGGGCGAATGGACCCCTAACAAACGTCAATGCTTTTTATCAAGCCTTTGATGTGAAGGAAGGAGACGGCATGTACAAGGCCGAAGCCGACCGAATCGTAATTTGGTAAACCCAAAGGTCAGAGACTGGTTCTCGGTAAAAGAAAAATTTGGTAAACCCAAAGGTCAGAGACTGGTTCTCGGTAAAAGAAAATAGAAATGATTTGAGGGCCAAAAGACCCTCAGGTTTTTTATTAAACCGTTGGAAGGGTCATCGTCCTTCTTCTTCCAGCCATTTGGTGTTGTACTTGAGAAACTTCAATATCAAATAACTCACCAGGCCAAAGGCCATCGAATAGAACCAGAAATCCATGCTTGGTTTGATTTGGCCGGTGCGCAAATAAGCGCTGATCCAGAGAAATACAAAAATGATGATGAGCATTGCCGCGAAACCGTTTTTCTCTTTTTTTAAAATTTTTCGCCAGCTGAATTTCATATCGGTACTTTTCCATTGAGCCACTTTGGGGATGAAAGGAGGCGTTTTTTCGGCCCAGCCCAAATAAGTCTGTCCAAACTTTCTTCTTAAAAATTGCTCTTCTGCATACATAATTCGCTCATAATAGAGCCAATAGAATAGTATGAAACAAACGTTGAACCAAAGGCTTTGGGTGAGCATGGCCAGTCCAAACCACATGAAAAAATTGCCCAAGTAAAGTGGATGCCTGACGGTTGAATAGATGCCCGAAGTATTCAGTACTTCAGCTTCCTGTTTTTCTTTATTTCTTCCCGAGGTCCCTACCGGAGTGTAACCCACAGTGATGATTCTGACAATCAGACCCAAAGTGCAAACACCAAGGCATACAAAAGGATAAAGGGTCGAAAGTTTTTCTGACATCTGGTTCATGCCATTGGATTCCCTGAAATAAAGGACGGCAATCGCCGAAACCAGTATCAGTAAAGGAAGAGTTCCTCTGTACCTAAACAGGACATTTCCCTGAGCTTCCCATTCTTCTTGTAAGGCCATATCAATTGGTTTTATAAGGCACAAAAGTATAATCTTCTTTGAAAGCGCCATGCGTTGCCCTTATTTAGCATATCATTAAAATGAATGACCCAAATCAGTTAGAATCCATTTGGAAGGGTTTAACTTTGAGAAAAAGCGAAACATGAAAAGAATCGTAGTACCCACTGATTTTTCCGACTGCGCCATGAGCGCGTTAAAAGTGGCGGCAACAATTTCTGATAAAACCGGAGCAGTGATCAGCTTGGTGCACACTTATGAGTTGCCCGTCTATGGGTTTACAAGTGGCCATTTAATGTACGACGGAGAACAGATCGGAAATATTAAGAAAGAGATCGAAGAGGAATTACAAAAGATTGCTCATCTGGATTTTGTTAAAAAACACACGGTCGAAAAATTCTTATTACCCGACAGCAGTATTGATGAAATAGTGAGCCATAAGGTGCTGAAGAATGCCGACATGATCGTTATGGGAAGTCACGGTACAAGCGGTTGGAGAGAAGACATTATCGGCTCAAACACCGAACGGATCATACGAAAGGCAAAGTGTCCGGTACTTGTAGTGCAAGAGAAAGTGGGTGAATTATTCGAGCCGGCGAGTATGGTATTCGCCTCATCATTTTTCGGTGAGGTGTACGACCATTTCCCTGCCATCAAAAAATTTGCCGAAATGTTCGGGACTAAGATCCACTTATTGCGGGTCAATACACCAAGCGATTTTTTAACCACGGCCCTCAGCGAAAAACTCATGAATGATTTCATGACCGAATTCAAACTTAAGAATGCCAGTATTCATACCTATAACGACCAGACCGTCGAAGATGGAGTGATAAATTTCTCGAAGAGAATAGGTGCCGACATCATTGCCATGGAGACCCATGGAAGGACGGGAATTAACCACATTGTCAATGGCAGTATTGCAGAAGACATCGCAAATCATGCCGGCGTGCCCATGCTCACTTTTAGAATAAAAAAACCACCCAAGCCACAAGGCACTATTTTTCCTGAAATCTGAAACTGGGTATTTCGATTGAGGCAATGCCTCATTCCTTATCTTTGGTGAGCACATCTCATGATCAGGATCACCAAACTAAATAAGTTTTATCGCGTAGGTAACCATCCTTTGCATGTCCTTAAGAATCTGGATATAAATATTGAAGATGGAGAGATGGTGGCCATCATGGGTTCGTCTGGCTCGGGTAAATCTACCTTATTGAATATTTTAGGCATTCTCGATGCGTATGATTCAGGTGATTATTATTTGAACAATTTATTGATCAAGAACCTGACTGAAAAAAAGGCAGCCGAGTACCGGAATCGTTTTCTGGGATTTGTTTTTCAGTCCTTTAATCTTATTCCTTTTAAAAACGCAGCCGAAAATGTGGCGCTGCCACTTTATTATCAGGGAATGGCTCGTAAACAGCGAATAAGGGAATCGGAGGCCATGTTGGAAAGGGTAGGCTTGCTGGACTGGAAGACGCATTTGCCAAATGAACTATCAGGAGGGCAAAAACAACGTGTGGCCATCGCCAGGGCCCTGGTATCAAATCCAAAGCTTATTCTGGCCGATGAACCTACCGGTGCGCTGGACAGTACGACTTCTGGAGAAGTGCTGTCCTTACTTAAGGAGGTAAATGAACAGGGCATGACCGTTATCATTGTAACGCATGAAATGGACATCGCCCGTGGGGCGCATAGAATAGTCCACCTAAAAGATGGAGAGATCATAAATTCTACCTCATGATCAGACTGGATCGCTGGCAAGAAATATACGATACGGTAAGTAAAAACAAACTGCGCACTGTTCTAACCGGATTTTCGGTAGCATGGGGAATTTTTATGCTTATTATTCTCCTGGGCTCAGGTCAGGGCCTGAAGAATGGTTTTGAATTGGACTTCAAAGACGATGCCATTAACAGCATATGGCTTTGGGGAGGTGAAACATCAATGCCTTATAAGGGCATCAAGCCAGGTAAGCGCATTGTTTTAAAGAACGCGGATCTCGAGTACATCAAACGGAACATGTCCGGGGTGGAATACATATCGGGCAGGTTCAACCGGTGGAATCAAAACATGGCATACCTGGACAATACCGGCTCGTTCCGGCTCAGAGCCGTGCACCCGGATCATCAAAAACTGGAAAATACAATTATGGTCGAAGGCAGGTACATCAACGACCTGGATGTACGTGATTTTCGCAAGGTGACCGTCATCGGTGAGAAGGTCCGGAGTCAGTTGTTTGGCGATGTTGATCCAATTGGTAAGTACATCAACACTCAGGGCATGAATTTTAAGGTGGTTGGGATTTTTAAGGACGAAGGTTCTGAACGCGAAGAAGAAATGGTTTACATACCCATTTCAACCGCTCAACGCGCTTTTAACGGAGCAGATGTCCTTCATCAAATCATGTTCACTACCGGAGACGCCGGTGTAGAAGAATCGATAAAAATGGTCGAGCAGGTCACTTCGATTCTGGCCTCACGACACGTGTTTGACCCAGCCGACGACGATGCCCTTTATGTCAATAATCATACCGAGAATTATGAAAATATCATGTCGGTATTGAATGCCATCACACTTTTTGTATGGATCATTGGTATCATGACCATCATTGCCGGCATTGTAGGTATTGGTAATATTATGATGATCACGGTAAACGAACGAACCCGGGAAATTGGAATCAGAAAGGCAGTGGGAGCCAGCCCTTATTCGGTTATTCAACTCATCATGCAGGAGGCCGTTGTCATCACGGCAATATCAGGTTATTTGGGAATGTTTGCCGGGATATTTCTTCTGGAATTTGTGTCGAGCATGATTACCGATCCGGGTATATTTTACAATCCTGAGGTCGATCTGGGACTGGCATTGCTCGCTACATTAATACTGATCGTAAGCGGTGCTGTCGCCGGTTTGGTACCCGCAATGAGGGCGGCGTCTATCCGCCCTATTGAAGCCCTAAGAGACGAATAAATGGAGCGTTTAAAGGAAATATTTGAAGTGCTGAGCAAGAATAAATTGCGCACCTTTCTCACGTCGTTTGGGGTAGGGTGGGGAATATTAATGCTGGTGATCATGCTGGGTGCAGGCAAGGGTCTTGAGAACGGTGTGCGTCGCCAATTTGGTGGAATGGCGGCCAATTCCATGTTCATGTGGACCCAGCCTACATCAATCCCCTACAAAGGCTTTAAAGAAGGGCGTTATTTTAATTTCAATAATTCCGATACCAAAGCACTGCGGGACAATATTCCAGAGATCGAATACATATCACCGGGCTTGCAATTGGGTGGTTGGCGCGGGGCCAACAATGTGAAAAGAGGTGACAAGATAGGTGCATTTGAGGTCAACGGCTTTACTCCGGATGCGCAATACGTCAAGCTGCTCAAAATACCCGAGGGTCGATTTATCAACGAGCGAGACATCCAAGAAAAGCGCAAGATCTGTTTGATTGGAAAGCGGGTTCAACAAGTATTGTTTAATGAAGGAGAAGAAATTATTGGCCAATACATTGAAGTACAAGGCGTTCATTTCAGAATCGTTGGCCTGTTTGAGTCGAGCCGATACGGCGATCAAGCCGACAATGAGAACCAATCAATCTACATCCCTTTTACCACTTTTCAATCGGCGTACAACATGGGGGACCGGGTGTTCTGGTACGTATTGACGGCTTATTCCGATGTTCCCGCCAGTATGGTGGAAGAAAAGGCCAAGAATTTATTGAAAGACAGGCACAGCGTCCATCCCGATGATCCCAGAGGAATTGGGGGGTTCAACTTGGCAGAGGAATTCCAGAAAGTAAATATGGTATTTGTAGGCATTCAATCCCTTTCCTGGTTCGTGGGCGTTCTCACTTTGTTCGCTGGAATCATTGGCATCAGTAATATCATGCTTGTCATCATCAGAGAGCGAACCAAAGAGATAGGTATTCGCCGGTCGGTTGGTGCGACTCCATGGTCGATCACATCGCAGATCATGCTAGAGTCCATTATCTTAACATCGGTTGCTGGGAGTCTGGGTCTTACCGTTGGGGTTTGGCTACTCGAAATTTTCGGCGATTTGATCGAGGACGACGCTTTTACCAACCCCGAGGTGGATTTTTCGGTGGCCATCACAGCCATCATCGTTTTAATATTTTCGGGTGTTCTTGCGGGTTTGATGCCCGCCAGTCGGGCAGTTCGCATTAATCCTGTCGATGCTTTAAGAAGTGAGTAATAGTTGTAGATTTGAAAATCGTGATAAAAAGAATATTAAAATATTTACTGGCCTTTCTCTTCGTGGCCCTGCTGATTTACACCTTTTATTACTTGTACCAAAAGAACCAGGAACCTGATGTGGTCTTTGAAACATCTAAAGTTTCGTACAAGGATATCGTAAAGCAGACAGTAGCAACCGGCAGCGTACTTCCAAGACAAGAGATTGAGATCAAACCCCAGGTTTCGGGCATTGTCGATAAGATATATGTGCAGGAAGGAGACATCGTCAAAATTGGCGATCTGATCGCCAAGGTCAAGGTAATCCCAGATATGCTTACCCTGAGCAATGCTGAAAACCGACTCACCAGAGCCGAATTCGGATTTGAGAATGCCGAACTTGGCTTCAAAAGAAGTAAAAAGTTGTTCGACGATGAAGTCATTGCCATTGCAGAATTCCAGGACGCTGAACTCGCTTTTAAAAATGCCAAACAAGAACTGGAAGCAGCCAAGGAAAACCTGCAAATTGTGAGGGACGGAATGAGTGTGCGCTCGGGTGAACTATCCAATACTTTGATTCGCTCGACGAAGGCGGGCACAGTGCTAGATGTGCCCATCGAAGAAGGCAACAGCGTGATTGAAACCAATAACTTCAACGATGGAACTACCATTGCCACGATCGCCGATCTGAGCGACATGGTTTTCGAAGGAAAAGTAGATGAATCTGAGGTAGGCAAGATTCAGACCGGTATGGCCATCTTACTCCGCATTGGGGCTATCGCAGACGAAGTATATGACGCTAAACTTGAATACATTTCTCCAAAGGGAATTGAAGATAATGGCGCCATCCAATTTGAGATCAAGGCAGCCCTGGAATTAAAGGAAGGAAAGTTTATCAGGGCCGGTTACAGTGCCAATGCCGAAATCGTTCTTGATCGGCGCGACAGTGTTCTTGCTGTTAAGGAAAGTCTATTGACCTTTCACGGAGATTCCGCCTTTGTTGAAGTTGAAGAAGGAAACCAGCAATTTAAACTCCAATATGTGGAACTCGGCTTGTCGGACGGCATCTATGCTGAATTGCTTTCTCCCTTGGATACAGCTTCGCGTTTAAAAATTCCAAATTTCAAAATTGAGCGCGGAGAATAGTTGGCTTAAATTTTCTGAAATCACTATCTTGGGCCTGTGCGCATAGTTATTGCAACTTTTTGTCTGTTATTTCTTCAAGCGGCTTCAGCTGCAGAAAAGGTCTATGTGCCATTTTTCTACGGTGAGAATGTCAGTCATCGCACGCTTATCTCGGCTACGACTTTATTTGCAGAATACATGAATGACAATGGTTTTTTTCAGGCCATTGTTTCCCAGAAAAGGGATACGGTGAAATTTGAATCTAACCTCAACGAGGTGCGCGAGAGTGCGGAATTGATGTCGGCGTCTTATTATACCATTGGTAAAATCATCCGCCTGGGAAGTTCTTATAATGTTTCTGTAAAACTCTATACCAATTCCAACAACTTGTTATTGTCAAGCGAGATCAGGCAGTGCAAAAGCCTGGATGATCTGCCTGTCATTCTTAAGGAATTGGCAGGTAAATTGGGTACTATGCGAAAATTTTCAAGAAGGGGAGATCTTGAACTTATTAGTGGTAGTGCGGCTGAAAAGCCAATTCGGTTGAAAAGTAATAAGTCAATTGGAGTTATAACCGGGGCCATGTTGCCCATGAACGCTGATGAAATAAAAAACATCAATGGCGGTTTTGGCGCAATGATGTCCTTCGATACCAGATCTTACATTCTACAATTATCGGGAGAAGTGTATTACGGCAATGATAGTGTTGCTTCGCCCTTTGTAGGAGGTCAATATAAAAATCGTTATTTCAACGTGGGAGCCAATGTACTTTACCCCCTTAATTCGACCTACAATGCCCCCTTCGTATGCCTTGGTTCGGCTTTTACTTACAGAGAAACCGTAGTGAAAATGAACGCACTTAATTCGACTCCTCCAAGTCGCGGTTCAAGAGAATTCGATGCGGTTGACACAGGGTTGACCTTTACAGGCGGGGGCGGCTATATATTAAGAAGATCTTCGGATGCCACTTTATTCATCTATGGCAGAGGCTATGTTTACATGCCCGCCGTTGATCAGTTGGTTTATGGAGTCATGTTTAACCTCGCACTGACCTTTGGTTGGTAAATCTTCAACATTTATGGATATTGATATTTCGAAATACACTGATCTAATAATTTCATTTTTAATTACAAATGGCGTGAAGCTACTTGTGGCCATTGTCGTTCTGCTTTTTGGACTTTGGGTGATCAAGGCCATAAATAAAGTGGTTAGGAGGAGAATGGAAAAGAAAAGTTTTGACCCAACGCTCCAACCCTTTATCCGCTCATTAATATCGAACCTTCTCAAAGTGCTCTTGGTCATTACGGTGATGAGCATGGTTGGCATTGAAATGACTTCTTTTATTGCAATTCTGGGAGCAGCAGGTTTGGCTGTTGGCCTGGCACTTTCGGGTACTTTACAAAATTTTGCCGGAGGTGTGATGATTTTAATCCTTAAACCATTTAAGGTTGGTGATCTGATTGAAACCTCTGGTTATAGAGGTGTCGTTAAAGAGATATTGATTTTTAACACCGTGCTCACAACGGTAGATAACAAGCGAGTAATTCTTCCCAATGGAGGACTTTCGACCAACTCCCTAATCAATTTTAACGCCGAATCCACAAGGCGGGTTGATTTTACCTTCGGCATAAGTTATAATGATGATGTGGAAAAAGCCAAAAAGATCATTAACGATATCGTATCAGCTGATGACAGGATCCTGAAAGACCCACTACCATTTGTCAGAATGGGAGAATTGGCAGACAGCTCTGTGAATATCATTACCCGCGTTTGGGTGGATACCCCTGAATACTGGAATGTTCATTTTGACATTCTCGAAAAGGTTTATGCGGCATTTAATGCAAACAATGTAAGCATCCCTTACCCGCAAATGGACGTACATGTTTCCGGTAATCAAGCGAATTAATGCTCCAAGTTCTCTAATCGATATGACCTGCCAGGGACACAGTTCCTTTGTTGATTTTCAATCTTAATCTCAAATCATTCTTCTTTTTGTCTGGGGTAGACATTGTTCCGGCGAACAAGATCCATGGTTCTTTTTAACGGATCAAATTCGATTACTGCGATCTCTTTTCTGGGAATGTCCACGTTTAAAGAATATTCTGGGTCGGTCCATTTCCATTCCGCACATTGAATAAACGGTATTCCCATGTCATTTTCTTTGTTGCCATACATCATTCTTAGTGGAATATTGTACAGGTAAACTCGTCCATCCACCGTAGTAATTTTAAGGTCAACCGGAAGCGGAAAGTCTCCATTGTTCTTCAATAAGACCGTGCTTGTTTTTCCATTTTTTTGAATCGATTCAACCGAGTAATCCACCTTTTTAGTGGTCTGAATGAAGTAGTTGAAATACCAATCGAGTTGGATGCCCGATTCGCGTTCTACGATCCGTTTAAAATCGCGGGGCTCGGGATGTCTGAATTGCCAGTCCTCATAATAATGTTTGATGCTGTGGTGTAGCACTTCTTGACCAACGATGTAGCCGAGCTGGTTCAAGAGTATACAGCCCATCGAATACGCAGCTACCCCGTATGCCCGGTTGGTTTTAAAATGATCGGAATGGGTGGAAAGGGGCTCGTACAAGCCCTTTTCGACCAACTTGAAATAAGATCGGTAATTGCCCTCCTGCGGAAAAAGATCTTTAATTCCAAATAGCGAATCCATTACCAGGTTGTCGTAATAGGTATTGAACCCTTCATCCATCCAGGGATACTTCCCCTCATTATTGGCAAGAACTCCTTGAAACCAACTATGGATGGATTCGTGAACCGTAACGCCGATCAGCCCCGGTAATTTCCCATTTCCCAGTATGAGTGTAGCCATCGGGTATTCCATTCCGCCGTCACCAGCCTGAATAATGGAATAAGACGAATAGGGATACTTCCCGACCATTTTCTCCATCAGATCAAAGCACCTGGCGGCATATTCAGGAAGTGCTTCCCAATTTCTGATAATAGCAGTATCATTTTGATAGAAAAAATGAAGGGTGACACCACCATCGGTGACCTTGCTTGAGTGAAGGTAATCTGGGTCGGCTGCCCAAACGAAATCATGAACGTTTTCAGCGCGGAAATGCCAGGTTCTTTTGTCAGATTGGTTTTTCTGGGTTTGAACGGAATAACCTTTTCCTATTTCATTGGCGTTTTGAAGGATTCCAGTACCAGCTAAGGTATAAGCTGAATCAATGGTGATCTTCACATTAAAATCGCCCCATACGCCATGATATTCCCTTGCGATGTAAGGTATGGCATTCCAACCATCCTGATCGTATTCCACCAATTTGGGATACCATTGCGACATGGAATATTCAATGCCTTCTATATTGTCCCTGCCGGTGCGCCTTATTTGCTTTGGAACCTGACTTTCGAAATCCATTTCCAGGACAGTTTGGCCGCCCGGGGGAAGCGGCTTATTCAGAAATACTTTTAATATGGTACCAAATTCATGCGAATGCAGTTCGGATCCGTCTTGTTTCAATTTTTTAATTCGATGATAGCCAATCTCATCATCGGCTAATTCCGAAATCCGGCCTCCAATTCGTCTATCGGGATCTATGATGTTCTTGGACCGGGCATCCATCATACTGCCCGGCTGGAAGGCATTGTAGTATAAATGGTAAAATACGATGCGCAGGGTATCGGGCGAATTATTGGTGTACTCGATGCGTTGGTAACCAGTAAATGTGTGATGTTGTACATCCATGGCAATGTTCATCTCATATTTCACCTGTTGTTGCCAGTATTGGGCAGAAGCAAGAATTCCGACAAATAAGGAGGTAAATAAGAAAAGTGTTTTCATGGATATTGTGGTTAACGCATTATTCGATTAGGTCTATTTATTAATTTATTGGCTGTGGAGACCATATCTCTGGATCTATCCAAAAAAAATTATTGAAAATAATTAGGATCTGGATAAAGTGAATTAATGTGCGAAAATACAAATGAATGAAGACTTAAGACGCCTATTAATTAGTACATCTGGGCCAATTATTTATGGTTTTATTGATTTTGTGTTTGAAACAATTACCTTAGACAGTACTCAAACTTCAAATTATGTATAAAATTCCTACTATTCGAGCGATTATGGTGTCTTTTTGCTTGGTGGCATCCGTTGGGTTGAGCACAGCACAGCAAACCATCAATTTCACCGTAAGCCAATCTCCCTTGCCTGTTTCCGATTTTGCGATTACTTATAAGCCGGATAGGGTCAGCTATATATTCATCGACTCTTCTATCGCCCAAAACGCGACCATCAATGAGTGGTTCTGGGATTTTGGTGACGGCAACACTTCGAATGCCCAGTTTACTTCGCACACTTATTCGCAAATGGGTGTTTATAATGTTTGTCTGGCTATTCGAACCGATAAGAATTGCCGCGACACGTCTTGTCAATTGGCTGATTCTTGGCTCGGTCTGAGTGACCAGGGTAGAATAAAAAATTCACTACTTGTAGCTCCGAATCCCTTCACAGATGAACTGACTATACAATTTGAAGTCTTCACAAGAGGTGATATTTCGGTTGAAGTTTATAGCCTATTGGGCGAAAAAGTCCAGGTCTTGATGAGTGGTATTCAAGAACCCGGCGTCAAAAAACTAACCTTCGACGCCAGCGATGACATAGGCAGTTCAGGAGTCTATTTCATAAAGATCCGCAGTGAGGAAGTCGTTTTGACTGAAAAAGTTGTAAGAACCCTATAAAACATTGAAAATGAATAGTATATCACTTAAAGCTAAACAAAGTGCCCAATGGATTGGCCTGCTAATGATCACATTATCATTGAGTGCTCAAACAATGGCCCAAACAGGAATATGCCTGGGAGATTCGATTTCTCTTAACGCCGGGCAGAACTATATTGGTAACGTTCAATGGCAGTCATCGAACGACAATTTCATCTACCTCGACATACAAGGTGCAACAACCGATCCATATACCCTGGTTCCGACATCTTCAAAATACTACAGGGCTAAGATCCTGGCGAATACCTGTAACCCTGAATATTCGGATACTTCGTTCGTGCCGGTGTCTTTTTTACAGGAATTTAACCAGTCCACAACTACCGAATTCAGTGTGAATACGGTGAATGGTTTGGATACCATTGGCGATGTCGTAAAATTAATTGCTTCGGGTAACTTGAATCTGGGAAATGGATCGGATGGAGCTTTTCTTGCTACGGCAGATACAAGCATACAGGGTGGGGTATATAACTTCACGTCATTTACGATCAATTCCAATGTTGTTGTAACGGTGACCGATACCATTCCGCTCGAATTATTTTGTACAGGATCTGCCACAATTAACGGCACCTTGACCCTTGCTGGTGAAGATGGGGGCAATGGAATCAACAATGGAGCTCCAGGAGCTGCCGGTGCAGGTGGTGGCGGTGGCGGCTACGATGGTGGAAAAGGCGGTGACGGAGGTGCTACCACGAGTAGTACTTACCATGGTGCCGATGGCGAAGGCCCCTCACCAGGTAAAGGTGGTATAACCGAATACGTTTCCAGTTTAGACGGCCAGGGCGGCGGTGGCGGTGGCCATGGTACGGCTGGCGGTAACAGTTATCACAGTGGTGGTGGCGGTGGAATTGGAGGATCTGCCTTCGGATCGAATTTCTTATCGACGTTGACGCGCGGTTCAGGCGGCGGCGGTGGAGCAGGTGACGATGATACCCCTGGAGTCTCTACCGGTGACGACGGTGGCGGCGGCGGTGGCGGCGGCGGCGGCGCCGTGAAAATATCGGCCAACAGTTTGACTGTTGGATCAAGTGGAGCCATTGATGCCAATGGTGGTGACGGTGGTACTTGTGGAAACGGTGGTAGTGGTGGTGGCGGTGCCGGTGGCGCCATCTATCTGGTGAGCTACAGCATTACCAACGGCGGTGATATTACGGCTGATGGCGGAACTAGTAACACGCAGCAACTTGCCAATAGTGTTGGCGGCGACGGTGGTGAAGGCAGAATCCGCCTGGATTACATTTCATACACCAATACTGGAACAATGTCACCAGTGGCTGGCTATGTTGGACCCGCGGGGACATTCAACGCCAGTGGAACAATGGAAACAGGATTAATCAGCCCCGGAACCAGTAATTTCTGTGATTGGGGAGCAGTGGAATACGATGTGGACACGTCGGCCACCGGAGTTTCTTTGGTAATTGATGTCTTGAATAGTTCAGGGAGCACGGTTGCAGGAAACGTCGCTTCTGGAACAGATCTTTCAACTTTACCCGCAGTTGCCTCACTTACCGGTATCAAATTAAAGGCAACATTGAGTTCTACGGTCAACACTTCTACTCCAATCTTAAAGGAATGGAAGGTTAAGTATTACATCAAATAACGGATACGCAAATGAATTGGGACCGCGCTGGTGAAAAACAGCGCGGTTTTTTTACCACTCATACGCAACTGCCGCGTTGAGCGTGGCATTGCCTCCTTCAAATTCAGAAAACACTGCCCCGTAAATCGCCAGATTCAGAAATAGATGGTCACTTAGTGATTGGATGACCTTAATTCCAGGAGAAATGTAAGAACTATTGTCGCGAAAAAGTGCAGTTTGAACAGCGTTGCCTTCATCAAATGTGCCCTTTGTCAAAGGAATCTTTACATCAAAACGCAAAGCTAGGAATGTTTTACCATTGAAAAACTTTTGGCCACCTTCGATCATGGCTACAAAATTTTGTGAGTACAAGCCTGTGTTTAATCTTATGCCCAGACCTGCTTGAAAGTAATTTTCCGACCACCCTTTTCCAACCATCAGCATTGGGTTAACCAGCCAGGCATCGTATCCTATTTGCAAACCCGTGGTACTGTCGTATTGATGAAGTCTGGCGCCAACGGTAAGCTGAGCTGAAAGCACTATGGATTTATTCAATAAGCCGAAGCGAATTCCCAATTCGGGGTTGGAGAAGCCATTAAGCGAGCCGGATTCTAGGGTATCTTCAGTGAATGGATCATTCTTTGCCGCAGTTATATTTTCACTACTCGCGGTAAATTTATAAGGTAGTATTACTATGGCATTTAGCTTGTTACTGAGCCCGATTTCTCCATAAAGCTGGACCGTGTTATCTGTGATTTTTCTTTTCAGATCGACGCTCTCCTCACTGCCATTCAAAAGGCGATCATACGAAAGAAAGGTTGAAGACACCTGGACATATCCGCTTCCTTTGGACTTATTCCAGGCCTGAGCCTGTAATTCAACCAGGGCCAGCGATAGCAGTAAGTAAAAGAATAAGGCTTTTTTCACAAGGGCAAAGGTAAATTCTGAATCTTTATCTAATGGTTAATCAGAAGACACTTTCTCATTAAACACAGGCAGATCAATGTTAGTACCGCATTTGAAGTGCCCTTCAGGACAAGCCGTTTTCCCGTGTAATCCGCAGGGTCGGCAACTCAAGGCTTCATTTGTTTGACAAACAAAGGATTCATCAGACAAGGGTCCAAATCCAAAATCAGGGATGGTTGAACAATAAAATGCCGTTGTTGGCGCATTAACAGCAGAAGAGAAATGCATGGGCGCCGAATCGTTGCTGTAGTTCATTAGCGAACTCTTCATCAATGCCGCTGATTCAAGCATGCGCAATTTACCTGCAAGATTGATGACGTTTTCGCGTTTGCTCAGCAGGGCTATTTGTTCACAAAGGTGTACATCGTTTGCACCACCTAGCAAGCAAACAAAAATATGATCGGGAATCCTTTCGATCAGTTCCGCCCATTTTTCTTTGGGCATTTGCTTCGTGAACCACACCGATGCCGGAGCCAAACTGACGTAAGGTTTGCTTACTAGGTCATTAACACGGCGCTGATCGTTTTCACTGAAATAAAGTTTAGGCCTGTAATTATTGTGCCCGCCTAGATGCTCGATTAGCTTTAGATTGCGCCGAACTTCGTGTATTCCATTTCCTATATCGTGATTCACTTTATAGGTGAATGAAAAAGCGAATGGATTTTTATCGAATCCCACTTTTTCTCGTGCCCTTGCAAGCCAAGAAATTAGACCACTTGTTGTAAAACGATGGGCATTAATGACCAGGTGATATGGCTTTCTCCGTACCTGATAAATGACCTTTAGCAGGTTCAAATATTTATGCTCCGATTTTGACCAGACAATTACCCGATTCAATTTTGGATGATCGATCAAAAGATCTTCATTTCCTTTTCGTAGTAAAAAATCAATTTTGCTATCGGGAAAAAGGTCGTGCAGCTTTTCGATCAACACAGTTGCGAGAACTACGTCACCAATAAAGGCCGGTTGAATTATGAGAAATCTTTTCAAAACTTAAACAGCCAATTCGTAATCTCTTAGCGCTTGATTGAGAGAAGTTTTAATGTCTGTACTTTCTTTTCGCTTACCAATGATCAAGGCACATGGAACTTGATAAATGCCCGACTTGAATTTTTTTGGATACGTGCCCGGTATAACCACTGATCGTTCGGGTACTTCACCTTTGGTCTCAATAGCTTTATCACCACTTACATCAATGATTTTAGTGCTCATGGTAAGCACCACATTTGCTCCCAAAACAGCTTGTCGACGAATGCGCACACCTTCAACAACGATACAACGAGAGCCAATGAAACAATCATCTTCAATGATCACTGGACTAGCTTGCAAAGGCTCAAGAACTCCACCAATGCCAACTCCACCACTCAAGTGGACGTTTTTGCCAATTTGTGCGCACGACCCAACCGTGGCCCAAGTATCTACCATTGTTCCGCTGTCCACATAAGCACCGATGTTTATGTACGAAGGCATCATGATCACACCGCTTGAAATGTAGGATCCATATCGAGCTACCGCATGAGGAACAACTCGTATTCCAAGTTCTTTGTAGTTCCTCTTTAATTTCATTTTATCGTGAAACTCCAAGGGACCGGCTTCAAGCACTTCCATTTTTTGAATCGGAAAGTATAGGACTACCGCTTTTTTAACCCATTCGTTTACTTGCCATTTTTCACCATCGGGCTGAGCAACACGAAGTTCGCCACGGTCAATTAAATCGATCACCGAGCGAATGCTTTTTTGGGTAATTTTTGTCTCAAGCAGGTTTCTGTCTTCCCAGGCCAGTTCTACCTGTGATCTAAGATCTTGGAATTTTTCCATTGATGATGTTAAGTAGGATTTCATTTGATGTTGACCAGTCAAACTGATTGCGCACAAAACTATGACCTTTTTGGGCTATCTCATTGGCTAGTTTTCTATTTTTCAGCAGTTCAACGGCTTTGTCGGCGTAATCGGCATAGGACTTCCCAATTAAAAGTTCTTCGTTTTCTCTGGCGTTCAAGGCTCTGTTTGCCAGCTCCGAAGTTATACAGGGCAAATTCATGGCCATGGCTTCCAGCAGTTTGTTCTGCATTCCCGATCCGATAAACATTGGGGCGATAAATACCTGACTTGAATTATAAGAGTCTCTGATATCTTTGATGTACGGCCTGACAACCACGCCTTCACCCGCCAACTTCTTTACCGCCTTCGAGGGATTTGCCCCAGAGATCAATAATTTACATTTCGGCAATTCTCGCCAAATAAGTGGCATGATATATTCAACCAAAAAACGAGCACTCTGAACATTGGGCGGATAAGACATGTTTCCCGTAAAAAGCAACTCAAATTCTTTTTCAACCTGCTTGGGTTTGAAGAATTCGTGGTCGATGCCATTTGGAAGAACGATAATGTCCTCATTTGCATAATGAAAAATCAGATCCCGATCCGAAGGTGATATGACTGTGGCACAGCTAAACGATTTATAAATGTGATGCTCGTAGCGCTTTAGCCTCTTTGCCTCTATGCCTATAATCCACCTGAAAAAAACCGATGTGCTTTCATACCTGCGTTGCATGCCAGCCGACAAGGCGTCCATGTAATCCAAGGTTTTTGGAATGTTATCGATGTACTTGCCGTATTCAGAGGTTCTGATAAGTTGACAAAATACATGATCGACCTTAAGGCTTCGCAGTTCTTTGAGCATTTTTTTTCTGGTCCGTGAGTTATAGAAATAACCGACCTGTACCGGTTTAAATGAAAACAAAAAATGGAATATTAAACTCGACAATACTTCAATCCATCGCAGCCTGAAAATCTTAATTCCCGCACAATATGGCTCAAGTGCTTCCCTGTCGGCCGGAGAAACTCGCTGATCGGATAAGGCGAACAAATAAACATCACAGGTCTTGGAAAGCTCTCTGATCTGATAATATGCGCGGAGCTTGTCACCTTTAATCAGTGGAAAAGGAAAACGACTCAAAATGAACAGCACTTTTTTTCTATCCATGACCGAGTAATTTAGTCATCAGAGCCGAAAGTCTGGAGGCGTTCTGAGCAATACCGTAATTATTTGAAATAAAACGTTTCGCATTATCTCTGATAAGAGCTTTTCTTTCTTGATTATTGATCAGATCCTCGATGTTTTTATTAAAACTGCGTTGGTCTGTAAATTGTAGATAGTCCAAAGATTCTTTTGCCGGAATGCCTTCAATGCCTTTTGGGGTTGATACCACAATATTGCCTCTGGCCATGGCCTGAAGGATCTTTATTCGATTCCCGCTACCCGACCTCAAGGGAACAATGAGTATTTCGTATTGTGAGGCAAAAACATCGGCGTTTTCAACCGTTGGATGGATCACAATGCCTTTCAACGCTTTGAGATCTTCTAATTCACCAATGGATCTGCCACCAAGATGGAGTTGGGCGTCTGCATTTTTTTCAAGGAAAGATGGCCAGATTTCGCGACAGAACCATCGGATTCCTTCAATGTTTGCCTCCCAGTCCATGCTGCCTAAATGAAAAAAGGTATTTGGTTGAGGAGACATGGTTATGCCAACGTCAGGTAAAGAGAAAGGGTGGAAGTGGGCATTCCTAGTTTCCCAATTTAGCTCCTTTGCAACTTCAATGTCGAAATTTGAAATGGATAACACCATGTCCACCGATTTCCAGATGCGATCTTCTAGCCTTCTTAACCGCTGGGCCTGGATTGCCAAGTAAGCCTTTTTGGTTAATGATCTGCTCAATTCAGCGCGTTCCTTAAAAAGAAGCCATTCAATGTTGACCGAGCGGTACAATAATTTTGCCGAGGTCGTTTTTCTTAAAAAATCCAAATAGAAAGCTGATCTGATATCGTCCAAAACGATAACTTCAGGTTTGAACTCATCAATGAGGACCCTCAGTTTTTTTTCAACTTCGACTTTAACGAATCGATCCGACTGAATTGAGCTTCCACTAAATAGGTTTACCAGGGCTTTCAGCGGTGTTATTTCAGTATCTATGGTTACGAATTCGGTGCGTCGACCCGAATAAACGCTTTTGTTTATGGAGTTTTCTTCAAAGGGATGTTTGACCGTGGCAATGGACAAAAGGGCCAAGTCATTATTTGCCGCATCGATTTCCAAACTCAGATGATAGCTGGCCAGACTCCCTCCATCGGTGGAAGGCAAAGGCGGTTTAGAACAAAACTGTAGAATTTTCATTTTGGCTTTTTCCTGAATAGCCGCTTAAAGAATTCGGCGTATGAACCAAGATCTAGCAGGGTGGAATCTGAAGTTGCCTTGTAGGTTATAAAAATTCCGACAGGTGTTAGCACCAACGGAGCTATCCACATACCGAAAGAAGGATCCAAAACCATTTCTTTGGAAAGCTTTTCTCCGGTAATGTTTAGAATATGAAATAGTAAAAAGAACACAACCGAAACCACGACGGGCATTCCGAGACCACCCTTGCGTATGATCGACCCCAGCGGTGCGCCGATCAGAAAAAGGACGATGCAAGCATACGATAAGGTTAGCTTTTTGTGCCATTGAACTACGTGTTTAATGATCATGACCTGACGTCCTTCAAATTCGAGTGAACCAGCATTCGCACGTGTCTTAATGCCTCTGCATGCGTTGGCAGCATGGGTAAAAACAGCCTTTCTTTCGTTTAAGGACTCATTTTTAAACGTTTCCCAGGGGTCAAATCCAGCAATCTCAATTGAGTCTAAACTCCTATAAGGCAAATTGAGCAGACTGACATTCCTGGCAATGCTCTCCTTAAATAAGCCCAGGCGATCTTGGTTTACTTGTTCCAAGGTGTCAACCGCATCGGTTAGCTGTTGCATGTTCAACATTTCGTAGTGGCTCTTAAAAAGATCTTCATCCGTGCGATTAAGTTCAAATTGAGACATATCTATCATGATCTTCTTTTCCCTGAAACGGTTTTTAAAATGATTGTATTGAGTTCCACCTTTCTTTTTGACTGTTTGATCGTCATACGCGTAACCATCGTATAAGGTGATTTCTAGAAATTGGTTGTCATCCGTATTCCTCATCATTCCGCTTTTGGCGGTGATCACTTTGCGGTTGCCCATTTTTTCTGTGTGATCATAGATCATCACATCACTCAAAATATCACCCTTATCACTCTGATTTTTTTCTTTGACCTTAATGGTGTAACCGTCAATTTCATTGTAGAATATCCCGGGCAATATGTTTACCGAGGGTTTCTGCTGCATGATATCATAGAGCAATGACCTCATTTTTAAGTTTGCAACCGGCAGCATGTAATTGGAAAAAAGAAATGCCACCACACTCAATAACAATATAAGAAAGGCCATTGGTCGCATAACCCGCTGAAGAGAGATTCCCGCTGACCTAAAAGCTACCAATTCGTAGTTTTCACCGAGATTGCCAAATGTCATTAAAGATGAAAGCAAGATAGCCAGGGGAAGTGCCAAAGGCACCATGCTAGCCGAAATGTAGAATAGCAGCTCGCCTATTACATGGAATTCAAGGCCTTTTCCCACCATGTCCTCGATGTATTTCCACACCGTCTGCATGAGCAGAACAAAGGTGGCAATGCAAAAGGTAAGGATGAAAGGTCCAGCAAAGGACTTAAGGATAAATAGAGAGGACTTCTTCATGAATGCCCGCTGAAAGGTTTCTTTATACCAACGTTTATCAGGCTCCCAGAGCTCCTAAAAGAGAATGGATTTGGCTCTCCCACAATAATTTCGCTTCTTCAATTTCATTTTCTTCTGCGAAATCTGTTATTATTAGAGAAACGTCTTCTGTCAGATCGTCAATGTCCAGACGGAATTCGAAAAAGCTCTCGTCTTCTTCTGAGCCCACCCATTTAAATCGTATGTGCTGATTGACTTTTTTTGAAATCAATTCAGCTTCTTCGGAGCTTCCTTCCCAAAAGAAGGTATAGAGCTGTCCGCGGAAATTCACATCATCAGCAAACCATTCGGAAAGACCACTCGGTGTAGCCAGGAAATTGTAAAGCAATTTGGGCGAGGCTTTTACCACAAATTCCAGTTGATACTGCTGCTTTTCGGGCATTTACAAAAGAGATTAACGTTGCCGTGCAATATAAGAAAAATATTCCATCTCAATGGACGAAAAAATTCCTCATAATTAACTGATAAACAAGATATTAAACCTATTTATCACCGACCTCGTCAGTATATATTTCTTCAACGAGGTCAGCATACTTTTGAAGGATGTGTTTTCTTCTCAATTTAAGGGTGGGTGTCATTTCACCGCCTTCTACTGACCAGACGTCTTTGGTGAGCCGGAATTTCTTGATCTTTTCATATTTGGCATAGAACTCATTGTAGTGATCAACCTCTTGCTGAACTCGATCGATGACCCGATCATCACGAAGCATTTCGTCTTTACTTGTAAAGGCATATTTTTTTCGTTTACACCACTCTTCAGCAAACTCAAAGTTTAACTGAATCAAGGCAGCGGGGTGTTTTCGGTTTTCACCAATCACCATTATTTGATCAATAAAAAGCGATTCTTTGAATTTATTTTCCATGACCTGGGGAGCGATGTATTTTCCCCCCGAAGTTTTGAAAATTTCTTTCTTACGATCCGTTATTTTTAAGAAATTCCCTTCCTGAAACTCACCAATATCGCCGGTATGTAGCCAACCATCTTCTGAGAGGACTTCGCGTGTAGCACCCTCTTTTTTATAATAACCCAGCATAACATTGGGCCCGCGCACAATTATTTCACCGTCTTCAGCAATCTTCACCTCGACATTTGGTAGTGGTCTGCCGACCGTACCAATTCGGACTCCGTCGTCTTTTTCGCAATTAACAGCTATGACCGGCGACGTTTCTGTCAATCCATACCCTTCCATGATGGGTATCTGGGCCGCCAAAAAAACACGTGCGAGCCTGGGTTGAAGTGCAGCACTTCCCGATGCAACCGCTTGGGCATTTCCCCCGAGTGCTTCGCGCCACTTGCTAAAAATGAGCTTATTAGCCAAGGAAAGCTGCATTTTATAAAATGGCCCTTTTCCATGTATTTCATAGTTGTGACCGAGTTTCAATGCCCAGAAAAAGAGCGTTTTTTTTATCCCTGTCAATTCGCTGCCCTTGGCAACGATTTTGTCGTAAATCTTTTCAAGTAATCGGGGTACTGCTGTGAATACCTGGGGTTTTACCTCTTTTAGGTTATCGCCAATGGTTTCCATTGATTCGGCATAATAAATGGATACGCCATTATAGATATACAAGTAACAAACCATGCGCTCATAAACGTGGCAAAGGGGCAAGAAACTTAGTGATTTTCCATTGTGGTCACAAGGCAATCGCTCTTTCGATGCAAGAACATTGCTCACAAGATTTCGGTGAGAGAGCATCACGCCTTTAGGTTTTCCGGTGGTACCTGAAGTGTATATAAGTGTTGCCAAGTCGATGGCTTGGATAGAATTTCGAACGGCGTTGATGCCATCAAGGTCTTTTTCAGCGGAAAGTAATTCCTTCCAATTCGCGGTATCTTTGACCTGATCAAAAGAGAAGAGGTGTGTTAATGAAGGCACCAAAGGCAGGACGTTCTTCATTTTGCTGACAAGATCTTCACTGGATGCAAACACAAGCTTAGCCTCACTGTCATTCAGTATATAGGCGTAATCCTCTTCGGTAATCGTTGGGTAAAGAGGTACTGTTACCAGACCTATCTGAAGCATGGCAAGGTCGGCGATGTGCCATTCCGGCCTGTTATTTCCAACGATGGCTACCATATCACCCTTTTTCAGTCCGAGTTTCATGAGACCCGTGCTCAGTTGATTGGCTAGTTCAATAAAGTCAACAGTCGAATATTTTTTCCATTCGCCGTCAACTTTCGAGGCCAGGGAGTCAGATTTCGGATAGGTATCAACTTGGTGCTGATGCAGATCAAAGATCCGCCAATCTTCTGCTTTCATAGGGACACTTACTTGATTAATGTAAATATAAGTCTTTGGATTCAATAGCTGGTCTTACTTTTCTAACTCAAATACTTTTACTCCATTCACAAAGGTTAACTCAAGCTGATAGCTTTCCAGGTTTGATGAGTTCAGGTCCTTAAGGTCACGATTGAATACCACAAAATCCGCTTTTTTACCCTTTTCCAGACTTCCTTTCCCGTTTTCTTCGCCGTTCGCAAGTGCGGCCCAAATGGTCATTGCCCGAATCGCATTTTCATAATCAATGGCCTGTTCTTTCCTGTACCCTCCAACGGGCTCTCCTTTCAGATCGGTTCTTTCTTTTGCGGCCAATAGGGTGTATAAGGGATTGATTGATTCTACCGGAAAATCGGTTCCGAAGGCAATCATTCCATTTTGTTCCATCAAATCCTTGTAAGCATAAGCGTGCGAAATCCGATCTTGCCCAAGGCGCTCTGTGGCCCAATCCATATCAGATGTACAATGCGTAGGTTGGACGGATGGAATAATGTTAAACTGCCCAAAAAGTGAAATATCAGATGGGTTGACCACCTGGGCGTGTTCAATTCTCCAGCGCCTGTCATTTGACCCCCGGAGCACCTCTCCGTAAATTTTTATAACAGATCTGTTAGCCGAATCTCCTATGGCGTGGGTATTCATTTGAAAATCACTGTTGATTAATATTTTAGCATAGTGACTTAGTGTATCCTGCGGTGTTAGAATCAAACCGTAGTTAAGGTTATCATCTGTATAAGGTTTTAACAAGGCAGCACCCCTTGAACCCAATGCTCCGTCGGCATAGAACTTGAAACTTTTAACGCTCAAATCCCTAGTTACGATGGGTCCGTTTTTCAGGTAAAAATCAAAATTTTCTGCTGTGGGATTGAGCATCAGGTATAATTTAATCTGAAGATTTCCGTTCGATTGCATTTGGGTCAATAAATCCACCTGAATTTTATCCAGACCGGCATCGCATGCGGAAGTCAAACCAGCGGCAAAGCAGTAAGACTGAGCCTTTGCAAGCAGTCTTTTCATGGTTTTTTCGGGCGTAGGGGGAATGAGTTCTTCCACCAGATCAACGGCACGATCAATCAATACTCCTGTGCAGTTACCCGATACCGAAATGACCTTACCACCTTCCACTACTGTTGTTGCATTGATGCCAGCCAGGTCCAGTACTTTTTGATTGACCAAGGCCGCGTGTCCATCAATCCGTTTCAGGACTATATAATGTTCGGGAAATGCCTCGTCCAGGCAATCCTTCGTTGGAAATTCCTTGTTAGACCAGGTGGTATTGTCCCATCCTCGGCCAATTAACCAGTCGCTTTTTGTGGTACCCCCAAAGGCTTTTAATCGTTCACAGATTTCGCCAGCATTTTTAGCACCTAACAGATCTATACGCCCCAGTTGCTCGGCATAACCCCAAAAATGCGAATGGGCATCGATGAATCCAGGGTAAACATGGTGCTTCTCAAGGTCAAGAATATTCTCCGAAGAATATTTATTCAAAATGAGGTGTTCGGGTCCAATTTCAAGGATGCTGTCACCTCTAACGGCCATGGCTTCAGCCGTGCTAAAGGTCTCATCGGCCGTTATGATAACGGCATTGTGAACGATAAGATCTACTTCTTTTTTTTCCATACAGGATAGGCAGAAGGTGGCTATCAAGCTAAATAAAAATATAATTTTCATAAGGTCTTGATTTTAAATTTTAACATATTCAGGTCCAGGTAGTTAAAAATAATTGGTGCTAAGATCATGAATATAGGCATCCGGTAACGGACGATGGCCCCTAAAACGGGGGTGGTTATGCCAATCAAACATACAAGGATGAATGAGGCGTTTATAAATGCAATACTCACAGGGTTCAGATCAGCTCGGTTTCTATTTGGGGCGATAATGGCCGCCACTGCCATTGCAGACAAAGCCAATATTTCAATCATGGCTAAGAACGAAAGTCTGTTTAATTCATCTAATAATGTTGGCCTTAATAAAGCATTATAAAAGGCATAAGGCGTGGCCCTAATAATAGAAATCCAATTGCCTTCAATACTGGGTATATAAACCAGACTGCCCGCATTCATCCATTCTGCCAGGCACTTGAATTCTTCCTGTTTTTGTGCGATGATAGATTGCAGAGATATCCCAAGAATTGTTGAAAGTTGAAGAGCCAAAGCTAACAGGAGTAAATTCACTACAAGGTATCTCCAAAAAACTTTGCCGTCATTTTTTCCCCTGTTCCATCCAAATGAAATTAGTGCGGGCAGCATAACAATCGCCAGATACAATTTGGCGTTGATCAATAATGCAAAGAAAAATAAAGCACATAAAACTTTTATAAACGTGGTCTTCTTAGATGATAAGCTATACAAAAAGCCGCCAATAGCTAGGGTGCTGAGACACTCTTTGAGTATGGCACTGGTCCAGAATAACACCGAAGGGAGCAGGAAAATGAGCAATGCCAAAAGTAAGTGATGGTCGGCGCGCATAGGCGCAAAGAACTTAAAGAGAAATACCAGGCCAATGAATGAAATAAAAGAACCAAAGACCATGTGGGTGAAGAACTGCCCTTGGCTCAAGTGGCTCAGTAAGGCGTTTATTTTAATAATAAGTCGGTTATCATTAAATCCGGCGATGCTTGGAGAGCGATCCCAGTATTTGGTAGTGGAAAGTAATTCTTTGGCTCCCGGGCTTATGTTTGAACAGCCCAGAATAATTTTTGCATAATCAAGGGGATATGAAGCAGCAATACCAGAAACCACAATCCCATCATCATAGTACTTGTAAATATCGGACTCATTGCGGTCGGTATAATGAAAGGTATAGATCCAGAAGAATATACCTGCTGCCAATAATTTAATTCCAAAAAGGAGCTGAAATACCCGGACATCAAGGTATTCGCTCCTGAAGAACTGACAGCGACCTATGATAAAAAACAGGCCAATGATGTAAAGTATGCATAAGGTCCAGCCGAGCAAGATTCAAGGAGTCTAATAGAAAATGTCAATAATTGAGTTAAAAATAGTCAATGTAACCTTATGCAGTCGGCCAACAAAGGTTAATTTTGGACTTCCTAATTTATAACCTTTAAAAGTATGAACAACGAACTCACTCAAGAAGAAATCACCTTTGAAACCGCCAGTAAATTAGGGTTGAATCAAGAGGAGTTTGACAAAATCATCGAAGTGCTTGGAAGAAAGCCAAATTTCACCGAGCTCAGCGTTTATTCTGTTATGTGGTCGGAGCATTGTTCATACAAGAATTCCATCCTCTGGCTGAAGAAGCTACCTAAGAAAGGCCCTCATATGCTGGTAGAGGCGGGTGAAGAAAATGCGGGGCTGGTTGACATCGGAGACGGACTGGCCTGTGCCTTTAAAATTGAATCTCACAATCATCCATCTGCCCTTGAACCATATCAGGGGGCCGCAACTGGAGTTGGAGGAATCAATCGCGATATTTTTACTATGGGAGCAAGGCCAATAGCTCAGTTGAATTCATTGCGATTTGGAGATATAGACGATAAACGCACCAAGTGGTTATTAAAGGGCGTGGTTAAAGGGATTGGTGATTATGGAAATTCCTTTGGTATTCCAGTTGTAGGAGGAGAAGTGTTTTTTGACCCCTGTTATCAAACCAATCCACTGGTAAATGCCATGTCGGTTGGTATCGTCAAAAAAGACGAAACCTTGTCTGCAACCTCATACGGGGTGGGAAATCCGGTTTACATCGTAGGTTCCAAAACGGGAAAAGACGGTATACACGGCGCAACATTCGCATCTGGCGACATCACCGATGACAGTGCTAGTGACCTACCGGCCGTTCAGGTAGGCGACCCCTTCCAGGAAAAATTGCTACTCGAGGCAACACTTGAGCTTGCACAAACGGATTGCGTGATCGGTATGCAGGACATGGGGGCTGCCGGAATCACCTGCTCGACTTCAGAAATGTCGGGTGATGGAGGTTATGGAATGCGCATAGACCTGGATAAGGTCCCTTTAAGGCAGCAAGACATGAAACCTTTTGAAATTCTCTTGTCGGAATCCCAGGAACGAATGTTGGTTGTTGTTAAAAAAGGCAGGGAAAAAACCGTTGAAGACATATTTGAAAAATGGGACCTGGATGCCGAGGAAATTGGCGAGGTCACCGAAGGGGGTAGGTTGCATTATTACATGAATGGCGAACTGGTGGGAGACGTTCCGGCCGAATCGCTGATTTTAGGGGGAGGTGCACCAGTCTACGAAAGATCTTACCGCGAACCGGCGTACTTCTCTGAAAATAAAAAATTCAGGATTGAAGAAATCCAGGAAGAAAAGGACCTCGGAAAAGTAGCTGAGTTTTTATGTGCCCACCCCAACATTGCCTCCAAACGATGGGTAATGAGGCAGTACGATTCCATGGTTGGCACTTCTAACATGTCCACGAATTTTCCTACAGATGCAGGCATCATTAATCTGAAAGGACTCGACAAAGCGCTCGCAGCCACAGTCGATTGCAATGCCCGATATGTGCATGCCGACCCTGAAGAAGGAACGGCAATTGCAGTGTCAGAAGCGGCTAGAAACATTGTCTGCAGTGGAGGAAAGCCAAGTGCCGTCACTAATTGCCTGAATTTTGGTAATCCTTATAATGAAGAGGTTTATTGGCAGTTCGTGGGTGCTATCAAAGGGATGAAAAAGTCCTGTGAAAAGTTTAGTACCCCCGTGACAGGCGGAAACGTGAGTTTTTATAATCAGACCGTATCGGGAAGTCGTGAGGAAGCGGTTTTCCCAACACCAACCATCGGCATGGTTGGCATTGTAGAAAGCAAAAAGGACATCACCTCATTGGCATTTCAAAACGCCGGTGACCTCATTTACCTGGTGGGAACCTCTCGTAATGATATCGCCTGTTCTGAATACCTCTATTCTTACCATAAGGTAAAGCGTTCGCCTGCGCCTTACTTTGACCTTGAAGAGGAGTTTCATATGCAATCCGTTTTGCAACATAGCATTGAAAAAACCATGGTAAAATCGGCCCACGACTGTTCAGATGGTGGTTTGTTCATAACACTCATAGAGTCTGCCATGCCGGGCAATTTTGGTTTTGAGATTTCCACTAATAGTTCTATTAGAACAGATGCTTTTTTATTCGGAGAAGCTCAAAGCAGGGTCGTGGTCAGCGTTTCGGCCGAAAAGAAAGATTCATTTGAAGATATTCTCCAATCAAAAAAGCAGGCTTTCGAGTTTCTGGGTAAGGTAACTTCTGGAGAATATCTTGTGGACGGTAATCAAGTAAGTACTAAGGATAAATTAAAAGATTTTCACTTGCACAGCTTGGAGCGCCGCATTTCCTGATTAAAGTAGGTGATCTGAATCAATGAGTTTCTGTTCTGTGCTTGTATTAAGTGCGTACTGAAATCCCTTCTGAAGTGAATAGGCGCCAGTTTCTCCTTGAATGTTACATGCAATAAAGCCCACTTGAAAATCGCGGTGATCTGGTTGTTTCTCAACGATTCGTTCTACGGCTTCTTTGCAGGCATCCAAAGGCGACCTTCCTTGTCGCATCAATTCAACGATCAAGTGGCTTCCCGCAATTTTTATAACAGATTCTCCCTTTCCGGTGGCGGCGGCACCTCCTACTTTTCCATCCACGAACAATCCGGCACCAATGATTGGCGAATCACCAACCCGTCCGTGTAGTTTCCACGCCAACCCACTGGTGGTGCATGCACCGGCTATTTGACCATCTTCATCCAGTGCGAGCATGGCGATGGTGTCGTGATCGTCAATAACGCTCTTTTTTAAATTCGATTTCTTCCATTCTACCCATCGATCCTTTGCCTTGTCGGTCAATAGATTCTCTTTCTTAAATCCCTGATTAAGTGCAAATTGAAGCGCTCCTTCACCCGAGAGCATGACGTGGTCGGTTTTTTCCATGACTTTTCGCGCAACAGAGATGGGGTTTTTAATGTGCTGAAGGAAGGACACTGAACCGCAGTTCCCATTCCAATCCATGATGCATGCGTCAAGAGTCACATAACCATCCCTATCGGGAAGCCCCCCGTAACCAACACTGCTCACATTTGGATCGGACTCCGATACCCTGACCCCGGCTTCAGCGGCATCCAATGCATTGCTGCCATTTTCAATTAAAGCCATTGCCGCTTGGTTCGCAGCCATGCCGTGGCTCCAAGTAGATAGGACCAAAGGACCTCTGAAATTTTCGCTAAGATTAGATTCCTCCAGTTGAAGATATTCTGGACGAAAAAATGGCAGCAAACTCAAGGCTGCGCTTTTCTTTAAAAATAGTTTTCTACTATGCTTGATTTTCATACGCTTCTACTTGAGACATTGGAATATTACTTTTAGCAAATGTTCCTTTACCCACTGCAACCAGCTTGCCCTTATCATCTCTTAATTCTGATTTGGCATGCATCAACTTACGACCGTTTTTTATGAGTTTCCCCTTGGCGTAAAGTACACCATTCGAAACCGGTCGAATAAGGTCAATGTGAAAAGATGCTGTCAGAATAAAAAAATCACTGTGCGAAGAACTAACCGCGAAATAAGCAGCGTCGTCGAGTAACCTGAAATAGATCGATCCATGCACGCTTCCACCAGCATGAAAAAATTTATGTGAAAGTGGCAATGATATCCTTGATTGGTTATGCGTGATTTCAATGTGAATCCCGGGATACATTTTTTGTATTGGTGCCCTGAGATACATTCTGGTCAGTTTATCGTGGTGCAGCATAATTCGACCAGAAAAGTAAAACATTCTTGTTGAAAACAGGCAAATTGCACAAGTCGAGACAACGGAAAATTTATATTATTTTGTAAAGGTATGATTGGCGTTCTTAAAGAAATTGAAACAGCCACTGCGAAGATTTCCTTGCTCGATGGTGGAGTTATTCGCGTTGGTATTATTGATGGGGCGACTCTTACCGCAGAAAGCCTGGAAGAAAATTACATGATCTATTGTGAATTGATGGAAGGCGATTCCGCACCGTTTTTAATTATAGTAAATGAGACGGCGACCATAGAAACTTCGGGTCGTGAAGAATACAATAAAAAAACGCGGAAAGAAGTGCGGAAAAAAGATGCCTTGGTTATTAAGAACCCAGCCACCATGCTTCTGATCAATTCTCAGATCAAATTTGTAAAGCCCATTATTCCAACCAGGGTATTTCTGGATGAAGCCAGTGCCTTGCGGTGGTTGTTGAACTAGGACTCCGGTAACACTTTCCCAATAATAACATTAACTAAATCATCTTTTTTGGTGGGTATGTCCCGAGAAAGCGTGGCACTACCGTCTATTCGAACAGAATTTCCATTTCTACCCTTCGGTTCTTCTGACGACCCTCAGGTGTGTCGTTTGAAGCAATAGGCTGGCTTTCCCCAAAGAATTCAACCTTGATGCGTGATTTTTCTACTCCGTGTTCACTCAAGTGCGTTTGTACAGCCTCAGCTCTCCTTTTCGACAGAATCAGGTTTTCTTTTTCACTGCCAACATTGTCAGTATGACCAGAAAGTCGGAGTTGCCATTCCGTTTTCTTGACAAGAAGTTCAGCCAACCGATCCAGGGATTCCAAAGATTCATCCCTGATCACGGCTTTTCCTGAAAGGAACTCAAGGTTAGCAAATGCCGTGTTGATGATCTCTTGATCTTCGGCTTCTATCAATGGGCATCCATTATTCTCCCTTACTCCGGGAACATTCGGACACTCATCGTCTTTGTCTAATATGCTGTCACCGTCAGTGTCGGTATAAGGACATCCGTAGTTTTCTTTGGGTCCAGGATTGTTCGGACATCGGTCGTCTTTATCAAGAATGCCGTCCAGATCGGTATCAGGCCATGGACAACCATTGTTTTCCTTGGGTCCGAAATTTTCAGGGCATTCATCCAGGTAGTCAAATATGCCATCCTTGTCCGTATCCGGGCAACCACCATTTTCTATAGGACCAGGATGTTCAGGACAAAGATCATCGGGATCTATAATGCTGTCGCCATCAGTATCTGGGCAACCGTGGTAGAAAATGATTCCCGCAAGGGTAGGGCAGCTATCACGAGGATCGATAATACTGTCTCCATCGCTGTCGGGGCAACCCTGAAACGCCAATATGCCCGGAATGTCCGGACATTCGTCATAGCGATCTATGATATCGTCTCCGTCGCGATCAGGACAACCCCTGAATTCAGCGATTCCCGAATCAGCAGGACAGTCGTCATAAACATCGGGTATTCCGTCGTTATCAATATCAGGACAGCCTTGGAATTGCATCAAACCTGCTATTTCCGGACAGTTGTCTTTTTTGTCCGAAACCTGATCCTCGTCGCGATCGCTGGGCTTTCCTTTTCTGAATATTGGGATCTTCAAAGAGAAATACCCGTCTACTCCGAAAATATTTCCCGCGGCAACGTAGGGTGTGAAATCAGTTGTTCCTATAGTCAAAGGGCCTACCCGGGCAGAAAGCCCGATGGCAGTGTTTCCGTAATTATTATAAGAGAAAGGAATCATCAGATCGAACCACTGACTTTCAAACCTGGGTGTCAGTGAATAAGAAGTGATGTTGTGCACCTTGGTTGGAGATGCTTTGTCGTAAATGGCCCAATATGGGGTGAAGTTCACATAGAAATTTTGCCAAACGTTATAATCTATTTGAAGGCTGAGAGCTGTTGGAAGAGACATGGTGAAGGTTCGTTCATCGCCAGAGGCCACATCGTATTGCCCAACCACCTGACGTTCAAAATCATCCCACTCTTTAATGCTAAGGCTTGACACGTCCCTATTTGAGGTGTCTATAAAGAAGTCATTACTTGTCGGTGATTTGTCAAATTTCAGTCGCCCAATGTCCGTTATAGAAATTCCGACTTTCCACTTGTACTTGTTTTTGTCGTTCATCCATTGATCGTATTCCCCGTCCATGTCGTATTTGAATTTCTCCCGGTTCGGGCGGTATTCATAGATGAATCCAATGTCAAAGGCGGGAGAGATCTTTGAATCGAAATTATAACTGAAGTGCTCTGAAGGATTAGAAGGATCATACCTATTAGAACGACCGTAATTCACCCTTTTTCGTGGGATGGAAATGGAATCGCCATTGTCGATACGGTAATCGAAGTCTTCGAATTGCATGTACACCGCGTTCATTCCCTGGGCCAATTTTAGGTTCACACCCACTTTCATGAAGTGCTTATGATCATCGTAAACCACCCTTCCGTAACCAAGGCCATATTCTACCCAGTTCATGCTGGCAATTCCCACCTTGGGATTACTGAGAAGGGCACCCCAAAGGTCAGGTACCTGGCGGTCGCGGTAAATTACCTTTGCCAATTCCGGCCCGATACCATCGATATTCAACAATGATCGGCCTCTCCAAGTAAAAGAGAAGGCATTTTTTTCATCAATGGTGTAGAGTATGGATGGTCCCATGATCTCATTGTAGTTGTGAACCGATTTGTCCTGATCGTCCACACGCTCAAACAAGAATTCGTCTTGGAAATTGGGATTCTGCCAAAAAGCAGCACTATCACCCGTCTGTTCAGAGGTAAAATTTGACCAGGGTGAATTTTGAGCATACCAGGGAAAAGAATGACCTTTGAGAGCGATGTAGTTATTGTAGGCGCTCCAGTTTATGGTCACCAGGTTGATGTCTATCTTATATCGGTTGTCGGCAATATTTGCGGGTTGTGATGGAATGGAAAGAATGCCCGAATAATTACTCTGAATGCTGCTTGGTTGGTTTTGAGAATAACCCTGCACCAAGGCGAGGAGAGCAAAGAATAAAAAGGTGACTTTTATTTTCAACCTTTGGCGCATTTAGCGCAAGTTAAATAAATTACCTTTAATTCTGAAATACCAAGAAATGCATAGACAAAGACTGAAATGAAAGTAATAGCGCGCATACGTACATTTATTGAGCGGGAAATATGGCTCATCGACCTGAATAAGGTCAAAGGTCCTAGAAAAATGGGCATCCGATTGATCAGGTCTCTTTTTATTGCTTTACGCGATTTTAAGCGAGACAATTGTCAGCTCAAGGCAAGCGCGCTTACTTTTTATACCCTTTTGTCCATCGTACCTGTGATTGCCATGTTGTTTGGAATTGCCAAGGGTTTCGGGCTCGAGAAGAAACTTGAGGCCGAAATTGGATCCGATATTTCATATAACCAGGAAGTACTCCAGTACGTTTTTGAACTGGCCAATAACATGCTAGAAAATACCAGGGGCGGGGTAATTGCCGGAATAGGTGTGGCCCTGCTGTTTTGGTCAGTGATGAAGCTCCTTGGAAATATTGAGGAGGCATTCAATGACATTTGGGAGATAAAGAGTTCCAGGTCATTGGTTCGAAAATTCAGCGATTATTTGTCTATCGTATTGGTAGCACCCGTACTGACCATTCTTTCCGGAAGTGCCACCGTATTTATTTCCACTCAATTGAGCTCTGCAGCCAACAGCATTGAGATACTCGGGTTTTTTGGCCCGATAATTTATTATTTCTTAAGTATTCTACCCCTTTTTATAACCACTTTGCTTTTCGCAGCCATCTATATGATCTTGCCCAATACCAAGGTAAATTTTGGCTCAGCACTTTTTGGAGCCTTTATCGCGGCAATCATCTTCTCGATGGCCGAATGGGTTTATTTGAGTTTTCAGATCGGTGTTTCCAAGTACAACGCTATATATGGAGGTTTTGCAGCACTTCCACTGTTTTTAATCTTCGTTCAGACCCTTTGGCTCATTCTATTATTGGGCGCAGAATTGAGTTTTGGATTTCAAAATCAGGGCAAATATGAGTTCGAGATGGAGGCCTCTGATATCAGCAATTCATTTCGGTTTTTATTATCGGTTATAATAGTCAAAGGTCTTGTTAAAAAGTTCAAGTCAGGAGAAACTGCTCCGAGTACCAGCGAATTATCGGAAGGTCTGCAAATACCGGCCAAGCTGATTCGAAAAATTATTTTTGAGCTGGTAGAAGCCAAAATCATATCGGAGCTTAATCTGGGTGAAAAGGAGGAGAGTCGTTATCAACCAGCCATAGACATAGCTATGCTCGATGTTGATTTTATTCGAAGACAATTAAACGACAAAGGATTGAATGAATTACCAATTGAGCGAAACGAAGAATTTTTGCGCATTGAATCAGCGATCACAGACCTGCAAATTGCCATGAAAAAATCTCCGAGCAATAAATTGATCAGTGACCTTTAATATCAGGCGATCTTAACACCAATGATGACAACGTCATCAATTTGCTCGAATTCACCCATCCAATCGGACATCACATTCTCAAGGTACTCGTCCATGGTGTTCATGTCTTTTTGCTGACATTCAACCAGTATTTCCCTGAACTGTTTGTAACGGAACTTTTTCCCATCCGGTCCGCCGAATTGATCTGGAAATCCATCTGAGAATATATACAAGGCATCACCTTTTTTGAGTTTCATTTTATGGTTGGCAAACAAACGCTCTTTGTCATTTGGAAAGGAACCTATTGGCCTACGATCTCCTTTGAATTCCTGTACTTCTCCATCTCTGACCAGGTAAAGAGGATTAAAAGCCCCTGCAAACTCAAGTTCGAGCGTTTCGATGTCCAGCGAACACATTGCGATATCCATGCCGTCCTTTACCTCGCGCTCTTCTTCTTGTTTTAGCGTTTCATTTACTTCACGGTTAAGTAGATCCAGAATTTTACTCGGTGTGAGGATGTCGTTTTCGATGACTGCCTTGTTCAATCCGTTGTGGCCAATAAAGCTCATGAAGGCCCCGGGAACACCATGTCCGGTGCAGTCTGCCGCTGCGAACAAAACTTTATTTCCTATGCGCTCCATCCAATAAAAATCGCCAGAGACGATGTCCTTGGGCTTGAAGAAAATAAAGGAATTACTCAAGTTTTCACGCACCTTTTTCTGTGAAGGCAATAAGGCGGTTTGTATCCTTCTTGCATAGTTGATACTGTCTAGAATGTCTTTGTTTTTGCGCTCCAATTCAATGTTCTTTGCAATGATTTCTTGGGTGCGCTCTTCAACCATGTGTTCCAGCTTCTCCTTGGCCGCAACCAGATTTTTAACCCTGAGCTGAAAGATCAAATAGATGATACCGACAATCAGGATAAAGCTCAAGGTATAGAACCACCAGGTTTGCCAGAAAGGAGGCCTGATCCGGAAAGCGTAGGTTGTTGGCAATTCGTTCCATATACCGTCGTTATTGGAAGCCAAGACCTTAAATTTGTAGGTACCCGGAGGTAAATTCGAATAGACCACATCGTTGGAGCTGGTAACCGGCGACCAATCCTTGTCAAATCCTTCTAGCATGTATTTGTACTGAACGTGCTCGGGATTGGTCAAACTAATGCCTATGTACTCAAAGGTCAGGTGGTTTTCGTTGTAAGCAAAAACGTTGTCTTCGGGGAAGTTGAATAATTCGCGATTTATTTGAAGTCGTTCAACAACCGTAACAGGCTGGTATTGGTTTAATCGGTCTTTTGAGAGGTCGAATTTAACGGCTCCCATGATCGTTCCGAACCAGATGTTCCCATTGTGATCTTTCCAAACCGAATTAGGATTCGGTTCTATTCCCATAAAGCCTTCACTTTTCCGGTAGTTCTTAACGCTTCGTTCAGCGATGTTAAGTTTATCAATTCCCTGGCTCGTACCAATCCACAAATTTCCCAGATCGTCGGCAATAAGGGAATAGGGCGAATTAGAACTCAAGCCATCCTCTTGAGTGAAATTGTCAAAGGATTTACCATTGTATTTATACACACCACCGCCATAGGCGCCAAACCAAATGTTTCCCTGTGGATCTTCTGTGACCGAGGTTATAAATTTTTGGGTGACCTGATAGGAACTATCAAATCTGATAAAAGTTCCATCTTGGTATTTGGTTAGAAAACCACCAATGGAGGCAAACCAGATCATTCCCTTTGAATCACAGAAAACCTTGTAAATATTGTCCCCACCCAACCCATCTGCTGGTGAGAAATTTTTTACTTCAAAGCTGGCTTTATCAATTCTACTGGCACCGGTATTTGTTCCTACCCACACATAACCCTGCTTATCCTGAGTGATTGAATAGATGGTATTGGACGAGAGACCCCGACTCGAATCAAGCACTCGGGTCACCCTCTCTGAACCGGCCCGTATGTAATTCAATCCCCCAAAACCCGTCCCGCACCAGATGTCACCATCATCGTCGATCAATACCGACAACGCGATCTCGCTGCTCATGCCATTTTTTTGATCAAAGTTTACTACATCGAGCCGCTCGGTGTAATCCGACTTTTCGTTTTTAATGAACTTGATTCTAGATAAACCCTGATTGGTGGCCAGGTATAAACGATGCTCCTTATCCTCGCTGATGTCCCAGATCACATTATTAAGTAAACCATCGCGCTCATCATAAATCAGGAATCCCTCGCCTCTGAACAAGTTTAACCCCAGGTCGGTGCCGATCCAGATGTTCTGCTCCCTGTCGGAGAAAATGACGTTTATCTTGAAGTAATTCAGGCCTTGTTTGGTGGAAAGTTGCCGAAAATCGCCGGTTTTCAGATTGAATCTAATCACACCTTCGTTCCTGGTGCCCATCCATAAATTTTCTTCGTTCTCGGCATAGATACAAAGTACGTCGTTTGATAGCAGGCCACTTTGTTTATTGATAATGCGAAAAGTCAATTGACTTAGGTCTTTCGTATTGCCTATAATGGTTAGGCCGTTGTATTCTGTTCCCACTGCCATTGAATTATTGCCAAGACGCTGAATATCGGTAATCTGATTAGCTGATAATCCATCATTTTGGGTGATTAAAAGAAAGGCACCCTTTTCTTCTAATTGTTTAGATATGCGGTAAATGGCAATTCCTTTGTTTGTCCCAAACCAAATGTTCCCCTTTCCATCCAGGCACATTGTTTTTACAACGCTGCTCTGAAAGCCATCTTCCTTAGAAAAGCTGACAACATTGTTTGATTCGAACTCGTATTTGAAAACACCGGCACCATTGGTTCCGAACCATATGTCGTTATTCTTGTCCAGGATCATGCTGGTGATGCTCTTAAAATTGCTGAAGCGCTCCAGTTTTAGGTCTTTTAATTTTTCGAGCTTCTTATTGTAAAAACTAACTCCGCCACCCCAATGGCCAAACCAAAGGTTTCCGTTTTTATCTTTTAAAGCAGAGGTTACCCAGTTTTCGGACAAGCCCTCACTCTTGGTAAAGACCCTGAAATTTCGGCCGTCGTACCTTGTAAGTCCCGACATCGTGCCAATCCAAAAGACGCCTTCGTCGTCCTGGACTACGCAGTTCACAACCGATTGTGATAATCCTTCCTCTACACCAATCTGCTGAAAACTATAGGACTGTGCAAGCAGTCCGGAAAAACTAAAAAACGCGATGTAAAGAAATATCAGTTTGCGCATACGGTGTGGTCAAGGTTCATCTCAGCAAGTTGTCTGCAAAAAGTATCACTGTCAATTTCCGTGCCTTCTTCATAGTAATAGGAGAACAATCCAAACAGAAAAGTTTCCTTACGATAATGTATGGTTTTATGAGGATACATCACAGTCACGAACTCTTTGTCGAACCAAGTATTAGATCTGGTCTTGGTGAAAAGACTTGGCTTAACATTATATCCTTCGTTAGGGTGAAGCTTGAAATACGCTTGTTTGAAATAGATCTCGGCCAGAGCAACCCTTCTGATAAGGTCATCGATCATGCGGTTCTGTATTTTCTTATTATACAATCGCTTGTCGTAAAGGGCCTGAGTCTTTAAGGTGAATGAAAGCATTTCCTCCTTTATTTTCGATTCTTCACCGATTCGCTTTACTTCAGTAGCCTCCTGAACCTTGCGTTTGGCTGCAGTTACTTCTTCTGATTCGGTCAAATTTTCGTTCTCATTACTCGAAATTTCTACTCGCTTTGGGATTACGATCAATGAGATCAGGTCTGATGCATCAATTGCTTCTTCCAATTCCATCTCTTCTGCCTCAATGATTTCTGGAGATTCTTCGAGCGCTAGTGCTTCACTTTCTTTCATGATGCTATCTGCTTCTCTATATTTTTGGGCGATAGCATCGTCTCGATCGTCCGTATCTTCATCGAGCTTGTCCATAATATTCCGAGCACCAGTGGTATTAACCGCTTTTGGTTTATTTTTTTCACTCTCAAATTCAATGACCTTTCGTTCCTTTTTTCCTTGTTGTGCCACGACCATTTCCTGTCTTTTTTTGGCTTCGTCTTCATCTTTTAGCACTTCCCTTCGGCGACTCTTCAAATCGGCGATCTCTGCCCTGAATCCTTCCAGGTTATACAGGATACGTTCGGTATGTTTTCTATCATAGTCAAATTCTTTTTTTTCAGTTATGTATTTGAATTTGACCAAAGGAGCGTTTAGCAATGCCAGATTCAGGCCTTCAAGCAATTCGAAAATCTCGCATTCAAAGGCAAAAAGCCCACCGACGTATTCACCCTTGTCTGCTTCAGGAATATTTGTGTTTAGTTCTGCCTTAGAGGTGGCGTGGTAATCAGCAGAAAAGTAAAACAGGTAAAGGTGATCAGGGTACAATCTAGTCTCGAAACGACCTTTTTGGTCACATTGAAAGGATTTAAAGTTTTTTCCATCTTCCGTAATACGAACATTAACGGTAATTGCCGGGTATTCCTTGACATCATAGATAACTCTGCCTGTGACTGTGAAAAAATTCTCTTCTTGTGGTGAAAATGAAAGCATCAAGAGTCCCGTTGCCAGAACTGCCAATAGAAGATAAAAGGAATGTTGACGAAAAAAATAAAATCGTTTCCTCATTGGCGGGCGATTATCCGCCTAAGTTAAAAATATCATCGATTTATATTGCAGATTACCCTTCATTGAGCAGGGTGTCGTGCGTTTTTTTCAGGATGTCAAAAGCGCTTTCGCTGCTGCTGCTTTCCGCGTAGGTTCTGAGAACCGGCTCTGTCCCTGATGGTCTGATCATGACCCATTGATCATCTTTAAAGAAGTACTTGTATCCGTCAATGTTTTCACTTCGTTCAATTTCCATGTCACCAAAAGCCAGGTAGTTTCCGCTGGCACAATTTTTCATGATCCGTTCTTTCTGCTCTTCACTTAGTTTCAAATCAATCCTTTCAAAAGAAAATGGTCCCACAATTTCGTAGGCATCGTTTATCAGGTCTTCTAATGTTTTACCCGATTTCACCATGTATTCCCAAACGGTCAAGCCCATCCATATTCCATCGCGTTCGGGGATATGGGTTTTAATAGCGATGCCGCCCGATTCTTCTCCACCCAGGAGCACATCGTCCTTTACCATGATCTCTGCGACGTATTTGAATCCAATTTTAACTACCTGGAATTCCAGCCCAAAATGCTCACACATTTTTCGCACCCGGGGACTAACAGAAAAAGCATTGACAACTTTTCCACTCAGGCCCTTTTCTTCAACGAGGTATTTGATCAATAAAAGGATAATGTGGTGGGAATCTACGAATTCCCCCTTGCTATTGTACAAACCAATGCGGTCAGCATCTCCATCGGTGGCTAGTCCGCAGTGTATATTGCCATTGGACGAAGCGATCAGATTCGATAATTCTGAAAGGTTACGATGAATTGGTTCCGGGGCTGTGCCATTAAAACTCGGATTGTGTTCTGCATGCAGGTAGGTAATGTTAGGTAACAGCTTTTTCATAACGTCCTGACCGGCACCGAACATAGGGTCGTAGGCAAATTTGTCGCTATTTTCTCGTATCGAGTCCAGATCAAAATTCGCCTCGATCTGGTCGATGTATTGTTGTTCAATATTGGTCAATTCGACCAATCCCTGATTTACGAATTGGCCTAAAGTAAGTTCGGCAAGGTCGTGGATGTTCTTTTCTGGGATCAGCGCCTCAACCTGAGCAACCTGATCTGGAGGCATCGGGCCCCCGAACGGCGCCTTTAACTTATAGCCGTTGTAAGACGGCGGATTGTGAGATGCCGTTATGACGATTCCCACTCCTGCCGAAAAATTCCTGGTTGCCAGGGAGATCATGGGTGTACTGACCATGCGGTCTGATAAAATGACCTTGATTCCGTTTACAGCTAGTACAGAGGCAACAACTTCGGCAAACATGTTGCCTCCAAATCGGCAGTCGTGGCCCACGACAGCGATCCTTGGTGCTCCTGTTTTTATTAGCCATTGTGCCGATGCATGAGCAACCCGGGCCACGTTGTCATTGGTGTATTGTTCAGCTATAATGGCTCTCCAGCCGTCGGTTCCAAATTTGATATCACTCATTTCTAAAAAATTGGCAAATGTAGGTTTTAGCGGTAAATCTTCCTTTTATTTAGCTCATTTCGATAGCGCTGAGCAAAAACACTGTGTTGGCGGAAGTTATTTGCGAAATTGTGATAGCCCGAAAAGTCTTCCTTGGCACACATAAATAGATAGTCATGTTTTTCGTAGTTAAGCACGGCATCGATGGACGAGATATCTGGAATATTTATTGGACCCGGAGGTAATCCTTTGAATTTATAAGTGTTGTACGGTGAATCAACACTTCGATCCTCATTTAATACTCGTTTAATCGTGAAATCGTTGAGTGCATAGATAACGGTGGGGTCCGATTCGAGCCGCATTCCTTTTTTAATACGGTTTATGTACAAGCCTGCCACTCTTGGTCGTTCGTCGGGCCGGATGGTCTGCTCTGCTTGAACGATGCTTGCCAGTGTAGTAACCTCGGTTTGATTCAGCCTTAAATGTTGGGCCTTCTTTTTTCGCTCTGCAGTCCAAAAGCTTTTGTATTCCCTGGCCATTCTTTCAAAGAATTCTTTTGATGAAGTGTCCCAATAGAATTCATAGGTATTCGGTATGAACATGGCGAGCAGTTCATTCCGGTTAAAACCATAGCGCAATGTAAATGACTCGTCCCGCAACAGTTCAATAAGACTTAGGGAATCGGCTTCTATTTGTTTTGCAACTCGGCCAGCCAGTTCCTCAAGGGTTCTGATGTTTTGATAACTGAGGCGAATAGGCTCTTGTTCTCCCGAGCGCAACAAATTGATCAGCTCATTGTTACTCATTCCTCCTTCAATCTTGTATCGTCCTGATTTTACAAGACCCGGATAGTTCTTTTTTTCAGCTACCCATATAAAGGTATTGATGTTTCTCACCAGGCCTTTTTGTGACAGAATTCTACAGACCTCTTCAAATGAAGCATTGCTGGGAATGTACAGGTAAGGATCGTCGGTTACAGATGAGACAACGTTACTTGTCAACACCTTTCGGTAAAGTTCATAAGCCGTAAAGGCAGCAGCAGCGATCAAAATAATGAAGGTTAAAAGAAGCACCCGGACCCATAAAACCTTCTTTTTTCTTTTCCTTTTCACCATCACCTCAGCATTAACTGGAACATCCATTCATCTTTCCATTCTTTGCCAACTATGCGCCAGGAATGCTTGGTACCCGAATGCTTGAATCCACAGGTCGTAAAAAGGTCTTTACTCGCCTGATTGTTTTCCATGATATTGCAGTAGAGTTGTTTAAGATTTAGGGTTTTCTTGCAATAATCAACCAACAAAGTAATTGCCTCTTTGGCAAAACCCAGCCGACGGTCGGCCAAATCGTATATCAGTATGCCCAGCCCTGCGCGCAGATGATGATGATCATAATCGAAAAGGTCGATGCAGCCTATGGCTCGGGAATGTTCGTTGGTGCAGATCATCAGCCTTAGCTGTTTCTCTGAAATCAAATCATGCGGTAATTTTAAAAAATCTTGAATTTCATCTTCGGTGAATACTTTCCTTGAATCGCCGAAAACCCATAGCTCTTCGTCATTCTCCCACTTAAGTAGCGAACTGTGATCGCTTTCAACAGGTGTTCTCAAGAAGATCCTTGGACCTTTTAACATCATAGTGACAGTGTTCCTTTGAAAACAGGATTGACCTCGCCAACCAACCAAATATTATTATAATGCCCATTGCCATCAAAACTGAACTCTACCTTTAAGTTTCCACCTCGGGTCGATACTGAGATTGGAGAATCAAGACCCTTTAGTGCATGTGAGCAAATGGCCTGGGCTGTTGTACCTGAACCCGAAGAAAGTGTTTCATTTTCTACACCGCGTTCAAATACCCGAGATCGAATGCCATTATCGGTAAACTCAACGAAATTGACATTGGTACCGTCGGGTGCAAAGCGACTGTCGTGCCTGATTCTCGAGGCTTCGGTCGCAATCTCAATAAGATCGACATTTTCAACGAATACGATTGCATGTGGAGATCCGGTATTCACGAAGAAACAGTCCTCAAACCTCTTAACCTCTTCAATATCAGAAATTTGTATTCGTGTATGAAAATCCTTGACTTCGCCTCTATGAATCCCGTCAATTGCCCTGAAAATTGCATGGCCTTCTATTATACCTTCATTGAACGCAAAATGCAAGGAGCAACGACTTCCGTTTCCGCAGAAGCTCTGACTCCCATCCGGGTTGTAAAACACCATGTTGAAGTCTGTCTCTTGATCATTTTCAATCAGAATAATGCCATCAGATCCTATACCAAAATGCCGATGACAGATTTCCTTGATTTCTATGGAACTTAATTTGAGTCCAAGGGAACGATTGTCAATGAGTATAAAATCATTTCCGTTTCCGTGATATTTATGGAAATCGACCAACATGGGTCAAATTTAGGTCTTATGTCTGACTCAGCGAGGATGAAAGCGACTTTGTGTTAACAGTTTTTAACAGCGACCATATACACTCAGAGGTAATTCAGGGGTTATATTTGTGAACGAACTAATTTGATTAAATGATGAAAAAATTCATGCAGGTTTTAGGAATTGTGGCCTTGTCCTCAATAGCTTCATATGCCGTTTTTTACCTCACAGGTGGAAAAGAGACCGTGATAATCAAAGAAAATTCAGGGCAGATAGAAAATAGATTCGCAAGCCTGTCGGCTTCTGCAGAACTTTCACCCATGGATTTTACCATTGCCGCTGAACGAACAGTGAACTCGGTGGTGCACGTCAAAACCGAAATGACGGGAAACGCTCCGCAGGATCCTTTTTATTATTTTTTTTCAGGTCGGCCCATGCCTCCGCAAATTATACGCTCCTCCGGTTCGGGTGTGATCATTTCTAATGATGGTTACATTGTGACGAATAACCATGTCATTGAACAAGCGGAAAACCTGGAAGTGGTTCTGAATGACAGGCAGACTTATGCCGCAAAAGTAATTGGACAAGATGCAACCACAGATCTCGCCCTGTTGAAAATAGAAACAGAGGGGCTTCCCTATGTCACTTTCGGGAATTCTGACCAGACCAAAGTTGGTGAATGGGTCCTTGCTGTGGGAAATCCATTTAACCTGACTTCCACTGTAACTGCTGGAATTGTTTCTGCCAAGGGAAGAGATATCAATATTTTGGGAAGGGACAGGCGCACGGGAGCTTCTGCCATCGAATCATTCATTCAAACAGATGCTGCGGTCAATCCCGGCAATAGTGGAGGAGCACTTGTAAATGCCCGCGGCGAACTAATTGGGATCAATTCTGCCATACAATCATCAACGGGTTCTTATGTCGGGTATTCTTTTGCCATCCCATCAAACATTGTAAATAAGGTGGTAGATGATCTCAAAGAATTCGGGACCGTGCAGCGTGCGTTCATTGGTGTGAATATCAGGGACATTGACAAATATCTCGCAGAACAGGAAGGCATTAGCGATTTAAACGGTGTTTACGTTTCAGGAATTCTGGAAAAAGGTGCTGCAGAGGATGCGGGAATTAAAAAAGGTGATGTTATAACTAAGGTCGGAGGTGTGAAAGTAAATAAGGTGCCAGAACTACAAGAGCAAATCAGCCAATTCAGGCCAGGTGATCAGGTGACCATTACCTTGAATAGGGAAGGAGAGGAACTGGAAAAAAGGATGGTCTTAAAAAACTACAAGGGCAATACGGAGATTATTAATCCTGAATCTGAGGCCGTCTTGAAATCACTTGGAGCCAAATTTGGTAAAGTTCCCGAAGAAGAATTGAAAAAACTTGGAATCTCCGAGGGCGTCAAGGTATTGCAACTATACTCTGGAAAACTAATGAGTGCCGGTGTACAGGAAGGGTTTATTATAACCAGAATAGACAAGCAGAATGTGCGTGTAGTCGAAGACGTCATGCGTATACTGGAAGGAAAAAAAGGTGGCGTGCTGATAGAAGGTATTTATCCCAATGGCAAGGAACGATACTATGGATTTGGCATGTAATAAATAAAGTAAATGATAAATTGGGCCCGGTTAATCCGGGCCTTTTTTGTTCCAGCGAATATCCAGGACGAATGTTTTTAGTCTGGACATTTCATCATGGGCAATCTTTTTTCCAGCCTGGGCCGCGAAAAAAGCGATTAATCCCAGAATGGCCGAAATCAGTGAAACATAGATCCCCCACATTTCCCTCTCGAGTGTCCATTGAGACATGGCGATCATCAATCCAATAAATGATCCAAAGCCTGTGGCAGAATAAATGAACATGAACATGGTCCAGACCGCCGGTTCCGGGGCAAGAAGGCATCGAATCTGCGTACCGCCTTCTTCCATTTCCCTCAGGCTTATATCCATTTGAGGACTCCAGAAGTGTCTTTTGTTCTTGTTGATTCTAAGGATCAGGTGTCCCTTTATGATCGTACTCTCAAATTTATTCGGATTGTCGTATTTCAATTTATTTCGAACGATATCCTCCACTTCGTTTTCGGGATTGTACACTTCCAGGTGGAAGCGGGGTCTTAACTTAAATTCCGACATGCTTGGGAATTAAGGAATTGCAAATCCAATATAGTGAATATTCAATCGAAACAGGGCATTTTACCTATTTTTACCCCGACCATAACATGTTCGATGATGCTTAAAAAGCAGGTATTTGTCCTTATTTCGTTTTTACAGATTGCCGTCGCAATTATTGCCCAGGATAGCACAGGGCTTCAAACAGAGGCATTCTCAATCGATCGTTTTTCTGAAGCTGTTGAAGAAACGGAGTTCAAGCTTAGAAACCTCGATAAAAACGCAGCAGACCGATCTGATTTAAACAAACTATTCGAAATCCTTGACCAATCCCTTGCGAAATCAAGGGAGTTGGACATCGATTCTATCGAAGTTGAATTCGAGCAAATGAACTTACTCGAACTGAAAGACGAATTGCAGAATTGGGAGCGATTCATGGCCGAAATTGAGTCCATTGAGAAGGGTTCCAAGCTTCTTAGTGAACAATTAAGTGCGGATAAGAATGTCATTTCGAGTTACCGCAAGCGATGGGAACTTACAAGGGCTGAAGCAGTTGAAAAAGAATCGGCCGAAGTTCTGCTCACTAGAATTGAAGAGCTCTTGAAGTATATGGAAGAAATGGAGGGAAAGCACCTTGAAAAGGAAAATGAATATTTCGTTTTCGTTGATACCCTGACCAGGGTTAAACTGAAAGTTATTGGAGTCATAGATCAGATAAGAGTAGCCGAGAATAAGATGAGATCCGATATTCTCTTCCAAGATAGTCCGAAGTATTTTGATCTTGAAAGTAACCCTCAAGATTCAACCTCAATTTTCACAGCCATTGGCCAGGCCTGGTCAAATGCCCATCAACTCAATGTCAAATATTTAAAGGGAAAGACGTTTAACTTGTGGTCGCATGTTTTTTTGTTTTTCGGATTGATGGCATTTTTCATCTTTTTAAGAAGCGAACTCAGAAAGATGGGGGATACTGCATTAAAAGAAGAAATCCTTTTTATACGACTGATAAATTCCCCGGTGTTGCTCGCACTGATCATCGCTTTGTTTTTGAGCTTTTGGATTTACAATAACAGACCAAGTACGCTGTCTGAACAGATAATCATCGTCATGATCTTCCCTGTTATTTATCTACTCTCGCCCTTGACCCACGCTTCTGTTCGGATCGCACTTTACAGCATGGCCTTTCTATTTCTTGCCGATAAACTGCAATATTTTATGATAGGACAACCATTTGCGCAGCGTAATTTGTTAATGGTGGAAGGGTTGGTTGGGTTAATTCTTTCGGCCTATCTGATGATTTCATTCTACCTAAAAGATGTAGTAAAAAATAGGTGGGCCGGGGTTTATCAATGGGCCACACCCATCCTCTTTATATTGTTCGGCACAGCCATTTATGCCAATATCGTGGGTAGTGTTCAATTTTCAAGGCTGCTAACTTCGGCTGTTACCAGAAGTGCTACCGTTGCAGTGGTTCTTTACATGGTAGTCATGATGGTCGAAGGGCTGATGGAATTTTTAATTGTGAGCCGATGGGGTCAAGGCATCAAGACCATTCAGGAAAAAGAAAAGTCCCTGCGTTTCTGGACCAAATTGATTGCACGTACCTGGGCAATCTACCTTTGGTTCTTTGCAACCCTGAGTCAGTTGAGACTGGATCGGAGCTTTTCTGAATGGTGGGAAGAATTCATGAGCCTTGGTTGGGAGTTTGGGGATGTCAGCCTTTCTATTGGCCTTTTGGTCGATTTTGTTTTGATAGTCGTTGTTTTTACGATGGTCGCGAATTTTTTAAGGCACCTGCTCGAAATTGAGATTCTTCCTCGATTTAACTTAAAACGGGGAATACCAATGGCCATTGGTATTGTAACCCGCTATTTTATATTGATTCTGGGATTCTTCATGGCCGTTGCGGCCGCTGGAATAAGCTTGGACAAGCTCGGTTTTTTGGCAGGCGCGTTGGGTGTGGGAATTGGCTTTGGACTTCAAAATGTGGTCAATAATTTCGTTTCAGGACTCATTCTGGTTTTTGAGCGCCCGGTGCTGGTCGGAGACGTAGTCACTGCCGGAGATGTTGAAGGAACGGTCAATGAAATAGGAATACGCAGCAGTAAAATAAGAACTTGGGACGGGGCAGAGGTCATTGTTCCAAATAGTGATTTGGTTTCATTTAAAGTGACCAACTGGACCTTGAGCGATACCAAGCGCAGAAGGGAATTGGTCTTAAAGCTCCAGTCCGGTTCTGATCCGGTTAAGGTCATTGAAATTGTTAAAGGTGTGCTCGATAGGAATCCGGATGTGTTAAAAGATCCCGGAGCACTGGTGCTTTTTCAGGGCCAGAGTTCTTATTCTTTTGATTTCAGGGTGCTTTACTGGATTTCGGCCAGATTGCTTTTGGCAGATAGTGAGGTTACGCTAGAAATATATGAGGCCTTGAAAAAAAGCGGATTTAATATTTCCGTTCCCACGCAACACCTAATTGCTGAAGAAAATAAGCCTGATGCGGCCAAAGGATTGGTAAAAAAGGCTGCTCCAAAAAAAACGGATCCCGATAAACCGGCTACTTCATGATTGGGCGCTGTTTTAGTTATATCCTGGCCTGATAGGTATAGAGATCATAGTACCTGCCACCAGAAGCGATGAGTTCGTCGTGATTTCCCTGCTCGGCGATCTTTCCCTCTTCAATAACCAGAATCTGATCAGCTTTCCGAATGGTACTCAGGCGGTGGGCAATTACGATGGTAGTCCGGTCTTTCATTAATTCATTCAAACTTTCCTGAATGTACGATTCGCTTTCGGTGTCAAGGTTAGAGGTTGCTTCGTCCAGAATAAGAATTTTTGGGTCTGCCAGTATGGCACGCGCGATGGCGATCCGTTGGCGTTGTCCTCCTGATAGTTTGACACCTCGTTCACCTATCACCGTGTCCAGACCATCTTCGAAGCGATCAGTAAATTCGTTTACATGAGCTGCTTTCACCGCATGTAAAAGGCTTTCATCGTTGGCATTTGGTCTCGGAAAAAGAATGTTTTCGCGAATGGTTCCTTCAAAAAGAAAATCATCCTGAAGTACCACCCCCAAATGATTGCGGTAGGAGGCAAGGTTCACTTTGCTCAGGTCATGGCCGTCAATGGTGACTACTCCCGAAACCGGATTTAAAAATGATGCAGCCAATCCGGCAATGGTGGTTTTTCCTGAGCCACTGGTACCTACCAGTGCCGTCACGCTATTTGGTTTAGCTCGGAGGTTGATGTTTTTTAGTACTTCACTGTTTTCTTCATAGGCAAAAGAGACATCCTTGAATTCCAGATCGCCCTTGACCTCTTTAAGCACATTTTTTCTAACAGATCCGTCGTCTTCAACGGTCATATTCATGATTTCTTCTGTCCTGTCAAGTCCGGCAAACGCCTCGGTCAACTGACTGCCAATGTTGCTCATTTGTACGATGGGGGCGATCATAAAACCCAGATATAACGTAAATGCAAGAAAATCACCTACGGTCAGGTCGTTATTCATCATCATGTATCCGCCGATTCCCATGATGCCAGCAGATGCCAGGCCCAAGAGCAAGGTTGCAGAACTAGTGATTAGGCTAGTGGAAGTGAGGCTTTTTTTAACATTCAGAAACAGTTTTTCAACGCCATCCTCAAAGGTTTTAACCTCTTGAGGTTCAGCGTGAAAACCTTTGATAACCCGAATTCCATTTAGGGTTTCCACTAGTCGACCCGTCACTTCGGCGTTGATTTTGCCCCGTTCCCTGAAAATCGGTCGAATGTATCCAAAAGCTTTGAGCGAAATAAGGCCAAAAATGATAATGGGCACCAAGACATAGAGTGTCATCATTGGGCTGATCTTGATCAATAAAACCAAGGATACAACCGACGTCAATAAACCACCGATCATCTGAACCAATCCGGTTCCCACAATGTTCCTCACCCCTTCCACATCGGTCATGATGCGCGAAACTAGTTCACCACTCTTGTGATTGTCAAAAAAACGAATGGGCAATTGAAGGATCTTTTGCTGTACCTGGGCTCTTAGAATGGAAATGAGACGTTGGGCCTCAACACTTAATATCCTGGTTAATAAAAAAGAAGTCACTGCTTGAACCACTATGGCGCCAACAACAGCTGCCAAGAGCAACTTTAGCATTTCAAAGTCGGCGTTTGCTATAACGTCGTCCATTAAGTATTTACTTGCTCCAGGTAGGATCAGGCCTGACAGCCTGCTTATAACAATAAGAACAAGACCGACGAGAATGATGTTTTTCCGCGGCCATACAATGGTTTTGAATACCTGGCCAATACTGATGTTTCTTTTGCTCATGGAATATAATGTATGGTTTTTCTGTACCAATAACTGTGCCAAAGTCTACATCGTTGGGTGATTATTGTTCGGCGTCATATTTACACGGTTGAAGTATACTAAAATTATATTTTAAACGACCTTTGCGGCCTCTATGAAAAGAGTGCTTTTTAGAATATTTCTTTGGTTCTCAGGTCTGATCTTAATGCTTTTGTTGTTGATCGGTGTTTTTCTGTATCGGCTGGATATAAACGACTACAGAGGTGAGATCGAGCAATCTTTTTTTGAAAGTACCGGTCTGCGACTTGAGTTGCACGGACAGATCCAACTTTTTTTTAAAGAGGATCTGAAAATTGAATTGAGCGATGTCAATCTCTATGATAGTTTGGGGCTTGTGGTACATGTAGACACCATTGATCTTAACATGCCGCTCAACTTTCCATGGAATAAACTGCTGGTTCAGTCTGCCGTTATTCACAAACCGCTGTATCGTTATCGAACTAAAGGAATTGTACCGTATAACATCAGAAAAGAATATGTTTCCAAGGCATCTATGCTCGGGGGTATATGGAGTCTTGAATCGATCCGCATTGATTCCATCACACTGCTAAACGGAAAATTCACTTTGGAAGGGGAGGGTGATGAGGTACTAATAGATGTAAAAGGCATTAACTCCGCAAATTCAACATTTCTATTTGATTTTAGAACAAAGCCATTGCATGCCTTCAATATCGAGTCGATGGCATCTTATGAATCCATCAATGCTTTTGGATTTCAAGGACATAAAGGGTCCCTCAATTTCAACATGGAAAAGGGCTTATTGATTTTCGATTCCAAGTGCTTCAACCAAGACCTTGTCAAGTTTAAATTCGGCATCAATCTCAACCCCCGAAATGTGATTTTTCAGCTAGTGGGTAATTTTGAAAATGAAGATCTCGTGGAACACCTGGCCAGGCATTCGGGCCAAAAACAGGATTTTTTTAAGGGTGATTTCGCTGGCAAATTCAATCTTAAATTCCATTTAACTCAAGGTCAATTCTCATTGCAATCCCTTTCTGGCGATGCGCTGTTAACTTCGAACAATTCCAAACTATACGGCATCAGTCTTGACAAAATGGTAAAGCATTTTAAAAAGACCCAGAGCTTTTCATTCAAGGACTTGGGCTCGGTCATGCTTTTTGGAGCGGTGGGTATCGCTGTGTCGAAAGGAACAGACTACGCTGCGGCACTCAAAACAAGAGAAAGTGATTCAACACTCCTCGAATATCTTCACGGTGATTTCCATCTCGATTCAGGATTGCTGGATTTCAGAGATGTCGCATTCAGAACACAGCGAAATCGACTGGCCCTGGCCGGAAAAATAGACCCATTAAACAGTAAATACAAACATTTCTCGTATGCCTTGCTCGATGAAAAGGGCTGCTCTATGATCAGGGAAGAATTTGATGGCCCCTTCGAACTGGCTGAAGGGGATGGTATCAGTAACCTTGCCCTCTTATTTGGTCCGGTAACAAATCTTTTTAAAAGCACTTCGTCTGTCATCATTAGAAACGACTGTAAGAAAGTCTATGATGGTTCGGTTGGCCCACCTTCCAAACAATCGAACATCTTTAAGCGATTCCTTAGACCAAAATCTAAAGACAGAAAATAAACCGGGGAATTACGACGACTTATCCCCTCTGTATTCTTTGGTGAGCAGTGAATAAACTGTCATGTCCATGTACGTTCCTTGAAATAGGATCTTATCTCTGAAGTGGGCCTCTTTTTTGAAATCAAGGGCTTCAAGAATGGCGATGGCCCCGCGATTAGCAGGGTCGATGTACACTTCGATGCGGTGCAATTTCAATTCGAATATTCCGTAATTTACAATGGCTTGAACCGCCTCAAAGGCTATTCCCTTTCCCCAGAAATCTGAAGACAATTCTCCGCCCAGTTCGGCTGAGTTATTCAAGTGGTCAATTTTGTTAAAACCGCAGGTGCCTATGATGTTGTTTCCATTACGCAGGATGCCTGCCCAGCCGATGGCCATTTTATTCTTGAAGGCCTCCATGGTTTTGTTGACCAGTTCTTTTGCATTTGCCGGATCGTCCATTGGCACTCGAGCAATGAACCGATTAACCGCCTTGGTTGAGCGCATTTTATAAATAGCGTGCGCATCTTCAATTTCGATGGCCTTTAGGGTGAGGCGTTTGGTTTTAATCAAAGGGAATCGATCATCTATTTCCGGCATGGCATGAGTTTTATGAACAGTTATTGCACTTCTACAACCAATCTGAGCGAGGCCGAATTGATGCAAAACCGCAAGCCCGTCGGCTCGGGCCCATCTGGAAAAACGTGACCAAGGTGGGCGTCGCATACATTGCACATCACTTCAACCCTGGACATGCCGTGAGTTCGATCATTGACGTATTTAATAACGCTATTAGAAACGGGTTCTGTAAAACTTGGCCAACCGGAGCTCGATTCGAATTTGATGGACGAATCAAAAAGTTCCTCGTGACAGCAGATGCAGGCGTATCTACCATTTTCAAAACTGCTGCAATGCTCTCCGGTGAAGGGTCGTTCGGTACCTTTTAACCTAGTGATTTGAAATTGCTCGGGGGTCAATATCTTCTGCCATTCAATTTCACTTCTTTCCACGCGCCGGGGTGCTGCAGGGCTGCCATTATTGGCAAACTTGATAACGTCATTCCAATTCATAGCTCAATATTAAGGAGCAAAAACTTCCATTCAACTTCTTGGTATACACGCTAAAATAATGATTTGATCCTAGCATTTCCAGGCAAGTACTTTTTTAATGAAAAAATATACCTTTAGTCCATTCAAATCAATGCCTTATGAGAAAGTCAAGCCTTATCACTATTATTTTTTCACTGATCGTTTCCACTTGTTTTGCCTGGGGTCGTTCAGGTCACGTCATTATTGGATTGATAGCTGAAGACCACTTGAGTGAAAAATCGAAACAAGCGCTGGCCGACATTCTTGGAGAGGTTAAACTAAGTGAGGCAGATCTGTGGATGGATCGACAGGTTGATACCAAAACATACAAGCAGCAAGCAAACTGGCATTACGCCTTCAAAGACAAAGAATTTTCAGACAATGGGGTCAAGAAAATTGAACATTACGTAACGGTATTGAAGGATCCAAAGGCATCGCAGGAAGACCAATTGATGGCAATCAGGGTAATTAGTCATACCATAGGAGACATCCATAACCCTATTCACTGTGCTTATTATAAGGATGATGCAGGGCATGGAGCAAAGGTTGAATGGCAGGGGTCTGGAGAAAAGTCCAATTTGCACAAGGTCTGGGATACTGACCTTTTGAAAATGCGAAATTGGAACGATGAGCAATATACACAGGAATTAGAGAAAGGTATAACGGATGCTAAGCTGAAAGAATGGCAGAATACAGATGTAGCCTCCTGGGCCTTCGAATCTCAAACATACATCGATCAGATGTACGATTTTACCGACGATAAACTTGACAAATCATACTACGAAAAGAACATTGCGACGGTTGATCTGCGCATGAGTCAGGCCGGAATTCGCCTGGCGTATTTATTGAATTCGATTTTCGATTCGACAATTTAATTCCCTTCCTTAAGACTCGAAAAGTTTTAGACGTATTTCAAAAGTCCTTAGGGAATTCACGGACTCACACTCACGCTCACACTCACACTTCATCTCGGGGGCCTTACAAAGCAAACCCCCTTATTAGTTCCTCAGCAAAGCCTGCTTTTCAAGTCCTTATAAATCAAAAAAAAACCATTCTTATCGAATGGGTTTGCTTTGTAGCGAGGGGGGGAATTGAACCCCCGACCTCAGGGTTATGAATCCTGCGCTCTAACCACCTGAGCTACCTCGCCATATGAGAAATAAGTGGTGTTTCCCCTCAAAAAATTGAGGCTGCAAATATAGAATAAAATCGAATTTTGACGCTGTCAATCATGGATTATGAAAATCGAAATAAAGAGGAAATTGCCCAGTTGAATGAACTTTTCTACATTTAAGGCGGAAATTACGGTTATGAAAAGATACGTTGCGTTTTTGATGATTGGTTTAGGGATCGGGTTCACTGCTTGTTCAGACAGTTCCAAAAGATTGACGGCCAGTGATTTTGGTGATGAATGGCCCTTTACGGTAGAAAGTGGTTGGATTGAATGCAACGACGACCCATTTGTCATTGTTTTTAAAGCAGACGGACATCGCTATGCCCTGAATGACGCAGCCAGGGCTACTGAAAAGTACGAAGACGTAAGCGTCATAGTCAAAGAAGACCCAAACTATCCCGGCAGCCAGGTTAAGATGGACGTCAGCATCATTGAGTTCGAAGGCCTGAAATTATGCAACCATAAGCGATAACAAAAAGTCGTTTATTCTCCGCTAATAGAAATTCTATCTTATTTTTGCCCTCCTTTTCGGGATGTGGCGCAGTCCGGTTAGCGTGCTCGTCTGGGGGGCGAGAGGTCGCGGGTTCAACTCCCGCCATCCCGACATCAAAAAGCCTGATTTGAGATTCTCAAATCAGGCTTTTTTGTGACACGTAGGCCGAGCTTGCTCGAGCCTGCAGTGGAACAAAAAAGACTGAGCGCGCAGCGCTCAACAGGCTTAATGAGGAGGGTTTACTCACAACGTGTTTGATTTCATGGGTGTTCGTGAATCCTGCCTGCCTGAGTAAAGGCCTGCGTGCTGGCAGGCAGGCTCGCTGGCTCGATTTTAGAGATTCTCGAGCAGCGAAGCTGCGAGTAAATCCGAGCTCTCGAAACAATGCAGTCACAACTACCATCAATCCACCTCACTTCCCAAAAAGTACTTTGCGCCGATCAAATTCGTGAAGATTAAAAAACCCGTACCCCCCATTTACGTTTGTAGGGTAGTTGTATGGTTCGGATAACAGGCTTTCGCCAATGAAGTTGCCGCTCACTTGATCGAGGTAGAAATAGTATTCCGGAGAAATATGGGCCAATGAAATGCGCAAGGTATCTCCCGGAACCACTTTTCGAAGAAATGCCACAAATTCCTCTTTGATCATCGCCTCATCAACATCATCTTCGATCAACTGGGTATGCACATCCCGGTTCACCACCTCGGATGGGTCGTTGTTGGGATCTGACTTTGAAACATTAACCATGTAGTAGTTCTTACCAGGCAGGTCTTGAAAGCGAATGTTTACCTGGATAAAAACTTCGTCGCCCACGGGATATTCGGTTACAGTCAGTTCTTCAATGAACGCTTTTTCAAGAACCGCAGTATTGGCGGTGATCTGTTGACCGCTAGTATTGTCATAGGCTACAAATGCATAGGTTTCACCTGGAATCAATGACAGTGCATCCGAGGCGTAAAAGCCGGGGTAAAGCTCATTTAATAGTGCATCCTGACCGGCACCGCTTATGCTAACAAGGGCCTTCTGTACAATGTATTTACTCAGTATTTCAGCGTCTTCTTCCGGAAATCCTTCCAGTGCGGCAAAACTGCGCGTTAGGAATACGCCAACGGTATTGTCGCCATCGGTAATAGTAGAAACAACCATTTTCGATTCAGCCTGCGGCACATCCTTAAGCACTAGGGGCTCGGGCTGACATGCTTGCAAAAGCAGAAGAGAACTAACTATTATTGCGTAGCGATTCATGATCAGAATTTAAAATTATATGAAATGAAAGGCAAGGTTCCGAACAATCCGGGTTGGATGTATTCATAACTACCATCAGCTCCGAGCGAAACATAGGTTTGTATAGGTGTTGCCCGATTATAAACGTTGTAGAGCCCGGCCCGCCATTCACTTTGAATGCGTTTTTCCGGTTTGCTTTTAAAGATGAGCATAAGGTCCAGTCGGTGAGAATTTGACAGTTTAACGGCGTTCCTGTCTGAATAGACATTCATTATTTCGACACCCGAATTATCGGGGTTGACTACGGCGTATTGCCCAATGACGGGCGTAAACCTGGAACCGCTCAGAAATTCCCAGACCGATGATACAGCCAAGCGCTTAGACAAGTTGTATTGAAGAACGATGGCTGCATTGTGCCTTCGGTCATAGGTGGCGAAGAAAGCACGGCCGTCATTGAGCTCTTCAAATTGCCTGGTAGACCAGCCCAAGGAATAGCTGACCCAACCGTAAAGCTTTTCACCACGCTTGCGCAGCATGATTTCCCAGCCGTAGCTATTGCCGTTCCCCTGAAGCAAAGACGATTCAAAATCCGCATTGAACAGTAAACTTGTACCCGGTTCATATTCGGTCAGGTTGCGCATGAATTTGTAGTAAATGTCTGATTCGATTGAAAAGCCGGTGGCCACTGAATTCCACGCGTAGCCGATGGTTAGTTGATCTGAGGACTGGGGCTTGATGTCATCGGTAATGATGTACCAAAGGTCCACCGGCAAGGTGATAGATGAACTGGAAACCCTGTGCAGGACCTGTGTCATTCGCGAATACGACCATTTGAGTGAGGAATGGTCGTTTATGGCATAGCGCAAGGCAATTCTTGGTTCAAAGCCCGGATAGAGGGTTCCTTGTGCCATGTTCAAGGCCTGTCGATAGCCCAATCTAAGGCGAAGTTTGGAAGAAATATCGCGGGTCAATTCACCGAAAACAGCCATTTCAGTCGCATTTTTGCTCGTGCTTCTGCTGCTTGGAATGAATTCCGATACCAAGCCGTCGGATAAAAATTCAATGGGCAAAATTCGGTGGTTAATGACCGAAATACCTGTATTCAGTAGATTGCGTTGGCCCAGAGGTAGCTGTAAATTCCATTTCACCCCCAGGTCTTCGATGCCCGAGCGTGCACTAATTCGCTCGTTGACCAAACTGCTTACGATGTTGTATTTGAAAACAGAATGATGAACCTCGGTATTCATCTTTCCGTTTTTTGGAAAATCGTACTGCCAGCCCAGGGTTTGACTATGGTTTAATATGTCATTATTCGATCTGAAAGGCTCTTGGTTCTCGCTATTTTCGGGAACTCGTTCAAATTGCAAAATGTCGGCACCAACGTAGCCCGAAAGATACAGTTGATGTTTATCATTCAGCTTGTAATCTACTCGGCCATTCAGATCATAAAAATAATAGGGGAGTGATAATTCATCACTGACCACATCGATGACTTGATCTATGTAGGTGCGTCTTCCCGACACCATTATGCCGACCTTGTCTTTTTTAAGGGGAGTTTTTATCATTAGACGAGAAGAGATTAGTCCGATAGAGCCTTCCACTGCCGTGGAGTCACCAAGGGCGGATTGTGTTCGAACATCCAGAATAGAAGACAAACGCCCGCCGTAATAGGAGGGGAAGGCCCCTTTTAGAATAGAGGCCTCGCCAATTATGCTCGAGTTGAAAATGGAAATAAAGCCAAATAAATGGCCGGTATTGTAAATGGTTGCACCATCGAGAAGCAATAAATTTTGATCCGCGTCTCCACCCCGAACAAAGAAATCTCCTGTCCCTTCGATGCCCTTGCTCACACCGGGCATTAATTGAACCACTTTAATAATGTCGTTTTCACCCGCAATGGTCGGAACCATTTCGATCTCTTTTTTAGTCATTGAAATGGCACTGGACTGAACATTGACCACTTGATCTTCTTTTTTTCTTACATCAACCACTTCCACTTCTTTCAGCACCTTGTTTTTGGCTTTTAACCCAATGGTAATATTGGTATCACCCAGAATTCGAAGTTGATATTCTACCTTTTCAAAACCAACATACGTTACTGATAGGACATGATACCCTTTGGTAAGGTATATGCCGAAATGTCCTGATTCGTCTGTGGTTGTGCCTTTAGAAGTGCCATCGATTGAAATGTTGGCAAAACTTAATTTGGCCTTAGTTTTTTCATCCTGGATGGTGCCCGCAATCTTATATTTTTTCTGTGCCACTGCGGCACCTGTTGTGAGCAAAAGCGAAAAAAAGATAAGATATGTTCGAAAAACCAATGACATTGGGTAGATACAATACCAACTAAAATTCGTCAAAATTATTTCTCGGCCGTCGGAAATAACACCGATGGAATTCTTGAACTCAACTAAATCCAACGCTTAACCTCTATTCCTTGCAATAAATCACACCGTTACAGGTTAATTACTCTGTAAGGTAATTCTCATGAAAAACACCTTGGTATTTCTCCTAATCTTGGCCCTTCTGGTATTTATACTACTTGTATTTCGTCCTGTTCCCATTCAAAGTGAGGCCGATTCAATTCGTATTAGTGGCATTGTGGATACCATTTTTGAGATCGGTGTATTGGATGTGAACTTGGTTCTTCGCGAAACTCAAAAGAGCTACTACATCAACAGGGGGCTTGAAAAGGGAATAAAGTTGGAAGTGTTTCAGAGGACTTTAATGGGTGAGGAAGTCATTTTGATCCACCCCGATTATTGGACACCACTGGACCCTTTTAACAGGCACAAACACATTACAAAATTAATGCACAATGATCTCACTGTTTATTCTGAACTGGAATCGGAAGGTCCTAAATAGATGAAGGCAGGCTTTTGGGCCTGCCTTCGATTTGTGCGTTTTGGATTCAGTTTGACCTGTTTCTTCCCGCTCAAATCATTCTTTTAACTCCTTCTCAACCTTTCTGCAAAACCAGACGTCGAAACTAATCTTCGCAGCATCCTTGCATTCCGCTTGAGCGATCACCATTAAAAGAACGAGACTAAAGTACTGTACAAGGTGTTGCTCGTCAAGGATTTGGCACCGAAGTTTTCCACCATTTTGAGCTTTGTTCAAAACTTTGCACACCAATTGATATTAAAAATCTGTAAATCAAAAATTTATAATCAGTCATTGTTTACTGAATTCATCGTTCAATTTGTTCATTTCCTGTTCATTTCCTGTTGATGAGCATAGAATTCATGTATTTTAGAACCCAGGTACTATGGCATTGAGAGCGGTTTCCACTTTATTTTTATTGATTGTATGTATTTCGTTGAAATCTCAGACCATCGCCTCCATGGCGCGTTCCATCTGTGATTCCATTCAAAAAGTTGCATATCTGCCTTATGAGGAAGGTCGAAAAGAACAGCGGCGCATCTATCACGATGAATTGACACGATACCCCACCTTGCGGGTTGACATTACAGGCTTAAACAGGCCCAGGGAATTCAACGAATACAACTACCGGATAAACCGGGAATTGCTTAAAAAATGCGATGGTTATATCGACCAATTTTCGTTGATCCCGCTTTCCAAGATTCTTGATCTTGAGGGGCTGCTGAGCGAATCTCACTACGATAGCCTGGAGGGCAGAATCATTCAATTCATATATGCCCAAAAATTGGACCTTGTTGTTATCACGATCGATGATTTCTACCCTCATGATACCTTCGATAATTACCTTTTAGAAGTTGGCAAGGAGTGGAACATTGGCGGCAGGTATCAAAACGGCGGTTTGCTTTTAGCTTATAGTTCAGTAACATCGCAGATAGGTCTGTACACTGGAAAATTGAAAACCGGTGGTGAGCGCTTGGTTGGAATCGAGTCCGATCTCAATGAACTCCTGGAGAAAAAAGATTCCGCATTTGCATTGCTCCGTTCCGTCGAGATCATTGATGAGGCCTTCGATCAGAATTAAAACTTGGCCAAGTGCAGAATTCTGCTGGTCAGCGATTTTTATTCATAAGGTTTGTTCTGTGCATTATAAAAGAAATGCAGTGTTAATCTCATTGATCGATCTTAAAGGATGCAGTCTGAGTGCCTTTAGTTACAATGTTTCAATTTGAACCAACTTAAATTTGGTGCTAAATATTGAAACAATGAGAACCTTTTTATTTTCCTTCACACTTTTCTTTTCACTCTTCTTTTCATCTTTTGATCTTGTGGCGCAAGCACCTTTTCCTTATCGCATTTTACTTGAAGAAGTATCGGTTCCGAACCTGCCCGGCTTGCATTCATATGCTTTTGCCCAGTACGATGGAAAGTGGGTGTTGATCGGTGGCCGCATTGATGGTTTACACGCCCGTCAGCCATTTAACGCTTTTCCCGCGAACTCCAATAATACCGAAATCTATGTCGTTGACATTCAATCAAAGCAAGTCTGGTCTTCTTCGGTAAATTCCCTTTCCACTGGCCTTAAAGAACAGTTGCAATCTACCAACATGAACTTTTTCCAGAGTGATTCCACCTTATACATTATTGGTGGATATGCATTTTCGGTTAGCAAAAACGATCATATGACCTTCCCAAATCTGACCGCCGTGTCTGTGCCGGGCCTTATTGATGCCATTATGAACAATGCATCAATTACTCCATATTTTGAGCAAATCACCGATACGCGATTTGCCGTAACAGGTGGTCAACTTGGAAAGATCGGTGCCACATTTTACTTGGTTGGAGGACATCAATTCGATGGTTGGTACAACCCCATGGGTCATTCTACTTATACCCAGACATACAGCAATCAGATCAGATCCTTTAAAATAAACAACGGCCAGGGTCAACTTTCGATATCCGATTATCAGAGTGTGACTGACGCCGTCCATTTGCATCGAAGGGACTACAACCTTTTACCACAGATATTTCCCGATGGCAGTAAAGGCTATACCATGTCGTCGGGTGTGTTTCAGGTTACGGCTGACCTGCCGTATTTGTATCCAATTGACATCAGGGCTAGTGGACATCAGCCCATAACCGACTTCAATCAATACCTGAGTAACTATCATTGTTCTTCGGTCTCACTTTACGACAGTGTGAGCAATGCCATGCACAACCTGTTTTTTGGCGGTATGAGCCAGTATTACTATAACAATGGCAATTTGATCAAGGACAATCAGGTACCCTTTGTCAATACTATAAGTAGGTTGAGTCGCTCATCTGATGGAAGTTTGAATGAGTATAAGGTGAACACCCAAATGCCGGGTCTTAAAGGCTCGAGCGCCGAATTCATTCCTTATCACGATTTGTTAGATACTGACTTTGATGTGATCAGGATGGATTATTTCGAGGGAGATAGCATTGTATTAGGCCATATTTTTGGAGGCATTAGTAGTTCCATGCTTAATCCCTTTAACTCGAATCAAACTTCTAATACAAGTGCCGACGCCAGCATATTCAAAGTCACCCTGATCTACGATGAATTAGCATCTGTGTCCAAACTCAATGGAGCAAATCCACACCGCATAAGTGTGTCACCAAACCCAGTAAGGGAAGAGTTACAGGTTAGATTTGATTTGGCTAATGACGCGGATGTTGACTTTATGATCAGCAATGTAAGTGGTCAAGTGGTAAACAAAGGCTCTTTCGACCACTGCGAAAAAGGAAGTCATTCTTTTGGGATAAACACGGACAGTTTAAGGGATACCGGGACGTATATTCTTACCGTCATTTTTGATGGTCGTTTTTACACGACAGAAAAATTCATGAAGGTGAAGTAGGGGAAGCTTAGCGGGAAGTATGAATATGTCGGATTACGGGTGGTGATTAAAATTCATCCATAAAAAACCATGCAATATCCTAGCGCAAGTTGACAAATAATTGCAACGCATTTATTCAAATGCCATATGCTCAAGATGGCTTAACGCATTTCTGCATTTCGGTGATCGAATAACGAAATGAGCTTTGTGCTTTTTCTTATGCATGCTTAAAGGCCTATACTAGCCTATTCAAAGGTGTAGTAGAAGGCGATCTCTGCGGTTACATTGATGTCATCGAAGTTGTTGTAAAATCCATAACCCACCATAAAATTCGCTGTGATGTTGCCCGCTCCCATGGCTTCAATACCGAGTCCGATCCCATGGTTCCAAATCCTGCTCTCATCGATATCGGTGACCTGAACACTATTCAACACGTAAGAAGTCTGATTTCGTTCATATCGGTAGTAATTAGACTGGTAAGTATAGAAACTTATAATATCTGAAGACTTGAGTTGCCATAAGAAAACAAATCCCAGGTTGTAGTTTTCCTTGATCTCGTTCTGTGTCGTGCCCGTATAGTAGTTGTGAGTTTCGTTTGACTTGTCCCTGAAAGGGAAAAAAGTGACCTGAAAACCAAAAGGACGAGGGAAAAAACGATAGGACAGTCCATAGGCTGAAGTAAATCCAGCTGCAAGTCCAACTCCGTGTTTATACAATGTTACTTCTTCTTTAAGCGGAGCAACCGATTCATCTGCCTGTGCCATAGATATAATGGGATACAAGCTGGCCAAGGCGAGTATTGAGATGAGGAGCGGTGTTTTCATATGAGTGAATTTATAACGTTAAATGTATATAAGTTATGTGAAACCCTCATATCGACTTATCATTTACTTAAATGATAACTTTGAGGTCAAAAGCAGATAAATGACCTTAGGTAAAACCACATCCTTCTTTATCCTCGTCATTTCAATTGTTTATATACTTATGGTGGGCAAGAACCTTATTATCCCCTTTGTTTTTGCCCTTTTGCTCTGGTTTGTGATCAGAGAAATTCGCAGATTTATCGATAAGTCCAGGTGGCTGCGCCAAAAACTACCCGATTGGGTCAAAAGTTTATTTGCATCTATACTCATCGTGGCATTTTTGGGAATGATTTCCAAGATCATCACTAACAGCATCAAAGGCCTGAGCAAGTCGTATAAAATATACGAAGCCAATGTGACCGACGTCATTGAAAATTTCAACGCAACTTTTAACGTCGATTTGATGGAAATGGCAAGGGACCAGCTGGGTGATTTTGATTTTGGAGCACTTCTGACGGCCCTTTTCAACTCCTTGTCAGATATTTTTTCAAGTGCCTTCATTATCATCATTTACGCCCTATTTATTTTTCTAGAAGAGGTAAATTTTGGTTCTAAACTTCGAGCCATTTTTTCCGAAAACGAGAAGTTTGAAACGATCATTGAAATTCTCAACAGAATAGAACGCTCTGTTTCGCAGTACCTTGGACTTAAAACATTGGTCAGTCTGGTCACCGGTACCTTGAGTTATGTAGCCCTTTACTTCATCGGGATCGATTCCCCTGAATTTTGGGCATTTCTGATCTTCCTACTCAATTTCATACCAACCATTGGATCGCTAATCGCAACCCTTTTTCCGGCGGTATTTAGCTTGCTCCAATTTGGTGAGATCACCCCCTTCGTGCTGGTACTAGTCATCGTTGGTGTCATTCAATTGGCAGTAGGAAATATTCTGGAACCCAAGGTGATGGGAAATTCCCTTAATATCAGCCCGCTGGTAGCCATTTTGTCTCTCTCATTCTGGGGAGCCATATGGGGCGTGACGGGCATGATTTTAAGCGTACCCATTACCGTCATTATGGTCATTGTGTTCTCGCAGTTTGATCAGACAAGATCGGTGGCACTTTTACTTTCGGAAAAGGGCAAGCTCTCTTGATTCAGGCACTTTTTTGCTGGAATTTATAGATGGCAGTGACCATCAGCAACATCAGCATGTTGTAAATACTGTCTTCAACCGGTATGGTGAAAATTCGTAATCCAATGATTTCTGAAGGATTGTAGTTGACCACTGCTTCAGCTGTAAAAGATCCGGTCAAGGCCCCATTCACAAGCAGGAATGGCAACCAGCAAATCAGGTACATAAGCAGAAAGCGCCCTTTCCATGATGGATTTAGAATAAATGCTATGAGGAGGGCCGCAGCGGTCAAAGCAAACGTGACAAAGGTATATTGACGATCCGAATAGATCAATGAAAGTATGCCAAGCACTATTCCCATCACCAGAAAAACCGGTCTTGCCAATGACTTTAAAACATCTTTTTTAAAAAAATATTCCAGGACTTCATAAATAAAGATACAGGCAAAGGGAACCAGAATGAAAAAAAGCCATTCTTCCAGGGGCAGTAATAGAAATTTAATTCCACTGATGTACTTGTCATTGAACCACCAAACCCCTTGCTGGGTAAAATAGATGTCCCATGGGATGAACAACAACATCATTGCTGCAATTCCCATGAATAGCCTAGTCCAATTTTTGTAATAGGTCAACCGGTGCTCGAAACTCTGGGCGAGGGGATAGGCCATGGTGAACAGCATGAGGTAGAAATACAGGTACTTGCTTTCCAAGAAATCCATTTACACCATCAAATTAAGCAAGCCGAAAAAAGCCACCTGAATAAAAAATACTCCGGTTGAGACATTTGACTCAATATTGACATTAAAAAATTCAACGAGCATTTCGAGTAGCAATGCCGTGATAAACCACATCAAGTAATTCTGCAAGGGAATGGATTGATTTTCCCAGTGCCAGAAATCAAGATGAACGGCGACGGGTTCAATCAGCACATCAAGTGAAGTAACTAGAAAGGCCGCTGTGGCGGCTCTAAGCAGTTTATGTGAAGTGAAGTTTTTTAACAGTCCATTGGCAGATAAAATAAGAATCGACCAATTTACCCCGATAATTAGCGGGACGTTCAAGAATTTAAATCCCAGTGGATGACCATATTCGTAAATTCCGAATAGCAAACCGGTGTGCACCCCAAGGATTTCCACAGCGATTCCAAATGCGGTGATCAATAAGAAAAGCAATAGAAATCGAGGACCATAGTTACCATTTCCCCAGATATAAACCCCTGCCGTCAACAGTAAATTAAACGGCGTTAATATTAGAAAGAATTCCCTTGTATGCGCTTGACCCAAGCCGACAATGCCTACGGTATAAAAAATGATCAAGACGGCTATAGCCAGCAGGCTTTTATGTTTAGTCATTCAGTGCCGGTTTGATCATACTATCAACGATCTTGGCCGATGAAAGTGCCAGCGGAATGCCACCTCCGGGATGTACGCTTCCGCCGCAAAAATACAAGCCCTTGATTCTTCGGCTAAAATTAGGGTGCCTGAAGAAAGCGGCCATTTTATTATTCGACGCCGTCCCGTAAAGAGATCCCTGATAGGATTGGGTCTTGGATTCGATGCTCCGGGGATCAAGGACTTCTTCTGCAACAATTAGTGATTCGATGTCCTGATCCAGTCTTTTGCTCAGTTTTTTTAGGATGTTGTTTCTGGCATTGGCAATCATTTCATCCCAATCCTGGCCAATGTTTCTGGGCGCGTTGATCATAACAAACCAATTTTCCATGCCTTCTTTTGCGTCGTCGCTCTTTTCTTTAGATGATATGTTAATATAGACGGTCGGATCGCTGTATATCTCATTTTTTGAAAATAAGTATTCAAATTCTTTTTTATAGTCTTCGGTAAAGAAAATGTTGTGCAGAATAAGCTCTTCAAACGTTGCTTTTATACCCCAATAAAAAATGAGCGCAGAAGAAGATCGTTCTTGTTCCAGTATTTTTCCGGGTGCTTTTTCAACGGGCATTAATTTGCGGTAAGCAGGCACAACATCCATGTTGCAGATGACCAGATCGGCTGTGACTTTTGCACTTACTGTTTGAATGCCCAGCGCTCGTCCATTTTCAACGATAATCTGCCCAACTTTCTCTTTAAAATGAAATGTGACCTTTTGTTCGAGACAAACAAGGTATAAGAAATTGGTAATGGAATGCATGCCACCTTCAGGGAAAAAGGCGCCTTTACTGAATTCGAGGTGGGGAATGATGTTCAATATGCCGGGGGCGCGGTAAGGGTCGGATCCATTGTAGGTGGCGTACCGGTTAAAAAGCTGGATCATTTTATCATTGGCCAGTGCTTTTTCATTGGCCCGGTTCATGGTGGTGAAGATATTCAACAAAGGCAGCTTTAACATAGAGAGGGCCGTTCTAAAGCTCAAATAACTTTTAATCTTGTGCAATGATTTTTCGAGAAATAAATGAGCTGTTGACTCATAAATGAGGCGACTTTTATTGAGGTGCCTGACGACTTTTCTTTGATCGATTCCCGTTGCGCGAGCCGCTTCTTTAGAAAACCTCACAGCGTCGTTCCAACCTTGAATAACGGTGCCATCTTGGTAAAAATAACGGCATACTTCGTCTAATTTCTTATAATTAAAATCGTGATTGGTTCCACTTATTGATCTTAATTCTTCGATGAGTTCGGGCATGGTAAAGAGCGATGGGCCGGCATCAAAACGAAAGCCTTCTTTTTTTATCTCCGTGAGTTTCCCACCGGGATAAGTATTTGACTCATAGATGTGTACTTCGTAACCTTTGGCTGCCATTCGGATGGCAGAAGCCATACCACCGATACCGGCACCAATTACGATCGCCCTGCTCATACTACCGTTTTAAAGGAAAGAGATAAAGTTTAATCTTCGACTACTGTTTTATTGAAAGCTTCGACAGGTTTGAGCTCAGAACCTTCCAAATGTCCAACGATCTCTACTTCAATGTCCCTGGTTTTTGCATTTAGTGTAAAATCTTCAATGATCTCTACGACATCGAGATGAATAAATTTGTTGTCACTGGCGTCGATAATGACGTGTGAATCGTCTGGAAGCCCGTTCAGTGTTTGCAAAATACTGGCCTTGTTTAAAAAAGTTACTTCTTCGGCCAAATGAATGCGTATGGGTTTTCCTTCCTGATAAGAACCAGGGTCAAAATGGTAAGGGATCTTGAAATTATTCCACAAGATTTGGATTATACCTACAGCCATTCCCAGGGCAATTCCTTTTAAAAGATCGGTAAATACAATGCCAAAAATGGTGACAAGGAATGGTATGTATTGCGATTTCCCCTTGTGGTACATTTCTTTAAAAAGCGAAGGTTTGGCGAGTTTATAACCGACCATGAACAAAATGGCGGCAAGGCTGGAAAGCGGTATCAGATTCAGGACCCAGGGAATGAGCATTGCACTCACCAGCAGAAGCAGGCCATGAAAAAAAGCAGAGGCTTTGCTCTTGGCTCCAGACTGCACATTTGCAGAACTTCTGACAATTACCTGGGTGATAGGTAATCCGCCGATCAGTCCGGAAATTACGTTACCAATGCCTTGGGCACGCAACTCGCGATTGGTTGGCGTAATTCTCTTTTGTGGGTCCAGTTTGTCGGTAGCTTCAACCGAGAGCAAGGTCTCCAGGCTTGCAACCACGGCGATGGTCAAAGCTATGACATACACCTGTGAATTCATAAGGGACGAAAAATCTGGCAGGGTAAATAATTGAATAAATCCGTTCAGTGATTCGGCTACGGGCAAAGTTACCAATTGATCACTGCGAAGGGTATAGGTTGCGTCATTTTGAAAAAAGAGATTTAAGAGTATTCCAACGATGACCACTACCAATGGTCCTTGTACCACTTTTGAAAATGGGGACTTTTTCATGAATTCCATTTCCCAAAGGATTAAGATGATCATGGAAACCGCGGATATAATAATGGCTGCATTACTCAAAGATCCCATCATGTAGACCAGTTCGCTGAAGGTATTGTGGCCATCGGGTTGAATAAAACTGTAATCCCCTTCGGGATCGGCATCGTAGCCAAGGGCGTGTGGAATTTGCTTTAAAATAATGATGATTCCTATTCCCGACAACATTCCTTTAATGACAGAAGAGGGGAAGTAGTAACCAATGACCCCAGCCTTTAGAACGCCCAAAATAATTTGAATCAGGCCTGACAAGACCACGGCCATCAGAAAGGCTTCAAAAGAACCCAGGCTTTGGATGGACGTCAGGACGATTACAGCCAAACCGGCGGCAGGGCCACTTACCCCTAATGGAGATCCACTTAACAGGCTCACAACAATGCCGCCGATTATTCCGGCGATGATTCCAGAGAACAAGGGCGCTCCCGAAGCCAGTGCAATGCCAAGACAAAGCGGCACGGCAACCAGAAATACGACGATCCCGGCCGGCAGATCTGAACCTAAATTACTGAAGAATCCTTGCTTATGTGATGTACTCATGGTTGATTTTGAATTACTTGGATAATTGAGTTGAGGTAGATCCATTTTTCGCGATGGATTTAAATACGAGGTCTTTGTAAAATTCGGTGATGGAATCTTCTCCTTTCAAAATATCCGTGAGCTTGGGTAAGTGTTCTGCAAAGTATCGCTGGTGATGAGCACCTTCAATGACCGTCGAAATTAGCATGTGAGGGTACTTAAAATCCGGATTGATCTCTTTGATCACTTCTGCCACCCGGGCTACCAATTGCTTGTATCCCATGAAAACACCGTCCTTGTTTTCAGTATCTACGTCTTTTGTCAGGTAAGACTTGGAAGACTCTTTTATAACAATGCTATGTAACTTACTTTCGTTGATGTGCGATATACTTCCGTCAATTGCCGGCCAGCTGGTGAGCAGGGAAAGGGACCTCATTAGTCTTTCTTTTGCCGAAGGTACATTGGCCATTGCAAAGGCAAGTTTGTATTCCATCCAGGACCAATACCAAGAGGTCAGGTATAACAAAATCTTGTGTTTGCTTTCAAAATACCGATATATCGAGGCTTCTGGAGATTTAATGGACTGTCCAAGCTTTCGAAAAGTAAAATTTTCAAATCCAATATCGTCGATCAATTCAATGCTGCCACTAACAATTCGCTGACCTAATTCACTTGAACCTGGATCTTTCAGGTAAATTTTATCATTGACCTGTATGTTTAATTTGCTCAGCAAAATGGGTAGTTCATTTTTCATAACAAATGTAATAGTAAAACTATCATTATCAATACAAATACTTTTATTTATTAATCTCTAGAGCATTCAACAAACCTTCTTAGGGAAAGACCTTACCCAAGGAATATTTTGCGTTCAAGAGCGATTTTTGATTTTTAGAAGCGATTTCGATCATTTTTACTTGGGCGTTGATATAGGCCAACTCTCTGGAATTCACCATGAACAGCGAACTTTCCCCACCATCGAAAAGTTGTCGTTCACCGTTGAGCAATCCTCTGCTGTCGTTGACATTCTGCCTATACAGTCTGAACTGATCTCTGGTAGTGTTCCATTCATTGAAAGCCATGTTCACAGCCGCATTGATTCCCGCCTGTTTATTCATCAATTCAAATTCATTCTCACGGATATAGAGATCTGCTATTCTAAGCGAGCTTCGTTCTTTTCTCAGGAAAATGGGCATGTTGAATTCCAGGCCCCATTGGTAGTCTCTCCAGTTTTGATCGATCACCGGATATGATACGGCCGGATCTGCCAGGGCATTGTATTTTAAATTCAACACCGGCTTTAATTGCTCGCTCTTCCATCGTCGATCGATTTCCAGTCGGTCCAGGTTTAGTCGCTGAAAGACCAATTCAGGATGTGTATTGATCAAAAGATCCAACTTGGGGTATTCGTCTGTCAATTCGAAATCCAAGGGTATTTCGGTTAGTGGATCGGGTGCTGCATCTTCGCTCAATTCCAAAGGCACCATTCCATCGAGCCACAGGTACACCGAAAGTTTCAAGCTGCTGTTGGCCAGTTCCAATTGTGCTTGTTGAAGCATCAGCATTCTGTTTTGAACTTGTATTCCTGCTTCGAGCGTATCGATCGATGGACGATCACCCAAATAAGCGCCTTGCCTTACGGCTTCAAAGCGGGTAGAAGCCAGTGCCAATGCCTCCTGAAATACAGCAACTGTATTGTAAGCTTCAAACCATTGCCAATATGATTTTCCTGCTTCAAAAAGCAGTTCGTTCAGTAAAAGGACCTGTTTTACTTCGGCCATTTTCGTCATGGTTTGCGCTTTTCTAAGATCAGCTCGACGCTGGTCAATGAACAGACCCTGACCTACAGGTAAACTAACACCTGCAAAATATAAGCCAGAAGAATTCTGAAAATTTTCCGGATTGAGGTATACTCCTCTGTTTTGACTCATGCCGGCTTCGACCTCCAATCCAAACCATGTTGGAATCTTTACCCCGCCCATGGGTAAGCTGTAGTATTGATCTCCAGTAAAGTATTTCTGCGAGATATCCGCATATAGTTTGGGGTCAAAAGCGCCCCTGGCACCTTGCAAATTTGCCTGGCCAATTTCAGTTTTTAGTCTCGCTGAATAGGCCATGGGGTGATGTTCTGACACGGCGTTCATAAAATCATTGAAGGTCAATGTCAAGGAATCATTTTGCCCTGACACGTCAGAAATATGAACTAATAGAATACTTAATGCGAAGGGAATACGCCAGAATCTTTTCATTTTTTCTCGCTTTCGTTTTGAGTATAGTATTCAGGTGGAAAACCGTTGATCTTTCGCCAAAGTTCATAGCCGATCATAACATCTTTTAGAAGCAGCATGTTCATCGTACCGGCACCAACCCTCAAGGCATCGGGCCATGGATGATCTTCAGGGTCTGGTTGCACAAGTAGTCGGTAAAGGCCGTTCTCACTGGTAAAATTATCTATTGCAAAAACAACTCCTCCGTATGTACCATAACTGGTATTTGGCCAACCCGAAAATACAATGGCAGGCCAGCCATCGAATTGAATTCGTACTTTTTGTCCTTTTTGGATCAGAGGCAGATCGATGGGCTTAACGTACATCGCTACGGCAAGGTCATACCTGGAAGGCATAATGCTCACGATCTCTTCGCCCTCTTTCACGGTTTCTCCTAAGCCAATTTGGATTGCTTTGGTCACATAGCCATCCTGTGGAGCGGTGATGAAGTAAAATCCGGTTCTAACCGAGTAGTTCATGTATTGATTCTGCAATTTTGTTACAACCGCTTCGGCATCGTACATGTTCGAAAGGGCCGTGTATTTTTCTGACGAAGCTTTTGCGATACCATCTCTATATTGCGCCTGTATGGACGTCATCTCGACCTGAGCGTTAATTATTTCATTCTGGCTGGTCAATAATTTATTCTCTGCAGAGATCATTTCCGCATTGGCCTTTTGCATGACTAACTTTCTATTTTCTAGGTCTGTTAACGATTTCAAACCACCGGCGTGCAATTTTTCCATTCGCTTGAATTGTTCCACGGCTATTTCATAATTGGTAACCGCTGCCCGGTAGTCAATGCTGTCACTTTCAACTTTCAGGTATGCTTGTTTTAGCTTATTCGTTGTCTGCTGTAATTTGAGTTTTCCAGTCTGCGCCATGGCATCGATCTGGTTGTCCAAGGCCTTCACTTTTTCCATGTACGACTTAACCGACATTTCCTTTGAATTCAATTGCTCCTCGGTTCTTTTTAGCAGTTGAGGGTCAAAATATTCATCCTTGATCTCTGATATTTCCAGGATGGTATCGCCCTTTTTTACAAAATCACCCTCACGTACGAACCAACCTTCAATCCTGCCGGCAATAATGGAATGGATGGTCTGAGGGCGCTGGTCGGGTTTCAACGTCGTTACGTTTCCTTTGGAACGAATATTTTGGGTCCAGGGCAAGAACATGATGATGAGCAACATCCCAAAGGTCCATTTGAGAATCCGAAGGGTTACATTCCCTGAGTGTCTGGCTTCAATTCGCTGCAGTGAATCGCAGGAATTAAGATCGATGTCTCCTTTAATGCTTCTGGGCGATATATTAAGCATGATTCTGAGTATTAGAGGTTGGATCAATGGTTGCTATCTGACCATTTTCAATATTCAAGACCCGGTCGACGGCATTGATCATAAAAGTGTCCGAGGACACTACAACAAGGGTCCATGGGTTTTCTTTTGAAGTAAGGAAATCAATGATCTTTTTACGTTCAATTTCATTAATCTGCTCCAGGTCATTTTCAATCAATAACAATCTCGGCTTGTCTGCGATGCTTCGCGCCAAAAGGATCTTTTTGATAATACTTCCCGGAAGTCCTTTACCCAGCGGATCCAATTGGGTGTCGTAGCCTTTTGGTAGGGTAGAGATATAGGAATCCACCCCCATACTTTTGGCCGCCCATCGCACGTTGTCTATGGTCGCCTGCGGACGTCCTACGGAGATATTCTCAGCCACGGTACCGTCAAAAATTAATTCTTGGCTCAGCGAATCCCCAATAATACTTCTTAAAGAGTCTATCGCGATGTTTCCCTTGGAAAGCCCATCGTAGGTGATCGATCCACTCTCGGCACTGTAAAGCCCTGCCAACAGTCGAAGAAGGCTACTTTTACCTGAATTGTTTTGTCCAGTAACTAAAATTCTTTCACCGGCCCTCAATTGGAATGACGCATTTTCGAGTGTTTTATAATGACTACCAGGATATATGAAGTCGACATCTTGAAATTCGACTGATAATCCTTCTGAGCGTCCTTTTTCTGCAATATTCATTCCTTCCGTATTTTCGATTTCCAGGTCGGTCACCTGTCCGATTTTCGCAAGGGCTGTAAGCACGTCATAAATGGTTTCCAGACTGAGTATCAGTTTTTCAACCGAATTCATTACCAAAAGAATGATGATTTCGGCAGCAATAAATTGACCAATGTTCATCAGCTGTTCCATGACCAGAATTCCACCAATGGCGAGCAGGCCCGTAGCAACTACCACTTTAAAAACAATCAATAAGGAGTATTGCTGTACCAAAACCTTGAAATGCGCATCTCTTGCATTCAAATACCCAGACAGCGTCTTATTCATTCGGTTTAAGGGCAAGCTACTGAATCCGGCCAACTTAAAGGTATTTGAGGCCCTAGCCAGTTCTTCCAGCCAGTGCGCGACTTCGTATTTGATCACGGATTCGTCAAGGCTTGTGCTCAATCCTTTTTTAGCTGTGAAGCGAAAAATGGCGAGCACCAATAAGATCAAAACCAAACTGAACAGAATGAAAAACGGATGGTAAAACGAAAGCAAAATCAGTCCGAAAATCACTTGCAAACTGGCAGCTGAAAAGTCAATTAAAATCTTTGATAGGCCTTTCTGAACCGAAACCGTATCAAAAAACCGATTCATTAACTCGGGGGCATAATGCCGGTATAACACTTCGAGTCGGATTCTGGGAATACGGTAGGCAAATTCGAAGGCGGAACGCGTAAAGATTCGTTGTTGCAGATTCTCGGTAATTCTCAGCTGAAAGATTTGAAGCACGCCTGTTATGGCTACACCGAGTACGACAAAAACAACTAAAACGATCCAGGATGTGCTTATTTGACCTCCCTGTATCAAGTTTACAATTGCCTGGATACCCAATGGGAGCGAAAGACTAACAAGTCCGTTGAAAACGGCATAGGCATAGACATTTCTTATTTCTTTCTTGTCTGGCTGAAGCAGCTTAAAGAAGCGTTGCATTGGACTGAAATTCGCCTGTTTTTCCATCTCGATGTTATTAATGCGTGCAAATATAATAGTAAAACTATCAGATATGCAAATATTCCTTTCATAATTTTGGAATTTTACCTAGATTTCATTTAAATCACGCTGCAATTCCTTGAATAGTGCAACAGTCCATCTTGGGTTTCATCCCAACATATAAGGCGTATGGTTAACTTTGATTCTTTTCGCCCCGACCCCCGACCTGATTTCCCTGTTTAAAGAACTTGAAGAAAATGAACAAATTCACACCCATCTTATGAAAATACTGCTTACCGGAGCTACTGGCTATATTGGTAAAAGGCTTTTGCCGGCACTTGTGGCCGATGGTCATGAAGTACTTTGCTGTGTCAGGGATAAAACTCGTTTTAACCCTCCTGTGGCATTGCACCCAAGCATCACTGTATTGGAATTGGATCTTCTTGATCCCGAATCACTTCGAATAATTCCATCCGATATTGACATTGCTTATTACCTTGTTCATTCCATGTCGTCCTCTTCGGATTACATGACGCTTGAGCGTCAATCAGCGCAGAATATCAGGGAGGTGCTCAAAAGAACAAAGGTGAAACAAGTGATATACCTGAGTGGTATAATTAATGATGAATCGCTTTCTGAGCATCTTGCATCGAGAAAGGCAGTTGAAGATGAATTGGGTAAGGGCACGTTTCATCTAACTACTTTTCGTGCAGGCATCATCATAGGTTCGGGCAGTGCTTCCTTTGAGATCATTAGAGACCTGGTTGAAAAATTGCCCGTGATGGTAGCGCCTAAATGGCTGAAAACTAAATGTCAGCCTATAAGTGTTTCCGATGTTGTGAATTATTTGAATAAGGCCATTTTAAATGAAAAAACCTACGATCATAGTTTTGACATTGGTGGGCCTGATATCTTGTCTTACCGGGAAATGTTGATGGGATTTGCTTCCAACCGAAGATTGAAGCGGCTAATCATAAATGTTCCTATAATGACACCGAGAATATCTTCTTATTGGTTGTATTTTATCACCTCCACTTCATACAAACTGGCTTCTGCTTTGGTGGACAGTATGAAAGTTGAGGTAATATGCCGGAAAAGTAACATAAACGAGATACTCGATATAGAACCACTGACCTACAAAGAATCCTTAAATAGAACCATGGCAGCAATCGACGCAAACAACATTGTATCGAGTTGGAAAGATTCACTGATAAGCGGCAGGTTCGAGAGTAATATCTCACAATTTTTGAATGTGCCCACCTATGGTTGTTTTATAGACCATCGGGAACTTCAAATGAAAGATGAAAAAGCCACTGTTAGCAGAATTTGGACCATCGGAGGAGAAAACGGATGGTATTTTGCCAATTCACTTTGGCGAATTCGGGGTTTCATTGACAAACTCATGGGTGGGGTAGGACTCAGGCGTGGCCGCACAAGTCCGAATAAGATCAACAGCGGTGATTCTATCGACTTTTGGCGAGTTCTGTACGCCGATAAAAAGGAAGGCAGATTGCTCTTATTTGCCGAGATGAAATTACCAGGAGAGGCTTGGTTGGAATTCAAAATTGAAAATTCGGTGTTAAAACAAACGGCAACATTTCGTCCCCGCGGACTGTCGGGAAGACTCTACTGGTATTTACTACTACCCGTCCACAACATAATATTTAAAGGGATGATCAAAAGAATTGCCTTGTGAAAGTTAAAATGACATCTGAGGTCAATGTATTTTGGTTTCGAAGGGATCTGAGGATGGAAGATAACGTTGCGCTTTCAGAGGCCTTGAAAAGTGACCGGGCCGTCCTGCCCATTTTTATTTTTGACCAAGACATTGTAGATGAACTTCCAAAGGACGATGCCCGGATAACTTTCATCTATCAGTGTCTAAAAAAATTAAACCAATCACTGGGTAATAAGGGGACCTCACTTAGCGTGTATAAGGGCAGACCACTCGAGGTACTTTCTCAAATTTGTCTAGAATTTAAGGTGCACTCGGTTTATGCCAATCGCGATTATGAGCCTTATGCCGTGGACCGCGACAACGGAATCAAGGACTTTCTTCAGGCTCAGGGTATAGGCTTTTTAACATTCAAGGATCAGGTAATCTTTGAGATGGATGAAGTGACGAAGAATGATGGAAAACCCTACACTATATACACCCCGTTCAAGAACAAATGGTTGGCTCATTTTAAGGAGGAAATGATCTTGGAAAGAACCACGGATCAGTCTAATTATGTACCTTCTTCGTCCGCGTTTCCTTCAATGGAAGAATTGGGATTTAGCCCGTCGACCATAACCGTTAGAGATTTCGACCTTGGATCACTTGACCATTATTCTCAAAACAGGGATATACCGGCCAAGGATGCGACATCCTACCTGGGACCACACTTAAGGTTTGGAACCTTGAGCATACGAACCATCATAAGAAGGTTAAATGGTGAACACCCGGTCTTTCTGAGTGAACTGATCTGGAGAGAATTCTTCATGCAAATATTGCATCATTTTCCTAAGGTTGTCCATGAGAATTTTCACCGCAAATACGATGGCATAAGCTGGCGTAACGACGAAGCAGAATTTGCCAGTTGGTGTCAGGGAGACACCGGATATCCCATGGTAGACGCCGGGATGAGGCAATTGAATCAGACAGGATACATGCACAACCGGGTTCGCATGGTGACGGCCAGTTTTTTATGCAAGCATTTGCTGATCGACTGGCGTTGGGGTGAAGCTTATTTTGCCGGCAGATTGTTGGATTACGAACTCTCGTCTAACAATGGAAATTGGCAATGGGCTGCAGGGACAGGTTGTGACGCAGCCCCATATTTTCGGGTCTTTAATCCAACCAGCCAGTTAGAACGATTCGATAAGAAAATGGAATATGTAAAACGGTGGGTACCCGAGCTATTGACTCAGAATTACAGAAAACCGATGGTTGATCACAAGATGGCCCGGGATCGAGCGCTGAAAGTATACAAAGAAGGAATATCAAAAATGCAAGCATGACCGAGAATAGCTAGTATTCAATTTCGACCACAATTTCATTCCGTCGGTTTACAACTTCAAATGGGGGATTATAACCGAAATAGCTGAATTCATTCTTGTACTTAATATTGTTTTCCTTTAGCAGACCCTTAAGCTCGGCAGTATAGATGGCTATTTTCTCATCGTTTGCCCAACCCCCGAAAGTGATTGCCGCCATTAATTTTTCTGATCGCTTCTCAATTCGAATGTTTTTATCGCTTGGCACCGGTAACGACTCTTGATCGTAATTTGAAGGCATCAAAAAGCGCATGGTGACAGAATCACTTATATCCATTGCCACCGGTGAAGTCATAGGCATTTTTACTCCCTCTTCGTTTTTACCGAAAATATATCCAGCCAATGTCCTGAAACCCAGGGAAGAACTTTCTTTATATGTAGAAGTTGCCATGGTGTAACTTGCAAAGTAGGCTGCTTCGTATTTTCTAATTTCGAAGTCATCAAAACGCTTGACAACATCGTAGGAATAACCCTCCACTTTTTTGGTTGCTCTAAATGAAAATGCCTGGCTGATTAAGAACAAGATGGCCAAAGCGGCAATTGCGATGAGTAAATATTTCATAGTTTCTGAATTACATTAGTTTTCCGGTGATCTTTTCGCTCAATGGATTGGTCACGCTGTAGTAGAAGTCTATCAATTGACCATTTTCGTTGATGAGGTATTTTTGGAAGTTCCATCTAACGGTCGAACTTTTCACTCCATTCATCGATTCATCGGTTAACCATTGGTATAACGGATGTTGATTCTCACCTTTCACTTCTACTTTTTCGGTCATTACGAAAGACACACCGTAATTAGTTGAACAAAACTTTTGAATTTCTGCGGCCTCGCCGGGCTCCTGACCTCCAAACTGGTTGCAAGGCACTCCGATGACAACTATTTTTTCGCCGTACTCCTCGTTAAGTTTTTGAAGATCTTCATATTGAGGGGTGAATCCACATTCGGATGCCACATTTACGATGAGCATTTTTTTACCCCTGAATTGACTCAGGTCCAATTCTTCTCCCATTAAGGTTTGTATGGAAATGTCGTAGATGCTTTTCATGTTCGTATTGTTAGAGTTTTTTTCCTGTGATTGGCAATTGAACAAGGTCAAGACCAAGGCAGCGCTAAAGATTGTTTTTAAGTATTTCATGGTTATAATTATTGTACAAAGATACAATACCTTTTGATAATGTTTAAATAAAATCAATAAAAGTTAAACAAAAAGAAGTATTTTTACCAAAAATTACGCTCATTACCACGATATGAAAACATATTTAGTCATAGGATCTTCTTCAGGAATAGGTCGCGCGCTATCTGGGATATTATTGGAACAGGGTCATCGTGTTATGGGCACATTTAACCGGAACAACGATACTATTCAATCGAGCAATGCTGTATATCATCAATTGGATGTTACCAAAGAGGACCTTGACCTTTCATTCATACCCGAAAGTCTGGACGGTTTGGTTTACTGTCCTGGAAGCATTAATCTAATGCCCTTTCACCGCATAAAACCGGCTGAATTCCTCAATGATTACTCACTCCAGGTGCTGGGTGCGGTCAAGGTACTGCAAGGGGCCATGCCCGCTCTAAAAAAGGCCGAGGGTTCAGTAGTTATGTATTCGACCGTGGCAGTCCAGAATGGCTTCACTTTTCATTCTCAAGTAGCCACGTCAAAGGGGGCTATTGAAGGATTGACCAGATCACTTGCAGCCGAATGGGCGCCAACCATTCGAGTCAATTGCATTGCCCCTTCCTTGACAGATACACCATTGGCATCAAAATTGCTGAGTAGCGAAGAGAAAAAATCGGCCAACGCCCAACGACACCCGTTAAAAAAGATAGGTCAAGCGACAGACATCGCCGAAATGGCCTCTTTCCTGCTTTCTGATAAAGCTGCTTGGATTACCGGTCAGGTAATGCACGTCGACGGGGGAATGTCAAAAATTAAACTTTAATTATATACTATGTTCGGACTATTCAATAAAAAATCGAAGATTGAAATTCTTCAAAAACGTTACGAAAAACTTATGAAGCGTTCCCACGAATTATCCACGGTGAACAGAGCCGAGAGCGATCGAGTTTTTGCGGAAGCCCAGGAATTAGTCACGGCTATTGATGCACTAACAAGTCCTAAGTAATGGCCTTTTATCAATTCAAGGCATTTCAACAAATCCCTTCTTCCATAGAGAAGGTTTGGGATTTCATTTCTTCTCCGGCCAATTTGAAAGTAATCACCCCCGATTACATGGGTTTTGATATCACTTCCGAAGATCTTCCAAACAAAATGTATCCAGGAATGATCATAAGTTATAAGGTGAGTCCGTTGATGGGAATTAAAACCAATTGGGTCACTGAGATCACCCAGGTTCGTGATAAAGAATTTTTCATAGATGAGCAACGCGTTGGTCCGTATGCTCTTTGGCATCACCAGCACCATATTGAAGCGAATTCTTCAGGAGTGCTCATGAAAGATATTGTATCATATCAACCTCCTTTTGGTTTCATAGGGGCAATTGCGAATTCCCTGATCATTGAAAAAAAGCTGAAAGAGATTTTTGATTACCGTCAAGTAGCCATCATAGAGCGATTTGGTGCTTAAACTTACCTTTTATGTCTTTTCATGATTATATAAAAGTTAATCGAGCCGCATGGGACAAAAGGACAGCCGTCCATGTCAAATCTAAGTTCTATGACATGGCTTCCTTCAAATCGGGTCAAACGTCGTTGAAAAACATTGAACTCGAACTCATTGGAAATGTCGCTAAAAAAGACATTCTCCACCTGCAGTGTCATTTTGGACAAGACAGCATTTCGCTTAGCAGATTGGGGGCAAAGGTGACTGGTGTTGATTTTTCGGAAGTGGCCATTAAAAAGGCCAATGATATTGCTACCGCTGAAGGAGCGAAATGCGATTTCATCTGTTGTGATGTTTATGAGCTTGAGAACCATCTCTCCAAAAAATATGACATTGTGTATACCACCTACGGAACCATTGGATGGCTGCCGGATTTGGATAAATGGGCAGCAATTGTTTCCTCATTTTTAAAGCCCGGTGGTCAACTGGTTTTCGTTGAATTCCACCCGGTATTCTGGATGTTCGATAACAATCAGGAAAAGGTTCAGTACAATTATTTTAATGATTCCGCCATCCGAGAAGTGGAAGAGGGAACCTATGCTGATAAATCGGCTGATCTGAACGAAGAATACGTTACGTGGAATCACAACATCGCCGAAGTATTGACTTCCCTGTTAAATGCCGGAATGGAAATTACCGGTTTTAACGAGTACGATTATTCTCCGTACAAGATTTTTAATAATGCATCGGAATTTGAAGAAGGCAAATTCAGGGTGGAACATTTAGGACGGAAGCTACCCCTGGTGTATTCTATCCTTGCCACTAAAAAGTAACGTAGATGGATAGAAAAAAATTTATTCAAAAAACACTATTAAGCGCCGCAGCTGCGACTGCCGCACCGGCAATATTACATGCCAGAAATGTGCGCCCCAAAAAATCGGATTACGATGAATTAATGAAACCTGTGGGTTTTAATCATTTACCAAATAAGGAAAGATCAACCATGAACTCTGTTATTCATAAGGCCTCCAGCCGAGGTCATGCCAATCACGGCTGGTTGGACAGTCACCACACCTTTAGTTTTGCCAATTATTACAATCCTGAACGAATACATTTTGGTGTATTACGGGTATTGAATGACGACGTTGTTTCTCCGGGCAAGGGTTTTGGAACACATCCCCACGACAACATGGAAATAGTTTCGATCCCACTCGAAGGCGACCTGGAGCACAAAGACAGCATGGGTAACACGGCCATAATCAGGGAAGGTGATGTGCAGGTCATGAGTGCCGGTACAGGAGTATTTCACAGTGAATACAACAAGAATCCTGATAAATCGGTAAAATTTCTTCAGATCTGGATTTTCCCCAGAGAAAAGCAAGTCAGCCCAAGGTACGATCAGATTTCGATCAAAGAAGTGGAAAAGAAAAATTCCCTCTACCAGATATTGTCCCCGAACAAGGACGATCAGGGGGTATGGGTGCATCAGGACACCTGGTTTCACATGGGGAATTTCGATGCGGGAAAAAACGAAATATATGGCTTGAAAAAAAAGGGAAATGGGGCCTACATTTTTGTGATTGATGGCCTTGTTTCTATCAATGGCAGCGAATTATCTTCAAGGGACGGATTCGGTATTTGGAACGTGGATGAATTAGAAATTAAGGCTGACAAGGCATCAAAATTTCTGCTGATGGAAGTACCAATGAGCGTATAATAATTGGTTCTGCTTAATCTGCTTAATAAGATAAGGGCGAAATACACGGCATTTTGCCCTTTCTTTTTTCGTGCTACCTTAGTATGATAAAACTCAAAATATGAGAAAAAACATCGGGAGCAATACCCAACAAAGTGCGCTTTATGGCATGGGATTGATAGGTGCCCTTGTTTATTATATTTCAAATGCAGGCACCTTCCTTGGCGGCTTAGTTGGTGTGTTAAAATCATTTGTCTGGCCGGCGATATTGGTTTACGAGGCATTAGCGAAATTGGGCCTTTGATGCGATGGAGAAGCATCCGGCCTTCTAGCCACCGCAAAGTCATATGATTATTTTAAATAAAGGTTGATTTTTTACTGCTATTATTGCCCTATAACAAGGTGAAGTGAACATTCTTGAGAAACTACATATTGACTGGAAAACCTTGGTCGTCATTTCCTTGACTTTGGTCAGTGCTATTATTCTTACCCGGGTTTTCAGGTGGTTGATCGTTAAAACAATAGAAGGGGATTCCTTAGATATCAATGTAGATCCTACCCGATATAAATTTTTTAAGAATGCCATTTCGCTTCTTATTTGGATGATCGCAATCGGGCTTATCATTTCAGAAATACCCCGGCTAAGAAATTTTGCTCTTACCTTATTTGCGGGTGCGGGAATTCTTGTCGCTATCTTAGGATTTGCTGCTCAGGCAGCTTTTGCCAACATCGTCGGTGGGGTATTCATTGTCATGTTTAAGCCATTCAGGGTAGGGGACATGATCAAAGTGGGAAGCCTTCCATACGGAATCGTAGAAGATATTACCCTTCGACATACCATCATCACAAATTTTGAGAATAAGCGCATTATCATTCCAAATTCCGTTGTAAATTCAGAAACCGTTATCAATGACAGCATCTCGGATGAACGCGTTTGCCGTTGGATAGAATTCGGGATTAGTTACGATAGCGACGTGGATCTGGCAACAAGAATTATTCAGGAAGAATCGATCAAACACCCGCAGTGCATTGATATGCGCAATGCCGAGCAGAAAAAAAGCAAAGCCCCACAGGTAGAAGTGAGGTTGATGTCTTTCGGTGATTTCAGTGTTAATCTAAGAGCCTACGTTTGGCTAAGGGATCCCTTACAGGCCATCCGAACCCACAGTGACATTAATAAAGCAGTTAAAAAGCGCTTTGACGCCGAAGGGATTGAAATACCATTCCCATATCGAACCATTGTCTACAAGAACGATCTTCCGCCTAATGCCAAAAGTAACGACGTATGAAAAAGTCTGATGACGTGATTTCGAAAAAGGCGGGTCTACCGCCAGGGGCACTGGTTCATGTGGGTAAACGAAAGACCGAACATGTCAAGATCACCGTCATTGATTATGACAGGGACCATTTTGAACAACGGGAATTAGCATCTGTTGAAGAGTGCAAACCCTATAGCGAAAGCGCTTCGGTGAGCTGGATAAATGTAGATGGTCTTCATGACATACCTACCATAGAAGCTATTGGTAATCAGTTTTCGCTACATCCTTTATTACTTGAGGACGTATTGAATACCCGACACCGTCCCAAAACCGAGGAATTTGAAGAATACATGTTTGTGGTGCTAAAGATGTTAGGGGTCAGTGAAGACCGGGCAACGGTCGTTTCAGAGCAGGTAAGTTTTGTCCTTGGCCCTAAGTTTCTAATTTCTTTTCAGGAGGAAGAAGGAGACATCTTTGATGATTTCAGAAAACGATTGAGCAGCGGTCAGGCACAAGCGCGCGGATTGGGTTCAGATTATCTTTTATACCGCCTAATTGACACTGTTGTAGATAATTACTTCGTCGTTGTTGAACACATTTCAGACGACGTATTACAGTTGGAAGAAGTAGTTCTGGACAATCCCGATCAACATGTTCTGCAGGGAATCCAATTGGCAAAAAAGAAATTAATTCAGGCGCGTAAATCAATTGGACCGCTTAGAGAGGCTATTTCCATATTGGAAAAGGATGGGGGCAAGCTGATAGCCAAAAAGACCACGCGACATTTAAGAGATGTTTATGAGCACGTTATTCAAGTAAATGAAAACATTGAAAATCAGCGAGACATGGTGAGCACACTGATGGATCTATACATGTCGGGCATGAGTAACAAAATGAATCAGGTAATGAAGGTTTTGACCATTATCTCTACCATTTTTATACCTATGACCTTTATTGCCGGGATCTACGGCATGAATTTTGAAAACATGCCCGAACTGCATTGGCAAAACGGCTATTTCTACTCATTGGCGGCCATGCTTGTTATTTTGATCGGCATGCTCTTTTATTTCAAACATAAAGATTGGCTCTAATGGCCTTTGCCGTTGTATACCTATTTGATGTTAAAGAGGGCAGGGAGGATGTCTTTGAATCAAGTTGGCGATCATTGACAGAACTCATCTATAAATACGAGGGAAGTCTTGGATCCAGATTGCACAAGCACGGTTCAAACCATTACATTGCTTATGCTTTATGGCCGTCCCGTGAAAAATGGAAAGGCTATGGATCGTCCATGCCTGAAAAATCGCAGCGCTTTAGTGAGCAAATGCATGAGGCTTGTAATTCCATCGAAGTACTATACGAATTAGACGTTGTGGAGGATCTACTTCAGTGAGCTTAGCTTTCGGTTTTCAGTTGCGTCAGTGGCATATAGCAAATAATGTAAATTGATTCAATGATCACTGCACTTGAATGATCATCCGAATAGTTTTAAAAGATAAACTGAATTGATATTTTTCAGGGATGAATGAGATTCCATTGGTCGATGGAACGTTCCGGCTAGAACGATTTCCGGGCAAAGGTGGATGGACCTATGCTGCACTTCCAAGCGTTAAACCGGACGATTCAAATCCATTTGGTTGGGTACAAGTGCGGGGATTTGTAGATGATTTTGAATTGAATCAATACAAACTCATGCCCATGGGTAAGGGCGAACTTTTTCTACCCGTCAGAAAAGAGATTCGAAAGAAAATTGGCAAAGAATGCGGTGATTTGGTCAGGGTCGTTTTGTATGCGGACAATACCACTTTCCTTGTCCCCAAAGAGATAGCACTTTGCTTTGAATACGAAGATGACAGGGTGCTGGTTTATTGGAATACCCTTAAAAACTGGGAGCAAAAGGCTTATGTGGATTGGATTTGCCTGGCAAAAACCGAAAATACCAAGGCAGATCGGATTGCACGTATGATGTCAAAATTATCGAAGGGATTGAAGTTTCATGACAAGGAGAGTGCGTAAGCTATAGTATATTAGCAAAATACAATGATGATCCCAATGCCAACAAACCTGGCCTTACGCCTCTCCCCAATTACTAATTACACCTACACGCGTTTATGGAAATTAGTGTAGTAAACTCTGAACAGGACAAGAAGGACTTTCTTCTTTTGCCTTTAGAGATGTACAAGGGTGATCCAAATTTCATTCGCCCCCTTGATAAAGATGTACTCAATATATTCAATCCCAAAAGGAACAAGAATTGCAAAGAGGATAACCACATTCGATATCTTTTAAAGAATGACGATGGACGCATCATTGGGCGAGTGGCTGCATTTATTAATCCTAGGGTGATCAAGAATGGTGAAAAAGAGGGAGGTTTAGGATTTTTTGAATGCATTGACAACCAGGATGCGGCCAATATGCTTTTTAATGCCTGCCGTGATTGGCTCGGTGAAAAGGGAATGGAACTGATGGACGGACCAATCAATCTTGGAGAACGAGAACGTTGGTGGGGTTGCCTTGTGGATGGTTTTACCGAACCCAATTACTGCATAAATTATAACCCCCCCTATTACCAGAAGTTGTTCGAAACCTACGGGTTTAAGACGTATTTTGAGCAGTACACTTATGGCATGCCGGTAAAAGGAAAACTTTCAAAACGTTACAAGGAGAAGTCAAAATCGATCATCGATGATCCCGAATATAATTTTGTAAATCTGCAAAAAAAGCGCTTTGACCAAGGAGTAGAGGCTTTCAGGGAGATCTATAACAAGGCCTGGGTGCGCCATGAAGGAACGTCAGAACTTTCACAGCGGCAAGCGAAAGCCCTTTTAAAACCGCTTAAGGCTATTTTAGATGAAGACATTGCCTGGTTCATTTTTAAAAACGAACAACCCATCGCCTTTGTTTTTTTATTGCCTGAAGTAAATCAATGGTTCAAACATTTGAATGGCCGATTTGACTTTTTCGCAAAACTCAAGGTATTATGGATGAAATGGCGAAAGACCAATCGTAAAATGCTGGGAATTGCTTTTGGAGTAATTCCCGAATTTCAGAAAAAAGGACTTGAAGCAGCCCTGGTTTACCAATGCCGCATAAGCGTTGATAAAGTGGATCGATACGATTATTTAGAAATGAACTGGATAGGCGATTTTAACCCAAAGATGATGCGTGTGGCCGAAGAAACAGGTGGGCACATTGTTAAAACCCACCTTACTTATCGCTACCTGTTTGATCGCTCGGCCAAATTTGATCGGCATCATATCCTTCACTAAGGAAGGTCGTAAACTAATTTTTTTACCACACTTGCGGCCTCAAAGCAATTGGTCACTTTATCAATTGAAAGACAGTACTCATCGTTCACTGCTAGTTTGCTCGTTCTGCATTCAATTTCGGAAACATCGAGGTTAGCAAAACGCTTGTCTTGTTCCGCACATTTTATCAGCAGTTCCTTAATGCTCGCATTTTGGTCAGGTTTAATTCCCTTTTTAATTAAAAATGACATCAGATACATGCGCATTGAGTTGCGAGAATGATGACATATGGACACCGGTACCACATCTTCGGCCGGGCGCATCTGCTCTTCAGATGCTTGCTCAAAAGCTGCTTCTGCCTGATGAAGTAATTGCTCTAAACTTTCTTTTTCCATTGATGTTGATTTTGTTAGGTTAAAGGTGCATCATTGCGTTAATTCTGTTCCACTTGTTGCTTACATCTTCTTCGGCTTGTTCCAATAACTTATGAGCCATTTCCTTGTTTTGTTTGATAATCCTGGTATACCTGGACTCATTGTAGATGTAATCGGTAAGTGGAATGCTTGGTTCCTTGCTGTCCAGCATAAAGGACTTTCCTTTTTCGGCTAAAGGATGGTATCTGAACAGCGGCCAGTATCCTGATTTTACTGCTAAGTTCTGCTGATCCGCGCCATGACCCATATCAATTCCATGTTCAATGCAATGAGAGTAAGCGATAATCAGGGAAGGTCCGGGGTAGTTAGCCGCTTCGTTGATGGCTTTTATGGTATGCAAGTCTTTGGCACCCATGGCCACTTGAGCCACATAAACGTTTCCGTAGGTTATTGCCTGAAGGGCGAGGTCTTTCTTGGCGATTCGTTTGCCGGCGATAGAAAATTTGGCACTGGCTCCGATGGGCGTTGCCTTAGAGGTCTGGCCGCCTGTATTGGAATAAACTTCGGTGTCCATTACCAGAATGTTTACATCTTCACCCGTTGATATTACGTGATCAAGACCTCCATAACCAATGTCATAGGCCCATCCGTCACCACCTATGATCCAAACAAACTTCTTGATCAGATCGTCTGCGTACTGTTCCAGTTCCTTTGCCTCGGGATTTTCTATTCCTTTCAATACCCCGCGCAATTCTTCGATGTTCTTTTGTTGAACCTGCAAGCCCACTTCGTCTTGCTCGCTTGTATTTTCGATTCTCCAAATCAGATCGTCTGGTATTGCACTTTGCAACTTACTCAATAGGTTAAAAGCTTTTTCTCTTTTCTTGTTTGCCGCCATGCGCAATCCAAGTCCGAATTCAGCGTTATCTTCGAACAAAGAGTTGGACCAAGCCGGCCCTCGACCTTTCTTATTGACTGTCCAAGGTGTTGATGGCAAGTTTCCACCGTAAATGGAAGAACAACCGGTTGCATTGGCCACGATCATGTGTTCTCCGTAAAGCTGGGTGATAAGTTTCAAATAAGGCGTTTCTCCACAACCGGCGCAGGCTCCTGAAAATTCAAACAGCGGTGTCATGAACTGAGATCCTTTTACATTGGTGATCTTCATTCTGGATCGGTCCATGTCTGGCAACTGTAGGAAAAACTCCCAATTCTTTCGCTCTTTTTCGAGAACCGAGGTTCGCTCTACCATGTTAATGGCCTTGTAATTTTCATCCTCCTTGCTGATAGCAGGGCAGACCTCAATACAAAGATTGCACCCCGTGCAGTCTTCGGCAGCCACCTGCAAACTGTAAGCTTCGGTCTCTTTATCAAAGTCTTTTCCTATGGGCTGATAATGCAGAAAATCAATAGGGGCCTTTTCGAGTTCCTTAATTGGATAAACCTTTGCTCTTATGGCAGCGTGTGGGCAGATCAAAACGCATTTGTTGCATTGGGTGCACAATACTTCATCCCATGCAGGAACCAGATCGGCTATATTTCTTTTCTCCCATTGGGTGGTGGCAGTGGGGAAGGTTCCATCTACAGGAAAAGAGCTCACAGGAAGTTCATCGCCTTTGCCCGCAAGTATTTTTCCCAGAACTTCTCTTACAAAATCGGGAGCTTCGACAGGAACAGCTTCTTGCAAGGCTCTATCACTTGTCACAGTGTCAGGATAGTTTACTTTCTCCAGATTGGAGATGGCCTTGTCAACAGCGTCAAAGTTCATTTGAACCACTTTTTCGCCCTTGTGAGCGTAGCTTTTTTCGATCGCTTTTTTAATGCGTGAAATAGCCTCTTCTTGTGGCAGAATGCCCGAAATATGGAAGAAACAGGTTTGTAGAATAGTGTTGATCCGACTGCCAAGTTTAGCTTCTCGAGCCACTTTGGTCGCATCAATGACGTAAAATTCAAGTTTTTTCTCTATGATCTCGCGCTGGATTGGTTCCGGCAATTCATCCCAGACATGCTCTGCGGTAAAAGGCGCGTTTAACAGAAAAGTAGCCCCATGTTTTGCTTTTTCCAGAACATCGAACTTCTTTAAAAAATTGAATTGATGACAGGCCACGAAATCGGCCTTTGAAATCAGATAGGTAGAATGTATTGCTTTCTTGCCAAATCTTAAATGGGATATGGTAAGCGCACCCGCTTTTTTCGAGTCATAAACAAAATAACCCTGCACATAGTCGTCACCCGTGTCGCCAATTATTTTGATAGAATTTTTATTTGCACTAACTGTTCCGTCGGCGCCTAAACCATAAAAGACACTATTGAAGGTATCTTGTTCAACCGAGAATTCCGGGTCATAGTCAAGGCTTAAATGCGTCACATCGTCGGTGATACCAACAGTAAAATGCCTTTTTCTCTTATCTTTTTGCAATTCATCAAAGATACCCTTGACCATGGCCGGTGTAAATTCCTTGGATGACAGTCCGTATCGCCCGCCAATAATTTCGGGAATTTCGGCAACGGGCGATTCTTCTGCATAGGCACTAAGTACATCTTGATATAATGGATCTCCTATGGACCCAGGTTCTTTTGTCCGGTCCATAACGGCAATATTTCGAACACTTTTTGGTAGGGTCTCAATGAACATTTTGGTATCAAACGGTCTGAAGAGGTGAACATTTAAGAAGCCCACTTTTTCACCTTTGCTGACCATATAATTCACCGTTTCTTCGGTCGCACCGGCACCTGAGCCCATAAGGATAATAACCCGCTCTGCTTCGGGGTGCCCGGTATATTGAAACGGTCTGTATTTTCTACCCGTTAGTTTTTCAAACGCCACCATGGTATCCAGGACAATTCCAGGAAGCTTGTTATAGAATTGATTACCCGCTTCACGGGCCTGGAAAAACACATCGGGATTTTGGGCCGTTCCTCTGATCTTCGGATGTTCTGGATTCAATGATCGGTCCCTGAGCTTTTTAATTTCATCCTCCGGAATCATTTTTGAGATGATTTCATCGGAAATCATTTCAATTTTACTCAACTCGTGCGAAGTTCTGAAACCATCAAAAATGTGCAGGAACGGAATCCTTGACTTCAATGTAGCACTGTGAGCAATAAGTGACATATCCATGGCTTCTTGAACACTGCTGGCAAATAGCATGGCAAAGCCCGTGGTTCTTGTGGCCATCACATCACTGTGGTCACCAAATATTGAGAGTGCATGCGTTGCGATGGAACGGGCCGCAATGTGAAAAACAGTAGGGTTTAGCTCACCTGCAATTTTGAACATGTTTGGAATCATGAGTAGAAGACCTTGCGAAGCTGTGAAGGTAGTGGTCAAGGCACCTCCCTGAAGAGAGCCGTGAACAGCCCCCGCTGCGCCACCTTCGCTTTGCATTTCCAGAACCTTAGGCACTACTCCCCAGATGTTTGTTTTGCCTTCGGCAGCCCAAAGATCAACCCATTCTCCCATGGGCGATGCCGGTGTGATCGGGTAGATTGCACATACTTCGTTGACTTTGTAGGCGATGTACGAAGCAGCTTCGTTTCCGTCGATGATTGATCTCATAATGCAAGAAATTTGGAACGATTTACCCGAAAGTTAGAGCTATTGCGGCGCCTAAATAATGACCTGTATCAGTTATAGAACTGAAGAATAACGCCTTACATGGCGCTCCTTTTGAATCAGCCATTCAGGAGATGTTTATACATTTACCGGGCATGTTAAACACACTTCATAAAATGGCCCAACGGGCGCGGCTGGTTGTCCGGTCGGGGAGGATCCGTAACGAAGTGCGATCGGCGGGCTACACCCTTCGAATTGACGCCCCTCAGGGTGAAATGGAAGGGCCCTTTACCACCGTCATGGGCGTTATTTTCACCGAAACTGGCTCTCATGTTAGCGAATGCAAAGCCAAGGCAGGAGAAGAGGTCATTCGTGTTCTCCTGCATGAGCGTCCGGATCTGCTGCGATCCCTGAAGGGAAGTCAGCCAACAGGATTTTCATTCATAGTACCCAACCTGGGCAGTAAGACAAAGATTGAATTCACTATCAAGGCCGATGACAAGACCTTTGAACACAACATGGAATTTTCGTTCAGGGGTGCAGATTACAGGAATCTGATGGACAGGAGGAAGGCAAAAAGAGAAAGGCTGAAGGCCATTATGTGTTGTCCGGAATGCAAAACTGAAATAGGACCGTCCGTGAGCTCATGCCCTTCCTGCCAGCGAGTATTTACAAGTTCATCCTATGATTTCAGAAGTCCCGAACTGGACCTGGAAATTGATTCATCGGGGAGGGGAAATATTTCTGCACACCAATACGACCAAAAAGCCACGGACCTGATAGAAAAGTTTAAAGACGGGCTCTTGCTGGACAATGGCTGCGGCCTGAGAAAGACCTATTACGAAAATGTCGTGAATTTCGAGATCGAGGATTACCCCACCACCGACGTTTTGGGAGTGGGAGAGGAGCTTCCTTTTAAAGATGCTTCTTTTGATGCCGTATTTTCGCTCAGTGTTCTTGAACATGTCAGGGATCCTTTCAAATGTGCCACGGAGATCATGCGCGTACTTAAGCCGGGCGGGGAGCTTTTTGTCGCCGTTCCTTTTTTGCAACCCTTTCACGGATACCCGGATCACTTTTACAACATGACCAGCAGCGGCCTGAAGAACCTCTTTGACGGACAAGTCGATATCCGCGAGATCGGTGTATCCAAAGCGGGCCATCCTTTCTGGTCCATTCAATGGATTCTCCGAAACTACAGCCATGGTTTGAGTGAGGCTGAGTCAGCTGTCTTTAAAGAACTCAGGGTCAAGGATCTGATGGAACCCGGTCATCGCCTTCAGGATTTTCTTCTGAAGAACCTGAACGATGCCAAAAGGGAAGAGCTTGCTTCTTTCAATTACATGCTGGCCACAAAGAAAGCCTAAGCCAGTTCAAAGCTTTCCAGTTCCTTCCATTGCTTTCCATCGTGTTTAAAGAGCGTAATTTCATTTCCCGGAACCTCATCGTCGAAAATCAAGTCTTTTAAGTCCTGAAAGGCCCTTGCGTAAGTTTCTCTGTTCACGTCCCTGGTCATCAGGGTGACGTGGGGATGAAAGTGATCATCAAGTTTACCGAATCCCCCTTCCTGCATGGCCCTCTGGATGACCATCCTGGTGTTCTCCAGCCAGTCGCTCTTGAGAACGTCGATAAAGACGGTGCGAGGCGGAAATGAAGAGATGCCCCGCAGCTGAAATTTCCCTTTTGTGAGTTTGCGACATGCATTTTTAACCTTCTTGATCAATTCCACTTCGCGATCAGCTTCGACACGCATGGGCATGTGCAGCGTGATGTGGGGTGGGCTTTTCAATGCGTGACGAATGCCGTACTTCTTGATAAAGCCTTCTTTGAGGCCGGTGATTTCCTCCTTGGTGGGAGAGGGCAGGGCAATGGCGACGAAATAGAGTTTTTTCAAAACCGTTGCCCTAAAAATAAGAAAGGCGCATCATATGACGCGCCTCTCAAAGGGTTGGGTAAATTTATTTCACCGTCTCTACCACCTTTTTAAAGGCTTCCGGATGGTTCATGGCCAAATCAGCCAATGTTTTTCTGTTGAGTTCTATGTTCTTTTCGCTCAATTTATGGATAAACGTGCTGTAAGACATGCCGTGCTCTCTCACACCGGCATTGATCCTTGCAATCCACAAAGCGCGGAAATTACGCTTCTTTTGCTTCCTCCCGATGTATGCATAGACTCCGGCTTTTTCAACGGCATTCTTAGCAACGGTGTGGACGTTCTTCCTGCGGCCAAAATATCCTTTGGCTTCTTTTAGAACCTTTTTTCTTCTGGCCTTAGCGGCAACTGAATTTACTGATCTTGGCATTATTTTTCGTTTTTTGACGGGCAGCGCTCAATGTTGAGACTTAGTACTGCCAATCGGGTTTTTATATTACGATAACCAACCTTGCTTAAATGCAAAGTTGCAGCTTGACATTTTTCTCATCGGTCTTATGCACGAGTGCAGAATGTGTCAAGTTTCTTTTTTGTTTCGTTGTCTTTTTTGTCAGGATGTGGCTCTTAAAGGCGTGCTTTCGCTTGATCTTACCTGTGGCAGTCAATTTGAATCGCTTTTTAGCTCCTGAAACGGTTTTCATTTTTGGCATGACGTCTATTTTATTTCTTTAATTTTTTTGGAGCAAGAATCATAATCATCTTTTTCCCTTCCAGCTTTGGCATTGATTCAACCAATCCTGTTTCTTCAAGTGCTTGTGCAAGTTTAAGCAACAAAATCTCTCCTTTCTCTTTGAATAGGATGGATCGACCTTTAAAAAATACGTAAGCCTTGACCTTAGCACCTTCCTGTAAGAATTTTTCTGCGTGCTTGTGCTTGAAGTTGAAGTCGTGTTCATCCGTGTTCGGACCGAAACGGATTTCCTTGACCACAATCTTGGTGGACTTAGATTTAATCTCTTTTTGCTTCTTCTTTTGCTCGTACAGAAACTTCTTGTAGTCCACAACCCGACAAACAGGTGGAACAGCCTTGGCAGAGATTTCTACCAGGTCGAGTCCATTTTCTTCAGCAAGCCTCAATCCATCCTGAAGAGAATAGATATCAGATTTAATATTGTCTCCTACCAGGCGTATTTCCGAAGCTGTGATGTACTGATTTATTTTGTACGGCTCCTCTTTGCGAAAATAACGCCCTCTTCCTCTGTACTGCTTTTTAATTATTTTATTCGTTTAGTAAACTACTTATTTCATTTTTCACCAGTTCGGCAAACTCTTCAATAGTGAGTTTACCGATCTCGCCCTCGCCGTGTTTTCGGACAGAAAGATTATTGTCCTCGACTTCCTGTTCTCCGATTATCAACATGTAAGGAATTTTTTGTAAGGAAGCTTCTCGTATCTTTTTCCCTATTTTTTCACCCCTTTCATCAACGAGGCCGCGAATATCGTAATTTTTAAGCAAACTTGAAACATTTCGGGCCTGCTCATTAAAGCGTTCTGAAATTGGCAAGATGATGTATTGACGATCTGTCAACCATAAGGGAAACAGTCCGTTACAATGCTCGATTAAAAGCGCTATGAATCGTTCCATCGATCCGAACGGCGCTCTGTGAATCATTACTGGGCGGTGCACCTGATTATCACTACCGGCATATTCCAGTTCGAAGCGTTCAGGAAGGTTGTAATCTACTTGTATGGTGCCCAACTGCCAACTTCGACCCAGTACATCCTTAACCATAAAATCTAATTTTGGCCCGTAAAAGGCGGCCTCACCGTATTCAATGACATATTTCAGTCCTTTTTTCTGAACTGAATTCAAGATGGCTTGTTCAGCTTTTTCCCAATTTTCGTCACTCCCGATGTATTTGGAATGATCTTCTCGATCCCGCAAAGAAACCTGAACAGTGAACTCACCGAATTCCAGCGCCTTCAGAACATATAGCACCAGGTCAATTACTTTGATGAATTCGTCTTCCACCTGATCGGCGGCGCAAAAAATATGGGCGTCGTCTTGTGTAAACCCACGTACACGTGTTAAGCCATGCAATTCACCACTTTGTTCGTAGCGGTATACTGTTCCGAATTCGGCCAGGCGAAGAGGAAGATCGCGGTACGATCTGGGTGAGGACTTATAAATCTCACAATGGTGAGGGCAATTCATTGGTTTTAACAGAAATTCTTCATTCTCATCCGGGGTATGGATGGGTTGGAAGCTATCTTCTCCGTACTTTTCGTAATGACCAGATGTAACGTAAAGTTCTTTACTGCCAATGTGAGGTGTCATGACCGTTTGGTAACCCGCTTCTTCTTGAGAAGCCCTTAAAAATCGTTCTAGTTTTTCCCTAAGGGCAGCCCCTCTTGGCAACCATAATGGAAGGCCTTGACCTACTTTCTGCGAAAAAGTGAAGATCTCTAATTCCTTGCCCAATTTTCTGTGATCCCTTTTTTTGGCCTCTTCCAACAATTCGAGGTATTCATCTAACTCCTTTTGTTTAGGAAAGGTGATGCCGTAGATTCTTGTTAGCTGTTTTCTATTTTCATCACCGCGCCAATAGGCACCCGCAACATTGAGAAGTTTGATGGCTTTGATGTATCCAGTATCCGGAATATGCGGACCGCGGCACAGATCGGTGAAGTTTCCTTGCTGGTAAAAGGTGATCTCACCATCAGTCAAGTCATTTATCAGCTCAAGTTTGTATTCATCGTCTTTGTCGGTAAAGTATGCCAGGGCATCCGCTTTTGATACCTCAGTGCGCAGGTAAGTATTTTTTAATGAGGCAAGTTCTTTCATCTTTGCCTCAATCTCGGGTAAGTCATCGGCCGAAATCACACGGTCACCCGTGTCAATGTCGTAGTAAAAACCATTGTCAATAGGTGGTCCAATTCCAAATTTAATTCCGGGGTAGAGCGATTCCAACGATTCTGCCATCAGGTGAGCCGAAGAATGCCACATGGTTTTTTTGCCCTCTTCGTCATTCCAGGTAAGCAATGTCAGATTACAGTCGGAATTTAGAGGCCTGCTAGCATCCCAGACTTCTTCATTCACTTTTGCTGACAGCACGTTTCTGGCCAGGCCATGACTGATGCTTTTGGCAACATCCATGGAAGTACTGCCCTTTTCTATTTCACGAACTGATCCGTCGGGTAATGTGACTTTAATGGTAGACATCAATAAAAATTGAGTGGCAAAGTTAAGTGAGTTCTGTATAAATTCATGGAATACCAAAAAAAAACCCTCCGCCATTGACGAAGGGTTTTAATATATGATTCTTGGTTAAATCCTATATCCTAATAAGAACACCACACAACCTTCGGAAATACCTGCGTCTTTAGGGACCTCGTAATTTATATACATGGTCCTTGATTTTTCTGGTTCCCATGTGAAGGTGGTCTTTTTTCCGTCTTTATCGTTTTGGTTCGAATAAAGTAATTCCCTGTTGCTCTTTCCTTGCTTCTTGTTATAAACAGAGATTACCACGTCTTCTTGAAGTTCGGCGGTGTTAAAGATGAACTTGTATTTTTCGCCAATGAACAAAGGAACTTCTACTTCAGTAACTTTGCCTTCCTGCCCTTTTATCTTGATTCTGGTAATCTTGCTGGAATCATATTTGTATTCAGGTTTCAGTAGCGGCTTGATCTCATTCTTCAACTCAGTTGAAGGACATACAAAAGCCGTTTGAAGTTCTTCTGCACTTCCAATAATGATGGAAAATGTAAGTAGCAGAGAAAGGATTGATTTTTTCATACCTGTGTTTATTACCTCGATTAACCGTTTACAATAAATTTCCTTGCCTCTTCCACGTCAGTGGTAAGAAGCTCGATATCTTCTGCACTCATCGCCAGCTTTGCAAGATCCTCTTCGCTTTCGACAGCATCAATATTGTACTTGGCAAAATGTCCCTCGATCTTTTTCAAGTGACCAATGAGTATTTTTTCTTCGGCATCGTTGTCCTGACTTTCAAGAATGCCGATTAAGTCTTTCAATATTTTCTTCTGTTCAATCAGGCGGCTCATTAGCACAGGATTTGATTCACCTTTCATGGACTGAAGCCCTAGATGCATACTTTCGATCCAGGCACCGGTGAATATGACCAAACTGTTCATGCTCAGGCCGTTTTCTTCCAGATAGGTGTCAAGTTCCATTTGAAAGTCAGAGATAATATACCCAAGGGAGTCTCCGTTACCCATGTTCTTTTCAAATCGATCTAATATGCTTACCGAATTAAAGACGTTGGTCATCCAAAGACTCTCTGAAAGTGTACTCAACGATTGCACATAGTTGATGCAAGATTGATTTTGCTCATTCAGTGCACTGTAGGCCAAGTCTGCGGCGTAAGCACCGAAGTTCAATTTCTGGATGAATTTGGTGTTATAATTTGAAACGTTCGAAGGTTTATTGGTGAGTTCCGGAACATAAGTCAGACCCGCACGACGGAATATGGAAGCGATCTGAAGTGGAGACGGAAGATTATAGAGGAATGAATTTTCTTCGGGATTATCCATTTCGGTGACTTCAATTTCAGTTAAGTTGGAGTCATCTTCCTCGTCACTGTTTTGAGGAGATCCGCATGCGATAATGCCAGTTCCCAAGACCATCACCAACATCAATTGCCAAAAACGCGCTCTATTCATTTTGAAACTTTTTTGTGTGTTTTCCACTCTCCGTGAAGGTTGCTAAGTTAAAATAAAAATACTGAATTGTCTCAATTTCCTTTATCAGGTCTGCAAAACCCCAACATTATATTTGGCTATTTCCGCCTGCTGATTTGCAGCTTCAATTCCTATGGAAATCCATTTTCTTGTTTCAAGTGGATCGATCACGTTGTCGACCCAAAGCCTTGAAGCCGCATAATAAGGGGATAACTGCGAATTGTATTTGTCTCGAATATGGGACAGCATGCGTTCTTTTTCTTCTGGTGATATTTCCTTGCCTTTTGCTTTTTCCGATGAAACTTGAATTTGAAGCAGCGTTTTAGCCGCTTGATCACCACCCATTACGGCAATGTTTGCCGTTGGCCATGCAACAATCAACGCGGGGTCGTATGCCTTTCCACACATGGCGTAATTACCTGCTCCATAGGAATTGCCTGTAATGATGGTGAATTTAGGCACTACTGAATTGGCCATGGCGTTGACCATTTTTGCACCGTCTTTGATTATTCCGCCTTGTTCGCTCCTTGATCCCACCATGAATCCGGTTACGTCTTGTAAAAACACCAGGGGTATTTTTTTCTGATTGCAATTCATGATGAATCTAGCCGCTTTGTCGGCACTGTCGCTATAGATTACCCCGCCAAATTGCATCTCACCAGTCTTGGACTTGACCAACTGCCGCTGATTGGCCACAATTCCGACCGACCAGCCATTAATTCTTGCATAAGCAGTTACAATGGATTTACCGTACAATTTTTTGTATTCTTCATATTCAGAATTATCTACCAATCGCTCTATGATATCCCGAACCTCATATGTTTTTGTCCGTTCTTTTGGAAAGAGCCCGTAGAGTTCACCTACGTCTTTTTTTGGAGGTAAGGCTTCTTTTCTGTTAAAACCGGCGCCTCTTGGCACCCCTATTTGTCCGAGGAGTATTCTTATGCGATCGAGGCATTCTTTATCATCGGTGCATTTGTAGTCGGTTACACCCGAAATTTCACAGTGAGTGGTTGCTCCGCCGAGACTTTCGTTGTCGATGTCCTCCCCAATGGCTGCCTTTACTAAATAAGAACCGGCCAGGAATATGGAACCCGTTTTATCTACGATTAGTGCTTCGTCGCTCATGATGGGCAGGTAAGCACCACCGGCCACACAACTCCCCATCACTGCAGCTATTTGCGTAATACCAAGGCTAGACATGCGGGCATTATTCCTAAAGATTCTTCCAAAATGCTCTTTATCGGGGAAGACCTCGTCTTGCAATGGCAAGAAGACCCCCGCACTATCAACCAGGTAGATTATGGGTATTTCATTTTCCATGGCTATTTCCTGAGCCCTTAAATTCTTCTTTGCTGTAATTGGAAACCAAGCTCCCGCCTTAACTGTGGCGTCATTTGCCACCACAATGCTCAGTCTTTCGCTCACATAACCCATCATAACTACCACCCCACCTGAAGGACAGCCGCCGTATTCTTCATACATTCCCTCTCCTACAAATTCTCCAATTTCAATGTGCTCGCTATCCTTGTCCAGCAGGTATTCAATCCGCTCTCTGGCAGTCATTTTTCCCTGACCGTGCAATTTTTCTATCCGCTTTTTACCCCCGCCCATATGAACTCGGGCACTATTTTTTTTGAGCTCGGATACCAGTATTTTCATTTTATCCTCGTTTTTATTGAATTCGAGGTTCTCTTTTTTCGCCATAATTATTTTTTGAGCAGGTTACGTATGCCTTCTTTAAGTTTTTCAAGCTCCGATACAGAGGTGTAAATATGAGGAGAAACCCGACATCCTTCGATGTTTTTCCAAGAAATAGGGGAGGTGATGATCTGGTATTTTTGTTGCAGGTAATTGGCGATTTCATTTGCTTTCATACCACTGATTCCAAAGGTATACAAGGCACCGTAACGCTTCTCCCTTTTTGGAGTATAGCTGATGAATTTCTCGTCACCCTCGAATTCAACGGTCCAATAATCGGTCAACCATTGCAATCGTTCGTATTTTCGATCGGAGCCAATGTTATTGTGAAAAAGTATAGCTTGCCCAACAGCTACTTCTGAAGGCACAGATCGGGTTCCAAGTGCTTCAAATTTACGTATATCATCATCGGCGATGGCATCGGTTGGAGCCCAGGCCCATAACTTCGATATCATGGCTTTCTTGATATATAGCATGCCGGTACCAAAAGGGGCACATAACCATTTATGTAGGGAAGTACCAAAAAAATCGCAGTCAATATCGCTGATTTTGAAAGGCACATGGGCGAAACTGTGGGCACCATCCACAAGAACCATTGAAGAATACTTTCGTGCTGCAGTAGCTATGCGCCCTGCGGGTAGTACTTGGCCATTATAATTGATCATGTGGGTTATATGGACAAGTTTTGTTTTCGCCGACATTTCATTTTCAAAGGCTTGAACAATTTCATCCTCGCTCGCCGAGGGGAGTTCAAAATTTGCGTAACGAAGCACAATTTCATCCCTTTTTTTGCGCTGCTCCCAAGCGTTTCTCATATTGGGATAATCGTAGGGCGAAAGCACAATTTCATCTCCCTTTTTCAGATCCAAACCGAAGATGACCGTATCCAGTGCTTCTGTTGTATTCCTGTTAATGACAACTTCGTCATACGTGCAACCCAATAAATTGGCCAGGTCGCGCCTTATGTTAATGCGCGAAGGTTCCAGTTGCCTCCACATGTAGTAGGAGGGAGCCTCGTTACTCATGGCCATGTACTTTTCGAAGGCTTCTTGAACAAACCTTGGCTGGGGACTTACTCCACCATTATTGAGGTTTATCTTTGACCTGGATACGCTATAGGCTTCTTGAATCCCTGACCAAAAATTTTCACCTTCACCTTGAGCCGGTAAGCTTTGTCTTAACTCTGGCAAGCTTGCCGGGCTGATCATCGGAAGTGCCGTCAAAGCAGCTGACTGAATTCCAATTTTTTTTAAGAAGGACCTCCTTGAAGACATGGTTATATTAACAGAGTAAATTTATACCGTTTGGTCCTTCGTTACAAATCAAATCAATGCAACTCAGGTTGGCTTCAAAGGAGGAATCCTTTGAAAAGACTTGAATATATGAGTTAAAGTCTTCAGAATAATCGGCTAGTAGATAATTCTTATTTCGCAGATCCGATCCCGATTCCATCTTTTGATATTCTAACGAATAGTCAATTTTAAGCGAAATATTCAGGCTTTGCACAATAAAATCGAGGATTTCCTTATTTAGATCTACTAAATAGTTGTGTTGCCTTTCAATGATGAGGGCGCGGAATCGGTCTTCATAATATTCAAAATAAGGGGAAGAGCGGTAAGCCGATTCAAGCGATTTCCAATGCAGTTTTTGCCAGCTTTCATCATACGATATCCGGATGTCTTTGACAGGCGTATTATTTTTCCATTTTCGTAGTGGTACAATAAGCTTTAATCGCCCATTTGCCCCCAAAATCTCGCATCGGTTGCGATGTGTCTGCTTAATGAAGTGTTCACCGTGATCCATTGTCAATGAATTGAATTGCTTGAGATCTCTCAGGTAAGACACACTTGGAAAATAAGATGTGGAAATCAGGGAATTCATTTCAGGTACTTGAACATTCTTTTCCAATTAATACCACTATTGTCTGAGGCATACATGACCATGTTCGCTTTTCCAATGATATGATCTTCGGGAACAAAACCCCAGTGGCGCGAGTCTGAGGAATTGAACCTATTATCACCCATTACAAAATAGTAATCCAATTCCGGACAGTATTCCCCGACCTGGATTTTATCAATAAAAACTTCGCCTTCAGGACTTATCTCCAATTGGTGGCCTTCATATTTTTCGATCAAGGTACCGTATAAAGCCAAATTCGCTTTAGATAAGGTAAAGCACTTTCCTTTTTTTGGCACACTTACCGGTCCGTAATCGGACAGCGTAAATCCTGTAGTATAACTTGAAGGAAAAAGTCCATCGTCGGTATGCCCTTCGGGCATTACAAGCTGCTCGATGCTGAGCACCCTGTTGTCCTGTTTCAATGCATCTCGTTGTTTTAGGTCAAGACTTAGTTCCCAAGTAGAGGCATTTTCAAATCGACCTCCTTCAATGATGCCATGCTCGTCGAGCAGGTCGTCTATAGGCGAAGAAACTTTCAATCGGAACAGGTAAGAGAGACTTGGCGGATTTTTAATGACAGAATCGTTTATAAGCAAGGCATTGGCTACAATTTCAACTTTTTCTCCAGGTAACCCCAAACAACGTTTAACAAAGTAAGTGCGATGATCGACAGGGAAAAGATCGTCCATGGGATAATTGAATACCAATAGATCGCCTCGCTCTATCTTGTGGTAGCCGGGAAGCCTGTAATATGGTATGCGTATGATCTCACTATACGATTTCCAGCCACCTGAATAGGGAATGTATTTGGTAAGAAACGGAAGTGCAATTGGAGTGCTTGTGATCTTCGGGCCATACCTCAATTTATTCACAAAAATGACATCACCCGGTTTGAGTGCCGTGCTCATTGAAGTTGTTGGAACGATAAAAACGTCGAACAAGAAGGATTTGACAACAAGGGCCAAAAAAGCCGACAGCAAAAGAACGGTGACCCATTCCTTAAAAAAAACCTTAACTCCTCTCAAGAGTGGTCGATAACGTTGAAGAGTCTATTCCACCTGATCTTACCCAAGAATGACTTATTGGGGTCAAGAGACAACCAAATGAAAACAGCTTTTCCCACAACGTGGTCTTCGGGAACAAAGCCCCAGAATCTTGAGTCCTGAGAATTATGCCTGTTGTCACCCATCATGAAATAGTAGTCCATTTTAAAGGTATAGGAATCTGCTTCTTTGCCATTGATATAGATATGGCCGTCCTTTAATTCCAGCTGGTTTTCTTCATAAGAAGAAATAACCTTTCTGTAAATAGGCAGATTATTGAGATCAAGATTGATGGTCATGCCCTTTTCCGGAACAATGATTGGACCAAAATTATCGACAGACCACTGGTAATTATTGGCATTTGGAAAAATTTCATTTTTTCGCACGCTGGTATATCCTGCTTTAGTCACCATTTTTTCAATGCTTCGCACATTTGGAAATTGCTTTAGCCTTGCCTTGCTTTTTTCTGTCAACGTCATTACAAATTCGCCGTACTCGTTGAGCTGTCTGACTTCCCCGGTATACGGATCGAATTCAGTGGTTATTTCCCGGTCCAATAACTCTTTACGAAGAAATCCACGGCCTTCAGCTGCAACGCGGTAATTGAACTGAAGATTTTTTGGGACAAAGGCATCTTCCCTATTGATGATTAATCTACTGTCAATAATCTCGAGTTCATCTCCGGGAATTGCGACACACCGCTTAATGTAGTTTTCGCGCTTATCGACTGGCCTGGTTACTATATCTCCGAATTCCATTGGCCCCAAGATTCGATTAAAACCTTCTCCCTTTTGCAGGGATTCTGCGCCGTAATCGCGCACTAGTTGCGCATAGACTTGATTCTGAGCATTCAGTGCAACGGTATCGCCTGCCGGGAAATTAAAAACCACCAGGTCGTTACGATTTATTTTGCCAAGCCCGGGAAGTCTGTAGTAGGGCAGTTTTATCCATTCCAGGTAAGATTTCGTCGTATTTGTTAGTGGAAGCGTATGGTGAGCAAAGGGAAATGACAGCGGTGTATTTGGAATTCGAGCTCCGTAGCTGATTTTACTCACAAAAAGAAAATCACCTACCAATAAGGTCTTTTCCAACGAGGAAGTTGGAATAGTGAATGCCTCGAAATAAAGAGTTCTGATGATGGTCGCCGCAACGACGGCAAAGGTGATGGCATCCACCCATTCCCTGGACTTACTCTTTTTATACGCCTTGACCTTGTCAAGACTCAATAACTCAAAATCTGATCTAAAACTTAGATAGGGTAGGTAGAATCCTGTGAAAATGACCCCAAGAGCATGATCGAGGAAGGAGAATTTGCCCGCTCTTTTAAGCAGTTCGACGATGATTCCCATCCAGACAACAAAACCCACAAAAGGTATATAATAAAAGACCATCCACCACCTAGGTTTTTTGATCAGGTCAAGTGCGATCCAAATACTGTAAAATGGTATGAGTGACTTCCAACCAGACACGCCGAGTTTTTCAAAAAATCGATACAGCCCGATGTGTGAGGCAGCAAAATATAGCAGGGAAAGAATGATGAATGTGGTCATGGAATATTTTTAATGCAGGCAAATATAAACGTACTGCTCTGACAGCCCTTCTACTTAACGTAAATTAACGTTTTAATACATCGCTCATGTTGAAGAATCCGGACTTCTTGTAAAGCCATTCGGCTGCAATAACAGCTCCGCTGGCAAATCCTTTTCTTGATTTCGCCACATGCTCAATTTTAATTTCATCGATCTCAGAGGCATATGTCACTGAGTGAGTACCGGGAACTTCGTCGATGCGGTCTGCCCTGATAGGAAGGACGTTTGGCAAATTATTCTCCCCCAATCGCCAATGAGAATACGTTGAATGTAGGTTTATCAGATCGTTGGCCAGGGAAATAGCCGTACCACTGGGTGAGTCCAATTTGTGCACGTGATGAATCTCTTTGATTGCGGCATTGTATTGATCTCGATTACTCATTAGGCCAGCCAGTTGCCTGTTTAGTTCAAAGAAAATATTGACACCAATACTGAAATTTGATGCCCAAAGCAATGCGCCATTTTTTTCGGTGACTTTCTTTTTAATGTTTTCTAATTCATCATACCAACCTGTGGTACCAACTACAATGGGTAGTTTCATGTCAAGGCTTTGAGATATATTTCTCAAGACCGAATCTGGTGTTGAGAAATCGATGATTACATCGGTGTTGCTCTCATTCAGTTCTTGCCAATCATTTTTATTTCCAGAATCAAATTTTAACGAAATTGAATGACCTCGTTCCAATGCAATTTCTTCAACCGCTTTTCCCATTTTACCGTATCCCGATATAGCGATCCTCATGGTTAGAAATTTAAATTTAACGCCAGCCCCTGCCTGGTGCTCCCTGTTCTTGGGTCGTAATCAAAGTAGGGCTTGTAGTGCAGTGAAAGGTCATTACTTACGTTGAAGTAGAATAAGTGGGCATCAACGGCAGCATCAACAATTTGCAATATGTATACTGCCGAACCGAGAATGATCATAAGATCGCGGTTTCTGCGATTGATATCCATTGACCTCAGTAGGGCGTCATTGCTGAAAAAATTACCCAACTCGAGAAAAACGTCGGTGGAATCGCCATTGACCCGATTCACATAAGCCGTTTTTTTTTCTTCGAACAATTTGTTTTGGTCAATGGCAATAAAGGTACAGACACCAATCCCGGCATAGATGATGGGTATTTTCCAATACTTCTTGTTAAAGGCCTGTCCCAATCCCGGTACTAAAGTAGAATACAAAGTTGCTTTGGTCGGACTGTGCTTTGGCAGATCAGCTTCCACAAGGTTGAGGGTATCTGTATAAATAGTATCCCTTTGAGCCAATATTGAGCCCTGCCCGTGTAACAGAAGAACGAAAAGTAAAAAGGTTCCCTTTATAATTGCCGCGCGGCACATGACATTACAAGTCCATCAGTTCTATGATCTTCTCAAGGTCATCTCCTGAATTAAAGGGAATAACGAGCTTACCTTTGCCTACGGCATCTTTTTTAATGGATGCTTTAGCACGCAAATATTGATTAAGATCTTCTAGAAATTTTTGTTCAGCAAAAGAGAGTTCCGTTTTTTGCCCAGAGGATGATGTGCTGCTGCCTGTTTTGACCGTTCGGGCCAATTCTTCGACTTTTCGAACTGACAATCCTTCTTCCATTGTTTTTCGAAATAGCTTCATTAATTGCCCTTGATCTTCGATATTCACAAGGGCCCGTGCATGACCCATGGTAATTTTTTGGTTCCTGATGGCGACTTGAACTTCGGCGGGCAGTTTCAAAAGTCTCAGGTAATTGGTAATGGTACTTCGCTTTTTTCCAACGCGCTCGCTCATTTTCTCTTGAGTTAGATTGCACTCTTCGATCAAACGCTGAAAACTTATGGATATTTCAATAGCATCTAGACTTTCACGCTGAATGTTTTCTACCAAAGCCATTTCCAGAAGTTCTTGATCGTTCGCTACTCTGATGTAAGCGGGAATGCTCTTAATACCAGCCAGTTTGGACGCCCTGAAACGCCGTTCACCCGAGATTAGCTGATAGCGATGATAACCGGTTTTACGGACTGTAACTGGTTGTATAATGCCTAATTCCTTAATGGACGAAGCAAGCTCACTAAGGGATTCCTCTTCAAAATTTGTTCTGGGCTGGAAAGGATTGGCTTCAATCTGAGTTACATCCAGATCTGCAATGGAACCCAATATTTCGGCCGCATTCTCAGACAATGAGGCCGACCTGATATCTGTATCTTCATTCTCCAATAAAGCTCTAAGGCCTCTTCCTAAGGCGGGTTTTTTATTGCTCATCGGCCACGTCTATAATCTTTTCTGAATCTTTAATTTGGGTCAGGTTATTTTTTTGAAGGATCTCCCTGGCTAAATTAAGATAATTCATCGCGCCCCTGGAAGCTGCATCGTGCATAATGATGGATTTCCCATAACTTGGAGCTTCACCTAGTTTGGTATTGCGCTGGATAATGGTGCTAAAGACCATTTGTTGGAAGTGAGTTTTAACTTCGTCAACTACCTGGTTCGAAAGCCTGAGCCTTACGTCATACATAGTTAGGAGTAATCCTTCAATTTCCAGGTTCTGATTAAGCCTAGACTGAACGATCTTAACGGTATTCAATAATTTTCCCAATCCTTCCAGTGCAAAGTATTCACACTGAATGGGAATAATGACACTGTCGGCTGCAGTAAGGCTGTTTACGGTAATCAATCCCAACGAAGGAGAGCAATCGATCAGGACGAAGTCATAGCGATCCGAAACTTTTTCAAGCGATGATCGCATCATGTGTTCTCTGTTTGGAAGGTTGATCATTTCAATTTCGGCACCTACCAGGTCAATGTGAGCCGGCAATAGGTCGACGTTCGGAGAATCTGTATGCAAAATCGTTTCATCGGGATGTATCCCATTAATGATACATTCATAAATACTTGTGCGAATATTTCGAGGGTCAAAACCCATACCAGAAGTTGTGTTGGCCTGTGGATCTCCATCGACCAAGAGGATCTTCTTGTCCAGCACACCCAGACTAGCAGCCAGGTTAATAGCAGTGGTGGTCTTACCTACTCCGCCTTTCTGATTAGCTATAGCTATTATCTTACCCATGAGATTTTACGAATGAATGATTAATTAAATCGGCACAAATGGCTTATTTTGTGCTTTCCGAACACGACGCTAAAATACAATTAATGGCCTGTTCGCTTTGGTTGACACAACATTATTTTTGAACAGGACATACCCAATGCAACATGGAAAAGTACACCATCATTTCTGCCAGTAATCGCCAGGATAACAAAACACAATTGTTCGCTGATTTGTGCAGTAAGCTGCTGACTGAAATGGGTATAGATAATCAAGTATACAATCTTCAACAACTTCCTGTCAGTTTAATCGGGGAGGGTATGTACGACTTCGATAATAGCCCGATGGCCGATATTGTTGAAAAGTATTTAAAACCTGTTAATAAACTGGTTTTCGTCATCCCCGAATACAACGGTAGTTTCCCCGGGGTACTCAAACTGTTTATTGACGCCATTCATCCGAGGTATTTTAAAGGAAAACAAGCAGCACTTTTGGGAATTGCGTCTGGTCGGTCAGGCAATGTTCGCGGAATGGAGCATTTGACTGGAATACTTCACTACCTTAAAATGGAGGTGTTTCACAACAAATTGCCGATTTCATCCATCGACCGAATGTTATCCAATGACATGATCAACGATGACGAAACGATCGAACTTATCCGTTCACAGATGATGGCCTATAGAAACTTCTAGAAAGAATAAAGTCTATTCCTGACGAGAGTTTTCGACGTTGAGATCGGCGAAATCAGAAGGAACTTTTTCAATCACTTCCTCGCCTTGTTCTTTTTTCAACTCCTTTATTTTGTCGACCGATTCATTTAAACCGCTCGAAAATTTCTCAAAATCCTCTTTGTAAAGGAATAGTTTGTGTTTTTCGAAGAAAAATTTACCGTTTTCGTTATTGAACCGGCGTTTACTTTCTGTTATGGTCAGATAGTAATCATTTGATTTAGTTGACTTAACATCAAAAAAGTACGTTCTTTTTCCTGCGCGGACTGATTTGGAATAAACTTCTCCTTCCCTGTACTGATCGTCGTTGTTACCTCGTCGATTGTCTTCCATTGTAAACTAAGCTTGTTGGTCTTCTAAAACAAATGTATCAATAAAATACTTATCTCAGGCCCGGTCAGACAGTTGGTAATCTTCTTCTTTTTCCAGCTTTTGCTGAAGGTGCATCTCATAATAAAGACCTTTTCGCTCGATCAGTTCCTTATGTTTTCCTTGTTCTGCAACAGTTCCGTTTTCCATGACCATGATCTGATCTGCAGTCTTGACTGCCGAAACCCTGTGAGAGATGATAATACTGGTTTTACCATCGATTTTTCTTCTTAGATTTTTCAGGATCTTACTCTCCGTGACAGTGTCAACGGCCGAAAGACAGTCATCAAAAATCAAGATCTTAGGATCCCTGACCAGGGCTCTTGCGATTGATATTCGCTGTTTTTGCCCTCCCGACAAGGTGATTCCCCTTTCACCTACCAGGGTTTCAAATTGTTCGGGAAAAGACATGATATTATCATATACAACGGCATCTTTGGCGGCCTGAAAAATTTTAACTTCAGATTCTACCAACTTGTTGGATCCAAAGGCAATGTTGCCATTGATGGTATCAGAAAAAAGAAAGCCTTCCTGAGGTACAATTCCCATTTGATTCCGGAGATTTCTGATTTCCAGGTTTTCGATTGCAATACCGTCGTAAAGTATTTGACCGGAATCTGCTATCAGGTTGCGACTCAACAGATCGACCAGGCTGGTTTTTCCGGCTCCTGTCCTGCCTATGATGCCCAGACTCTGACCGGGTTCAATTTTGAATGATACATCCCTAATGGCTTGTGTGCCCGAATCTTCGTAACGATACGAAAGTTCCCTTACCTCAATCTGACCTTTAAATAATGGTTTAAGACCTTCATATTCAATAATTTCAGGGCTTGTATCTAAGAATTCATTGATTCTTCGTTGTGACGCTGAAGCCCGTTGAGTCAATGAAGTGACCCAACCAATGGCAGTGACAGGCCATGTCAGCATATTGACGTAGATCACGAATTCGGCAATATTGCCGATTTCAATTTTACCCGCAATTGCTTCTAATCCACCTATATACACAGTAAGGATGGTACTCAATCCAATGAGTAGGAGCATGACAGGCATAAAAAGGGATTCCACTTTGACCAGTGACAAGGCGCGTCTTTTATATTCTTCACTTTTTATATCATATTGCCTAATGGCATGGGCTTCGCGTACATAAGATTTTAAAACCCTGATTCCCGAAAAACTTTCTTGGGCAGCGCTGGAAATATCCGAAAGTTGGTGTTGAACTTCTTCACTTTTTCGGTTTATCACGTTGCTGACATAATAGATGATTGCCGAAAGGGCAGGCAGGGGTAGCAATGAATAAAGGGTCAGTTTTACATTGATGCTCAGCATGGTCACTATGACTAGCGTAAAGAGCACAACCATATTGATGGAATACATTACCCCAGGCCCAAGGTACATCCTTACCCTTGTGACATCTTCACTGATCCTGTTCATAATGTCTCCGGTATTATTGTGGCGATAAAAACTTGGCGAAAGCACTTGGTAATGTGTGTAAATCTCGTTCTTGAGATCGTATTCTATGAGGCGAGACATGATAATGATCGTTTGCCGCGTCAAAAATGTAAAAAGACCCTTCATCACAGCCATGGCCGTAACTAAAATGGCGAAGAATATCAAAAGGCCAGTCAAGTCCATACCCTGAGTGACATCATTTAATAAGGTTATCCTAGACTCGGTTTCTTCTCCTTGAAGTGAGCGATCTACTAAATTGATCGCCTCCCTAATGATCTGGGCAGGTACAATGGCAAAAAGGTTGGATATGACAATAAAGATCAATCCAGTGATCATGCGGTACTTATACTTTAGAAAATACTTATTCAGGTAGCTTAATGGACCCATGAATTATCAAATAGGGAAAAGTCAGAATAATCCTTAGTTTTGCGCTGCTTTAGGCACATATGCTACAATATTACTTATATTTAAAGATGCCTTTGCCACTAAACATCATATAAAACCTGCAAGATGGATAGTTTGGATCTAAACGTGCAAAAAGAAAGTACAGGAGTATTGGAATTGATGTCTGATATGGAACACGAGCAAGTTGTTTTTTGTCAGGACAAGCATTCAGGATTAAAGGCCATCATCGCCATTCACAACACCACCCTAGGTCCTGCACTGGGTGGAACGCGAATGTGGAATTACCAAAGTGAGCATGAAGCGCTCAGAGATGTACTTAGGTTATCTCGTGGCATGAGCTACAAGGCAGCTATTTCTGGACTCAATCTGGGTGGAGGAAAAGCGGTCATCATAGGAGATTCTTATAAAGATAAGTCCGAAGCATTATTTCGAAGATTTGGAAGATTCGTTGACAGTCTTGGCGGGAAGTACATCACGGCAGAGGATGTCGGTATTTCACCCAAAGACATGGAGTACGTTCACATGGAAACCAATCATGTTTCGGGTCTTCCAAAGTCCCTGGGAGGAAGTGGCGACCCATCACCTGTCACTGCGTATGGTGTTTATGTTGGCATGAAAGCTTGTGCCAAGTACAGCTGGGGAAAGGATTCATTAAATGGCAAGAAAGTGTTAGTTCAAGGTATTGGACATGTGGGAGAATACCTTGTGAATCATTTGGTGAAAGAAGGGGCCGAAGTCATGGTGACCGACATCAACGAAGACCGCATCAAGGAAGTGAGTTCCAAGTATAAAGTGAAGTCGGTGATGGGTGGAGATATCTACGACCTGGACATGGATATTTATGCGCCCTGTGCGTTAGGTGCTACTGTAAATTCAGATACCATAGACCGGCTTAAATGCAAAATCATTGCCGGAGCAGCTAATAACCAACTGGAAGATGAGAATATACACGGCAGGCAGGTAATGGAACGCGGCATTGTTTACGCGCCAGACTTTCTGATCAATGCTGGTGGCCTTATAAGTGTGAACTCCGAGGTTTATAAGTTATCAGCAGAGCGAAGTATGGAATTGACAGAAAAGATTTACGACAGTGTACTGAACATCCTGAATTTCAGTGAGGATAGAAATATCCCCACTTCTCAAGCTGCACTTGAAATAGCGAAAAGCAGGATTGATAGTATTTCCAAAGTAAAATCGGGTCGTTAAGCTAGTATGTTCAATAGAAGATTTTTAAGGGTCAAGATTTTTCAGGCCCTTTACGCTCATTTTCAAAAGGATTCCACCGAGATTTTAAAATCGCAGAACGAACTGCAGCTCAGTATTTCGAGAACCTTTGATCTTTTTCTGTATTTGTTGATTTTACCTGTTGAGCTCAAGGCGCAAGGGGAGAAACGGCTGGAAGAATCTACTAAAAAAGCCATGCCAACCAGCGAGGACCTCAATCCTAACTTCCGCTTTGTCAATAATTGTGTAATTGAGACAATCGCAAATTCAACTCGAATAAAAAAATTGACCGACATGAACAAGATCAACTGGTCTGCTCAAATGGAGTCGGTATCGCGATTTTACAAATTCATGAGGGAATCCGATGCTTATAAAAAATACATGGCCACTGCTGAAAATGGACTTAAAGAAGATAAGGACATGTTGATGGCATTGTATCGGGATGTGCTGCCAAAATTTGATTTGTTTTCCCAGACATTTCACGAGATGAGTATTTACTGGGACGAGGAAGATTTTGATTACGCGCGCTACCTTGCCCTTCAAACCATCAAAAAGCTTGGCCCTGATTTAAGGATCGATAAATTGATCAAGGATGCTTATGAGAACGAAGAAGACAAGAATTTCGTCATTAAGTTATTCAATGAGACGTTGAAATTGAGTGATGAAACTGAGCAGTTGATCATGGACAAAGCGCAGAACTGGGATGCTGACAGGATTGCCCTTTTGGACATGATCATTATGAAAATGGCCGTTTCAGAAATTCTGCACTTCAATCAAATTCCCGTTAAAGTATCAATGAACGAATACATCGATATCTCCAAATCTTTCAGTAGTCCGAAAAGCGGGCAGTTCATTAATGGTATCATTGATAAAGTCGTTCAAGAACTTCACCAGCAAAAACGCTTTGTTAAAGTTGGCCGCGGACTGTTCGAAGGCTAAAACTATAATCCTACTTTTGAGCAAAATTATACATCGATGAAATTTTACTACACACTAATACTTACCTCAGTCATCCTTGCTTGTGGTGGCAATGAAAATCCTGAAATCACCACAGATCTTGTTAATAATCCAAATTCGGCAACCGAGACCGATGTCGCAATGCCAGCGATGGCTTTTGACGAAGAATCATTTGACTTTGGAGACATTTCACAAGGTGAAAAAGTAGAGCATTCGTTCATTTTTGAGAATACCGGAGAAGCCGATCTGATCATTTCTTCAGCAACGGGTAGTTGCGGTTGTACAGTTCCTTCGTATCCCAAAGAACCAATTAAGCCTGGTCAGAAATCAGAGATTCTTGTAGTTTTTGATAGCAATGGGAAACAAGGGGCACAGCATAAGCGGGTCACGATTATGGCTAATACCAACCCAAATCAGACGGTTATTGCCATCATGGCTAATGTATTAACTCCAGAAGAAATATAATTTTAAAATCAACAGACAATGATAAATTCCATTATTCTTCAGGCATCCTCCGGAGGAGGTACCTTACAATTCATAATGCTCGCGTTGATCGTAGTAGTATTCTACTTCTTCATGATCAGGCCTCAATTAAAACGCAGTAAAGAACAGCGAAAGTTCCGCGAAGCACTGACTAAGGGAGATCATGTGGTCACCATTGGCGGCGTGCACGGTAAAGTCGCTGAAATAAAAGACACCACTCTTATTATCGAGGTTGAAGGAGGAAATCGACTGAAGATTGAAAAAAGTGCCGTCACTTCGGAATTCGTTGCGCCGACGAAATAACAAATTGGTTATGGTAAGCCGGCTTTACCGGCTTTTTTTTTCGGTATTGACTTCGTAGATTTAAGCAATGCTTAACATAGGTTTAACCGGGGGGATTGGTAGTGGAAAAAGCACAATTGCTTCTATTTTCAAGGACCTGCACATTCCTGTTTATCAAGCAGATCAACGTGCAAAGGAATTGATGCAGGAAGATAAATCCCTGATCAGGGGGATCATTTCTGAATTTGGTCCTGAATCCTATGTCGATGGCAAACTGAACCGAAGGCATTTGGCATCGATCGTTTTTCAAAACCAAGTCAAGCTTTCCCAGCTGAATGCCCTTGTGCATCCGGCGGTCAAAATGGATTATAAAACCTGGGCAAACAAACAAGACGCTCCATACAATATACGCGAGGCAGCCATATTATTTGAATCAGGATCTGACAAGGATTGTGACTACGTGATCTTTGTCAAGGCCGAAGAATCTGTTAGAATAGAGAGGGTAATGCAAAGGGATGGCGTCGATAAGTTGGCGGTGCTTGCTCGAATGAAGAACCAATGGGATGAAGGTCGAAAGGAAAAATTGGCGGATTTTGTCATACGAAATAATGATAATGATGACCTTGTTGCCCAAGTCGGTGAATTACACCGCAAATTATTGACTTTGAGTGCAAAAAAATGAAAATACTCAGTGTTCGATCAATCAAGGAAGCCGATCGATATACCATCGAAAATGAGCCTATAGCGTCCATTGATCTGATGGAGCGCGCAGCCAACAAATGTGTTGAGTGGATGGTTGGAAATATTGCCCTAGAGGGAAATACCGTCAACGTATTTGCCGGTACGGGGAATAACGGTGGGGACGGATTGGCCATTGCGCGTATGCTTGTCATGCGGTCCATTGCAGTCAATGTTTTTATTGTCCAGTTTTCCGATAATGTCAGTGACGATTTTTCGTATAATTTGAACCGACTGCGTGACCTGAATGTCGAAATGACCTATGTGAATTCTGAAGTGCTCGATGCTTATCCTGCTAAAGGGGATGTCCAGATTGACGCAATTTTTGGATCGGGATTAAACAAAGCAGTGAGTGGCTGGCTTTCAAGCGTTATTAAAAAAATTAATAATCTTCCCGGCATTAGGATAGCCATAGACATACCTTCGGGCCTTTATGCCGATGATAATGCAGGAAATAATTTTAAAAATGTAATCAAAGCGGATTATACCTTGACGTTCCAAAGCCCAAAACTGGCCATGTTGAGCGCTGAATCAGGGGAATATTTTGGATTTTGGGAGGTATTGGATATTGGCCTTGACACATCTTTTATTTCCGATACAGACGTTTTGGGTACCTTCATCGATGCTTCTTATGTTGTGCCTCTGCTTAAAGAAAGAAAGAAGTTCGATCACAAGGGTAGTTTTGGTCATGCCCTTGTAATGGCAGGGAGCAAGGGAAAAGTAGGAGCCGCGGTTTTAGCCGGAAATGCCTGTATGACATCGGGAATTGGACTATTGACCATCTATGCGCCGGAATGTGGATGCGACATTCTTCAGATAAGTATTCCCGAAGCCATGGTCATTTCTTCTTCTGGTAACATTCAAATTCAAGGATTGCCTTCCGGCGTATCCGATTATTCGGCCATTGGAATCGGTCCGGGATTGGGTCAAGGTCGGCACATTGAGTCTGTTTTGAGTGAATTGTTCCGTAAGTACTCCGCTCCGTTGGTGTTAGATGCTGATGCCCTGAATGTCATGTCCGAAAAAACAGACCTTCTCGCATCGATGCCCCCCAAATGCATCCTTACCCCACATCCAGGTGAATTTAAACGACTCGCCGGGGAATGGGAATCCGACAAAGAAAAGCTAGAAAAGCAAGTGGAATTTTCAAGGACATATGACTGTTATTTGGTTTTGAAAGGCGCTCATACGTCCATCAGCACGCCCGAGGGCGATCTATTATTTAATTCGACCGGAAATCCGGGCATGGCTACCGCGGGTAGCGGTGATGCATTATTGGGAATCATCACTTCTTTACTTGGCCGGGGGTATACCAGCCATGAGGCTGCCGTTCTTGGTGTTTATGTTCACGGCCTTGCCGGCGATTTTGCAGCGGCCTCGGTCGGAGAAGAATCGTTAAAAGCAACTGATATCATTACATTTATACCCTCTGCACTCCAATCGCTTTACAGCTGATGAAAAATTTGATTGTCCTGTTTATTGTTCATTTTCTATTTTCACTTTTCGCTGTTGCTCAGCCAGAAGGATCCATTATCTGGAATGAGAAACGACCATTGGTCTGGGATGACTTCATGGCTGCAGCACCTGAAAAACATATGGCTTCAGCGATGTCTGACGTGTCATTCACAGTCAACCTTGCATCCGATGGTGATATGCTTAATGTATATATTGCCGCTGGCTTTAATCCTGCCAATTCTTGGGTCAAACAAGATGATAAGGATAACAGACTATTGAAGCATGAACAGTTGCATTTTGATATTTATGAAGTAAATGCACGCTTATTACGCGAGGAACTCAAAAAGAAAAAGTTGAGCCTTAAAAACGCTCAGTCTGAGATAAATAAGCTCATGGACAAATACAACAAATTGAATTCCACTACCCAAGTGGACTACGATAAAGAAACCGAACATTCCATAGACCGCGATAAACAAGAAAAGTGGGAAGAAAAAATAGCTGAAAAGCTAAAAAATCTTTCTGAACACCGTTCGGCCAGGTTTAACATTCCTATTTTGACCCAATAGGCTAAGAAGTCAGTCTAATGGAATTATTTTCCGGCGTTCTTTTGATGATCTGCCAGAAATTGTGCCAGACCACTATCGGTTAATGGATGCTTAAGCAACCCCGTAATGGCACTTAGTGGGCATGTGGCTACATCGGCACCCACTTCAGCGCATTGAATGATGTGCATGGTATGTCGGATAGAGGCTGCCAGGATCTCAGTCTCAAACATGTAAGTGTCATAGATCTGGCGTATTTGAGCAATCAACTCCACGCCATTGGTGGAAATATCATCCAGACGTCCAATAAAAGGAGATACATAGTTGGCACCGGCCTTAGCGGCGAGCAAGGCTTGACCGGCAGAAAAAATCAGGGTGCAATTGGTGCGGATACCTTTTTCTGAAAAGTATTTCAGGGCTTTGACACCGTCCTTGATCATAGGAATCTTGACCACGATCTGTTCGTGCAAGGAAGCAAGCATTTCTCCTTCTTTCACCATTCCGTTGAAATCGGTCGAAATGACTTCGGCACTGACATCACCGTCAACAATATTGCAAATGTCTAGGTAATGCTTCAATATGTTTTTGTCACCGGTTATTCCTTCTTTGGCCATGAGCGAAGGATTAGTGGTCACGCCATCAAGTACTCCCAATTCCTGGGCTTCTTTTATTTGGTCTAGGTTCGCGGTATCGATGAAGAATTTCATGGCTTGCTTTTAATGTCAAAAATAGAAAGAAGGGTGAAAAAGAACCGAGATAGTTATAAATAGAAATCAACAAAAAAGGGGTAAGCTACTCATATCGCACCGCTACAACCGCCTACCCTTGCTCCGTTCCCGGCCTGGGGGAGTTCAGCAGGAGCTGGTCGTATGAGACTTACCCCGCGCAAAATTACGAATCTGCTGGTAATAATTGGTGTAAGCTATTTATATTTGTTACCCTTGACATATGGTTAATTCAGAAAACACATTGGTAAAAAATGCCCTGAACCTCGGGGCTCTTACCGGCATCATTATAGCTGTCATTCAACTGCTCCTGTTTTTCATAGGCATGGGAGATTCGATGTCGTGGCTTATCTATCTTGTTCTAATTGGCAGTATTTTCTGGGGATGCAGACAGCAACGGGATAAGGCAGGTGGCGGATATATCACCTATGGCGAATCTTTTTTATTCGGATTTCTTAACGCAGTTGGTGCGTCCCTGATATTTTCTGTTGTTTTTTATTTGTACATGAAGTTCATAGATACCGCTTACTTAAGTCAAGTATTGGAACAAATGGAAATAGCTCTTTACGAAGGTGATATGGGCGATGAAGAAATAGAAACATTCATGAATATTTACCGCAAGATGCTGACACCTGGTATGTTGGCTTTTGGCGTGCTGTTCTCATATATAATCATGGGCACGATCATTTCCTTAATCACTTCTATTTTCATCAAGAATCCGAAATCAATCTTTGAAGATTGAGCGATAGGCCCGATATATCTGTTGTCATACCCTTGTTGGACGAAGCGGAATCACTCCGCGAATTATCTTCTTGGATCGTCCGGGTAATGGAGAAGAATAACTACAAGTACGAGATACTTTTTATCGATGACGGAAGCAAGGATAGATCCTGGGAAATAATTCAAGAGCTTCACGGCGAAAATGGCTTCATTAAAGGCATAAAGTTCAACAGAAACTACGGTAAATCACCCGCTCTTCATGTAGGGTTTAAGCATGCACAAGGAGAAGTTGTATTTACCATGGATGGCGATCTCCAAGACAATCCCGATGAAATTCCCGCCATGTATAAAATGGTGAAGGAAGAAGGTTATGACCTTGTCTCGGGTTGGAAAAAAAAGCGGTATGACCCCTTGTCAAAAACAATTCCCACCAAGCTGTTCAATTGGGCAACTTGCCGGGTAAGTGGGCTAAAACTGCACGATTTTAATTGCGGACTAAAGGCCTATGATGCAAAAGTGGTCAAAGGCATCGAAGTTTACGGAGAGATGCACCGATACATACCCATGATCGCTAAATGGGCCGGATTTACGCACATTGGCGAAAAGGTAGTTCAGCATCAAAAACGAAAGTACGGTAAGACGAAATTCGGATTAGAGCGCTTCATCAATGGATTTCTTGACCTTATTCTGATCACCTTTATGTCTAAGTTTGGTCGCAAACCGATGCATTTTTTTGGTCCATTGGGCGTATTGATGTTTCTGGTTGGTGGTGGTATTACCGCCTGGATACTTTCCTTAAAAATTCTAAAGATCTACAACCTTGTTGGTAACTTACTTGTGCGGGATGTTGCGGAGCAACCATTATTTTACCTGGCCCTGGTGGCCATGATCATCGGTAGCATGCTGTTCATGACGGGTTTCCTGGGTGAATTGATCGTTCGAAATTCTGAGAAAAGGAATTATTATCTAGTAGAAGAAGAAACAAAAGATTAGGATGTCATTATGGTTTCGGCATAGTTCTGCCAACTCATCGTTTCTTTCGATTTCGCCACGTTTTCTCTTGGTATAGGTTGCTCGATAAACTTATTCATCTTGTTTTTCATGTCTTCGATGTTGTCTGGCTCTACCAGATATCCATTGAATCCATCCTTTATGGTTTCGGGGAAATGGCCCACATTGGTGGCCAGTAAGGGCATATCGAAGTTGTAGCTCAACGATTCTATACCTGATGGCGTTGCATATAGGTAGAAAAGTAAAACACAATCACTTGCCTGAAAGTACTGAGGAACATTTTCATTTGGAATGAATTCATTGACGATCAGACATTTACTTCTTATTCCCAATTCGTCCACCAGTGAAATCGGATCATAATTGCGCTCGTCGTCAGATTTACTCAAAAAGAGCTTTTTAGCCAGACCAAAAGTTGCATTTTTGATCTTGGTGCTCAGTTTTTTATTGTCCAATGTATTCCAGAATGATTCGCCGCAAATGATCAGGGAAACATCATCTCGTTCCGCAGCCAATTCCGCAAAAGATTTGATGACGTTGTGAAGGCCCTTGTATTTTCGAATAAATCCAAAATAGAGAAAAACGTGTTTATTAAGACCGTGTTTCTGCTTGAAAGCATTCTTGTCAAAGTCGGGGTCTGCTTGAAATAGATCGTAAATGGGATGGTATAGTTTAATAACGGAATTTCCAGATTTGGTCTGTCTATGGCCTGTTTCAGTGAGTTCGAACTCCTTTTTCGGAAATAGTTGTTGCAGTTCATTGAAAGTCTTCAAAGCATGGACAAGAAAGGTGTCTGCCTTTTTAATGCCCATTCTTGTGAAGGCCCTGTCCAGCTTGCTGTTCTCTTTTTGAATGACGAAGTGAAGGTCAAAAATGACTTCAGTGTTCGGTAAACCTTTTAGTCGCTCTGCAATGAAGCCCAGAGGAAGACCTTGCAGCGCAATGCTCCATTGAAAAATGACCTTTGAGGGTTTGAGTGAGCGAATGTACTTCACTGTTCTGCTCCAACTGAAAGGGTTATTGTAATTGGTGATGTATTTGACTTTGATGCTTGTCCCTTCCAGAAGATTGCCTTTGCTCTTCAGGTCTTTGAATTCGCGCGGAATGATGGCAGGGTATTGCTGGGTCCAGGAAATAATGTGAACATCAATATCCCCTCTTTTATCTAGCGCCTTGGCCAGGGAGGTGTTGTAATTGGAGATCCCTCCCTTGAACTGAGGGCCAGGTCCGAAGCAAACTACGGTCTGCTTCATGCACCGGTGTTTTGCAGGTGACGTTCATACACCCTGCGCATGCCTTCTTCGGTTGATATCTTTGCTTCCCAGTCCAATTTTTCCTTGACAAAGTCCATGTTGCAATAACGCGAGTGAACTCCAACGGGCTTGTCCAAAAGGGGTTTGATGGTAGGCTTATAACCCGCGAAAGAAGTAAAGATGTCGATGATCTCTAAGAAGGTGGTCAACTTACCCATCCCAATGTTGATCGAAGTGCCATCAGAAATATGATCCATAGCGAGCAATGTGCAATCCAAAACGTCGTCGATGTGGACAAAATCGCGCCCTTGTTTTCCCGTGCCCCAAACTTCAAATGGGTTTTCTTTATTGGCCGCTCTGGCAGCGATGGCCGGAACAGGGTAAGTCAGATCCTGATCTTCGCCATAGCCCGAAAACGGTCGAATGCAGGTGACGTGGACACCGTAATACTTAGCTGCGATATGTGCCAGGTACTCCCCCGTCAATTTAGACCAACCATAGGTCATGTCGGGTTGGCCCATGTTGTTGAAGTCAATGTCGCTTTCTCGGAGTGCTATGGCATCGGTATCGGTCTGAAGATTGACCGGATATGCAGCACTGGAACTGGGATAAAGAACGCGTTCCGGTTTCTGTCGGCAGACCCAGTAAAAAAATTCAGCATCAATGGAAAGGTCCAGGGCAACCATCATCGGGTCACCATCTATTTTAGCGCGCCCACCAACGATGGCTGCAAAGTGAAATACGTCAGCAAATGAAGTAATTTCAAGATCGTAATCCTTTTTTAAGTATGCTGGATCAGCAATGATCTTTCTGAGAAAATCGCGAAAATCGCCGGGTATATAGACCAATCGTTCATCTTCACCATAAATCTCGATGTCTTTGATTTTTCTAATGAGTTTTTGACCAATCCACTTATCGGGGTGAATTCCAACCGAGAGATCATCGATGAACAAGACCCTGTCTTGACTGCTGTTGAATAGCCTGTTTACCATGTTGCGACCAACAAAACCACAACCTCCCGATACCAAATGAGTTTTCATAAATGCGTTAAATGAGGCTCAAAGTTAATTAGAATGAACTTGTGATAAAATCTAATTTGTTGATTGCCGTTATATTGTTAGGACGCATTTTCCCATCTTGGCGTTGCTCCCTCTTTATTCCTAATTTTGACTCGATGAAAAATCTGCTCCTGCTATTATTGATTGGCCATTTTACTTCATTTACATTGATGTCTCAAAATAAATTCAATCAAGTAGATGAAAATGGCCTGAAGCAAGGTGCCTGGAAAAAATATCACGATGGTGACAGCGTTGTTAAATACGAAGGAAGTTTTAAAGATGATAAAGCGGTGGGTCTTTTTACTCACTATTACAGCAACGGGGCAGTCAGGGTGAAAATAGTGCACGGACCGGGCCTTGTGTCTCGAGCCGTGAATTACTGGCCGGATGGAAGTGTTATGGGTAAGGGTAAGTACGTGGGAGAGCAAAAAGACAGTACCTGGCTTTATTTTGATCAGTTTTCAACCAAAATAGCCGAAGAGTATTACATCGAAGGAAAAAAATACGGAAACTGGAAAGTATATTATCCTTCTGGGACTTTAATGGAAGAACGTATTTTTGAGAACGATATGGAAAACGGCCTATTCAAACAATATTATGAGAATGGTAAGCTCTATCGCGAGGCTACTTTTGTGAATGGGGGGCAAGAGGGGAAGGTTACTTTCTACCACGAGAATGGACAAATTGATGCGCAAGGCATGTACCACAAAGATGTTAAAGAAGGTCTTTGGAAAACCTTCGATGATAAGGGTGAATTGATGATGGAACGAATGTACGTTAAGGGAGTACCTACCGATTCAGATCGTGATATAATATTGGAAGACAGCAATAATTATTATAAAAAAGATCGATTCACCATAGAAGATGTTCACGGAGAGGATAACCTTGAGATTCCCGATAAAAAGGAAGAGAAACGAGCAAAGAAATCCAGAGAATGAAAGGAGAAAAGGTCTTGGTAGCCATGAGCGGCGGATTGGATAGCAGCGTCACGGCAATGCTCTTGCACGAGCAGGGTTATGAAGTCATCGGAGTTACCATGAAAACCTGGGACTATAATACTTCAGGTGGGTCCAAAAAGACCACCGGTTGTTGCAGTCTTGATGACATCAACGACGCGCGAATTTTGGCTGTTAACCTGGGCTTTCACCACATGATAATTGATATTCGTGAAGAATTCGGCGAATTCATCATCGACAATTTTGTAGATGAATACATGGCAGGCAGAACTCCCAACCCCTGTGTGTTATGTAATACACATATTAAGTGGGAAGCATTATTGAAAAGGGCAGATCAGTTGGGATGTAAATACATTGCCACAGGACACTATGCCAAGGTGAGGCATGAAAACGGCCGCTATCTTGTCTCTAAAGGCCGGGATGAATGGAAAGACCAGAGCTATGTACTTTGGGGTCTGACACAAGAAAGTCTTTCAAGAACCATGTTCCCGCTTGGAGAGTATACAAAAGATGAAATCCGTCAAATGGCACTTGACCGTGGCTATGAAGAATTTGTGAAGAAAAGTGAGAGTTACGAAATATGTTTTGTGCCCGATAACGACTATAGGGGCTTTCTAAAGCGTCGGTTGCCAGGTCTAGAACAGCGTGTAGCGGGTGGTGAATTTGTTGATACTGACGGGAAAGTACTTGGGAAACACAAAGGATATCCATTCTACACCATTGGGCAGCGAAAAGGTTTAGAGATTGCCTTGGGTGATCCGCGATACGTAGTGGAAATCGATTCAGTGAAGAATAAAGTGGTTCTGGGAACGAAAGAAGACCTTCGAAAGTCTTACATGGTGGTTAAAAAACCGAATTTTATAAAATTCAAGGACTTGAATGGAACAATGGAATTGTTGACTAAAATACGCTATAAGGACAAGGGTGCCATGAGTCATGTAAAATTGAATACGAAGGGTGACCTTGAAGTTGAATTTCTAGCTAGTGTGGAGGGCATTGCGCCCGGACAATCTGCGGTATTTTATGACGAAAATGACCTGGTGGGAGGGGGCTTCATTTCTTGAGAAAAATAGTAGGCATATCACTTATCTTAAGCCTGGCTTGCAGTAAATCTGACGTAGATGTGCCCGACCCGGGTCTTGATTACTACCCTGTTTCTATTGGAAAATACGTTGATTATAGGGTAAATCTGATTGAGTTTGTTGATGGTGTTTGGGATACTTCGGCTTATTTCATGCGGGAGTCAATTGACAGCAGCGATGTAGATTTGGAAGGTCGTCAAGTATTTTATTTAAACCGCTCAACAAGGATTTCCGATACACTTCAGTGGTTGTGGAAAGAGCGCTGGTCTTTCTACAAAGGAGAAGATCGGCTCGAAATCAATGAATCGAATACTGTTTTCGTTAAAATGATTTTTCCGCTAAGAAAGGGCCTTGGTTGGGATGGAAACGCCAGAAATTCATTGAATTACGAGCAGTATCGCATACTTGACCTTGATCTTAGGTCCAGTGCAGGAGGAAAGGAATTTGAACGCACCATGCGCATCAATCATCGGTCGAATATCAACTTAATCGAAGAACAGTTTGAGGAAGAGGTATATGCCAGAGGAGTTGGATTAATTGAATATCAAAACGTCGATTTAGTTTACAATGTTAATGGGAATGCTGTAAGTGGAAGGTCTTACAATCAGGCATACAAAGCTCATGGCAAAAAATGAAGCTCTTTCTTCCAATTCTTTTAGTAGTAAGCCAATTTACCTTTGCCCAGCCACGGTTTCAATTCAAAATTCAATTTTTAGATAAGGATTCAGGATATTATTCCGTAGAAAACCCTGAAGGTTTTCTTTCAAGTCGAGCCATTAAAAGGAGGCAGCGGCAAGGAATTGAGATAACACAGCAGGACTTACCGGTTTGTTCGACCTATATTCAGGGAGTGAAAGTTATTGGAAACCTTGAAATCCGATCTATTTCCAAGTGGTTCAATGACATGGTAATAGAAGTTGGCGACTCGAGTTTCATCAAAAAGATAAGAGACCTTGATTACGTGGAATCGGCAACGCTAATTCCCGCTGATTATACCAAGGTCGCTGAAATTCAATTTGATAAATTAGTTGTTAAACAGGGCTTGAACCATGAGAAAGGGTATGAACATTTCGGGTCATCTTTTAATCAGGCCCATATGTTGGGTTGTGACTATTTACATGAAATTGGAAATAGGGGGGAAGGCATGTTGATAGCCGTGATCGATGCAGGTTTTACAGCAGTTCCCGACCATGCTTTTTTGGGTGATCTTTGGATCGATAAGCGGATAATTGCGACCCGGGATTTCGTTGACAAGGACGATCAGGTCTATGCACATTCAAATCATGGCATGTACGTTTTGACCACTTTGGCGGCCTATTTGCCGGGAAACATGGTAGGAACGGCACCCAAGGCCTCTTATTTGCTTTTAAGATCAGAAGATGGGGCCGCCGAATACATATTAGAGGAATACTTCTGGGTTGAAGCGGCAGAATTTGCGGATAGCGCCGGAGCAGACGTCTTGAACACATCTTTGGGGTATACCATCTTTGATGATTCCATTCAGGATCATGCCCTGAAAGACCTGGATGGGAATACGACCAGAATTAGTCAGGCTGCCCGAATATCGGCCTTGAAAGGCATGCTCGTGTTCAACAGTGCGGGTAATTCAGGAAACAACAGTTGGGGAAAAATCGGTGCCCCGGCAGATGCAGAAAATATCGTTGCCGTGGGCGCAGTAAATGCACTTAAAGAAATTGCAACTTTCAGTTCACGTGGTCCCTCTTCCGATGGAAGGATTAAACCGGAATTATGCGCAATGGGAAATGATGTAGTTATTGGAAATCCGGACGGAACAGCCCGTTCTTCGAATGGGACATCGTTTTCTTCGCCCGTATTGTCGGGAATGGCCGCATGCCTGTGGCAGTCAAATCCGGATGCTACTTGGCAAGAGATCAGAAATGCTTTGATCGCCAGTGCTGATCGTCACTTCAATCCCGACACCAATTACGGTTACGGTATCCCAAATGCCATTCTTGCAGAATCAATCCTAAAAAAAAATCCGCTTGTAGCAGAAGGAGAAGGTAATTGGATTCAATTATCTCCTAATCCTTTTTCAGATAAATTAATAGGCACGTATTCTTCATCAGAAAATGCCAAGATGAACATAACATTCATCGATATGACCGGACGGAAAGTCAACGAATCCGAACAATGGATTAGAGCATCAGAAGGAGGATTTTTTTGTATTCGGGCAAATGATCTGCCTGGTTCGACCGGAACATACATTGTGGAGTTCAGGATCGGAAACAACACACAACGACTCAAAGTCGTAAAGCGCTGATTATTTTATATTAAGGCTAAAGCAGGAACGGTCCTGCAGAAAACCCTGAAGTTTATCTCCCCGGGTCACCGGACCAACTCCCTTGGGGGTTCCGGTAAATATCAGATCGCCTATTTTCAGGGTGAAAAACCGAGACACGTGTGCGATGATTTCATCAATCTTAAAGGTCATGTCTTTCGTATTCCCGATCTGAACGAGTTGTCCGTTTTTCTCCAAGCGAAATTCCAGATCACCTAAATCACTGAGTTCATCCTTATTAAAGGCAGAACCGACCAAGCACGAGCCATCAAAGGATTTCGCTTTTTCCCAGGGCAGCCCCTTTGATTTGAGATATCCCTGCAAATCGCGCGCGGTAAAATCAATGCCTAGGCCAATTTCATCGTAGTATTTATGTGCAAATTTTTTTGATATGTGTTTTCCCAGACGGTTAATTCTTACAAAGACCTCGACTTCATGGTGAATGTCATTGGAGAACTCCGGAATAAAAAAGGGATTTCTGCTTTGAATTACGGCGCTGTCCGGTTTAATGAAAACAACCGGTTCATTGGGCACTGCATTACCCAGTTCACTTGCATGTGCTTTGTAGTTGCGCCCAATACAAATGATTTTCATTCCGATGTGTTTAATTCGCGCAACTTGAGTTCGGTAAACTTACTCTTGGTTTCTCGCGGAAAATCGGCATTTAAGATCCAACTGTAATAGCCCGGATCTTTTTTGAAAACATCAAGCACACCCTGGCCCTTGTATTTACCAAAATTAAAAACTTCAATGTCTTTATCGTTTAGAATTATCCTACCTGCCAGGTCCACATTTCTGTTAAAAGAAGCGAACACATGTAAAAATTCGGTGGTAGGCTCTAGTTCTTTGTAGGTGTCCAATTGAGCTTCGAGTACTTCGATGGTTGCCAATACATCTGCTTCGGCGCTATGAGCATTTTTTAATTCCTTGCCACAGTAATAGCGGTATGCCGTCTCTAAATTTCGACGTTCCATTTTGTGGAAAATATTCTGCACATCGACAAATCTTCGCTTAGACAAATCGAATTCGATGTTATTTCTTCCAAATTCTTCGACAAGTAAAGGAATATCATACCTGTTGGAGTTAAACCCAGCCAAATCGGCATTTCCTATGAAGACCTTCACGTCCTTGCCAATTAGCTCAAAAGTGGGCGCCGAAACGACATCTTCGTCCTTAATACCATGAATCGCCGTACTTTCCGGTGGTATGGGAATTTTTGGGTTTATCCTGCTCGTAAAGCTTTTTCGATCACCGCTAACATCAATTTTCACAAGTGAGATTTCTACGATCCGATCATTAACTACATCCAAACCCGTGGCTTCAAGATCAAAGAATACAATGGCCTTATTGAGCTTAAGCTTCATTAATTAGGCTTAACGACGAATTCCTGTAGTTGGTTTTCCTTGAAGTCGCTTTTCCCTTTTACCATAAGGTCCATTTCCAAGGTCTGGTAATTCTCAGGCTCGATCACCACATGGTAATTCCCGGGCTGAAGAGCCATAACAAAACCGCCGGTATTTGGATTCGGGGCATAACTTCCGATTTCTTCGCCACTTTTGACATCTATAACAGAAACGAAGGCATTTTTGATGATGTCTTCGGAATTTTCCTTAACGATTTTACACTTGAAAATTGTTCTTCTTGGATCCTTTTCCAGAAAGGTAATGCGGTAAATATCGAGATCGCCTTTGGAATCCTTTCGCCAGCAAGACACATAGGCATGCAGCTGATCTTGGGTAAATGAAATGGTCATATTATCTTCCGGAGTGTTGACCGGGTAACCAAGATTAACGGGAACCGACCAAGAGTTCTCACTGTTGTTCCAGGTCGATTTGAAAAGATCGTATCCTCCCATGCTATTATGACCTTGTGACGAAAAATACAGGGACTGTCCGTCATGAAATAAGAAAGGAAAGTCTTCATCGAATTCTGTATTGATATTGGCACCCAGGTTTTGAGGTTCAGCCCAATATCCGGTAGGAAGTTTTCGCGTCATGTAAATGTCTTTTCCACCCAAGCCCCCTGGCCTGTCACTTGCAAAAAAGAAGGTATTCTCGTCATTGGAAATAGTCGCTGCGCTTTCAAATGCCTCTGAATTGATCGACTTATCAAACTTCACTTTTTGTTGGTATTCCTCTCCAGAAAAGATAGAATAATAGATATCACCATAATCTTTTATGTTATCAGAATAAATGAATAATCGATCAGCATTGACGGTCATACCTACCAACTGCTCGTCGTAAGATGAATTTATCGCCTTGCCACAATTCTGGGCCATTTGGAACTCTCCTTCAGAAACTTTTGAAAACCAAATATCCGAGGGATAAAAACCATCAAATTCCAGCCTTGCTCCTACATTTCTTTTCCGTCGGCTGGTGAATGCCAGAAAAGATTCGTCAGGAGTTACAAGTGGATAGTAATCGGGATATTCCGTATTGATATTTTCACCCAGGTTTTCGAACATCACGCTGACAGGTGCACGGCTTATTTCGCGCGCGTTCTCAATGTACCTTAAGTACATGTCGATGGATTCAAACATGGTTCCATTGGGATTTTGCTTGTATTCGAGAAATGCCGCCTCTGCCAAATCCAATTTGAGATTAACGAAATAAGCAAGGGCCATATAGAACATGGCATCAGCATCCTCGATGCCAGCTCTCATTGCTCTTTCCATATAATGGATCGAAAGCCTCTTGTCCATTTGAAGATTGAGGATACTGTAAGCCGCCCCGAAATTAGCAAGTGCGTTAAGGGAATCTTTATCGGCTATTCTTGTATAGATCTTAAGTGCAGAATTGTAATTACCTTTTTCAACTTCTTCACTTGCCAGTTTTAAGATTTCACTTTGACCAAAGACAGCCGGTTTGGCAACCAATAAAAGAAGTGGAAGCAGCAGGACCTGAACCAAGAAGCGTAAAACTTTCATTATGCTAAAAGGTCCAGCTTACTTGACAATGATCTTAACGTATTGATAGTTCTTATACGTTTCTCTGTTCTCTGCTGCATCATTTTGGAATTCAGGACCCCTCACCAGTGTACTGATTGAAACAAAATTCAACTTATCAGCCGAGATGCCTTTGGCCTGCATGGAAGCGGTAAGTACCGATTTGGCCATTTCGGCTCTTTTTTCGGTCAGGTTATTATTTCCTCCAAATGCCGTAGAAGGAACCTTGGAGGCACTAGCCTCAACCATTAGCTTGGCACTGCCACTCTCTTGAACTACTTTTTCTACTTGGACCAGGAAGTTTTTGTATTCCTCATTTTCCTGGTTTATTTCCATGACGTTGTAGTCAAAGAATTCGAAATAGAACATAACTTCAGGTGGAATGGGAACAAGAATCTCTTCCCCTTCGTGGATCAAGTCCCCAACCGTTGGGTTGGACGCTGAAATGTATTCAAACTTCAAATTATAAAGAACAGATATTGAGAAGAACGTCTCACCTTCTTTCACTTCATGAATAATGTAGTTCTTGCCATCAACCTGCTTGACTTGAGTTTTATAAGCCGGTGGCAATTTTTTCTTTTCTTCAACTACAGGCATTGGCCTTTCATCGGTGTCGTCGACTTCCTCCATTTTTGCCAATTCTTCAGCAGACATGTAAGGAAGTGTTTCAAATTTAAAGCTACCATTAGCCATTTTAGAAACCGGCAACATGGTTCCCGTTTCCTGATCGCGAATGAATAGTTGAGCATTTTCAGGAACTTCTCCCGTATTGGCATCGATCATTATGTAATACATGGAACCCGCCTTCAGGTTTTTAAATTCGAAGTTACCGGATCCATCAGTTGTTGTGCTACCTATGGTTTTTTCCTGACTATCCTTTAATTTCAAGTTGACTCCTGCTGCACCGGCAGCGCCGTATTTTAGTTTGCCTTCAACATTCGGGTTCTTCGATCCATGAGTGGCGCTTGCTGTTTGTTCTTGTTTCTTGGGGTCTTCTTTGAAATCAGAGAACTTGACCGCACCCAGGGCTATCCCTTTTTTAATCTCTTGGTAAACAGAATTTTCGGGAACGAAGATGTCATCCTGATAAAAGACGCTATCGCGGTAAGTGTAATCAATGTGATAATCACTGCCCGGAGGAATGATCATGGTGAACTTACTATCCCTCGCTCTTGGCTTATAGGTTCCCACGGGTTCACCAGTTTCGTTGTTGGTGACATAGATCAAAATACCATCGGGAAGAGCACTTCCATCAGAAGTTTTTAACTGGCCAATTAAAAGGGTAAGGGGTTTGGCCTTAAAACTGAGCATCGAAATAGCGTAAAGGTCTTCTGCACCAAAACCATCATCTCTTACTGAGGAATAATAACCCCTTTTACCGCTGGCAGAAGTGACGAAGAAAACATCGTCACCCGTGGTATTCAAAGGATAACCGATGTTCTCTGGTTTTCCCCAATTTCCTTCATCGTCCAGTTCACAGGTGTATATATCATATCCACCCATACTTCCATGTCCCTCAGAACTAAAGAACAAACTTTTACCATCCGGGTGTAAAAATATGCCATCTTCGTTGTAGGGTGTATTTAATTCAGTAAGGGGTTGAGCAAGTGCCCAATCACCGGTGGGTAGTATGTTGCAGAAATAAATATCCTGAGAACGAACCTTCTGATGGGCCTTATCTGGGAAGTTCAAACTGCCTTCTCGGTTACTTACAAAGTACAATTTGGTACCGTCAGGTGAAACGGCGGCATGTGTTTCATGCTCGGTTGAATTAATATCACTTCCCAGGGGTTTAGGGTCGGACCAAGCTCCACCGCTAAGTTTACTCGAATAAATGTCGCCGTTGCCATTGTTTGCAGATTTATAAATAAACATGGTCTCACCATCGGCGGAAAGACTTAATGTTGCCTCGTTGTCACTGGTATTGAAATCGAGCATTTTGGGTTCGCCCCATGCATTGTCTTCACCCTTGAAAGAGACATAGATATCGTCGTAGTAGTTGCCGTTATCCGGGTTTTTAGCATAAAGGTTTGAGCTGTCTGCACGCAGGCGTTGAGAAGTAAAATACAATTCCGATTCATCCAACGAAAGGGCAGGCGCATAATCGGGATAAGGAGAATTCACCATCGAACCCAGATTGATTACTTCAATATCAATGGGCTCCAGAATCATTTTCTTGGCAGTCTCACACTGCTCAATATTTAGTGAAGTTCTAGACCAAAATTCATGGTTGTGAGTGATCTGGTTTTTAAAGCGATTAAAATAAGCAATGGCAGAGTCAAGGTCGTAATTGAGGTGATATGCCTCTCCTATATAAAAATAAGCTTCGACAGGCGCACCTTCTTCATTCGGCGCATAAGGATCAAAGCGCTCGGTAACATTTTTAACCGCTTTTTTGAAATAGGGCAGCGATTCGTTTCTCCGTTTTGGTAATTTCCAAAGACACACACCTGCCTTGAAATTGACATTTGCATTATGAGGTTCTTGCTCAAGCAGTTTCATCCAAATATCCAAGGCTACAGAATAGTTGAATTCTTCCATTAATCTACTTCCTTCCACCATGGAAGCACGAAAGCTCTCATCCGATTCAGTTTGCGCCATTGTGCCAAAGGCGATAAAAATGGAAGTTATTAGTATGTAAACTCGTTTCATATTATTCAATACAACTTTACCTTGCCAATCAGACAGGAGTATGCAAATATATCTTATTGACCCAAATAATAAAAATGATTTCTAATTATTGAAATCACAGGCTTTTATTGGGGTCGAATGCTTCAAATAAATCAGCTAATTTTTTAATAAAGGATCCACCGAGTGCGCCGTCTACAATGCGGTGATCATACGACATCGACAGAAACATCATTTGCCTGATCCCTATGGTGTCTCCATAAGGCGTTTCAATAACCGCCGGCTTTTTTCGGATTGCCCCCAGGGCCAAAATGGCCGCCTGCGGTTGATTTATAATTGGTGTTCCCATGACGTTTCCAAAGGTCCCGACATTGGTCACAGTGAAAGTTCCTCCTTGAATCTCGTCCGGATTCAATTTGTTATCGCGAGCGCGTCTGGCCAGGTCATTAACAGCTTTGGTAAGGCCCAATAAATTCAATTGGTCTGCATCCCTGATGACCGGTACAATTAAATTTCCTGAAGGAAGGGCGGTGGCCATGCCCAGATTTATGTGCTTTCGCTTGATAATCTGATGGCCGTCCAAACTGACATTAACTCCAGGCATTTCTCTGATTGCCTTAGCGATCAATTCGAAAAATATGGGCGTAAAGGTGATTTTTTCTCCTTCTTTTTTCTGGAATTCATCTTTGATCCGGTTTCTCCATTGAACAATGTTCGTTACATCAACTTCAACCATTGATGTCACATGGGGAGATGTATGTTTAGACATTACCATGTGATCGGCGATCAATTTGCGCATTCGGTCCATTTCAATCACTTCATCACCTTCCATTAAAGCAATATTCTTGGGGATGTGGGCAGAAAAAGCAGGTTTCGCCTCCTGTGCAGCCGAACCAAGAATAGCATTTGAAGGAGTGCCTGTTCTATTTTCAAGGTAGGTTATTACGTCATTCTTAGTAACCCTGCCGTTCATTCCGCTGCCTTGAATGGCCGCTAATTCTTTTGTGCCTATTGATTCTTTTTTGGCAATGCTTCGCACTAAAGGCGAATAGAATCTGCCATTGTCATTTCTTGGAATTGCTGAGGCTTCGCTTTGTGCTTCAGCCAGAGGGACAGCTGCGACCACAGGCTCCGCGACGGCTGATTGCACCTCGGCGGGTACAATGGCTTCTACGTGGCTGTCTGCGTTTCCATTGTCGGTAGTAGCGCCTGCTCCGGTCACTTCCATGATGGCGATTACATCGCCCACTTTGACAACGTCGTTTTCCTGAAAGAGCTGTTTCAATAATGTTCCTTCTTCAGGAGACGGAATTTCTGAATCCACTTTATCCGTGGCAATTTCGAGCACGGCTTCTTCTGCATCAATTTTATCGCCTTCTTGTTTCAACCATTTGATGATGGTGGCTTCGGCGACACTTTCGCCCATTTTGGGCATTACGATTTCAACCTTTCCCATGAATCAGTTTTCTTTTTCAGAAGTGCAAAAATAACGCAAATTATCTGTTCTGAGTGGATTGGTCGGTCTTAGGTTCAGCTTCGATGGATGACAAGTTGGAAAAAACAATTTCGACATCCTGAATCAAACTGTATTCCACCATGTAATGCCACTTTCTTTTATTTACCAATTCTGGAAAATTTAAATCTACCAATGCCAGAAAATCAAGGAGATATGGCTTTTTATCCTGAGTTAAAAATACACTACCCACAAAGGTCATTTCAGCGATCAAGATTCCCAACATGTTTTTTAAAAATCTACCTGGACGTCTCAGTAGTACCACAATAAATGGGAAACTAAGCAGAAACAGCGTTGAAAAAACGATGTCAAAAACCCTTTTTTTAAGGATTGACCACCTGGACATGCTCAATGACTGTTCGCTGTCAATGAATTCACCAACGCTCTGAATTGAGCTGCTCCGCAGAATAAATCCCCCATCCAAAGGCTGGAAGTAAAAGTTTTTTCCTTGCAAGGATTGTGATTGTATCAATGAAATCACCTTTGCATAACTAAGATCAGCCAGGCAAAATATGATTTCATCCAAGCCGTAAACAGTCATGACATCCTTTAACTGATATAAGCTGGCGTCGTACTTTATTTCATTGAATTCAAGGGGCATATCCGATTTTCTGAGCGGATTGATAAAAAAGAGATTTTTTCTTTTTTCTGCGCTCTTCATAAGCAGCGTGTTGGTTTCGCGTATGCTCATAGGTGACCCTATTACTGCAGTATTAACTACTGAAAACCGCTGAAGCCTTATCAATCTAACCTCTTTGAGAAACCAGCGAGAAAGCGGCAGTGCCAGGAAGCTCCACAAGACAGATAAGGCGATTATGGCTCTTGAAAATCGAAAGGATTCGTCAAGCATGGCATAGGTTGCAAAAACCAGAACAGTTCCTGAAATCAGACCATTAAATACGCGTTTCATGCTGATTGGTTGGCGGTAACCGCCAAAAAAGAATTGAGTTGTGATCCATATACTAACGAACAAAGGAATTACGGTAAAATGCACTTCATTAGGATAATAAGAGATTTGATTAAACACCTTTTGCTCATAACCCCTGGTAACTAGTTCCAAGCCCCCGTATAAGAGGAGAATATCAGAAAATGGTAACAAGAGTTTTTCTGTTCCACGCCGGAACAAAGCCAGTCCTGCTCTCAGATAAATGGCCATATTGATCAAAGCACTGATCATCCTGGCGTTTTTATTTTCAAAGTGCTTTCGCGCAAATATTATCATGGCCCGATAAAAAACCAAAACGTAATTAACGCTACTTTTTTTTGTGCTCTCTCCTTTGAAGTGAATTACACTTGTTTCAGGAAAATAGATATTCTTGAATCCCGCTTGAGTGATTCGATAAGACAGGTCAATGTCTTCTCCGTACATAAAAAATGATTCATCTAGTCCACCTATTTGATTTATGAGTGATTTTCGGAGAAACATGAATGCCCCAGACAGCACTTCTACTTCATTGATGGTGTCGTCATCGAGAAATCCTAAGTGATACTTCCCAAAAAGTCGGGACCTGGGAAAGATTCGCGACAGACCGAATATTTTATAGAAAGCAACCGGGGGTGTGGGTAGTGCTCTTTTCGATTCTGGTAAAAAATTGCCGGCACCATCTACCATTTTTACGCCCAGACCACCTACCTCGTCATGGTCGTCCATAAACCCAATGCACTTGGAAAAACAGTCTTCCGGAACTACGGTATCGGGATTCAATAACAAAATGTATTTTCCCTTGGCTTTGTCGATGGCTTGATTGTTCGCCTTTGAAAAGCCGACATTCTCCTGATTCGCGATCAGATCGACATCGGAAAATCTTGACCTCAGCATTTCAAGGCTGCCATCTACCGAGGCGTTATCCACCACAATGATTTCAGCATCAATACCCTTGGTGGCGGCAAGTACAGAATTCAAACAAGTATGCAGAAAATACTTGACGTTGTAATTTACAATGACAATGGACAGCTTCATTGATCAAGCACCCAGGGTCTGTTCGTAAGGAATCCTGTTTTTTATGGATTTACCAAGCGTCACCTCATCGGTATATTCGAGTTGTTCACCAACGGCCATGCCGCGTGCAATGGTCGAAATTTTTATTTGAGAGTCACCGATCTTCTTAAAAATGAAAAAATTCGTCGTATCTCCTTCCATCGTGCTTCCCAGCGCCATGATGATCTCTTCGACGCCTTCTTTTTCAATTCTGTCTATCAGGCTTTGAATGTTCAGATCCTGCGGTCCAATACCATCAATGGGCGAAATCACACCTCCCAGCACGTGATACCTACCGTAGTATTGATGGGTATTCTCAATAGCAATCACATCTCTTATGTCTTCAACCACACACAGTGTTTTTACATCCCTGCCGGGGTTTATGCATATTTCACACGTCTCATTGTCCGAAATATTGTGGCAAACCTTACAGTAACTTATGTTTTTTTTGAGTTCCGTGATTGCATCGGAAAAATCAAATACCTCTTCGTCCTCAAGGCTCAGTATATGAAGCACAAGACGAAGGGCCGTTCGTTTACCGACACCGGGCAACAGGGCAAATTGTTCAACGGCCTTGTTTAGAAGTTTTGAGGAATAGGGTTCCAAGCGGGGTATTTGATCTAATTTTGCTCCAAATTTAACACCTAATTTCGATTCGTGCAGAGATGAACGTGAACTGGTTAGTTCCTCTTTTTATTGCGATGTATTTCACTATCCTCATCGTGATCTCCTATCTCACTGGAAAGAAGGCCGGTAATGATGCCTTTTTTGTTGGCGAAAGAAAATCGCCTTGGTACATTGTTGCCTATGGAATGATTGGAGCGAGCCTAAGCGGTGTCACCTTCATCTCAATTCCTGGATGGGTAGGTAAAACAGGTTTCCATTACTTTCAGATGGTTCTTGGATATATTGTCGGTTATTATGTGATTGCCTATGTCTTGATGCCTGTTTATTACCGCTTAAATGTCATTTCCATTTATTCGTATTTAAAAGAGCGGTTCGGTAATTCCAGTTATAAAATCGGCTCTTTGTATTTTTTACTTTCCAGATTGATAGGCGCATCTTTCAGGCTTTATCTTGTAGCCATCGTACTGGAATTGGTATTCGAACAAATGGGCTTCGAGGTGCCATTTTTTATTACGGTCATTGTTACCGTTCTACTCATATGGATTTACACGAATAAAGGCGGCATAAAAACAATTATCTGGACGGATACCCTTCAAACCACATTTATGCTGGCTGCCCTGGTACTTACTGTTTTGTCGATTAAAGAGAGTTTAGCCATTGACTGGTCAACGGTTTGGGTTGAAATAAATGCCGCCGGCTATGCCGATTGGTTGAATTTTAGCGATTCATCCCGGGCAGATTATGCTGTGAAATATTTTGTCAGCGGGGCTTTCATTGCAATTGCAATGACAGGTTTGGATCAGGACATGATGCAGAAAAACCTAAGTTGTAAAAACTTGAAGGAAGCGCGTTGGAACATGATTTCATTTGCCTGGATACTAGTGGTTGTGAATGCTCTGTTTCTGCTTTTGGGCGCCATGCTTTATTTATATGCTGCAAAGAACGGCCTGCTCATACCGGAAAAAACTGATTACTTATTCCCTCAAATAGCCTTGAGTGGTGATCTGGGCTTGGTCGTTATGATTTGTTTTGTGCTCGGCCTTATTGCATCGGCCTACTCCAGTGCAGATTCGGCACTAACGGCGCTCACTACTTCATTTAGTTTAGATATCCTTGAGATCGATAAGAAATCCAGTGAAGAGGAAGCTTTGTTAACCAGGAGAAAGGTGCATATTGGAATGTCTGTGCTGATTATATTACTCATTTTACTATTCAGAATACTAAACAATGACAGTGTGGTCAGCAATCTCTTTAAGGCTGCCGGCTATACATATGGCCCCTTATTAGGCCTTTTTTCCTTTGGTCTTATAACGCGATATTCCGTTAAAGACAAATGGGTCCCATTGGTTGCAATTCTTTCTCCGATATTGACGTATCTTGTTCAGCTACTTTCAGGGAGAATATTTCCTGAATTTGAAATTGGATTTGAGATCATCCTCTTAAATGCCCTGCTTAGCTTTGCAGGATTGCTGTTGCTGCGCAATGGAGAATTTAAAAAACAAATCAATAATGCCAATTCCAACAAAATATCACTATAATTGCATACGCTAATATATGAGTAGAATGAATGGATTAAGGCGGTATTTCAGCTATCTGGTTATAGCTGCTTTAGGGCTTTTTTTAGTTTCTTGCGCAGAAGAGGGATCAGGTGAATCAGCGGCCGAAGAACCAACTGTAGAAGAAGAAGTTGTCATTGAGGATCAGGTTCACTATCAGGTGCCATCTCCCAGTGAGACTATGGAATTCCTAAGATCGACCAATGCTGAGTTTCACCCTGAAGTACTTTGCTCGGTGGATATCCGTGAAAAATACGTGGACCTGAAAGGCAAGTCCATGGGAATGGGAATTTTCATTGCAGACCTGGCCTACGCGTCTAGTTTTGAAAAATACCAGGAAGCCATAAAATACTTTACTGCCATAATTAAAATGGCCGATGACATAGGTATCGGTTCAAGTTTTGATCAAGCCTTGTTATCAAGGATAGAAAATAACTTAAGCTCACCGGACAGTCTTACTACCATTTCTGACGATTCCTATTACAAGATCATTGCAGACCTTGAGAGCAACGATCGTGGAAAGATCGTAGGAATGATCGCTGCAGGCGGCTTTCTTGAAGGACTTTTTATCGCTGTGCAACTCGTTGATAAATTTGACGCCAACGATCCAGCCATCAAGCGTATCGCCGCACAGAAATTGACTTATGAGAACATCATCAAATACCTCGAGCAATACCGCGAAGACCAAAATGTGGAATGGACCCTTATGGACATGAAAGCTCTGGAGCAAATTTTCCTTGAAGTTTCTGATAACAGAATGGACACAGAATTTTCCAGCAACAAATCAGGTAAGCGGGTTCTTGGTGGCACTGGAGGTGTTTATATCACTGAACAGGAATTTGAGGAGCTGAGAGATCAAGTCACTTACTTGCGCAATACTATTACGTTCAATCCACCTGTACCCCAATGAGCCGCTCAGGATTAATTTTTGGAATCATATCAATGTTGATGTTTGCTTCATTCTCAAGCGAGGCTCAGATGTGCAATAATTACCACATTGACAAAAAAGGCTGTCCACCCTCTACGGATAATTTCAAGTTAAATGGCCAATCTAGAAGTGCGCTGATGTACAAGGGACAGAAATCTCAATTGAACGTCATATTTTACGATGACCAGGACTACAGAATCAGCATCTGCCCCGAAAGTATTTTGGGTGATCAGGTTTCATTCAAAATCAAAGATGGTAAAACACAGGACGTCCTATATAACAATCAAGACGAAGACGGCACCTTAATATTTGAATTTTCGTGCGAACAAACACAGCGACTGATTTTGGAAATAGAAGTTCCCGATGATGGCGAAGGTGGCGGAAATAAATTGAGTAAATTAAAATCCACGTCAAGTGGTTGCCTGGGTGTATTGATAGAATACATGGCCACACCGAGAACTGGATTCTGATCAGTTCCTTAACCAAAAATAAATTGGCTGAATTTGATCTTCAGGAGTTGCGCAAGCTGCTTCTCAATTCCCAAAAAGTTACCATTACCACCCACGTTTCACCCGATGGAGATGCCATTGGTTCATCATTGGCGTTGATGTTTTTTCTCGAAAAAGAGGGTCTTGAAGCCAAGGTTATCACACCGGACAGCTACCCCGAATTCTTGCAATGGTTGCCCAGGCAATCGGAAGTCCTGAAATACGATGAAGATGCAATGGAAGCTGAGGAATGGATTTCTAAGTCCGATCTGATTTTTTGCCTGGATTTTAATAGCCCAGACAGACTTTCAGGAATGCGCAAGGTAATTGAAAGTAGCACACAAACTAAGGTTTTGATCGATCACCACCGGCATCCACAGGATTGGGTAGACATACTCCTTTCCGACCCCGAAGCTTCATCGACTTCAGAATTAATATACAGGGTTATAGCGGGCCTTAATAAAGCCGATAAGATCGATGAGTCAATGGCGACTTGTTTATACACCGGAATTGTTACTGATACGGGCTCCTTTAAATTCCCATCTACCTCGGCCTTGACCTTGGAAATTGCTGCAGAGCTGGTGAGGCATGGGATAGATGCACCCAAGATCCAGAACTTGATCTATGACAATTCATCGGAAGATCGCTTGCGTTTGTTGGGATATGCATTAACGAAAAAACTCCAAATCATTGCAAAGTATCACACCGCTGTCATTGGTCTTGATGCGAAAGAATTGAGAAAGTATAACTATAAGGCCGGGGATACCGAAGGTATTGTTAACTACCCATTGTCCATATCAACGGTTTGGATGTCTGTTTTTATTTCTGAAAAAGGGAATGACGTCAGAATGTCATTTCGCTCGAAGGGTAAAGTACCTGTGCACGAAATTTCAGCAAAGTACTTTCACGGAGGTGGGCACATTAACGCCGCAGGTGGTATTTCAGACAAATCGGTTGCAGATACCATCACATACCTTTTGTCCATTTTAGAAGACTACAGTGAACATTTATGCTGAGGATTGCTGCAATAATCATGGCATTTGCCTTTGCTTATTCATGTGGGCAGCGCAATTCGAATAAAACCACCGGCACTGAAATCAGGACGTCCAAGGATCCTTTGATTGAAGAAAATAAACGACTGACCCTTGAAGAATCGCGTATTATGGATCGCTATATCGAACGGCGAAAATGGGACATGACAACCACAGGAACGGGACTGCGTTACATGATCTATGAAAATGGCTATGGCGTTGACGCGGCCGAAGGAATGAGAGCAACGGTGAATTATGAGATCGCGTTGATGGACGGAACACTCTGTTATTCTTCGGATGAACAAGGACCACGAACCTTTACCATTGGTAGAGACAATGTTGAATCAGGTATTCACGAGGGCATAACTTACATGAAGGTAGGGGATAAGGTCAAAATGCTCATCCCTTCCTATCTGGCTCATGGATTGGTCGGAGATCAAAATAAGATTCCACCGCGGTCACCGCTGGTTGTTGATCTGCATTTAATCCGGCTTGATTGAGAAGAATAGCTGTAATAGCAGTCTGCCTGTTTATGTCATGTGCAGGGCCATACGAAGGTTTTGACGAGCTTACTGAGGGCACGTATTTTAAATTAACCAGACTTGGCGGTGAAACGGCCAGTCTTGAAAACGCCCGATTTATCTTACTCAGGTATAGCTTTTGTTCTAATTCGACATGTCATGAAGTGGAGCCAAGCAAAGAGATTTTCATCGACGCACGCGATTTCAGAGCATTGAATCAATTCCAGCTGGGCGATCGCCTAATGTTTTTGATTTCGACAAATGGCACAACCGCAGGAGAAATGCTAAATATTCCATCAGAGCACACTAACTATCCTGTAATTGCCCTATGTGACATCGCTTCATTTGTTGACAGTTCAATTTTTTTTGGAGCAAAGCAAGATTACCCGCTTCTAATGGCATTCAAGGAGAAACGTTTAATTGAAAGATGGCTTGAAAACGGAAGTTATAAACCGGATAGCAATGGGATATTTCAGGAAATATTATCTAGAGGTGAAGGTGACAGCATTGTGAAGGGTTCAACGGTAGCTCTTTCTTACAAGGCTTTTTTTCCGGGAAATATACTTTTTGATGCCACCGATAATTGGGCGGACACCTTTGAATTTGAGTTCGGTATTCCCGATCAGGTTATTTCGGGTTTGGAATTGGCTTTGAATGGTAAAAGACAAGGTTTCGAAGCTAAAATTATTATACCTTCGCACCTCGCTTTTGGCGAAGGTGGCTCATCGTCGGGAATAGTTCCCCCCTTTGAGCCTCTTAAATATGAAATAAAGATTTTAAAGGTAAAAACAAGTAAAAATGAAGGTAATTAACGTTGGCTCCCTGGCCATTCTTTTAGGCGCTGCAGTTCTCTCCTCTTGCTCCGATAATTCTCGTTTTCCCGGATTTGAGCAAAGCGAGTCTGGACTCTATTACATGATCACCCCAGGTTCAGAAGGTGGTAGAGAAGTAAAATTGGATGACATACTTACTCTGGAAATGAGCTATGGTACAGATGATACCATGTTATTCAGTAGTTCGATGATGGAGTTTCCCACTCAACTTAAAGTGGCTGAACCTGCCTATGGTGGTGATATAATGGAAGGTTTCACGCTGATGAAAGAAGGCGACGAGGCCGAATTCAAGACAAGTGCAGATTCTTTCTTTTTGAAAATAGCCAATATGCCACAAATTCCGGACTTTGTAGACAGTGCGAGCTTTTTAACTTTCAATGTAAAGCTTATTAAGGTACAATCCCTTGATGAATTGCGTGCGGAAAAAGACGCAGAGGCCGAAGTGAATCGAGCAATGGAGACAGAATTGATGGCCAATTTCTTGAAAGAGAACGGCATCGAAGTCGAGCCCACACCTTCGGGCCTTTATTTTATTGAGACAGCACCTGGGACAGGCGAACCGGTAGAAAGAGGTTCAATGGTCAAAGTGCATTACATAGGTCGTCTTCTTACTGGCGAAAAATTCGACGCTTCTTTTGATCACAGTCCTCCTGAGCCTATTGAATTTGCTCTGGGTACAGGTCAGGTTATTCCGGGTTGGGACGAAGGAATTGGATACATGACTGTTGGAAGTAAAGCCATGATGGTAATACCTTCTAGTCTGGCTTACGGCGACAGACCGCCTCCGGGAGGCTTGATCAAAGCTTATTCCCCATTGGTTTTTGAAGTAGAATTATTGGAAGCCAACTAAGCTTGCGTTTTATTTCCCTATTATTTATTGGCTCCTTGTTTGCGGGCTATTATGGCTGCAAACCTATGAGCAAGGTCTCTTCAAGTTCTTACGTGGGAAAAGAGTTCGAAACCCAAAGTGGTTTGCGTTACATCATTCACAGAGCCGGGGAAGGGACACGTGCTGAAATAGGAAAACTGGTTTCGGTGGATTACTCCGGCATGTTAACAGACAGCACTGAATTTGACAATTCCTATAAAAAGGGTCGTCCATTTCGATTTGAGTTGGGAGCTGGATTGGTCATAAAAGGATGGGATGAGGGAATTGCGCTGTTGAATGTGGGCGATAGCGCCACGTTATTTGTTCCACCTCATCTTGGATACGGAAGCAAGAGTGCCGGTAAAATACCTGCTAATTCGACTCTTGTTTTTAATGTTGAATTAAAAGACGTCAACAGCCCAGCGGTGCCTGCAGACCCAGGCCAGATGGACACAACATCGATTCAGCCTGGACTGAGTATTATTTGGCTAAAGCGAAATCCAGAAGGCAAGAAGGCTGTGACTGGAAGTGCCGTAAAGGTAGATTACTCCGGTTTTTTTAAAAATGGAAAAAAGTTTGATTCAAGCGTTGATCGTGGAGATCCATTTACCTTTACCCTTGGCCAGGGCCAGGTGATCAAAGGTTGGGATCTGGGCATCGCCGAACTTAGAACAGGAGAGAAGGCCAAACTCTTGATCGCCCCGGAATTGGGTTATGGAAGTAGGGGATATCAGGGCCTCATTCCGCCGAATGCCAAGTTGATCTTTGACGTCGAACTGCTCGAGGTTTATTGATCTTTGGTTGATCCTTCGGAAGATTCAAATTTCAGCGATACGCTGTTAATGCAGTAGCGCAGGCCCGTTGGTTTTGGCCCATCATTGAAAACGTGTCCTAAATGCGCGTCGCAATAATTGCAAACCACTTCGGTTCGCACCATGCCAAAAGCCCTGTCTTCCAATTCTCCGACAGATTTATTATCGGCTACGGTATAAAAACTTGGCCATCCCGATTTAGAATCAAACTTGTGTTCGGAACTGAATAGCACTGCCCCACAGCAAGCGCATTTGTAGGTCCCTTTTTCATAGTGCTTGTCGTATTCACCCGAAAAGGCCCTTTCCGTACCCTTTTCCCTGGTTACATTGTATGTCATGGGGTCTAGAATTTCTTTCCATTCCTCGTTTGATTTTACCACTTTTCCAGTTGGACCAGCAACCGACGGATTATCCGTTTGATTACTTTGTCCATTAGAACAAGCGCTCACCCCGAAAACTATTAACATTGAATAGACGATCTTTTTCATAGCTTAAAGTTACTGACTAAATCCCACGATTTTAAATTCGGTCCTCCTATTTTGCGCTCTACCTGTTATACTTTCGTTGGTAGCGATGGGTTCATCATCGGCGTATCCTTTAAATGACAAGCGCTCGCTGGAAATGCCTTTTGAAATTAGATAGTCATAAACCGATTTCGCGCGATTTTTAGAGAGGGTGATGTTGAGTTCTTTGCCACCGGTGTTATCCGTATGCCCACCAATTTCAATCTTAACATTGCTGTTTTTCTGAAGGAATGTGTTCAATTTATTCAATTCAATCAGGGATTGAGGCTTTAAGTCGTATTTGTTGGTTTCAAAGAAAATATTGTTGAGTACTACACGGGCACCTTCTTTTATTGGAATCAGCGGTATATCCTTGATGTATGGTTTAAGTGATGATTCCGTGTTTTTCATAGTGAAATGATCTGAATAGAAAAGATAGCCATCTTTTGATGCATTCAGGGCGTAGTCTTTGCCGGGGGGAAGGCAAACAAGAAATTCACCGTTTCCTCCATTGGAGTATGATTCGATCACGGTTTCACCCGTTTCAAGGTCTATCAGTTCAAATTTACCTAAGAGTGGACGTTTAGTGGCAGAATCAAAGATTCGTCCCTTTAAAAAAGTGACCAGGTCCGGACGTTTATCGCCAGGCATTTCAAACTGATACAGGTCCAGGCTGCCATAGCCCCCAGGCCGGTCTGATGCAAAATAGCCTACTGTGCCTCTTGCATTTACCATTAAACTGTTCTCGTCGTTTTCCGTATTGATTGGATACCCGAGATTTTTAGGCTCTGTCCAATTTCCGTTTTCGTCAAGCTGGCTCATGAATATGTCCAGGCCACCGTAGCCCGGATGACCATCCGACGAGAAATACAAAGTCCTGCCATCAGGATGAATAAAAACAGATTCTTCTCTTCCTCTGCTGTTGATTATCTCGGGTAATTTTTCGGGAACAGACCAACCGGAATCACTCAGGTAAGCCCGGTAAATATCTTGCTCTTTGATCCCGGCGCCAGAGCGTATTCCACGGATAAAGTAGAGTGTTCTGCCATCAGAGGAGAAACTGGGCTGAGTCTCCCAATTGGCCGTGTTAATGGGTGGTCCAAGATTACGAGGCAGCGACCAGGTATTTCCGTTACGCTGACTGAAAAAAAGATCGCAACTACCATTGCCCGTCCGTTTAGGGCCGTAATCACCGTAAAGGGCACAACCTGTGAAAATAAGTAGCGTACCGTCAACACTAAGGGTTGGTGCTCCTTCATTGTTAAGGGAATTGATAGGAGGGCCTATGTTCAGGCTCTTTGACCATGACCGCCCGTCGTTAAGGGCGAAGTAAAAATCCTCATTCTGTCCGTCAATGGTTCGTGGGCTGGGAATTTGCCGTGTATATAACAAGTAAAATTCGTCGGCCGTCATGCAGGGGTAATATTCGGGAAATTGGCTGTTCACCCCAGGACCTAAATTCACCGGGTTGAATTCAACGACTTGGTTGGCATTTTTCAGGGCAAATTCACATTTGGCCAGCAACATTTCAGCATTTTCATTCTTTTTCAGGTCGGGGGAGCCGTAGCCAATAAATCGTTCCAAGCTGGCCTTAGACGCTTCGTATTTGGCTCGATTCAGGTAAAAAGTCCCCAGGTAATAGCTGGCTTCCGGAAACTTTTCGGAATTTATCTGAACTACTTTTTCGAGGTAAGGTGTAGCCGACTTGAAATCCCTCATTTCACCATAGATCAGACCCGTTTCGAGCAAAGCCTCAATAAACACACTGTCTCTTTCAACAGCAGCATTAAGTTGTGCGATTGAAGCATTCAATTCCCGCTGCCGGTAAAGCCGCATGGCCTCCTCAAAATACTGGATGGCTTTTTTATCTTTTGTGCTGTATTCCTGGCCCTGAGAATCGCTGCAGAAAAGCACGATGAGAATACCAAAGATAATGCTCGATTTTTTCATGGAAGACCTAAGTATTTGTGACTTTGGACCGATATTCTCCATTGGGGATTTTTGGCAATATATGAATAAATCAAAGGATAGATCTTCTCACGTTTCTCCCATTCGGCCTGGAGTAATAACAGGCAATCCGCAGTCACTTTCTCCGATTCAATTTGGGCCCAGACCAGGTCGTTTTTATTAACGACAATGACTTTTAATTCATCTGCGCTTTCATACACCTCTTTTAAACTGGGCTTGAATTTTTTAGGTGAATGACAGATCCAGTCAAATTGTCCCGATAGGGGGTATGCGCCGCTTGTTTCCAAATGTACTTTTAAACCAGATTTAGAAAGAGCAATGGTCAATTCACTAAGGTCGTGCATCAGCGGTTCACCTCCAGTGATTACAGCAATCCCTGCTCCCGAAGCTGCGGCATTTCGACTTACCTCATCAATTTCTTTCCATTGACCCGGATCAATACTCCAGCTATCTTTGACGTCACACCAGGTGCATCCAACATCGCAACCAGCCAATCGTATGAAATAGGCTAATCGGCCTTGGTGGTATCCTTCGCCTTGAATGGTCAGGAAAGATTCCATGACCGGTAATCGCGTCATCTCCGTTTTTTAGGCTAGTTAGAATCAGGGGCCGGCTATTGAACGATCAATCGCTGGGTAAAGTTGTCCACTTCTCCAATAAGCCTGACCATGTAAACTCCGGGGGTAAGGGCCCTGATGTCAATGCTGGTGTTGTTTTCGTCAATCCTTTCGACCAACTTTGACAAGACTGTTTTTCCCGTAACATCTAAAAACTCCACTTGAGTGTAATTAGCATCCGCATCGCCAAAATCGATGGTTACCGAATGGGTTGCCGGATTGGGGTAAAGTCTGATGGATCTGTTAGATGATTGACTGATGCCGGTGTAGGGATCAGTCATGGATATATCATCGATGGCCATGTCACTCCGATAGTCATTTCCTGTAATTCCGCGGAACCTTAAGTTAATGATCTCTCCGGCGTAATCCTTTAAATCCACTACAACTTCTCTCCACGCAAAGCCCCTGTCTCCAAATAATTTGGGAGTAACGTCGTAGTCCCACACGCCGTTGTGCAGCACATCCAGGTGCATTTCACCCATGTCCTGGCCAAACATGTGATACCAATAAGTCAATTCGGGTGAATTGTTTTCACTCAGGTCAATGCACGTTGAAACCATTTGGGCTCGTTGAAAATTACAATCTCCGGAAGCTTCGGTAAAGGCATATCTTCCCGCAGCAGTTCCCGGTTTGTGATCCACACTCGGTCCGGTGTTGCCGCTGGGCGTGCCGTTGTTGTCAATTCGCCAGTCGTGGTCATCGATCACCAAACTTGAATCATTTACCCAGCCTAACAGGGTACAAACCGTGGTACCGCAATCATTCTCGTCGCCACAAAGTGCCATGCTTTCAAAATCCTCGCTCCATGGAAGCGAAGTGGCCGAAGCCGTTTTTACATTAAAATAGGACAATTCAGTTGAATCATTGTACGAATTCGGATCTCCTGAATAACTGACGTAACATTTAATGGAATGCAGTCCTGTTGCAAAAGTAGTTTGACCAGCCAGATCGAGTCGAGCTGAATCGCCTGTGCTAAGGGCAGCACTATAAGAACCCGTAAATGTTTGGTTACCATCAACAATGCATCCTGCACTAACATTTTGAATAACCGTCGTTCCCGCATTCCTTATGTACATTCCAATTTGTGGAAGGTTGCAGGTAAAATAGGTACTCGCATCCGGATTGACTACCGTGCTGACAGCGGCATCGTCTTCTAATGGGCAACTTGTCTGAACCCCCGAAGTTTGAATGGCGATGGCTCTTTTACCGGTTGATCCCACCGAAGGGTTCGAAGAAACAGAAACCCAGAACTTTTCATTCAATGGAACATTTCGGTAAATGAAACTGGTTCCAGATGTGGTGCCGGTGCTGTCCATGTATTTAGGGCCAAGTTTGTAAGCCCGGTAGGAGTTTGCCTGAGTAACGGCATTCCAGGAAATTTGCATGGAATCAGGGCAGATCCAATCCACTTTCAATCCACTGGGTACCCTGATAACGTTAATATTGGCATCACTCTCGTCGCTTATCAGTCCCCGCGTAATTCTGACCTTCATTTGATCGGTCACAATGTTTGGAACAGACCAAGTGAACTGCCTGTCTGAAGCGGAGACGGAACTGGAAATACTGGTCCATGAGGTACCGCCATTGGTGGTATACTCAAGGTTAAATGTACCCGAATTTCCATAGGCATCCCAACGTATAATTTCCGATTCGAAAGGAACCAGGCCTTCCCCACCATTGGGGTAAGTAAGAAATATTTCATTGTAGACGAATTCATAAATGACAAAATATTGCTGAGGCCCTTGAGGAATGGATGTCGGATTTAGTGAGATGGTGTAGGTACCCTGAGAAGGATTGTCAATGGTGACCTGTTCCATGTTATTCAATGAATCTATTGCTCTGATTGCGTTGGAATTAAGGGTTGTGGCATTGGGAGCAGGATTCAAAACCCAAGGTAAAATAGCGTTGCTCGATGGGTCGGTGACGGTCATGTCTATGTTATTCACAATAGCCCTCGCTGCTGAAGTACTTGCCTCGTAATCGTGCCAGTAGACCATGATCCTGACTTGTTCCACATTGGCCGGAACATTCAACGAGTGATTAATCACATTGGTATCGATCGATCCTGCAATGTATTGTACTTGCTCAAGTACCTCTAACGCCCTTCGCAAATTTACCCGTCCCCAACCAAATTTATAGTCAGGCCCAGGGTTTCCGAGGTCATCTGCGGTATTTAGCATGATGCCTTTCATTAAAGCAGATGGTGGATTTTGAGCGCTGTTAAGATCTTTATAAGCGTGATACAGTTGTGCCATAGAACCTGAAATTCCAGGGCAGGACATCGATGTTCCCGTCTTGAAACCATAAGTGTTATCGTCGATGGTAGAGTAGACTGAAGTCCCCTTGGCACAGATATCCGGCTTGATTCTCCCGTCGTCGGCTGGTCCGCGACTACTGGACGTTGCCAGCGCATCCGCACTGGTCAAGTTGCCGGTAGTGATAACATTTTTACCCATTTTATGACCACCGGTGATGTTTCCCCAACCTGAACCGGCCCCATAAGAGCAATCAGAGGTGCCATTGTTTCCAGCCGAGAATACATGTACCAGGGCAGGGTAGAGCCTGCTCTGCTGATCGAGTTGTTGACTCAAACTGGTGTATCCCGCATTGCAACCATTGCTGTAAGATTTAGAGGTAATAATAACATCGTAATTGTTGTAATGATTAGGGGCACTGTTGTAATTGGAGTTGGCGGCTGAATAAACGTAAAGGTCTGCTCCAAAAGCCATTCCCCTGGTGTCAGGGTCAAGGTTTCCCGCACCCATGATTGTTCCTGCAACGTGATCGCCATGATCCCCGTTATTGGTAGTGGGAAATTGAATTGGCAGTCTTCCTTCATAATCGATGTGAGGTCCAATAATGCCGTCATCGTGCATACCAATAGAAATTCCGGTTCCGTCGTACTTGTGACCAGAGCTGAACTCCTGTGCCATCATGTTCGATCGGTGTTGTTGCCTGCCTCCATAATTTTCAGGTTCGGACGGCGGATCAACGGCTTCTATAAAATAGATGTAATTCAAACTAGTCAACATTGAGATTTTATCTTTCGGAATACTGATGAAGGCCCTTCTGTTGAAAGTATTATTTTGGACAAGACGGGCATCTATTTTCATAAGATCATTCCTCAACGCCTCATCAGACCTGTCATCGAAATAATTCAAGATCAAATTCACGCGATCCTTTTTATCGAAGGCCCAGGAGGGAATCTCCACTGCAAGTGGATGGAATTTTAGTCGGTCCGAGATTTCATTGACGGCAAAAAAGTTGTGCTTCTTAATTTCACCCTGAGTGAGATCCTTCGGAATCCAGGCATAATATGAATTCTCGGGCAGGTAATGGTATAGTCTTATTCCCGCTTCACCCATGAGTTCCTTTTGAAAAAGGTTGGGCAATTGCGCAAAAGTGACAATCTTGTATGAAGAACCAGTATTGATTTTGGCTATTTGAACTTCAACGTTTTGCTCAGTGACTCGTTCTGTTCCGGATTTTAAGATTAGCTGGAAATCTTTTGCAACAATCTCGGAGAAACTTGATAGAGAAAGGATTAAAGAAAGAAATAAGGGGTAAATATTTTTAGTCATCATAAAAATGCTTGTGATATGGGATGTGATGTTATCCTTAAATATTCGCTAAATTTACGATATTCTGCCCTCACTTTATCGACTTCATGACAGTCTTGCAAACTAAACTAAAAGGCATTCTTGGAAAGATGACATCCTTAAGTGTCGTCTTACTGTTTGCGAGTGCAAGTCATAGTCAAGACATTCATTTTTCGCAATACCTTTCTTCGCCAGCCATTTTAAATCCCGCATTCACCGGTGATTTTAAAGGCGACTATCGCTTAACCGGGAACTTCAGGAATCAATGGAACTCCATAACCGTGCCCTATAGGACAGTTGGGCTGACTGTTGATGCCGCACACTTTTTAACTAAACCGAATCTCGGCGTCGGCATCTCCATATACGACGATCTAACCGGTGACTCTGAGTACAATACCACCACAGTTGTTTTATCCGGGGCTTACGCATATCCCTTGACCCGCGATAGTGCCCAGAAAATTCATTTTGGTTTGCAACCTTCTTATGTCTTGCAGTCCTTGAATACCTCGGCCCTTTATTTCGACAATCAATACAATGGTCAATTGGGAAAGTTCGACCCCACACTTCCTAGTGGAGAGGCTTTTTCTGTCAATAATGTACAGTGGGTCACCATGGCGGCCGGGCTTCGCTATAGTTATGTGTTGGATTCCCGGAACAAATTGGACGTTGGACTTGCCGGATTTAATTTGATCGGATCGGACAATACCCTTGAGTCATCCTCCACCAGGCTTCAGCGCCGGTATAATTTCCATGGAAATGTCCAGTTCAAGGCCCTGCAAAAACTTGACTTGATTCCGGGTTTTCTATATACATCACAGGGTAAGAGCAAGAATCTGATAAGTGGTATTTCGGGTCGATACCTCTACAATGCGTCTACGGCTATTCATGCAGGTTTTTGGTACCGAAATAGAGACGCCGGTTTTTTCACCGCCGGGCTTACTTATCAGACCTTGTATATTGGATTGAGTTACGACATGACCACCTCTAAACTCAGAGAGGCGAGTAATGGCAGAGGTGCTTTTGAACTGTCCATTATTTACGTTTTCAGGAAATTCAGAATGATAGACGGTAAATACATGACATGTCCCAACTATCTATGATTAACCGATACTTCAGGATATTTTTTATTCTGATCATCGTACTTCTTTCACCGTTGGACTCTTTGGGGCAAATGCGAAAAAAATGCCTTGCATATGGTGATCAGTTTTATTCTTCGGGAAATCCTGCTGCTGCAATTGGGTATTACAGGATGGCCATGGAAATCGATTCGTCCGAAGCTTCACTGAATTTCAAGCTTGCTCAGGCATACATGGTGACGAATAATTACAAGAAAGCTTATTCGTACTTCAAACAATGCACTGCACTAGATAATCGAAGGGAATTTCCATTGGCCTATTTCTATGCAGGAGAAATGGATAAGATTCTTGGAAATTACCCTGCATGTTTAAAGTGGTATCGGAAATTTATCAGGCGCCAAAAAGGGGGTCGAAATTCTCATGAATACTTAAAATCTAAACTCGAGTTGAGTGCCATAAGAGAAACAAGCAGGTTATTCAAGGATACGAGCTCATGTGAAATTAGTAACGAACATGATGTCAACACCCCTGTCTCGGAATTCGCTCCTTTTTTCCAAAACGATACCATGCTGCTCTTTTCTTCGCTCAGATCTGATTCGCTGAAGGGGCGAAAAGTCTTGGATACGGCTACTTATTATAGTCGAATTTATCACTCAAGTAAAAAAGATCAATGGCTGGCAGGGGAGGTTGTTGCGCTAAGTGCAGAAGCTGAAAAGACACATTTTGCAAACAGTGTATCCAGGCCGGGATCGACCGAGCTATACTATACCAAGTGCAGCGCTCCGGGAAAATGTAAAATATTCAAGACCAGATTCGAAAATGGGCAATGGGTAAATGAACTCGAGTTGCCCGCGGCTGTTAATGCTCTGGGAACCAATAGTAGTCAACCCATGATTGTTCGACTGGATGGCTTCAATATCCTGTACTTTTCTTCGGACAGGCCCGGTGGGAAAGGGAAGATGGATCTATGGTCATGTGTTGCTCATAGCAACGGTATATATGAAGAGGCCATAAACCTTGGCGACAGTATAAATAGCCCTGGAAACGAGATATGTCCTTTCTTCTCTGAAAAAGAAAATGCACTTTATTTCAGTTCCGATTTTCATCCGGGCATGGGTGGATTTGATATTCACCGGTCTGGTTTTGTGAATGGTCATTACTCTTCACCGGTAAACCTTGGATTACCCTTCAATTCCACCTACAATGATCTTTACTTCCGCTATCTCGGTGGAAAAGGGGTCCTGTCTTCCAATCGGGAAGGGGCACAATCAGATAATTTTGAAAATTGTTGCAGCGATCTATACTTTTTCAATTACCAACCTGAAATTATTCAAGCGAAGGGTGTAGTTGCTAATATGGAGCGAATTAAACGCCTGTTGCCCATCAAGCTTTTTTTTGAAAATGACGAACCAAATCCTCGCTCCACTGATACTTCTACCAGTGTATTGTACAGCGCGGCTTTCATAAATTATACGGCAAAAATAGACGACTATGAAAGAGAATACTCCAGGGGGCTTAAAGGCTTGAACAAGGAAGAGGCTGCACTCGAAGTAAGGAATTTCTTTGATTTCGAGATTTCCCCTTCTTTTTCAGACTTCAAGGAAGCCATGCAATTGCTACTGGATGAATTGGCTCTGGGACACAACATTCACTTGGATATCAAGGGCTATGCCAGTCCATTGTCCAATTCAGACTATAACAGGAAGCTCACGTTGCGAAGAATTAAAAGCGTGGTGAATGAGATAGAGCATTACAATGGTTCGGCTCTTTTGAAATTCCTTGAAAATGGTCAATTGAACATAAGAGTCTTTCCCTTTGGCGAAGATCGCGCGTCTCAGAGCGTGAGCGATGACTTTAACGATCGCCGGAACGCGATCTATTCTAAAAAGGCTGCTTTTGAGCGAAGGGTAGAAATAATCTCTATAGAAATCCAGTAATTATAAAAGTAAATAATTGGAAAGCTAAAGCCATAAAAATGCGGGGTTAGTGACTTGCATTGCGCACTGATATTGATGGAATTATACTTAAGAATCATTGGTACGAGCTATAAAACGTTGAAAATGAGAAAAAATAAATAGTATTTCTATGTGTGTTTGTCCTTAAAAAATCTTAATATTACTCCGTTTTAACCGTTACAAACTTTGTAACCTAATTAGATAAATATGAAAATAATTGGACTTTTTAAGTCGAAAAGGAATTCAATAATGAATAGAATTCAGTTTCGCAAAGCGTTACTTCTGGTCGGTGCCGGGCTTTTGAGCTTTTCGCTCTCGCACGCGCAAATGGCCGCTGGTAACTATACCATTAACTCTGGAAACCCTACATCGGGTTCCAACTTTAACTCATTTGGAGACTTTATTTCTGCGCTTAGTTCTGCAGGAAATGCTATCCAGGGAGCCGTCAATGTGACGGTTGTTTCGGGTTCAGGTCCTTATACTGAAACCGTAACTTTCCCATCAGTG
>JAVJVY010000020.1:0-348008 GCA_040220895.1 Vicingaceae bacterium
TTTGGCAGCGCCAAATTATCAAAGATCTTAGCGAGGCTTGGCGTGGTTTTTAGAAGCGAACGACTTAGTCGCAAAGGCATTTTTTGCCTACTTTTTTGGGCCATCAAAAAAGTTGGTCCCCCGGAAGGGGTTGAAGGAAAAAAGAATTTACACAAGGAAAGCCTATTGTTTGCACCAGCTAACCGAAATCCCTCCCCGGAAGGGGGTGAGGGAAAACAAAAACAAGCGGGAAAGAGTGCTAATCACGAAGCGAACCGTAAAGCTACCCGCCAGGGTAAAAAAGAAATCCCCGCTATTTGTGCCAGCGAACCGAAATCTCCTCCCGGAATGGCATAACTAAATAATGCGCTATTGGCAAAGCCCGACCAGCAGGGAAAAGAAAGACAAAACTACCACTGCACAAAATAATCGACCGCAAACTGAGCCGGGATTTGATCTTTGGTTTCGCCCAGGTTTTGACGAAGGTCGATTTCGATTCCACGGGCAATGGTTGAAATGGGCACATCATTAGAAGTCCCTTCGAATGGATTTTCACCCGTTCGCCCAATGCGTTCCATCGTGTGGAAAATCCAGGCAACGACCGAATAAAAGGGAATCGAAAACCAGACAAAGTACTTGCTAATCAACGGGTAATCTTCAGATATTTCCAATCCAATGTCAGCAAATTGAGGTACCAGAGACAGGGGTAAGATGAGCACAAAAAGCCACATAAAATAACGGTTCAACGTGGCAAACTGCCTCGGATAAGGAAAGTTCTTGATCCGTTCGGTCTTTCCCTGAAGGGTGAATAATTCTTGAACAATCGATTCCAGTTCCAAAAAAGAGAACTCCCAGACATGGCGGCTATCTTTTAATCGCCTTAAATGATGGGACTGCAAATACAAAAGGGCTGTTTGTCTGTTATCCATGCTCAGGATATAGTTTATGTCTTCATCTGACAAATAGGGCTTAAGATCATCTTCCAGGGTCGTTAGGCGCTCGGGAGGCTTGATGCCCCATTCCGTGTTTGTTCTGTGCTTAGAGGTGATCTCCCAGCTTCTATCGGCTCGCATGGCATGCCTTAATGCCGTCATCCAGGCAATGTGACGGTAAGTCAGTGTTTTTATTTCTTCCCGGAGTTGAGCTTCGCTCAGTTTCTCATGCGCGTGTTCATTGGTGACGTAATCCTGCAATAGCATTCCGAAGGTTCTTGAGGTATTAACAATGCCGCCCCAAATCTTTCGGGCTTCCCAAATTCGCCCGTAGGCCGAATTGTTTTGAAAACCAATCACAAATGCAACGGCCGTGCCAATCAAGGCCAAGGGAGTCCATGGAATTCGGAGCCAGTTGAGGTCCAGAAAAAAATAGGCTGCCGCCCACACCACACTAATAGTTATAAAGATGAAGGTCTCGAATCGAGTCCATCTCATCATATCAATGATCCGGTAGGTATGATTAATGTACATGCTAGCTATTTAAAGCTGAAAAATAAGGAATATTATTTCAGCCGTTCTTTAAAAATGCAGTTGCAGAGCCAACGGCTCTCTTCTTGAAAAATACTTATTCCAACTGCCTCTTCGCCAATTCGTAAAACTTGCCCTCCAGAGCCATGAGTTCTTCGTAGCTGCCTTTCTCGATGATGTTACCACCTTCCAGGTAGTAGATCGTGTCGGCATTTAAAATGGTGGTCAAGCGGTGGGCCACAACAATACGGGTAACGTCCAATTGGTCCAGGCTTGCACTCACGATGGCCTGGGTATGGTTGTCAAGGGCAGAGGTGGCCTCGTCAAAGATCAAAATGTTTGGCCGGTGTACCAGGGCGCGGGCGATCATTAATCGCTGTTTTTGCCCACCGCTAATGGTTCCTCCTGATTCGCTTACCACGGTGTGCATACCCATGGGCATGCTTTCTATGTCTTTATCGAAAGCGGCAGCTTTGGCCGCCGCCCAGGCATCTTTTAAGGTTAGGGTAGTGGATGAGCCAATGATGTTGGAAAAAATGTCACCTGCAACCAGACTACCGTCCTGCAGAACGACACCAATTTGTTGCCGAACCATCCTCGGATCCAGGTGAGCAAGGTCCTGACCGTCAAAAAAGATGGCTCCTGATTCTGCCTGATTAAAGCCAAGGAGCAGCCGTATCATGGTTGACTTGCCCGATCCAGAGGGACCTACCAGGGCGATGTAATCACCGCTCTTGATGTTCATCGATAAGTCTTTAAGAATGTACGGGCCGTCTGCATCGTAACGGAAATCGATGTCATTTAATTCAATATTCCCTTTTAATGGACCCGGAGATTCTTTGGTGGATGAATTTTCGGGCAGACTTTCCAGAATGGGTTTGGTGCGATCGTAAAGTGGACCGATCTGAAGAATCGAGATCATGGCGCCACTCAAAGACAACAACGATCCGGCAAATATGCCATAGGCAGCGCTGAATGAAAGAAATTCCCCGATGCTCATGCCGGTGCTTTCGGTCATACTGACCATCATGATGAAAATTACCATCATGGAGATCAACTGAAAATGTCGGTTAAAGATGGAAGTGAAATTTTGAATTTTTTTCAGACCAATTCCAATGTCCTTCACTGGCAAGTAGTTTTTCATCCAATGGTTAAATGCCCTGCGCTCGGTACCTGTGACCCTGAATTTAGCGATCCCAGTGAGCAGCTGCAATACAATACCGGCGGTTTTGCCGGACTGGGCCAATAGGACCTTTTGTTTTTTGACCTGCATGCGCCCAGCGGTGTAATTCACCGCCACTTGCAAGCCTACAAGCAAAATTGCTATCCAGGCCAATGGGGGGCTGAAGTAAAAAAGCAGCACCAGGTTCAATGAAGAAAAAACAGCAGAAAGCAGCGAGGTTAGCACTACTCCCGAGAGTAATCGGCGAATCTGTCCAATACTCAGGGAGCGCATGGCGAGGTCACCGGCTGTGAAATCCCTGAAAAAAGTGGTAGGAAGGTTCAACAAACGATCCCAAACACCCGATTGAATTTTTTGATCCATTTTACTCTCTGCCCTGAGCAAAGCAATGCTTTTGGTCAGATCGAACAGGAAAGCGCCAATAGCCGCCATGGTTAGGCCAAAGGCCACGTATACCAATTGATTTTTTGTGGCGTTGGGAATAATGCTGTCAAATAGTATGGCCATGAGTATGGGTGTCAGCATTCCCAGCAAGGTGACCACCAGCGCCATGGCCAGAATGACCAGGTAGTCGGTTTTATCGCGGTCGATGCTGTACTTGAAAAGTTCTTTCACCGACAAATTTTCTATCGGCATGGGCTTGAAGAACATGTACCCAAAGTTTTTGAAGTCTTGAAAGTTTTCTTCGGTGATCTTAAATCGCTCTTTGCTTTCTGGGTCAATGGCCACGTAAGTATTCCTTTTTAAAGGCAAGACAGCCACGGGTTTCTCGCCTTCTTTCAGAAAAGCCAGAAAGGGTCCGCCGTCGTTTTTATACCAATCTCCTTCCAAGAATAATTCACGGTAACGCACACTGGAATATCGACTTATCTCGGCTAGCGGATCTATTGCTTTATCTAAATTCGGGGGCAGAATCAATTCCATTTTCATGTAGGCTGCCACCACCGTGCAGGCGTTGTAAAAGGCGCTTTTTGATTTTGCACCGTCAAACTGCAATGGGTCGGCCTTGGCAGAAGTAAGAATGGCTTTGGCCTTTTCCAGCATCAATGCTACTTCTTCATCTTCGAGCTGGTGCTTTCTTATCAGGCGCTCGCGTTCGGTGTCTGCCTCTCTGTTGAGTAAAACAAGTTCCACGTCCATGACCAGGTCGTGAAAAACAATCAGCCCTTTCCAAACTTCATCGGGTATGGATACCTGTTCTTCTGCCTCAGCAACGATCTGCACGTCTTCCGTGGCTCTTATATAGCCGTACCTTGAAATGGGTAAGTGAAGGTCGACATCGTCGTTGTCTAGTTCAATTAAGTCGTTGAACAGCAGGGCTTTCATGTTAGAACATTCGAACCACACCACGTTTTGCTTGGTAGACAGAATATGATTCTGATCGACGTTTCCAGTCCATCCCGGTCGGGCATTGTGGTCAACCAGCGGCTTAGAGCCTTCTGCTTCTATGCCCTTGTAAAGCGCTGTGACCCAATCCCGGATGAAACCATCAAAGGCCATGACATTGTCCCTTTTTTCTTCGCTCCATGCTTTAAGTGCGTCAATGGATAGTTCAAAAAGGGTGGTCTCTCCCTGAGGTGAAGCCAAAAAACACAAACTGTTGTAGTCCTTTAAACGAATTCCAAAAAATCCGTGACCCGGGCCTATGGTTGCAAAGTCCTGGACCTTGCCCACCGCTTCGTCATTAATAACCTTGGTGCCACTCAAGTTTATGCTGCCCTCGGTTATTAGCCAAACCTTATTGGAATCATTGGCCAAAAAGGGTTTGGAAACATCGAGCTTGAGTTCCCTGCCTACTTCTTTAAATACACCTTCTATCAGCTTATCCAATTTGTTAACTTTTGATCAGATGGTAATAAGTCCCCTTTAATTTTACGAGTTCGGCGTGTGTTCCCCGTTCAACTATCTGTCCCTTGTCTAGCACGATGATCTCGTCGCAATCGCGTATGGTACTCAGGCGGTGGGCCACGACGATAACAGAACAGCGCCTTCGTTTAATATTATCGTACACCAGTTTCTCGGTGGGTGGGTCAAGGGCCGATGTCGCTTCATCAAGAATTAAAATACTGGGGTTTCCCACTAAGGCCCGCGCTATTTCGACGCGTTGCCGTTGACCACCACTAAAATTCTTGCCACCTTCAATAAAGTGGAAGTCGTAACCATTCTTTTTACCCGAGATGGTATCGTGAATGCAGGCATCTTTTGAAGCCTTAATGATCTGTTGATCGGGAATGGTACTGTCCCACAGGGTTAGCACTTCGCGGCCTGAGCCCTCGAATAAAAAGATGTCCTGATCTACCATGGCCAGGCTGTTATTGATTATCTGTCTGGACCATTTGCTTCTGGGAACTCCGTCCAACAAGATCTTTCCTTTTTGAGGCTCGTAGAGCCCGGCTAGTAATTTTGCCAAGGTTGATTTTCCGCTGCCTGAACCTCCAACCAATGCAATGCGCTCACCCGGTTTAATCTGGAGTGAAAAATCGCTGATCAATGGTTCTGCCAGCCTGGAATAGCCAAAGGTCACTTTCTTGAATTCGACGTATCCTTCCAATTTTTGACCGTAGATGGAGTAATCGGTTTCCCGTTGCTTGTTACCACGAGACACCTGTTTATCTTCTTCTGTCTTGGTTATGTCGTCCAGGCGAGCCATGTCGCCCTCTGCTTCTTGCAATTGCCCACCCAGGTTAACCAGATTTTCGACCGGTCTGACGAAACTCCCCATTAGACCCTGAAAGGCAACCAGCATACCAATGGTCATTTCACCCTCCATGATCTTCCAGGCACCGAAACAAAGGATAATGGTGGTAATAAAAGAAGAAATGAGGCGAGGAATGGAACCGAGCAAAATGGATAGAACTCCTAATTTCTGCTGAGCATTGAGCATTTTGGTCTGGTGTCCAGACCAGCGCACAAAAAAATCGTTTTCACGTCCTGTTGCCTTGATGGTCTCGATGGTTTGAAGCCCTGCCATGGAAACCCCCGATAGCTGACCAGACTCAATGGCGAATCGCAGGTAACCTTCTTTTCTCTTTTTCGAAAAGTACCTAAGTGCAAATACATTGATCAAGGCCAATCCAATGCCAATGAAGGTTAATTCTACGTCAAATAGAAACATGACAAATGCAAAAAATACGATGATGACAATATCCATGAAATTGTTGGCCAGCCGCCCTGTAATAAGCATGGCCACTTTAGAATTAATGGCAACCCTGCTGCTTATTTCTCCCGCGTGTCGTTGAGCGAAAAAGTTCACAGGTAGGCTCAACAAGTGCCAGAAAAAGCTCGAAGAGGTGACCAAGTCTATTTTACTCTGGGTCCGCAGCAGGTATTTTAGTTTCAGATGTTCCAACCACATTTTGACCAGCACGGTAATACCCATGCCGGCAATCAAAGGCCAAAGCCAATCATCGGCGCCTCTGACAAGGATGTCATCAACAAATACCTTGGTGAAGGTGGGCAGTACAATGCCCGGTATGACCAGCATGAAACCGATGGTTAAAATAAAGTACATCGCTTTGGAATGGGGTGACAGTCGTTCCTTCAGGTTTCCGATGAGCTCACTCTTTTTTCCTGATTTTTCAAATGTGACCGAGGGTTCAAAAGTCAAGGCGACCCCGGTAAAGGAAGAACCGAACTCTTTTATTGTTACGCTTCGGTGACCGGCTGCGGGGTCATTCAAGTAGGCTTTCTCATCGTCCAGGCCCTCGAGCACCAGAAAATGATTGAAGTTCCAGTGAATGATAATGGGCATGGGAGTATCGTAAAGGGCTTGGACCTCTTTTTTGAAGCCCTTAGCTTCAAGACCGTTCAGCCGGGCAGCCCGCAAAATATTACTGGCTGCACTTCCATCCCTGCTAACATCACAGTCCATGCGCAACTTGTCGAGCGAAAGGTATTTCCCGTAATAGCGAAGAATCATGCTGAGCGAAGCGGCACCGCATTCCACAGCCTCCATCTGCAATACAGAAGGAGTAGCTATACGATTGCTTGACTTACCCAAGCTGCTAAGCCACTTTTTTACCATCGATCAACGCTTTTCAGCCGATTAAATTTGACAAACAGCAGTTCTAGTGGGGTAGATTCATCGACTTCAATTCTTGTTTGACATATAGTTCCGGTGCGTATCTTGGTTGGAGGGCCATCGCCAGAGGTCCATTTAAAACCACTGAAAGTGCTACTATCCTTGTCCAAGGACAAACGCACGGCTATGGGCGGGCTGTTTGTGGTCAAAAAGCTCTGTGCCAGGTGCTCGTTTCCCAATACCCTGACAATCCCTTGATACGAAGAAGGATACTCTGAAACATAGGTCACCGTGCCCCAAATAAATCCATACTCTTCAACTTCAACAGTCGAAGGAGCGAGTTTTACCTTCATGCCGGGTTCAATGCGCTTTCCCTCGGTTCCGCCCACATACACAATGGCTTCCAGTTTTTCGTCCTTGGAGCGCTGTTCTACACGCATTATAACCGTACCGGAGGTGATCTGGTTCCCGGTATTGGCTAGTAATTCAATCACCCGCCCGCTCACGGGGCTTTTAATGGTGCCACTTAAGTCAAGCATGGCCTTTAGTTCGTCGAGCTTGCGTTCCCATTCAAATATTTGCAGTTTTATATTTTTCTCTTCGGCTTTGCGCTGTTGTTCGGTTTCGAACATGTCAAGGTCAATGGATTGCAATTCGCGCTTCAGTGCTTCATTTTGTTGCTGGATCTTAAAAAAATCGTCCTGCGTGCGCATCAGGGTTTCCTTGGTGATCAGTTTTTCATCGAGAAGTATTTTTTCCTGGGCTATTTTTTCATCGTAGAAATTGATCAGTAGCTCATTTGATTCAATGATCTGCTGTTGTAGTTGGATTTTTTGGCGGGTTAATTCCCTGCGCATGGCAAGGTCTTTTTGATCGAAATTGGTCAATTCATTGTAATAGCCGTTCAAGTCTTCCAGCTTTTTTGACGTACTCGAAATTTGCAATTCCAGTTCGGGTATAAACAGGTAGGCCACGGCATCACCGGCTTCCACACGATCACCTTCCCTGGCAATGATCTGATTAACGGCACCCGATCCGCTGGAGGCAACCTCTATCACACCGCCGTGCTGGATCAATATTCCCCGACCATTGACGCTCTCGGGAATACTGCCCATAAAGCCCCATACGATCAATGAAAGCAGGATTCCGGCAATACCTATAAGGGCAAGCCAACTGCGGGGTGAGGTAATTTGGACCATTTCATTGAGTCGGTCGGGGGACTGCAGTTTTTCTAAGACTTCTTTTCTGAATACTTTACTCATGGCTTCATGTTATGGTGCAACAGGTAATACAAACAACAGGCCTGAATTAACACTAAAAGAGCTGTTTCCACTGGCGTCGACCAAGGTGCCAGTGTGGTATTTAAATTGTAATATGGCCTGGTTCAACTGCTGAAGCAAGGCGTTTTGACGCTCCAATGCATTCAGGTAATTGTTTTGCATCAAGGCCACATTGAAAGCCGTCGAAGAACCTAGTTCCAATTTCTTTTTCTCGTTTTTAAGTGATTCTTTGTAAAATTCCACGGCTTCGTTGACGTGTTGGGTAGCGCCTAGAAAAAACTTCAGTTGATCGCAATCCCTTCGAACTTCTTTGGATATCTGCAGTTCAAGGAAACGAATGTTCGCATCTGCAGCATCTTTAAGGGCTAGAGCCTGAATTCGACGCCCTTTTTGAAGATCGTATCGCGGTGCGATGTCAAAGGATAAGCCTAAACTATAGCTCATTCCAGGGACATTGGAAAAATAGGGCCGATAGAACTGATCAAAACTTTGAGCCTGATATAATCCGTTATAACCGGCACCCATGGTCAGGTTCAACCTTGGCAACATTCCTTTTTGCGAGAAATCAAGTGTGATCTCACTTGCTTCAACATCGTTAGTGGTAGCAAGAAAATCATGCCGCATGGTCAGGCTTTGACTAATCCAGGAATTGGTATAAACCTCATCTACCTTTATCACAGAAGACTCCATCGGGTAGAACAAAGGTGGTTCACCCATGTTTCTTAAATCACTTACAGGAATGCCCAGGGTAGTAGCCAGGGAATTTTGAGCCAGGGCATATCGATTTTCTGCAATGGCTGTATTGGTCTGCTGGTTGGCCAGGTTGGCTTGCGAAACAACCAGTTCCGAACCCGGAATGGCATCTAATTCTACCAATCGGTCCATTTGCCTGACCGTTTCTGCCATGCTGGCTTCGGTGTCTTGTTGAATCTGTAAATTCAATCGGGCACTGATGTATTCTACATAACTAGACATCACATCCAACAAGAGGGAAGAGGCATCAAAAAGATATCGGTGTTCCTGGCTGCTTATTCCCAGCTCAGCTACCCGCAATTCCGCCAAATTATAACTCGTACCCAATCCCCTGAGCAAGGGCTGCTCTAAATTGATGAAAGCCGTGCCTTGATTTACCGGTAATTCTATGTTGTCACTATTGGGAGCGGTGCTTCCTGAATTGACCACGGCAAATGACGGCGTGACGATGGTACCGAAGGCAAATTTCCTGGACGCACCAAGAGAGTAGGACCAGAAGTTTTGATCAATACTGCTGGCAGGTTCACCCAGGGAAGAAGAAATGACGTTTTTACTATTGAGACCGTTCAAAAGGATATTCGTATTAAAGCCACTCCTGGCTACCCGAAAGCTACCTCTGGAGAATTCCAGATTTTGATAACTAACCTTTATTTGAGGATTGTTTTCTACGGCCGTGCTTATCAATTGGTCAACAGAAAGATTGACTTGTGCGAACAAGCACACCGGTCTCATCATTGAAAGATGGAGTAAGAGCAGGGGAATTAGAATCGATATTCGGCGTTCGACCCGTGTTTTCATATTGTAATTGACAGCTTCGAGCTAAAATAGCATCTTTTTTAGACAAAAAATCTTTATCCCTTGGAATGTTCACCACTGAATTCAGTGAAATAAGAAAGATTATTTTGTTCCCGAATAGTTTATTTTATCATCTCTGATACGGCGTCTGTTAAGGCTTTTAAGAAAGATGAATGGTAATTAAATTTTGGTTCAATTAAAAAAAAGACCTAACTTGTGTAACCATTGCCGAAAGCGTTGCGTAAACGAAGGCATAAAACTTAATTATTCATTAAACCTATTTATCATGAGTACTACAGATCCAAGAGACAAAAAATCACAAGAATTGAATGAATCAGAATTGGACAACGTAACTGGCGGTGCTGGTTTCCCACAAGATGTTGAGCCTGCTCCAGAAGGACACGAGCCACAGGAAGACATCGATCCAACTGCACCAGTTGAAGATCACGGTCCAAATGGTCCACGAAGAGACGGAAAGCGATAAGCAATCCAATCTTAAAAAAGAAACCCTCGGTCAATCACCGAGGGTTTTTTTGTGTCCTGAATATTCTCGAAGTATGTTCATGCCATTTAATGGCACAAAAAAACCACCCGTGAAAACGGGTGGTTTCCTTTTTCTTGAGGATTCAATTAATCCTGAAGGATGGCAAGATTCATGTCAAGTTGTTCTTCGATCATGGAAGTAACTTGTGCTTTGTCAGTAACGTTCGTTGGAACAAGAGCTACTTGACCGTTAGGAGCAAAAACTTGTGCAGTTGCACCATTTTCACTTAACTGGGCAAGCTTAATTGAGCGCTCTCCATCTACGTAAGACCATGATTGAGATTCTGTATCAAATACAAGACTCTTCATTTCACCTGCTTTTTTACCGTCCAATTGAACAATGTCAAAACGATTTTGACGAGCAGTGATCTCATAAGTGTTGCCGTCTTCTCCAACAACAACTTGTTGCTCCATTTCATTTGGACCCATGGCCATTGGGTTGCTGCCAGTCCAGAATTCAATGGTGTTGATAATTACCGCATCAATTAAAAGAGCGATACTGTAAATAGGAAGAATAATGAACACAAGGAATACTAATTCACCCGGGAATTTACCAATACTGTCGTTCCAGCTCCATATGGCGGATGTGAGTCCAAAAGATCCGAAACATCCGGTTTGAAAAGACATTACATAAAGTAACAATCCAGATAAAAATATTGAAAGTGGTTTTTTCATGGTTCTAAGTTTAGATTAAAGTTTGCCTAAATATAGTCTTTGCATTGAAAGTTGCAAATAGGTTATTTGTGAAATCCCACCGGTTTAATGGACGTATTTTACGGAATGCAAGTAACTTAAAGTGCTATTAATCAGTATATAGAAGATTAAAACAGCCCTTGTTAATAAAAATTAGGACATTTTACTTCGCTTGACCAAATAAGGGTAAAGCACCTGATGAAATCCCTTCTGAATATCGGCCTCAACGAAATCAATGCCGAAGTGGTGGCATTCCATCCTCAGGTCATTGAAGTATTTTCGGGCAAGTGCTTGGTAGTTTTCTTTAATTTCCAGTGGGTTGACCTTCATTTCTTCGCCTGTTTCAACATCTACAAAGCGATAAGGCCTGTTTTCAAATTCAAAATCAAGTTCCGTGGATTGATCAAACGTATGAAACAATATAACCTCGTGCTTATTGTGTTTCAAATGCCGCAGGGCAGCAATAACTTCATCTCGTTGTTCGACATGATCGATGATGTCCGAAAAGATGACCACCAGAGAGCGCTTGTGAATGCGATCGGCTATGTCGTGCAGTGACTTGGCTAATAAACTGTTTCTGGGTTCGGGAATGGTTTCAATTTCCAATAATTTCTCCATTTCGCTTAGAAGTAATTTTCTGTGCACCAGGCTTGAACGAGCCGGGAAATGACTCATCAACCCTTCACTGAACAAACTCAGACCTATGGCATCGCGCTGTTTCTTTAATAATTCCATTAAGGCTGCGGCCCCATGAATGGCAAACTTCATTTTATTTCCATACTTCGATTTCTCGGGGTAGAACATGGAAGGACTGCTGTCAATGACCAGTTGACAGCGCAGATTGGTTTCCTCCTCATAACTTTTTATGTAAAGGCGTTCGGTGCGCGCGAAAAGCTTCCAATCGATGTGTCTGGTTGATTCTCCGGTATTATAGAGCTTGTGTTCTGCAAATTCCACTGAAAAACCGTGAAAAGGACTTTTGTGCAAACCTGTAATGAAGCCTTCCACAACTTGTCTGGCCAATAGCTCCAAATGGCTGTACTGCTGTATCTCTGCGTCTAGATGAAAGTCATTGACAGGCACGGAGTAAAGATAGGGTTAATGAAAATACGTTCTATACAAGATCTTCTTTATAAATAGAAAGGCCCTCTGCAAGATTACTTACAAAAGGCCTTTCTATTTTATCTGAGCTTTTACCTAGAGAAGGGCATCAATTTTTGCTGATAACGTGTTCTTAGGAACCGCACCAACTTGTTTGTCTGCGACTTCGCCATTCTTGAAAAATAAGATGGTTGGAATATTGCGTATTCCGAATTTCATTGAAATTCCGGGATTGCTGTCCACATCTACTTTTCCAACTACGGCCTTGCCGTCATAATCTTTACTCAATTCTTCAACGATGGGTCCTACCATGCGGCATGGGCCACACCATTCTGCCCAGAAGTCAACCAATACCGGTTTGTCTGATTTTAATACTGTTTCGTCAAAGTTAGCGTCTGTCAGTTCTATTGCCATATTCTTCCTGTTGGGTTAATTTTATAGTTTGTAAAAATACGATCAAAAAACGCACCATTCAGTTTTAACCGACATTCTGTCATACTAATTGATGGTATAATTGATTTCTTTCAGTTGATCAATCTCACTTATTAGTTCATCGCTGATATCGACCTTTTGGCTGCGTGAAACGAGCGGTAAACTTTCCGTAGTAAGCGTGTCTATCACATTGAACTTCAATTGACACTTGCCTTTATGTGCCCTGCTTAATTTGTCTAATTTATTCACAAGTTCTTCGCTGATAATGTTGTCAGGTAAGTGAATGGTAAGACTTTTGGCCATTTTTTCGCGAAGATCACTAAGCAGCTCTATTCTTGAAATCTTAAATTCCAGTTCGTCGTCACGATAGCGACGTGGTTGTACCTTTCCCTGAATAAAGAGTTGCCAGCCCACGACCAGGTAGTCTTTGAATTTTACATAATCATCACTAAAAAGTAAAATCTCAGAACTGTCTGTGTAATCTTCCAGGGCAAGCCTGCCGTAAGGTTTTCCTTTTTTTGAGGTTTTGTGCTCACTCCGGGTGACCATACCACCAATTTTCAGCTCACGGCCACGGTGGAATTCTTTCTGATTCATGTCCTGAAGATTAGCATTGCAGAAGGATTCAATCTCCAATTTATAATCGTCTAACGGGTGACCTGAAATGTACACACCAACTACTTCTTTTTCACGCGCCAATAAATTCGTGGTATTCCAATGGGGTACATCGGGCAGGCCAGGTTCAGCTATACCGGCGTCCTCACTTTCGCCAAACATGTTGATTTGACTGGCATTCTCGCGCTGCTTGGCGCCATTTGCAAACCGAATCGCACTTTCTATGGCATTTTTCCCGTTGGTGTCTTCGGCCAGGTACTGTGCTCTATGGCCTTCTTGAAATGAATCGAAAGCGCCGGCCTGAGCCAGACTCTCAAAAGTCCTTTTGTTCACTGCCCTCAGGTCAACCCGACTGGCCAGATCAAATAAACTGGAATAGAATCCGCTGTCGCTTCTGGTCGATACGATATTTTCCACTGCAGATTCACCCACACCTTTAACAGCGCCCATGCCAAATCGGATTTCTCCATTTTTATTTACGGTGAATTTACTGACGCTCTCATTCACATCTGGCCCCAAAACTTTCACCCCAAGGCGCCTACATTCATCCATGAAAAAAGCAACCTTTTTTATGTCGCTCATGTTGTTGGTCAGCACAGAAGCCATGTATTCGGCAGGGTAATTGGCCTTTAAGTAAGCGGTATGAAAAGCAATTACGCTGTAGCAGGTGCTGTGCGATTTATTGAAAGCATAGGCTGCAAATGCTTCCCAATCTTTCCAGACTTTCTCTGCCACTTTTCGATCATGTCCGTTATTCTCACATCCATCCAGAAATTTGGGCTTTAATTCTTCCAGTAGTGCGAAGATCTTTTTACCCATGGCCTTTCGCAAAATATCGGCATCCCCTTTGGAAAATCCAGCCAATTTCTGAGAGAGTAGCATGACTTGCTCCTGGTAGACCGTAATACCATAGGTTTCGGCCAGGTACTCCTCCATGTCCGGAATGTCGTAGCTTATTTTTTCCTGACCGTGTTTCCTTTTAATGAAATTGGGTATATATTCCATGGGCCCCGGTCTGTAAAGGGCGTTCATGGCGATGAGATCACCGAATTTATCCGGCTTTAAGTGTTTTAGGTGTTTCTGCATTCCACCCGATTCAAACTGAAAAGTTCCGTTTGTCTCTCCTCGCTGGTATAATTCGTAGGTCTTCTCGTCGTCCAGGGGTATTTTATCAGGATCGATCTCTATTCCATGGCGTTGCTTAATAATGGCAATGGCGTCATTGATGATGGAAAGGGTCTTCAAGCCCAGAAAATCCATTTTCAGCATTCCTGCACTTTCAATTACGCTGTTGTCGTATTGGGTGACCATCAGCTCGGCATCTTTGGCCGAAGCTACAGGAATCAATGCCGTCATGTCTTCGGGCGTAATAATGATGCCACAGGCATGGGTACCGGTGTTTCTCAAGCTGCCTTCCAGAATGGCCGCTTGTTGCAATGTCTGCGCCTTTAAGTCATTACCAGCGGCAATTTTCCTTATTTGCTGTGCTAATGTGAACTGGTCAGATGAAAGCTTCTTTTTCAGTTCTTTCTCTTCGAGTTCCAGCACTTTTTTCAATGGCGCGTCAGGCATCAGTTTTGCCAGTTGATCTGCATCAACAAGGGGAAGGTCCAACACTCTGGCCGTGTCTCGAATGGCCGATTTGGCTGCCATTGAACCATAGGTAATGATCTGAGCGACCTGACTCTTTCCGTACTTCTCTACCACGAAGTCAATGACCTTGCTTCTTCCTTCGTCGTCGAAGTCAATATCGATGTCGGGAAGTGAGACTCTATCGGGATTTAAGAAACGCTCAAAAAGCAGATCGTACTTGATTGGATCGACGTTGGTGATGCCGATGCAATAGGCCACAACCGACCCGGCTGCAGAACCCCGGCCGGGTCCAACGGATACCCCCATATTTCTAGCTTCTCTTGTAAAATCCTGGACAATCAAAAAGTACCCCGGATACCCTGTTTTTTTTATCGTTTCAAGCTCAAAATCAAGGCGTTCTTTAATTACATCATTTATCTCACCATAGCGCACCTCAGCTCCTTTATAGGCCAGGTGCTTTAGATAATCATCTTGATCTGTAAAGTCATCCGGAATTTGAAAGGCAGGTAACAAAACGTCCCTTTTCAAGGGGTATTCCTCTACCTTTTCGACTATTTCTGCAATGTTGGCGATGGCCTGCGGAATGTCACCGAACATCTCGGCCATCTGATCGCTGGATTTAAAATAGTATTCCTGATTTGGGAATCCAAAGCGAAAGCCACGTCCTTTGCCAATTGGCGTGCTTTGTAGTTCACCATCTTTGACACACATCAAAATGTCATGCGCGTTAGCATCTTCCTGCTGGACGTAGAATACATTATTCGCGGCCATAACCTTGACCTTGTGCTTTTTGGCCATTTTAAGCAAGAAATCCTCCATTACTTTTTCTTCGTCCAAACCGTGCCTGACCAGTTCGACATAGAAGTCTTCTCCAAACTCGTCAACCCACCATTTAAAAGCTTCTTCAGCTTGTTTATCGCCTTGATTTAGTAGTAGTTCAGATACCTCACCTCTTAAACCACTCGATGTTGCGATCAAGCCATTTTTATGATTTTTCAATACCTTCTTATCAATCCTTGGAACGTAGTAGAAGCCACTGATAAAGGCCACCGCATTCATTTTGCAAAGGTTGATGTATCCTTCTTTGTTTTTGGCCAGAAGCACTTGTGCCGATCCATTGTCTTGCCTGGACTTATCGGTATGATCAAGGCATAGGTTGAATTCACATCCGATGATGGGCTTAATTCCCTTTTCCATGGCCGCCTTGTGAAATTTGAAAGCACCGAACATATTACCCTTGTCAGTTAGGGCAAGTGCCGGCATTCCCATCTCAACAGCCGTATTCACCATTTCTTTTATTTCACAGGTGGCTTGAAGTACCGAAAACCGGCTGTGACAATGCAAGTGCGAAAAAGATCCCTTTGCATTAGCATCTTTCACGGGCATTACATCTACTTCTTCCTCAGATTCTTCTTCGTTATCAGGGACTTCTTCAAAGCTTTGGTCCATGTCAGCTTCCAATGCCTGATAAGGTTCAATATTCAGGCCAATGGCTTGAATGGCAGACGAATTGTTGCGTTTGAATTCTTCGAAATAGGAGGCATCCCTGTCGATGGACTCACGGCCAATGACACCGATCCTTAGTAATTCGAGGAAGCAACGAGCCGTCGCTTCGACATCAGCCGCGGCATTGTGTGCCGAGCCAAAGTCTTCTCCGAATAATTTGCGATGCAGTTCTTCTAATTTGGGCCATTTGTACTTTCCACCCTTACCACCCGGAATGGCGCAGTATTCTGTGGATCGGTCTTTGGTGTCGATGCTTTTGTGACCTTCAATGGCATTATTGTTTGTTTCTCTCAGGAATTCGCACCCAACGATCATTTTATCGAATTCCACATTGTGCCCTACCAAATAATCGGCGGCTTGAACGCTCTTGGCGAACTCCTCAATCACCTTCCTCAGGGGAATACCTTGTTTTAAAGCTCGATCGGTAGATATTCCATGGATCTTTTCTGCATTGAATGGAATGGTAAAACCCTCGGGGCGGACGATGAAGTTCTTAACCTCCATCAAACTACCGTCTTCATCGTGCAATTGCCAAGCTAATTGAACCAATCGAGGCCAATTATCGAAATCAGTTAGTGGCGCTTTGAAGTTTCTGGGAAGTCCAGTAGTTTCGGTATCAAAAACAAGGTACATGAACAAAAAAAATGGCGTGGGGAATAAAAGTAGGGATTTAGCCGGGAGGTATGCACGGACTGTTCAAAAGTTAATCACATTGTGAAAAAAGTTGCTTACTCAGGCTCTTCTTCTTTTTTGCCAAATACTTCCTTCATGAGTTGTTTAAAGGTATTATAGTCGCGGGTATAGGCTAATCCTACTCCTTGCACATACAAGTTGTCATTTTCGATATAACTTCGGTCATTGACCATGTTAAAGGCTTTGATACGCAGCTTTCCGTCTTGCCTTATCTTGTATTCTATGGTAAATTCACCTACAACATCTGTGTTTCTGGTGGTGTTATTCAGGCTTTGATCACCATAACCCACATTCCCGTCAAGGATCAATCGGTCGTTAAATAGTTGGGTTGAAAGGGCGACCTCCACCTGTTCAGGGGTGACTTCGTCCTGATCCGCAATTTCAGGGCGGTAATTAAAACCAACATCAACGTCGTCGCTTATTTTACTTAGCCAATTACTAAGTTGGTTGGACATGGTTTCATAAGCTTGATTTTTACCCACCGAGGTTTGGGGATCGGAATTGTAGCCCTCGCAAGGCGTAAACGTATTCAACACCAAAAGAGAAATGACTTGTTGATTCATGCATTCTTTTGATGACAGCAGGGCGTTCAGCTGATTCTTCCCGTTGATGTTTGTGTTGGGCAGGTCTACATTAAAATCAAACGTTGGGCTCTCGATTTCGTCTTTCATAAGCAATTGAAGTTCTACAGGTGTAAGGCGCTCATAATTAACGTCCTGATAAATATTAGGCAAAATGTTCTTTAATTTAGTCCGGAGGCGGTAAGAAGTTGTAATGTTCATTACTCCTTTTAATGGATCGCCGTTCCATTTAATGGTGCTTCCTTGCTGAATAAAAAATTTCTTGTTGACCAATGTTTCTAATGTGAACAAGTAGTCACCACTTTCGATAACGAGTTCTCCCGTCATATCCAGACCCTTTTCATTGTTGTAATTAACTTCGAAATCGCCGCTGCCGCGAGCCCGCAAAACATCACCGACATTTTCGTCAAAAACCAATCTCATAATAGCACCCGGAGTAGCGCGAACCTTCATTTTTAAGTCGAGGTTCAGAGCTTCTTTCTTGATTTCTTCATCGTTAGATTCTTCCAGATCGTCTGGTTTTTCAAAAACGATAAATTCATTGTTGTTTACTTCAACACCAGAGTTAAGTGGCAAACTGAAGCGCGTGCCGTCCAATGCAGCGATGTCCATGTCCAGCTTTGTGATATTGTCACCGATCCTGACGTCGATGTTACCCGAGATGAAAACCTTACCATAAAAAATGTCGCTCTGAGCGCTGTTTGTGTTTAACACGTGAAAACGATCCGTATGCAAGTGAATGCCTACGTCCATTTTTTTAAAACCATTGTGAACCAGAGTGATTCCGGATCTCGCCTTGTTACCAAATTCATCTATCAGGGTTAGATCGGGTATAAGAATGGTATCTCTTACCAAATAAATGGGAATAAGCCGAAAGACATCTTCTGAATTTTGCAATTGATAGTGGGTGTTCAGATAATCTATGGTAAGGCCTGCATTTACGATGCCCATTTTACCGGTAATAACTGGATCTGCAGTGGTTCCGTGGACCTCAAGAACAGCGCCTGCCTGACCGCTGAAGTCTGACAAAATTCCAATAGTGAATAATTCTATTTCTTTTAAGGGTATAAAAGATAGATTGACTTTGAAATTCAATGGGCTCGACTCATCCAGTAAGTCATAATAACCGTTGATCTTGACGGTATTAGTGTCGCCTCGATTTAGGTTGCAGTTTACCATAAGTCGCTGTGAAACAGGTTGCCATGTACTTATTAAGTTTCCTGATCCAATGGTGTTTTCATTGTAGCCCAGATCGATGAAGCTTAAATTCGATTGAAATAGCCTTTCGCCATAAAAGTCAGTGACAGATGCCTTGCCATCAATAATTCCCTGTAATCTGAATTCATCTCCCTTGATAAACTTGTTCAGGACGCTTAGATTAAAATCGGCCATGATCAAGTTTAATTCATCTGCAGGATCGTGAGAGAGTCGACCATCAAGATGAATGTACTCTTCATTTTTAAAGGCAGTAATACCATCAATTTGTATATCTCCACCGTCGTAGACAACCTTGTTGGTGTTGTCAAATTTCCAAATACTGTCACCCAGTAGAAAGCGGCTATCTACCACATTGAAAGCGATGGAGTCGAATTTGTGTACATAGGCATTGAAATTAAAATCAGCAGCAAATGGACCGCCTCGACGGGATCTTATTTTGGCCTCCAGTTGATTGTTTGAAGCTTCAAAGTGCATATTGACCTGTCGTGTTCGATAGGTTTCAGATGCCATGCGCATTTCTAAATTCAATTCAAGTATGTCTTCTTTTGTGAGGGCTTCGATGAATGTGGTATCCAGTGTGAATGAACCGTAGCTAAATTCAATAATGCTTCCCCCCAATTTAAAGTCATTCTCAAGGGTGTTGTATGATCCTTTTAAATTAGAACCTTCACCGATCCAAAGTTCAGGGGTTAGCACCGCTTGTATGAGGCTATAATCCTTAACATTAAGTTCAAAGTCAAAATTCTTGTTCAAAGCGATACTGTCGGGAAAAAGGTTAGGCAGGTGTTGTTGGGTTAAATATTGAACCGTACTAAAATTGTCGAGCATGTCAAACTTTCCTGAAATGTCGAAATCGGCAATGTCAGAACGTAGTTTGATGTTTTTCATTTCTCCTTCCCGCTCAGATTCAAATAAAAAGGAATTCATGACCACCGTATCGTTAAGATCGGTAAAAGAGGTATTGAGCAATTCAATCTGACCTATCAGGCTGTCGATGTCCCGCGCATGAATATCGATATTGATGGTTGAGGAGAAAGAAGCAGTGGAGTCAAATTTTTCAGCGTTCAAGATGTAATGGGGGCGAAGGCCTTCGATTTCAGCCATGAAATTGAAACTCTTGTCGCGTTTGGACAAATCGAAGCTGCCAATAAAGACAAGGTTGATGTTTTCATCGTTCACCAGAATATCACCTATAAACCTAGGCCCGTTCAGATTACCGTCAATTTTAATATTTGAATAGTTGTACCTGTTCAACTGGACTTGGGCAATGTTTCCTTCAATTTTGGCAATCAGGGTTTTTGGATCGGTTCCCTGCCCGTCCACATTGACTTCCATGGTAATGGTTCCCACAGTTTCCGGTGATGCCGAAAGCTTGCCTAAATCCAAGGCATAGGTCTTTAAACTACCTTTATAAGAAAGCTCTTTGTCATTTTTTAGCTTCAAGTCAGCCTGAATCCTCCCAATGTCGGTTTGAACGTCTACCTTGGCCACCAGGTCGTTGATGTATCCCTTTAACCGTCCATTCAAATTAATTCTTCCAAAACTGGCAAGGCTTTGTGGCAGTTTTACATAATGCGGTCCACTGTCCGTGGGCAGAGCGATTTGTTCTAATGCTGATTTGCTCGTCCTCAAATGTTCTATTTGTAAGTCAAAAGAGGTATTATCAATGTCGGGCAGGCCTGTCATACGAAATGATAGAAAAAGCGAAGTGTGATTTTCAAGGCTCAGTTTAAGTCCGCTGGCCCTGAGATCTGAAACCGTTCCAGATATAATGCCAGACAGTTTTGGCCTCATGCTGACCCCGTTTAATGCAGGTGCAAAGTAGGCGATGTCTTTAAAATCTACTTCTGAGGGTTTAAAAACACCGGTCATTTTAACGCTATCAACAAAATCGATGTAATTCGACCACGAATTTGTTTCGAAACTCAGGTTACCTGAGAGGTTGGTGCCGGCCGTCAATAAGTCCATTCCCTGCAGGCTGATGCCACCGGGACCACCACGAACTTCAGCAGTTAGCCTTTTTAATTGAAAGCCACCATGCGATTTAAATGACAGGTCTAATTCAGCGCTTTCAAAATCCCGGCCGTCAAAACGTGCATCATACAAGTACAATTCCACGCCTTTCAGATCTATGTTTGATGGGTCAAAACCTTTGACGTGTTCTATGTTGTGGTCAATATAGGTAAAGCTCGAATTTTTGAGTTCAAGGTTTCTAAGCCTTAAATCAATTTTGGTTTCTGAAGTGTCCGAAGACTTGAAAAGGTCGAATAGAAATGCCGCGTTGATCTTTTCTTCACCTACGTGTTTGTGTAAGTAGAACTTCGCCTTGGTAAGGCACAATCCGTTTACCCTGAACTTACCTTGGAACAAGGGCCTGATTTTGTAGCTTACATCCAAATCATAGGTGTACAAAAGCGTATCTCCTTCAAGATCTTCTAGGTACAGCCCCCCTAAGGTCAGTCGACTTAAAAAGTCTAACTTCAAACGGTCAATTCGAACAGTGGTGTTTAATTCACTGCTCAACAACTGTGTGGCCTTCTTAGCCAAAGCGGTTTGCACGGCGGGAAACTGCACGGCTATTATGATGCAGAGATAGGCTAAAAATAACAGGTCAAAGACCGCGAGGAAAGCCTGATAGGCTTTTTTAATAATTTTGGACCAGTTTACCATCGGATTGCGCTCAAAATTAACCTTTAAATGAACAACAGTGATGCCTGTATTTTAGCAATTGAGTCCTCGTGTGACGACACTTCAGCGGCTCTTCTGAAGGGTCATCGGGTGTTATCAAATGTGATTGCCAATCAACTTGTTCACCAAAAGTACGGGGGAGTTATTCCTGAGCTGGCGTCCAGGTCGCACCAAAAAAACATTCTTCCCGTGGTAGAAACAGCCCTGAAAGATGCACACACGGATATTTCTGAGGTTGATGCCATTGCTTATACACAGGGGCCGGGCTTGCCTGGATCACTGATTGTTGGTTCAGCGTTCTCCAAATCGTTGTCAATGGCATTAAATGTGCCGCTGATTGAAGTCAATCACATGCAGGCGCATATTCTAGCGCATTTTATCGAAGGAGTTCATCAAGAGCCTCCGGCATTTCCATTCATTTGTCTGACTGTCTCAGGGGGTCACACTCAAATGGTTCTTGTAAAAAGCCATTTTGACATGAAAATAATAGGTTCGACCATAGATGACGCTGCTGGCGAAGCTTTTGACAAAATTGCCAAATTACTGGGCCTTGATTACCCGGGAGGTCCACTGGTTGACAAATTAGCACAGGAAGGCGATGCGAGTCGTTTTGAGTTTTCTAAAGCCAAAGTTGATGGATACAATTACAGCTTTTCGGGATTGAAGACCAGCGTTCTTTATTTTTTGAAGAAATCGATCGAAGAAGATCACCTATTTGTTGAAAAGAATCGCTCTGACCTTTGCGCAAGTGTTCAGGCCAATATTGTTGAGGTTTTGATGCAAAAACTTGAAAAAGCTTCCTTTGACCATGACATAGATAATATAGCAATGGCAGGAGGGGTATCGGCAAATTCAGGTCTTAGAAAGGCCTTGCTCCAGCGACAGGAAACACTTAATTGGAAGACCTATGTGCCCCCAATTGCCTATTGCACCGATAATGCGGCCATGATCGGTATTACAGGTCATTTTAAATTTATTGAAGCTTCATTTTCCGGGCTCGGATCTATTCCCAGTGCTCGATTGAAATTCTAAGATGATTTAGAAAACAATTTATATCAATTTTCGTATACTATAAGCCCTTACTTTTGTAAAAAAAAATCTACCCTCGTGTAATGAGAAACTTTATCCTTTTATTACTTCTGCCTTTTCTATTCAGCTGGACAATGGCTCAATCGAATCTGGCAGATACGGCCAATTACCCTTATTGGATCGAGATGATGCAGGACCCATCTTCCAATTTCTTTGAAAACCAACGCGCCTTTGAATTGTATTGGCAAAACAGAGAGCGCGACAAAGCCGATGGCTGGAAAATATTTAAACGTTGGGAATATCACATGGAATCCAGGGTTGATCGGTCGGGAAAAAAGCCCAAACCCGATGAAGTTCTCAAAGAACAAGCCCGCTACTTTTCGACCCATGCCAAAGCTGCAGGAGCCGTAAATCAGGATCATTGGAATGAAGTAGGCCCGATCGCCATGCCGAGTAATGGAACCGGGCAACCGAACGGCCTGGGCCGGGTCAATTGCCTTGCCTTTCATCCCAGCAATTCCGACATTTTCTATGCGGGTGCACCGGCAGGAGGGCTTTGGAAAACAGAAGATGGAGGATCGAATTGGGAAATCCTGACAGATACTTTGCCGACATTAGGAGTTTCGTCAATAGTGATAGACTATAGTAATCCCAACACACTTTACTTGGGCACAGGTGATCGCGACGGAGCAGATGCCCCTGGTTTGGGAGTATGGAAATCAGTTGATGCCGGATTAACCTGGGCACCTTCAAATACGGGCATGGGAAATCGGGTGATTGGAAAGATGATTATGAATCCCCTTGACAGTTCCGTATTAATAGCAGCAACCAGTGCAGGTATTTACAAAAGTGCCGACAAGGGACAGAGTTGGGTGAGAAAGACTACGAATACCTCATTTTACAAAGATATCTGTTATAAACCCGGGGATACAAACATCGTTTATTCTACAGCGAATGGCAATTTCTATCGATCAACCAATGGTGGAGAAAACTGGACTCAGGTGAGTTCTGGCCTGACTTCTTCTAACCGTATGGTTATTGGTGTAAGTCCAGCCAATGCCAATTATGTTTATCTGGTGCTCACCAATACCAGAACATTTAAAGGATTGTATCGAAGCACAAATAGCGGGCAGAGTTTCACTCTAATGTCGAGTACTCCGAATATCATGGACTACTCCGCAAACGGTTCAGGCACATCAGGTCAAGCATGGTACGACTTGTGCGTGGCTGTTGACCCACAGAACGCAAATGTCTTATACGTGGCTGGCGTAAATATCTGGAAATCGACCAATGGTGGATCCAGTTGGTCTCTGAAAGCTCATTGGACCTTTGGAGCAAGCGTACCTGGGGTTCACGCTGATCATCACGACCTACTTTTCAGTCCGTCAGACGGGAAACTGTACAATGGCAACGACGGGGGTGTTTACGTATCTTCAAACGGCGGAACAGCTTGGTCAGAATTAAGCAGTGGACTCTCAATTGCTCAGATCTACAAAATTGGGCAAAGCGCCCAGTCCAACAATCTAACCATCAATGGCTATCAGGATAACGGAACGGCCATCTACGATGGAAGTTGGAGAACAGAGATAGGAGGTGACGGAATGGAATGCATCATAGACCCTACGGATTCTAATTACATGTATGGAGCCCTCTACTACGGCAACATTCGACGATCAACAAACAATGGCCTGAACTTTTCTGGAAATATCGCCGGCGGTGTGAATGAAAGTGGCGAATGGGTCACTCCGTATGTTCTGAAAGAAGGAGATCCGGATGTAATGATCTCGGGTTTCAAGAATGTCTGGATTTCTTCCAATATAAAGGCGTCTAGCACCTCGTCAATAACATGGACAAAGGTGTCGAACAACCTGGGTAACAGTAATTCTGCTGGTATAAGAGTGCTTGAGAATTCTCCTGTGGACAATGAAATCCTTTATATATCAAGGGAAGACAATAAACTTTTTAGGAGTGACAACATTGGTAATTCCTCTCCAGTGTTCACCAACATCAGTGCCAGTTTACCCACATCTACTTGGCCCAGGGACATTGAGGCACATCCCACCGATGTGAATAAGGTGTATATCGTGCAATCCAATAAGGTGTACGAGAGCAATAACAAAGGATTAAGCTGGACCAATATCACCGGGAGTCTTCCAAATGTCAGCATGAATTGCATTGTATATGATACCAGTTCATCTGGAAATCTTTATGTAGGATCAGATCTTGGTGTATTCTTCAAAGGTTCCTGGATGACGGATTGGATACCCTTTAACGGGGGATTGCCGTATACAGCAGAAGTCACTGAACTTGAAATCTATTACGACGGTGACATGTCTGACAGCAGGATAAAAGCAGCCACCTATGGCCGTGGACTTTGGTCGTCACCCCTTTACCAGCAATTAGCTGCTGATTTTGAAGCAAACGAAAATCAAATTTGTGTTGGGCAAACCGTAGTTTTCAGTGATCTTTCAGATGGATTTTACACCAATGTATCTTGGGATTTTCCTGGAGGAACACCAACTTCGTCTACGTTGAATTCACCGAGTATCACCTATGCTAATCCTGGAATTTATTCGGTTTCACTCAAAATATCGAATGCCAGCGAAGCCGACAGCACGTTAAAAACAGGGTACATTACCGTAGATAGCATGCCAGTTATCACGGTCAATCCAAGTGCTGTCAGCATTAATAAAGGAGATAGTATTGTACTTACAGCTTCGGGAGCCATTACTTATACTTGGTCGCCGATCAATGGCTTGAATGTATTTAAAGGAGCCATCGTTATTGCTTCACCCCAGGTCTCCACGACTTATACCGTAAGTGGGGCCAACAATTTCTGCGCAATGGGAAGCGGCACCGCCCAATCAGTAATCACCGTAATTACCACGGGTCTGGATGAAAGTGCTTTTGCCGGCGGGACAATCAGAATATTCCCAAATCCGGCCGATGACCTGATAATAATGACCTATTCTAACTTGAAAGTCCCACTTGAAAAGTGGACGCTATTTGATCAGCTCGGCAGAAAACAAGCTGAGCAGTTGACCTTAAATAAGGATGGCAACGGAACTTTAACAATTCCTTCTAAAAGCCTGCCTAACGGACAGTACTTACTGCGATTGACGGCTGAAAATGGCGAGGCGAGTGTTGTTAAAATTCTGATCGATCACCCATTCTGAAGAAAGGAAATGCTGTGCTTGACAGCCATTTCGGTATGAAGTGGAAGTTCTTTGTTAAAATAGGGGTGGTATCCCCCGTAGGTATGTGTGGCCCCATGTATCTTAATTAAACTAGTGTATTCATTAAGACTCATTAACTGAAGCGCTTCGCCCAGATAAACGGTTTCGTCCGAAGTTCCATGGATGAGTAAATGTGGTATGCTCAACCTACTTTCCGCTTCATGAACATTCAGGGTTTTCTTATTATCGACAAAATCTTGATAAAAATCATACCTGATGGGCATTTCCTGATGAGTTCTTGAATTTCGGATATGCATCAAGCCTTTCTCTTTCCAGGTGGCCAACTCCTTTTTTGAAGGAAAGCGTTTTTCAAGGTTTCCCACTGCAGACCATGTGATCAATTTTTTTATCCGATTCTCTTGTGAAGCGGCTAGGATAGCCATGGCACCACCTCTGCTATGTCCCATAAGGCAGATGTTTTCAAGATCCATCCGATTTGAATAGGTGTTTTTATCTCCATAAAGCCAATCAACGACTTCCAGAATGTCCGACACTTCCTTTGAGTAAGTGTTTTTCGAAAAGGCCTCAAGATCCGAAAAATCATCTGCACCGCTAATTCCGATGCCATTATGCGAAAAATTGAACTTAAGAAAGTGAATACCCTCTTGAACAAAGGGTTGTGGTATTAAATTGAACTGCCCCCAGTCTTTGAATCCCTTAAAGCCATGACAAAAGATCACGACAGGGCATTTGGGGTATTTGTCGCTGAGACTTAGATCTGAGAGTATCTTTCCTTGTTCTTTCGTCTCGATTATCAGGTCTGTGCGCTCAGCCATAGGCGAATCTAAAATAGCGTATTTTTACCTGAGGAACAAGGCATTTAGAAGGTAACTCAAGCCCTTTAAAATCTCGATGGAATTTTTACTCTATACAATCACACTTTCAGCTATCGCTGCGCTGTCTTATTTTCTAATCAAGCGAGAAAGAACATCTAAAAAGGCAGTTATTTTCGCCATGCTCATTGTCTTGTCTGTATTCCTTCTTTTTTTGGAATTAATGCTGGGCGCTATTTATCGCCTTGAAAACGGATATTGGATTTCTTCACTGCAACGAAATTCGAATTCTGAAGTATTTGAGAGTGATCCTTACCTTGGTGTCAAGAACAAGGAAAACATCGATACCATTTTCAACCATATGCGGATAAGGCATAATTCCTTGGGTTACAGAGGTTCTGAATTGACAAATTCGCATTATAAAGTAGTGGCAATGGGTGGCTCGACAACCTACGGTGTAGGAGTTTCGAATGATGAAACCTGGACATACCTGTTGGATAGCTTATTGAGCGATGAATTCCAAGTAATCAACATGGGCACTCCGGGCCACACCACGGTTGAACATTTGGTCACCATGGCGCTTCACATGGATGAAATAAAACCCGATGTTGTACTATTGCACACCGGGCTCAATGACATGCGTGTTTGCAACACTTCTGCGCTTAAAAACGATTACGCCAAATTTCATGCACCTACGTTATACGGTGCCATGGGGCTGTGCTATTTGGAAAAGATCCCTAGAGTACACAGTCTTTATTTTCTCACTAAAACTCTGCAAAAGTTGGGATATTTTCCTGTATGTCCTTTCCATTCTATGAAGTCAGGATCAACAGGTAAAAATGGGTTAGACAACAAGGCGCTGGAAATTTATAGCCGCAATCTTGACAAGCTCATCCATATTTGCGGTTATTATACCAAAAATATCATTGTGATCCCCCAGATTCTTGTCGCCGAAAAAATCAATGCTGGTGACCTTAAATGGTGGATTCCATATTTAAAAACAAATGAATTGCCACAGGTATTGGATGTCTACAATCGCAAGAGTAGGGAAGTGGCCTTACGAAATAAGGTGATGTTTTTAGATGAGATGCTGAACATGACCTGGACTGCAGATGAATTTTATGACGCTGGACATTTTAATGCCGCGGGCAACTTGAAATTGGCACGTTTGATCGAGGCCAAGCTGTCAATTCAACATGACACAGGGCGCGGACTTGTCATCGAGGATGTCGCCCTTCCTTCCAATTTTTAACCAATCGATTCCATCGTTTCGGGTTCAGTACGTCGTTCACCGGAATATGAGCGTTCTCGTATAGATAAGTGTATTGGCCACCTGAATTCGCGCTTTCCCTGCGGTAATTATCTATGGAAGTATTTGGGTCTGTGCCACCTAAGGAGATTTTGGGATTCGCATTTGACATGGCCTTTGGATAATTATTATCGAAACCGAATTCTTCTGTAAAGGCCCTGTTAAATTCTTCAACACTTGGCCAGGAGGTAATAAGAACCGGATCTAGTTTAACAGTATCCAACGGCATACGTTCAATAATGGAATATGAATTACCACTCAGTGAGTCAGGTACCACATAAAGAGTGGATTTACTTCCGATAGCAGAAAATAAAATGGTATCCGTTTTATGAACCTTCAGAGAAAATAGACCCAATTCATTCGATCTGGTTCCAGTACTCGAATTAGATATCAAAATGTTGGCAGAAGGTATGGGAACCAAGCTATCCAACCTAAGAACGATACCCGAGAGGGTTATTTCACCCTCATCCACCTGACAAAACAAGGGGTGACTTAGCGTTAAAAGCGCAAAAAACAGGATAAAACCACAGCTCTTCATCAGAATTTAGGGCAGGGAATAATGAAGTTTCTTTTTCTTTTTTTCTTTTTCCTGACCCTGGTTGGCCATTCATAGACTACACTTATTTCATGTGACCCATAAGTGTCGGTTATGCTCAAACCAGAAACGGTTATGTCGTAGCTGTAACCCACCCGCATTGCCTCACTTTTTAATCCTATTAATAAAACCAGCGCATCCTTGTTGGATGTGCCGTCCTGGTTCTGCTTTATCAGCGGCATGCCTCGATACCACATTCCGAGAATGAGTGTTTTACGCTGGTAATAAGCACCTATATCCATTTGATCAAACTTTCCCGAAAACTTGTAGTTGAAGGCAGCGGTCAATGTTTTCTCGGGGTCACCTTTTTCAGATTCCTCCAGGTCAAAGCGATAGCCTCCGTGCAAGGTCCATTGTGTAGGTATTCGGCTTTCTTGCCCAAACACCAATGATTCATTTGGTCTATTCAAATGATCACCCGTCAGTCCACCCCAATAATTTGATCCATATACCAGTATTCCGGCCTTAAAATCACCAAAAGTCTTGCGCTGTTGAATGTCGGCTGTAGTTGCCCCTCCAGTTACAAATTGATCACCAAACACGTAATTATTGGCATTTGTGCTTCGAATCGCTAGTCCCCAGGAGATTCCTGCACTCACACTTAAATTTTCTTTGATCATATAAGAATAAGACACCAATGGGCTGATACTGGTGTAGGCAAGTCCACCGCTGCCGGCCTGATCGTGAACAGCGATCATACCAATTCCCAGGTTATATCCCATATTGTAATCGTAGGCCAGAGAAAATGAATTGAAGGCTTTTGGAACTCCTGCCCATTGATTGCGGTAATTAAATGCCAGGCGATGTACATCCGTATTTCCCGTGAAAGCAGGATTCAGGTAAACCTGATTTGCATAGAATTGAGAGAATTGGGGCGTTTGGGCATAGAGCCCCGAAACAATTAAAGAAACAAGGATGACGCAAATTCTTCTCATGGTTGTTCCTTTTGCGTATTCAGCACATAATCCCTGCTTTTCTCTTTGACATTTGTTCCACCAACGTAAAACAAGGTATCACTGACTTCTTCATATCCATCTGCACGTATGTCTAGTTCAAAATTAATATTAGGTGGAAGGATAATAATGTAATTACCGGTCAATTGGTTTGAGCGGTAAACACCTGTGGTGTTGCCTTCCTCATCTAACAAGCTTATTTCTGCCGTCAGGGGACTTCCATCTGTACTGCTAATATTTCCCTTTACAATTCGAAGACTCTCAAGGGAATTTTCAAACGATACCGCATAGATGTCTTGTCCACCAACGCCATCGTCCCTTTTAGATGAAAAGTAACCGCGCTTGCCATCCGAGGCAAGAACGAAGAAAATATCATTGCCGACCGTATTAACCGGGTAACCAAGGTTTTCAGGATTAGTCCAATATTCATCTCCAAGCGACGAACGGAAGATGTCAAAACCGCCCATGGTTTTGTTACCATTTGAGCTGAAATACAGGGTTTTTCCGTTTGGGTGAATAAAGGGAGCATCTTCATCAAAAGGGCTGTTAATGGTAGGACCCAGGTTCATGGGTAAACTCCAGTTGTTGTTGCCTAATCGAACAATGCGGTATATATCCATTCCGCCTTCGCCACCGGGTCTGTCAGACGAAAAATAGATAATGCGCTCGTCTTGTGTGATGCTTGCACTTGCTTCCTGATATTCAGAGTTGATTCCCTCGGCTAACTTTTCTGGCTCGCTCCATCCATCTTTTTGTTCTCTTGAAATGTAAAGATCACCGGCTGTAAGCTCCTTATTGGTGCGATAGGTCAAGATTACATTTCCGTCTGAACTCAGGCCCACCGCTGCATCGTGGGTCGAAGAATTCAAAGGTTCACCGATATTAGAAGCCACTTGCCACTGGTCTTCTTTTTTCAAACTAACGTATATGTCTTCCAGGAATTCTCCATAGGGATCCTTTTTACCGCCTGTGCTGCCTTCGCGCCGGGATGTGAATACCATGATGCTCTCATCACCTGTTATAAGCGGACTATAGTCATCAAAAGTAGAATTAATGTTTTTACCTACGTTGTAAACTGTAGCCGACACCGGATTCAACATCATGTTTTCGGCACGTTCCGACATTTGAATCAACCGGTCTATTTCCAGCATATCGATCGACTTTTTGCCATCCAGGTTCTTAAAAGCCTGTAAGAGCGCCACTGATACGGTAAATTCCTCTATCCCATGATGGTAGCGTGCCAGGTAATAATATGCATCAGGAATCCCCAATTCCTTGGCGCGTGAAAAATATTCCTTTGATTCTTCAAACTGACCGAGTCCAAAAAAGCAAAGACCTATTTTTAAGTCCATTTCTTCACTGCTGCCGTATTTCTCGTAAAGGGGCAGGTATAGATCAAGGGCCGACTTGTAATCTGTAATCTCGAGGTAGATGTCGGCATCTTCCAGTTTAACCACATCCTTTCCCGACCAACGCTCTTGTGCTGCAAGATTAACCCAGGCTAAAAGAAATAACAGCAATACTCGATTTTTCATCATCTGAACAAAGTAACGTCACCAAAGGCTTTTTCCTGCTGACCATTTTCCCAGGTCAGTTTGATTTTATAAACGTACACTTCCTGTGAGGATAATTTATTTCTGTAATACCCATCCCAACCAACGTAAATACTAGTCGATTCAAAAATCAATTCTCCCCAGCGGTTAAAGATCTTCATTTCAAAATCGGTTACGGCTTCAGGATTCTTGGTGAAGGGGAAGAAGATGTGATTACTAAGATCGCCTGAAATCCATTTTCCACCTGATGAACCGCCAGTGGCCGGGGTAAAGGCATTGGGGATTTCCAACCGGTAATACGGTTCTACTACAATTCCAGCCACTGCAGTGTCTGAACAATTCGCCTCATTGCTGGCTATCAATACAATCAAGTAAGCACCGGTGTCAGAAAAGAGGTGGGGGAATGTTTGAGAAGATGTAGTAGAAAGTGTATCACCATCACCAAAAATCCAAAGATAGTTGTTTCCATTGCCCGTCGAATTGTTCTGAATACTGACTATCGGATTGCGTTCGTCTACAAGATTTGGAGTGGCAGTGAAGCTGGCTTGAGGTGAAGACGTTACCACAACTTTTGAAGGACCCTGAGCATTGTCACTTGTGCAGCCATCAGTACTTGTTAAGGTGAGTACAATATCATATACCCCTGCAGCATTGAACAAGTAGGAGGGTGAGGTATTGGAAGATCCATTACCATCACCAAAATTCCAGTTATAAGTCACATTCATCCCACTGTTCGAATTTTCACTGAAGCTTACAAGAAGAGGCTCGCAGCCCATGGCAATTGTGTCATCAAGATTCAAGGCAGGATTCGGGAAAACATTTATCAAAACACTATCGCTCAACGTATTCTGGCAAGGATCAGTGACTGTAAAAGTATAATAAGTAGCGGTATCAGGCTTTACATAATAAGTCCCGGGGCCGGTTTGACCTGAGCTCCAACGGTAGGTATAGTTCCCATAAGGACCTACATGCAGCGCAAAAATACTGGCAGAATCACCTTCACAAATGTCACCAGAAGTAGTCAGGTCCAAGACATCGTTTTCCAAGGTCCTGACCTCAATGTCAATCAATTGAGAGTCACTTTCGCAATTGTTATTGTCAACGGCTACTACTGAATAGGTCGTGCTCACCGCCGGGGCAACAGTTCCGCTCGGTCCGGTTGTTCCGAAAAAAGGTGTCCAGTTGTATATGTATGGCGTGAATCCCCCTATGGCCGTGGCAGAAAGGCCAACGGGCTGAAGGGCACATATGGTATCTCCCGCACTCACAGACACTACAATTTCATCGGGTTGACCAACATAAATGGTGTCAGTTATTTCGCAGGCATTATTGTCTCTAACCAGAACGATGTAAGTGCCAGTGTCCAATGAGGTAGCGGTATCGTTCAGCTGAAAATTCCCGGGGCTGATTTCCCAAAAATAGGCATATGGAGGTGAGCCACCGCCTGCCAGCGCCACAGCCATGCCACTTGCTTGGTCAAAACACTTAGTATCAAAAGCCTGGGCATTGACGTAAAGGGAATCGGGTTCTCCTATGCTCAGTGTTGTATCGAAGGTGCACAAATTGGTGTCGGTCACCGTTACGGTGTAAGTTCCTATGGTCAAACTGTCGGCCGTGTTTCCGACGGTAACTGGCAAAGTATTCCAGGTATAAGAATAAGGAGCATTTCCACCTAATCCATTTACAACGATCTTTCCATCATACCCGCCCTTACAACTAACCGGTTTGATTAAGCCAATACCGATGCTCATCTTCTGAGGGCTTCCTATACTTATGAAGTCACTGGTGGTGCAACCATTTGAATCTGTAATTGTCACGTTATACACCCCTTCCTTAAGACCAAAGGCCGAATCATTCACCTGGCTACCGGCAGTTGAATCCCAAAGGAAGGTGTATGGCGCTGTACCGCCAAATGCCGCAGCTGCAGCTATGCCATTGCTATCGCCAAAACACCGAATGGCCGTTCCATTAAAACTAGATGCGATGAATACGGAATCTTCGAGTAGGTCTGGTTCGGTCACTGATACAAAATAGGTGGTGTCACAGCTGTTGGCATCCGATACGGTTACCGAATAAGTACCAGCAGGTAAATTCACGGCTGTATCATTAACTTGATTTGAAGCGCCCGGACCCCAATTGTAGTTATAAGGAGCTGTGCCACCACTGGCACTGGCAATGGCCTCTCCGTCTGAACGCCCAAAACATGTTACACTTATAGTGGACAAAGTAGCGGAAACAGGTTCAGCCGGGCCATCAATAAAAACGCTATCCGAAATCGAACATCCATTGGCATCAGTTACCACAACCGTGTAGTAACCAGACGAAAGATCGATTGCCGTGTCTGAAATGTTTAAAAAGGCTGCGGAATCCCATTGCACAGAATAAGGGGGTGTTCCTCCCATTTTCGTGACAATTGCGCTGCCATCAGTGCCACCAAAGCAAGAAACCGGCACGGAATTCATAACAATGGTCAAAGGGGATGAAGGTTGACTGATGGTCACATTGGTATCGAAGGTGCAATTATTAAAATCAATAACGGTCACACCATAATTCCCAACTGAAAGATTCTTGGCCGTATCGCTTGTTTGCAGCCCTGCCAAAGTATCCCATTGATATGTGTAAGGCCCGGTGCCTCCAATTCCGGCTATTACCGCGAAACCATCATTTCCTGCGAAACATTTGGCATCACTAACGTCAAGTATACTTCCTGAAAGGTCAAATGCTGGCTCAAATACATTTATGGCAGGTGAGGTGATGCAGTAGTTACTGTCGAACACCGTTACAAAATAAACGCCTGCTTTAAGGCCGATGGCCGTATCATTGGTCTGACCACCAGTATTTGCGCTCCATTGAAATCCATAAGGGGGTGTACCGCCAGAAACAACCACCGAAGCTGCTCCATTGCTGTCGCCGCGACAAGAAACATCGCTTGATGCCGTTGCTAAGGTCAGGAGTGGTGGGGGCTCCGTTATTACCACAATCGTGTCAATGGTGCAGCCAAAGGAATCCACGACTTGAACCAGGTATGAACCCGCTTTAAGATTAACTGCCGAATCTCCTGTTTGAGGGCCAGCCAGTGTATCCCAGACTATAGTGTAACCCGGCTGCCCTCCGGTTATCGCTATTTTTGCACTACCATCGCTTCCATTATTACAACTCACGTCAATTTTCGTAAGGTTGAGCTGCAAAGCTGCACTGGCCGACAACACATTTACACTCACGCTGTCACTGCATGCTTTTGAATCTGTAACAACTACGTCATAGGTCCCTGCCGAAAGTGAAGATGCATACGCCGTGGTCTGATTACCTGTTCCTGCGTCCCACTGATAGGAGTAAGGAGGTGTTCCTCCAACTACATTTACTCCGGCCACTCCGTTGACATCGGCAAAACACTGGACGAATGAATCAACCGCATTCAATGTGAGTGCCGTATCCGGCTCAATAATGGCGATGTTTGGAAAGGCAACGCAATTATTGGTATCTGTGACAATGACACCATAAGTGCCCGCGGGCAAGTTCACGGCCGTTTGAGTGGTTTGGTTTCCTGTGTTCGCGTCCCAATTATAAAAATAGGGAGGGCTTCCTCCCGAAGGTACAACAGTCGCCGAACCCGTGCTGTCTCCTTTACAATTAATATCGACAGTAGACAAGGTTAAGGTAATAGCGGTGCTCGGTTCCGTGATAATGACAGAGTCAATGGATATACATCCTTTTGAGTCTGTTATAGTCACCACATGTAAGCCAGCCGTCAGCATAAAGGCCGTATCTGTCAATTGAAGACCCGAAAGAGCTCCCCATTGATAGGTATATGGTGGGCTTCCGCCACTTACCTGAACCGCCGCCTCTCCATCGTTATTGCCATTACAACTGACATTAGAAACGTTGATCATCGTCAGAGAAAGTGCGGTAGGCTCGGTAACAACTACCGAATCCGTAACCTGGCAATTATTTACATCTGTAGTCGTCACAAAATGTGTTCCAACGGCTAAATTTGTGGCCGTATCGGTCATTTGCAATCCCGAGTTGGCTCCCCAAAGGAAAGAGAAGGGTGCCGTGCCATTGCTCAGCACCGAAGCAATCGCTTTACCATCACTTCCGCCATTGCACGACACCGGAATACTGTCCATGGTCAACACCATTGCCAATGGATCGGACAGCGTTATGGAATCATAGGTGGTACAACCTGTAGAATCGGTTCCGGCAACAATGTAATTTCCGGCACAGAGCGAGTCTGCGGTTGCCGAAGTTTGAGTCAATGGATCATCCCAAGAGTAAGTGAACGGAGGAATTCCATTGATCACTGTCGCTGTGGCCCTACCATTGCAATCGCCAGGGCAAAGAGGATTGATAAGGGAATCTACAATGGCCCTCACACCGACAACATATATGCAATAAGAAAACACTTGAATTCCGTTAAATGGGCAATTATCGTCTCTTACCGTAACAGTAAAACAAAAAGGTTGACTTCTTATGTGAGAATTATTGGGTGTCCAGGAAAAGGTGCCAACAGGTCTTGCACCGGCAGTAAAATTGAACGTTGCTCCGGGAATGGCTTGATTCCAAGTCATTGTTACATTTTGAGTGGTGTCGGGGTCGAGGGTAAAAACACTAAAACTTATGTTGGAATTTGCGCAGGCTTTCAAACTAAACTGGCTTGTACTATCGATTCCCGACACCAGGGGCAAACTATTTCCATTGGGGCATCCAATGATGCGCAATTGGATATCTCGCATTATACTCCCGACAAGAACACCGTTCCTGTATTCTTCGACTCTAATAGCAAGAATGGCAATCTGAGTGGAATCTGTTGGAAACATGCACAGGTCACCTGTACTTGGATCCAGGCTGATTGTGGGTGTGGAAGTAAGTGGATTGTATTTATTGAAACCGGCTTTGAAGCTAACGGTATCTCCCGCATTTACATTTGTTCTTGGGGTTACAAGAACGTATACCAGGGAGTCACCTTCAGGATCGACGGCGCCGTTGTTGAAGCAGTAATTCTGACTTGAACAAACAAAAGGAACGGGATTGTTTGAAAAAACAGGCGAAGAATTGGAATTGAAATTATTGATTTTGGCTTCTACAAAAATGTTTTGATTCCCTGGGTTGAAAATGGTTGTGATCGAGTTATTTCTGCAGCAAATGTTATTACTGATGACCCAATCAGTGCATTGCGCGGGCAATACTATGAGGCGCTGATAAATGTATTCCTCTGAGCCGGGGAAGGTACCGCCGTTGCATTGAGTTACCAGACTGGCACAGACCGGAGTTGTTTCAGTTCCTGTGCCCACCCTGGGTAGGGTAATGTTAAAATTCTCATTACAGGATGCTGAACGAACCCTTAACGTGGCGTTATTGGGCGCAGCTACACCTGAGCAATCCCTATAAAAGGCAAGGCGTATTAAAAATGTATCCTGAGAAATCTGCTCATAGGTGAGATCCATTCCCATGGCATGAGTGGCAAAAGTCGTTTTCTGGAATAAAGCCAAGAACAGAATGGCCAGAAAAAGACCCAAGGCCGAAGTCTTCGAAATATTGTCAGTTAGAAATCGCATCAGGTTGATGATCATTTTGTAATTTGTCGTGCTATTAAAGTATTACTATAGATATACTGCATAAACACACTAATTGTTACAGTTTAAATCATGCAAATTAAAGGAGTACTAAATTATCAGAAATTCGCCACCTTCCTTATGAATAGGCGAGAAATCTATATTTCAACGCACATGTTGAATTTAGCCCTTTGGCTTTCAATTCTTTGTGCAAATAATCCGGTGGTCTCACAGACAAGTTTTTCTAATCAAAATGCCGAAAACGTGCTAAATGGGAATTACAATCCGGCAAGTTATACACCGGGTCATATTATTCAAAGCAAGGATAGCATTATTGATGGAATCATCAGTGAAATAGAGGAAGATAGTTTAAAGGCTTACCTGGTGGCTTTGGAAAAATTTGGCACTAGAAACAGTGGATCGGATACTATTTCCTCAAATCGGGGTATAGGAGCAGCAAGGCGCTGGATCCATAAGAAATTCGTAGAGTTCTCAGCGCAAAATGATTATCGACTTGAAGTCGGTTACCTTACTTTTTTTAAAGGTATTTGCAGTCAGGTGGAGCATAGAAACGTCATGGCAGTTTTGCCCGGATTGGATACTTCAAAAAAAGAAATTGTTTTAGTCGAAGCTCATATGGACAGCCGTTGTGAGAGTAGTTGTGATACGGCATGTTACGCACCGGGAATGGATGACAACGGCTCAGGAACGGTGTTGGTGATGGAATTGGCGAGGGTGATGTCAAAATACTCTTTTGACAGAACGATCGTATTCACCACGGTAACCGCTGAAGAACAAGGGCTTCAGGGAGGTTCTGTCTGGGCCAAGTACTTTTTTGATCAAAACATCGATGTATTGGCATGTTTGAATAACGACATTGTAGGGGGGGTGGAATGTGGTCTAAATTCATCTCCCCCAAGCTGTTCCCCGGTAGGTGCTATTGACAGCCTCAATCTTAGGGTATTTTCTTATTCACCGCAAAACGATAGTAACCTTGTATCGCAGGGAAAACAGCTGGCCCGGTACGTCAAGTTGCAGCAAATTGAAGAAATCAACACCAGAATCCAGGTCCCCGTGAACTTAAACCTCCAAATAAGAGAGGACAGACAGGGCAGGGGAGGTGATCACATTCCATTCAGGCAGTATGGGTTCTCGTCCATACGATTTACAAGTGCTCACGAGCATGGCGATGGAAGCGGGCAAAGCGGTGACAGACAACATTCCGTCAATGATATGCTGGGCCTTGACTTATCTGTGCCGCCGGATGGAAAGCTCGACACTTTTTTTATCGACTTCTCCTACTTGAAAAGAAATGTGTTGACAAATGCCATCAATATTTCTCTTCTTGCCAAATCCCCTCGCACACCTCAGCCCATCTATGAACTTAATGCCTTCGGAAACCTTGAAAACTTAGTGTTTCAGGGGCCGGATGCTGCTTTTGACCACCGAGTTGGAATAAGAAGAATAAATTCTCCAAGCCTATACTTTGATACCGTTCTGACTTTTAGTAAAAACCTGATCCATGTCAGCGAGTTGACGCCAGGGGGAAACGTTCAACTTCATTGCATGAATGTAGCGAAACAAATAGAGAGTATTCCCGTGGTGCACCACAGTGATAGATTCTTGCGTGTTTCAAACCAGGCATCACCCATTAATTGCCTGAACCTTTATCCAAATCCTGCCTCAAATTTGATCAATGTGCGGTGGAAGTGCGCCCTGGCTCCGGGTGATCTGTTTTTTAGATTCTATGACATACAAGGCAGGGAAGTATTAACAGGTACCATGAAAGAGGAGGCTTTGGTCGGGCGGGAAATCAACATCGAATCTTTAGATCATGGGCTTTATGAGGTTGTGTTTTCACATCAAAATGGCGATACTTTCCATCACAAGCTAATTGTGCAATGATGCAAAAGATCGCAATCATAGTTTTAGCTTTATCTGCCATGTCTTGCAGGCCTACATCCCTGCTGCAATCGGGGTTAACGGAAGAAGTGATTCCTGATAACATCAGCAAAATAGCCGTTATTGCCTATCCTGGCATTTTAAAAGATGCCAAGACATTTGAGTCGGCGGCAAGAGGGGTATTTAATACAAGCAAGGTTCAGTTCATGACATTAAATGAACTAACCAAAGGCGCTGATAGCCTTCTCAAGCGCGATCAAAAGGGCATGCATTCTTTTCTTATAGATCAAGGGGTGGACGGAATTATTGAAGTACGCTTCGTAAGTATTCGAAAAGAAGAGTCTTCGTCGGAAGATCAGTATCCCACCAGGAGGGAATACCGAATAATGGATGACACACATTACTCCAAATTGATTCAAGAGTATGGTAAAAGAGAAGAGAAGGGGGCCATTTACGAAGATACAAGGATCAAAATGGATATACGACTACTGGTTCGAAAACAAAACACTTTCACAACAATTTGGTCGTGCAGGACTGATAGTCAAAATCCCAAAAGCCATTCCTCGCTTTCACGGGCGAGCGCTAAAAAAGCGAAAAAAGCCCTTAGAAAAGAAGGCATTCTCTACTGATTTCCATCTTTTAATAAATTCCAATCAGAATTGTATAATACGTTCATTCACAAGTATATATACATATGTATTGTGTAATATACATTTGTATTTTAATCATCAATACAAAATTTTATTTCATTATATATCAATAGATTATAAACGCTACATAAAGCTTTAGGTAAATTGTGATTTATCAATTGTATTACATTCGTAAATAGAACATTCAATAACTAGCTTAAGTGAAAGAAAGAATAAGGGAATTCATTCGTCAAAAAGGTCTAAACGCTAAAAATTTCGCAGATGAAATCGGCGTTCAGGCCTCGTCGGTTTCGCATATCTTGACCGGAAGAAATCAACCCAGTGTCGATTTTCTGGTTAAAATGCTGAATCGCTATCCCAGCATGGATTTAAAGTACATTATTTCTGGTGATAAAACGGTAAAACAAGGCGTCGATGAATTGAGTAATTCAATGCATCATAACCAAAAAGATCGTGAAGAAAAGTCAGTTATAAATCAAGCATTTGAAGAAAGAAATACAAATGTAAATAGTAACAGGGTTGTTACTTCGATTATACTGTTGATGGATGATGGTACCTTTCAGCGCTTTGAACCCTCAATTGAGCCCTGATTTTAATCAATCATGACATTGAATGTTATAATTTCGGGCCATGTTTTACCATCGGTTTATCAAACCCTTATTTTTCCTTCTTCCGGCAGAAAGGGCTCATGGAATAGCGGCATTCTTTCTCAAGCTTTTTTCGATCGGTCCATTTAGGCGTGTGTTCAGACTGGTATTCAGATCTAAAGCGGCGAGCCCATACCGTTGCATGGGCTTGGAATTCCCCTCAAGATTGGGACTTGCCGCAGGATTCGATAAGGATGCCACCATGTACAAAGCATTAAGCGCTATTGGATTCGGATTTATCGAAGTTGGAACCGTAACACCATTACCCCAACCCGGAAATGAAAAGCCCAGATTATTCCGACTGCCCCAAGACAGAGCGTTGATTAATAGAATGGGCTTTAACAATCGAGGACTAAGTGCCATGTCTAGTAAATTGCGCTCCAAGCCTAAAAATTTGATCATTGGAGGCAACATCGGAAAGAATAAGCTAACTCTTAACGAAGAAGCCATTGTTGATTATCGAACGTGTTTTGAGGGGCTTTTCGATTTGGTTGATTACTTTACAATCAACGTGTCATCCCCTAATACGCCCGGACTTAGAGAGTTGCAAGAGAAAAAACCCCTATTGAATCTGCTGACCGAAATACAACGTATCAATCTTCTTAAAAAGAACCCCAAGCCTATTTTATTAAAGATTGCACCCGATCTTTCTGAAGCTCAATTACAGGATATAGTCGAAATTATAAAAACATCAAATCTAGCGGGCGTAATCGCCACCAACACCACCATTTTGCGCGATAACCTTAATTCATCCGAGGCTTTGATAAAAAAGTCCGGTTTGGGTGGATTGAGCGGTCCACCGCTTAAAAGACGGTCTATTGAAGTAGTGAAATACCTTCGCAGCAATCTGGGAAGCGAATTCGTCATTATCGGAGTGGGAGGTATTTCAAACGGAAAGGAAGCCAGGGATATGATAAGTGCTGGTGCCAATCTAGTGCAGATATACACCTCCTTTATCTATGGTGGTCCGGCGTTGGTAAGAGATATTAATAAGGCCTTGACCCTCGTATGAACGCCATTGCTGGCGCTAAAATTAGCCTTATCAACTTTGTGGTTTCGATGATTTATCTATCTTTAAGCCCCGTTATCAATCAAGTGTTTTTCATATGCATAAAATGAAATTTGGATCAATGTTTCTGCTTTCGGCAGGACTCATCACCATAATGTCCTGCGGCTCGGGCACCGGACAGGATGAGGTAGATCAAGAAGCTTTTACCGAGGAAATTGAAGAAGAATTGGTAAATGAAGGAGAACGCGTTGTTTATTACGGTACGCCTTCGCTAGTGGAAGTTGCCTCCATCATGGAAGCCTCGGGTGCCGAATTTACTCCGGAACTGCTGAATGACCCATCTTCCCGTTCCAATTACTCAACCAATGCATCCAAAGCGCTAAATCTAGGTGTTTATGGAGCAGACTTGGCTTACAGCGCCATGTACAGACATACGCAGGAATCAATTAATTTCCTTGAAGCCGTTAAAATAATGTCAGAAGACCTGGGCCTAACCGGTGCCTTTGAGGCCGACTTATTGTCCAGTCTGGAAACGAATATCTCTAACAGGGACAGTTTGTTGGATGTGGTTACTGACTTTTACTGGTCTGCAGATGCCTATTTACAAGACAACGATCGTTCGAATGTGGCAGCATTGATCATTGCCGGAGGTTGGATTGAGTCCATGTACCTTGCGTGCAATATGTCCCAGAATAGCCCGAATAACAAGGACATAAAGCAAAAAATCGCCGAACAGAAATTGGTTTTAAAAAACCTGGTGCTTTTCCTGGCCGACGCCGGAAAAGGAGATGCGCCGGTTGAGGCAATCAATGCGGATCTGAAGGAATTACAAGAAATTTACAACAGCATTGACATCACCCATGGAGAAATAGAAACTCAGGTGTCTGATGGTGAAATGGTCATCGAAAACGAAACAGCGGTAGCCTTTAACCAGGATGCCTTAACTAATCTTTGTACTAAAATAGGAGGGATAAGAGATGAAATCGTCCAATAATAAAGGATTAAAAAAGGGAATTGTTTGTCTTTTTATATTTTCAGTTGTGCTGGGTATAACCGGCACGAGTTTAATGGCACAATGCAGGACCTATGCCAAAAATACCTGTGAGAGCCAGTTAGATGATTACCTTCTTAACGGCAGAATGTACGGTGGTTATATGATTCAGGGCCAGAACACGGAACTCTACGTTGTGCTGAGTGCCGGCCAGAAGTACCGCCTTGTGGGTTGCACAAAAGAATCACTCGGACAATTGTGGATTCAGATCATTGATGGCAAGGGTCATGTAATTTTTGACAACACAGAGTATGATCTTGTTCAAAACTGGGATTTTACCGTTAAATCAACCCAGGAGTTCAAAATAAGAACCTTTATTCCCGAGCCTAAAGGCAAAACCGAACAAAAAATGCGGGATTGTTCCCTTATGCTTATCGGCAGCAAGGGATCTTCTTGATCCCTCATCCCGATGTCGTCCGTTAAACTCATAGAGTGTCCTAGGGATGCTATGCAGGGCATTGATGCCTTTATTCCTACAGATTCAAAGATCAAATACATCCAGCAACTCCTCTCTGTTGGCTTCGATACCGTTGACATGGGTAGCTTTGTATCTCCCAAAGCCATTCCTCAATTAAGAGATACGGCACTTGTTCTGGATAAGCTCGATCTAACTAAGACTTCTTCAAAACTTCTTACGATCATAGCAAATTTAAGGGGGGCAAAAACTAGCGTAGAATTTGACCAGATCACCTACCTGGGTTTTCCCTTTTCCATTTCTGAAGAGTTTCAAAAACGCAATACCAATGCAAGTATTGAGGAATCACTGATGCGCGTGGATGACATAATTGACCTTTGTATTCAAAAAAAGAAGGAGCTTGTTATTTACATATCAATGGCCTTTGGAAATCCTTATCGGGAAGAATGGAACGCCGATATTGCTGCACATTGGGTTGATGTTATTGCCAAACGTGGCGTGGGCATCATTTCCTTGTCAGACACTATCGGAAGTAGCACTTCACAAAGCATCCAATACCTTTTGGAGCAATTGATCCCTGCATATCCCAACATCGAATTTGGCGCTCATTTGCACACAAGGCCAGATGATTGGCGGGAAAAAGTCCATGCCGCTTATCAGAGCGGGTGTAGGCGATTTGATGGAGCTATCAGGGGTTTTGGAGGTTGCCCAATGGCCAGTGATGACCTGGTTGGAAACATGCCAACGGAAAATCTGATTCAATACTTGATGGAAGTGGGTCAAGAGACGGGAATTGACAAGGCCGCATTCCAACTTTCCAGTCAGTTATCTCTTCAAACTTTTCCTGCCTGATCAGCGCAGATCATCCACTGCCTGGTATTGCTTTTTTATGCTATTGGTATACTCAGACCTGTAGTTAAGGTCTTCTAGGGAAGGGTCGTATTCAAAAATTACATAGGGAAAATCGAATATGGACGTGGCAAATGGATCTACTTTTTCGAGATCTTCATATTCTTCCTGACGTATCAGCTCCATTTCAAACTTAAATGCAGGTAGCTTCTTGATGTCAAGGGGCACATTTGTGAGTATCAAGGCCCTTTTTGGATAATAACCAACCTTGCTGATTTCAATCATGTACTCAGAAGAACCTTGGAGTTCCATTTGGAATACCCCTTTTTTTTCTTCTGTAATGGTATTCACATGTTCTCCGCCTTCAAAAACCTCAACCATAAAATTCAAGATAACCTCCTTGTTTGTGCGATCAGTGACCGCACCAGAGAATTTGAACGTGCGTTCATCTTGAGCCATTAATTGCGAAAACTGAAATACCAGAAGGAAAAAGATAACGTGTGGGCGCATGTTGTTAATAAAGCCGTTTATTCATTTCAATCAAAGATAATACAGTTATTAAGAAAGCACTAACTTTGTTACGCGGTATGCCGCATCCATTCGGATGTGGGATTAAAAGGGAATCGGGTGAAAACCCCGAACAGTGCCCGCTGCTGTAATTCTTGAAAGGGACCGTTAACACCCCGCCACTTTTCTTTGAAAGGGAAGGCTAATGGTTTTGAGAAGAGTCAGAAGACCTGCCGCCGAATTTTTTAAACCAATGCTTTCGGGTTAAAAGCAATGTTTTCATGGCGGTTTTCCGCAAAGTATGTTTGGTATGATTGGATTGAAGCGCTTTTTCGCCTTTTCAATGCTAGTAGTATTTGCCGATTTGTATTCGCAAGATATGGCCGACACGGTTTTGTTGCGAACCATTAATGTTATTGACAGCGCTCAGCGCGCGGTTTCGGGCAATATGGCATACGAATTTGATTCATCCTCATTGGTGACATACAGCGCTCAGAACTCTGGGACATTTCTTCAACATGAGACCGGAATCTTTGTGAAAAATTATGGGCCGGGATCCTCATCTTCCTTAACCTACAGAGGAGGTACTGCTTCTCATACAAAAGTTTATTGGGAGGGCCTGAACATCGACAATGCCATGTTGGGTCAAAGTGATGCAAGTCTGTTAATGATCGGACCCGATATGGGGCTGGAATTTCTGAAATCCGGAAACTCCTTATCCGTTGGAGCCGGGGGTTTTGGCGGGATATTAAATTTTCATCCTGGACAGCACGAATGGGAAGGTCTAAAACTCGGCGCTTTTACCGAAGCTGCCAGTTTTGGCAGGAATACCGGCCAACTAAATCTTTTTTGGGGGAATGGAAAGATGAAGTTTGAATCATACCTGAGCGGAGTGTTGGCGGAAAACAACTTTCAATACCGCGATTATATAGATGATGACGAGGTTAAGTTCCGTGAAAATGCAACTTCAAAACAGATTCAATGGATTCCAAAGTTGTCTTTCAAAATTGGAGAAAAGAGTGAATTCTACCTCTCTTCCTGGATCACTGAATCGGAGCGTCAAATTCCCTCTGCCATTGGCACTGCAAATGGGGGAGCAATCCAAAACGATCGTTGGAAAAAGTTTTTAATAGGTTGGAATTACCGAGAAAAAGCGGTTGAGATTGATTTCAAATCTTCGCTGATGAGGGATGAACTTTATTACAGGCAGCCGAATCTGGGTATTGAATCCAATAACAACGTAGAGTCAAGCAAAAGTTTGCTGTCGCTTAGACTTGGCCTTGGAAATCATTGGCAAAATGAGATTCAATTGAAAGGCGATTTTTATCGCGTTGTGAGTAACAATTATAGCGAAGACATTAATGATCAAAACATTGGCATCAATGAGTCACTAAATTACCATCGCCGACGATTTTTTTTTAGCGCTGCATTGAGAATGGAAAAATGGCAAAATTCGGATGCTGCTTTTATGCCGTCCTTCAGAATAGCCCATGCACCAATTGCTTCGATACCAAACTTAACGGTATTCACGGACTTAAGCCACAACGTGCGTTTTCCGTCATTAAATGAGCGATTCTGGCAAGATCTTGGAAACGTAAATCTGGATCAGGAAAAGGCGCGCAGCGCGGAACTTGGAACAAGTTTTAAAAAGAAAAATTCCCATCTCGATCTGCACATGCAACTTAGTGCATTTGCTTCAAATGTGTCCGATTTGATCGCGTGGATTCCGGATAACTCGATGATCTGGAGACCCATAAACCTTAGCCGGGTATTGAATCGAGGTCTTGAAACCGAATTGACCATTCACACCTTGGGAAGTGGAATTCAATTGCACGGCTTCGCCAATTATATCTATACCATATCAGAAAACCAGAATGAGAACGAAACCAGGGATGGTCAATTAATTTATGTTCCAATGCATAAGTTTTCTTGTCGGATTTCCTTGAATTATGCCAGCTATTTTTTACAATACAGGCAGGTGATCACTTCAAGTTTGCGCGTTAATTCCGACCTGTCCAATAACATTCCGCTCAGTTCACCGATCTCATTAGAAGTGGGTAAGAATATTCGCTTCAAGTCAAATTCCATTGAATTATCGGCGGGAGTAGATAACGTACTAAATGAATCTTATCAGTATGTGCAGCATATGCCTATGCCCCTTAGATACTATCGACTCAGCATTAAATACAACTTAAATCAGCAATAAAATGAAAAAACTAATACTTATATCCTCATTCATATTTTCACTGTTATCGTGCTCAAAAGATGAAAATCCCATTGTACAAACAATCGTGCCAGATCTAAGCGGTGGAGTGATCGTATTAAATGAGGGTAGCTTTCAAGGTAATAATGCCTCTTTGACATATCGCAGTCCCAGTGGGGAAGTTTCTCAAGATTTGTTTGACAGGGTCAACGGCCGTAAATTGGGAGATATTCTTCATTCAGCTTCCATTATTGACGGTCAGTTGTTTTTGGTGATTAATAATAGTCAGAAGATCGAAGCACTGAATCCCTCTAATTTAAAGTCAGTGGATGCGATCGAAGGTTTCAGGTCGCCGAGGTTCATTGTCAAACTTGCGCAGGGTCAAAATGCCTGGGTGAGCAATTTCAAGCTCGATGGCGGTGAAAACGAAATAGACATCGTTAACCTGAACAACCATGAAAAAATAGGCGCTATTCAGGTTCAGGGGTGGTGCGAACAAATGTTGCAGGTTGGGAACAAGCTTTATATCGCCAACACGGGATCAGATCAACTGATCGTTGCTGAAAACGGGAGTCTGCGATACCTGAAGACACCTCCCCAACCAACAGACATGATTGTTGATGCAGATGGAATTATCTGGCTGCTGTGTTCGGGTGGATTTCAAGAAAACCAAGCAGCACTGTGCAAGGTAGACCCGGAAACAGAACAGATCATTGATACCTTGAGATTCAAAAACAGCATGGCCTTTCCTTCAAAACTGGTGACTGATTCAGAGAAAAAGCGAATGTACTTCTTTGAAAATGGTCTTTATTCCATGAGCATTTATGACCAGGCCATACCCGAAGCACCTTTCATTGCCGCCAATGGGTCATTTTACGGATTGGGCATCGCCCCGAACACCGGCAATATATTCATCGGAGACGCCGTTGATTATTCGTCAAAAGGGAAAGTGCACATCTATGATGCCAATGGCGTATTCATCGAATCCTTTGATGCCGGTTACCTGCCTAATGGCTTTCTATTTCGTTAGCCTTTTTCTGTACGACATCATGCGGAATAGGTGCCTTTGGGAAGTTTTGCGATATTTGTACATTGACCAAATACCGTCAAGTTTCAAATGCTGACAAGAATAATCTTAAAGTATTGTTTAATAGCGCTATGCGCTATCTCACCTCAAGTGTTAATCGCACAGGAATGGGCCTTAATCATTGACGGAGGTGTTGAATCGCAAAATGACAAGAGTGATCTTACCGGCGCCAAGGTTATTGTTTACCGCAACGGCTCTAAATCTGATACCAAAACCACTGATGCGAAAGGTAAATTTGAACTGAGGCTTTCACCCAATGCCACATACAAATTAGAATTTACTTACCCGGGTTATGTTACAAAACGCATTGCCTTTAACACAAAGAATGTCCCCCCAGAAGCTGCAGAAGCAGGGGATTTCGATTTCAAATTTGACATCTCCCTCTTTAAGGCAGTTGAGGGCTTGGATGTCAGTATCTTGAACAAACCCCTTGCCGAAATCTCTTATGATCCCAGCATCTACACCTTCAATTACGATAAAGAGTATACCAAGACGGTCAAGGCTCAGATCGAAAAACTACAAGAAGAATGGGAAGCAAAGATGGCTGCCGAAGAAGCAGCTGCCAAGGCCAAAGAAAAAGAATATCAGACAATTATGGCTGACGGAGCCAAGGCAGAAGCCAGGGGAGATTATAAACAGGCCATAGCTTCTTTCGATGCTGCCCTGCTCATTAAGCCGGGCGATAGCAATGCCGCTTCCAAAAAAGAAGATGCTCAGAAAAAATACGAAAAAGACCAAGCCGAGAAAAACAAAGAAAAGGCGTACGAAGAGGCCATCGAAAATGCGGAGTTAGCACTTTATGATAAAAAGTACAAAGTCGCCGAAGCTGAATTCGGTAAGGCCTTGGAAGCGAAAGCCGGTGACACCTATGCCAGGGACCAATTAAAAGAAGTCCGGGATATTATGGCTAACGAAGCAAGATCCGAACAGGCTTACCTGGCAGCTATTTCTAAAGGCGATGCCTTTATGCAGCAAAAGAAATACCTGGAAGCAAAAGGGGAGTATACTAAAGCAAAAGAGGCCAAACCATCAGAAGAATATCCAAAAATTCAACTTGAACAGGTTGAAGCCCTGTTGGTTGCCGATGCTCAGCGAGAATCAGAGTACATAAAAGCCATTGAACGCGGAGAGAGTGCCATGGAAAGCAAAGACTATGAAGCCGCCAAAGCTGCATTCCAGCAAGCCGGAGACGTTAAGCCAGCCGAAAAGTACCCTAAAGACCAACTGGCCAAGATTACTGCAATTTTGGCTGAGATTGAGCTCCAAAACAGTAATTACGAAGCTGCTATAAAAAAGGCTGATGCAGCGCTGGCAAAGAATGAATTCGAACCTGCAAAGGCAGCATACAAACAGGCTTTGGATCTAAAACCAAATGAAAAATACCCCCAAGATCAGATTGCCGCCATTACGGCTAAAATAGAAGAACTGGCCACCCTGCAAAAGCAATACGCCGAATTAATTGCGGATGCCGATAAGCGCTACACGGAGAAAGACTACATATCGGCAAAAGCTGAATACACCAAAGCTTTGGAATTAATGCCAAATGAGAATCACCCTAAAACCAGGATTGCTGAGATATCGTCTATTTTGGAAGCAGAGGCCAAATTGGACGAAGACTATAAACACGCTATTGAAAATGCCGACAATGCCTTTAAAGCAAAGGATTTCCAGTCGGCTAAGTTTGAGTATCAATCTGCATTGAAATACAAACCAGAAGAGGCCTATCCGAAAGAACAACTGACCGAAATAGAAGGGCTTTTGGCAGAATTAGCAAAAAAAGACGAACAGTATAATTCGGCTATAAAATCCGCAGACAACGCTTTCTCGGCGGAGAACTTTGATGAGGCTAAGAAAGGTTATAACACGGCATTGGGTATTAAGCCTGAAGAAGAATACCCTAAATCACAGCTCGCAATAGTTGAGAACAAGATTGTGGAATTGGCCAATCTCAATAAGCAGTATGACGCAGCCATTGCCAGCGGTGACCAGCAAAAGGCACAAGGTAAGTTTGAAGATGCAAAGGCCTCTTTTGAAAAGGCCCTGGCGATGAAACCATCAGAGGCATATCCCAAGGAACAAATTGCGGCCATTTCTAGCCTGATAGCAGAATCCCAGAAAAGAGATGATGACTACAAGAAGCTCATTGCCGAAGGAGACGCTGCCTTGGATACAAAGAATTATGATCAGGCAAAAAAATCCTTCAGCTCTGCTTCGGCATTGAAGCCCGAAGAGGCTTATCCCAAGGAGAAAATTTCGGAAATTGAGAAAGCCATTGCAGAACAGGCTAAGAACAGAGCCGATTATGACAATGCCATCGCCGAAGCAGATAAATTGTTCAATTCAGGATCGTTAAAAGAAGCTTTGCCGCTTTATCAACAAGCTGCAGGGCTCATCGAAGGTGAATCATATCCGGTAAACCAGATAGCCTTGATCGATAATAAGTTAAAAGAATTGGCTGATCTTCAAGCAAATTATACTCAAGCCATTACCAAGGCTGAAGACGCAGAAAAATCCTCGAATCTTCCATTGGCCCTCGCTTCCTATAAAGAGGCATTAGATCTAAAGCCAGAAGAAGCATATCCTAAAGAGAAGATCAAGTCTTTGACCGATCTGATTGCAGAGAATACGAAAAAAGATGAAGAGTATAAGGCCACTATTGAACTGGCCGATCAGGCATTGGCAGGTGCAGAATATGACATAGCCATTGCCCAGTATAAAAAAGCACAAACCATCAAACCAGAAGAATCATACCCGGCAGAAAAACTGGCGGAATCTGAGAAACTCAAAGCGGATGCACTTGCTGCCATTGAATTGGCAAATAAGCAGCAAGCTGAATACGATGACTTTATAAAACAAGGCGATGCCTTGTTCGAAAAGAAAGATTTTGCGGCATCGAAAGAAAAATATGTCGCCGCACTGGATATAAAACCCCAGGAAACATATCCTAAATCGCGCATAGGAGAAATTGATGACGCACTGGCCAACGAGGCTGAACGCGAGGCGAGAGATAATAAGTACAACAACCTTATAGCAGCAGCAGACAAAGCTTTTGCTTCAAAGGACTGGGAAAATGCACGGTCTGCATACAATGAAGCTCAGGGGGTAAAACCCGGAGAGACTTATCCCACCGAACAACTAAAGGCCATCGATGCCAGTATCGCCGAAGCTGCTGCGCTTGCCGCTCAGGCTGATGCCGAGGCGGCTGAAAAAGAGAAACAGGCAAAATACGATGGCATGATTTCCGAAGGTGATGCAAGCTTTAAAGCAGAAGATTGGGAAGCGGCCAAAACGGCTTACAAAGGGGCAAAGTCGATCAAACCTGAAGAAACTTACCCCGATGATCAGCTAGTGGCCATTGATGCTGCCATCGCAGCAGCACTGGCTCTTGCATCGGAGCAGGAAAAGGCCATGGCCATCAAGGAAAAACAAGCAAAATACGATGGCTTAATAGCAGAAGGTGATCGGGCATTTGGGTCCAAGGATTGGTCAAATGCGAAGTCCTTGTTTATCCAGGCACAGAGTATTCTGCCAAACGAGACTTATCCATCAGAGCAACTAAAGGCCATCGACCAGGCCATTGCCACTGAAGAGGCCTTAGCAGCCGAAGCCGAAAAACAAGCTGCCGAAGCCGAAAAACAGGCAAAATACAATGAATTTATCTCTCAAGGCGATGCTTCATTCAAGGCCGAAGATTGGGAGAGTGCAAGAAATGCCTACAACGGTGCAAAGTCAGTTAAACCGAGTGAATCTTACCCCAATGATCAATTAAAGGCCATTGACCAGGCTATAGCTGCTGCTGCCGCGTTGGCTACAAAAAGCGAATTAGATGCCGCACGCAGAGAACGCGAGGCAAACTACCTGTCAAAAATAGCAGAGGGAGATGCCGCATTCAAGGGAAAGGATTGGGATGTGGCCAGATCAGCCTATAAAGCTGCTCAGGCCATTAAAACCGATGAAACTTACCCTGAGGAGCAATTAGCCGCATTGGAGGAAGCAGTGGCGGCTGAAGCAGCCTTGGCTGCCCAAATGGAAAAAGAGTCTGCCATCCAAGAACGCAATAAAAAATATCAACTTGCCATAGACGCAGCTGACAAGGCTTTTAGGTCCGAAGCCTGGGAAGACGCAAAGACTAATTATAATGAGGCACTGGCTATCAAGTCGGGTGAGACATATCCTATCGACCAGTTGAAACTGATCGACGAAAAAATTGCCAATCAAGGTGAATCAGCCAAGAGAGAGGAATATGAAGCATACATCAGTACTGCAGACCGGGCCTTTAAAGCAAAAGATTGGACGTCCGCAGAAAGTAATTATAAATCAGCACAAGCCATTCTGCCAAACGAGGATTATCCTGCAAATCAGCTTGCTCGCATTGCAGAAACATTGAGCAAGCAGCAATCAATAGCGCTGGCAAAAGAAAATGAGGAGAAATACCGTCAACTCATTGGCGATGCCGATCAACTATATGCCGTTGAGGATTGGCAAGCTTCGAAAATGAAATACAAAGAAGCCCTTTCGGTCAAAGCCGAAGAAGTTTACCCAAAAAATCAAATTGCCTTGATTGAAGAAAAAATTGCTGAAAAGCAGAATGCCAGTGCGAACAAGGAATCAAAGTACAAGGAGCTCATAAGCGAAGCCGATCTCGCCTTTGGCAAACAATCATATAATCAAGCTAAATCTGCTTACGAAAAGGCCCTGGCAGTCAAGGCAAATGAGAGTTACCCAAAGCAAAGAATCGCTGAAATACAAAAGATACTCGATGAAAAAGAGGCTGCGCTTTCACTGCAGAATGAGGAATCTAAAAAGAAAGAGGACTATCGAAATATGATAAGCAAGGCGGATAGTGAATTTAATTCAAAGGATTATCAATCTGCCAAAAGGGATTATCGGTCTGCGCTGGGAATACTACCCGAGGAAACATATCCCAAGAATAAAATTTCAGAAATTGACAAATTATTGTTACAAGCAAAGGCACCTGCCACCGAAGTAAGACCAGCAAGACCATCTTCGGGTATGTCTGAAGCCGAAGTGGCTGCGATGATGTTGAAATGGCAACAGGAGAGGGATAAGGCAAAGGTTGACGAACTCAATCAATACCAGTCAGAACTAAAAGAAGCGGGCGATGATCGCGTATCAAATTCCGAAGAGCGCCGGCTGGACGCAAATGATGACCTTGACAACCTGGAAGTTACATTAAGGGAATCGAATAAGGCTGGAGCAAAGCGTAACTTAGAAGAGGCGGCATTAATTGATGGCGTGCGAGAAGATCAGCGCGATTTTGCGGAAGATAAGTTTAAAGAATCGGAGAATAAGCGGAATGACATCTATTCGGACCTGGAAGTATCAGAAATGGGCCAACGTGAAATGAAAGAAAAGGGAAACAGACTTTACGAGTTAAACACCGAAGTCATGACCACCGGTAAGATAGAGTATCAGCGCCAGAATGAATCAAGCCAAAAAGCCGAAAGTGATGCACTAAGAGAAAGCCACGGCGAACTGGTTGACCTTGAAGAAGACATCCGGGAGGAAAAAGAACGTGGAATGGATCATTACATGGAAGAAGTTGAGCGAATTAGGCGCGATAATGAGCTGGTGGCGACCACTACTAATTCCTGGACTGAATCTTCCAAAGACCGCAGAGCTGATTCCTACGACAACATTGTTGAATTGGAGGAGAATATTCGGAGTTTCAAGACGGATAACAAAGAAAGTTATTCGAATAACACCGAAAAATACTGGAAAGATGTTGAAGATATGGGAGATTATGCGGATCGCAAGAATAATGAATCCCTTCAAAGACGAAACAAATCATACGGCGCCATTACTGACTATAGCCAGGAAATAGCGGAAGTTACGCAAGAAAAGAACAATCAGTACATGGAAAAAAATGAAGCGTTACTCAGGGATCAAAATGCCATAAGTGATTTTCAAGCGCAACTCTCGGCCAATGCCAATGAAAAACGCCTTGAATTTGATCGTAACTTCTACACAGGTGAAGATAAGCCCAGGTACCCCGAAAAAGCGAGCCAGTACCCCCAAGGTGTGACTGAGGAAAGCTTTGAAGAAGACGATGCCTACGTGATTAAACGAGTTGTGGTAAGCGGAGAGAACATCGATGAATATCAGAAAGTATTTTACAAATGGGGTGGGGTGTTCTACAAGAAAAACGGTGAATCAACAACCGAAGTTATTTGGAACAATGAGACCAAATGACGAAGGATTTCTTTCCGGTTTTCATTGGTTTGGTTTTACTGGCATGCAAGCCTTCCGTATCCGATCGAACAAACAATGAATATCAGCTTTCAGAGATCCAACTCGATTATGCACGGGCTTTTAGCCTTGAGAAATCAGCCGAAGGTCTTTATTTGATAAGAACTTTTCACCCATCCAATCCCGGTGATGTGTTACAGGAATTCACCATCAACCATTCTTCTGATGATTCAATCCTTGCCGACTTCAATGGATTACCTTCAAAAGTCGCTATCCTTTCAACGACCTACCTTTCGTTTCTTTCAACCCTTGATGTGACTGAGTCCATCTGTTGCCTGAGTAATGGGGATCTTATTTACAGTCAGGAAATAGTGGATAGATTAGAAAAGGGATTGATAAAAGACTTGGGTCACGATCAAAACTTTGATTTTGAAACCCTAATCGATCAGCAACCCGACCTGATCTTCTTTTATGATTTTAGTCCAAATACAGCCGCTTTTGCGAGTAGACTCGAAAAAACCGGCATACCAGTAGTGAGGGTAGGTGAGTACCTCGAAACACATCCCCTTGGTCAATCAGAATGGCTCAAATTTTTTGCGGTATTCTTCAATAAATTAACGAGTGCTGAACATATTTTTGAGGATGTTAAATCCGCTTATGAGGAGATAAGTAACAATGTGCAGGACAACAAATCATTCGAGGTATTAACCGACCTGCCCTGGAAAGGGGAATGGCATCAGGCTGGCGGTCGATCCTTTCAGGCTCAATATATCAAAGATGCCGGGGGAGCATACATTTGGAAGAACGATACTTCAGTTGCAGGAACATTAATGGACCGGGAAATCATCATCGAAAAGGCCCTGGAAGCTGACATATGGCTCAACCCTGGAAGTGCAAACAGCATTCAGGAAATGATTGCCATTGACCCGAGATTTCTAGAATTTAAAAGTGTAAAAAACGGGGACGTGTATAACAACAATAACAGGCTGAGTGAACGCGGAGGAAATGATTACTGGGAGTCCGGTATCATGAACCCGCATATCATCCTTAAAGACCTTGCAACCATCTTTCAACCAGGTAGTTTCAGTGAAAACAACCTGGTTTATTACCAAAAATTGGAGTGAAAACAACACTGGTATTTTTTTCCCTCATTTTTTTGGGACTATTGCTGTTATCTTTCGAGTTGAGCTTTGGCAGTGTCGATATTCCTCTTACCCAAGTAATTGAGTCTTTGTTCAAAGGCGGTTCTGATAACAAATCGTGGAATCTGATCATACTGGAGTCGCGGTTACCCAGAGCAATAAGTGCCATTTTAGCTGGGTCCTGTCTTAGCGTTGCAGGATTGGCAATGCAAACCCTGTTCAGAAATCCATTGGCGGGTCCGCACATTTTAGGAGTGAGTTCGGGTGCTGGACTCGGCGTGGCTTTGGTGATTATGAGTTTTGGATTGTTGGGTTTTAACCTAGGGGGTCCGGTCAGCTCAACGGTAATACTCCTGGCTTCCCTGGCAGGCGGAATGGCCGTTTTATTTCTGCTGTTCATGGTATCCCTTCGAATCAGGGATATCCTCACTGTGCTCATAGTTGGCATCATGACCGGCTCGATCTCCATGGCCTTAGTAGGTATTCTCCAATACCTGAGTACAGATTATCAAGTCAAATCCTTTGTTTTATGGACCTTAGGGAGTTTTGATGGGGTCACAAACCAAGACCTTCGCATATTCATGCCGGCTGGAATCTTACTTATGGCAACTATGGTATTCTTTATCAAAGCACTGAATTTGTTGTTGACGGGTGAACAATATGCCAGAAGTATGGGCTTGAATGTCAATCGCAGTCGCCTGGGTATTTTAATGATCACTGGTGCGCTCACAGCTCTTATCACAGCCTATTGTGGACCAATTGGATTTGTTGGTGTAATCGTACCGCATTTCAGCCGATTAATTTTCAAAACAAGCGATCAAATGACCTTATGGATCAGTTCCATGTTGATTGGTGCCAATGTGATGTTGATCGCAGATTTGATCGCTCACTTGCCGGGAAGTGCCCGCATATTGCCCTTAAATTCCATAACCTCACTCATTGGCATTCCCTTTATATTTTGGATGCTATTGAGCCGTAAACTCATCAAAGGGGTATGAACGATCAGATCTTATTTCACTGCGAAAAAATATCGACGGGCTATACCAATAAGGTCATTCTTGCGGACGTCGACCTGTTCCTTGAAAAAGGAAAGATTTATTGTGTTTTTGGAAGAAATGGCAGTGGAAAAACAACTTTGCTCAAAACCCTTTCTGGCTTAATTCCCAGGCTAAAAGGGAAGATATCTTATGATTCTGGCAACATAGAAGACCTTTCACAAAGAGCCTTGGCTAAAAAACGTTCAATTGTTCTTACCGAACGCCCGGTTCATAGTACCATGACGGTTTGGGATTTTGTTTCCTTTGGACGCTATCCATATCTGAACTGGATAGGTAAGTTGAAAAGCGAAGATGCTATTCGAATTTCGGAGGCATTGCACATCTGCGGATTAAAGGAAATGGAACAACAGTTAATGGAACATCTGAGCGATGGAGAGTTGCAAAAAGTTTCTATTGCCCGAGCCCTTGCCCAAGACACTGCTCTGTTGTTTTTGGATGAACCTGCTGCCCATCTTGATCTAGTGAACAAATCGGAGATATTCTACCTGCTTAAATTGGTCTCATCTCAAAAAAATAAGACCGTGGTCTTTACCAGTCACGACATCCAGTTCGCACTGCAGCTGTCAGACTATTTCTGCGTTTTAAACGACGGAAGATCAAAAGTTTGGACCTCGGAAGAATTTAAAAGAGATGCGGTCTATAAAGAGATCCTGCACAGCGATCATCTTGAAATAGGACAGGGTGGCGAATCGATACGTTTTTATTGATTCTTAGCAGCTTTCTTTTTCCTTTTTTTTAAGTATTTGTCCCCGCGCTGCTTCATTTTCATGGATTGCTTTTCTCTCATTTTAGCCGCTTTCTTGGGATTTGTATAAACTTTGGAGCGTCGTTTATTCTGCTTGTCATACCCTTCGGCAATTTTAACACTTGGTGGCTTTTTGGATCGCAGTTCCTTTTTATCGGTAATGCCCTTGTTGAATTGACTGCAAGCCATCAACAGGCATGCTAAAACAACGAGGAAGCACTTATTCATATGACTTACGCAGTATTTCAATATCACTAATTAATTGATCAACTTCTTCATTTGAAGTACCGTCGTAGATGCCTCGAATTCGTCGTTCCTTATCGACCAAAACAAAATTTTCCGTGTGAACCATGTCGTCCTCGTCTCCTCCGATTTCAAGAGAAGCAGCAAAATAGGACTTTCTGGCCAGGTCGAATATTTCATTTCGATTACCTGTGGTTAATTGCCAGATCTCAGGATCAGCACCATTTCTCAGGGCATAGTCAAGCAGGATAGCGGGTTGATCCATTTCTGGTGTAACCGAGTGAGATACGATCTTAAAATCCAGTTGCCCGCTATTTGCATCCTGAACCCGCTTCATTTGAACCGCCATTGCCTTACAAATTCCGGGGCAGGTCGTGAAGAAAAAATCTGCCACATATATTTTTCCTTCAAAGTCATGCTGGGTGATCGTATCGCCAAACTGATTCACCAACTTAAATGACCCAATGCGATGACCACTCATAACATTTTGAAGTTCAGGGTCTACCAGCTTTTCATCAATTTTAACAGGGTTGATGATGGCCAGATTTTCATTGTCTGATATCATAAAGAAGGCAATAACAATTCCACAAATGACTATTACTATAAAACCAATTAGACTACCTCTCATTCGTGTCAAAAATACAAACTAGTTGCGCTTGATCGCGCAAATGAAAGCCTTAACTTTGTTTAGCATGAAGATTATTAAGCATTTGCTATTTTTCTTGACCTTGACCCTAATTCAGCAGTCTTCATTTGCACAAGTCCAAGAGTTTAGCCAACAAGACCTTGAAGCCTACCATGATATAAAATACACCAAGTCATTGCGGGGAACAAATGCATTAATGGCCTGGTCAGTATTGAATTTGAGTACCGGTCTTTACGGTGGGATCACTCAGGAGGGAACAGAGAGGTACTTCTTTGAAATGAACGCTTTGTGGGGCGGGATCAATTTGCTTATTTCAGGAGCATCTTATGGCGCCCTGAGGCGAGAGCGTAACCAACCCGTTTTTCCACTAATGGCCCAAACGGATCAGAAAAAAGTTGAGCGCATTTACCTTATTAATGCAGGATTGGATGTACTTTACATTACCGGTGGGGCTTTACTTATCGATTATTCAACCAGGAGACCGGATAACAGGGAACGCTTGAATGGATACGGTCAATCCATCATTCTACAAGGGAGTTTCCTTCTTGTATTTGATTCGGTCATGTACCTCATACATCGCAACAATGGGCTGAAAAGACTGCAGCCCATAATACAGAATCTGTCGTTCACAGGATCGGGTCTTAGGTATTGCTTTAAGTAAATTGCTTTGTGACTAAGCTAATTTGAAATATCTTAGTGTTTCACAAATCCACTCCACAATGAAAGCAACAATAAGATCAGTGATTGTACTTCTGCTTGCAACCATATTCATCGGTGCCTGCAACAAAAAAGAAGACGAAGAAGAAGTAGTCATTCCACCTACAAACACCCAATTGCTAACTGGTAATCTTTGGATGATGACCGACATAAAGCTGGATCCTTTAGGTATCAGCGTCTGGGATTCAGTGCCAGCCTGCGAAAAAGACAACTTGATCGACTTTATGAGTGATGGGTCCGGGTCTTTTGACAATGGTGCACTCAAATGCGATTCCGCTCAAGCTCAAGTTGAACAATTTTCCTGGCAATGGCTGAACAATGGAAGTGACCTTGAGGTCATCACCAGTCAGGACACGCTTCTATTCACCAAGGTGCAAATCACCTCGACCACCATGAAAGGGAAGACCAAGCAAGAACAAATGGGTGGGTTGGTGAACGTCGTCGTTCACTTTACCAAGCAGTAACTACTATCGGGGTTCAGCTTGGAGCTGTTCCCCGCTTTTTTCTTGCATTCGCTTAAATTGCCGCATGGGATTCTCACGATCGGATCCGCGTTCAGAGGCCTTGTACAACTCAAAACGATTCGGAAGGGTTCTTGGAGGCCAATGATTATTTGAAACATCCGTATCAGCGGTTTCAAGCCAGGGATCAAGTGTAATGCTGATCACTTCATCGTGGAAAATAAAAACCTTGGACACCTTGTCGTGATTTAGTTTCCATATTTCTGCCGGTATACGAACTTCTTCCCGCGATCCATCCATAAACACAAATTCCAGTATGACAGGCATGACCAATCCTCCGATGCATTCTATATCGACCTGGTAATAATTGTGACCGGACGTCAGCAGCTCTTTTTCAGCATCCTCAAGTCTTTCTATGTATTTCTCGTATTCCTTTTTATCCAAGTCGGTAATATCCAGTGGGTCGTAAAAGGTGTAAAAATCGGCCAAAGTGGAATCTTTGGTTAAATAGGTCGGTTGGTTTTTATTACGCTCTTCACCGATAAATTTCGGTTGAGACGCTTTCATCTCCTTTTTCAACGGCTTTTCCACATAGGGGTCCTTGGTGTCTACCTGATACCACTTTACATCGCTAATACCCATATCCACATGGTCTGTTGTATAAAACCAACCCCGCCAGAACCAATCCAGGTCAACTGCCGAAGCATCTTCCATGGTGCGGAACAGATCTTCAGGAGTTGGGTGCTTAAATGCCCATCGCTCGCAATAGGTTTTAAAAGCAAAATCGAACAACTCTCTGCCCATAACGGTTTCACGAAGAATATTGAGGGCCGTTGCAGGTTTCCCATAGGCGTTATTTCCAAATTGATGGATGCTTTCTGAGTTAGTCATAATGGGTGATATCTTCTCTTTATCGCCTTTCATATAAGGAACAATTCGGTCAGCCGGACCTCTCCGCGAAGGGTAATCCGGTTCCCATTCTTGTTCAGTCAGGTATTGAACAAACGTGTTCAAACCTTCGTCCATCCATGTCCATTGGCGTTCATCCGAATTGATGATCATTGGGAAAAAATTATGACCCACCTCGTGAATGATCACCCCCAACATACCGTATTTGGTGCGTTCACTGTAAGTGCCGTCTTCTTCGGGTCTGCCACCGTTAAAACAGATCATTGGGTATTCCATGCCGATCCACTTACTGTGTATCGATTGGGCAACGGGGTAGGGGTAGTCTATAGTGTATTTGGAATACGTTCTGATGGTATGAGCAACAACTTTGGTGCTATATTGCTCCCACAGGGGATTACCTTCTTTAGGATAAAAAGACATGGCCATTACTTTCTTTCCGTTCACGTCCACAGCCATGGCATCCCAAATGAATTTTCTGGACGAGGCAAAGGCAAAATCGCGCACATTGATCGCTTTGAATTGCCATGTTCTTGTTGCACTGGAAGAACTGCTTTCGTTTTTAACAGCTTCATCCTGGTTGATGATGAGCACCGGTTCTTCAAACTCATTTCTGGCCTTTTCCATACGTTTGCGCTGCTCAGAGGTCAGCACTTGCGAAGCATTTTGAAGTTCGCCCGTTGCTGCCACTACGTGGTCAGCAGGAACGGTTATGCTTACCTGGTAATCTCCAAAAGGCAGGGTGAATTCTCCGCGCCCTAGGAACTGCTTATTTTGCCAACCCTCAACGTCATTATAGACGGCCATTCTGGGAAAGAATTGAGCAATGGTGTACAGGTAATTCGAATCTTTTTCGAAATATTCATAGCCGGACCTTCCTCCAATGGCCATGCGATCGTTAATGTTATACCACCATTTTACTTTAAATGATAGACTGCTTCCCGACTTCAAAGGAGATGGTAAATCAATACGCATCATGGTCTTGTTGATGGTATACTTCATTTTTTTACCTGAGGCATCGTTCACGTATGCTATTTTAAACCCACCATCAAAATCATTGTGCATTCGCTTCATTTTCGAAAAACTTTCCTTGTCAGATAGCCGATCCGGGCTAATAAGTTTGGTGTCAGAATCGCGGCTGCGCATGTTCTGATCTAATTGCACCCATAAATAGGTGAGGTCATCTGGTGAATTATTATGGTAGGTGACGGTTTCGCTGCCATTGATTTGCTGCTTTTTGTCGTCTAATTCAACTGCAATGACATAGTCTGCTTTTTGCTGATAATATTCATGGCCGGGAGCACCCGAGGCCGTGCGATAAACATTGGGCGTAGCAATTTCTTCCTTTAATTGCTTGAATTTATTTGTATTCGTGTTTTGTGACTGCAATAAACCAGCTAACAGAAACAGGGGTAAAAGAACAAGATAGTGTCTCATGTATTTTAAATGAATTTTCAAATGTAATCAGAATGGCATATTCACGGACAATTTTTACATGAACGGTGAAAATCCAATGAATTAAACTAAGATATTAGTTCTATAACTAAATTATTAGTTATATTTGTGCCATGGACAAAAACAAACTGAGGGAATTGACAAGGGCAGAAGAAGAGGTCATGCAAGTACTTTGGAAAATCAATACCGGATTCGTAAGAGATATCCTCGCGCATTTCGAAGATCCAAAACCGGCATACAATACGGTTTCTACCATTGTTCGCATTCTTCAGGATAAGGGCTTTGTTGGGCATGAGGCTTTTGGTAAATCCCATCAGTATTTCCCCTTGGTAAGCAAATCTCAGTACAGCAAATTTCAACTTCGAAATCTAATGAGTGATTATTTCAGTGGTTCTTTCAAAAACCTGGTTTCATTCATGGCCGAAGAGGAAGATCTGAGCATCAGGGACATCGAAGAATTAAAAAGACTGGTGGATAATCATAAACGGAAATCATGACGTACATTTTACAATCAAATCTGGCTTTTGCACTTCTTTACCTCGTGTACAGGCTATTTATAAAAGACTTGACTTTCTTCACCCTGAACAGGTGGGTCCTGATCCTGATCCCATTGGCGGCTTTGGGCATGCCGTTGGTTGAATGGAAACAAGGCGGAGAGGTCATAGGTGGTATGTTACTGCCTTTAGCCGAAGATGGAGTGACAAACGCAACCATTTTCCCAACTTTTGAATGGATCGATTGGTTCACCACATTTTACATGTTGTTTGGACTTATGTTTCTAATGGTTTTCGCTTTTCGATTTACAAAACTTCTCTTGTATCTGTCATCTTTGGAATTCAGGGCATGGAATGGATTGAAGATCGCTAGCGTAGATGCAACTCATCGTTCATTTTCATTTTTCCATTTCGTAGTTATTAGTAAAAATGAAGGCATCGATCAGGATCGTATTCTTCAGCACGAAACGGTACACGCCGATTATTGGCATAGTCTGGACCGGCTAATCTCGGAGCTGGTTTCTTGTTTTTTCTGGGCAAATCCCTTTTCCGGCAGTTATAAAAAAGATGTTAAGAACAATTGTGAATTCCAGGTTGATGATGTGCTAAGCATGAATTCAGACAATCAAATTATCGAGGATCTGGGGCGTTCACAGCCGATTCTCAAAGAGATCGAACTGGCAAATTCTTTTATTTCAACTTCAAACCTTTTAAAACGAATAAAAATGAAGACTAAAAAACAATCCCCGTCGTATAAAAAAGCATTTTATGGCTTATTCCTTCCCGCAGCCCTCATTGGTGTAATGATCTTTTCATGCTCGGACAATTCATCAGATAACGCATTTGAATTCGAACAAGAAGTCATTAGCGGTGAGGCTGTGAAAGAGCTCACTCAAATGCCCGCCTATGTTGGTGGAATGGAATCGATGGTGAGGTATTTAACAGAAAACATCGTCTATCCAAAAGACGCCAAAGAAGAGGGAGTAGCAGGAACTGTTTTTGTGCAATTTGTTGTCGAAACTGATGGAACCATTAACAATGTTGAAGTAACTCAGGGGGTAGATGACAGACTGGACTTAGAAGCCGTTCGTGTTATTCAGAAAATGCCCAAATGGTCTCCCGGAGTTAAGGGGGAAGAAGCGGTTCGCGTTGCCCTTGTACTACCCATCAAGTTTTCGATGCCTGACCAAGCGGTTGAAAAACGATAGGACGAAAAAGCTATCAGCTGGATTAAATCACGGAGCATCACATCTTTCAATGGTCGATCTCCAATACTTCAGCCGTCTTATATACATTCAATAAAATAGTTTTTTGCAGGCCATTAATGTCAAGGTGGTGAATGTTTTCTTGTTGATCTGAGACTTCAACGAAAACGTTGTTGAAGATTTCTAACCGTTGAATATCCTCAGGGGACGGTGATTCAAGAAGCACAAAAAATGAATGAAGATCTTCATCCCATTCTGCACCTAAATATTTCAGCACTAAAGGGTTGCCATTGACGTGCAAAGTGAAATGATTATCCAAATAGTCTTCTATTGATTGGCGGACCTTAGCTTCTGATAAATCATCTTTAACCCTTATGTTATTTCCCGAAATGTTCATTGCTTTTTCAAAATCGTCTATAAATAGCTTGATACTGATTTCAACCTGATTAGTCTCTTCATTAAAATGAATTTCAGTAATAGAAACATGGTATTCGTGAAAAAAAGTAAAGACTGAAAAAAGAATCAGGCAGGCAAATTTTGACGTCATTCGGGTTTAAACGATAGTGTATTATAAAGAAGCTTATAAGACCCACTTACCCCGGCAGGGATATGCCGGAAGAAAGAGATTCCTGTATATATAAAGGCGCCCTTTCCATATTTGGCAACGATCATCCCCCCAAATTCATCGGTTTCCTCGGGATCGTGCCAGGCAAAAAGGACGTTGAATTTTTCACTCCGATCGTCTGCAAAGTATAGTCCGCGTTCTTGATTCCATCCATCGAAATCGGCCAAAGTAATCTTGAAAGGTTTATTCAATAGAGGATGTTCGGGTTTCAGGATCTTCGTTTCTGCCCTTTCATCGGTTATGCGTTTTCTCGATATGGTAAAAGGATAAGGGGATATTTTCGGTGATTCCATACCCCGACTTGTCTGGTATAACAAGATGGCTGTCCCACCACTGCGAATAAACGACTGTACCTGCAATGAATAATTATTAAGGTTCGGGTTAACATTCAGGCTGCGAATGCCAAAGAGCAGAACGTCAAAGGAGGAGAGTTTATCGGATAAAAAATCAGATTCATCAAAATCTTCAATTTCGCATCCGGCATCTCGGAGGTATTCGATCATTTCATTATCAGGTCCGGGGATGTACGCAATGCGACCCGGGCTTTGCCCGAATTCCACAGGAACAACTTTTGCGGCACAGGGCAAAAGTGCCATTTGTGGGCGTATGTGATCATAGACAATTTCTGAATATTCCAGATCAAAGGTGTCGTTGTTTGTTACAAAAGCCATTTTAATCGTCGCATTTGACAGATCTAAGCTGGAATAACCCAGTTCGAAAGGGTGCAGGATCGCCGCCCCTGTGTTTTTAATCACGATTTCATCGTCAGATTTGAGATGCAATGACGTATCCCCCCTAAAGACCAGTCGACCCGAAACTTCACTATTACCGTGAACTTTCAGTAGAACATTTCCTCTAATTGCGCCGCTATCCGGAAAATAAATGCGCTGATCAAAGGCGATGGTCACCTCGGGCAGGATGCTGATGTTCTTCTCCAATCCTCCCTTTACACGGTCCGTCCATTGATAAATTACCGGAAATTCCCGTTCAATGGAATCTCCCAAAATGGCTAATTTGACCTTTACTTTTGGGAAATTGACCTGGGAGCTCGACTCCGTCAAATATTCCGGGTCAAAATGGTAAAGATTATCGCCTTCGGGACCAATCCAAAAGGGATTACTGAACTTGAGCGACTCGCCGCCTGCAAGTAAAAAGGTGTCTGTAAAAACAACGTTATTTTCCAGCATTCTGTTCCAGGATAAAACGTCATTGGCGGTTTGAACTTCGATCAAAGAAGTTGGGACGGAACTGCGATTAATGGCAGAAATTTGCGCGATAATTTCCTGATTGTCGGTAAATACCGGTTTTTGGCAGGTAACTTCGACATTCAGGCCCAGACATCCGAATATGATGTTGTCGAGTAACGAAAGCTTTTCATTAAATCGCACATGATTCGTGGCCAAATCAACAACACGCCTGCGCAGTGCTATGAGTTTCGGAACAGAGGCATCAGGATGATTGAAGTCAAATGAATCAATGATTGAATCAATGATGGTCGAGAGGGCCAACCAAGACCGATCTGCTTCATCCAGCATGCCTTCATTGAGCAATTCATTGTTGGTAACCTCTCCTTTAATGAATTCCAAATATTCAAATTGATCGCCTCTGGAAGCGGCAGATCCAAATCCTTGACTTTTGTGTTGACTTCTGCTGAATGCAGACAATTCATTGTAAGAGTATCCCAAATTCTCATTGTAAACACCCACGTTTATCTCCTTGATCAGCTGATCATTTTTAGCCCTTTCAGGGAGCGTCTTATCCCACCAGGAACTGCTGTTAAAATATAATCTTGACGGAGACCAGATGCCAAACCGGTCTATCTGCATCGGAAATTTTACAGAGTCGCTGCATAAGTCAAATGCTTCATCACTTAAGATAGCCGAAGCTTGGTGGTGGCCGTGTCCAGCGTAATTATTCGGCGGAAAGCGATCTATAACGATGTGAGGTTTGAAATGACGCATGATGTACACCACATCGTGCAACACCTCTTGTTCTCCCCACATTGTAAAGCTTTCTTCGCTGGTTTTGGAATAGCCGAAATCTATGGCTCTGGTAAAAAATTGACGTCCGTGATCGATGCGTCTGGCAGCCAACAGCTCTTCGGTCCTTAGTATTCCCAAATGAGGGCCTTTTTCAGGGCCAATCAGGTTTTGTCCGCCACTTCCCCTGGTCAGTGACAAATATGCCACATCTGCCTTTAGATGTCCTGTAAGGTAGCTAATCAATCGGGTGTTTTCATCGTCCGGGTGAGCCGCCAGATACATAATGCGGTAGGGTGACTTCAATCTACCCAGTTCTTCGATTAATTCAGAAGAAGAGCGTTGTGAGAATAAGGAAGTAATCGGCAAGAAAATCAACATTGCCAGCAAGTTCAGCTTCATAGGTTTACTTAGTTGTTTAATTGGTAAGTGCCGCCGCGTATGACTCCCACAATGGAACCTATGAATTCCCTGCCATCCAGTCCAGAGTTCCGAGAAACAGAGAGGGAATCGGATACGTTGTACGTCCATTTTTTACTCGGTTGGTAAAGTGTTAGGTTGGGCTTTTGACCAACGTCCAATAAGGGAATTTCAAGACCCAAAATTTCTCTGGGTTTTACTGCCAATAACTCAATCATGTCCTCAGAACTCATTCGGCCTTCCAGAGCGGTATTGAGAATAGCGAACGAAGTTTCCAAATTTATCATGCCATACCCTGCGTTCTCAAATTCACAATCCTTGGATTCAATATTTTGAGGCCAGTGGTCTGAGATCACCACATCAATACTGCCATCGAGTAATCCCGAAATGAGTGACTTTTGCATGCTTTTGTCTCTCAAGGGGGGCATGAGCTTAAAATTACTATCGAAATTGCTTACTTCTTGATCGGTGTACATCAAATTGAACGAACTGACACCGGCCGAAACGCCCAAGCCTTTTTTCTTTGCCTGTTTAACTAGTTTAACCGATGCCGGAGATGAGAGGGCGGAAAAATGAATTTTGTGACCCGTATATTCCAGAATTTTAAGCATTCGTTCCACACCAATATCTTCGGCAATGGTCGGTATGCCTTTCAATCCGTTTGATGTACTCACCCTGCCCTCATGAACCATCCCATGCCCATTCAGGTATTTGTCTCCCGGTTGGCACATTACCAGACCGTCGAAGGACTTGGTATACAAAAGGGCCAGCTTTAGGAGTTGACTGTTTTCAACATTGCTTTTATAGTCATAAAAAGCTCTGGCCCCGGCCATTTTCATGTCATAAAGTTCTGCTAACTCTCTTCCAAGGGCTTGTTGACTGAGGCATCCACTCACAAATAATTCACATGCCTGACCTTTTGACTTATTCAATTGGTATTCAACAGCAGACTTATGGTCAACCGCTGGAATAGTGGTAGAACAGGAGAGGACTCCGCTAAAACCGCCGGCTGCTGCCGCTTTTAGAGCAGACTCTATGGTTTCCTTGTATTCATATCCCGGGTCTTGTACATTGACATGAAGGTCGAACCATCCAATGGAGAGGTGAAGATCTTTTCCGCTGATCACTTCCATCCCGAATTTTTCCTTGAGATTCTTTCCAATTTCTTTGATCACCCCATGCTCAATATGAACATCCATTGTTTTTAAATGAAAGGGTGATCGCTTGTCAACAAGCTTGGCATTCCGTATCAGAATAGAATCCCTTTGCTCGGTCATGTACGTATATATTTAAGGACTAACAGCTCGCCAATGAAAAACAATAGGGCCAAAATAACACAATATTTCCATAGACTAAAAGGCATGGAATCTGCCGAAAGGCGAGCAGTCAAACCCGCAGAATTTCCAGAATAAAAGTGTTTATTTCCATTGGCATCGGCCGCCACCAAGTCTTGAAGCTGTTGGTTGTCGTAGCATCTAGGATCTGATTCAATTCGATTATGATTAAAACTCACCCAACGAACCTGTCGGCCATCCAAAAAGATGCCAAAGGTTCCCGATTGTACAATTTGATCGTCGTAAACAATCGATGCTCCAGATCTTAAGCGACGAATTTCCGGTATAATATCAAATTCTTCACCCACCAGATGGAATGCCTGTTCTCCTGTAATTTCATTGCCAACCGGAATTAACCCCTGCTGACCCAGAAGATGGTAAAGATCACGCTGACTGCTTCCCTGAAAGGCAGCATTGAGCATCAAAGGAATAGCAATACTATGATCAAAGAAATTACTCAATTTAAGATCGGGATTAAATGTGAAAAGATAAAGGTTGCCCGAGCCCATTGGTAATCGTCTGATGGCTGGTCCGGCCTGAAAAGACAAGATATCTTCAAAGGGTTTTCTTTCATTCATCTTATGACCAAAGCGGCCTTTTGCAAACGGAAGATTGGGATTATCCGGAAGCCCAGTGATCGTTGTTCTGAGCAGTTTCGATTCGGCGTTTACAGCAGACATAGCAAAAAGTCCGCTGTCATAAGCCTGAAGGCTTCCGGCATCCATTTTCTGTAAGAAGTCGTTTAAGTATTCTTTTGATTCAGACGCAGGAAATACAATAAGACTGCTGCCGGCCAATATTTGACTTTTGAGTAGATCCGAAATCCCAACGGTGACAGGCATATCTGGTGATATTACAACACAGGCGCTGCTCTTTATTTTAGAAACATCAATATTGGAAAGTCTGTCTGAAAAAAAAATAAAAGGGCTGTTATAAATTTTGGTGAATCGAAAGGTAAATTTTTCGGGTCCCAAGTAATAAACCTGAACCGCAGAATCTATTCGGTAAGAAAAATAGAGTTCGTTGTCAAAATCCAGATCGTCTTCACTCATCAGAAATTTGCATTTAAAGTCTCCGAATCGATCTTGTACCATAGGGGCATATATGGTTTTGCCCGCATTGGCTGGAAGATCTATACTCGTCATCCACACTTGTTGATCGTTTGAATACATGCGCACATTGACACCTTCAGCACTGTTTTCTGAATAATTTGTAAGTAGCAGACCAATGCTATCTCTGCCGTTAATTAGGGGTGAAGGATTCAAAGCCCAACAAGAATCAAGGGCAATATTTTCTAAATCTAAATCTGGTATGGATATCAAGTTCAATTGAATGTTAGTATCCAGGGCCATTGCCAATTGCTCGAATTGGTTTATTTGGAAATCCGAAATCAGGTAGACATGCAGTCGACCTTCAACTTTTCCAGACAATGCTTTCAAACGATCCTCAAAGTCGGCGTATTTTCTCGAAATAGGCGATAGGCCTGTTCTGTGAATCTCATCACGGATCTCGTCTAAGGACAGGGAAGTAAAATCACTTTGCCTGAATTCGTTGGTCATTAAATGAAATGCCATGGCATTTGGCACCTGATCCAACACCGAGTGGGCCAATTCCTTGACTATTTCAAATTTGGATTTACTTTTTACAAAACCACCCATACTCATTGAATTGTCAAGAACAATGACTATTGCATCTTTCTCGGTTTTATACGGTGATTCTTTCGCTGGTATGAATGGTTGAGTAAAGGCCAGGACCAAAAAGAACAAGGCGAGTAATCTCATGACCAATGTCAGCAAATTTCGAAGCCTTCGAACTGATTTTGACGAGGTTTCAATTTCCTTTAAAATCGATACGTTGGTAAATGAAATTCGCTTGTACCGTCGAAAATTATACAGGTGTATAACAATCGGAATAGCTAGTGCTGAAAGGGCAAAAAAGAAGCTTGGATAAAGAAAATTCATCTTTGGACGAAAGTAAGAAATACTTCCCGCTCATCCGCTGTAAAGACCATCTGTAAGATTGATTTCCAAATCAGCGAACTATAATATACCTTTGCCGCCCAAAATCAATTAGTTATGTTTAAAAAATTCTTACTGTCGGCCATTCTAATTTCATTTTTACTACCTGCCTTACATGCGGGTGAGGGTATGTGGTTACCCATGCTTTTGAAAAAGCTCAACTACGATGAAATGAAAGAAATGGGCCTTCAATTGACACCTGAGCAACTCTATAGCATCAATAATTCAAGTATTAAAGACGCGGTGGTCAGCCTAGGTAGCGCAGAAAGGAACTTTTGTACTGGTGAAATCATTTCAAGCAAGGGCTTGTTCTTGACTAATCACCACTGCGGATATGGCGCAATTCAATCGCTAAGTACGACCGAGAACAATTACCTGGAAGACGGCTATTGGGCTATGAGTTTAGAAGAAGAGAAGCCGGCCGGTTTTTCGATCAATATATTACAACGCATGGACGATATCACATCGATCGTCCTTGATGGTATTGATTATAAGACGTCTGAAGAGGAAAGAGCTTCACTGGTAGCTTCACGCATGGACAGCCTCAAAAAAGTAGCAGAAGAAGACAGCACGATCACAGCCGTTGTCAAAGAATTCTTTTCGGGCAACGAATATTACATTTTTCATTATAAAGTATATCCCGACGTTCGTTTTGTTGGAGCACCACCTTCTTCCGTCGGAAAATACGGCGGTGATACGGACAACTGGATGTGGCCCAGACATACCGGTGATTTTAGTATGTTCAGGATTTACGTCGATAAAAACAATAATCCGGCACCTTACTCCGAAGAAAATGTGCCGTATACCCCCAAGCATTACTTACCTATCTCACTAAAAGGTGTTGAGAAAGAAGATTTTGCAATGATCTTTGGTTTCCCGGGAAGTACCGACCGCTTTCTTACCTCTTATGGAGTTAAGCTGGCGACTGACATGGACCAACCTGCCAGGGTTAAGATACGTCGAAAAAAACTAGATCTGTACGAAGAGGGAATGAACAAGGATCAGTCTATACGTTTGGCCTACTCTGCTAAACATAGTCAAGTATCGAATTACTGGAAATACTTCATGGGACAAACAGCGGGACTTAAACGTCTCAAGGTCTATGAAAAGAAGAAGTCACAAGAAGAGGCGTTCGGTACTTGGGTAAGCTCAGATGCAGGCCGCAAAGAGATCTACGGTAATGTATTGTCTGATATCGAAACTGCCTATGCAGAGATGAGTAAATACGCTTTGCTCGGAACTTATTTGAGCGAGTCTATTTACGGGGTTGAAATACTTCGTTTTTCCCGTTCTTTCTCGCCCCTGGAATCCGTGCTCGAGGCCAAGGAAGTAAATAATGATCAGCTCAGCGGTATGGTTGCTGCTTTGCGCATACAAAGCGCCGAGCACTTTAAGGATTATAATTCAGAAATTGACAGAAACGTTCTTGAGGCCATGTTGAGCATGTATCACGAAGATCTGCCAGAGAGCCAGCAGCCAGCTTATTTCGTGGAATTGGTTCACAAGAATAAACATGACTTTGGTAAGATTGCGGATGCCATTTTCAAGAAATCCATCTTTGTTTCGAATGAAAAAGTTAATGGCTTTCTGGATAAGCCTTCCTTGAAAGGTCTTAAAGCTGACCCCGCCTACAAAGTTATCTCCGAAATCAGAGCCTATTACATGGAAAAAGTAGTTCCCCAGATAAGGCCTGCAGCAAATAAACTGGATGTCGCTACAAGATTGTATATCGATGGTCTCAGAAATCAGAACAAGGATAAAAACTATTACCCCAACGCCAACAGCACCATGCGCGTTACTTATGGAAAAGTTCTTGATTATTATCCTAAAGATGCCGTTTACTATAATTATGTCACAACACTGGAAGGTGTGATGGAAAAAGAAGATCCATCTAACAGGGAATTCATCGTTTCACCAAAGTTAAAAGCGTTATACACCGCCAAGGATTATGGTAGATATGGGAAAGACGGGAAACTTGTAGTAAATTTTATCAGCAATAATGACATAACAGGTGGAAATTCAGGAAGTCCGGTGATCAACGCGAACGGCGAACTCATAGGTACGGCCTTTGACGGCAATTGGGAAGCCATGAGTGGGGATATCGCTTTTGAACACGAATTACAAAGAACAATATCGGTAGATATTCGATACACCCTTTTCATCATTGACAAATATGCCGGTGCCGGATACCTTATTGAAGAAATGAAAATTATTGAATGACAAATGTACACCGCTGTTGATTTGGCACGTTTATTGATGGTAACAAAGTAAATAGTTGAAGTAGTCATTTTAACATCTTTTAACATAAAAAACTAGACACTGACGCAACCTTCTTCAACAAAATACGTTGTAATAGAGATTGAACAGATGTACCAACAACAATTCAAACAAGGAAGATCAGCATGAGACAACTAAAAATAAGCCAGCAAATTACCAAAAGGGAAAGCCGTTCTCTTGAGAAATACCTTCAAGATGTTTCTAAAGAAGGGATGATCACCGCGGAAGAGGAAGTGGAACTGGCACAAAAAATACAGACTGGAGATACGGTTGCGTTAAATAAATTGGTTAAGGCCAATTTGCGATTTGTAATTTCGGTTGCCAAACAATACCAAAACACTGGACTAACACTTGAAGATCTTATTAATGAAGGGAACTTGGGTTTGATTGAGGCGGCAAAACGATACGATCACACCAAGGGTTTTAAATTCATCTCCTATGCAGTTTGGTGGATCAGGCAGAGCATCCTCAAAGCGGCTGCCGATAACTCGAGAACAATTCGCTTGCCTCATAATCGCCTTGGCGAGATTCAGAAGATAAACAAAGCTACCATTGCATTCGAGCAAAAGAATGAACGTCTCCCAACGGCCATGGAATTGAGCGAAGTGGTTGACATGGACGCTGACAAGGTGGAGAATTCCTGGAAAATGTCAAAGAAGCAAATTTCGGTCGACGCCCCAATGCTGAATGACGACGACAATAACAGTTTGATCAGTATTTTGGAAAGTACCGAGACAAAGGCACCTAATCATTCCTTAATGCATGAATCACTGGCCCAGGACATTGACCGCTCTCTTCAATACTTGAAGGGCATCGAAGCCGAAGTGATCAAAAGCTTTTTTGGTTTGGATGGCCGCAGTGAATTGACGCTGGAAGAAATCGGAATCAATTACGGACTTACCAGAGAACGGATTCGCCAGATTAAGGAACGCGGACTTCGAAGGTTAAGGAGAATTTCCAAAGCAGGGAATTTACAGTCATATTTATAAAGAAATCCCCGTCAGTCGACGGGGTTTTTTTTTGCTTATTTATTATTTTTGAAATCAAAATCAAATTATTGGTATGAAATCCTTTGTTTTTATCTATTCGCTCATATTTGTGAATTTAAGCTTGAATGCTTGTCAGCCTTCGGGAAACAATAATAAGAGCAATGCTGTTGCAGTGCAAGGCGCGGAGGTAATTGAACAACCGGCAAAAAAGAAAACTGACACTGATCAAGGACTGTTTGCTGAAATACTAACAGCCAAGGGTACAATCCTCATCTACCTTGAAATGGATAGAACACCTCTTACTGTAGCTAATTTTGTAGGCCTTGCAGAAGGAAAAATAGATAACAAAGCTCGTGGCAAAGGGGTTCCATTTTATGACGGCCTTAAGTTTCACCGTGTTATTCCAGATTTTATGATCCAGGGTGGTGATCCCGCGGGAAATGGCTCTGGTGGGCCGGGTTATAAGTTTAAGGACGAATTTAACCCAGAATTGAAGCACACTGTTCCAGGAATTCTATCAATGGCTAATGCGGGACCAGGAACCAACGGAAGTCAATTTTTTATAACCCACAAAGCAACGCCTTGGCTTGATGGCAAACACACGGTATTCGGTCATGTGATTGAAGGGCAGGAGGTTGTAGATGCAATAAAGCAGGGAGATGTGATCCAACAGATTAAGATTTTAAGAAAAGGTAAAGAAGCCAAGAAGTTTGATGCAACTGAAGTCTTTAATAACCTGAAGTAAAGTTTGTTATCTTTATAATACTTTGATTCCAATAGTTAGAATAGCAATTTCCTTAGCCCTTTTGATTCCAATCGTTGGTGTCGCCCAAGAGATCGATGATTTCGATTACGTGAGCGAAGACGAAAATCAAGAAATTGAGCCCTCAAGATCGGGTGTCAGTCTTCCGATAAAGGGTCAATCTGAAGACAATTTCTACGTCATACCTTCCTACTACACGAACGACAGGGGAGATGATCTGGAAGCTTTAAGTGAATCGAACGAATCAGTGGTAGATGAACCAAATGGAAACAACACCTCGGTCAATCTGCAGGTGGGATCCAGTTTTTCCTCCGATTTTAAAGGAAATTCGACCATAACTGCCTACGTCGCTCCGCATATTCGCCACAGAATCAGTCGAGATCTGGCTATAAGTGGAGGCGTTATCATGTCTCAAACCTATTTCAACGGATGGACTAATTACAGCCTCGATGGTAGTGCATTTCCTTCTTCATTATACAGAACCACTCTTTATGCAAGTTTAGAATACCAGCTCAATGAGCGCGTTTTACTTTACGGCACCGTTTACCAAAATTTAACTTCCATGCCGGACGCATTTGGACATGGCAATCAACTCGAAGGTCTGGGTTACAGCATTGGGATGGACTACAAAATAAGTGATCGAAGCTTTTTGCAAATTCAAGTCAGTCGTGGTTCAGGGTCCTATAATCCGTTTATGCCCGGCGGAATGCGAGGTGGGTTGGGTAGCAATCCATTCAGTTATTTCCCTTAGACCCCTTTATTTTATTCAGGTTTTTTTTTAGGTTACCCCTTATTTGTAGATTGAGTTTCGATTCCATTTTTCGATCGATCATAGAGCATGATAGAATGGCAATGTAACTAAGCCATGCATCTTTTATGTTTCTCGGCAATTCGTCAATACGTCCTCTTCCTTTTGAAAGAGCCCAATTAAGCATCTTTTCTAATGAATCGTAAAGAGAAGGGTTGATTTTCTGACCTATGCTCAATTCCTTAATGTACGGATATATCTGTTCGTACCGTTGAATTCTTAGATCCGCATCGGCCAGTAGTGAAGACAGGTTTTTAAACTGGATAGAATGTTTGAAGTCAAGCGGGGACACTTGGCATTTGCATGCCTCTAAAAGGTCGGCAGTCAGTTTTAAGGCGAGCTTATCTGGTGACTTTAAAAGAAGGTGATATCCTGCAGCAGTTTCCATACAAAGCAAAATCTAATTTAATTATTAGATTCAAGAAAGCAAATTGAAATCATGCTTAATCAGATGGAATCACCCGCATGGCATCATTCCTGTTGATTTCTTCTTTTTCTTGAAGTGGTCATGCCCATTCCGAACAACTCGATGTCTCGCTCAATTTCATAATCGAATTCTTTTATAATGCGCTCTCCTAGAGGCTTTATCAAGTCTGCATGATTCAACCTGGGATTCTTGATGACGGGGTCTATTGGATATGCATTGAATCGGTTACCAGATCTACGCCTAAGTAAGTCTTCCAGGTCTGATGTTGAGGCATTTTTATCCAGCCAGACAGCTTCTTCCTGGGAATCTTCAAGACAGACCGGAGAGCGGTGATGTGGCAATAATTGCAAGATCGGAGGCGGTGTGGTAGTAATTATGCAAAAGGAAGCGATTATTTCACCTGAGCTCTTGTCCAGCCAATAGTCATATAAGCCAGCAAATGCAAAAGGCCTGTCCTCTTTACGAACAGGGTATACCACAAAAGGTTTACTCAATTTCTCGACCGTTGTCCCCTCAATAAAGGCATCAGCAGGAATCAAACAGCGTTGGGAAGTGAAGGGTTTTCTGAAAGAGGGCTTCTCTTTTATACCAAGTTGCCCATTGTATCGAATGTCATTGTCTTTATTGTAATTTCCTTCAGCTCGGGCGTTTATGAGATACATAGGCTTCTTAGCCCAGAAGGGAGTTAGGCCAAATCGAAATAGTTGAAGATCATTTGGCTCTTGACTGGTAATGACCGGAGCAAAGCTACCTGGTGAAATGTTGTAGTTCGCTTCAAAGGGAAGCTCTATGGCCGATGGTTTTAAATTGAAGCGTTTCTCAATTTTTTTAAGCTTCGAGACCAGAATGTATCTACCGCACACCTTTTGTAAGTAAATTAGACATCAGTGAATAAATAACAATGTATATGAGCATTGCCCTCTAAATGCAAGTTACAAATATTTCAAGCATAAAATGATGGATTCAGGTCAGACAGAAAGCGATCAAAACAACCAAAAATCGTTATCAAAAACTCAAACTATAACGCTTGGAGCAGGATGTTTTTGGTGCGTAGAGGCAATATTTGACCAATTGAAAGGTGTCTTGAATGTTAAATCGGGTTATTCAGGAGGAAGCATTAAAAATCCCGGTTACAGGGAAATTTGCACAGGGCGCACGGGTCACGCAGAGGTATGTCAGTTAACCTTTGACCCAAAGGTGATTACACTGGAAAAAATACTCGAGGTATTTTTTCAAACGCATGACCCAACAACCCTGAATAGGCAAGGAGCTGACGTCGGCACACAATACAGATCAGCCATTTTTTATCACACTGAAGAACAAAATATTATTGCCCAATCAATCAAATCAAAGCTTGACAAAGCTGAGGTTTGGGCTGATCCAATCGTAACCGAAATTAGCCCGATCAAGAACTTTTATGCAGCCGAAGAATACCACCAGGAATATTTCGATAATAATGGAAATGCACCTTACTGCAGAGCAGTGATCCAACCCAAGGTTGAAAAGTTCAAAAAAGTCTTCAAAGAACTTTTGAAGTAGGGTTGATGACAGCTGAACAATTATTTAAATCTATTCAGAGTACCTTTTCGAAGTCATATCCTTTGATGTAAGTCATTTTTCGCCTTGATCATTCTCATAGTGTTTTTGAAGAATAAAAGCAACATTTATCGTGTTAACATTTAACTTTTATCCTATGACACTTCTTAAGAAAAAAACCTGGTCACCGGTACTTAGTGACCCGTTTTTTAGAGATTTCAATATGCTCCCAAGTCCATTCGAAAGTGATAGCGCTGAATTATTCCCCGCTGTAAATGTCCTTGACGGTGAAAAGAATTACATCATCGAATTAGCCGTCCCCGGCTATGCCAAGGAAGACTTTGAGATTAAAGTCGAAGATGGTAGATTGGTCATTGTCGCTCAAAAGGAGGAGAGCAAGAAATCCGAAGAGAAAAATTATACTCGTAAGGAATTCAGCTACAATCATTTTCAACGAAGCTTTAACCTTCCTGAAAATGTGCTGGAGGATGATATTGAGGCTAAATTCAAGGATGGAATCCTGAAGCTTAAGCTCGATAAGAAGGAGTTGGCATCTGCTCAAGTAAGTAGAAAAATTGATATCAAATAATGTAACAGCGCAGTGTGATTCCAATCATACTGCGCTTTAATTTACGATCATGGAAGGGGAAAGAGGGCTCTATTATTCATTGGGAATACTAGCATATGCGGTAGCTAAAGCCGATGGGTCAATTCAGAAAGAAGAAAAGGATAAGCTTGGTTCTATTCTGCAAAAGGAATTCAGGCATAAGCCGGACTTTGATTATGCAGAAATCATCTTCCAATTACTTACAAAAGAGGATGCCGGTATTGCAAGAGTCTATGATTGGGCCTTTTCCGAAATTAAGAGGAACAGGCATTCGTTAACTGAGGAAATGAAAGTAAAAATGGTCAGGGTCATGCGAGAAGTGGCAATGTCATTCAGACCTGTAACCGAAGAAGAAACAGCTGTTATTGAGAAATTTGTAAAAGATATCGCCGCAGTCTCGTAGTACATTGAAATAATCTTTTTAGAATTGCATTAACCATGCGAAAAGTACTCATCCCTACCGATTTTTCAACGAATGCAGAAAATGCAGTCAAGTATGCATTTGAAATGATGAGGCACACAGCCGAGGAAGTCGAGTTTATATTACTGAATACCTATTACCAGCCACATGGGGGCTCTAGTACCGTCCTCATGTCCATTACAGACATTCTCAAACGAGATTCTGAAATTGGCTTAAAAGCGACCCTGAAGAAAATCCGCAACGAAGGTCACGAAGAGACCATCAGAACCGTTCCTATGCTGGGAAGTCTATGCTCGTGCATTGAGATCATGATGAGAAATGAGGATTTTGACCTGATCGTCATGGGGACCCTCGGTGCGGGAGGGATAAAAAAGGTACTACTTGGCAGTAACACAAGCGAAGTTGTTGGAAAGATAAAGCTTCCTATTTTAGTCGTGCCTCATGAAGCTAAATACAGTCCCCCCGACAATATTTTATTCACGACAGACTTGAGGCCAACCAAGCGGGAAAGGGAGGTCATGAGCTTGTTGGATTTCGCTGCTCCACTTAATTCAAAAATTTACATCTTAAACATCCATCAGCAAAAACACCTGATTGACATGGAAAATGCCATTGCAAATTCGGGCTTGGAAAAGTTGTTCAAAGGCACTGATCATTCATACCATCACAGAGTCGACAAAGACATCATAAGAGGCATTGAACAATTTATTGATGATCATCAAATCAAGATAGTTGCAATGATTGTCAGGCATCTTAGTTTCCTGGAAAGCATATTTCATAAAAGCCTGACCAGGGAAATGGCCATGCATACAAAAATACCCATGCTCGTTTTGCATGACAGCGCTTAGTCCAATCGATAGGTAAGGCCGAATTTGCCACCAACATGGTCAGTAGAGCCAACACCTTCTATGTAGAGACCGAAACTACCAAAGTAATACCGGTAACCCAATTGAGCACCAACGGCAAATGTGCTGGAACTTTTACCCAGTGCGAGATAGTCATCGGGTGAAAACCATTTGTAATACGAAAAATTGATTCCGGCATAGAGCCCCATTTTTTCATCCATGTTCAGCATTTCATTGAAATAGTAATTTCCAAAGAAACTGAGGCCCGCAATATTGTGGTCAAAAGTAGCGGTGTCTGTACTTTCACTGAACATCCTATAGGATGCTTCAATTCCAAAAGAGATATTGGGATAGACACCCATCTCATACGAAGCAACCACAGGGATACCGGCTGTTGTATATCCTGATGCAAGGCTGAATTGATTACCCTCATCTCCCAGTGGACTTTGAGCATATGTCAAAATTGAGGTCATTAAAACCAACGAAAGCAGGTATAATCTTTTCACTCTAAATAACTTATATTGTGGGCAAAGTAATAGATAAAAGACCACACGAATGGAATTGAGGGCCAAAATTATTGACATAGGAACGTGGATAAGTGCTAATACCTATTGTTTTCCATTTGATGCAAATCATTCCTATTATTGACATTAGACAGTCTGAGATAAAAATGTGGGTGTTATTATTATCTTAGATTCTCGTTTTGGGTATACAATCAAAAGACATAGACTACCAGGATCTGGAGTTGCGAAAAATTTTCGTTAAACACCTTATAGATGATATAAAGGCCCTCGAGATAATGGTCGAGAATAGGGCTTTTGAAAGCGGAGTTGTCCGTATTGGTGTTGAACAGGAATTCTGTTTACTCGACTACGCTCTGCGACCACTCATGAAAAACATTCAGATAATTGAGCAACTGAAAGACGAACATTTTACCACAGAACTGGCAAGATTTAACATGGAGATAAACCTTGACCCGCGATTTTTTAATAATAAGTGCTTTTCACAGGTTGAAAATGACCTGGTACGATTGCTTTCCAGAGCAAACAGGGTTGCGCATAAAAATGGTGGTAAAATTTTCCTTACAGGCATTCTTCCAACCATCAGGGAAAGTGATATAAGTGTAGAGAGTATCACGCCAATGCAGCGTTATTACGCCTTGAATGAAGTCATGACTAAGGTTAGAGGAAAGGACTTTGAATTTAACATCAATGGGACCGATGAATTGATCATTAAATCTGATTCTGTCTTGTTTGAATCTTGCAATACCAGTTTTCAGGTACATTTTCAAATCGAGCCTAAAGACTTCAACAGACTTTATAACTGGGCGCAGTATATTTCCGGACCTGTTTTGGCCTCTGCCGTTAACTCCCCTTTCTTTTTAGGTAAAAGATTGTGGAAAGAAACCCGAATAGCTGTTTTTCAACAAGCCATTGATATTAGAAAAAGCGGTACGAGTGCCAGGGATGAGCGACCTCGCGTATTATTTGGGGCCGATTGGGAGCGCGGTAACATCGTTGATCATTACCGCGAAAACCTTAGTCGATATAAGGTGTTGGTTAGCCGTGAACAAGAATCAAATTCAATCGAGGAACTGAATGCGGGTCGCATTCCTAAATTAGGTGCCTTGGCACTTCACAACGGAACGATCTACAAATGGAACCGGCCTTGCTATGGCATTACCGGCGACCTGCCACATCTTAGAATCGAGAATCGATACCTGCCATCGGGGCCTAGCATCGTTGATGAAGTCGCAAATGCCGCCCTTTGGACTGGATTAATGAACGCTGCTCCCGAAAACATGGATGAGATTGTTGACGCAAATGATTTTGACGACGTCCGCCTAAACTTTTATAAAGCAGCCAGGTATGGGTTGGCTGCGACGTTTAAATGGAAGGACAAAAAGGCAATTCCAGCAAAAAATCTGCTGATGAAGGAATTATTACCACTTGCTGAACAAGGATTGAAAAAAGCAAAAGTTAATCAAGCCGATATTGATAAATACCTGGGCATTATTCGTAAGCGCTGTCAAAAAGAACGTACCGGATCAACCTGGATATTGGAATCGTATTCTAAACTGCGAAAAAAAGGCAGCCACGAGGAAAGCATTTTAGCCCTAACAGAAGGTATCTACCAGCGACAAAAAACAAACATACCGGTCAGCGATTGGGCAGATGTCAGTTTTAAGGAAACCACGAATTTGGCCGATAAATTCTCTAAGATCGGTCAGGTCATGACCAAGGATCTTATTATCATCGGTGAAGAAGAATTGATAGATCTAGCGCGAAACATCATGTTGTGGAGCAACATTCGACATGTGCCTGTAGAAAATGATAAAGGCGAATTGGTGGGCATCATAAGCTCTGAAAATTTACTGTCCTATTTTGGTGGAGACCGGCAGGCCATGGGTCAGGAAGCAACGGCCGGGGAAATCATGGAACGGGATATGGTGACCGTAGGTCCAGATACGGCGACAGAGGATGTCATATCACTAATGCGAGAGCGAGAAACAAGCTGCATACCAATTGTGGAAAAAGGTCGATTGGTGGGTATCTTTACAGAGCGCGATTATGTTAAATTCTCTGAATACTTGTTTGAAGAACTTATACACCAAAAGAAAAAGAAATAACATTGGAAAACTCTGAGGCAATTTACCAGCCTGTTCTTAAACGCTCGTTCCCCTTAAGTAGAAAAATAGGTGTCATTGGTAATGGTCGAGGGCCAACGCTTGTTTTTTTTGGCGGAATCCATGGCAACGAACAACTGGGCTATGCCGCATTGGTCGATGTTTTCAGTGAGTTAAAAGGTAGAAGTGAGGACTTTAATGGCAGGGCCTATGCTTTCTCTGGAAATATGGGCGCATTGCGTCAGGGCAAGCGATATCTTGAAACCGACTTGAACAGGTTGTGGTCAGACAAACAGATAGCGCGTATTGAAGGCAAGCAACTCAACGGAAATGCGAGCCTGGAAGAAAAAGAACAAGTAGAGCTTTTTCAAGAAATCAAAACGGTTATTCGACAAGAAAACGGGCCATTTATGTTCTTTGATCTTCACACCACATCTTCATCTTCGGTGCCATTCGTCTTGATCAATGATACCATGAACAACCGACAGCTGGCAGAGTCATATCCATTACGAATAATTTTGGGAATTGAAGAATACTTGAGCGGACCATTGTTGTCATACATTAATGATCAGGGTTTTATTTCCCTGGGATTTGAAGCCGGTCAGCACGATTCCTTGAGTTCTTTTGAATTGCACAAGATGTTTGTACTTCAATCTTTTTTAATCACGGGCCTCATGAAAGACGCTGTGCTTTATTCAGAGCTGATATTGGATAATAAACACAGCCATTTTGCGCACAGCTTTTTCGAAGTACGCCATTGCTATCGGGTTGAAGATGATGAAGACTTCAAAATGGAACCGGGATACGTGAATTTCAGTCCCGTAAAAAAGGACCAAACCGTAGCGCGGAACAAACACGGTGTCATTCAAGTGAAAGAAAGTGGATTCCTCTTTATGCCTTTATACCAAACAAAAGGCAATGAAGGTTTTTATTTAATAAAATTAATTCCTACTTTTTGGCTTAGATTTTCATTTTTTATCAGAAAGTTCAATTTTGAGCGCATATTAATGGCATTGCCTGGCATTGAAAAACACGACGACGTATTTAAGTCTATAAAAGTGAATGAACGCGTAGCAAAATATCTTTCCAGAGAATTATTTCACCTTTTAGGCTATCGGCGTACAGTTCAGAGCGGTACCAAAAGAATTTATATCAAAAGAGAATTTACCAAACAACAATTATCATTATTTAGCCGTGAATTGCGAAGCCTGAAGCCGGATTCGCCTTTCACGCATCAGTAATCATTATTCATTAACATCGAAATACATACATCATGACAGTAGCAACAGCGAAAATTGTCCAAATATCAGACCTTAACTTCGAGTTGACACTTTGGCTCAATGAACTTAAATTTTACAAGGATGAAGTGGCCATATTTAATAGCAGGCTGGAAGAAATAGTGGGAAGAAGCACTGAACAAGAATTTACATCCCAATTAGAGCATTTTCAAAATCAGTACATCAGGGAAATTGAAGTGATCGATGAACTTCGTCACGACATTAAACAATACGAAAACGGGATTGAAAAAGTATCTCCTGACCGCCCCGTAACCCCTGAAGATAACTACATGGATGGTCATAAGGACCTGCGGGACCAAATGAATCAGTTCAGAAAGATCTATTACGAACTCAGAGAAGAATTTATTAACTACTTGAATCAATGGATCTGAATTAATGGAAATACATATTGAGGACAATAAGCCACTGGAAGAAATAAAAAACGAATTTTCAAGAAGGTATCCCTTTCTAAAAATTGAATTCTTCCAGCACGCTCATAAAGAAGGGTCGGGGTCGCCAAAATCCGATATGATTGATGGTAATCCGGCCCTTGGCGAGGTGCGTCAAAAACATAATGAAGGAGGCGTAGTCATTAACGAAAACATGAGTGTAAGTGACTTGGAAGGGAATTTTGAAAATAAATACGGAATTCACATTCAGGTATTCAGAAAATCCGGTGATTTGTGGCTCGAAACAAGTGCTACTGATTCTTGGACCTTGAAAGAACAAAACGACACTGGTGCGGACATGGAATGATCATATCATAGACGAAATTTTTCTTCTCATTTCCAACATATCTTTTAGTTCGACTATCATTAATATCTGACCGATTAATTATTCCAAAGCAAAATTTATCCTAATCTTAACACCTCAATTAATCAATTATGATCAATAAAATGGTCACTTTCAAAGTGCGCAAAGAAGCACTTGATGAAGCCAAAATGCTGGTAAGGGAATTCGTGGAAAATATAAAACTAAACGAAGAAGACACCTTGCTTTACCGTGCCCATCAACAAGCTAAAGAACCAACGAGATTTGTACATTTCATGACTTTTGCCGACGAATATGCCGAAAGACTGCATAAGTCCTCTAATTACAACGAGGAATTCGTAGACATGATCACGCCCCTTTGTGAAGAGGAGATTCTCGTGGTGGAATTAAGTCGACTCGCTTTTCACGATTGATTATGGTTGGAAGTATCCTTCTATTTCTTTCGATCCTTTTTCAGGGGGGAGACAAGGAACATAAAATTGAAATTTATGTTTTTAACGAACGCTGTATACCGGTAACTTCTTTGATGGGTCCCATGTCTTTCCAGCGCAAGTGGTATAGCCTTGCCAAAACATACAAGCCCGAAGGTGTGCCCATTCTTACCAAGCATGATATTGTGTCATTTGACACTAAAGAATTTCAGCTCTTGATCTCTGATCATGGATGGGAAACGCTAAAAAAGGAGGGTATACCGACTTCTGGCATTCCCGTACTGCTGGTCATTGACGACGTGGTAAGCTATGGTGCCTGGTTGTGGACGCCATTGTCATCTTCTGTTTGTGACGGAGTGGCCTTTGTTTTTTTTGAAGGGGCTGAAGAAAAAGTCCTTAAGATCAGACAGCCAATGGATGAACAGAATGAGATCAGGATTCCTCGTCCTTTAACATCCGATTGAACTACAACAACTCATTCGCCAAATTGGCCAATTCTGAACGTTCGCCTTTTTCAAGAGTAATATGAGCAAAAAGCTTATTCCCTTTCAACCGATCGATCAGGTAAGATAGACCATTGCTCTGTTCATCCAGGTAAGGCGTATCGATCTGATGAATATCGCCGGTAAATATGATCTTCGTGTTTTCACCTGCTCTGGTAATAATTGTTTTGACTTCATGGGGAGTCAGGTTCTGAGCCTCATCCACAATGAAGATGACGTCTGACAGGCTTCTCCCTCTGATAAAAGCCAAAGGGGTTATAACTATCTTCTCATCTTTTTCCATTTCCAGGATATTCTTATGCCGCTTCTCATTTTCCGAGAATTGATTCTTAATGAACTTCAAGTTATCCCACAAGGGCTCCATATAGGGGTTGATCTTGTCATTCACGTCACCTGGTAAATAACCAATGTCTTTGTTGCTCAAAGGAACAATTGGCCGGGCTAGAATTATTTGTTTGTACTGCTTTCGTTGTTCCAAAGAACCTGCAAGTGCCAATAGGGTTTTTCCCGTTCCGGCAACACCTTGTAGGCTAACTAATTTAATCTCAGGGTTAAGAATGGCGTGTAAAGCAAAGGTTTGTTCAGCATTTTTGGGCTTGATCCCATAGGTATAGAGTTTTTCAACCCGTTCCACCACGTCTTTGAAAGGATTGTAGAAAGCCAGCGCCGATGATTTTCCATTTTTTAAAATATAAAATTGGTTTGCTTCCTTAGCTTTTCCAAGGAAGTCGGACGAATCGATGGATCCGTCGGTAAATATTTTCCGAATGACTTCGCTGTCGATGTTCTCAACACTTGAAATACCAGTCTTTAAGGTCTGAACATCCTTGATCTTGCCCGTTTCGTAATCCTGAGCTTCTAGATTCAGTGCCTTAGCCTTGATACGCAAATTGATGTCTTTGGTGACTAAAATAACACGTGAGGGCTTTTCACATTGGGTCAAAGTGAGTGCAGAATTTAATATTCGGTGATCTGCTTTATTATCCCTGAATATGGCCTCGGCATCAAGGTCTTTCACGTCGTTCTGCATCACTATTTTGAATTTCCCTTTTTTTGGTCCATTCAAAGGCAGCCAGTCGCTCAATGTATGACTTCCCGAAAGCTTATCGATGATCCTTATAAATTCCCTGGCTTCAAAATTCTTGGTGTCATTTCCGCGTTTAAAGTTGTCCAATTCCTCTAACACGGTTATAGGAATGGCCACATCGTGTTCTTGAAAATTCATGATGGAATTGTGATCGTGTAATATCACGGAAGTATCCAGAACGAAAATCTTTCGCTCTTTTTTGGCTCTGGGCATATATTTCTGGGATTTTAATCATTTAAAGTTATGAATAAATGTAGGGGCTTTGTCTTGCCTGACAATGCATTACCAAGAAAGTAATCAACCGTAGACTCTTAAAAAGTTAATAACTTCGAATCCTCTTGAATCATAACGTTTAAACTCAGAATAATACTCATGGATAACGGGAAAACAGCATTGATCGTTGGTGGAAGTGGTTTAATCGGCAGTGCGCTTTCGGACGTTTTAACCTCGATGGGAATCACTGTGCGAATTCTCACCACCAATATTAAAAGGGCTGAAAGTGATAAGTTGAGTTTCTATTGGAATATCCCTGAATCATATATAGACCCGAAAGCATTCGAAGGCTTGGATTTCGCCGTAAACCTCGCGGGAGCCTCTGTAGCAGGGGGATTATGGACAAAGTCGAGGAAGAATACCCTTATACAAAGCAGGGTGGAAGGTACCAATTTACTCTTTGAGGAAATGCGCAGATCGGGAATTAACATCCAAACGTATTTTGGGGCATCGGCCGTAGGATATTACGGTGGCGAACGCGGTAACGAATTACCCGATGAGACCTCTGACCCTGGTAACGGTTTTTTAGCTGACTTATGCGTTGAATGGGAAAAATCTCACGAACAATTTAAGGCAATTTCTGGTACTTTGGTCACGGGGCGCATTTCGAACGTTCTTGACTCAAAAGGTGGTTTTATGACTCCTTTCAAAAGGATTTCGGCTTTGAATATTGGACTATTTTTCAGTGGCCAAAAGCAAGGGGTTTCATGGATTCATATTGACGATCTTGCACAAGCTATCGCCCACCTGGTTGTGAGTCAGTCCGATGGTGTGTATAACCTCTGTGCCGGTAATGACGACTGGTTTAAGGTCCAAAAGGCGATCTACAAATCATTTGGTGTCAACAGATTCAGAATTATCATACCCGGTTTTATTCTTAAACTGGTCATGGGTCAAATGGCTTCTTTGCTTTTAAACCATTCTTCCGCATCATTTGAAAAATTGAGGCAAAGTGAATCAAGGCCCAGGCATCAAGAACTTGAGGAAGCTCTGGATAATTTGTGATTTCCATCACTAAATGCAGCGTCAAATTCATTAAATTCACATCTATAGCAAATGCTGAATATTATGTGGGAGACAGGAGTTGACTCCCCTAGGTTTTTTTAGTAAGAAATATCTTGAAAGAAAAAATACAACCCTATTTAACGGCAGAAGATGTTTCTCAAGTTAATACCAGAAAGGAACTAAAGAAACATTTGAAATCCAAAGAAGTTGACCTCTCTGGTATTCGCGCTCAATTAAGATATGCACAGGATTTGGAGTTTCTGCAAATAGAACTGGTAAAGCTTCAAAAGTGGTTATTGAAGAAAAACATGCGGCTCGCCATTCTTTTTGAAGGCCGCGATGCAGCTGGTAAAGGAGGAACGATTAGGCGCTTCAAAGAACACCTTAATCCCAGGTCGATGCGAGTGGTCGCCCTTGCCAAACCATCAGAAACAGAGAAAGGACAATGGTATTTTATGCGCTATGTCAAGGAATTACCGAATCCGGGTGAAATTGTATTTTTTGACAGAAGCTGGTACAACCGCGCTGTGGTTGAACCCGTGATGGGATTCTGCAAACCACCGGAATATGAAAAGTTTATTCGTCAAGTCCCCGAATTTGAGCATATGTTGTATGAAGACGGCATGGTCATTGTAAAGTTTTGGTTCGACATCTCCCAAAAAGAACAAGAAAAACGTTTTGAAAGCCGTAAAACTAATCCGCTAAAGCAGTGGAAGTTAAGTCCGGTTGATGAAAAATCTAGGAGCAAATGGAATGAATACACAGTTTACAAGGAACGAATGTTTTCATCAACTCATACATCTTTTTGTCCGTGGATCATTGTCAACGCCAATGACAAATTGAATATGCGTCTTGAAAGTATGCGCTATGTACTAAACCTTTTTGATTACGAGAACAAAACCGACCAGCGAAGCCGGCTTTATCATGATCCTAACATTGTTCAACGATATCACCGATCAGTAATTAAACTTTCACAATGAGCACGGAACCGACGTTTGAATTGAGTGCAGAAGACCTCGATCTGCTAAATTCCAAAAAGGGATTAAAATACCTATTAAGGCAGAAAGATCTAAATTACAAAGAAGTAGTCGAGAATATTCGGTATGAAAAAAGAATCAAGGAGCTTCAGATAGAATTGATAAAAATGCAGTCCTGGATAGTGCAAAGGAACAAACGTGTTTTAGTCATTTTTGAAGGCAGGGATTTTGCAGGAAAGGGTGGGGCCGTCCGTAAGTTTTCTGAGCATCTAAATCCAAGAAACATGCGTTCCATTGCCCTTCCTAAGCCCAGCGCATCACAGAAAAGGCAGTGGTATTTCAGGCGTTACATCAGAGAATTTCCGCTCCCCGGGGAAATCGCCTTTTTCGATAGAAGCTGGTACAATCGTGCCATGGTAGAACCTGTGAATGGTTTTTGTTCCAAGAATCAGTATAATAGGTTCATGAGCGAGGTCAATCAATTCGAAGAGATGATCATGAATGATGGAATCGAACTTATTAAATTCTATTTCTCAATTTCAAAAAGTGAACTGAAACGCAGGCTTCAGGAAGTGAAGCAAAACCCATTAAAAAAGTGGAAATTACATGCCTTGGACTTTAAGGCCATCGAATTGTGGGACAAATACACCTCCTATAAAGAAGCCATGTTAGAAAAGACCCATCGGAATAATTCACCATGGGTCATTGTAGATGCCAATGATATAAAAAAAGCACACATCGAATCCATGGAGCATGTGTTGTCCCAAGTGATCTATAAAAAATAAAGGTGTTGCTAGCGCAGACCGGCTTCTTTCAGCCCTATCATTTGGCCTCTTTCTGTGTCCCAGACCTTGAGCCTAAAACAAGCCCATATGTCCCAAGGCATTAATGAGGTCTTTGTGGCGGTCTGAAATTCCTTGAACTCATTATATACTTCGGGTAGCTTGTAAAACGGAATTTTTGCATTCATATGGTGAATCTGATGAAAACCGATATTGGCAGTGAACCATTGCATAACAGGATTCATCACCATCATACTGGAAGACTTCAGCGCAGCTTCTGAATAACTCCAATCTTCTTTTTCTTTAAAAACAACACCGGGAAAATTATGCTGGGCATAAAATAAATATGAACCTAAACCGCCTGAAATAAATACCGGGAAGAAATAGGATAGCATTACCGTCTCAAATCCAAAATTATAATAGACCAGAAAGGCTAAGCCAAAGTGAAAAGTAAGTGCCAGGGCAGAGTCCCAGTGCTTTGACGGACTGGCTATCAAAGACTTAATGCTCATGCCGTAAACAAAGGCAAAAATGTAACCAAGAGAAATGGTGATTGGGTGCCTAATGAACAAATATTTGCGTTGTTCAGACTTTGGTGCTTTTTTAAATTTTTCAAGTGTTACGATAGGAAAAGAACCTATACTCGAAGTATAGAGCTTCGAATTATGCTTATGGTGATAATCATGAGATCTTTTCCAAATTGAAAATGGAGCAAGTTTGAAAAGTCCAAATACATAAAACATGAAATAGGCCAATTTAGAGGTAGGTAAAATGGCCTTGTGCAAATAATCGTGATAAATGACAAAAACTCGGGTGATGGACAAACCACTCAGCAGACCAATGCCAATTTTAACGAATGTGTTATCGGCTAAAACACCAGCCACAAATGATGATATCAGAAGAACGAAGGCCGTGATGGTATGAAACCAGCTTCGCTTTTTATCCTCTACTGCAAACTTTTTTGTTGCAAGAATTAAGTCTTTTCCCTCTTTCACGACGCAAATTTAATACTATTTTTCGTTTCGTCGATGCTTCCATCGTCTGTGTGACCACAACCAATATTCGGGTTTCTTTCGGATATCAGCCTCAAGAATTCTGGTGTGAAGCTCTGATAATTCAGCCTCTGATAAAACCGAGGGTTTTTCACACAGCAATTCAGCTTCTAATGTATAATACCCGCGTTTTTCATTTACTACTCGAACATAGATCACCGGATAGTCAAATTTTCTTGCCAATTTCGCGGTACCGCTGAATACAGGGGTATCCTGATTCAAGAATTGTGTCCAATAAGCCCCTTCCGGTGGCGGTGTTTGGTCGGCAATAAATGCAGTTGCAGTCAACCTTCCCCGATCTTTCAACATGCCTCTTAACACTTCTTTCTTTGCATAAAGTTCATTGCCTAACCTGGTTCTCATTTTTACGACCAAGGCATTAGATCGCTTATTTTTCAGCGGGTGATAAATGACAATCAACTTGTGAATTCCCTCAACAGCAAATGATGCACCAGCCAGTTCCCAATTACCGTAATGCCCCATGACAATGATGACGCTTTGACCTTTTTCAGCATAGTGGGAAAAAAGTTTGGAGCAGGTATATTGAACCCGTTTTTTTACCTGGGCTTCACTAATGGTCAGTGTCTTGAATGTTTCGAAAGTGAGATCACAAAAATAACGGTGGAATTTCTTTTGAATCTGAGCGATCTCGGACCAAGACTTCTCTGGAAATGATCGCTCCAGATTGCCTTTAATAATATCCCTTCGGTATCTGAACATGTCAAAAAGGATGAAATTGACCAGGTCAGAGAGAATGTATAAAAGTCGAAACGGAAGTAGAGATATTAGATATATGATAGAGTTTAAGAGCAATTGCATGGATCACATGACCTTGAATAATGTTTATGGAGCAGTCGCTTCACTTTGCGCATCATTTTCTGATATCCAACCTCCACCCAAAGCCTTATAAAGCAAAATGTATGACTTAAGAAATTCCTGTTGGGCCTGCGAATGCAATAAAGCGGCATCAAACGATGAACGCTGGTTTTCCAGTACTTCAAGATAACTTGTGACCCCTTTGTTATAGCGTTCAAAAGACAAATATTCGGCATTAGACGCTGCTGCAAGTTGATCTCTCCTTGCCATGAGTTCTTCCTGCCTTGTTTCAATATTCTTTAATGCGATCTCGACTTCACTAAACGCATTGATCACTGCCTTCTCATATTGCCTTAACGCTTGGGCTGTTTTTTCTTTTTCAATTTCTACCCGGCGTTTATTCTTTCCAAAATAGAATAGAGGGCTAAAAATACCGGCACTTGCATTCCAACCACTTGTTACATTCGTGAAATTGCTCAATTCCGGAGACACCGCACCAAACAATCCGGTAAGGGAAAGGGAGGGGAGGCGTTGGGCTTGTGCTACACCAATCTTGGCCGTCTGAGCGTGCAGGCGCGCTTCTGCTTCCAACAAGTCAGGACGCCTATCCAGTATCTCCGATGGAATTCCGGGAGGGATGATAATATTGACCTCCTGATCCAAGAATTTTCCCTGAAGTTTTATGGAATTGGGATTTTGCCCCAATAAAAGGTTCAGACGATTTTCTACTACTGTCACTTGGCGATCATATACAGGAACAGAGGCCTTAGAGATAGACAATTGGATCTGGGATTGGTTAACGTCGATCTCGGGTATGATGCCTTTTTCAAATCGCGCTTTAATAATAACATGCCCACTGTCCCTTGATGCATAGGTTCTTTTTGATATTTCATATCGCATTTTGTAATCCTGCAATTCAAAATACGCCCTGGCGACTTCACTGATAAGGGATATCTGAATTTCGCGCCTGGCGAATTCCGAAGCCAGAAGTTCTGCCTTAGCCGACTCGGTTGCCCTTCTGACTTCACCCCAGAATCCTATTTCCCAGCTTAATTGCCCTTGTGCCACCAACGCCTCGCGTTCATTGTCAAATAAAAATAGTCCTCCGCCATAATTCCCTTTAAAGGCCCCCGCGCCTATGTCCAGCTTAGGGAAGTAATCTGCATTATTATACCCAACAAAAGCTTTGGCCTGTTCCACTCGTGAGGTAGCTATTAGCAGGTCTTTATTATTTTCAAGTGCGAACTTAATTAGTGAATCCAAGGCAGGATCCTTATAAATCTCCCACCACCCGATGTTTAGCATGCTGTCCCTTTCTGCTAAACTGTCAGCCCAATAGGATTCAGGAGTTTTGACATCGGGTCTTTTGTAATCCGGTCCAACAACAGCACAGGAATAAAGCAATACAGCAATTAAAATACCGCCTAATATGTGTTGATATGAAGAACTACTGATCATTAATGGCTGCCGAATTTTTCAAGGTTCGCTTTTCTTCGTACTTAAATAATTTACCAATTAAAACATATAGCATTGGTGTTAGAAAAACACCCAATAAGGTTGCAAGAGTCATTCCTCCCAATAATGCCATTCCCATCACTTTTCTTGCTTCACTGCCCGATCCACTGGCTACTATCAAGGGAAATACTCCTAGAATAAAAGAAAAGGCCGTCATTAGAATAGGGCGAAATCGCAACCTGGCTGCTTCAATGGCCGCATCGAACAGGCTCAAGCCTGCTTCGAATTTCTGATTTGCGAATTCAATGATTAAAATGGCGTTTTTGGCTGCCATGGCAATAAGCATGACCAAAGAAATCTGTGCAAATACATTTGCTTCATACGTTTCGCTGAACAATCTGGAAACAAAGAGCGCCAAAAAAGCGCCAAAAATTGCGAAAGGTGTACCCAGTAGAATACTCATTGGCAGAGACCAGCTTTCATACTGTGCTGCGAGGATCAGGAATACAAAAAGCAATGAAAAAACGAATACTATATTCCCACTTCCGGTGGCTTTCTTTTCTTGATATGACATATTGCCCCAGTCGTAGGACATATCTGATGATAAGGTTTGGGTTGCCACTTCTTCAAGAGCATCGAGCGCCTGTGTCGAGCTGTATCCCTTTGCGGGACTGCCCGTTATTTCAGCCGACCGATATAAATTAAAACGATTGGTAAACTCCGGTCCTTGGATGTCTTCAATGGTGGCCAAGGCACTAAGTGGAACGTTCTTTCCTTCTTTGTTCTTAACAAAGAAAAGACCCATTTTACTGTCGTCTTGCCGATACTCCGGCTCGGCCTGAACATATGCCTTATATTGCCTACCAAATCGGTTGAAGTCATTCACATACGTACCACCCAAAAAAGCACCAACTGTGGTGTAAATATCCCCAAGGTTTACACCCGCCTTTAAGGCCATTTCTTTATTAATGTTCATGAATTTTTGGGGTACAGCTGCCTGATAAGTGGTGAATATTTGTCCTATTTCAGGCCTCTTTCTGCATTCTTTTAAGAACACATTTGTCTGATCGGCGAGGTATGCCGGACTATTCCCTGTCTTATCTTGCAACATCAACGTAAAACCCGATCCACTGCCAAGGCCAGGAATTGCCGGCGGTCCAAAAGCAAAAGCAATGGCGCCTTTGATTCCCTGTAATTTGAAATTTATCTCCCTTACAAGTTCCAGTGCCGATTTTTCCCTTTCGGCCCAATCCACAAGTGAAACAAAAATGAAGTCATTATTTGTTGAGAATCCACCAGAGAGCATGCTGAAGCCAGTAGCATTTGTGGTATATTCTACTTCTGGAAACTGACTAAGGATTTCCTCTATATTACGCGCTATTTCATCGGATCGCTGTAAAGAAGAAGCAGGTGGCAATTGTGCATTCACAAAGATATAACCTTGATCTTCCTCAGGTATAAATCCACTGGGTACACCTTTTGACACCAAAAAAATGGAACCAGTGAGAATGATGATGAAAATTACACCGCGTTTCATTTTTCTCGTAAAAATATTAGTGTAGGTCATGTAGCCGTCAGTGGCATGGTCAAATCCCTTGTTAAATCCACCGAAAAATTTACCAAGCCAACCTTTATAAGGTTTTGACTCACGCATTAGGATTCCGCACAAAGCTGGACTAAGTGAAAGGGCGTTAAACGAAGAAAATACAACCGAAACAGCAATAGTGATGGCAAATTGCTGGTAGAGTCGGCCGGTAATTCCACCCATGGCCGCCACTGGAACAAATACTGCAATCAAAACAAGAGTTGTAGCTATGATTGGAGCTGTAACTTCTCTCATAGCTTCATTTGTGGCATCTTTTGGATTCATGCCCTTTGCAATATTGACCTGCACAGCTTCCACTACAACAATGGCATCGTCAACCACAATTCCAATGGCAAGAACCAATCCAAGCAAAGACAGAACATTGATAGAAAAGCCAAGTACCGGAAATAATATAAAAGCTCCGATAAGTGAGACCGGAATGGCAATGGTAGGTATAAGGCTGGCTCTCCAATCCTGGATAAAAATGAAAACGACAAGAATAACAAGCGTGAGTGCAATAATCAGTGTTTCAATGATCTCGTTGATTCCCGCTGTGATGGCTGTTGTTGTGTCTAGAGAAACAGTGTAATCAATGCCTTCGGGAAATTTACCCCTTAGTCCGGCCATGGTTTCTTTGACTTCTGCAGCAATTTCAACGGCATTTGAGCCCGGGGTTTGGTATAAAGCTATCGCCGCACATGTGCGACCATTTAATCGAATAAAGGCATTGTATGTTTCTATGCCCAATTCCACCCGGGCTATGTCTTTTAACTTGACTTGAGATCCGTCTGCATGTGTGCGGACTAAAATATCACCAAATTCAGCTTCAGACTGAAGCCTTTCAGGCAATTGTACGCTAAAAGTGAATTCTGTTCCGGGAGGTGCAGGTTCGGCCCCAAACCTACCACCGGGAACTATGACACTTTGACTTTTTATTGCATCAGCTATCTCGGGTATTGATATTCCCATGACTGCCAGTCTGTCCGGCTTAACCCAGATTCTCATGCTATAATCACTGGCACCAAGGACGTCAACTTGTCCGATCCCCTGAATTCTTGCCAATACATCCTTGATGTTAATCAATGAGAAATTCCCTAAAAATTTCTGATCATACACATCACCTTTGGAAGTTAAGGACACGATCATCATAGGGAAAGAAAGTGCCTTTTGAGTTTTTACTCCATACTGTTTGACATCAGGGGGAAGTTTGGACGTGCCTTGAGACACTCGATTTTGAGTAAATACCGTATTCATGTCTGGATCGGTGCCAATATCGAAGGATACGTCGATTTTAAGTGTCCCGTCATTAGAGTTGACGGATTTCATATAAATCATGTTCTCCACACCATTGATCTCCTGTTCAAGTGGTGTAGCAACTGACTTTTCTATATTTAGTGAATTAGCACCCACATAGCTCGTGCTGACTCTGACCATGGGAGGAGTAATGTCTGGGTATTGCTCTATCGGAAGGCCGATAAGAAAAATGGTACCCACGATGACGGTGACAATGGCTATAACCATTGCTACTATGGGTCTGCCAACAAAGAAATTTCCCTTATTCTCAGAACCCATTAGAAGGGATTGGTTGATTTACTTTCAAAAGTGGTGAGTTCGGCAGTAACCGGAATTCCGCCTTTAATCTTTTGTATTCCATCAAGAACAATGCGTTCGTTGTGTTCAAGACCTGAGGTGACAAGTAATAAGTCGCCATAAGTGCCACCTAGTTGAATTTCACGTAATTCGACCTTAGAGCTATCGTTTACCACAAAAACATTGACATTGCCTTGGTTTTCGATGATTGCCCGCAGTGGTATTAGTTTCGCCTGGTTCATAATAGTTGTTTGAATTCTCACTTTGGCGTACTGACCAGGGCGTATTAATCCATCTTTGTTTGGAAATGAGGCCTGAACCAATATTGATCCGGTCGTTGGATCGACCTCACGATCAATGAAATCAACCTTGCCTTTTGCTTCAAAGAGCGTGCCATCAGCAAGAATGAGTTCCACATTCGGTGCCTTATCCTCTTGATTTCCAATTATCTTGCCACTTCTGGCAATTAAATCCCTTGCCACTTTTAAATAATCAGATTCTGTAATAAAAAACTGAACCAATATGGTATCAATACGAGAGACGGTAGAAAGAATTACTGGGTTAGGGTATTTACCTACGTATTCTCCTCTTTTGGCAATACTCTTGCCAATTATACCATTTAAGGGTGATTTTATCTCTGTATAACCCAATTCAATAATCGCCAAATCAAGTTTGGCCAATGCAGCATCAAGGTTGGCTTGTGCCGCTCCTTCATCGGCCGTGGCCGCATCTAGATCGCTCTTACTGATGGCATTGATTTCCGCTAAAGGCCTGATTCTATTTAATTCGTTCTGGGCATTTACCAATCTTGTTCTAGCTTCGGCTACTTCGCCTTTTCTATTAGCAACTTGAGCAAGGTATGATTGAGCATCGATTTCATATAAAAGTTGACCTTTTATAACTGGATTCCCTTCAATAAAAAAGCGACCTTCCAAAAAACCGTCGACCCGGGCCCGAATAGGAATATCATAAAGTCCAGATACCTGGCCTACAAATTCCTGAAATATCGGGACGTCTTTGTTGATCACTTCAACTACTGTCACAGAAGGGGCTTGTTCAGCCTGTCGTTCTGCGTCACCAGCACATTGCCAGAGTAAAAAAGTGAAAAAGAGGATATAACCTAGTTTAATACCAGAGGTAGGATTCATTACTTTTTTTTAGGGAGTGTAAATGTGAAGAATAATTACCTCTTCAACAAGGAATGGCAATTTTTAGTCAATGTGGAATCTTGTCCCTGATGGCTCCATAAACGTAGGTACCAAAAATGGCGCTGACAATAACGACCAGAAATATTGGAAATCCCGCTCCGACCAGTGTAAACATTGGACCTGGACAAGCTCCAGTCAACGCCCAGCCTAAGCCAAATACAGTGCCACCTATAATGTATCTGGGCCAGGTCTTGGCTTTGTCTTGAAATGAGATAATGTCTCCTTCAATATTTCTGACCCTTTTCTTTTTAATCAGCAAGGTCAAAATGGCTCCAAGAACTACGGCAGATCCAATGATGCCATACATGTGAAAACTCTCAAAACGGAACATTTCATAGATTCTGTACCACGATACCACCTCTGATTTGACAAACATGATGCCAAAAATGATTCCGAGGATTATAAATTTCAGATACTTCATGTCACATGGTTAAAAGATGAGGCAAAACAAGCCAGGTAATGAATAATCCGCCAATAAAGAAACCTATCACAGCAACCAAAGAGGGTAGTTGAAGATTTGAAAGACCACTGATGGCGTGGCCGCTGGTGCAACCTCCGCTATACCTTGATCCAAAACCTATTAAAAATCCGCCCAGGACCATCATTATAAACCCTTTGGCCGTGATCAAACTTGCCCAATTGAAAATTTCTACCGGGGCGATGCCGTTTTTCCAACTTACCAACCCATAGGAGGTCAAGTTTTCTTTAGTCACTTCACTGAGCTGCATCTCCATGGGTTCACTTAAAAACATAGTGGCGATAAAACCACCAATGACCGCGCCAAGCACGAACATAAGATTCCACATTTGACCCTTCCAGTCAAAATCGAAGAAGTCGATCCTTTTTCCTGCGCCCATTGCACTGCACATGGAACGCAAAGTGGCAGATATACCAAAACTCTTGCCAAAGAACAACAGGCTGCCGTATACTGCGGCAATTATGGGCCCGGCGATGTACCAGGGCCATGGTTGTTTGATAAACTCAATCATTGTAAATAAGTGTTGAAATATGGAGCTCTGTGAAATAGTGCTTGCTCAATTTAGAACTGAACAGGGGCGAAGAGCTGCTCCGTTTAATGTTTTTCACGGCTAACAGGTCGCATGAATGGTTGGATATGTAATCAAGTATTCCGGGTTCATGGTGCTTTTCATTGGAAGGGTGAATTGTTTTTGAATAATTCTTTATGGTATTGATTCTGGCAAAATAGTCCATGTTTTCAAGGACTTTGTCTTCTGCTATTTCATGCTTTGGATAATTAATTCGTAGCATATCGACTTTGGCATTGCAGTAATGCTGCAAATCTTGTAAAGCGTCGTAAAAGGACAATTTGCCGTCAAACTCATTTGCAAAAACGATGTTGTCAAGCCCCTGAGCGGTAATATTCGACTTTAATGATAGTATAGGTGTGGTTGTTTTTCGCACAAGAAATGAAGTCAACTCTCCAAAGAAGCGATGAGGCTCATTGTCTACAAATTTATTCCCCATGATTACCAGGCCAACCTTATACTTTTGTATGGTTTTGAGTATGGTTTCTGCTATTCCACCGTACAAAACCACCTGCACGGCATCCTTATTAATACGTTCGGCCCAGACCTTGAGCCGCACTGTCTCTTCTTCTTTCTGTTTCTTGTATATATTGACGTCGTGGGCCTGGTCTTGGACAATTTCACCATCCCTGTTAAAATAAGCACCTCCATGTGTTTTGATGACCCTAAGCAGATACACTCGGGCATTGTTCTGCCTGGATAGTTCTGTTGCCAATCTAAAAGCCCATTCAGAACTTTCATCGCAATTCGTTGGAACCAGTATTCTTTTCACTTGCTTACATTTTACCTTTTAACATCATATTCCAATACAGAAAAGGAAGTCCGTGTCTTTTCAACAACCACATCGGGTAACTCGCTTTTCCAAGATTAAAAACAGATTTTAACATTGGATCTGACATCCGAACGCCGTCATAACCAAATTCAGCCAAGAGCATTTTATTTCGGGACACAACCAGCGGACAGGAAGAATACCCATTGTATTCCGTACAATCGGCCGCTTTGCCTTCCATGAGTTGCAGAATATTGTTGACCACCACCGGAGCTTGTTTTCTTATTGCTGCACCCGTCCTGGCCGTTGGAGCGTCGGTGACATCGCCTACACCAAATACATTTGGATAAAACCGCGATTGGAGAGAATGCATATCTACCGCCATCCAGCCTTTATTAGGCCCTTCCGCATTCGCAAGTTTGGTAGTTTGAAACCAAGTGGGAGCAGACTGTGGTGGAGCCAAGTGCAACATATCGAATGCAATGGTATAACGAGTCCCTTTTTTCTCCATTTGGAAAGTAGAATTTACCTCCTGAACTTCGCGTCGTACATCTCCATCATTTATAAAACCTGTACAACCTGCCGCATTGCGTTCATCATTTACAATGTAATTTTTTCCTTTCGGTAATTCAAGACGTTCGTAATAGGCTTCTTTTTTCTCACCATCTATTTCCACGAGTTTGTACCCGTAACGTTGTTTTACATTGTATTTTACAAGGTAGCGTTCCAATTCATCCTTAAAGGGCTGAACACCGAAAATTACGGTTCCAGGGGTTGCAAAAATTACGTTCGTAAAATCCCTTAGTCCTTTCTCTTCAAACATTTCAGCAGCCAGATACATGATTTTCTGAGGTGCCCCTGGGCATTTAATAGGAGTTGAAGGTTGAGTGAACAGTGCGTTGCCCCCTTTAAAATTTTTCAATACTTCATTTGTGTACTCGGGGTCTACGTAATTGGAGCATACGCCATTTTTTCCCAAGGTTTCTTTCAGGCCTTTGATTCCATCAAGGTTCATTTGTATTCCCGGGGCCACAACCAGGAAATCATAGGTAATTTCCTGATTATCATCCAATTTCACTAAATTCTTTTCCGGATCAATGTCTTTCACACTGCCTTGAATCCAATGACTTCCTTTTGGGATGAGCTTTTCTTCTTTTTTAATGGTTTGGTCCATCTTCATCAAGCCCGCGCCAACCAAGGTCCAGGCAGGTTGATAAGCGTGAGTCTTGGAAGGCTCAATGATGGCGATGTCCAATTTTTTCTTGCTTTTTCCTTGCAGCTGTGCGGCTATCATAATGCCGCCTGTTCCTCCGCCAATAATTAGTACTTGATGGTGTGAGTTCTTCATGTGACTTGATTATCAGTAATTCGATATGAAATTAACACATGAAGCGTTGTCAATTGTGACCTACATCACATCATAAGATAAAGATGACCAAAGTCATGTTTAGCAAATTTCAGGGGTCAGGTCACCACATTTAATTTATACCTTTATCATAGAGACTTCTGGTGAATTTAAGTTGCTTATTAATAGTTAATTCGAAAAATCGGTGTTAAAAAAACTGATAACAATCATATGGCTGATTTTGATGGGCTTTCCTTCCAGTGGCCAGTGCCCAGAGATTACGGGTGAAGAATTATTCAGGGTTGATCAAATTTTTAGATTGAAGGACCTGCCTTACGGAACGGAGGTTTCTGAAACCAGGCAAATGCTCGACCTGTATTTTCCCGCTCCGTTGCAAGATTGCCCGAAGGCAAAACTCATTGTAATCATTCATGGTGGCGGATTTGAGGGTGGTAATAAAAATCAATTGAAAGGTTGGGGCTACCATTTTGCCAGAAGGGGATTTTATGTAGCCCTGATCAATTACCGCCTGTTAATGAATGCCCACCAAGATATGGCTGAATTAATGCTCAACAAATTTCTTTACGTAGGAGGAAAGCAATGTCAAAAATTGAATGACATAAACTTCAGAGATGGTGTGTATAAAATAGACAAGGCTTGGTACTTCGCTGTTCAAGACAGCCGGGCAGCACTTTCCTACATTCAGCACAATTTGGAAGAAAGAGGAAAAAAACTGGATAAGATATATGTCATAGGAGAAAGCGCCGGAGCTATCTCTGCCATGGGCTTGGTTTGGGGACAACAAGAAGATTTCAACGCCCTAAACCCATTGCTGGAAAGTCAATATGGATCGATCGATTCCCGTGTAAAATTCAGACCTGCTGAAAAGAAAAATATTGACGCCGTGGTAAGCATTAGTGGCGGACTGATCAACGCAGAACAATTCTTAACCAAACAGGATTCCGTTCCCATGATCTTCTTCCATGGTGGGGAAGATCCGGGTTTTGCACTTTGTAAAGATCGATGCTTTTATAATGAACGAAGAGTTAACGGCCCGCTGCGAATCAAAGAACTGGTCGACTCATTGCAGATTCCCCTGAACATCGAAGCACATTTTTGGGCAGGTGAAGGGCATCACCTGATAGGCGAGTACGAAAAGATCTCAGAAATTCTTTCCAAGCGTTTCAGCGACAAGGAAGGGCCGACCAAGATTAAAAATAGTCTGCAACTCTATCCTCCTAATGCCTTGATGTTTAACTGTGCCATCGTGGCTTTCAGAGAGGACATCAAGGCCATTAATAGGTTTGTTTCCGAAGATTTTGTCAACAGCGGAGTTTCGCTTTACCCCAACCCAAACGATGGAAATTTTACTTTAGTTATCCCCGGTGATAATTCCACTTCTGTTCACATTGAAATGTATGATGCCACTGGCAAACTTGTTCTTCAGGATGACTTCATTTCACGAACATCTGAGAAGAAAATCTCGGCCGGTCACCTCAACGCAGGAATGTACGAATTACTTATCGTCCAAAATGCATACAAAGCTGAAAAAATAAGGTTGATCGTGCATTAAATCTCACTATAGGTAATTCAACTGAATTGATCGGTATGGCTCCATTAGAATCATTCTCTTCATACCCAAAAGTGTGTTAAAAGGTGAGTCTTCAACAAAGGCGTTAACGATCCAAGCTGGGATGCCTCCGGGGTCAGATTGGAATTCATAGACAATGTCAACTGTCTGGTCATTGTTCTGAATAAAAAGCCAATAGCCTTGTGCATTTTCTATTCGAACATGACCTTCGACCTTTTTATATGAACTTGGTATGGATTTTACGTCAATTCTGAATTCGTTATCCGACTTTGTTAATTTCTGAGTGGTCACTATATCTCGGTCTTCTATAGGCCAGGGCATACCGACGCTACTCCATGCATTCCAGTTCGAATAATCTACTTCATTTATCATTCTGATTTCTTTGATTTTATACATCCATTTTGGCGCATTCTGAACGTCCTTTACCAAGTAGACCAAACCATGAATGTTACACTTTAATGTCAGCGTAGCCCTGAACGTGTCGTAGCCCGAAGCAGACTCCTTGGTATACACTTTAATTCCATCGCGGTCTTTTTTTAATGTCCATTCCTGAGCATTGGAACAAACTGCGTAGGTCATTGGAATGCATAGAAATAAAAGATACCGTGCAGATTGCAGAATTTGCAAAAGAATAGGAATGGTTGCATACATTTGCGTCATGCTGAAAATTATAAAAAAATTTCTGCTTCTGACCGCAGTTTTGACATCAATGACAATGAGCGCTCAGACCAGTAACTTCGAAGAAATTAAAACGTCCAATGGCTCTATTGGACTAAAGGTCATAAATCACGCCAGTTTGGTTCTAAATATTGGAGAGCAATTGATTTTTGTCGACCCTCAAGGTTCTGTCGACCGATACGTCGATTTGAAAAAACCAACGCTCGTATTAATTACAGATGTGCACCCGGATCATTATGATCAGAAAGCACTTGAACTGCTAGTGGATGAGAATACAGGATTTATTGCTCCACCCGCTGTCATGGAAATGATGCCTGAAAATTGGCAATCAAGAACAAAGGCACTCAGAAATAATCAGGTCTCAAATTCCGACGACATTCAGATTACAGCTATACCCATGTATAATTTTCCTCTTAACCCCGAATCACCACATCCCAAAGGGAGAGGTAATGGTTACGTGTTGGAATATGATGATCTTAGAATTTACATCAGTGGCGACACAGGTCCGATACCTGAAATGCTGGCGCTAAGAAACATAGACATCGCTTTTATCTGCATGAATCTGCCCTATACCATGGATATTCAGGCCGCTGCTTCCGCAGTTAAGAAATTCCAACCCAAAGTAGTGTATCCATTTCACTATCGAAACGCCGATAAGAGTCTGAGTGATGTCGATAAATTCTGTGAAATAATTGGCAATGAGCATGTTGAGTGCGTTTTACGCGACTGGTATGCCAATTGAATAAAACCACCTGAAGCCTTCGGCTAAAAAGTACTTCAGTGTAATTCTCTTATGTATCCCATTCCCACCTGAAAATGGGCCTTGGCAAAGCGCTCCATTTCTCGAACCTTTTCAATCTTGTCGAGACTAAGATCCTCGTGCGATTTCTTTTTGTATTCCAACAATAGTTTGTTGTTCTTCTTGTCCATGACCAGGAAATATTGTTGATCTAAAATACCTATATTTTCATCGTTAGAAAAATAGACGTAGTCTCGCTTTTCTTTTAACAGATCGATCCCTAAACTATGATTTTCATAGGTGACATTCAACAATCCAAGAATTGTGGGAAAAACGTCCATCTGTGACGCCAAATCTTCTTTGACCGTGGGCTGCATCAACGCCGGGGAATAAATAATGAAGGGGCTGTGGTGATAGGTTAATGGCATCTGATATACGGCGTAATCCCAGCTTCCATGATCCGCAATAAAAACGAAATACGTATTGTCAAACCAAGGGTGTTTTCGTGCCAGCTTCATTAATTTGCCAATGGACCAATCGGCATACTGCACGGCCTGCTTCTTTTTACTACTCGCCTTGGGGTGATAATACTCGGGTATTACGTATGGACCGTGATCGCTAGCAGTAAGAAAAACAGCTAAAAATGGCTTTTCATGGCCATCTTCTGTCAGAAAAGAAAGACCCTGTTCGAACATAACGTCATCACCAATTCCCAGGGTACTCAACTTTTTCTTGTCATGGTAGTCATCAATTGAAACAATGCGGTGCATGCCATTATTGCGCAAAAACCCATCCATGTTGTCAAACTGAGCATCGTGAGTAGAAAAAAACCAATTCTGGTATCCCTGATCTTTTAATACCCCCGGCAAACCATGGAATTTCTTATCAAAAGCTTGCTTGAGTGGGTGGTAATTGTATAAAATAGGTAAACCGAATAGGCTGGAAAATATACCGTTGTAAGTATGAATACCTGCAGTGTACATCTGGGTAAATGCCATTCCCGATTCCGAAAGGCTGTCTAAATGTGGAGTAAGTTCTTCCGTATTTCCAAAGTAGCCCATTTTGGCGGCCGACATGCTTTCCATGATTACAAGTACGACGTTCGCATGTGATGGATCCGTGGCACATTCAATTAGCCGATTGAAAGTAGGCAAATCTGGCGCGAGTTTCAGTGATTTTTTAACCGCTGAAAGGGCCTGATCATGTGTATAAAATTGATGAACCTTTGATCCTGATCGGATATCAAAAAGGGAACTGGTAACAAGGGTATAGTTTGCGTTCAATCCCAATTTGTTCAGAAAGGCATGATTTGAGAAGAATGCTGTACCTGTTCTGATGGGTGACTTGCCTTCTATGCGACCCCGGATAGCCAGCAAAGTGAGTATCAAGGCAAAAAGGGGAAGTGTGACAACAAGGAGTCTTGAAAGCTTAGGGCCTTTGTCACTGAATAAACCGAGTGACTTCTTAAGCCATTTATACCAGACAAATACCGCTAAGACAGAAACAGGAAGGTAGATCCAATAAGTTATCTCTCCTCTTATCATGTTAAATAAAAAGTCGAATTCGTCATTGTAAAGGAATATCCCGCTGTTGATATGAGTGAAGAACTGATTGAAATAAGGAATATTGAACGTGGCTATCATTAGCGATATTCCGGGGAAAATAAGGAGGTATCTGAAAAGCCATTTACTTATCCAGCCAGCGTCCAAGGGCAGAATTTCCACAAGGCCCATCGTCAAAACGGGAAGCAATAAAAGGTATCCAGCTACAACGAGGTCAAACCGCAGGCCAATTAAAAATGACCAAAGTATGTCGTTGATTTCAAAGTCCTCTGTCAAATTAGCATTTGACGCTAAAAGCAATAAACGAAGCGCACCAAAAAGCAACAGTAATCCCATGTATAGGAAAAAAGATGTCTTAATAGTTTTCATAATTTCCGGTGGCCAGACACTAGTAGATACAAATGTTTACATCGTCAAAATAGACATGATTGCCTCCCGGGTTGACCGTGAATATCTCTACGGAACTCCAATCAGAAAATTGATCGAGGTGAAAGTATAACTCAAAGTCTTCCCATTTGTTTGCGGAATCAATAAGTAGATTTAACGGGCTTTCATTGCATTCAATGACCTTTTCTGCATTGAGTTGCTTAAAGGTCACAAGGAAATTCTGCTCACCCATTTTTAATGCCTTTCCCGATACATAAAGGGCTTTGGCATTAAAACCCAACTCCTCGCGCAAAATCGAAAAGGATTGACCGTATTGATAATCATAAGGCAGAAGTGAGCTGCTCGAACCACTCACTGATGTGTCCTGCGATACAACGAACGATCTCCAATGCTCGTTTAGATCACCGTCAAAATTTTCCATGATGCAAAGAGAAGGTGATTTGATGTTTAATGCAAATAAGTCGGTTAGGGTTTGGCTCTTAAACTTAGGGTGGAATGTACAAACCGTAAGTAATTCATTTCCTCCGATTCTATTCAGATGACCAATGAGCTCAGGGTATTCCACCATCGTAATTCTGGAAAATAGGTCGTTTCTTATCACGATGTAATCGTAGTCCCAGTCCAGTTTTTGTTCCATGCTTTGTTTGGTCCAAAAAATATTCACATAGCCGGTTCGATCCAATTGCATTAAAGCGGAATTTGGGTCAGTCGCCTCCAAAATCAATAATTTTGCATCGGTTGGAACCTTTAAATCTTCGAGCAAGGTTGATCCATCTGCGAAATCCAGTGGTGAATGATTAACGCCATCCCAGCATTTCGCCTCGTTTCGCTCATTCCATTTTTTTCCCATATAATCAATGAGAAATGCCGTTGAGCTAATCATGGCAATGCTTATAAAAATGAACGGTATTGGCTTGTGAGGAAATGGAAACTTACCCAGTGCAAATCCCATGAATAAGATCGTAGGAAAAAATAGGGTGTCTATGAAATAATAATCGTGAAAAACAAACTGCTTAAGGATCAGGAAGCCGAATAAGACTACTCCAAAAAAATAAATTGAAAGGTAAAGCCCAAAAGGGATTATAAGCGACGAAACACGGGGCTTTCCGAATAGAACCATGAAGGTATAATACAACAGGGTGATGCCAATGAGGATCCAGGTGAAATAGCTGAAGTAGGAATTAAACCAATTGACTGAAATTTGATGAAGTAGTTGATCGATTTCATCAAAAGAATTGGGAATAATTGGTGAATTCAAAAAGGCAGAACCATGGATTTCCCTCACATGTGAATTATATAGGAAGTAGAAAACTACCAATGCGGCTGAAATCAGAAAGGAAGTCCAGTGTTCTAGAACCCATTTTCTTTTTATCAAAAGGCCATATGTTTCAATGCCAACCAGAGCAATTATCGGGATGACATAAGTAGTTCGGTTTAATGCACTGAGTGTCATAAAGGCCATTGCCAGATAGAAATGAGTCTTGTGCGAGTCTTTCCAATAACTGACCAAGAAATACATTCCAATCATCAGACCCGAAATTGCGAACATACTAGGCAACATACTGACTTGGTAATAGGAATATATGGGCGAAGTCATGGCCAGTACCATGACAAAAGAGGACATCAAGAAATTGTTTCCAAAGAGACGGATTGTATAGAACAAAAAGATCAGAGCCATTATTTGATAAATCATCACATACAGCCGAAAAACAACCGGTGATCTGCTTCCACTAACCTTCATTATAGAAGCAATAAGGTATTGGTGTATCGGAAAATCAACACTGGTAACCAGACTTTGATAATCTTTGGTATACCCATGCGATTCCTTGTTGTAATGGAAGGTTTCAGGATGAAAAAAGTCGAATCCATTTTTGTGAAAACGATACGAAATGGCCAGATGATCGCTTTGGGTCCATGCGTGAATGCCACTCGGAAATTCGGCAATATCGTCTAATTGAAAAACCGCAAACCAAGTTAATAAAGCAGCTAGTACGAGCGCAAATTCCAGTCTTTTTGGCATGGGATAAAGATAACCCATGTCATTAAAGCCCAGAAGCTTTTGGAAGATCAGGATGAAAAAATCAGGTAGGAGGTACTACCTGATGTCTGAAGACTTGAAATGCCCGATGAAAAAAAGCAACTTCCGGGACCTAAAATTCTAGAATAACATTCAATTGAACCGGTCAATACCAGCAAATGCTGCTGTTCACCGAGGGCAATTGATCTTGATTCAACACGGCAAAAGCGGAGGTTTGAATCAAATTTAGTGTCAACTTCTTCGGGATAAGGTTCAATCTTATGCCTTCCCGACAAATTGTCAATCAGTATTTGCTTGCCTTGAACCGCCACATGAGTCTTTCGACCACTGTTGTTGATTTGGTATAGGTCCATGTCACCGTCTGGGTTTAAAAAGCGATCTACGCGCAGTCTGATTCCTGTGCCACCTGGCAATAGATTTTCAATAAATTCATCGCCATAAGAACCGTGTCTGATATGTTCATTTACCTTGAGCTTTACCAGTTGCAGTGCATTATCAGACAAGAAGTACTTTTGGGGCGTTACGGTAAAAACTGCAATTCCGAACAACGAAGACTTTATAAATCTGGCCCTTTTCATCAATCAAAGTTTTCAACCAATTCTCCCATTTTTCCCTGCTGATAATCGCGGATGGCCGACATAATTTCGTCATTTGTATTCATAACAAACGGACCATAGGTGGAAACGGGCTCTCTTATGGGTTCACCGGACAATACCAGAAAACCTGCATCTTCAATAGCTTCAATTTCAATACTTTCCCCATCATTATTGAAGTGAACCATGTGCTCTTTAGCAACTTCGGTTAGGCCATTGATCTTCAGTGTTCCATTTACCACATAAACCAACGCATTGTGAGACGATTCGATGGCTATAATGGATTGAGCCCCTTTTTTAAAGTGAGCCTTTAAAGCAAGAATAGGTGTAAATGTTTTGGCCGGACCTGATTTTCTATTCAATTTACCGCTTATCAGTTGAATTTCACCATTTCCCTTGTCCGGTTTCAGCAAGGGAAAATCCATCTTTCGAATATTTTGATAAGACGGCTCGGTCAATTTGTGCTTGCCCGGAAGATTGACCCAAAGTTGGATGAACTCTTGGGTTCCCCCATAGTCTGTAACTTTTTTTGGTGGGCGTTCGCTGTGAATTATCCCCTTTCCCGAAGTCATCCACTGTATGTCACCATCGTTTAGAACGTCATTATTACCAACCGAGTCCCGATGTTGCAGAGAACCCTTGAACACAAATGAAACCGGTTCGAAACCTCGGTGCGGGTGAGGACCAACGCCCAATTTCTTGTGATTGGAACCAGGCTTTATTTGAAACGGTCCCGCATGATGAAGCAGTAAAAAAGGGTCAATGTCATTTAGACCTCCACCTGGAAGTGCTTGTTTAACACGTATATTTCCCATTTGAAATTCCTGGGCTTTGACCACTTTATTAATTCCGCGAAAAGATGTCATGACAACAAAAATACAAAAACAAGATTCATATTGTGCATTCCCAACCCAGCAGGGGAAATTGTAAATTTACTCGTCATGAAAGATTATAAATCACTGTTTAAACTAAGATCAGAGGACCATTACTTGAATTGTGCCTATATGTCCCCCGTGCTTCAATCGGTTGAAGAAGCAGGTATTCGCGCCCTTGAAAAACGTCGTAATCCACAGGACTTTGGTCTTGACGACTTCTTTTCACCGGTTTCTAAGCTCAAAGCGCTCTTCTCACGCCTTATCAATAATTCGGATCCGGAAAGAATAGCATTGATTCCCTCTGTCTCCTATGGCCTGGCCAATGCCGCGAACAATGTAATTGTTAAAAAGGGAGGAAATATTGTATTGCTCGAAGGTCAGTTTCCCAGTAATTATTATATCTGGAAACGCCTTGCTGATCAAAGCGGTGCTAAAATCAAAATGATTGCCAGACCAAAAGCAGGTGAATTATGGACAGATCTGATCCTGGAATCAATCGATTCTCATACCATAGCAGTTTCGATGGCACCAATTCACTGGGCAGACGGTTATAAATTCGATCTCGAGTCAATAGGGCGTAAGTGCAATGCTTGTGAAGCTTTTTTTATCCTGGACGGAACTCAATCGATTGGCGCTATGCCCTTCGATCTGGCGCGTTGCCAAGCCGACGCTGTGATTTGTGCGGGTTATAAATGGCTACTGGGAGCATATGGAATGGGCATGGCATATTACGGACCAAGGTTCGATAACGGAAACGCACTCGAAGAAAGCTGGTATGCTAAAATCGGCAGTGATGAATTCGCTGGTTTGGTGGATTATTGTGAAGAATTCCGACCAAAAGCCTGGAGGTATAGCGTTGGCGAGAGTAGCAATTTTATTTATGTGGACATGCTTCTTGCAGCTCTTACGCAAATTCTAGAATGGAGGGTCGAAACCATTACAACACATTGCAAGGAAATTTCGACATCATTTAAAGAGCGCTTGCAGCAAATAGGATTCCATACAGAGAACTCACTCAACTTATCTGAGCACCTGTTTGGTCTGCTACCTCCGGAAAATTTTTTCTTTGAAACCTTTCAAGAATTGTGTGTGGAACATCGTGTTTTTGTTTCCAAGCGTGGGGATTTTATTCGAGTTTCGCCGCATTTATACAACACTCCTAATGACTTTCTTGCGCTTGAAACCTGTTTGAAAAATTCAATAATATAACACCAAATGACTTGTGAGCATTGCACTGCAGCAGAAGATCTATTCAGCGACAAGGAAGCCAAAAAAAGTCTTAAGCGCTACTATCGAAAAGGAGCGCGCAAAACGAGCAAAACCTTAATCTCACTTATAAAGACCAGTATTGAAGGTGAAAAAAGCATTCTCGATATCGGCAGTGGAATTGGAGCAGTTAACCTGGAACTGCTTGAGTCCGGTTTGGCATCAGCCACCCAGGTGGACGCATCTAAACCTTACCTGGACATGGCCAGTGAACTTGCTGAAAAGAAAGGGCTAAGGGATCGGATAAATCAACTTCATGGAGACTTCATGGATAAAACCGGCGAACTTTCACCGCATGACATTGTGATCCTGGATAAAGTTATTTGTTGCTATCCCCATATGTCTGAATTGATCACGGCGGCTTCTTCCAAGACCAATTCCATGCTGGCACTGGTATATCCCCGTGCCAATTTCATCGGCAAAATCATGATTGGATTGGCCAACACCATATTCTGGTTTAAGAAAAGTGCCTTCCGAACTTACATGCATTCAAATAAAAAAGTGGTTGAAGTTCTGAATAATCAAGGTTTGATTTTGGTTCAGGCAGCATCTGTATACCCTTGGAATATAGAGGTTTATAAAAGAACGGGGGCTGCCTGATAACGCATTTCACGGAGGGGACGGGTTAAAATCTCAATTACACTTTTCAAGGCATTTGACTGAATTCACAATTAAGCTCAATAGCATCCGTATATTTGTTGCACATCATGTTCATTAAACACGAGATAAGACCGGCCACAGAGTCTGACATGCCTCAGATCTGTGATATCTATAATCACTACATCAGAAATACCGTCGTTACGTTTGATTTGTCGGAAAGGGATAAAGAATCATTCGCACAGGAAATGACGACACTTTCAAAGGAGTTCCCCCTCTTGGTGGCTACTCAGGGAGAAACTGTTTTGGGATACGCATACGCCAATAAATGGAAGAACCGCAAGGCATACGATCAAGCCGTAGAATCCTCCATTTACATGGATCCCGAATTCACATCAAAAGGAATTGGGTATCACTTGTATCTGAGCCTCATTAATCACTTAAGAAAGAAAGAGGTGCATTCAATGATTGCCGGAATTTCGCTACCCAACGTTACCAGTGTAAGACTCCATGAAAAACTGGGCTTTCACAAAGTGGCTCATTTCAGGGAGGTAGGAAGGAAATTTGATAAATGGATTGACGTTGGTTATTGGGAGTTAATTTTACCAGCCAAAAAATAAGTTCGGTCATGCTCTATCATTTTTCGAATAACATCTTTAAGCAAACGGCAGGTATTGTCTGGTATAATTTTAAATCCATCTTTATTTTTATAATTCTCGGCAATGTGGCATATTTATGTGACCAGATCTTAGGCATGCACATGGTGGCCATACCCGTCATACCTGTCACCATTTTAGGAGGTGGTCTTGCCATATTTCTTGCCATTAGAAACAATGCGGCCTATGACCGTTGGTGGGAAGCCAGAAAAATATGGGGGCAGATCGTCAATACGAGTCGACATTTTGGTAGTCAGGTAATGGCATATCTTACCATGAGGCATGCCGGCCCGGATTTAAACGAGACAAGACTTGCTGAACTTCAGAAGCGTATGATCAATCGCCACATCGCCTGGATAAACGCCCTTAGACTAAGTCTTAGAATGAAAGACAACTGGGAAGAGATTAAAAAATACCTCACCCCAGAGGAGTACGCAAAGTTGCTGAGTGCCCCGAACAAGGCCACACAAATAAATCATTTTCAGGCGCTTGACTTGACCCATGCCTTAAACCTGGGTGCCATAGAAGACTTTCGACACTTGGGGATGATGACCTCTATAAAAGATTTTTATGATCAGCAGGGCAAATGTGAACGGATAAAGAAGACGGTGTTTCCATTTTACTATACCTACTTTACAGGTGTTTTCCTCTGGATGTTCATCATCCTTCTGCCATTTACCCTTGTTGGACACATGAACTACCTGAGCGTTCCGCTGAGCGTAGCAATATCCTTTGCATTCTACATCCTTGATAAAACAGGTAACATCACCGAGGAACCTTTTGAAAATCGGGCTTCTGATATTCCAATGACTTCCTTGTGTCGTACCATAGAGGTTGATATGCTACATCAGTTAGGTGAAGAAAAATTACCTGAGCCAATTGCCAGAGAATACACCAAATTTGGTGCAGAATTCCTGCGATAAAGAGCGTTGCTAAGAGGAGCAGCGTAATCCTCCTGAAAATAGCACCAAATTTAAATTCGAATGATACTTTGCGCATATTCCTGACATTACCATTATTGTTGGTTTGATCACGGCCACTCATATCATTAACACCTGCAATAGGGTTGTGGTCCACTTTTCGTCGAGCACAACATAAGTCGGGTCGAGATTGATTCTCACATAATAACTGTTTAGTGAAATGGCTGACATGAAAAACCTAACTTCGCGCCGCCAATGAAAAAATCCGGCCCTTGCCGGCAAAAGTTATTCATAGGAAGAAATACTGTACATGCAACACATTCGCAACGTAGCCATAATAGCACACGTCGACCACGGAAAGACAACCCTTGTCGACAAGATCATCCACAGCTGTCAGGCAATTGACGCCAGAAAAGATCACGGAGAACTCATTCTAGATAATAACGACCTCGAAAGAGAACGTGGCATCACGATTCTTTCGAAAAACGTATCAGTCAGGTATAAAGATGTCAAGATCAACATCATAGATACCCCTGGTCACGCCGACTTTGGAGGTGAAGTAGAACGAGTGTTAAAAATGGCCGATGGAGTTCTTTTATTGGTTGACGCATTTGAAGGACCTATGCCACAAACGCGTTTTGTATTGAGCAAGGCCATAGAGCTCGGTCTGAAGCCCATAGTTGTCATCAACAAGGTCGACAAGGATAATTGCCGGCCCGATGAGACACACGAATCTGTATTTGATTTAATGTATAGCCTGGATGCTACTGAAGAGCAACTCGATTTCAGAACCATCTATGGTTCCTCGAAATTCGGTTGGATGTCGCATGACTGGAAAGAGCAAACCGATAACATTTTTCCCCTTTTGGATACCATCGTAGAAGTTATACCGGAAGCACCGGTCATTCTTGGCAGCACGCAGTTTCAAGTGACCAGTCTGGATTATTCAAGTTTTGTGGGCCGTATAGCCATTGGACGGGTTTATCGCGGCATACTTGAAACTGGTAAAGATTACACACTGTGTGCAAAAAATGAAAGCAAAAAGGTAAGAATCAAGGAATTACAGGTGTTTGAAGGGCTTGGGAAAAAAGTGGTTGACCGAGTCGAATGCGGAGATATTTGCGCTATTGTTGGTCTCGAAAACTTTGACATTGGAGACACGATTGCTGATCTCGAGAATCCGGAAGTACTGACGCGGATCGAAGTAGACCAGCCAACCATGAGCATGCTCTTTACAATCAACAATTCACCGTTTTTTGGAAAGGAAGGGAAATTCGTGACCTCGAGGCATTTGAGGGACCGTCTTATGAAAGAAACTGAGAAAAACCTGGCTTTGAAGGTAGAACTGACTGATTCTGAAGATAAATTCGACGTTTACGGCAGGGGTATCCTGCATCTGAGCGTATTGATCGAAACCATGAGGCGGGAAGGCTATGAACTGCAGGTTGGGATGCCAAGAGTCATTATCAGAGAGATCGACGGGGTTAAATGCGAACCATTTGAAACCCTGGTCGTTGATGTGCCCGAAGATTTTTCAGGCAAGGTAATAGAGCTGGTAACCCAGCGAAAAGGTGATTTAATGATCATGGAACCCAAAGGCGATTTGCAACATTTGGAATTCAACATTCCTTCAAGAGGTATTATTGGATTGCGGAACAACATTTTGACGGCAACTTCTGGGAAGGCTATTATGACCCATAGATTCCGTGAATATTCACCAGTGATCGCCGATATTCCACCGCGATTGAAAGGAGCACTTGTTTCTATTGAGCAAGGTCCATCTACCAGCTTTGCACTAAATAAACTGCAAGACAGGGGTCGATTTTTTGTAGATCCGGGTGATGTGATCTATAAAGGACAGGTCATTGGCGAAAATTCGCGCGATAACGATTTGGGCGTAAACCTGATCAAAGGAAAACAACTGACAAACATGCGAAAGTCAGGAACCGATGATGCCATGAAGATCGCACCAAAGATCCAGTTTTCATTGGAAGAAGCCATGGAATACATTCGAGACGATGAGTACCTGGAGGTCACCCCAGGAAATCTACGAATGCGGAAAATCAAATTTGTTCCTTAAAACCCTATATTTTATAGCTACGGTCGGTTGGATTCATATTGAAACTGATGGCCGGAATATAGATTTCTTAAAAGACATATGAATCTATTAAAAGGCCTTATAATGAGAAACATGGATTCTTCAACTATGCTGTCAAGGCATTTTCATCAATAATTCTGGCCAGTTGATCAGCTGGAACTACGCCTGACTGCCGCCATTTGGCCTCACCATTTTGAAAAAGTATTAAGGTAGGCACACCCATGATTCGGTATTGTTGCGATATAGCAGGATTTCGATCGACATCGATCTTAACAATTTTTACCTTCTCTCCAATCCTGTTTTTTAAATCCTGAAGAATAGGAGCCATCATTTTACATGGTCCGCACCATTCGGCTGAAAAATCAACCAGAACAGGCACATTGTCATTTATAATACTGGAAAAGCTTGTTGCAGACATTTGATTTGTTTTTAACAAAATTAAGTCCGTTCCTCAAGATGGATTGTAACCAGCGTTACATTTCATACTTTTTGATTGATCATATTTGCAAGATGAAGGGAAATTCGTCCTTGTTCCTTTTTGGAGTGTTGTCTATCGCTATGGCCCTGGCGCCATTTAGGCCTGAGCCGCACTTATGGGGCAAGATTCAATGGATTGCGGGTGGTGCCGTGGGTATGACTTTCACAGATTGGTTCGATGTGGTCGTCCATGCAGGCCCCATTTCGATCTTTCTGTTCACTATTGGCATGAAGTTGGGGAGAAAACGCATGCCTTAAGTTCCGTTTCGCTTTTCAAGAGGCGCAATTCACACAATAAGGGGATTGCGGCATGAATAAAAGCCGCGGAAAGGGAATTTCACTGCCACATCGCGCGCACATTCCAAAATCCTTTTCATCAATCTTTCCGACCAAGTATTCAAGGGCGGTTAATTTCTCCTCTGATTTTCGCAATGCCGCTTCCAATACACTTTTGTTATTGATTGCATCCATTCGTGATAGCCTACCTATGGCATTTTCCGGCGCAATGGGCCCTGCAGCTTGCTTGTATTCTTTGATCTGATCGATCGTTTTCACGATTTCGTCATGAATCTGATTCAGCAATTGTTTGCGCTCGGAATTATTCATTTCATGCCGGGATTCCGACGTGCATCAACGCATCACCACGATTAATGACGGGTTTGTTATTAATGGCCAACACGTATCCGTAATTAGGCGCTTTGACAGGCAGTTCGTACTCGCCGAATGGCCCTGTAATCAACCCGATGGTCGATCCTTTTTTAACTTCTTCGCCTATGCGGGCAAAAGAGTGATACAAGCCCGATGATTTACTCCTGATCCAACTTGATTCGGTGATAAGCACATTATGAAATTTAGGTGCTGGTGCTTCGGCGACCATACCCAAATGCTTCATTACGCGCAAAGTGCCATTCACCCCACCATCGATGGCATTCTTTCTCAACCTAAGTGATTCTCCACCTTCATATATTAAAAAAGGTTTGCCCAATTTCTCTGCCTCAAACCTGAGTGATGAAGTTCTCAAGGGGGAATTGATGGTAAATCGAGCTGAAAAGGCGGTGGCTAATTCCAAATTACTTGAATTTGAGATGATCGTTCTGATTTGAGGAATATTATTGATTCGAGCTCCACCGGTATGAAAATCTATTCCAACATCAATCTGTGGCAAAATAATCTCTCGTAAATAATATGCAATCTGACTGGCAAGAGAACCGTGCCTTGAACCGGGAAAGGATCGGTTAATGTCTTTTCCACCGGGAACCTGCCTTGTTGATTGAATGAATCCGTAGATATTGACAATGGGAATACAGATCGTTGAACCCACCAGGGGCTTATTAAAGGCATTAACCAAGATTCTTCTGACAATTTCTACGCCATTTATTTCGTCACCATGCAAGCCACCCATTAATAGAAGGGTAGGACCTTCAACTTCTGAACGCGACACAATGACTGGAATTTCTATGGTTGTTCGGGTAGGTAACTTTGCTACGCTAATGTTTATCTGGGCCGATTCCCCAGGTTTAACAACAGTGCCGTCTATTTCGATGTTTTTCATCTGTTCACTTGTTATGCATCAACTTTTGTTCGGCGCTTGTTAATACTGCTTTCGATGTAATCAACAATAATTCCGGCAATATCTTCCCCCGTGGCCCTTTCAATACCTTCAAGACCGGGAGACGAATTAACTTCAAGCACCAAGGGACCTCTTTTGGATTGCAGCATGTCGACTCCCGCTATTTTCAATCCCATGGCCTCTGCCGCTTTAAGGGCCGCGGATTTCTCGGCACGAGACAATTTAACCGGGACCGAAGATCCTCCGCGATGTAAATTTGATCTGAATTCACCGTCCAGCGCCTGGCGCTTCATAGCGCCAACTACCTTTCCGTCTACCACAAATGCGCGTAGATCGGCCCCTTCTGATTCCTCGATAAACTCCTGAAGTATGACCCGTGCCTTCAACCCTCCGAATGCTTCAATGACCGATTTTGCGGCGTTATTTGACTCGGCCAATATGACGCCCAGCCCTTGGGTTCCTTCAAGAAGCTTTATCACAACGGGCGCATCACCAATGTGGTGCAGGGTGTTATTTGATTCTTTCGAAAAATTAGTAAAAGCTGTTTTTGGCATGTCCAGTCCATGCCTTGAAAGAATTTGCAGACTTCTTAATTTATCTCTTGACCTTGTGATTGCGAGTGAACTCACAGCAGAAAAAACCTTCATCATCTCAAATTGACGAACCACCGCCGTGCCGTAATAAGTCACTGACGCGCCAATTCTGGGAATGATGGCGTCAATATCTACCAGGTCTTCTCCTTCATAGAAAATATGTGGTTTCTTGTGGATGACAATGTCACACTTCAAATGGTCGATCACAACAGCCTCATGACCCCGCTTTGTGACAGCCTCGACAAGACGCCTGGTGGAATACAAATCCTTATTTCTCGAGAGTACGGCTATTTTCATTGGTTTATTTTTTCTTTATGAGAAAGATTTTTTTTTACCGGATCTACTATAAATCTGGAACGCAATACATTCCGACCCAGTAATACCGGGTATTTCATTTTTGAACGATCTGCCAACGAAAAACTCGTTTCGATCCTTTGCCCGAAAAGCACAATGGTGGTTGAGATAGTGTAACGCTCTTCCACATGACCGCTGGAGCTTTTAACTCGTTTTACCTTAAAGTCCTTACAGCGAACCGGAGACTTTTCCTCGCCGTTAGAAAAAGGAAGCTGGAAGGAGATCTCTTTCTTTCCATCTACCATATATTCAACGATATTCGCTGAATATATGGCCGATCCGTAAGCACCGGTATCAACTTTGACCGGAACATCTGTCAAGCCAAACTCGGGGAAATCAATTATGTCTGCACGTCCGATTATTCGTTTTTCTACTGTTGCCATAGAACCAGTATTCAACTTTGTGTAAATAGGGCAGTAAACATACGAAACACGCTATTATCCTGTTGCCTCATTGATATATTTAAAAAAATAAAAAAAGTGAAACATAAGGCGCTTACTTTTACGCCGCTGAATACCATGAAAAACCTTGTCATTATGATATCCATATTATTGGGAAGTACGCTTGTATTCGCCCTTTCAGCGCTTTTAGTTTTTTTGGCATACGCCCCCCAGTTTGGTGCATCACCCAATGAAGCCGCAAGAAGCAACTACGCTGAATTCGAGTTTTTTGATGGAACTAAGTTCTTTAATGCTGTGCCTACCGAAATGGACATGCAGTTGTCTGAAATTCCCAAGATGATGTATGAGTTTTGGTTTGTGAAAGGAAACAAGGTCCCACCGGCATTGCTACCTCAAAAAAACTTCACGACTGCCGACCTTGCCCTACACAACGATTCCAATCTATACTACCGGTGGTTTGGCCACTCAGCTATTTATATGGAAATTGATGGTAAACGGCTGTTACTTGACCCCATGCTTGGTCCTGCGGCGGCACCCCATCCCTTGCTGGGCCCTAATCGCTTTAACAAGGACTTACCTATCAGGCCCGAAGATCTTCCCGAGATCGACGCCGTTATTTTTTCTCACGATCATTATGACCACCTGGATCATCCGACCATTGTAAAGATCAAAGACAAGGTCGGGCATTTCTATGTTCCCCTGGGATTGGGCTCGCATTTGGAAAAGTGGGGGGTTGTAAAAGAAAAAATCACCGAATTGAAGTGGTGGGACGAAATGGATTTCGATGGCATACGTCTTGCCTGTACCCCTGCAAGGCACTTTTCCGGACGTTCCATGACCGACCGCAACAAGACACTTTGGGCCTCTTGGGTGATTCAGGGCAAGCATCATAAGGTCTTTTTTAGCGGAGATGGTGGCTATTGGCATGGCTTTAAAGACATCGGCGATAAATACGGGCCCTTTGACTTGAGCTTTATGGAATGCGGTGCTTACAATGTCCGTTGGCACGCCATCCATATGTATCCCGAAGAATCTGCGCAAGCAGGAGTGGACCTTCAATCAAGGCGCATGATGCCCATTCACTGGGGCGGCTTTAATTTATCGCTTCACAACTGGGACGATTCGCCAAAACGCGTCGGCGTCAAGGCCAAAGAACTCGGCTTGACCCTGGTCACGCCCATCATTGGCGAAGAAGTGATTATTCCGGCTTATGTGCCAAATGAGCAATGGTGGGATGGAGTTCATTAGTCTCACTTCCTTAGCGGCTCCAATTCTACCTGCAACTCCCTTAACATCCTCATGATGCTGTCCACCTTTAGTTCCCCTTCATCGTATTCTTCGGTGCGTATGCTGCAGGTGAATTCCCATATCTCAAGTACGTCTGAAAGCATGACCGGATAAGGCTCATAGGTTTTGTTGTCGGATTTTAAGATCAGTACATTGCCTTCTTCCTCGGTGCGGTAAACACGCTTGTAAACAATGCCCTGGTCTTTTGTCAGTAATACATAGGTCCGGCCGTTCTTAATTTCGCTGACGTTTTCCATGTACTTACCAATGACCCAAGAGCCCTCCCTGATTGGCAGCATGGAATCTCCCTTGATGGGAAATGCCCGGTGCTTGCCCGTTGGGATGAAGGGTAATTTGATCTGACCCAGCTGCTCGATGTATTCCGGGTCTGCATATCCGTTCAGGTAACCGGCACTGGCCTTGACAGGTACTACCTCGATGATATCTTCGTTCTGGTCGTTCACCACGATGGGGAACAGGACGCGGTGATTTCCCAATTCGATGAAGCTTTTCTCCTTGCTAAGGCTGATGTCATTTTTTACCAGAACATCGATGGGCAAGCCGAAAAACTCGGATAGCTGGATCAATGTGTCGATGGGCGGCTCGGAGCGGTTTTCCTCGTAGGACCCGATCCTGGACCGGGTGATGCCCAGCTCATCGGCCATGGCTTCCTGGCTCAGGCCGCGCTGCTTGCGAAGGTATTGAAGGTTTTTTGCGATCTTTTTCATAATACTACAAATATAAGCAATAAATACTATTATTTGTAGCTATTTTAGCGAATGATTTTGAGCAGTTAGATAAGTGGACGGACCTGCAGTTCCCCACTTCATAAATCATAAATCATACCTGCCTACCGTCAGGCAGGCATCATACATCATAAGCCCTCATGTACCTCAACAGCCACACCTATTTCAGTCTCAAGTACGGCACCATTAAACCAAAGGAATTGCTTGAGATGGCTGCTGAAAGGGGCATTGCTTCGCTGGCCCTGACCGACATCAACAATGCCTCGGCCTGCCTGGAAGTACTGCGCCTTTCAAAGAAGTACGGCGTACGAATCGCTTTCGGCATTGACTTCCGCAACAGCGCTCAACAACAATTCATCATACTGGCCCGCAACAACGAGGGCTTTCAGCGCACCAACACCTACCTGTCGGGCTTTCTGCACGCCGACAATTTTCTAGTTCCCGAAAGGGCCGAAAGGATCGAAGACACCTTTGTGATCTATCCTTTCCGGGAACATTACCAGTGGGAGCTGGGCGAGCACGAATTCATCGGCGTGCACCCATATGAACTCAACCACCTGCGCTTTTCACCGTGGCGAGCGCGCATGGACAAGCTCGTAGCCCTACAGAGCATCTCGTTCCGCAACAAGAAGGATTTTAACGCTCACCGCCTGCTACGAGCCATTGACAAGAACGTTTTGCTCAGTAAGCTGTCAGAGGAAGAACAGGGAAGGCCGGACGATCTCATGCTGAACCCCGATGAGATGCGCACTACCTACGCCGATTTTCCCGAGCTGATTGAAAACGCAGAAGCACTGCTCAGAAAGTGCAGTGCCTACTTCGACTTTTCGGGTGAAGTTCCCAACAACCAGCGTTCTTATACAAGCAATGAAGGGCTCGACTTTCGCCTGATGCGCATGCTCTGCTACAAGAACCTTAACTACCGGTACAAACACCCCGGCAAGCGAATTTTCATACGCCTGGAGAAAGAACTGGACATCATCCGCGAAAAGGGCTTTGTGTCCTACTTCCTCATCAACTGGAAAATCCTGAAATACGCCCGGAGCAAGGGCTACTTCTATGTGGGGCGGGGAAGCGGGGCCAACAGCATTGTTGCCTATCTGCTGCGCATCACCGACGTAGACCCCATTGAACTGGACCTCTACTTTGAGCGTTTTATCAACCTGTACCGAAAAAACCCACCCGACTTCGACATCGACTTTTCATGGATGGACCGCGACGACATCATCGATTTCATTTTCAGGACCTTTCCAAACACCGCCCTAATCACGGTATACAACACCTTTCAGTACCGGGCCGCTGTGCGTGAACTGGGCAAGGTATTCGGCTTGCCAAAAGAAGAAATGGACTTCCTGAGCCGTAGCCGATTTCGTTTTGAGGACCTGGATCAGCTTTCAAAGCTGGTATTGATCTACGGTGAGCTGATACAGGACTTTCCAAACTACCTGGGCATTCATGCCGGTGGCATCGTCATCTCTGAGAAGCCCATTCATTACTACACACCGACCTTCATGCCACCCAAAGGCTTTCCTACCACGCAGTTCGATATGGTTACGGCCGAGGACATCGGTCTTTACAAGTTTGACATCCTGAGCCAGCGCGGCCTTGGAAAAATAAAGGACACACTTGAAGTAATTAAGTATAACTACCCTGAAAATCAAGCTATTGATATTCACGACATCGATCGGTTTAAGCACGACCCGCGCATACGGGTATTGCTGAGAAATGCCAAGGCCATTGGTTGTTTTTACGTAGAATCCCCGGCCATGCGCATGCTGATGACCAAGCTCAAGGTTGACAATTACCTGGGGCTGGTGGCAGCCAGTTCCGTTATCCGCCCGGGCGTAGCCCGTTCGGGCATGATGCGCGAATACATCCTGCGCTATCGCTACCCCGAGCGCCGAAAAGACGCCCCGCCAGTCATGTTGGACATTATGCCCGAAACATACGGCGTTATGGTCTACCAGGAAGACGTCATCAAAGTGGCCCATTACTTTGGAGGCCTGACCCTTGGTGAGGCCGATATGCTGCGCCGGGGAATGTCAGGTAAGTTCCGCTCGCGCGAAGAATTCATGAAGGTCAAGCGCCGATTCTTTGATAACTGCGAAGAAAAAGGACATTCAAAAGAACTCACGACCGAGATATGGCGACAGATCGAGAGCTTTGCCGGTTACGCTTTTGCCAAGGGGCATTCGGCTTCTTACGCCGTTGAAAGCTACCAGAGCCTCTTTTTAAAGGCTTATTACCCCCTGGAGTATATGGTGGCCACCATCAACAACTTTGGCGGCTTCTACCGAACGGAATTCTACGTGCACGAAGCTCGGATGAACGGGGGCAACATATGCGCACCGTGCGTGAATAAGGGCTTTTACGAAAGCTGTATCTACCAAAGGGATATCTACCTGGGTTTTATTCTGATCAAGGACCTCGAGAGCAAAGTGGCAAAGGGCCTGGTCAGGGAGCGACTGAAGAACGGAACTTACAAGAGCCTGGATGACTTCATAGAGCGATTTCCCGTGTCGGTGGAACAGATCTCAATCCTGATCAAGGTCAATGCGTTCCGCTTTACCGGCCGGAACAAGCGTCAGTTGCTCTGGGAAGCCCACATGAGGATCAACAAGGTCGACATGGAAAAGAAGGTGAGCAACCTTTTTCGCGTGGAGACAGTGCGCTTCAAGACTCCCGAGCTGCCCGGTAGAAAACTGGAAGATGCCTTTGACGAGTTGGAGTACATCGGCTTCCCGCTGTGCAAGCCCTTTGATCTTCTGGTGAAAGAACTGCCCAAAGATCACCTGTTGGCCCGCGACCTGCCCGAAAGAGTGGGAGAGGTGGTGACGGTTTACGGCTACCTCATAACCACCAAGAATACACGCACTGCAAAAGGAGAGGGCATGTATTTCGGGAATTTTCTGGATGTCCGGGGTGAGTTTCTCGACACCGTGCACTTTCCGCCCGTGGCCTCAAGTCACCCCTTCCGGGGCAGGGGCGTGTACCGCATCCACGGAAAGGTCACCGAGGAATTCGACTGCATCAACATCGAGGTGGAGTCCATGGAAAAACTGGCCATCGTAGAGGATCCGAGGTATGCGGAAGCCGAGAATTCCAGGACCCTTCGACAAGCTCAGGGTCCTGGCAATCAACTCACTGAGAAGACGAATCATATTGAGATACCGCTCGTTGAGCCTGTCGAAACGAGCACTAAAAAAGGTTTTTAAAATAATTCCGGACGCTTGATATTTAATGAGATGAAAGGATATATGTACATACTGAAATGCGCAAATGACTGCTACTATGTTGGCAGCACTAAGAACCTCAATGAACGGTTAACGAAGCATCAAAATGGCTTGGGTGCAAACTTTACAAAGAAGAATCTTCCATTAGAACTTGTTTATTATGAAGAGTATCAGCGCATAGACCATGCCTTTTACCGTGAAAAACAAATTCAAGGTTGGAGCAGAAAGAAAAAAGAGGCCTTAATTAATGGTGAAGAACATACATTGCCTGATCTCTCAAAAAATTATTCTGAATACGGTAGGCCGGAAGACTTTACCACATGAACATGAACGACAGTCGTTCCATCGTCCACATGGACCTAGACACCTTCTTCGTATCCTGCGAACGACTGATGGATAGCGGGTTGAATGGCCGACCCGTTCTCATTGGTGGGGTTTCGGACAGGGGAGTGGTGGCCTCTTGCAGTTATGAGGCCAGAACCTTTGGTATTCATTCGGCCATGCCCATGAAACTGGCCCGCCAATTGTGTCCCGAAGCCGTTGTGCTAAGGGGTAATTCAGGGGTTTACAGCAAGTATTCGGACATGGTCACCGAAGTGATCAAGGAAAGTGTTCCCCTATATGAGAAGTCGTCTATTGACGAGTTTTACATAGATCTGACCGGCATGGACAAATTTTTTGGCTGCATGAAACTAGCCAGCGAACTCCGTGGGCGTATCATCAAAGAAACAGGGCTACCCATCTCCTTTGGACTTTCAATCAATAAGACCGTTTCAAAAATTGCCACCGGTGAAGCCAAACCAAACAATCAGATACGCATTGAAACAGGCACAGAAAAAGGTTTTCTGGCACCCCTTTCGGTAAGCAAGATCCCCATGATCGGAGAAAAGACCTACAAATCACTCTGCGACCTGGGTGTGCGCCGCATCAAGTCCATCCAGGAAATGCCCATCGAAATGATGGAGCGTGTCTTTGGCAAGAACGGCATTGTGATGTGGAAGAAAGCAAATGGGATCGACAAATCACCTGTGATTCAATACCAGGAACGCAAATCCATATCGACCGAACGCACCTTTGACCGCGACACGACCGACATGGACAAACTCAAGGGCATCATCACGGCCATGGCAGAAAACCTGGTCTTCCAGCTGCGCCGCGGAAACAAGCTAACTGCCTGCATTACCTTCAAAATCAGATACTCGGACTTTCAGACTTATACCCTGCAGAAAAGAATTCCATACAGCGCTTCGGATCACACCATCCTGCCCATCGTTTCGGAACTCTTTGAAAAGCTATACAACAGGCGCCTGTTGGTGCGTCTTGTCGGCGTCCGCTTCAGTCACCTGGTGCAAGGAGGACACCAAATCAACCTCTTTGAGGACTCACCTACCATCATCAGGCTTTACAGCGCCATGGATAAGATGAGGGAACGTTACGGAGACCGTGCCGTCATCCGCGCCTCGGGAATGAAGGCCCGCAGCATCAGTCGCTGGAATCCCTTTAATGGGGAACCACCGCCATTGCTGGCGAATAGAAGGAGGTAAGGGGTGAATGATTTATGATGCCTGCCGGCAGGCAGGAAGGTATGATGTATGAAATACAAGGTGTTTTAACAGATGAAGATGGTGATGAAAAGACTAACCCAATGAATTGATCAGAATATTATACATTTGACTGATCAGTCAATCATATGAATACGAAAGAACAGTCCATTCTTGATTCCGCCTTGAACCTCTTTGTTACCAAAGGCTTCCACGGAACTGCAACATCTGCCATCGCCGAACAGGCCGGCATTAGCAACGGTACCCTTTTTCATTATTTCAAGTCCAAAGAAGTGCTGGTTCAACAACTTCATCAGCGAATAAAATCAGATCAGATCACTTTTATCACAACAGATCTGGAAGAAACCGAAAGCCCAAAAGAAAAAATTCGGGTGATTTGGAACAATGCTATTAAATGGGCTATGGAAAACAAGGACAAATACAAATTCCTCCACCAGTATAAATATTCGCCATACAAGAAGAAACACAAAGGAGACGTTGAAAAATTCAGGAAGGATTTTCTTGACAATGCCGAAAAAGGGGTGCAGCTTAAGCAACTACGTTATTTACCCTATGATTTCATTTTTGATATGACCAATGCACATGTTTATGGCATGGTGGAATACCTTCGTTCTAATCCCATTAAGTACCGCACTCCCGAATTCATGAAGCAGGCTTTTGAATCTTTCTACGGATCCATCAAGCCGTAACCTTGACTGATTAGTCAGTTAAATGGTGTAATTTATTGAACATCAGTGCTATTTAAGTTTTCCTTCGATCACACTCAGGCGATGTTCCATACTTCCCTGATCTACTTCGGCACAGACACTTTTCAGCAATTCCATCAGTTCTGCATCGTGTTCGGTGACCTTGTTCAAAACAACGCTAAAGGGGATAAAAACTGTTCTCAGCAGTGCCTTCAATCGCTTTTTAGATTCATCGTACATGGCCATTTCAACTTCGACGTGTTTAAGGCTGTAACTATTGACTTGCGTAGTAATCAGCACCTTCTCCATAAGAAAGGCCGGATACCGGTATTCGATCTCACTACGAGCCACCACCCAGGATTCTCCTGACTTTTTTAAGCGGTCATAAATGTGCAGTCCGTAAAAATTTGCTAGCTGGTCTTCTCTGGCCGACATGAAGTAGTCAAAATAACGGCCATTATTGAGGTGGCTTAGCGGGTCACAGTCCTGAAAGCGGATCTGATGAATAGAAGATGGATGCTTTTCCAATACTCAGGATTAATTCATTGGTCGCTTGTAAGTGGACGCCAAAAGCTTATTTCAGGATCACCGATCACACCGCCCTGAGCCATTTTCTTTTTGAGATTCGGTTTTTCCATCATTTCCCTTGCCTTGGCAACATCGGGAATGGCCACGATAAGAAATACATCATTGGCATCTTCTCCTACAAGCCCCATTTCAACAAGAACCATTCCGGCATTTTCCCGGCTTTTTTGATCACCATCGTACAACCATTTCCAGGTTGGGAAGTCTTTTACACGATGGCGAATCGAAACACGAAATGGAGGCTCAATGACATCTTGGTTGCGGTAGATTAATTTTAATGGCAGAATGCTTGTGGCCTTATCAAAGATCAAATGTCGTTGGCCCTGATGATGCACATGACTGATCATCACGTCATTCACCTGGTCAACACCAATATAGGCGTTCATTTGTTCACTGGAATTCATCGACCCTTGAATTTCTCTCAACACCTCATCGGGGCTACCAACGCTAAGAAAAATAGCTTCGGATATAATGGTGTCGATGTTGGGGGCAACAGCTGCATCAACAGCAGTTTCCTGCGACTGAATTTCCTTTGATTCTTCGGATTGATCCTGCGATTCTCCTGCGCAAGACAGTATTCCAAGAATCCCGATAAAAACGCCGTATGTTGCACTTATTCTCATATTCAAAGATTTTGGCCAAGTTAGCCATTAAGGTATTTATCCATTAAGGGTGCTCGATATTTAATTTCCACAAGATTGACCTTACAACTTTGAAAAAAAACGACTTTTGTCAGTACTTGCCGGGTATAATCGAATTTATGAAATCGAATCAGGAAATCTCAATCTTACACGCCAACTCCAATGTCTTGATGCATCGGGGATTGGTCGAGGTATGTGGTCAGGACATGGGTGTTTCCAAGCTGGATCAGGCCTCTGACAGGGAATCCCTTTTTAACCGTCTTTCAAAAAGCGATTACGACATCGTCATTATTGACCCAAATAAGGACCACGGTTTTCAGCAGGACGATGTCTTAATGCTCAAGGAAAAGTATGATGACCAGTCAGTATTGATCATTTCGAGCACAACTGATGAAAACATGGTTTTGAACAATCTTGAAAGAGGAGTGCAAGGTTACCTGACTTATGAATGTGACAAAGATGAGTTGATCCACGCGCTATTTGCCATAAAAAAAGGAGAAAAATTCTACTGCAACAAAGTGCTCGACATTGTATTCAATAAACACCTTTACAAAAGAGAAGAAGATAACTGCGAACCCACTAGTCTGACTCCACGGGAAACCGAAATTGCCTCGTTATTGGCTAAAGGTCTGACTAATAAGGAGGTGGCTGAGATGATTTTTCTAAGTCCGCATACTGTCCAAACCCACCGAAAGAATCTGATGAAAAAATTGGGAATCCGGTCCGCCTCGGAATTAACCCTGTACGCCGTAAGCACGGGTTTGATTCAGGCCTGATATACCCTCTATAGGGTATCCTGTGAGTATGATTTCATGGTTAGATTTGCACGGATTTTAACCTTTTTACCTAACCAACATTGCTCACATGAGACTTCTCTTAACCTATATCCTTGCGCTGGCCATTGGTTTTTCTGCGATGGCGCAAACAACTGACACAGTATCACTGGGTGCTAATTATGCATTTCAGGTTTATTATGAATTGGAAAGCGGCAATAAAACAAGTGGCCTTAAAAACGATTGGGACATTGCCTTTGAAACCACAACGGCTGGCTATTCAATTCTTGTTAACGCGGCAATTGGAACAGAGTTATACCTCTATCCCGGTGACACAAGTAATTGGGCTACTGTGGATACCACTGGTATGTCTAACTGGACAAGGAGACTCAATTCTGACACTTCCTGGCAATACGGAGCTTTTGCCCGGGATCAAAACAGTTTCGATGTCGGTTGGGGAACCTACAACATTATAACGCATCAGGTTGAAGGTGATAAATTGTTTGTTATCAAGCTAGGCAACGGCCAATACCAAAAAGTGTGGATCAAAAGTCTGGCCAACGGTGTTTATACATTCAGGCATGGAAATTTGAGTGGATCCATGGATATGACACATAGCCTGAAGAAATCAGATTACGCGGGGAAAGATTTTGTTCATTATTCCTTACAAAACCATTCCGTCAGAAATAAAGAACCATTGGCCGACAATTGGGACCTGTTTTTCGGTCAATTCGAGGCGTTCGTTCCGACCCCTTATTTGGTGGCCGGTGTTCTGCATAAAACCGGATGTAAATCTGCTATGGCCTACCCGGTGGCAGATCCTTCAACATTTAATGACTTTGGCATTCAACAATTTTCAAATGAAATAAACGTGCTAGGATACGATTGGAAAAGTTACAACATGGCTATCATGGATTATGAATTAGCAGATAGCACGGTCTATTTTGTGAGAACCGCAAAAGGAGCGATCTGGAAGATCATTTTCCTTGATTTCGAGGGTGGTTCAACAGGAAATGTCGTGTTTTCAAAGGAAAAGCTTATTGCCGCTGGTTTAACTAGTGAAAACGGTGCCGGAACCTTTAACGTCTTTCCAAATCCGGTTGACAAGGTACTTAATATCGTGTTTACGTCACAGGTCGATTTGTCCTATACCATGGTCGATCTTTCAGGGAGAGTTCATCTAAGTGGTCGATTGGCGGGGAACTCTACTGCGCAGTCCATCAATGTCCAAGACCTGACACCGGGAGTATATTTTCTTACATTGACCAATGGACAACAGAGCAATAGCCAGCGGGTGCTGGTCAAGTAAAGTGCATTGATTTGCAGTATTTTAAACTAAGGACTGTATTAATATTAACCGCTGCACTGCTGTGCACTGACTTGTGGTGTCAGAGCGAATTTATTGTTTCCGATCAAGAAGGAAAGGCGCTCATAGGGGCTCACATTACTTTTTCGCGTCTGGATCAAAAAGGCAAATCCTTGACTGTTTTAACCAATGCTGAAGGAAAAGCTACCATTCCTGCCGCTTACAAAGATCAGTCTGAACCATTTCTCTTATCCATCAGCTATTTGGGCTTCAAACCAATTATTGACACCTTATCGTCCCCAAGTACCAGGTCTTATTCATTGCAGGAAGACGACATTGCTCTTGATGGACTTGTAGTGACGGGGGAATACACACCTCAGAACCCTGAAAAGTCCGATCATAAAATTAAGGTCATCAACAGTTCCGAAATTGAGTCGATGGGCGCAGTCAATTTGAATGATGCATTGCAATTTCAAACCAACCTCAGGCTTTCTCAAGACAATATCCTTGGCAGTTCGGTCAATGTTCAAGGTATTTCAGGAGAAAATGTAAAAATTCTTCTGGATGGTGTTCCAATGATCGGCAGGCAGGATGGAAACCTGGACCTGAATCAGATAAACCTGAACAACATTGAACGGATAGAGATCGTTGAAGGCCCGTTGTCGGTAAATTATGGCACGAATGCTCTGGCCGGCACCATAAACCTCATTACAAAAAAAGATCAAAAAGAATCCATCACCGTAGGTGCAAAGACCTATTACGAAAGCGTAGGGCAGTACAATGCAGATGCACAAACATCCTTTAAAACCGGAAGACATCGAATCTCAATTGCGGGTGGAAGAAACTTTTTCAGAGGATTCACTCCGGGACAGGATTATTCATTTCTTCCTGAGTCGCGTCCCGCAGACACCAGCCGTACGGATCAATGGCGACCAAAAGAACAATACTTTTTTGATGTCCAATACCAAATTGCCTTGGGTGATTGGAATGTCCGCTTGTTTTCGAATTTCTTTAACGAGGAGATTATAAGCAGAGGGCTGCCAAGAGCTCCTTACTATGAGTCAGCCTTCGATCAATATTTTAATACCATCAGATTGTCTCAGGGTGCTGAAGTCGGGGCCAATATCAGTGAAGGATTAAAAATCAAATTCCTCGCTTCACACAGTGATTTTTCGAGAATAAAATCGACAATGTTGAAAAACCTAACGAATTTGGAAGAAATATCGAGTGCAAATCCGCAAGATCACGACACAAGTCGCTTCGAATCATGGATGAGTAGATCAAGTATCATCCTGGGAAAACCTCAATCCAGGATGGTTGGGGAAGTTGGTTATGACGTGTTCTCTGAGTTAGCAACCGGAAAGCGAATTGAGGGTGGGGGAGTAACCATGCTGGACTACGCACTATTTGGCAGCCTAAAGATTAACCTCTCAGAACACTGGATACTCAAACCCGGAATCAGGATATCCGAAAACAGTATTTACCGGGCGCCGCCGGTACCCGGGCTGAATGTAAAATACCAGAGCGGTAGATTTACTTTAAGATCAAGCTATGCCCAAGGCTTCAGATCTCCTTCACTAAAGGAATTGTATTTTGAATTTGTAGATGTCAATCACAACATAACGGGCAATCCGGATTTGAAGGCCGAGACCTCACACAATGTGCAGTTAGACGCAACCTATTCCATATACAAAGGACAGACCTTGACAAGAATTGAAGGTGGTTATTTTATAAATGACATCACCGACTTGATCACACTCGCACAACAAGGATCGGCCACTACTTTTTCTTACATAAATGTCGGAAGCTTTCAGACACAGGGATTCAAAGCGGGATTGCATCACAGGCGAAATCACTGGCGTACCACTTTAAACTTTCTTTATACCGGCAGATCTAATAGCATCAGTGATTCTGTTCAACTACCGGGAATGACTTACAGTCCGGAATTAAGTGCAGACGTGCGGTATGAATTTAAAAAACTAGAGGGAAATATAGGGCTGTTTTACAAATACACAGGCAGCTTACCAAGTTTTAGCATTGACGAATCGGGCGAGGTGAATCAATTAAAGGTTCAGGACTATCAAATGGCAAATGTGACTGCAAGTAAGTATTTGTGGAAAAGAAAAATCACGCTGACCATTGGTGTTAAAAACCTGTTTGATGTGCAAAATCTCCAAAACGCGGCTAATTCTGCGGTACATGGAGGTTCTGGCAATAATCTGCCCATCTCCTGGGGCAGAAGCTATTTCTTCACCTTTAAACTATTCATGGGATGGACTTGAAAACGATATTGATGTTCATTGCAATGGGCGCCCTTGCAGCATGCATGAAAGAAGAAATTCCCGTAAACCCTATACCCAGAGGAGTAGTTAAGACGGATCAAATAGCCATGACTTCGAGCTACAATTTTCAGATCTACTACGACTTAGAAACATCTAGTGTCGTGGGCCAACACGACAAATCGAGTTGGGATCTTGGATTTAATTGTACCGCTGAAGGTTGGCAGATCATTCTCAATACTGCCAAATTGATGGCGGCCACAAATTCGAATATAAGAGCCTGGAAAGATCTAAAAGATACCAATTCCATCACTGGTTGGAGGTGGGACGCCATGTCGGGCAATCTGGATTCAACGGCGATTGGAAGCTGGATGGACACCGGACTCATCTACATCATCGATCGCGGCTATAACTCAAAAGGCAAGCGCCAGGGTTTTGCTAAATTGATGGTCGATGAAGTGGATGAAAATCACTTTGAATTTCGATTCTCCAACCTTGAAGATGAAAATTCACAATCATATGAGATCATCAAAGATGCAGAGGTCAATTTTGTGTATTTCTCATTTGATAATCAAGGTTCACAATTGTGGTTGGAGCCAAATAAAGAGGTCTGGGATCTGGTGTTTACTCAATACACCAATGTGTTTTTCGAAGGAACATTTCCTTACCTGGTTTCTGGTGTCTTGCACAATCCATATAAGTGCTTAGCCATAGAAGACAGCCTTGTTGGATTCGAAAATATTGAACGATCTGATGCGCAACGCATGAAACTTAAAGCAGACATCGACATTCCGGGATATGACTGGAAAAGGTATGACTTCGATGAGGGTAGATACATCACTGATCCTAACAGGACTTATGTGATTCAAACTTTTCAGGGATATTATTTCAAATTGCGATTTACCGATTTCTACAATTCGAATGGCGAAACAGGATTTCCGACGTTTGAATTCCAATACCTGTAATGCTGGCTATTTAGCTGGTAAGAACCAATCGACGCACGATATATATTTGTATATAAGCGTGTAATTGCCTAACTTACATAAACATATGTCATTTATCTAAAGTATATGGTACGATACCTTTTGTCTTTTCTTTGCATAATACTGCTCAGCACCGCCTATGCACAACAACTACAAAATACTCGTTGGAAAACGGTTCTTCAGGGTTCACCGGACACCATTACCGTTATAGCGCAAACCGACACATTTTTTGTAAATGCACCAATGGACTCAAACCTGGTCACCGCCTTGTTCAACGAAAATGCGGATACGCTTTCTGTTGTTGATCTTTTTGGACCGTATTCATGTGCGAATCCAGACACGGGTTCATACATCATGAGTATTTCTAACGATACACTCACACTGAATATCATCGTTGATTTTTGTGTTACCAGAGGGGTTCTGCTCGACGGGGCGAGCTTATGGCGAGATTACAGCCTGGTTGGAATTCCGAATCAACCAAAAGAGATCGTTCGCAAGGTATATCCAAATCCAAACAACGGTCAATTCTGGATTGAAGTAGAAAAGCCTGTGAACCTGGAAATAGTGGACATGGCAGGCCGCTCTGTTTTTACAAGCTATCTAAATAGAGGTAAGAATACAATAACGACCAATCTGCAAGCCGGTCTGTATGTAGCCGTTTTCAGCAATCAAAATTCCAAAAGCTCTTTAAAACTGACTGTTTTAGGAAGATAGGGATTCGAAACCTACTAAAACACTGGTATCCTTTACAATCAAAACTCATTTTTGGCGTTATGAAATAGTTCATTAACAGTCAGAAAACAATGATCCATTTCCTATCGCGGACTGCCCTTGGTTTAATTCTTTTTTTAGTTAGCACTTCACTTTTTGCTCAGCAAAGTATTTTGGAACGTTTTGAGGCGAATACCGTCAACGAGCAAGTGGTCCTAACCTGGACCATTAAGCAAGGCTTCACTTGTAACGGTATTAGAATCGAGCGCAGCCCCGACAGCTTAATTTACCTCGAGATAGGAGATATAGAAGGAATATGCGGTAGCCTGACAGAACCTGAGAATTATACCTTCATCGACAAATCACCACTCTCGAATCAGCGGAATTATTACCGCTTGGAACTAGGGGCGGTCGAATTGTCATCGGTGGTTTCGAGCGAGGTTTACCTAACCGGTGAAACGGGTCACCTGATCATTCCAAACCCATCTCAGGGAAATCAAATGACCATTTTTTATAAGAATCAGCGCAATGCAGAAACGGCTTTGCGTGTTTATGATCAGCACGGGCATTTGGTCATTACCCAAAGCAGTAGGGGAGAGACCTACGATCTATTTGTCGAGGGCTTCCAGCCTGGATTATACCTGTTTATCATTTCATACTCAGACAAGAAAGAAATTAGTCGGGGCAAACTCATTCTATATTGAAGCATGCGCACCGAAGCATTTACTCATAGACCTCAACGCGCCTAATGTAAATATCTGTGATGGGCCAGTCGCGTCCATCGGTCTTAACATGGGTGATCTCTGAAATAACGTCAAACCCCGCCGTTACCTGACCGAATACCGTGTGCTGACCATCGATATGTGCTGCACCCACATTTGATCGATAATAATCTAACTGCTCTTTACTGTAAGAATAATTGTTCTCAACGGCATATTTATCAAGGGTCGCACGGTTGTAGGTTGTACCATCCACAAAGTAAAATGCGTAAGGATCAGATCGCTTTGAAGGATTACTGACATAGCGCCTGGCCGCCGCCAAGGCCCCTTTTCGATGAAAGTGATGAGGGAGAATCTCATTGGGAATGGTAAACTTTCCGATACCATTTCGCAGTTTAACATTCTGTTCATCGTAGGTAACACCAGCTTGTGCCATAAAATCAATGGCGACTCTTGTAAAAACAGTATTGTCGAAACAACCGGCTTTTGCCAACATAACAAAATTTGCGCGATGGAGTGGCGTGTCCTTGAATAGTCTTGCGTTTATAACTCCCTTGTCTGTGTGAAAAACAATCTTGGTTTCGGGGTTATTTACACCATAAGAGAGCAGGGTGTCTCGAACATTTTGGTCATTGATCTTTTGTACCTTGACTTCTTTCTTTCTGGGCTCTGGTGAATGCTGCTGATGCTTTGTGTTGGTCTTATTTTGATTCAACGAAGGATCAGTAGGTCTTTTGTCTTCACAAGAGAGGCTCAAAACAACAATTAAGATGAAAAATAGCACCTGCCTCATTGATGCGAATTTACAAATGCATCTTGTTTCATTCGCATATAGTTAATCAGGTTTCTTAAATTTATCTTCATCTAAAACCAAATACTATGACTACTAAAGAGGTGGCGGAAAGACTGGTTGGTCTGTGCCGTGAAGGAAAGAACCTGCAAGCGATTGAAGAATTATACCACGACAACATTGTAAGCATTGAGCCCGAAGGAGCCCAAAATCCAAGAGTAGAGGGTAAAAAAGCGCTGATAGAAAAGGAAAAAGGATTCTTTGATTCCGTCGAGAAAGTTCATTCCAGTTTCACTTCAGATCCGATTGTCGCAAAAGATCATTTTTCTGTAAGTATGGGCATGGATATCACCTTTAAAGGTATAGGGCGATTTGCCATTGATGAGATTGCAGTTTACGAAGTTAAAGACGGCAAGATCATTCGCGAAGAATTCTTTTTTAACATGCATTAGTTCTGGTGAATTGAAGTGGTTTATTCGCACCAACTACTTGGGCGAATTGGAAGGAAACAGCCAGCATTCAATGGAAGTTTCAAATGACCTCATTATTTGATCTTTAAAAACCGGGATTTTTGAGTGGGGATTTACTCAATAATGATCTTCTGAACTTTTTTGCCTATTGGTTTGAAATAATATACACCTTTGGCAAAGCCTGAAAGGTCAACTGATTCAGAAGTGCTAATCCTAAGAACCTCTTTTCCTGTCAAATGATAGAATACGCCTTGGCATGGCTCGCTGAAATAGATCGTGTTTTCAAATACTGGATTGGGAAAAACAAAGAATTCCCCTTCTGACGATCTGTTGACGGCTTCAATTTGAGAATGGGAGTGTAGTCCATTAAAATCTACCTGTTTGAGCCGATAGTAAGAAATTCCGGGTAAGGGCTGGGCATCGACATCAAAATAATGCCGGGGTTCTCGCGAATTTCCCGCACCGGGTACAACTTTGATTTGTTCAAAATTTCTGGCATCCACAGACCGCTCAATGATGAATTTCTCATTATTGATCTCAGATTCAGTGATCCAACGAATATCTACAACATCACCATTTTCTTGAACAGAAAAATCACTAAGAATAATCGGCAATGCATTTACCGAGGAACTGGTCGAGCCAAAAGTGAAAACCGAGAAGGAAGTGATGTTGTTCTCTGAACGTACATTCCCGGCTGCCAGATTACCAAAGGCGAATCCACCTTCATTTGCCCAGGTATTTCCGCCTAAATAATGCGCTACCACCAGGTCCATGGTGTCTGTGATCACGGATCTGGTATTATCACCCCAGTAGAGCGTAACTTTTGGTTGTGCCGTTCCGTTGTCCCGGGTAAGGTCCCAATACTCGCGGATGCTCGTATTGTACATTCCACCCGGATCACCGCCGTAGGAAAGAGAGTCTAAAAAACTTTCGGAATAAGTATCCTTGAAATATTCGGCAGTATAAGCGTCTGTTGCCGTTGGGCCGTTTTGCAAGTCCGATATGGCAATGGGGGCCCAAATTCCAGAATCACCCACCGGAAATATGAAGTTATCGTCACCAATTTTTTGTAAGGGTCCGTTCACATAGCTGTCATCACTACCAATGGTGGCAGTGGCATTGTCATCGATGCTCAGAAGATTCGCCGAAGTTGTTTGCAGGACACCGTCCGTAAAAGTGATGTTATTAGACAAAGTGACCGCGGCTTCCATGGTCAATTGGGGTTCTGTTCCAAAGGTATTATTGATAATGACCAATTCGTACTCAATGCCATCCGTACCCGCACCATCCTCGTCGGCAAATACTTGTGCAGTGGACCCGTTATACTCAATGGCAGTTGTTGCTGCTGAACTTGAAACCAATCCATAATTATTAGGAGAAGCATTTCGCACAAAATTGCCACCAATTTGAAGGAGGCTGTTGTTGTTCATCGCTATTTCAAGATAACCCGACCCCGTGTTGTTATCCATGACGATGTCTCCATCCACTGAAAGGACCGCATTGTTGTTCATTTGTGTATAAAAATTACCGGCACCTGTAGATCCAGTGGTTTCCATGGTAAAGCTCCCAGAAACATCCACTTGCGCGTCATCACTAATGATAAATTGAATGTCATCGACTCCCGAAGCTCCGTTGTGATCGAGGGTGAGATTGCCTCCAACGTTCAATTGAGCTGTGCTTCCAGCGGAATTTTGACCAAGGTGAATCTCCATGTCATTGCCGTCTGTTGCAACCGCCAGTAAGTCTGCAGTCACATTGATCTGAGAGGTGCCATCGATGTCGACCAGCAGTTCTTCGTTTCCGGAATTTCCGTTCAGTGTGAGTACCAAGTAGTTGGCATTGACAACGGAAGCGGCATCCAAGTCCAATAAGAGGTCATTGTTTGCATTTCCGGTATGGGTCAACACCATGCTGTCACCAACAGTGATTGTGCCTCCATCCATGTCTATGTGTAGTATGTCTATTTGATTGTTTGTTTCAATAATGAGAAAATCATTGTCCACATTAAAATTTCCGTTATCGAGGTTCAGGTCAATTTCTTCTGCTCCAGTTGAACGCCAGATGAAATCACCGGTAACATGGAATTCTGAATTTACATCGTCCACAATGATAATAGCATCGTCACCGCCCGTCTTATTCCAGATAAAGTCACCGTTCACCTCGAAAAGCCCGTCAGTACCCGCATTGTTGTTTATGTAGATGTAATGATCGTCACCCCCGCCCATGTCCATTCTCATGCCACCATTGACTATAAAACTGGATGCTCCATCTACTTGAATAATGATGTTATCAGATCCTCCACCACCCAATGTATAGAAGGCAACACTGTCTGCGGTGAAGTTGCCGCCATCCATGTTGAAATTGATGTCGCCGTTCCCCGAGGTTCGGCTTCCTACAAAGGTGCCGTTCACGATAAAATCCCCGGAATTTAAGTCTATTCGGATCTCATTATCGACCCCGGCTTCAATATTGGCTAAAACCTGTCCTTGCACTTCCAAAACCGCTGAGGCATTGTCAAGAAGTATTTCGACCTCGTCTCCCGAGGTATGATTGATGATTATGTCGCCCTTTACAATCAGGCTGTCACCTGCATTTTCAAGGTCAATCCGGTTATCATCTCCTTGTATTTGATCAATGATCAAATTACCTTCTACGGTTAGTTTCGAATCATTATTGGTAAGTCGCAAGATCACATCCTGGAGGTCAGTATCGTCGTCTCCTTCTATTAGCACTTCTTCATATACCCTTAAGTGCTGGCCATTTTGAACTTCGAAGGTCACCGAATTATTATTGACATTACTTAGGTAGAGGTTGCAGATGCTTTCGTCCCGATCATCTAAATCAACATTGTGGATGATGTTTACATTGGCCCCTGTACCTGGAATCACCCCACCGGCCCAGGTTGCTGTTAGGTCCCAGTCACCGTTTTGGGTAGAGGTCACGTTCAAAGCGACTTCTGCACCCACACTGTAAAAGCTTGAAGGGTCACTTTGGTTGTTGTACTCCGTGGTCAACCAATCAGCAGACCGAACAGTGGTAGAAATCCTAATTTCATCGAGAAAACCTTCAAAGCGATTTCCTGTTTCGCCACTGGCGGTTTCACCGCCTATAGAAGCGGCCCCATTATCTGTGCCCCAAGTACCGCCGTCAGTTAAATCACTCGCCACCACCGATCCGTCGACATAGATGAATCTGTCCTGATTGGTGATGTCGGCCACTCCAGCAATGTAGTACCAGGTATTATTGCTGATAGAATTAGGTCCGTCAAGGATTACCGAACTCATTCCCCTGCTAAAAAAACGTACTTCACCCGTACCCCCATCAGCAATGCTCAAGGCATATCCACCAGAATTGCTCTCGTCATCACAGAACACCCGCTGCCCCGCGCGGGTATTGTCGGCGGTATTGATCCAACCTGTGATTGTAAAATCAGTTGTCAGGTTAGGGAAGGAGGTAAGCTCTATGTAATCTGTGCCATCAAAATCCTGACCATCTGCAATGATGCTGGAAGTATTGTCCGCACTTCCATTGTTGGTGCCATTGTATTCGTTTCCAGACTTGTCAAGAAAGTCGTCGTGTAAATGATAAACTCCTGTGAAATTATTGGACCAAGTGCAATTGGTTGATGGATCTACCGTGGCGTCAGGATTTCCATAGAACATGTAAATATCCAGATCTGCAGTCGCAGGCAAAGACGATATTTTTACCCAAGCAACGTATTCACCTGTTGTTTCATCATAAGATTCAATTTCATGATCGTAGGGCACAAGGTTGGTATCTGTAAACACAATGTCGTATCCGCTGCTGTTTTGTACCTGGCCACCATTGGCTGTGGTGCGTAAGTCGTTGTCGGTGAGAGAGATTAAAACCGGAAAGTCGGTGAGCGCCGTGCTTCCCGAAACTTCAGTATTATCGATGGTAATGGTTTTTCTGTAGGCAGATCCACAAACAGGGATGACCGGTTGAAATGAACCTCCCGTTTCAGGGCCAAATGACATAAAAGTGGAGGGGTCAGATTGATTATTGAACTCTGTTGTTATCCAATCTGAGGAGCGCACAACATCAGAAATTCTGACTTCATCGATCAAACCGTCGTGGTAATAATTAGTTGATCCGTTCCAGTAATACCTGCCAATGTCAAGATCACGGCCATTAGCCACGATGGGGCCAACCGATGTTGTTGTACTACCGTCATTTACACCATCTATATAAAGATAACATTCAGAGGTGCCATCTGTGACAAATTCATAGGTCATACTGATGTAATACCAGGTGTTGATGTTCAATGTGGCGGTAGAGTATACTTCGGTTCTATCGCCAGACACATTGTTCTTGAACAATTCTGCTTTTAACCGGTTGTCGTCTTCCATCATAAAGACAAAGCCACGGTCAGTGCCGGGTCCAATACCCTGTTTGGAAAGCAAGGGCCGACGAACGTTGATGGCATCGATGTATATCCAGCCGCTCAATGTAAATTCATCGGGACTACCCGAACTCAGGGAGGGAATGTTGCCGTTCAAATTAGCGTCTGTCCGATAGATGAAGTCATTGCTGCCATCAAAACTCTGTCCATCACCAATGAAACCAGCGGCATCAGTTGACCCGCTGTTAGTCCCATCGTTGCCAACCGAGGTGCCGTCATTGAAGTCGTCGTGCAAATGCCACACAGCCTGGTAATTATTATCCCAGACCTGGGTAGAGGAGGGGTCGCCCGAAACTGCCGTATTCCCATAATACATGGTAATGTTGGTATTGACACTTGGGAAAAGGCTTGGAATCTTTACCCATGCGATGAAATTACCTGAGGTTGCGTTATATTCCTCAATCTGGTGAGCAAGAGGTACTCCATTGTCGTCGACAAAGACAATATCAAATCCGTTGCCATTCTCTACATTTCCGCCGTTTGCAACCGTTCTTAGATCGTTGTCTGTGACAGAAACAAGCAAGGGGAAATCTTTCAATACCGTACCTCCTGAAACGTTGTTGTGGTCAATAGTTATACTTTTGCTATATGCATATCCACATGTCTGGGAATCAGCAACATGACTATAGAATAAAAGTATGGACAGCAGCGTGATCGCCCTGGCTAGGAATCGAGTTCGCTTTAATAGTGTTCGGTGTTCAGGCATAGTTTTAGGCTATTCTGCAATGAAAATATACGAAATTGTCGCCATATAGTTAATGTTAGTTGATGGTTAATCAACAATTTAACCTTGATAACGTTGAATCTTTAAAGCTTAAATTGAGAAATAGTCGCGTTTAATTGGATATAATCTACATAACATGTTGAGGGTTATAACAGAAACAAATAACAATTCGTTTAGAAAAACTCCATGAACTTATTAAAATAGTATTTAGGTGTGAGTAAGGAATAGGGAGAAATAAGATCAAAACATTCAATTTGAGGACAGCGTGTAATGGAAGATCGGACCACCAACATGGCTAGCTTATTAAGGCAATAGGGTATCTGCGCTTACACCAAAGGATTAATACTACTTAACATAATATTAATTATGGGACACGTGAAGTATTTTCCGTAATCCGAAGGATTTAACATAAAATCAGTTATAACGCCGCGCCAGTGGCTTATAACGGTACCGATTTTATGTTAAGGAAAATACGACCAAGGCAAATACCCTATCAAGGAAGCTCAAAAAACTTATGGGACACAAGGAGCAATTTCTGTTCCAGCGCAGCCGGATAACAACAACTATACTTTCATTGTCTTATAAAACATCCGAATGCAGATTATATCTTTAAATTAACCTCATTAGTCTTAAAAGCCCCAATAATCAAAATAACCAGTGCCAACACAACCCCAACTACACCTAAAAGACCAAAAGGTGGTGCATCGTCTGAAGCACCCATTGTCCCTTTAACAAATAGCCCTAAAGGAAGTAAAATGGACGCCATGGCCGAATAAGAGCATATTTTTTTCATTCGTTCACTTAAATTGAGGTTGTTGAGCAACAACCCTACCAATATATTGAAGATGGCCATGAAATTTCCGTGTGAATGCCCCTCTCTCAAGAAAAATCGGGCCAGACCCAATACATGATTTCCTTCCTGAACACTGAACTCATTAAATGTTCCTCCGAGCATCATTCCACCAATGCCGGCAGTTATTAAAAGTGTTGTTAATCCAAATCGGATGTTTGCGAGTCTAAGATTCATGCGTGTTGATTTAGTTAAACCTGTGACAATTAATTATTTATGATATTAGCATTTATCCACTAGAAATCAAAAAGGCAATGCCTGTTTCTTATTCACCTACGCCCCTTTTAGTTCAACTTTAGGTAAATCAAAAAGATCCTTCTATCCAATTACATCAAAAAAAAGCCCGGTAAAACCGGGCTTTTAAACGTCGAGAAATCTCTGATTACTCGTATTCTGCTTTAATTTCTTTGTACTTGTCCATTTGGCCGGTCTTGAGATACATCTGCATCAGGAATTGCGCAGCCCTCCCAGATTGTTTTGGATCGCTTGAGTAATTCTTGATACGCTCAAAACAGGGAATAGATTTTTTAAAACTTTCGACTGACTTCTCGTTCAGTTCATTGAATTTATCGGCTTCACTGAAAGGCAAGGCATTAGCTTCTTCCGCATAATCGGCACCTCGCTCATAATACAATTGGCCCAGCTCCTCATTCACCTGGATGTCCTGATCATTGAGTTCAAGGGATTTTTCGAAATCAGCAATGGCATCTTCCTTTTTATCCATTCTCACTTTCATTAGCGCTCGCAAATAATAATTTTTGGCATTGTACGGATCCATTTCGATGCTCTCATTCAAAATATCCAACAATTCGTTACTCCTACCCGAAATATCATAGACATAGATCTGAAGTCTCTTTAACTGTGCATTCTCGTCGAACATAAGCCTGCCTTTGTCAATGGTCTCAAGGGCGCTGACCGTGTCTTTTTCGCCATTTAAATAGATATCATACAAGTCCATGTAAATCCAAGGGTCGTTATAACTGCGTTTGATCAACTCTTCGTAATGACCTTTGGCCTTGGCTGTTTTTCCTGCAAACTTTTCAGTGGTTGCAATATTGAACAACAAACCGTTGTCGGTAATGTTATATCGCTTTAATTGGCTCTGTTTGTCTAGTGGAACAAGTGACCTGGTTAATTGGTAGTATTTGATGGACCTTTCATAATCCTTGGCGTTGTAAGCAACATCTGCAATGAATTTACCGTTTACAGCGACATTGGTGAATACATTCTGTGTTTCTGCTTCTTCCGTGTAGCGCTCTTTTTCGTCGGCCTTAAACAAACCTATCAAAGACTGAATGGCCTTTTCAATAGCATCTTCATCTTTAATCATTGGTTTATTATCCTCGCCAAGTGTATCAGTCTGAATACTTAGGTAGGTTTGGGCACGCAGTTTCCACATTTTGGGGTCATTAGATGTGGATGTGTACTCGAAAGCTTCATCAATGGCCTTCTTTGCTTCGAGAAGAGCATTTTTCCTTATTTCAAGGCTTTCTTTCTTCCTACCATAGGTTTTAAGCGCTATAGACGTGTTCTCAACGTTCATTTGCTGGGCATTGGCCGACAGAGTAAAAGAAGCAAAAAGCAACACTCCAATGGCTTTTTGAAGGATTTTCATAGGTCTTTTTTAAGATTTCGGCAAAGATATCAATTTCATTTGCTTCCCTCCTCACCTTTTTAAGGACAAAAAAATCCCCTCTGATTGAACAAAGGGGATCTTTATGGGAATTTCTGATCAATTTACATTTTGAATTCCTTTAGCTTGATGTTATCCGCATCCAGCTCTTTCACTTTCCCGTAACCAAGTTTTTCAAGTCGTTTTTTAACCACATAGGAATTACCTACAACCAAAATGACCATGTTCTCCGTTTTGAGTTGCTCCCTGGCTAGTTTGTCAATTTCAGCCTTGGTTAAGTTCGTGACAATGTCTGATTGCTGTTTCACAAAATCATCGGGAAGGTCATATCGAACAATTCGATCAAGGAAACGCCCCTTCTGCATGCTGGTCTCATAATTAAGGATATCACTTTGTAAAATGGCGCTTTTGGTGAATTCGAGTTCAGCATCCGTTATTCCGTTCTCTCGATAGTTATTGATCTCTTTCATGAATTCAACAATCGAACTGTCCGTGGCACTCGCCCTGACACTGGCACCGGCAGCATATGGACCTCTGTACTCAGAACCCATGAAGTTGGAACGTGCGCCATAGGTAAAGCCTTTGTCCTCTCTCAAGTTTAAATTGATCCTACTGTTGAAATTTCCTCCCAGCGCAAAATTCATCACATTGCTTTTGAAGTAAATACCATTGTAATCATAGGCATGAGCGAGGTATCCAATTCTGATCTGTGACTGAGGTGCAGCCGGTTTATCGATCAACAAAACCTGTGGGCCTTCATAGGTTGGAAAAGCACCGATCTCGGGCATCTTGACTTCTTTCTTGGCCCAATTATTTAAGAATTGAATCTTAGACAGGATTTCCTTCTCACCCATGGCCCCGACCAAAATGATGTTGGTCATGTTGGGGGCATAATTCTCGGTATAGAAACGTTTCACGTCTTCCAATTTAATCGCATCAACCGTTTCATAGGTTCCTGTATAGAAGCGACCAAGTACGGTATTCCCATACATTAAGTTGGCAAAGGCTTTACTTGCGATCAAAGCCGAATTGGTACGTTGATTCTTTATGCCTTCCAATACTTGCTTCTTAACACGTTTAAAGTCTTCCTCCGTAATTTTGGATCTTAGGAGTCTCTCCTCCAATAACTTCATGGTGGCATCAAAATTTTCCGGACGGCATTCGATGAACACATTGGTCTCGTCATTGCCATTTACAGCAACTTCAATGGTGCTTCCCAGTCGATTCAGTTCAGCACTAAATTCCTCTGTTGTGTAATTCTCAGTGGCCTCGTTCATAAGTGCTGCTGTTAAAAAAGCCGTGCCATCCTTAAAACCATTTTCGTCAAGAATGTGACCACCTTTGATCGATATCATCATATACTGAACGGGTAATGAAGCATTTTTAGTTCCAATGATGCTTATGTCATTGGCAAGTTTAGATTTAAAATATTCAGGAATGATGGCTGGCTTCGGTGCACCTGTTTTTGGCCGAGCCGAGCGATCAAAATCATCATTGGCCTTGACATATTTCAACCCAGCGTACTCTGGTGGGTCAGTATAATTAGCCTGCGCATACGGATTGTTGCTTTTCTTTTCAAAATCCTCTTCACCCGGTTGAGGCGTTCGCCTTACCACATTTGTGATAACGGCCTTTTTCCCTTTTAGGTACTTATTGTACACACGAATCAGGTCTTCTTTGCTTACCTCATCATATCGCTTCAATTCGTCTTCTAGATTGTAAGGACGCCCAACTAGCATATGCCATTGGCTCAATTGAGCAGCTTTTCCCAATAAACTCTCGTATCCAGAAATAATCTGGGTTTTCATGACTTCTTTTGCCTGAACCAATTTATCGTCAATCGCACTGGTCAATAGCACATCGGTCTCAAATTCAGACAAAGTGCTTCTGATCAATTTTTCGGTTTCCTCCAAGGTTTCAGTTGGATAAGCGTAGACCTGAATGGTAAATTCACCCGATAACTCAAAACACGGATTTACCACAAAAGCCTGAATTGCCTTCTCTGACTTAATGAAGTTCTTGTAAAAGATGGAGTTATTTCCTTGACCCATAATTCCTGCCAGCATATCAAGTGCAGGTTCGTCGCGGTGATAATTCGGTACCGAAGGATAAACGAATTGCGTCAATGGAAGGAAAATATCATCTTCAATTGTGCTGTATTTGTCATTAGGGATGATAGGCCTGGGCAAAATTTGTTTCTTGACTACAGGACCTTCTTTTATACCGCCAAAATATTTTTCTACCATTTTGAGCGTATTTTCTTTTTCAAAGTCACCGGCTATGATCAATATGGCATTATTTGGGCCATACCAGCGCAAAAAGAAGTTCTTCAAATCCTGCTCCGAGGCGCGGTCAAGATCATCCGTATAACCAATGGTCGGCCAGCTGTAGGCATGTCCTGATGGATAAAGATTTTGATCCGTCACCTCACCTAGCGTGCCATAAGGTCTGCTGAGGTAATTTTGTCCCTTTTCGTTCTTAACCGTGGACCGTTGATTTTCGAATGACTTCTGAGTAACGGCATCAAGGAGAAATCCCATTCTGTCTGCCTCCAACCATAATGCAGTTTCCAGATAATTTGCTGGAAGGGTCTCGAAATAGTTTGTGCGATCTCGGTTCGTGGTTCCGTTCATGTTTCCACCTGCCTCTTGAACAATACGAAAATGTTCTTCCTCTTCAACATGGTCGCTCCCCTGGAACATCATGTGTTCAAAGAAATGGGCAAAGCCCGATTTACCAGGAGTTTCTCTTGCCGAACCAACATGGTATGTCACATTAACATGGACAATTGGATCCTCATGATCCTCGTGTAGGATAACAGTAAGACCGTTATTCAATTTGTACTTCTGGTAAGGAATGACGAGCTTGCCTTCCTCCTGCTTAACTTCTTCAACCAGGGTGGGTTGCGCTAATAATAAGCTCCCGCCAATTAATGAAAGCACAAAAAGGAGTAAAAACGATTTCATATTCATAATATCAAGTTTAAAATTTCGGAGGTCAAATATATTCAAAGCGCGGCTTGGCTCAAACAAAAGGTAAATATTCTACCTTCTTTTTACATAAACGCGAAAATAAGTTGTTAGACGGTGTTGCAATTAATTGTCCAATATTTCACTGATGCGTTTATATCCGGCATCGTTACCTGTTCGGGAATACAGGTTCTTAAGTGATGTCATTGTGGCCCTGTCATGCGGATCCAATTCATTGGCCTTTTCGAGATAAGGCAATGAAAGATCGAAAAAAGACTTGGACTTCTGCTCTGCTTCTTTGAATTCCGCTACTTGAGACTCACTGTAGTTCGCTGCCTTATCGACATACTCCACCCCCTTGTTAAAGTACAGGGCACCTAGGTTATAATTGGACCCAAAATCATTAGGACTTATTTCGAGTGCCTTCAAATAAGCATCCCTGGCCTTTTCCCACTCGCCTTGCTTATCCAGAAGAGTTCCTCGAGCAAAAAATAATTGGGCATTATCGGGCATTTCAGAAATAGCTTCATTCAGGTTATTCAATGCACGATCTGTCTCTCCACTTTGCAGGTAAAAATTCAGTTCATCTATGATCAAGTCCTGATTCCGTGGATAGAGTTTTCTACCTGACATAATTGCCTGGAGTGCCTTAGCTGTATCACCGAGATTAAGATTTGCCTCTGACAAAAAATGAAAGATCCTGGCTTCGTTATATCCTATGTCGATCAGACCCTCGTAGTACATAGCGGCTTTGCTATAATTTTTGATCTTTTCAGATGCCAAAGCTGCATTGTAAAGGGCCGTTGAGTCGGTTTTTCCAAATTTGTGAGAAATCTGAATGGAACGCTCAAAATCATTTAGGGCAGATTCAAATTCCTTCACATTAAAGTATTCTGCTCCACGAAGCAAATACAAGTTGGCTATAACGCTCATTTTGGGCTCTACTTCCTTTTTATAACGATCCTTTTCATCGTATTCCAAGGCTTTTTCGTAGGATTCATGGGCCAGATCAAGGGCAGTTGGAGAAAGCGCTTTACAAGCAGGGTCCTGACTTATATAGACATTGTAATAGATATTTCCCCTATAATACCAGGTCTTAGCCCATGCAATGGTCTTTTCATCGGTCAGTGACATTTCGATGGCTTGTACCGCTTTGCCCAATTCTTTACAATCCAGACTCTGAGTGTAGGAAAGCTCGTAATTATAGGCCGCCAATACTTTTGACTTTTGGGCATACATGGTAGCGGGACACAAAAGTGCCATGCAACAAAATAGTTGACTTGCTTTATTCCTCATTACCCTCCGGAGCGTCGTTTTCATCATTTAAATCGGCGTTTTCTCCTGCATCATCTCTCAGCTCAATGCCATCATTATCATCTTCATCCAGGTCCCTCTCTACCTTGGCCACGGCGGCTATTGTATCGCCCGCCTTAAGATTTATCAATCTTACGCCTTGAGTAGCCCTTCCCATCACACGTATGCCAATCATGGAAATCCTGATCAATATACCGGACTTGTTGATGATCATCAGATCGTCCTGATCTGTAACGTTTCGAATGGAAATTAGATTTCCTGTTTTCTCGGTAACGTTAATGGTTTTAACACCTTTACCTCCTCTGTTGGTCACCCGATAATCTTCAATGGCGCTTCTCTTACCGTATCCATGTTCAGAAACGACCAACACCGTGGATTCAAGGTCAGAAACGGTGATCATTCCAATAACTTCATCTTTTGGGCCACCAAGGGTAATTCCCCTAACTCCCGAAGCCGTCCTTCCCATCGGCCTGACTTTTTCCTCGTTGAAACGAATAGCCCTGCCTGATTTAAGCGCCAACATGATCTCATCCTGACCAGAGGTTAAACGCACTTCCAATAATTCATCTTTTTCCCTGATATTGATGGCATTGATGCCATTTGCACGCGGGCGTGAATAAGCTTCCAAAGTGGTCTTTTTAATTACGCCCAATTTCGTGGCCATGATAATGAAATTGTTTTGGACGTAATCTTCGTCTTTCAGGTCCTTGACATTTATATATGCCTTGACCTTATCATCGGATTCGATGTTTATAAGGTTCTGGATCGGTCTACCTTTTGAGTTCTTCTGACCTTCGGGTATCTCAAAAACACGCATCCAGAAACATTTCCCCTTTTCTGTAAATACCAATAAATAGTTGTGCGTTGTTGCAACGAACAAATGTGCCAGGAAGTCTTCGTCTCGGGTAGAGCTGCCTTTTGAACCCTTTCCTCCCCTACCCTGTAATCGGTATTCAGATAGTTGGGTTCTTTTCATGTATCCCATGTGAGAGATAGTGATTACAACTTCTTCGTCCGGAATCATGTCTTCGATCCTGAAATCTTCGGCCGCGTATTCTATCAGCGAGCGGCGCTCATCCCCGTATTTATCTTTGATCTCAATAAGCTCATCTTTAATGATCTGCATCCTTATATCTTCGTTTTCAAGGATCTCTTTCAACCGGTTGATAAGCGCCATGACTTCGGCATGTTCTTCTTTCAGCTTATCAATTTCCAGTCCGGTAAGCTTCTGTAGTCGTAACTCAAGAATGGCCTTGGCTTGTATTTCTGAAAGCTCAAATTTCTCCATCAAGCCACTGCGCGCATCGTCTACGGTCCTAGATGATCTGATAAGCTTAATCACCGCATCCAGGTTATTGATGGCAATGATCAGTCCTTCGAGTACATGCGCGCGTTCTTCGGCCTTGCGCAATTCATATGTAGTTCTTCGAATGACAACTTCGTGCCTGAATTCGATGAAATTGGAAATTAGGTCTTTTAAATTCAGGAGCTCCGGCCTGCCGTTTACAAGTGCAATGTTGTTAACGCTGAACGAACTCTGAAGTGGTGTATACTTGTATAGATTGTTTAGAACGACATTGGGGATGGCATCTCTCTTGAGTTCGTAAACAATGCGCATTCCATTTCGGTCGGATTCGTCGCGAATATCATGGATACCTTCCAATTTCTTGTCATTCACCAATTCGGCCGTTCTTCTGATCATCTCTGCCTTATTCACCAGGTATGGGATTTCAGTAGCGATAATGACTTCCCTACCGGTAGCATTGGTCTCAAAAAGTGTTTTTCCGCGGAGCACAATTCGCCCTTTCCCAGTCTCAAAGGCACTTTTTACGCCTTCATAACCGTAAATCGTTCCACCGGTGGGAAAATCTGGTGCCTTAATCACTTTTAGGAGGTCTTCCATTTGCACATCTTTGTTGTCGACGTACATAATCAGACCATCGATGATCTCCGAAAGGTTGTGAGGAGCCATATTAGTGGCCATACCAACAGCAATTCCCGATGTCCCGTTTACCAATAGATTTGGAATTCGGGTGGGTAGCACAGTTGGCTCTTCCAGGGTATCATCAAAATTTAACCTAAAATCGACGGTTTCTTTATCGATGTCTCCCAGCATTTCCTCCGAAAGCTTTTTTAATCTCGCTTCGGTGTAACGCATGGCAGCCGGACTGTCACCATCAACGGATCCAAAGTTGCCCTGACCTTCAACCAACATGTACCTCAGACTCCATTCTTGAGCCATGCGAACCATGGTGTCGTAAACAGCCGTATCACCATGTGGGTGGTACTTACCCAAAACTTCCCCAACAATACGAGCCGATTTTTTATAAGGTCTGTTTGAGTAAACACCCAGATCCATCATTCCGTAAAGAATTCGCCGGTGAACAGGTTTAAGACCATCGCGCACATCGGGTAAGGCCCGTGAAACGATGACCGACATCGAATAGTCAATGTAGGCGGATTTCATTTCCTCTTCAATGTCTATCTGGACAATGCGATCTTCAGCCATAAAAGCGTAATTTCAGTGAAAGTTATATGATTGGTAAAGTCGCGCCAAATTAAGTAATATAAACAGGTCAGACACCAAAAAAACATGGGCTTTTACAAACAAATTTTTGTTAAAAATTTAGACATCCCGGAATGCTCAAATGATAGACCAAAGAATATTTTTGATTTATGCCCAATAAACCTAATTTAGCTCTGGTGCCAACTCAGGTAGTTTGGCACGGCATTTGATAATGTAAGAACATGGAAGCAAACTTTTCACCCAGGGTTAAAGACGTCATTACCTATAGTCGGGAAGAAGCACTAAGGCTGGGACACGACTACATCGGCATTGAACATTTATTGTTGGGCATCATTCGCGAAGGGGATGGATCGGCAGTGAAAATCCTAAAATCATTGAACGTCAATTTGGTTGATCTGAGAAAAACCATCGAGCAATCTGCCAAATTGGGTACAGGAAATTCCAATCAACTTACCAACATACCTTTGGTCAAACAGGCCGAAAAGGTGTTGAAAATTACTTACCTAGAGGCCAAATTATTCAAGAGTAGTTTGATCGGTACAGAACACTTATTACTATCCATTTTGAAAGACGAGGACAACATAGCGACCAAATCACTAAATCGATTCAACATAGATTACGACGCAGTTAAGGATGAACTTGAACTAATGAGTATGGGTGACAGCGACATCCAATCGAATATTCCCGGCAGTCAACCACCCGATGAGGATGATGAAGACGAAGGAAAAGGCTTTTCGGGCGGAGGAAGCGGCCAGCGAAGGGCCGAGGGTAAGTCAAAAACACCTGTTCTGGATAATTTTGGCCGCGACCTGACTACACTTGCCGAAGAAAATAAATTGGATCCAATTGTGGGCAGGGAAAAGGAAATAGAGCGTGTTTCACAGATATTAAGTCGGAGAAAAAAGAACAACCCCGTTTTGATCGGTGATCCCGGCGTTGGAAAGTCGGCCATTGCTGAAGGGCTGGCCTTGAGAATTATTCAGAAAAAAGTATCAAGATTATTGTTCAACAAACGAATTGTCACATTAGATCTGGCTTCACTGGTTGCGGGCACTAAATACCGCGGACAATTTGAGGAGCGGATGAAGGCCGTGATGAATGAATTGGAAAAGAGCCCGGACATCATTCTATTTATCGATGAAATTCACACCATCGTAGGCGCTGGAGGTGCATCTGGAAGTCTTGATGCTTCTAACATGTTCAAACCCGCACTGGCACGTGGTGAAATTCAATGCATCGGTGCTACAACACTGGATGAATACCGCCAATACATTGAGAAGGACGGCGCCCTTGAACGTAGGTTCCAGAAAGTTTTGGTCGATCCTACAACGGAAGAGGAAACAGTCGAGATATTGAACAACATTAAGTCGAAATACGAAGAACACCACAATGTGAATTACACGGAGGAAGCGATTAAAGCTTGCGTAAAATTGACCAATCGTTATATTTCGGACCGGCATCTTCCCGACAAAGCCATCGATGCTCTGGACGAAGCTGGTTCTAGGGTGCACATCACTAATATCAAGGTGCCCAAGAATATTATAGAGATCGAGAAATCCATCGAAGAGATCAAAAACGAGAAGAATCAAGTAGTTCGGTCCCAGAAATACGAAGAAGCGGCCAGGCTAAGAGATACAGAACGCCAATTGCAGGAAAGACTGGAGCAAGCTAAAAAAGATTGGGAAGAACAGACCCGCTCTCACAGGGAAACCGTCGACGAGCAAAACGTGGCAGAAGTAGTTGCGATGATGACCGGCATACCGATTCAACGTGTGGCTCAGAAAGAAAGCGAAAAGCTGATGACCATGTATGACGACATCCACGACAAACTCATAGGTCAGGATGAAGCCATTAAAAAGGTTGTTAAAGCCATTCAGCGCAACAGGGCCGGATTAAAGGACCCTAACAAGCCGATTGGTTCTTTCATATTTTTAGGACCCACTGGCGTAGGGAAAACCCAGCTGGCCAAAGTTCTGGGAAAATACTTGTTTGACAACGAAGACTCCATTATTCGAATTGACATGAGTGAGTACATGGAAAAATTCGCTGTTTCCAGGTTGATAGGAGCACCTCCAGGATACGTGGGATATGAGGAAGGTGGTCAGCTTACGGAAAAAGTTCGTAGAAGGCCTTATTCAGTCATATTATTGGATGAAATAGAAAAGGCACATCACGACGTTTACAACATTCTTTTACAAGTGCTTGACGATGGACAGATCACCGATAGTTTAGGCAGAAGAGTGAGCTTTAAGAATACCATAATAATCATGACTTCCAATATTGGTGCTCGTCAACTAAAAGATTTTGGGCAGGGTGTGGGATTTGCGACAGCAGCGCGTCAGGAGACTTCTGAAGAATACAGCAAAGGTGTGATTGAGAACGCACTGAAAAAGACCTTTGCGCCAGAATTTTTAAACAGGATCGACGACGTTATTATTTTCAATCACCTCGATCAGGAAAACATTCAGACCATTATCGACATCGAGCTCGAAGGTCTGTACAGGCGCATAGACGACCTTGGCTTTAAAATCAAGATCACGACCGATGCGAAGGTCTACATTGCCAAGAAAGGATATGATCCGGACTTTGGCGCCAGGCCCTTGGCTAGAGCCATTCAGAAATACCTTGAGGATCCGCTTGCAGAGGAATTGATCAAGAACAAATTTGAAGAGGGATCCATCATTAATGTGAGTCTTTCTAAAAAAGAGGAAATCACTATAAAGGTGACTAAGCCCAGGAAAAAGAAAGATGCCTGAGAGATTAGTGAGCTCTGAGTGTTGATTTTTGATCTCTGATTGTAGTAGTAAGGGCTAATTCTTATTGAATAGTTGCCTCTTCAGTATTGTACCATCTTACAGGATCTTTAGAAGGTAGCCGCCTTTTCGTAAATCATGAACACTGATTGATATGTCGGGTACGTTGTCAGACGTCCAGTTTCTTATCACACCTCCCGTCCTCCTGTCCTCCCGTCAGGTAATAGATAAAAAGCTTGTAATTACCACCCACTGGGAAAGACGATTGAATATTGATTTCATTTTCAACCGGGTTCGGGTAAACAAACAAAGTCAACTATGATTTACTCTTTTCACAGACTGTTACATCCGATCCATGACATCCTTGGAAATGCCGGTGGAGGAAAAACCTCCGTCGTGAAAGAGGTTTTGCATGGTGACGTATTTTGTCATGTCACTGAACATGATGGCTATGTAGTTCGCACAATCTTGAGCTGATGCATTACCCAGTGGTGACATATTGTCCGCATAAGCCACGAACTGATCGAATCCACTGACGCCACTACCTGCGGTAGTCATTGTTGGAGACTGTGAAATGGTATTTACACGTACCTTATTACTTTTTCCATAATGGTAACCAAAACTCCGGGCTATAGATTCCAGTAGACTTTTGGCTTCAGCCATGTCGCTGTAATCGGGAAAAGTTCTTTGAGCAGCAATGTAAGTTAAGCCAACCACCGAAGCCCAGTCGTTGAGCGCGTCCATCTGAAAGGCTGTTTGCAAGGTTCGGTGCAGACTCATCCCAGATACATCGAGTGTCTTGTGAAAATAGTCATAGTTTAAGTCAGTGTACGGACGTTGCTTTCTTACATTGGGCGACATGCCAATGGAGTGTAATACAAAATCTAGCTTCCCTCCCAACTTGTCCATGGCGCCTTCAAACAGTGCTTTCAGATCATCCATGGATGTGGCATCGGCCGGAATGATCTCTGCATTGCACTTGGCAGCAAGATCATTGATTTCACCCATGCGCATTGCAATGGGTGCATTTGTCAGTACAAATTCAGCGCCCTCAGCATGACATGTTTCTGCAGCTTTCCAAGCAATGGATTGGCTGTTTAAAGCTCCAAATATGATTCCCTTTTTTCCTTTGAGCAGATCGTGCCCCATAGCGTGTAATTTAGGTTTAGTCAACAAATATATAAAAAGAGCTCAGTCATTTGCTCCTAGCAAAACACGGGCGTTCTCAACAGCCTGATCACTTATGGTTTCTCCGCTCAAGAGCCGAGCTATTTCATTTACCCTTTCCGATTTTTCAAGAATTTTTATCCTGGTGCGGGTCTGCCCTTCTTCACCCTCTTTAAATACTTTGAGCTGTCTGATTCCTTTAGCAGCAATTTGAGGCAGGTGCGTAATAGCGATGATCTGAGTGGCCTGACCCATTTCCTGAATGATCTTACCCATTTTATCTGCTACTTGACCCGATATGCCCGAATCAATTTCATCGAAAATGATACTGGATAAAGGTGAACGTTTGGACAAGGCGGCCTTGACACTAAGCATCAATCTTGACATTTCACCACCCGAAGCCACTTTCGAAACCGGTTTCAGGGGCATGCCCTCGTTGGCAGAGAACATGAATTCAATCGAATCCTGACCAGTCGCAGAAAATTCCTCTGAATTTGTCACCTGTATTTCAAATCTGGTACTTGACATCCCCAGTCTTTTGAGCAAGGATGATATTTCAACGGACAAGTCCTTGGCCACGATCTTCCTTTTTTCAGAAAGGTTTTCTGCACTGGACTTCATTTCTGTCAAAAGTGAATCTCTCCTATTTCGGGCCTCGTCGACATAATGATCAAGGTTGCTGATCTGCTCAAAATCCTGACTTAATTTTTCTCTTAGGACGATCAATCCTTCCGTGTCTGGCAATCGATGTTTTTGCTGCAATTGGTGCAAAACACTCATTCTTTCCTGGACTTCGGCCATTCGGTTTGGATCCAGATCGGTGCCCTCGGAATACCGGTTGAGTTCAGATTGAATGTCTTCCAACTCAATCACCAGAGCTTCAGTTCGTGGCCCCAGTTCTTTTATTCCCGGTAAATGACTACTGGTTTTTCTTATGAGCCCAAGAACAGTCGACAGCTCCTCCCCGATGCCATTCTCCTCCTTGTTCAGAATTTCTTGGATGCGATGTAAATTGGACTTGATTTCTTCTAAATGGCTCATGGTATCGAGTTCATTTTCTAACTCTTCCCACTCGCCAGTCTTGATATCGGCATCGACCAACTCATTCAATTGAAATGAAACATAGTCGGCGTTTTCGCGCAACTGCGCCGATTCTTTTTCCAACTCGATAAATTCTTTTTCTGCCTTACGGTAGTTCTGATAGGTTTCTGTGAAGAATTTTCTATCCGAAAGCAGGTCGCCAAATCGATCAACCGACTCCAACTGATACTGTCTTTTGTTCAATTCAAGATTTTCGTGCTGTGAATGTACATCGAGTAATTTATTCACAATGCTTTTCAGGTGTAATAACACGGCGGGACTGTCATTGATAAAGACACGTGACTTTCCCTCTTTACCAAATTCCCTTCGAATGATGGTGTGATCGCTATAATCAATGTCATTATCCGCGAAATACAATTCCAGGTTCTGACCCTTCAAATTAAATTCAGCTTCAATGATGCACTTCTTATCGGGATTTCTGACCATGGATAAATCAGCCCGATTGCCCGCAAGTAATGACACTGCTGTGAGAATAATCGACTTTCCCGCCCCGGTTTCGCCCGTTATCGTGGTAAGGCCTTTTTCGAAAGAAATCTCAAGATCTTCGATTAGGGCAAAATTCTTAATGGTAAGGTGTGAGATCAAGTCATTTAAGGTGAGTTACAAAAATAACTTCTTTGATAAGGAATTTAAAGCCTGTCGATAACTTTATCCGGACAATGAAAAACCTTATTGCTGTTGTATCTTGTCGTATTTCTGCGCATTACCCGGATCAAGTGTGGTAAGGAGCGCAGCCATATCATTTTTCTCTGCAGGAAGGCCCTCCTTAAAGATGTTCACACATTCATCGGCCTTGGCATTAAAAAACACTTTCATAATGAAACTAGAAGGTCTTGCCTGATGAATTTTTTCCAATTTCTTCAGGGATGTTGCGACTATGGCCCTGCCGGCATCTGTTTCCTTCCACATAATATCAAGTCCCTTCAAGTGGTATTCGTACAGGCATTCATGGAGTGAATTATAAAAATCATCGTTTAGACTTTGAGCCAGCCAATAGCGATTCCTATCGCTCTCAAATGCCTTCCATCCTTCGTAATTAACGGCTTGTGCATTGTTTACAATCTTTAAAGCCTGATCAAAATAATCCGCACCACCTTGTTTGCTAAAGGTGTCATAGTCCAGGCCAATAAAGATATAAGCGTAAAAGGCGAGTATCGAAGTTAGGTTGTTGATGTGAGAATTTATATTAAAGTCTAGCTGACTGTATTCCAAGTAGTTAAATGCTAACTCCTGGTCCAGGTGGTTGAATAAGCTGGAATAGTATGATGAATTATATACCGGTCTTCGTGACGAGATTTGAATGGTACCTTTAAAATTAGCACCATCTCTTTCATTTAAGGTTATAAAAACACTGCATTCAATCCGTTCGTCAATATCGAATATATCTTGTGTCCATTTGGTATTGTTCATGAAATTGAAAATGGCCTTTTCGAGGGTCTCATATATCCTGGTTTCGGTACCTTGAATCTGTTTTGCGTTTATCGATACCACACAATTCAATTCCTGTGATGAAACAGACAGCGAGATAAGAAAGAATATTCCAAATAGATATTTCATGTGTACTTGGCAATCTCATTTAACAATTCAATGGCAACCGAAGTTTTACTCATCAAGGGTATTTCGCGAGACTGACCGTCCTTACCGATGAACGTAACCTGATTGGTATTGTGGTTAAAACCGGCTCCTTCAACCTTCAATGAGTTCAATACCATTAGATCAAGGTTTTTTTCTTTTAACTTTTTTCTAGCATTTGCCTCCTCGTTGTCAGTTTCCAAGGCAAATCCAACTAAAAACTGCCCTTTTTTTTTCAAAGCACCCATTTCTTTCAGGATGTCCTTGTTTTTATGCAATTCTATAGTCATTTCATCCGCCTTTTTCTTGATCTTTTTTTCCGAGGGGTTTACGGGTTTATAATCGGCCACGGCCGCACTCATGACAATAACATCGCATTCAGCGAAATATTTCATGCACGCGTCGTACATCTCATCGGCACTTTCAATTGTGTGTGCAGAAACACCTTTTGGGGGCGTTAAGTTCACTGGGCCATGGACCAATACAACATCGGCACCCATTGTAACAAGCTCATTTGCTATGGCAAAGCCCATCTTTCCACTGGAATGGTTGCTGATAAATCGCACAGGATCGATGGCCTCCCTTGTTGGTCCTGCACTAACAAGAAATCTCTTGCCCTTGAATTTGACGGCCCTATCCTCCATATTCCGAAGGACTGCAACTATTTGCTCGGGCTCCTCCATCCTTCCTTCGCCTGAAAGGCCACTGGCGAGCTCACCACTTTGTGCGGGGATCAGCAAATGACCCATTGACTGCAATTTGGCAATATTTTCCTGAACCACTCCTTGACGGTACATCTCTAGATCCATGGCAGGAGCGAAAACCACTGGGCACCTTGCCGAGAGATACACAGCAAGAAGCAAATTATCACATATTCCCTGAACCATTTTAGCCATGGTATTGGCCGAAAGTGGTGCTATGAGCATCACATCTGCCCATTCGGCCAATTCGACATGACTGTTCCATTCGCCGGTCTCCCCTTTAAAGTAATCGAATAGCACTGGATTTTGAGAAAGTGTAGACAGCGTAAGCGGGGTTACGAAATCTCTGGTCGAAGGGGTAATGACCACACGCACCAATGCACCCTCCTTAACCAATAACCTGGTCAGATGGGCAGTCTTGTAGGCCGCAATACTCGCCGTAACGCCAAGCAGGACCTTTTTACCACGAAGCATCTTAGATTTCGCTCTCCTCTTCTGTTTCTTCAGAAACTCGCCGGATATAGACCTTATCTTCCAATAGCTCTTCAATCGCCATGGCCGTTGGTTTAGGAAGGGACTCGTAAAATTTCGATATTTCTATTTGCTCCCTGTTTTCAAAAACTTCTTCCAGATTATCCGTCTGGGTGGCGAACTCGTTGATTTTTGAAATCAACTCATCTTTCAATCCGTCACTGATCTGGTTTGCCCTTTTGGATAAAACAGACACGGTTTCATAAATGTTGTCGGTCTTATCAGCAAGCTGATGAGTATCGCGGGTTATGGTTGATAGTTCGGCTTTGGTTTTCTTGAAATTCATCCTGTTTTTATTTACCAGTTATAAGATTTTGTCGCTCCTTGAGTATGGAATCGTACATGATCTCCGATTCCTTTAGGTATTTTTCGTCGTCAAAGTTATCCACAAAATTGTAATAAGCGTCAATTGTATCATTAATACGGTCTTCTTTCTTGCTTTGAACGCTGTTCATGGCCAACAGGTAGGACGACCTGAGCACTAAAAAATTCGCTTCTTTTTCATAGGAAGTACCTGGATAATCCCGTAAAAAGTTGTTAAAAGCGACAATGGAAGCTTTATAATTCTCTGTTGTAAACTGCAATCTGGCTATCTCAAAAGCTTTGTGTTCCAGCTTCAAATTCATTTCTGTGACCATGTTTTGAGCACTGTCAATAAGTGGACTTGCCGGATAGGTATTCAGGAATTTTTTAAACTCGCCTATTGACTCGTAGGAATTGGACTGATCTAGGCTGTAAACCGGTGAATTCATATAAAAACAGAATGCGCTTAGAAACATAGCCTCTTCTGCCAGATCACTCAATGGAAAAACAGAATAGAAGCGCTGAAAATGATAGCCGGCCAAAATGTAGTCCCTGAGGTAGTAATTGCACTTGGCATACCTGAAATTTATTTCTTCTGATCGTTCCGTTCCTCTAAATAGTGGCGCTATTTCTTCCAGAATTGGATAAGCGCGGTTATAATCTTCCTCATCGTAATACTTCATGGCCGCGGCATATTTTAATTCCACATCCGAAGATTTAAGAATCCGCTGATACTTGCTGCAAGATGCAAAGACCACAGCAACACTAATAAAGGCAAGAAGTTTCCTCATGATTTTGAGCTGCAAATATACTTTTTTGGAAGACGTCTCACTGTTACCCGCCATTCACTGAAACAAACATTTAATTACATTCCGCTTATGAATCAGCAAATCCATTGCAAATAGGAATTCTGGAGTTTCGAAATCCGAATTGGGCCATGGTTAATAACTCAGTCAGAACCTAATTTGTTGTCTTTAAGGAGCAATTAAAAAATGGCTAATTTTGCCACAGCAAACAAGTCAATTTATTTAAATGATAGACATATTCGAGAAGTTGAAAGTGAATAGAGGCCCCTTGGGTCAATATTCCAAGATTTCACATGGGTACTTCACTTTCCCAAAGTTTGAAGGTGAATTGAATAACAAAATGATCTTTCGAGGAAAAGAAAGGCTTCAATGGAGTTTGAACAACTACCTCGGATTGGGCAATCATCCCGAAGTGCGAAAAGCAGACGCCCAGGCTTCTGCAGATTACGGCCTTGCCTACCCAATGGGTGCCAGGATGATGTCTGGAAATTCAAATTTCCACGAGCAACTTGAAAATGAACTGGCAGCATTTGAATCCAAACAAGCTAGTATTCTGTTAAATTATGGTTACCAAGGGATGCTCTCGGCTATCGACGCTTTGGTTGACAGAAAGGATGTCATAGTATACGATGCCGAATCACACGCATGTATTGTTGATGGTGTGCGCTTGCACGCCGGAAAACGCTATGTTTTCCAGCACAACAACATGGAGAACCTTGAGAAACAGTTGGAAAGAGCAACAATTCTGGCAGATAAAACCGGAGGAGGTATATTGGTCATCACCGAAGGAGTATTTGGCATGTCCGGAAATCAAGGTAAGATCAAAGAAATCGTGGATTTAAAAAGTAAGTATAATTTCAGGCTGTTTGTCGATGACGCGCATGGCTTCGGTACTATGGGAGCCACTGGTGCTGGTACAGGTGAAGAGCAAGGTTGTCAGGATGGAATTGACCTTTATTTCGGAACCTTTGCCAAATCAATGGCTCTTATTGGTGGTTTCATCGCCGGTGAAGAAGATATTGTTGATTTTTTACGGTACAATGTACGTTCACAGATATTCGCGAAATCACTTCCCATGCCTTTGGTAATAGGTGCGTTGAAGAGACTTGAATTATTAAAGACCATGCCTGAACTCAGGGAGAAAATGTGGACCATCGCAAGGGCATTGCAAAAGGGCTTGAGAGATGAAGGATTTGACCTGGGCACTACCAATACTCAAGTTACCCCTGTTTATATGACCGGTGCTGTGCTGGAAGCGGCGAATTTGATTCTTGATCTCAGGGAAAATTACAACATCTTCTGTTCTATTGTGACCTATCCTGTGGTACCCAAGGATGTCATAATGCTTCGATTGATCCCAACCGCAATGCATACCATGGAAGATGTTGAATACACCATTAAATGTTTCAAAGAGGTTAAAAAGCGCCTAAAGGATGGAGCTTATCAATCCTCTGAGCTAATGGCGAAAGTCAGCGAGTAGAAAAAAATGAGTTGAAATTAAAGCCTGGGGATTTTCTCAGGCTTTTTTTATGGCATTCACCAAGGAATCTAATTTTTGATAAGTCGCATTAGATACTCTCACCAGTGGCAAACGCATTTCATCTCCCGTGATGCCCAGAATCTTTAAAGCCGCCTTGACGCCACCGGGATTACCTTCTACAAATAGATACTTGATGAATTCCTGTAAGAGATAGTGATTTTTACGCGCCTCCGGCAAATTCCCTTCGGCAGCCTGGCGCACCATGTTCGAAAATTCAAGAGGAAAGGCATTGGCCGCTACTGATATCACTCCATCGGCACCACTGGCCATCAATGGCAGTGTAATCATGTCCTCCCCGGATAAAACGAAAAAGTTTTTTGGCTTGTCTTTGATTATTGTCAGGGATTGCACTACATCTCCCGATGCCTCCTTCACGGCAATGATATTCGGGATATCATGAGCTATCCGTAAAACGGTCTCGGGCAGAACATTCGACCCGGTCCTTGCAGGCACATTGTATAGAATCACTGGGACCGGACTGGTTTCACCTATGATCTTATAATGTTGGTATATGCCTTCCTGAGTGGGTTTGTTGTAATATGGGCTTACACTCAGGATTCCATCAATTCCCGTGAAATTTTGTAATCTTATCTGCTCAGTGACGACGGAAGTATCGTTTCCCCCAATTCCCAGAATAACAGGACAGCGGCCCTTATTGGCCTGAAGCACCGTTTTTAATACCAATTGCTTTTCATCACTTGTCAGGGTAACCGATTCTCCGGTGGTTCCCATGACAACAATGTATTCAACTCGATTAGCTACAATGTGCTCCACAAGACCTCTAAGCCCGGGAATATCTATGGTTTTATCAGGATTAAACGGAGTGACAATGGCTACGCCAGTACCTTTAAGATTGAGTGACATGTTGATTGATGTTTGTTAAATAGAATTTAATTTGAGAGATCAAATATTCTACCCCCTGTATATCAGTCAATTCGATTGTGAGATCGGCATAATCTCTTTTATAATTGAACGCGGGTCCGACGCGAAATTTGACTTGTGACATGGCGTGTATGTATTTAAGTGGAAAGTGATCTGAAATACTAAGGTCAATTAGCAGGTCGAATTCCCTATTCACCAATTCGTCAATATAGCTGCTTGATGGAATGCCAATATAGTTTAGGTGATCTTTATTAATCACTTCAATGTTAGCACTATACGTTTTTTCTTCTTTTCGCTTGAAATCGGGTAAAAACAGTGAAAACACTTCCTTTCCATCAGATTTTAATACCGCCAAAAATTCATTCATTTGCCTGGCTTCCATGTCGTTGCTCTCGCAAGATAAAAGCAAGATGCTGTTACATTGCCCAAGGTTTTTTAGTTCCCGGTTTCGCTGATGATTTTTCAGTTTTCGTCGGAGGTAAAACTCACCTAATTTTCGCTTTAAGTTGAATGCAGACACTTTATTTCAATTCAATTTCCCTAATAAGTTCTTGACCAATACCTGCATTGAGTTTTGCAATGAACTCACTTTTAGAAAAGCTCAGGGTGTGGCGCAGAGGGGCGGAATTCAGTCGCAACGTAAGTTTTCCCGAATTCAATCTTATATCAACCGTGTGCTTGGCTATCATAGGTCCCACTATCTCCTCCCATTTTCCCCGGAAGTCAACCTCTTCCATTTTGTCTTCGAGTTTATTGGCTTTGAGAAAAGCTTTTATAAGATCTCCGATAGATGAAGTATTATGATCCATTAGTTGAGTTGTTTTAGTTCTTGATGCTCCTGGGTTTGCCTCACCTCGCCATGCTCAACCGTGAAAAAACGTCCCTCCATTCCACAACCTAACAAGAGTGCATTCATGTGTTCAAGATTTGTATCTGTAATAAACAGCTGTCCAAATTGAGCTGACTTTAGCACTTCGAGAAACCTGGCCATTCGATCGGAATCCAATTTATCGTAAATATCATCTAGCAGCATCAATGGCATACGGCCTTTGCGCTGAGTAATAAGTCTGGCTTGTGCCAAGCGCAAGGCCATTAGAGCAGTTTTCTGCTGGCCTTGTGATGCAAACTTCTTCATGGGCCTTTTGTCAAGCATAAGTTCCAATTCATCCTTGTGTATGCCCTTGCTCGTATATTGCAATCGCAGGTCTTTTACAATGGAATCCTTTAATTGTTCTGAAAAATCTTTCTCCTGTTGTAAATGAGAAAAATAATCCAGATTTACGCGTTCCGATCCCTGACTTATCAGTAGGTAATACTCATCAAACAAGTTTGAGATATCTTTCATCACCTCTGTCCGGCGTTCAAATAAATACTTGCCGTGATGAATCAATTGATCATCCCAGATCTCAAGCAGCGAATATGTCGCGGTACCGGGCGATTTAAGTTGCTTGAGTTGACTATTGCGCTGTGAAAGGGCCTTGTTATAATTAAGCAGATGGTCTAGGTATGAGGCGTCAAATTGTGAGATGATGCCGTCGATCCATTTTCGCCTTGTTTCACTCCCTTCTATTAACAGAAGAATATCGATCGGAGAAACCATAACAACCGGGATCGATCCGATATGATCTGCATATCGTTGATATTCCTTTCCATTGCTTTTTAGCACTTTTTTATGCCCTTTCTTTAATGAACATTGCACTTTTCTGTCTTTTTCGCCATTTTCGGCAAAAGATCCCTGAATCGAAAAGAATCCCTCACCTGGAAAAATGTTTTGAGAATCGGAAGGATTGAAAAAACTTTTAGTGAAAGCCAGGTAATATATGGCATCCAATAAGTTCGTTTTTCCAGATCCGTTCTTTCCAACAAGGCAATTTACCTTTTCATCAAAGCGAACTTCAGCGGCTCGATAGTTCTTGAAATTTAAAATGGAAAGTTCATTGAGGTGCACAGACCAAAAGTAAGGATTAAACAAGAAAGAGTAATACAATCGGATAGCATGAAAGAGTTAAAAAAAGTCTATTTTTGCAGGCTTTAAAACCCAACTAATGGCCAAGAAAAAGGACCAGGAAGACGAAGTGATCGTCGACATCGAAGAAGTATACTCCAAATCAGAGGAGTTTGTTGAAAAATATAAAAAGCAGTTAACCTACGTTGTCGGTGGAATCGGGCTGGTAATAGCGGGGTATTTTGCGTACACGAAATTATACCTTGAGCCTTTGGAAAGTGAGGCCCAATCAGAAATGTTCAAAGCTGAACAGTATTTCAGACAGGACTCTCTTGAAAAAGCGATCAACGGCGATGGTGTTGCCTATGGCTTTGTAGATATTCTCGATTTTTACGGAGGAACAAAATCAGCTAATCTGGCTCATTACTATCTGGGTATCGCCTATTTGCGTCAGGGCCTTTTTGAAGACGCCATCGATGAACTGGAAGAGTTTTCCTCGGATGATGTCATGCTGACTTCAATTGCCGAAGGCGCTCAAGGAGACGCGTACATGGAATTGGGAGACAAGAAATCTGCGGTAGCGCAATACATGAAGGCAGCAGAAGTTAAGCCCAATGGATATTCTTCACCGATTTACCTGATCAAAGCCGGTCAGGCACTTGAATCCATGGGTGAATACAAAGATGCCGTGGAAGTTTATGAGAGCATTAAAGAGGATTATCCAGAATCTCAAGAGGGCCGCGACATTGATAAGTATATTGCCCGGGCTTCTTCTTTCGTCAATTAAGCATGTCCAGTCAGGATAAAAACCTATCCGATCTCACTTACGAAGGAGCCGAATTGGCCAGTGATTTTGAAATTAGCATCGTTTGTGCTGAATGGAACGGCGAGGTCACAGAACGCTTGTTGGATGGAGCCAAACATGCGCTTTCCAAATACCGTATCCCTGAGAAAAACATTAGCATCATTAGAGTACCCGGAAGTTTTGAACTTCCCCTGGGGGCTCAGATGATATTAGAGTCACAAGACCCTAAGCCACATGCCGTGATTTGCCTGGGTGCTGTCATAAGAGGAGAAACCAGTCACTTTGATTACGTGTGTCAAGCCGTTTCCAATGGGATCAAAGATGTTGGGCTTAAATACAACGTTCCTGTGGTTTTCGGAGTATTGACCGATGACAACAAAGCGCAGTCGCTGGCCAGATCAGGTGGTGAACTAGGTAATAAGGGAGAAGAAGCCGCTGTTACAGGTGTCAAGATGGCTCTGCTTCAGCGCAGGCTAAGGATCTGACATTCCAACAATGTCGTTCGCACTATGTTCATTAGTCTGCACTTCGGTCAGTTGCAACAACTCGTATTCCCTTCTGCCCAAATGCCTCAAGGCATGATCGTAAACGTTAAACTGGATGGACCCTTGATCATCCAGGCAATATCCGGTGGTGTAATTCAAACGGAAGCCTTTTTCGATCAAATTTGATTCACTCACAGCCCTTTTGCCGGCATGGTGCATCTCACGTAAAATCCGACGATTCAGTTTTAAAATTCGATTGACCTCTCTCACAATCGATTCACTATTTCTGTATTTCCTATTATTGAAGGCATTTCTACAATGGTCTGAACAGAATTTTTTATCCGTCCTGCCCGCCATATTCTCATGACACTCTACACAATTCATCTTTTTTAAGGTAAATATCCAAAGCCATGACCTTATTTAAAATTACACTTTTCTAAGTGCTAGTTTTTCCTCGCAAAAAGTTAAAAAGCTGATTTAAAGGCCGAGTTGAATAAAAGAAACATTTTCATCTATTTTTGAGCTTCTATTAGATTTCCAGATGCATGCGCTTTAAACCAGTCCATCTTTTTCTGATTTTTTTCCTGCTAAATCTCGTGCAAGCGTCGTTCACTCCTATCGCGCGTGACGAGGCCTACTACTGGATGTTCGGCCAGCATTTGGATTGGGGGTATTTTGATCATCCGCCATTCGTCGCCCTGATGACCTATCTTGGTTCAGCGCTTTTTAATGGTGTGCTTGGGGTGCGCTTCCTGACACTGATAATGGCCACTACTACGGCATATTTTATTTGGTTGTTGATTCCAGAATCAAATAGACAAAATCACCGCTCGCTTCTTGTGTTTTCTTTGGTATTCCTAGCCAATCCCCTGTTCAACTTATATGGTTTTATCACGACACCGGATGCACCACTGTTATTTTTCAGTGCGGCTTATTTTCTTGCATTCCAACGATTTACCAAGAATCAATCTTTCCTTAACAGCCTTTTACTAGGTTTTCTGATGAGCGCACTAATCTATTCCAAGTACCACGGAATACTCGTCATTTTGATTTCTGTCCTAAGCCATATTCAATTATTTAAAAAACCTTGGATTTATGTTTCTGCCTTTGTTGGTGTAGTGCTGTACACACCCCATTTAATTTGGCAATACGATCACCATTTCGTTTCATTTAACTATCACCTGTTCTACCGAAGTACGCGCTTTGATGTCTTGAACATTCTTGATTATCTTTTAAACCTGGTCTTGGTGTTAAACCCTGTTATGTTGCCATTTTTTATTGCAGGAATACGAAAGACCAGAGGATTTATTCAATCCAGGCTCCTAACATCTATCTTTTGGGGCTTCTTTTTGTTTTTCTTACTGACCTCGGCAAGAGGTCATGTTGAGCCCCATTGGATGGCAATTGCTTGTATCCCATACACCATTCAACTGGTAAATTACATTACGGTCGACGAAGGCTTATGGAAAAAAATAAAATTAGCCGGCATATTCTCAATTGCCATCATTTCAATCTTAAGAATAGTCGCCTTTTTGCCCCTTCCGATTAAATCTGAGTTTCACGTTGAAAAAAAAGAGTATTTCGACGCCATTAAAGAGAGGGCTGAAGGAAGAAAAGTAGTTTTTGTAAACAGCTATACCGATGCGGCGAAATACAGCTTTTATACCGGTGAAAATACGTTTTCCTACAACTTCATTTCGTTCAGGAAAAACCAGTACGACCTGTTAGATGTGCAAAATGAATTCCACATGAAAAGAGTTATGCTCACATTCAAAGGGTCTTTGAAGCGCTTTGATGAACAGCTTGTAAACAAGCGAGAAGCATTCTATTACAATTACTATGACAGTTTTCCTGTTTTGAATAACATTCATGTGGAAGTGTTAGATTATCCAACAGAAGTGATCAAGGGCAGTAGGAATAAAATTCGCCTGCGCGTGACAAATCCATATGATCACCAGGTAGTATTCAAACCAACAGGATTTCCAGTATTATGGGAGCTTTTTTACTTCTACATGGATAAGGAGCGTCAGGGAGGAGTTTCACTCGAAGAAGTTCCAATCTCAATAATGGACGCGCATTCAGAGATCATTGTCAATGCTTATTTCGTTAATGATCTTCCCACTGGTCAGTACACCTTCGGTATCACCATCAGACCAAGTGGACTTTTTCCAATATCAGTTTCAAAACGAACACATCCTATTCGAATAGTATCAGCATCGCAGAGCCAAAAGCCATGAAAGAAATCAAATCAATAAATCTTAGAGAGAAGTTCCAAATCTTTAATGAGAAATGGACACCAAAGAACATTGCCGCCTGCAACGGGCAGCTTGTTAAGATTGCAAAAGTTTCAGGAGAATTCATCTGGCACAGCCATGCCGAAGAAGATGAATTGTTTTTAGTCATAAAAGGTCACCTAATCATTGAACTAGAAGGCAAAAAAGAAATCCATTTGCAAGAGGGAGAAATGACCGTAATTCCGAAAGGTACGGAGCATAAACCGCGAACCGAAGAAAGCGAATGTTGGATAATGATGATCGAACCCGACAGTACGCGAAACACAGGTCAGCACTTGAACGATTTTAGTAAGCCCGATCTGGAATGGATCTGAGAAATAATTAACAAACATAAAATGGACCTGCAAGAGTTGCTCATTAAAGAGCTGAAATTAAATCATGAACGAACTATTCGCGCCTTTGCCAGCGTAAACCCTCTATGGTGGAGGTCTGCAGAAAGTGGATTGAAAACCAACCTGAACTGGCAAGCCGGCCATATGATCATATCACATTATTTTCATGGAATAGTGAGTTTAAAGGGGTCTGATGAAGCATTGAAAAGATCATTTGACCCAAAAGAGTATTCGAAATTATACGGAATGGGAAGTGATCCCCGAGAAAATCTGGATGAAAAACCCGGTCACGAAATCTTGATCAACAATCTTGAAATTTTGGACAATCGCTGCATCGAAATCGTTTCCGATATGAACGAATCCATGTTGACCGAAGCAACGGTCTTGGATAATCCAATGGCCAAAACTAAGTATGAGGCAATATTTTGGTCCATTTCGCATAGAATGTGGCATGTAGGACAGGTGCAGTTGATCAAATCGCATATACAAAATGCCTGAAATACGTGATTTGTTTTTAAAGGGAATAGAACTTAGGATGATCGAAAACCTGGATCGACTAAGGATTTGCACAAATATTCTGGAGGAAGATCAATTATGGGAAAAACCCAATGCCAGCCTAAACAGTGCTGGAAACCTGTTGCTCCATCTCAATGGCAATATTCAGCAATACCTGTTGTCCGGTTTGACGGCTTCGAAAGATGCGAGAGTTCGTGAAGAAGAATTCAATGATAATCAGAAAATTGAAAAAGAGATTCTATGGGAAATGCATTGCAAAAAGGTGCGTTCTTCTCTTGAGGTTTTAAATAACTTGACCGATGATTCTCTAAAGGCTGTTTATCATATTCAGGGTTTTGAATTATGTGGCATAGACGTATTGATTCACGTCGTTGAACATTACTCCTATCATACCGGACAGATAGCACTACTAACGAAATTATTTACCAATAAAGACTTAGGATTTTATCAAGGGAAAGATCTGAATAAGCCGAATAAATAAAGCTAATCCTTACAATACTCCATTCAGCGCATGCCAAAGTTTGCGCTTCAACTTCTCAGTATACTCCTTTATGAGCCATGTGGCATAATTATCGCTGCCATTTATGCATTTTGTGAAGACCTTCAGGCGATGACTTATTTCGTCACGCAACAGGTTTAGGAGGTCAAGTGCTTCGTTGTAATGCATGGTATTGTCCATGATTAGCTGAAAGTGGTTCTCCATGGATTCATCCACAACTTTTTTTGGTTTGATACCGGTTTTAACACAGTGTTTGTAGACCACCTGAACATCGAAGTCTTCGTCGTGCCAGTTGCTGAAGCGCTGTTTGATATCTTCCGGAACCACGTAGGCCCTTTCTTCAACGTCTCGCTCATAGTCCCGATCAATGTATTTAATTGGGTTTTTGAACACATCGCGCCAATCAATATAATCTTGCCAATAGCCCAATCGAAGGGCATTATTACCTAAGTCTATGATCGAAAAATGATCCTTTCCTTCCAGAACGCGACTTCCCCTTCCAATCATTTGGTGGTATAGCGTAATAGACCTGGTTGCCCGATTCAGGATGATCGATTCAACGCTGGGTTCATCAAAACCGGTGGTTAAGATCCCTACTGAGGTAAGGATTCCATCAGGGGTATTTCGAAACCACGTTAGGACATCCCTTCTTTCCTGGCTGCTGAACGTGCTGTCCAGGTGTTTGATGTTGGTATATCCATGAGCAAGAAACAATTCATACACCTTAATCGAGGTGGCGATGCCTGCGTTAAAGATCAAGGTTTTTTTGCCCTTACTCTTTTCTTCAAATGCTTGCAAGAGGATCTGCTGCATGTGATCCCTGCCGTAAACACGCTCCGATGAACTAACCGTAAAATCTCCGCTTATTCCAACGGTCAGCGATTTTAAGTTGACACTATAGGTGTAAGTGGTGGCGGCACACAAATAACCGCTGTCAATTAGATCAGCGATGGAATCACCCACAATGAGTTCATTGTAATTCTCATTAAGTGGAAGGTTCTTGTTTGAGCTAAGAGGGGTTGCTGTCACTCCTAGAATATTGGTATCAGTGAAATACTGAAATATTTTTCTGAACGAATTGTAATGCGCTTCATCTACTATGACAAGACCAATATCATCCAGGTAGCATTCGTTGTCCAACAAGCGATTATTCAAGGTTTCCACCATGGCGACAAAACACTTGTAATTGGTCTGATCGGGGATGTCATGAACCTGGCTATCTATGATCTTCGTGCCTAATCCCACATGATTAAGGACACCGGATGTCTGTACGAGCAATTCAACCCGATGCGTCAGGATGAGTACTTTCTTCTTGTGCTCGTTGACGTACTTTTTGGCAATCTCAGAGAAAATGAGGGTTTTACCACCACCGGTTGGAAGCTGAAAAAGAAGATTTGTTCCGCTCTCAATTTCCCTGAGGCGTTCGAAAATGCTATGCACCAGTGACTTCTGATACGGATATAATACTGTGGTTTTTAACGATTTCTGAGAGAGATTTTCAGACATTTTCGGTTAATGAACTGCAAAAGTACCACCATATTCCTCATATTCGGTTGAAGGGACAAAAAAAGGGAAGCCTCGAGAGCTTCCCTTGTGAATACCAGTTGGTTAAATTTTAGAAGTTATAAGCAAGGCCAAGACCAAAAAGCTGTTTTAATTGCATTCTTGGGCCATAGGTCGTATTACCATTGGGGTCAATTCCGATTGGAATGGCGATGTCGTCGTCATAGATGACTTCTACTCGTATATTGGCTGAAAGCAAATCATTGATTTTCATGTTCAATAATCCCTCCCAATTCACATCAATATTCCCAACGTTATCAAGATAATTAGCGTAAAGTTCAAGTTTTGTCTGAAATTCAACATTGGTCATCACTTTAGCAACATACCTCAGTTTAAAATGAGCACCAATTTCATAACGGATTCTCTTGCCAGCGACGTAATTCGAATCGACGGTAGAGTCTCTTACAATGGTTTCCCATTCCCCGGATTGCACACCGAATGCACCATTATCGGCCAAGGCCTGATCAAGAACAAACGTTGTTTTTAAAGCCACAGGCGCAATAAAAATTGACAAATTCTCATTTGGATTATGATCCATACCCAAGGAGATGGTCAGATATCCAGGTGACATGAAATCAGAAATTTTTATCAGCTCTGTTTCCGGGTCTTCATAACCAGGGGTGAATTGGGTCCGGAAGCTTCCTAGCAAACTGGCATGCCAGTTTCCACCAACACTATACCCCAACTTAGTGTCAAAATTGATTTTATCGTCTGTTTTTCTGGAGATACTCTCTCGCTCGCGAATAAGGCCATAAGCCAGATCCAATTGGTTATCCCAACGCCATTTCTCTTTGGTATAGGTTGCAAATAGCTTTAAAAAACCAACACCGCTAACCGACGGTATACCACCAGCTGTCCAGTTTTCATAATAGGCCTGACTAAAATTCACCGAAATCACTCCTCCTGTTTTCCATGTAGTGTCTTTAAGCGCTTCTTGTGCATGAAGGTTAGTGCCAAAAAGAAGGCCTAAAAGCAGAATAGAACAAATAAATATCTTTTGCATTTGTAATTATAGATTAGTTAGATTTTAGGTTAGTTAATGTTTTTAAGATTCATCATATCCATGATGGATTGAACTATTTCATCATCGGATAAAATGGCGCAATTAAATTGTGCGTGAAAAAGTTCGTCTTCAACTTTTATCCCATTGAAATAATCAATTAACATTTTTCTATTTACGTCGGTTTCTTCCATGTACTCCCTTGCCTTTTCCGCAGACATTCCCTCATGGCGTTCAACTTCTTTCAAGCGGTATTTGTAAGGAGCAAACAATTTAATGTGAAGTGATTTACTGACATTCTTAGCTATGGCCACACCACCCAAACCAACAATAATCACCCTGCCCTGTTGAGCAAATTCAGTAATTAATTCTGCAATGGTTTTTTTAACCTTGACGTCACTCTGGTAATAGTGTTCACCAAAGGACAGTATTAGATCTCTGAAAAAGCCTTTATCCTCGCTATGAAGAATGTGGTTGATCTTGCTTTCATTCAGGTGTAATTCTTTCGCAGACCTTTGTAAAATGTCGCGATTAACCCATCTCCAGGACTTACGCTCATCTAGCTCTGATAATTTCTGGGCCAATTTATTTGCGATGGTGTTGGCCGGGCAACCTTTTTCGCGGGAAATTGTAACCACAGGACCAGCCTCTACCGGGGGAGTGCTCAAGCGCTGGGCGCGCTTGTTCATGTAATTCAGAAGGTCTTCTTTCATTTGGTAAATTTGACCCGATGAATATATAATTTTATTCGAAACGGGGTCTGGGAATGCCGAAAATTGACAACGAAATTAAACATCTGATCATACGAGTATTTGGAAAAGTTCAAGGGGTTTATTTTCGGAAATCCACTATGGAAAGGGCGATAGAATTAAAGGTCAATGGACTGGTAATGAATGAAATGGATGGTTCCGTAACCATCGTGGCTGAAGGAACAAAAGGACAGTTGAATGACTTGCTGTTATTTTGCAAGGAGGGGCCCATGGGTGCCAAAGTGACCAACATCTATCTGGAAGAAGGTCTCGTTACAGGCTTTACGGATTTCAAGATACTACCCTCCTAGTAAAAGTCTTTGTTTAGGTAAAAAGTAAGCCCCATGCTCACAAACATATTGAGCATCGTAAATTGAACGGCTTCAAGATCCGATTTATAGATACTTGATAAACTTGAAGTGTATTGCAGGTTGAAATTGACATGTCCCCTGATCTTGCGCTCAAAACCAATCATAAAACCGGGATCGATTTTTTTAACGAATTCACTGTAGTCTTCGCTCCGCTGAAAACGAGTGGAGATAGGTGGTAAACCTGGGCCCAAGCTAACTGTTCCATCTACCCGCACCTTATTGATCGATCGCAAAAGGTAGGCTGCGTATAGGCCGGCATACAGCGATGACCTCTTGCCAAGTCGGTATGCCAGACTCGAATTTAGCTCAAAATATGTCAGATTGAAATTTCCCTCAGAAAATCCCGTAAAATAAGCATCCGTTACCTCCCCTTCGGATACCTGACCATTGACGATTTGCTTAATGTATCCATTGTAAGGTTGATCTATCAAAGATGCTGAAAAGGCAACCGACTTTTGGGAAAAGGCCTGGCTCACTTTGATGATCAATCGCTCACCAATTTTTGTGTTGAACTGAACGGCAAAATAAGGTCTTGGTTGCATGGTTGCCTGACGCTCTTCGGGAATATTGTAAATTGGAAATGGAATGACAGAGCCCACATTCATATTTAGCAATATGGCCATGTCTGTGCGCATCTCCTTTACTGATGAGTCCGAAGGACTCTGACCATATGTTTGACCAATGGTGAAAAGCCCCCACAGAATGATGATGCCTAGTTTAATAGGTGAATTTACAGTTGTCAATGTAAAGCGTGCTACCAACCTCTCCCTTAAAAAATTCAGCACCCTTGCTAGAAGTAAAATTAACGACAATAGTGTCGGGGTCAAGGTTTCCAGATGGGTAATTGTAATTCAGACCTATTATAAACTCAGTATAGTCATTGGTCAAATCATAGGTCGGCAGTTGATTGAATGCGACTGTATCCCTTTTATTGGTCATGTTGTTGAACCTTGTTAGTAATACGATAATGTTTGCACTGTCACCGTTGACCGGCTGATACTTAAAAAAACCATTGAAACTCAGTGGTCTCAGACCAAATGGAACTCCTTGCTTGGCACTTTTGGCTGGATCTGCCAGGTTTAACTTGAATTTACCTGCATAGATGCTACCGCCACTGACCAATCCGAATGCCAACACTGTAGTCATTTTAGCCGCAAACTTACCATTATGGGCATCAGTGGTCTTCACAGTAGTAACCTTGCTGTCATCCAGAACCGTCCCACCATTTCCGGTAGCCCAGACACCACCGCATGGTTCCTCGTACCTACCAGCTGACTCCAGCGGAGAACTCCAATCTTCAAAATCAAGATTGGGCAATTGGTCTGTATATGCCCTTTTGTCAAAACAACCCGTGGCCGGTTGCGGGCTTGTGGGTGGTTCCTCTTCTTTACTGCAAGAAAAAGCCAAGATCATCAACACATACAGCCCTACCTTCGATAAAAATTTCATATCCTATCAAAGATAATCAACTTCGCTAGAAGGTAAACTTCTTGACCCAGCGCTTTTGTCCTGATTTAATTTCCACTATATAAATTCCGTGTTCTGAAGGAAGGTTGATCCAGAATTGCCTTTCTGAATGAACCTTTTGATTGATCAGCTGACCATTGATTCCATACACATTGCAAGACAAGGAAGTTGATTCCTGACCAGAAACTTCGACCCTCAGTCTAGAATAATACTGCTTAAAAGAAAGATCAACGTTAGCAAGTTCACCAACAGTCGTCCAGCTGACCAACGTAACCGTATCAGCAGATTCAACCAAAGAATTCAAAGTAGCAACCGTTCCGTCGCTAATACTGAGCACAAATACCTTATAAGGTTCATTCTCAATGATCAAGTCACCATCACTGTCTTGCGATGTTGCGTTGAAGAGCGTTGTGATCGTACTCATCGAGCTCCCTACATTTTCCACAACATATTGCGCACTTGACAGATTATTCGCATCGGAGACCCCGAAGGCCGGAGCGTTCGCAACTTTGACGGCAATTACCCTGTATTCGGCTACCGAGGTTTCGTCCGCTGCCGCCTGAAAAGTGACTTCAAGGTCTGTGCCGTTGGCATTATTACTGATGTCAACTCCCGTTACTGAACTGACTTCCGCGGCGTGCAAACCCAGTGTTACGTCTGTCAGTGATTTCTGTAGCGTATCTTTTATGGAGTTTATTCCATCCGCCTTGCTCAATACGAAAATGGTATAAGGCACATTCACTACGATTGGGTCGCCGTCTGAATCAATGGCCGTTGGCGCAAAATTCACGGTTTGTTTATTTCCAGGATTACCTATGCTTGTTACCACATAACGATTGGAAGCCAAGGCATTAGCTGCTGAAAGTGTAAAAGAAGCGGATGCACTTGATTTAACGACAATGGTCCGGTATTCAGCCACCGTAGCTTCTTTCAATGGGCTGTCGAAGGTCACTTCCAGGTCTGAGCCATCTCCTTGATCGTCAATATCAAAGCCCTTAATGTTGCTGACTGTTTCCATGGGTGAGGTCAAAGTAATGGAAGTGGAAGATTCCACCAGGGCACTTCTGTTAACCAAATTAGTATTTGCGGCACTATAAACAAAAACCTTGTAGGGCGTGTTGTTTTGAATGGCATCTCCATCCACATCCGTCGCTGAGGCAGAAAGCGTAGTTGTTTTCGTAGCTCCTGGACTTCCGGTGGTGACGACTCGATAGTTGGCCGATACGACTTGACTGGCTGCAGTGGAATCAAAGCTTGCGGCAGCGCTTTGCTTAACCACCATTATCCTGTATTGGTTAGTTCTGGTTTCACAATCAGGGGCTTTGAACTGAACCCGAAGATCAGATCCATTGTAATTATTTGCAATGTCAGCCATGGTGATGGTATTGACACTGTCTGAGGAATTGATCACATTTTCGCCGACCTTGAGTGTGGTGGCGTAAATCTTATCACCCGCATTTGTACCGCTGCTGTTTGTAGCGTTAAAAGTGCCATAAAATATCGCCGTATCCTGACCTGCACATGGTGCTTTCCAGTTAAAGGTCCATGTCTTACTATTATTGCCCTGTGTACCCGCTGATTGATGCGTAATGTAATTAGTACTGACAATCTTGGTTTGGGTTGAATTGGTCACAATCAAAGATCCAATATTGCTATTGCTCTGATTTTCAACACTGACCTGGAATCCGAATTTTGTAACACCACTTTCGGCAATACTGGCTGTAATGGTATAGGTCTCCCCTCCTATGTATCCCGAAGCAGGTATGTTCGAGGTAATGCTGGGAGTGCCACTGCCACTGTTGAGTGTACCGGAATGGCACGACGTGCAATTATTCTCTCCGGGTGCGTTGGAATACCCCCCGGTAGGACCTGTGGTGTTGGAATTCGATATGTTTTGTTCAAATAGTACTCCTGATATCAGGAAAATGCTTCCGAAGAAGAAAATGGGTACAAGTCTTTTCATATGTTCTGGTTTTGTTAATCATATGCTAAATTTAGAGAAATCTGGCCTATTTTTGCACTTTCGTATGAAAACATTCCTTTTTAATTTTTTATCCAGGCTCAACAAAGTAATTCTACCCAGTTACTTCAAGAAAGACCTGACCAGACTCAGTAAGTTCGATCAGGCCTTGATCGCTTATCGCCTTTGGGTGACCAAAAACAGCCTGCGCTAGCATGTCAGAAAAGCTTAAGTACGAGATCTCCAAGAGGAGAACTTTTGCCATAATTAGTCACCCCGATGCAGGAAAAACAACGCTGACAGAAAAATTTCTGCTATACGGCGGTGCCATTCAAACTGCGGGGGCCGTTAAATCAAATAAAATCAAGAAATCGGCAAGCTCAGATTTTATGGAAATCGAGCGTCAAAGAGGAATTTCAGTTGCCACTTCTGTCATGACCTTTGAATACAAGAACATTCAAATTAATTTATTGGATACCCCTGGGCACAAAGACTTCGCAGAAGACACTTACCGCACATTGACTGCCGTGGACAGCGTCATCCTTGTCATTGACTGCGTTAAAGGTGTTGAGGAACAAACCGAAAAACTCATGGAGGTTTGCCGAATGCGCAAGACGCCGGTGATCATTTTCATTAACAAACTTGACCGACCGGGAAGGGATCCCTTTGATTTGTTGGATGAGTTGGAAAGTAAACTGAATATTAAGACTTGCCCCTTGTCATGGCCAATCAGCAACGGAGATACTTTTCAGGGAGTGTACAACCTGTATGACAAGTTCTTAAAGCTTTTTGAGTCGGGCAAATCGAAAGTTGAAAAAGACACCATTGTGATCAACGATATCCACCAGGAGGATATTGAAAGGTACATTGGAAATTATGCCAAAGAATTGCGTGAGGATGTGGAATTGGTTGAAGGCGTGTACGGAGAATTTGATGAAAATAGTTATAGAAACGGAGATCTGGCACCCGTATTTTTCGGGAGCGCCCTTAATAATTTCGGCGTCAAAGAACTCCTGGACACCTTCATACGGATTGCTCCACCCCCTGTTAGTCGACACACCGACAGCCGCGAGGTCAAACCTTCAGAAAGTAAATTTTCGGGCTTTATTTTTAAAATTCATGCGAATCTGGACCCCAACCACCGGGATCGAATTGCTTTCCTCAGGGTCTGCTCCGGTGAATTTGAACGAAATAAGTTTTACCAACACGTGCGATTGAATAAAAAATTCAAATTCGCCAATCCCGCTACATTCATGGCTCAAAGTAAAAATTTAGTAGAGCATGCCTACCCTGGAGATGTCATTGGCTTGTACGACACGGGAAATTTTAAAATTGGCGACGGATTATCGGAAGGTGAAGAAATCCATTTCAAAGGCATCCCCTCTTTTTCTCCCGAAATATTCAAAGAAGTTGTGAACGATGATCCCATGCGTTCAAAACAACTTGAAAAGGGAATTCAGCAATTAACTGAAGAAGGTCTGGCGCAATTATTTACTCAGCGCTACGGGAATAAAAAATTCATTGGAACGGTTGGTGAATTGCAATTTGAAGTAATTCAACACCGATTAAAAAATGAATACAACGCGAGTTGCAACTTCCACAACCTCAATTTTTATCGGGCTTGCTGGATTACCTGTACATCGAAAGAAAAGCTCGATGAATTCTGTCGACATAAAGAACAATACATTGTAGTTGACAAACAGAAGAAGCTGGTCTTTTTGGCTCAATCAAAGGCAGTTCTGGACATCACCATGAGCAATTATCCCGACATTGAATTTCACTTTACCTCTGAATTCGTTTTATAACAACGATTCGGGAGGCACAGTCGTGTGAAACAGGAACTTGATGTCCTGGTTCATTTTAAGATCTAGTTCTCCTTGGTTTACAACTGTACCTGAACGATAGGTGGTGAAGCCTACGGTATTGCTCTCTGAATCCATGGGCACTCTGACATAAAATATTTGCGCTGGCAGTGTCTGCCAGTTTCGGGTATCTGCTTTTTCGGTGACCGCATTAAACACCGATAAGGCCGCTCCGAGATTCTCATTCTCTTTTCTGGCAGCTGCTTCGGCAGCCTGTTTCAGGGCAAGTCTTAACAAGGCCTTTGACATTTCCCTGAACATTCTGTCATTTAGTGACTTGACGGCTATTTTATTAATGTCTTCCAGCAACTCCAATTGGTGGTCTACCTGTCCATAGGTCAATTTAGCCCCCGTTAGGCCATGCTTTCTTTCGCTATATTTTGGAAATGCAACCCGAACCACTTTAACGTCACTCAATGTTGCATAGTCATCATTAGAACGGGCGTAGAAGGTGAAATTCATTCCATATTGCTCATTGACAAAAGTAACTGCTCCACCCTGCCCGCGTATCAGAAAAAAATTGATGCTCCATTCCTGTTTAACCGGCCCAAAGCCATTGTGCCAGAATGCGATAAGCTCCTTTTTTGGCCTGGTTTTCTTTCGATCGAACTTCATGCTAAATTCCTTTTCGTAGCGTTCGAGTTCTTCGTAAAATCCGTTTTGACTAGCGGTTCGAAGTAGGTCCTTTTTTAATTGCTTCGGAATTTCCATGTTAAAAAACTCCTTGTAGTCTTTTGAATAAATCTCATAAGCGTTTCGATATGCTATAAAAGCATTGTTCTCATCGCCGGTTGCTTCATACAGAATTCCCATCAAAGTATGGGCAAATGCATCGCGTTTAAACTTCTTTTCACTTTTGTATTTGTCTGTTATTTCATCGAGTCGAATATTGACCCTACGGCATTCTACCATGGCAGATTCCAAGTCGTCTAACCTTATGAAGTTGATCGCTTTATAGTAGTTTATGTAAACCTTTTCAAAATCCTCCCCACCGTACTTTCGCATCATGTCATTCGTAAGAAGAGCTAGTGCCTCCTGACCGTAATTGCGTTCAAAATCTTCAACAAAAATGTAGGCTTCTTCAAAGAGCTTATTGCTCTCTTCGAAATTCCCTCTTAATTGCGAAACAACCCCTTTTTCCAGGAGATACAACAGCTTATTTCTTGGCCGAAGAAGGAATTTATTTTTTTCAATCAGGTGATCTGCCTTACCATAGTCGCCACGGGCAAACTCCTCATTGAACATCCTGTTCCTGTCATAGTAGGTCAGGCAAGATTGAAGGAGAAAAATTAATAAAAGTGATACGAGTAATCGCCAAGTCATGAATGCACAAGAAGCTATTTTTTAACGAGCTTCTTGATCTTCTTATCGCCGATCCATACTTTCTCGTTGGTTTCGACATTGGTCAATTCCATATTTACCTGGTAGAATATGGCTTTTTCTTTTTTATTTTGATCAACAATGGAATTAATGGTCCCTTGTAAAATAAAGTCGGCTCCCAGCTCTTTTCCCCATTGTTTAGCTGTCTCTGCACTGGCAAATTCTTGCTGCTCCGCCCGCTCGTCACGTAATTCGTTTCGAGCGTCTCCTGCTGTAACAATCTTGGCTCTTCCGGAATTTAAAATTTCACGTTCAATATCCTTGATAAAGGTCCCTGAACTGATGTGTTCATGACTTAGGTTACGTACCAGACCTACCACCAATACCGGATTTCTATCTTTATCTGCCTGAAATGTCATGGCCCATGGTCTGGAAAGTGCATCCTTTACCATTTCTTCGGCGACTAATCTTGAATCTGTCTCATTCCAGCGTCCGCTTAGATCGGTGGTCTCACTTGCATCTATCCGAGAAACTTTTTGGCCGCAGGCCATCAGGCTTAATAAAACGAGCACTCCAGTTACATTCTTTATCATCTTCAATTTTTTTTTCAAATGTAGCGCTAATTGATAAAAAAACGAAGTCAAGTTCAATGAGTGCTGAAGATCAACCTATTGTTTATCCAGAAAGGATTTCAATGACTGTTGAAATAACTTGAAATTGGGCAGGTTGTTGTGAACCCCTCCTCGGATTGTTATTAATTCAATGTTATCTGACAAGGCCTTAAGTTTTTCTGAACAATTGTAGGGAACAACGTCGTCTGCCGTTCCGTGTAGTATTAAAATTGGAATTTGCAGTTCCTTGACGAATTTATGAGTCCTGAGTTTGTACTTGGAAAGTATTCTTGCCGGTAAAAATGGGTAGTGGTGTTTTATGAGGTCGGAAAACGAGTAGTATGGCGTCTCAAGAATCAGGGCATTAGGTTGAATCTTTACTGCAAGTTTGGCGGCAATGCCTGTGCCCAGAGAATTTCCGTAGATCACCAATTTTTCGAACTGTTTATCACGAAGGAATTCCGACAAAACAAATTCTGCGTCGTTGTGCAACTGATGTTCATGCCTTATCCTACCTGTGCTCTTTCCGTAGCCCCGGTAATCGTAAAATAAAACATCAAAACCGTTGTTTAAGAAATTTTCAGCTAACGTGCCCCAGCCCTGAAGATTGCCTGCATTACCGTGCTGGTAGTAAACCAATCCTTTTTTTGCATCAGATTGAAAAAACAAGGCATTAATTTCATGGCCTTCCTTATGCTGAAAGGTGTATTCTTCAAAGGGTTTATTGAACTTGTATTGGTAGTTTTTCGGTAAACTCTCACTCAGAAATATCATGTAATCCTGAAGCAGGTACATGGTGAGCACGATTCCGGTAAAAAGTGCCGGCACGATAATGAGAATGTAGCCTCCGACTTTTATCCAGTTCATAATTGTTAAATTAAGCTTTTTAGTCCAATGTCGCCAGAAAACAATGCACCCCAACCTGTGGAAATAAATGGTTCAGCATCATCTGGTATCTTGCGGTGAGAAATTTTCAAGATACCTCCTACATTAACATTTCTTTAACAAGGTTAAAAGGAATCCACATTTCCCATAAACGTAATATTGTACTTTTGCCAGCAAATTTGTGATGATGAAATTGAAAATACTTTTACTCTTAATCCCATTGGTGCTATCAGCCATTATTACAGATGTCTCCGGCGCCGAAGGTAAGTTGACATACGAGATTAAGATCAAAGTGAAGGGTTTGACGGACACGACATTCTATTTGTCTAATTTCTACGCCAAAAACCAATATTATCGCGATACCGCGCGATCAGACAAAAAGGGACAGCTTGTATTTTCTGGAGAAGATGAGCTAGAACAGGGCATGTATTCATTGGTATTGGGAAACAGGAAGATCTTTGATTTCTTCGTAATTGAAAAGTTTGTGAGTTTCGAAACCGATACCGTTAATACCGTTGGAAACATGATAATCAAGGGAAGTCCGGAGAATGAGCTCTTCTATAAATATGTGCGATTTCTGCAGAGCAAGGAAGAAGAAATCAAACCCCTTCAAAAAAAGGCAAGCAGCGAGAATGTTGATGAGCGAAAGGCTGCGCAAGAAGCACTGGCCAAAGTAGATAAAGAAGTGTTCGATTTTCAAAAAAGATTTTATGAAGAGAACAAGAAATATTTTGTTCCCCGATTCCTCAATTCCATGCGTGAAATTGAAGTTCCTGACCCACCAAAAGACGCCGAGGGGAACATCACCGACTCTCTTTTTCAATACCGGTATTTCAGGGAGCACTACTTTGACCAGATAGACTTTAGCGATGAACGTTTTCTGCGCACCCCTTCCTATCACCAAAAACTTTCTGCTTATATTCAGAAATACACTTATCAGATTCCGGACTCACTCTATAAAGCAATAGACTTCGTGGTAAATAAATCACGTGCCAACGAAGAACTATTTCGCTACACGGTTTCCTGGATCACCAATACATATGAGAAATCCAAGATCATGGGCATGGACGCAATATTTGTTCACATGGCAGAGAACTATTACTTGACTGACGAGGTCGACTGGGTGGATTCTGCCCAAAAAAGAAAAATAAACGAACAATACCTGAAACTTAAACCTTTACTGATAGGCAAAGTGGCTCCAAACATCGTTTTGACCGACACTTCTCAAAAAGAATGGTATAACCTGCATAAGATTGACGCGACCTATACCCTAGTTTACATTTGGTCTCCTACTTGCGGTCATTGCAAAAAAGTAACTCCAAAAATGCACAAGGTCTACGAGAAATACAAAGATTACGGATTTAAGGTCTTTGCCGTAGGAACTGAATTCGATAATGTTGAGTGGAAAAAATACATTAAGACCCACAACCTGACTTGGATAAATGTTTCGGACAGTCCTGAACACCCAAATAACATAAAAGACTACCCATTGAATTTCAGGGTCAATTACGACGTCTTTAGCACACCGAAAATTTACCTTTTGGACAAAGACAAGCGCATTGTTGCCAAGCGAATAGAAGATGAACAGATCGATGATTTCCTTTCGCGCGCCTTTGGCCTTTCATCCGGTGGCACCGATGAGCAAATGCAGATTGGTGAAGATCTCGAATAATTATTCGCCGAGTATTCTTGAAATATTGGGCTTAAAGTAAAGCGCAGATTTCAGCACTTTTCCATCTTCCCGGTATATCGGTTTTCCGTTTTCGTCCAATTTCGACATGTTACTTCTTTGGATCTCTTCGAAAACAGGCCCAATTTTTTCCTGCAAACCGTGGGTTATGATGGTTCCATTTAAAATGTAGAGCATATCCCCCAAGGCATCGGCGATTTCAACCAAATCACCAGATCGCGCTGCTTCCAGGTACTCGTCGTTCTCTTCTTTCATAAGGTTATAGCGCAGATCGATGATCCTATCTTCAACTCTGGCCTTTGGTTGGTGAGCCACCTGTATGCCAAATGCATCATGGAATTCCTTAACGGCTTCAATGGTTTTTTGCAAGGTTAGTTTATCAGCGTTAGTGCTGGTCCTTGACATGGCAAGGTGTTCGATGTCACATTCCATAAATACATCACCGTCTTCTAAAAAACCAAACTGTCGATAAAATGGAATGACGCCGACCTGTGCATGGAGATAAACTTGTTGTTTGGGTGGTAAATCGTTTAGGATTGCCCCCATCAGAGCCTTTCCAACACCCCCACCTCTGTGTTGATGTAGTACAGCAAAGCGCTCCAGTTTAATTCCCTTATCTGTGAATCTCCACCTTGCTGTCCCAACTGGAGAGCCACCTACATCTTTTGCCAGGTAATGTACGCTCGCCTCATCAAATGCATCAAACTCTTCATCACGTGCCACCTTCTGTTCTTCAACAAATACCTTATGCCTGATTTCAAAGGCCTTTTGGCGACTTTCACCGTCGATAAAATAAAAACGCTCTACCATATTAATCGTCATTTAGGGCTTAACAAAATTTAACAATAATAAGGTTTTCAATCACCGCATAAGGCATGGCAATATTCATAAATTTGCTCGCCATCAAAAACGGAAAGAATGGAAGATCCTACAACACAAAATCAAGTCGTTAATACCTCAAATGCCAACTCCCAAGTTGACATCAAAGAACTAAATGAACGCATAGAAAAGCAAAGTGCATTTGTGGACCTGCTCGCCATGGAAATGGGTAAGGTCATCGTCGGTCAGAAATACATGGTAGACCGCCTGATGATCGGACTATTGTCTAACGGTCACATATTGCTGGAAGGAGTTCCTGGTTTGGCAAAGACCCTTGCGATTAAAACGATGGCCGGCACCATTAACGCCTCATTTAGCCGTATCCAGTTCACCCCTGATTTGCTACCAGCCGACCTTATAGGAACCATGATTTACAGTCAAAAGAAAGAAGAATTCACCGTTAAGAAAGGGCCAATATTTGCCAATTTTATTCTGGCGGATGAAATCAACCGGGCACCGGCTAAGGTGCAAAGTGCCTTGTTAGAGGCCATGCAAGAAAAACAGATAACCATTGGTGAAACGACCTATGAGCTTCCACGTCCTTTCTTGGTCCTTGCCACCCAAAACCCAGTGGAACAGGAAGGTACGTACCCATTGCCTGAGGCCCAGGTCGACCGATTTATGTTAAAAGTGGTACTTGATTACCCCAAAAAAGAAGAGGAACGCTTGATCATCCGCGCAAATTTAGGAGAACAGGCATTTGACCAGGTCAGACAGATCATTAAACCCGAAGAGATTCTGGAGGCTAGAAAGGTTGTGAGAGAAGTTTACATGGATGAGAAAATTGAGCAATACATTTTGGACATCGTGTTTTCAAGCCGTTATCCGGAAGAATATGGGCTGGGACAATTCAAAGAGCTGATCAGCTTTGGTGGGTCGCCAAGGGCCAGTATTAGCCTTGCCTTGGCTTCAAAAGCCCATGCCTTTATAAAACGGCGCGGTTACGTTATTCCCGAAGATGTAAGGGCAATTGCCCATGATGTATTAAGGCACAGAATAGGTTTGACCTATGAAGCCGAAGCTGAGAATACCACCAGTGAAGATATTGTGAGCGGCATCCTAAACAAGGTGGAGGTACCTTAATCAAGCTTAAATGGACACTCAGGACCTACTCAAAGAGGTACGAAAAATAGAGATCAAGAGCCGTGGTCTGACCAATCAGATTTTCGCCGGAGAATACCACTCTGCTTTTAAAGGAAGGGGTATGGCTTTCAGTGAAGTAAGAGAATACCAACCGGGCGATGAGATCAGAACCATCGACTGGAATGTAACAGCTAGGTTTAATCACCCTTTTGTCAAGGTTTTTGAGGAGGAGCGCGAAATGACCGTGATGCTTGTGATTGATGTAAGTGGTTCAGCAGATTTTGGCTCCGGGCGCAAGCTAAAACAGCAAGTAATTTTAGAACTAGCGGCGGTCTTGGCTTTTTCGGCGATAAAGAATAACGATAAAGTAGGCGTCATTTTCTTTAGTGATAAGGTCGAAAAGTTCATCGTACCTAAAAAAGGTAGCACACATATTCTTACCATCATAAGGGAACTGATTGATTTTAAACCCGAAAACAAAGGCACCGATGTCGCACAGGCGCTGAAATACCTCACGAGTGCCATTAAGAAGCGCTGCACCGCCTTTTTAATCTCTGATTTTCTAGACGATGATTTCCGCGACGCCTTAAAAATTGCAAATAAAAAACACGATGTCGTGGCATTGAAAGTAAGCGATAAACGAGAGGAAGAATTACCCAACATTGGAATTATACCCTTGAAAGACAACGAGACAGATAAGATTACCTGGGTTAACACTTCAAGTTCAGAGTTAAGAAATCAATACCGTGCGAAAAGCCTTCAGTCAAGGGCGGCATTACGTGATGTTTTCAACAAAAGCGGTGTAGACTTTGCCGAGATAGATTCAAATGCCTCATTTGTCAGGCCCTTGATCAACCTATTTAAATTGCGAGAAAGCAGAAGATGAGAAAAATCATTTCGTTCTTACTTCTTTGGTTGCTGTCTCAGGGCGCCACTTTGTCACAGAATAGGAACGTAGTTCTGGATATTGATACCAACGACATTCCACTCGGAGGCCAAATCCAGGCTGAACTTCGGCTCGAATTCCCCGCAACTGAATTCGCATCGTTGCCAGTATTTAAGGACACCATCGTCAAAGAAATCGAAATTGTCAGCATCGGTAAGATCGACTCAACCTTCACTGGGCCCGGTCTAACCACACGTTTGCTGACCATTCCAATGACCTTGACTAGCTTTGATACGGGCTATCACGCCATACCACCTTTATATTTCACAGTAAACGGCGACAGCGTCAAAACGGAACCTATACTGATTCATGTTTCTGGTGTAAGGGTTGAAATGAATCAGAGCAGTGACACTGGGCAAGTTGAAATAAAAGATATCAAAGATATCAGGCACGTTCCTTTTTCTCTGCTAGAATGGATCAAAGAAAATTGGGTATACCTGCTCATTATTTTGCTTGTAATCATTGGTATTTGGGCCTTTTTCAAGTACATCAAACCAATGCTCAAGAAAGATACAGGACCTGTTATCACATTGAAAAAGGAGATTCCCTTGCATGTGTTATACTTGGAACGATTACAGAAATTATCTTCCGAAAAGCTTTGGCAGTCTGGAAAAGTGAAAGAATATCAAAGTTCATTGTCCAATATCATCCGTGGATATATTGAAGAGAAGTATGGAATCCCGGCGTTGGAATCTACCACTGGCGAGATCATTGAAGACCTTTCTGATCAGCGCTTTAATCAAATACAAGTAGAACATCTGACCCATTTACTTAACCTGGCGGACCTTGTAAAATTTGCCAAACATCAACCCCTGCCGGATGAACATGAATTGGGATTGAGACGTGCCACCGAATTCATAAAAAGCACAGTTACTGAAAGCGCTTCATCAACAACAAATTTGGCCGAGAGCAATGTTTAGCCTTACCAACATAGAATTTGCCAATCCGGAAGTTTTTTACTTTCTGCTCGCCATACCTTTACTGATAGCTTGGTACGTGTTTCAGATCAATCGCTCTGTGCCTGTATTGAAACACTCCATGAGCGAGCGAACATTGACCGGTAAAACTGATGCCATGATATGGCTCAGGCATTTTCCCATTTTGACTAGAAGTCTAACCATGTCTTTACTGATTGTGGCACTGGCGCGTCCACAGTCTTCGGTTAGCTATGAAGACATTGTAACAGAAGGAATCGACATTGTTATTGCGCTGGACATATCATCGAGCATGCTTGCTGAAGATTTGAAACCAAACAGGTTAAATGCCGCAAAGGAAGTAGCCATGGAATTCATCTCCGAAAGACCAAATGACCGAATTGGTCTGGTTGTTTATAGTGGAGAGAGCTTTACTCAATGCCCCTTGACCATTGATCACGATGTACTTCTGAACCTATTCGGAGATGTAAAAAATGGTATGATAGAAGATGGCACTGCCATTGGTGACGGACTGGCAACGGCTGTGAATCGTTTGCGGGAAAGTGAGGCAAAAAGCAAGGTGGTAATATTACTTACGGATGGTCAACAAACGGCAGGATCGCTTCCACCTTTAACTGCGGCAGAGATTGCCAAGCAATTTGACGTAAGGGTCTATACCATTGGCGTTGGGACCATTGGCACTGCACCTTTTCCCTTTAAAACTCCAATGGGAACAACCCAATACCAGAACATGCCCGTCAAAATAGACGAGTCCACCTTAAAAGGAGTGGCTGAAATGACCGGAGGTATATACTACCGTGCAACCAACAACGAAAAACTAAAAGACATCTATGACGAAATTGATCAGTTGGAGCGAACAAAGATCGAAGTAACTCAGTACCGAAAAAAATCTGAGCGTTTTCTTCCATGGGCAATGGCTGGTTTGGCCTTTTTTTTAATTGAGTTTATTCTTGGAAATACGCTGTTTAAAAGCATCACCTCATGATCAGGTTTGAAAATCCGCTATTCCTTTACTTATTGTTGCTTATTCCTGCGCTAATTGCAGTGTATTGGCTAAGGAGGCGGTGGATTGAAAAAGCCCGACTCTCCTATTCTTCCGTTGAATTGATTGGCCAAATGATGCCCCGATTCAGTAAACGCAAGCCATTGGTCAAATTTATTCTGTACACCACTGCATTTGGACTTTTGGTCGTTGGATTGGCCAATCCCCAAATGGGTACTAAACTAGAAGAAGTAAAGCGGGAAGGTGTCGATATACTTATTGCCCTTGATGTATCAAATAGTATGAAAGCCGAAGACCTTAAGCCCAACCGCCTTGATCGAGCAAAAAGAGCCATTGAAAAACTCGTCGATAACATGAAAAGCGACAGGATAGGCATCGTAGTTTTCGCAGGAGAAGCTTTTATTCAGCTTCCCATCACCTCGGACTACAGTGCAGCAAAATTGTATGCTGGAAGCATTGGGACCGACGTTATTCAAACACAAGGGACAGCTCTGGCATCGGCAATCGAGACGTGCATCGAAGCCCTGGATAGTGACGACAGCAAAAACCGAGCCATAATAATCATTTCGGACGGTGAAAACCATGAAGAAGACCCGATTATAAAAGCGAATGAGGCCTTTGAAAAGGGAATTGTGGTTCACACTATTGGCATGGGATCTGTACAGGGTGCGCCTATTCCAATATACAGGAACGGAAAACAGGTGGGTTTTAAGCAAGATAACGGTGGAAACACGGTGGTAAGTAGATTGAATGAAGAGATGCTACAGAACATAGCACAGTCAGGAAACGGAATATACGTTCGCGCCACTAATAATAGTACCGGACTTCAATCGATCTTTAACGAAATAAACAAATTGGAAAAGACCGAATACGAGGCCAAGCAATACACTGACTTTGAAGATCGCTTTCAACCCTTTGTTGGTTTGGTCTTACTAATTTTGTTCTTCGAGTTTTTAATCTCTACCAAGAAAAGTAAATGGATAGAAAAATTAACGCTGTTTAATGATTAGGCAACTTCATCTTGCGGTTTTTCTCCTGCTTGCGATCTATGCCAGATCACAGGAAGGTAATAATGCGTGGAAAGGAAACAAGGCCTTCGAAAACAGGGATTTTGAAAAGGCAGAAAGTTTATATCTGCGTTCTTTGCAAATTCAACCATCTGAATCAGCTTCGTTTAACCTGGCAAATTCACTTTATAAGCAAAAGCGTTTTGATGAATCGGCAAAATTATACAGTTCAATTGCCGACAAAGCCATCGACAAGCAAGAAAAGTCGGAAGCCTATCACAATTTAGGCAATGCCTTGTTAAAAACACAGAAAATCGATGAATCTATCGAAGCGTATAAGAACGCACTGCGCAACAACCCCAATGACGAAGACACAAGGTACAATTTGTCGTACGCAATGAACCTTAAAAAACAACAGGAAGAACAACAAGATCAAAATAAAGATCAGGATAAACAGAACAAAGACCAGAACAAAGACGATCAGGAAAAAGAAGATAACAAAAATCAGGATAAACAAGACAAGCAGGATAAGCAAGACCAACAGGATCAGAAAGAAAAAGAAAATCAAGAGCAAAAAAAGGAAGATCAGCCCCAAGAGGAACAACAACAGAATCAGGAGCAAATCTCAAAACAAGATGCAGAAAGGCTCCTTGAAAATTTAAAAAACGAAGAAGAGAAAACTAAAAAGAAAGTGCAGATACAGAAAAGGAATACGAATTCTAAGAACATCGAAAATGACTGGTAAAGGGCCAATTATTTTTCTGTTATTAGGCTTTGCAGTTATTTTTTGCCTTGCCATTCCGGTTGGTGTTTTGGCGCAGCCTGAATTCAGGGCATCCGTGAGCAAAACAAACCTAAGCGTAGGAGAGCGATTTCGACTAGAATTCACAGTCAATGCTGGAGGGGATGAATTTACTCCTCCGGTTTTTGACGGCTTCCGCATTCTTTCTGGTCCAAATCAATCGACGAGCATGCAGTTCATCAATGGCCGCTCCTCCTATTCTATTTCATACTCTTATGTGCTAATGGCCTTGAATGAAGGTGATTTTGAGATTCCACCGGCCAGCATATTGGTTGGCAAAGATGTATTAGCTTCCAACTCCATCACGATCCGTGTCGAAGCTTCGACGGCCAATCCACCAAACGTCAATCAAGGAAAGCAAAACGAACAAAAATCGCCGGTTCAAAACGCTGGCGAAGATGTATTCATCGTTGCCAAAGTATCGAACACATCACCATTTGTTGGTGAGCAAATCACTGCAACGTACAATATATATTACAACCAGCGTGTGGTGCAGAATTACCCTTCTGGCATACCCAGTTTGAACGGCTTTTGGAGCGAGGACATCGATACCCAGAACGAGCAGCCCTGGACAGAGAATGTTGGTGGAGTAAAGTACTATGTTCAAAACGTTAAAAAATCCTTGCTGATTCCGCAGCGATCTGGAGAATTGGAGATAGATCCCTTTACTATGGACCTGGTAATTCAGAAATCGGTTCAATCCAGGAACAGAAGTATTTTCGATCAGTTTTTTGGAAACTATAAGAATGTTGAAGTGGTTGCAACCAGTAAACCACTCAAAATTAATGTGAAACCCTTACCTATTGGGCGCCCGGCATCCTTTGACGGAGCCGTTGGTAAATTCAAGGTTTCTTTGAAGTCCGATCGTGTAGATGTTAAAACCAACGATGCCCTGAACTTCACCTTTACCATCAGTGGTAAAGGAAATTTAAAGCTCCTGAACGAGCCCAAAATCAACTTTCCAACGGACTTTGAGGTTTATGACCCGGAAGTAATTGATCGCGTGGATATCAACGCCTCTGGCATGTCTGGCGATCGCCTGTATACATTTCTTGCCATTCCAAGGCATAATGGAGAATATAAGGTGGAGGGTCCTGAATTTACTTACTTCGATCCTGACAAGGCCACATATGTTACACTTACGGGAGATGTTCTGAATTTTGACATCGCCAAAGGCTTGAGTGAGGAAGGAAATACGGTGAATTTCTCCGGGACTAACAAGCAGGATGTTAAATTACTCGGGAGCGATATCCGATACATCAAAACTGAAACAGTTCTTTTGAATGTTGGCTATAACTTCTTTGGAAGTTGGTTGTTTTATTGGCTCTGGCTTTTACCTATACCTGTATTCTTTGCCTTGTATCTTGCAAAGCAGCGGATTGATTCAAAGCGAAGCGATGCGGTTTACATGAAGCGCAGCAGGGCCAGTAAAATGGCAGAGAAAAGACTTTCCAACGCCAAGAAATTACTTGGCCAGGGAGAAGATCATTCTTTCTATGAAGCTGTTTTTAAAGCTTTGTACGGTTTCTTTGGCGATAAATTCAACCTGACCACTTCTGACATCAGCAAAGAGCGGATTCGCGAAGTATTAAGCGCCCGGTCCATAGAAGTAAATCTAATTGATCAAGCCATGCAAATTCTGGACCAATGCGAAATGGCTCGATTTGCTCCAACCAGTGATGTAGACAGAGAAAACGTCTACCATCAATCCGTTGAATTATTGAGTGACCTCCAAAAATCCCTCAAATGAGATTGAATATCACCTTACTTATTGCATTTCTGTTCACATTGAACTTTTCGCTTCATGCTCAAGATGACCCTTATTTATTATTCAATGAAGGGAATGAAGCGTACAAGAATGAAGAGCTGTCAAAGGCCATAGACCTGTATAATCAAGTTGCAGCTCTCGATCTGGAATCGTGGGAATTGTATTACAACCTTGGGAATGCCTATTTCAAGTCAGGTCAGATACCAGAAGCAATATTGAGCTATGAAAAAGCCCGAAAACTTAACCCTAGCAATGAAGATCTCTTAGTCAATCTGGAGATTGCCAATTTAAAAACGGTCGACAAGGTTGAGGCAAAACCCGAATTACCGTTTGAATCATGGTGGAAAGAACTGCTCAACACCTTTACGATTGACGAATGGGCGAAAGCCAGCATATATCTTTCTCTATTGTCTTTCTTGTTTATGATCGCTTTCCTCCTTTCGAAAAAAATCGTTAAAAGGATTGCATTTTTTACAGCCCTATTCGTATTTCTACTGAGCACCGTATTCTATTATCTGGGAAATCGTCAGAAAGCCCTTCAGGTCAATCAAAAATACGGAATCGTATTTGCACCATCTGTCACTGTTAAAAGCGAGCCTGAAGACGACGGTACTCGATTGTTTGTCATCCATGAGGGAACAAAACTGGAAGTGATCAAAGACGAAGGGGAATGGAGCCAGGTTTCACTGATGAACGGCAATAAAGGATGGGTCAAAAGCGAAGTATTTAAGGGGATTTAAATCACTTTAGTACCCTTACCTTTTTAAGATCCAGCACATTCATGGCATTGGTCGAAAGTCCTGATACTTGCGGTTTTGTATAGTGAACCACCCGATCGTAGTATAGCGGGACAATCACAGCTTGATCCAAAATGATTTCTTCCATCCTTTTATAGTACTCAAAGCGCCTGGATTGGTCTAATTCTATACGAGATAACTCGTAAAGTTTATCGTATTCAACATCTTTAAAATGGGTATAATTCGGTCCATCAGGCGTAAAATTGCCCGAGTAAAAAAGGGAAAGATAATTCTCGGCATCGGGATAATCCGCCACCCACGATTTTCTAAAGAAGGCGGCTTTGGACAGTGCCACCAATTCCCTTGAGGTTGCAGCTGGATTGAGTTCGATTACGATGGGAATTCCAATTTCCGAGAGTTGGCTCTGGATAAATTCACACAAAGTCAAGTAATTCGATGTTGTGGTCAATTTGATCGGTTTCATCCCTTGTCCGCTAGGATAACCGGCCAATCGAAGCAAGGCCCTCGCTGAATCAGGATTGTAAGTAAAACCACTGATCCAATTGTCTTTGAATGGGGGCAAGCCACTGGGAATAAAACCCTCTTCGGCAGGCTTTCCAATGTTATTGCGAAGGTACTTAACCATGTCTCTCCTGTTAAAACCTAAATTGATGGCTTGTCTAACGGCCTTGGAATTCAAGGCGCTTCCTTTCATTACGGTTTTGGTACTATCCATGAGTATTCCCAAGTATTCCGTATTGAGGTATGGCATGGTATTCATATTGAACTTCGAGCTGTATTTTTCTTTTAGTTGTCCATTCAACTCCAAAAATTCAAAATTGCTGCCGTTTGTACCCGATAAAAAATCCAGGTTGCCCTTTAGAAATTCGAGGTACTCCACTTCTTCGTCTCCAATAAATGAAATCGAAACAGCATCGAGGTATGGGAGCTTTTCGCCATCCTCATTCTTTTCAAAATAATGCTCATTTCTAAGGAGAACCAATTTATTACCCTCTTCCCATTGCTGGAACATAAAAGGACCCGTACCGATGGGTTTATTCCTGAAATCCTTGCCTAATTCCTCGACAACTTCATGTGGGACAACGCTGCAATATTTCATGGTAAGCATACCAAGAAAAGGTTGAAAGGCTTCCTTAAGGTGAATTCTGAAGGTGTATTTTTCGGGTGCTTCAAAGCCCAGATGGCTAAGCTGAGCGTCGTCAACGGCCGAAAAAATCCAAGAACCGGGAGATGCGGTTTTAGCATCTACTAATCGCAAAAAACTATAAACAAAATCTTTGGCTGTAACTTTGCGCGGTTTACCTCCGGGAAAACTCGGGTGTGCGTGAAAATATACGTCCCTTCTTAAAAAAAAGGTATAAATCTTACCGTCTTCTGAGACATCCCAATCAGCAGCAATACAGGGCTTGATGTTAAGATTTGAATCCATCTGAACCAAGCCATTAAACAAGTGATTCAGGGCTCTGTTATTCTCTACATACCTTCCAAATGCAGGGTCTAACGAAGAGATACCGGCAGATTCATTGTACCTGAATACACTTTTGTTTTCATTGATACGCCTTGGTCCTCCCAAACAGGAAATCAAGGTAATTGCGACAACACCAACTGTGATTGTACCTGGCCATTTCATGTCCCGAAGGTATTTAAAATCTGTCTTGTGGAAAACAAGAAAACCGAGGTATTAATGACTTCATTGGAGTCTATATCCTAAATACTGCCTAAATTTGCCGGCCAATGAACCCGGGACTTAAATTCACTGTACATACACTCGGTTGCAAATTGAACTTTGCCGAAAGTTCCTGGCTCGCAAATCAACTTCAGGATGCCGGATATGCCAGCGTTACTTTTGGTGAGCCTACAGATATTTTGGTATTGAATACCTGCTCGGTAACTGAGAATGCAAATAAAAAATGTCGTAGTGTCATTCAACGTGCCCGGCGCAAAAACCCAGAACTATTTACCATTGTCATGGGTTGCTATGCACAACTGAAGCCATCTGAAATTTCGATGATTCCGGGAGTGAACATGGTAATTGGAGCATCTGAAAAATTCAACCTGCTGGAGCATTTGGAGAATGGCGTCCCTGAAATGAACAGGGTTTTTGGTGGTCCAATCAAAGATGTAAAAGAATTTAAGCCCTCCTATTCCAGTGGAGACCGCACAAGGACATTTTTAAAAGTTCAGGATGGATGTGATTATTTCTGCACTTTTTGTACCATTCCATTGGCGCGAGGTTTGAGTCGTTCATCTTCCATTGATCAGTGCGTGGAACAAGTGAAGGAAGTTGTCGATAAAGGAGTCAAAGAGGTGGTCTTGACTGGTGTCAACATAGGTGATTTTGGCACCGGGACTTCCGAAAATTTCTTGGCACTTATCGAGCAGCTTGACGAATTGGAGGGTATCGATCGGTATCGCATATCATCTATAGAACCAAACCTGCTGACTGACGATATTATAGATTTCGTTGCCAATTCACGCCGCTTCATGCCTCATTTCCATATTCCGCTGCAGTCGGGTTCTGATCGAATCCTAAAAGCCATGAAGCGCAAGTACGACAAATCACTGTTTAAAGAACGCGTGGATCGGATAAGATCTCAAATGCCAATGGCAGGTGTCGGGATTGATGTAATTACCGGATTTCCGGGTGAAACCGAAGAAGATTTTCAAGAAACATTTGATTTAGTCGCTCAACTTGGAGCCTCTTACCTTCATGTATTTACCTATTCCGAACGCGCCAATACCAAGGCTATTAGACTGACTGATTCCGTAGACATGGCCGTTAGACGTGATCGCAGCAGGAGGCTACAAGAACTGTCCCGCAAGCTCAAACGAAATTTTTACCTGACAAACCAAGGTCAAAGGGCATCCGTGTTGTTTGAAAAATCTGAAAATGGATATTTGGAAGGTTTTACTGATAACTACATAAGGACCATTATTCCGGGCAAAAGCGACCTGGAAAATTGTATTATTGATGTAAAGCTCGCTTCATTGGATGGCCAAGATAGAATGGTCGCCATCAAAGAGGAGAAACTAGAAACCATTTCGGCCTAATCATGTACCCATACCTTCACGACTTCTTTAATGATGTATTTGGCCTTGACTGGCGCCTACCTTTTCCCATGTTCGGATTTTGGGTGGCTATGGCTTTTATAGCCGCGCATTATATTTTTTCACTCGAGCTTAAAAGAAAAGAAGCTCTTGGTTTGATGGATGTGCAAATCCGTAAGCAAATGGTGGGGGAAAAAATGTCATTTTACGAAGCCCTATCTCAAGGAATTATGGGATTCATCCTTGGTTTCAAGGGTCTTTATGCCATTACAGATTACGACCTTTTTGTAGCCGATCCTCCGGGCTTTTTATTTTCAACTCAAGGGAGTTTTTTTGGCGGATTGATGGCCGCTGTCGTTTTAATTTACCTCAAATACAGAGAGAAAAAGAAAGAAGAAAGAGATCCTCCTGAAGAAATCACCATAGCCTTGCATCCTTATGAATTGGTTGGTAATATGACGATTATTGCCGCTATAGCCGGAATTCTAGGGGCCAAGCTCTTCCATAACCTGGAGAATCTGCACGAATTCATGGAAGATCCGGTAGACGCGTTGTTGTCATTCAGTGGCCTCAGTATATACGGCGGGCTGATTGTTGGTGGCATTTCGGTGGTTTATTACGCTTATAAAAATAAGCTCAGGCCTGTTCACGTAATAGATGCCTGCGCTCCGGCCCTGATATTGGCTTATGGCGTGGGTAGGATAGGCTGCCAATTATCAGGGGATGGAGACTGGGGAATTCCTAACGACTCCCCAATGCCCGAATTTATATCTTTCTTGCCTGAATGGGTTTGGGCCTACGATTATCCAAACAACGTTCTAGGAATAGATCTTAAACGCGATTTTGCTCAAATGGGCATGTACAGCGAAAGTGGCCGGGCCTGGCCAACCCCGCTTTATGAAAGCATTCTGTCATTCGTCATATTCATCTTCTTGTGGTTGATTCGAAAAAAGATCAATTTACCAGGAGTGATGTTTTCTATTTACATTATTCTCGCGGGCACCGAGCGCTTCTTCATTGAGAAAATTAGAATCAACCCACCCTACAGCTTATTAGGTATGGAAGCCACCCAAGCCGAGATCATTTCCGTGGTACTGGTGTTGACGGGATTGCTCGGTATTTATTGGTCTTACCGTCGACCGAGAATCTGAAACTTTTCAACATTTTTTGACACATATTTCGAGCTATTTGCTTTAAAACCAAAAGTACTGGCTTTGGTAGCACCCCTATTGTTGAAAAGTTGTTTTGAAAATACCGGGGTCATTTCTCAAATTTGAAGATGCAGTCGAAAGAACTACAGCCCATTACAGAGCGAGAGGAAATAACACTCGACGATATTCGAAAATACTATTTCTACCACACCAAACGCACGCTTCAGGTAGAAGATGCTAAATACCTCTTGGAGCGATCAATAGACTTAGGCATTAACAACAATAATGGTGGGCTACAAGCACTGTTTTCAACCCTTAAATACCGATTGGAATAAACTGCGTTAGCTCTGTTGAACAGCGAGTGGCATTTGATCGTACCGCCCAAGGTGTTTGAGCATTTTTGCATGTGTAATCAATGCCTTGGTAAACGTCGGTTGCACGTTGTAAGGCAAGCCGTATTCCGCTGCTGTCTTTTTCACTATGGCCGATAAATCTTTGTAATGGACGTGGCAGATATTAGGGAACAGGTGATGTTCAATCTGAAAATTCAGGCCACCAACGTACCAAGACAACATCTTGTTGTTCGGAGCAAAGTTAGCCGTAGTCATTAACTGATGAATAGCCCAGTTGTTTTCCATGCTTCCCGTTTCATTGGGAAGTGGAAATTCCGAGGTAGGCATGACATGAGCTGGTTGAAACACACATGCCATGACCAATCCAGCAACAAAATGCATGGTCAAAGCGTAAAGTACAATCATATACCAAGCGTCCGGAAGAAGGAGCATAGGGATGCCAATGGTGATAAAATGAAATACGATCTTTGATGCCAGGATCTTTAAAAAGATCACTGAAAACTTGGCGTTTTGATTTTCAAAAGCGCCGTCCTTCTTGTAATTGATCAATTGACGAAAATCCTTTTCCGTAGACCACGTCATGGTCATGGCACCGTAAAGCAGCCATGCATATAAGTGTTGTGCTTTATGAATCCAGTATCGCTTTTTGTGCGGTGAAAAACGCATAATAAAACCCGGGTCGATATCTTCATCGATGCCATCGATGTTTGTGAAGGAATGGTGTCGCTGATTGTGCTGAATATTCCATGTAAACTTACTGCCACCTATTATTACCATGACGTTACCTAAAAAATTATTCAGTTTTCTATTGGACGAATATGCACCGTGAACTGCATCGTGCATAACGCTCAATCCTAGACCGGCCAAGCCTAATCCCAAAAAAATCCAAAGCGAAAACTTAATTAATGTATTATCGCTTAGGTTTAATAAAATAAGTGAATATGGCACAACATACATGGCCAGCATGCCTGCTGTCTTAATGTACATTTTGCTGTTACCATTCTTTGATATGCCCTTTTCTTTGAAATAATTCCCAACCCTTGACCGAAGTTCAGTGATAAACTCCTTGTTCTTTTGCCTGGGAAATTTTACCGAATTAGATTTCATATGTTGGATTAAGATTTTTGCAAAGGTAACAAAACGAGGAAACTGAAACCGGGAGAGGCTTTAGATCTTGTCCCTACTGTTCTTCATGATCTCAAACAAAAATTCCCTTGCCCGAAACAATTGAGCTTTAACGGTGCCAAGTGGTAAATTCAATTCCTCTGATATTTCTTCGTATGATAACTCATTAAAGTACCTCAAAACCACTAAATTCTTATACCTGGGCTTTAATTGATCTACTACTTTGCGCATATGTTTGATTTTTTGCTCTTTGATAAAGGTTTGTTCCGGATTTAGGCCCCCAGAATCGATACTCATGTGACTTTCATCACCTTCATCGTCCTCGTATGGCTTATCTATCGAAAGGGTTTTTAATCTTTTCTTTCGGATGAAATCAATGCAATTATTGGTTGCAATTCTGAATAGCCAGGTGCTAAAAGCATACGTAGGTACGTATTGATCCAAGCGCTTGAAGGCTTTGCCGAAGGCCTCAATGGTCAGATCATCGGCATCGTCAACATTCTGAACCATTTTCAACATCATGTAGTAAATGGATTCCTTGTACTTGTCCATGAGTTCTGCATATGCATGCTGATCTCCATGGTCAAGTGCTCGTTTGATCAACCGGTAATCGTATTTGGCCTTTTCTGATAAGCCTTGTTTTTCTTCCATTCCTGACGGTTTTTTATCAGGTTTCTGAGTGCTATCCATAGATCAAATAAGCTGAAAAATATTTCATAGCAAGGTAAGAAATATATTTTTCGACTAAAACTCAAAGCTCGACTGATTCTAGACCAGAAAATACTTCGAATCAGACCAGAGGTCAACAAGATAATAACTGCCAACAAAGGCTCGCCCAAGAGAGCAATTGATGCCAGAACCAAATACGGGGTGTATACAGAAGCTTTCAACAGGAAGAGTTGGATGACCACACTGAAGCGATAATATTTCGCTGTAGAATGATGACGTCGCTTTTGCGCTACCCAATGTTTAAAAGATACCGGAGGTGCAGAATAGGTGTGGGAATGGGGATTGATGCAGGGTGAAAATTTATTTGACTCAAATTTTGCTTGAACAAGCAGGTCATCATCACCTGATATAATTTTATCGCCCTTCACCGCCCTTTCATTCATGCTGCTCAACCTGTATATCATATTTCTACCGAGCCCCATGTAAGCCATTCCGACTTTGGCAAATGCCAGATAACTGATTGCCGTGGCCATTGTTTCGTACTGGATCAAGCCATCTAATGGTCCTTGAGTTCTGTTATATTGACCTATTCCAACCACCACATCAACTTCTTTAAAAAGGTGCTGAACCATCAATTGTATCCATCTAGAGGATGCCGGCCTGCAATCGGCATCAGTAACCAAAATAACATCATTTGAGGCTTTAGAACGCGCGTAATTCAAAACTCCTTTTTTACCCTCGGTTTCAAGAATTTCCATTGGGGCTCTCAAAACACGCAAATTTTGAAACCTTCTTGCCATGTCGGCAAGAATTTCCAGACTATTATCGGTGGAATGATCATCCACATAGATCACTTCAAAATTCGGGTATTCTTGCCTGCACACATGTGGAAGATTCAAACGAATATTATGTGCTTCATTCTTACCGCAAATGATTACACTAACAGGAGGTTGCTCAGAAGATGGAATCACTTTTACCCACCATAATGGGAAGACGGCGAAAAAGAAAAACGATACCTGCAAAAAGTAACACCCTGCGAGTAAAAATAAAGCGACCTCTAAAATATTTTCCATAAACAACAGATGCTCAAAAGTATGGACTTGCTTTGATATCTTTGCCGAAATATTGAAGAGCCGTTGAATCCCTTTAAAATCAGAAGTAAGGACCACGCCAGTAAAGCGAGAACCGGAACGTTCACCACGGCACACGGAACGATTAATACACCCATATTTATGCCTGTAGGAACAGCCGGCACTGTAAAAGGGATACACCAGCGGGAGCTGAAAGAGGACATAAAGGCAGAAATAGTGCTCGGAAATACCTACCATTTATTTCTAAGACCAGGCCTTGAAATTTTAGAAAATGCCGGTGGATTGCACCGCTTTATCGGATGGGACCGGCCAATGCTTACCGACAGCGGTGGTTATCAAGTTTATTCCCTGTCAGACCGCAGGAAGATTAATGAAGAAGGGGTTGAATTTGCCTCTCACATTGATGGAAGCAAGCACTTTTTTACGCCAGAATACGCCATTGACGTACAAAGGACCATTGGAGCCGACATCATAATGGCATTTGACGAATGTACCCCCTATCCCTGTGAATACGATTATGCCGCTCAATCAATGAATATGACGCATCGCTGGTTAGACAGATGCATTGAACAGTTTAATAAAAGTGAAGGCAAATATGGTTACGAACAATTTTTTTTTCCTATTGTCCAGGGGAGTACCTTCAAAGATCTTAGAGAAACTTCGGCAGAATTTATTGCTTCACGCGACTGTGTGGGTAATGCCATCGGCGGGCTCTCAGTGGGAGAACCGCACAAGGATATGTACCACATGACAGAAGCTGTCTGCAACATACTGCCGGAAAATAAAGTCCGTTATTTAATGGGCGTTGGAACTCCGGCCAATTTGCTACAGAGCATATCACTTGGCATTGATATGTTTGATTGCGTCATGCCTACAAGAAATGGTAGAAACGGAATGTTGTTTACAAAAGATGGGATTTTGAATATGAGGAACGAAAAATGGAAAAATGACCACTCCCCTATTGAAGAAGACGGGGCTTCGTATGTGGATGAGGCATATTCTAAGGCCTATTTGCGGCACCTTTTGGTTTCGAACGAGATGTTGGGCTCCCAAATTGCTTCACAGCATAACCTGGCCTTCTATTTGTGGCTAATGAAAAAAGCGGGGCAAATGATCGACGAAGGTTTGTTTTCCTCCTGGAAATCAAAGATGATGTTAACATTGGAAATGCGTTTGTAATGCTCAAGAAAATTGACCGCTACATTATTAGGAAGTTCTTGGGGACCTTTTTTTTCTCTCTCGGTTTGATTATTGTTATCGTAATTATATTCGACATTACCGAAAGGCTGGACGATTTCATCGAAAAGAAGGCGCCCATCAGAGAAATTATTTTCTCGTATTACGTGAATTTCATCCCCTATTTTGTCAATCTTTTTAGTGCTCTCTTTGTGTTTATTTCGGTCATAATTTTCACTGCCAACATGGCCGCGAAAACCGAAATAGTGGCTATTTTATCGGGAGGTGTAAGTTTTTACAGGATGTTACTGCCGTATATGTTGTCTGCCGTTATACTGACTGCCTTGAGTTTTTACTTGAACAATTTCGTGATCCCCAAGGCCAATAAAAAGCGGCTGGCCTTTGAGGAAATGTATGTCAAGAATCCATATCGAAATGTTGCGCAGGACATCCATCGACAAATAGCCCCTGGTGAATTCATTTATTTCGAAAACTTCAATAATCTCTCGAACGTCGGCTTTAAGTTTTCACTTGAGAAATTCCAGGAAGGCAAACTCACCTACAAATTGATTTCTGACTTCATTCGTTGGGACACAACTACAGGAAGATGGAATATTCATAATTACCAAGTACGTGAATTCATTGGTGAAACAGAAAAATTAACTACCGGGAGTATAAAAGACACTGCATTCAACTTTTTGCCCGAGGATTTTGGCAGAAGAAAGGAATCGGTGGAAATGTTTGATTACTACGAATTGAACGCCGCCATTGAAGATGAGCTTTTTAAGGGTTCAGAAAAGGTCGTTTATTATCAGTTTGAAAAATACAAGCGCCTCGTATTTCCTTTTGCAACCATTATACTAACCCTTATAGGCGTATCCATTGCGAGCAGAAGAGTGCGCGGTGGAATTGGCATTCACATCATGTTCGGTTTCCTGATCTCCTTCAGCTTTATTGTATTCATGGAGTTTTCCAGGACGTTCGCAGTAAACGGCGGGGCACCGCCCTTGCTGGCCATTTGGATTCCGAATATCCTCTTTGGCATTCTGGCCATTTTTTTATTGCTTCGTGCCCCTAAATAATCAGCGCAATTCTGCAGCGATATTTTCAGGTCGCATTTCGCCAGCGCCAATTTTCAGCACAAACATGCTTCGGTGCGTTTCCAATTCATTTCCCAGTTCTTTTTGCAGCACCTCCATAATCTCATTGAATTCGCCGAAGATCTGAGTACTCATGCCATTGGTGATCACCTCTATTTTGTCATGACTTCTCAATCGAAAAATAAAATCAATGATTCGTTGCTTGTAATCCTCTTTTAAGGGATATAGGCTTATTTCTGCAGATGCTCTCATGTTATTTAGTCAATCTGTTGTAAAGGTCAAGATAAAGCGGTAAAACTCTTTCCAGATCAAAATGCCTAGCGCGCTGAAAGGCACCTTTTTTCAACTCCTGGTGCAAGGTATCATCCTTTAATATTTCGAGTGTTTTGGCGGCCATGCCATTCACATCACCAACATCAAACATGAAACCGGACTTACCTTCCTCTATAACTTCTGGAATACCTCCGCCGTTTGTAGAAATTACCGGCACACTGCTGGCCATGGATTCCAATGCCGCTAAGCCAAAACTTTCGAATTCCGAGGTTAGTAAAAAAACATCTGAAATGGCCAGTAAACTCTCGGTGTTCTTCATTTTACCAATAAAGTGAATGTCATTACAGGTAGAATTTTGGCGACACATTTCTTCGATCTTATGTCGCTCAGGCCCATCACCTACTAAAAGTAGCTTTGAGGGTATTTTTTTATTCACTTGTGAAAATATACTCACCACATCCTCTACCCTTTTGACCTTTCTGAAATTACTCACATGAATAAGGATTTTTTCACCTTTTTTTGAAAAAGATTCCTTCAATCCTTGCTCTGCAGTTCCATAGTCACCCAAGCAAATGAAATTTGGGATTACCTCAATGTCCTTATTGATCCGGAAGTGTTCATAAGTGTCGCGCTTCAAACTTTCGGAAACTGCGGTTACTGCGTCACTTTGATTAATGGCAAATGTGATCACGGGTTCAAAACTGCTGTCTTTGCCAACTAATGTAATATCGGTGCCATGCAATGTAGTGATTACAGGCAGATTAATACCTTCGGACTTAAGAATCTGCTTGGCCATATAAGCTGAAGATGCGTGAGGAATAGCATAATGCACGTGCAATAAATCCAACTTCTCAAATTTTGCGACATCAACCATTTTACTCGACAGCACAAATTCATAAGGTTGGTATTCAAAAAGCGGGTAGTCCGACACCCGTACTTCATGGAAATGAACATTCGGTTCGAATCGGTCTAGTTTGACGGGTTGTTTATAGGTAATAAAATGCACCTGATGGCCGCGTCTAGCCAGGGCTTTACCTAGCTCGGTAGCAACGACGCCGCTTCCACCAAATGTGGGATATAGTACGATTCCAATGTTCATTGTTCTGATAATGAGTCGTTTAGTAGTTTCTTCCGTTCACTTCTGGCGACCGCATCGTGAATAACTTCCTGAATTCGGGTGCGGATTCCCAGCTTGACCAGCTCCTTATTGTCGGCAGAGGGATTCACCCTATTCGATAAAAACACATAGACTATTCCATCTGACGGATCTGCCCATGCATAGGTTCCTGTAAAACCTGAATGACCAAAACTCAATAAGCTGACACAAGTACACGTTGGACCACCATCTTCAAGATCAATCATAGGCTTGTCAAAACCTGCTCCCCTTCTATTATCGTCCTGACAATACTGGCAAGAAGTAAATTCAGTTATTACGGTATCATTCAAATATTTTCTACCCCCGTAGGTTCCATTATTCACATACATCTGCATCAATTTGGCCAAGTCATTGGCGTTTGAAAATAATCCGGCATGCCCTCCTATTCCTCCTAACATGGCGGCTCCTGGGTCATGCACATAACCGTGAATTAGTTGTTTTCTGAAAATCTGGTCATTTTCAGTTGGGATGATCTCTGACAGCGGAAATTTATTACGAGGATTAAAGGATGTTCTGTTCATGCCCATGGGCTTATAATAATGCTCATCAAGATAAGCCTCTATAGGTGTATTGGTGATTTTTTCAGCTATTCGTCTAAGAAAATAATAGCCAATATCGCTGTATTTATATTCTTTTCCGTTGAGCGGAGTCCTGAGAATCTGAGCGTATATAGAGTCTTCGTAAGATTCATTGATCCACAATTTGTCGGCAACTCTTCTTGAATATAGACGCGAAGAATCAAGGGAATAGACCTCGTATCGGGGACTGCCATTGACCAAAGAGTTCTTGTAAAAGGCAATCCACGGGGCCAGACCGGCTTGGTGAGCTAAAATCTCTCTCAAACTCAGATTACCATAGGCCGATGTATCAACCAGTTCCGGTAGGTAGTCACAAAGTGCAAAATCCAGGTCTATGGCCCCTTTGCCCTCGAGTTCCATAATAACGACCAAGGTAGCAGCAATCTTGGTAACTGAAGCAAGATCATAGATGTCATGAGTATGCACCACATCATTTGAATCGTAGGAATGAAATCCAAAGGTTTTGTGATAAAATACCTTGCCCTTGACTGCAGCAAAAACTTGACAACCTGGGTATGCACCGGCATTGAGCCCTTCAATGGCAATGCTGTCAATCAATGACAGCCAGGAAGATTCCATTCCTATTTCTTCTGGCCATACATAATTGAACCTGTCTATAGCTTCAAGGTTCTTTCCGCTACCCGCCTGGTAATCTCTGTCTATACTGACCGGCAACCGTCCTTTCAAGCCAATTCCACCGAAAATTGCCTGGGCAGAAAGTTCATTTGCCAACTCCGTATTTTGATAAGACTGCAGAATGGCATCAAAGTGATTCAGGTTCGGTATAGATTTCAATAGGTATGGATTTGCAAACGATACCAATACAACTTTCTTTTTGAGACGCAGGGCACTGAGGAAGTTGGCGGAAGAACCATCCAGGGGTTTTCTGCTATAGGGGCTCTTATCCGAAGTGTGTATGCTGACTATCACAAGGTCATGTTCGCTCATGTCATCCAGCAATGGTTTGTGAGAAATCTGATCACTATTAAATGGTAGGAAAAAGCTATCAACCTTCGTGTACATCGAAAGGTAATGATGAAAAGCAGTCTGTCCACCTTCACCGATCGCAAGGCAGGCAATATTCAGCGTATCAAGATGATCGATCGGCAAAAGATCATTTTTATTTTCCAGTAGTGTTAAGGCCGATTGAAATAGTTTCCGTTGCAACAATCGGTATTCTATTTTATTCAAGTCTTGATAAAGGCCTTCAATGGGAACAGACTGGTAATTTGATAGTCCAACCCATTCTTTAGACCTTAATATTCTGAGGCAATGTGCGGTAATTTCTTCTTCACTTATCTCTCCTTCCTTAACAGCACCGACGATCTCATTAACAGCTTTGGGCACGTCTTCAGGGAAAAGAAGCACATCGTTTCCAGCTTTTAGCGCCATCAGATCGACTTCGCCCGGTTTGAAACGGGCACTGACACCTTTCATGTTCAGGGCATCGGTAAATATTAAGCCTTCAAAACGCAAGCTATCGCGCAACATTCCTTTGATCAATTGCTCCGATAAGGTGGTTGGCATGTTGAATTCCCTGACCAAGGCCGGCACATTCAAATGAGCCACCATCATTGAACTCAACCCTTGTCGGATAAGGGCTTTGAATGGGTACAATTCGATGGAGTCCAGTCGGGCATTGTTGTGATTTATGATTGGTAAAGACTTGTGCGAATCCTTGTCGGTATCGCCGTGACCCGGGAAATGCTTGGCATTTGCCATAACACGAGCCGATTGCAATCCGGCCATGTAAGCAAGGCCTTTATTGGCGACATTCTCCCTGCTTTCGCCGAAAGATCGGGCATTAATAACAGGATTATTGGCATTTACGTTGACATCAACCACAGGAGCGAAATTTACGTGCACACCCATTCTATTTAATTGCAAACCGATTTGCCTGCCCATTTCATATATCAATTGATCATTTTGAATGGCGCCCAAGGTCATTTGCCACGGATATTTTACTGTGCTGTCCAGGCGCATCGCTAATCCCCATTCTGCGTCCATACCTATTAGTAATGGTATTTTTGATTCCGATTGAAGTTCATTGCACATCAGCGCCTGTCTTATTGGTCCGCCCTGAAAGAAAATCAGTCCCCCAATTCCAAATTTTTTAATCAATTCAGAAAGCTCTGATTCATGTTCTTGTCCTCGATTAGAATATGCTGCAACCATAAAAAGCTGACCTATCTTTTCTTCCAGACTAAGTGTTAATATCAGGGAATCTGCCCAAGGAGTGGGTATATTAACGAATGGTGGACCGGTTTCCGTTCCGTCGATCTCAAAGGATTCACCGGTACGAAAACTGACTAGGGTAATCGCTAAAAGCAGTATTATATGTAAGGAATGACGGCGAATAAACATTCCGGTAAATGTACAACTTTCACCCCCCAGCATTTTCTTAAAAAACGCGACTTTTGAACAAGAAGCTTTTGAAGGAATCAGTCGCGCTCACTACTGCAGAATGCTTAAATTTGAAAAAAAAAACGTTGGAAGCTCCTAGAATACCATCCATTTTTAAAGTAAGGCAGCCTAAATCTTTTAACTATAAGCCTTTTTATTACGACGCTCAAAAAGAGGAAAGGGAGCAAAGAAATCGATGGATCAAGGCTGAGTCTGCTTTGTCTGGCGGAAAAAGAATCGAAGAATTCAGATCCAGATTAAAAGATCGCTGGGAAATTTCAACTTATTCAAGAGGCAGAAATAATGCCTCCAATTTTCGTTTGATTCTTATCGCAGCTGCCTTAATTCTCATCACCTATTTACTCTTAAACTGATAGTGTTGTGATTGCGATTCCTATAAATCACCCCCTGGCTTGAGCATAAAATTGTTGCCCGAATCCGTGGCTAATCAGATTGCAGCGGGAGAGGTCGTGCAAAGGCCGGCGTCCGTTGTTAAAGAATTGATGGAGAATTCCATAGACTCAGGTGCTTCCAACATTACCTTGGTGGTGAAGGATGCAGGTAAAAGTCTTATACAGGTGATTGACGACGGCCTTGGAATGAGTGAAATCGACGCCGAATTGAGCCTGAAAAGGCACGCCACATCCAAAATCGCTTCTCTCGACGATCTTTTCCGATTAAAAACAATGGGATTCAGAGGAGAAGCTTTAGCCTCGATTGTAGCAGTATCGCAATTTGAGATGAAAACCAGGCGCCAAGAAGATGAAGTTGGTTGTGTGGTTGAAGTTGACGGAAAAGCACTAACAAAGCAGTTCGACCAGCAGGCAAAGCCGGGCACTTCGGTCTCGGTAAAAAATCTTTTCTATAACGTTCCGGCCAGAAGAAACTTCCTGAAATCAGACAATGTCGAGAACAGGCACATAGCAGAGGCTTTTCAACAAATAGCACTTTGTCATCCGTCGGTAGCCTTCCGTTATTTTATGAATGGGAAAGAAGTTCACAGACTTTCTTCTTCCAATTTTAAACAGCGAATCGTACAAATGTTCGGAAAGAAATTTGACCAGCGCTTAGTACCCTTGTCTGAAAAGACGGAATTAGTGAATATCAGTGGATTTATTGGAAAGCCGGAATTTGCCAATACCAAAAGAAGCGAACAATACTTTATTGTAAATCAGAGATTTATAAAGAGTCCCTACTTGCATCATGCGGTTATGCAAGCTTATGAAGAATTGGTCTCTAAAGAAAATACACCCCAATACTTTATCAGACTTGAAGTCGATCCCGATCAAATTGATGTAAATGTCCACCCCACAAAAACCGAAATCAAATTTATAGAAGAACGTTCCATTTATGCCATTTTAAGAACGATTGTCAGACAGTCACTAGGTAAATTCAATATTGCCCCTAGCCTGGATTTTGAACGTGAAAGTGTTTTTGATCAAAGTTTTGATAGTAAAAGGTCCATTACCGTGCCGGTTATAAAAGTAGATCCCAAATACAATCCGTTTGAAACTAAGTCCCCGGCACAAAACCCTAAAGATCAATTTAGTGAGATCTCTGAGTTACTAGATACAAGCCAAGTCGATCTGACCATTGGAAAAGCTGCTGATACTGTGCATCCATCATTGATCAATGAAAGCGATGAAGCTGAAATTGCCGGACGGTCCAAAATCATTCAACTCCATAATAAATTCATCCTGACTCATATAAAGTCGGGGTTTATGGTTATAGATCAAAACAGAGCACATCAGAGAATTCTTTATGATCGTCTCCGAAAGAATTCGGGACAGATAAACTGTCAACAACTGCTTTTCCCCATTGCATTAGATCTCAATCCTTCGGAAATGATCCTATTGGAGGGTATACGAACAGAAGTCGAAGAACTTGGCTTTAGCTTTGATGCAATCGGAAAAGATAGCCTGGCGATCAATGGTGTTCCGACGGGTTGCAAAGAGAAAGAAGCCGGGCAGATCATGATGGATCTCATTGAAGATGTCAGCGAAAACAGATCCAATGAGCAAAAAGACCTTAAAAATAAATTGGCCCTGAAACTCGCCAAATCCATGGCGGTTAAGGCGGGTGTTAGGCTTGACGAAAAAGAAATGGAAAGCTTGGTTGACCGCTTGTTCGCCTGTGAAATGCCGTATTCTCTTCCAGGTGAAAAACCAATTATAGTGACCATACCCCTCGAAGAACTGAATAATCGATTTAATTACTAACATGTTAACGAATCTTCCACCGGTTGTTAAGAATTTGCTCATTATCAATGTGCTGGCTTTGCTGGCAACATCCGTTCTTGATGGTTTTGGTATTGATTTGACTGAACTATTTGGTCTGCATCATTGGTCTTCTGATCTATTCAGGCCTCATCAATTCGTGACCTATATGTTCATGCATGGAGGTATCGCCCACCTGTTTTTTAACATGTTCGCCCTTTGGATGTTTGGTCGGATATTGGAGCAGGTCTGGGGATCACAACGCTTCCTGATATATTACATGTTCACCGGTATTGGTGCGGGTTTTTTGCAAATGCTTGTTGTAAGTTTTCAACTCAGCGGTATGGAAAGCGCCATTTCAGAAGTCGCGGCAACAACCTCACCAGACGCCTTTGCCAACTTCATTGATAATTACGTGCCCGAGCAATTCAGGGGGGCATTCAATCAACGACTGGCAGCATGGATCGCCTACCCTGAATCAATGGACCTTAAGGCCGCCGCTTTGAGTATTTCGAATGAACTTTTAGAATTGCGCCGAAATATAGGAACAGTAGGGGCTTCGGGCTCTGTTTTTGGTATTCTTTTAGCTTTTGGTGTGCTTTTTCCAAATACCGAATTGTTCCTTCTTTTTCCTCCCATTCCGATAAAAGCAAAATATTTCGTGTTTGGCTACGGATTGATCGAATTGTACATGGGCTTCGCCTCCAATCCTTCTGACAATGTGGCGCACTTCGCTCATTTGGGTGGAATGTTGTTCGGCTATATCCTGATAAGATACTGGAAAAACAAAACCAATAATTTCTATTGATGAGTTCCATTCTGGATGATATAAAAACAAGCTTCAAGCATGGAAATGCTCTGACAAGGATCATTTACATCAACCTGGCCGTTTTTTTGGTTATGAAGATCGTGCCCAGCTTGTCTTCCCTTTTCATTCGACCCGGCATTAGGATAGATCGCTGGTTTTCACTGCCGGCTGATTTGGGGAGTCTTCTTTTTAAACCTTGGACCATAGTTAGTTACATGTTCTTGCATGTAGATTTCTTTCACATACTTTTTAACTTGTTATGGTTATATTTTTTAGGAAAGATCTTTTTAGACTTACTCGGTGAAAAGCGATTTATAAGTACCTATTTACTTGGTGGAATGGCAGGGGGCCTTCTTTATATTCTAGCCTACAATATTTTTCCTGTCTTTTCCGATGTCTTGCCCTTTGCCACTGCTATGGGAGCTTCGGCATCTGTCATGGCCATCATTGTCGCTATTGCCACAAAAGTCCCTAATTACACTATACGATTGATCCTGCTGGGTGAGGTTAAGTTGAAGTACATTGCCATTGTTTTCGTAGCTATGGATCTGATTTCAATGAGTGATGGAAATGCCGGTGGTCACCTTGCTCATATCGGAGGTGCTCTTTTTGGCTTTACATATATCCGGAGCATGGACAGAGGCGTTGATTGGAGTGCAACTTTCTATAAATGGATTGCTATTTTTCAAAGCCTTTTTAAAACCAATAAGCCAGGAAAAATGCATGTAGCGCACAAAGGAAAAGGAACTCCCTCTTCAGCTAAGCGAAAAGGGCATAGTGATCAGGAAATGGTTGACGTGATCTTGGATAAGATCTCCAAATCAGGTTATGACAGCTTAAGCGCCGAAGAAAAAAGCATCTTGTTCAAGGCAAGTCAAAACAATTAATAATGTATTTGCAATTCTTATTCACATTCATTTTAATTGTCGGGGCCATTGACATTTACTTTTATCGTCATTTAAGGGCAACCATCAAAGGTAAATTCAGAGAAAAAACGGTTCCCAAATGGCTACGCATGGCCTATTGGAGCTTTTCCATATTTACCTTAGCATTCTTGTTTTTCGCCATGTACTTCTACATTGCTAAAGAAGCGCCTCCTAAGTTTGCTCGAATTTACATCACAGGATTTATTTTTATCGTGCTAATATCGAAGCTCTTCGGTGTGGTATTCTTTTTAATAGACGACATCAAAGACTCCTTTAAGTGGATGATTCGAAAGGTCATGGGCCGAGTTCCCAAGGCCACAAATGGAACTGAGAATAAAATCTCAAGAGGAACCTTTATCAAACAAAGCGGACTAATTGCAACTGCCATCCCATTTACAACGATGATGTACGGTGTGGTGCAATCGGCTTTTGACTATAATGTCATAAGGGTTAAGCTCAAATCACCCAATTTGCCAAGTGCATTCAATGGTTTCAAAATTTTACATGTTTCAGATATTCATACCGGAAGCTTTATTTCGAAAGGCCCATTGCGGGATGCAGTAAAAATTATCAATGAGCAAGAAGCTGATATCGTATTTTTTACTGGAGATCTTGTAAATGAAATGGCAGAAGAGGCCCTGCCTTTTGTTGATGAATTCAAGCAAATATATGCCAAGCAGGGTGTTTACAGTATACTTGGTAATCATGACTACGGCGACTATTTTTATCAAAAAGATGACATGGAAGGCAAGGCCCACAATAAAGCCCTCATAACCGACATTCATCACCAAATGAATTGGGATATACTTCTAAACGATCACCGATTAATTGAGAAAGAAGGGCAAAAGATTGGCCTAATAGGTGTCGAAAATTGGGGAAGCAGTGGACGTTTTCAAAAATATGGTGATGTAGCAAAGGCCAGAAATGCCATGGAAGAATGTGATTTCAACATCCTGCTTAGTCATGATCCCTCGCATTGGGGTGCGGTCGTCAGAAAGGAACAACGAGACATTGACCTGACACTCTCAGGGCATACCCATGGATTCCAGATGGGCATCGAGATTCCCGGTTACATCAAATGGAGTCCTTCACAGTACCTCTATGAGGAATGGGCCGGGCTGTATCAAAAAAATGCCCAATGGATCTATGTTAATCGCGGACTGGGATTTTTGGGTTATCCCGGAAGGCTGGGAATTCTTCCTGAAATCACTGTAATAGAACTAGAGCGAAGCATCGTTTAGTCAATTCTTTGATTCAGATTTTGCCTTAAAAACGATTCGGAACGGCGGGTCATTTGATTTATCCTTTTCAAGTTTCCAATAATCCATTTTATCCAAAATGGCTTCTTCCTCTTCATCCCATTGATGTCGTTGTCTTTGCTTACCGACCTTCCTGTAATATATGGCTAGTGCAATTCCCGCAACAAAGCCCCAGAAATGAGATTCCCAACTTATTTTGTAATCGATGGGAAGCAGTCCCCACACCAAACTTCCATATAAAAAGGCGACCAGAAAAGAGATCGATATGAGCTGTTTGTGTTTGCGAATGAATCCGGATACGAGTAAAAAAGAAAAAAGCCCATATACTAAGCCACTGGCACCTATATGCAGGTTCTCCCTTGCCGATATCCATGTCCAGAACCCTCCCATCAGAATTACCCAGAGCAGTACCTTCCAGGCAACTTCTTTATAGAAATGAAATAAACTCCAGCCAAGAAGAAGCATGGGAACGGAATTATTGAACAAATGCTTCCAGTCACCATGTAGAAAAACCGTTGTTACGATACCCTGAATTCCATATAACTGTCTAGGGTACAATCCGTAATGCCCCAAGTTGATTCCCCCTCCGAATTCTATTAATTTCACCATCCACATTAGGGTGGTTATAAGCAGTGGGTATCGCAGATCTTCCAACAACGCTTTGATTTCAGCATTCTTCATGAGCACAAATCTCAGAATTTCTTACTTTTAAATTGTCAATTATTTGATGCATTGAAAAAAGTCATTCCATTTTTCGCTTTTATTGCAGCAATGAGCTTATCGGTTGTTGCATTCGCCGGCACAAATTCCAATTCGGAGACCATTTCACTGGTAAATGGAAAAGAAGGCGGTGAACCTCAGAAGAAACTAACCGATAACAAATATAGTTTCACTTTGTTCAACTTTTTTGGATCTTATTCTTCCTCTAAATTGGTAAGTGATTCATCTGAGGTTGAAGAATCCATGCAGCCCTCTGAGCCTTCTGGCGTCAAGACAGACCTCTAGATTTTTTTATGTTGCTATAGGCTCGTTGAACACTTTGGAATTTTTCCTTTGCCATTTTTTGAAAATCTTCTCCGAGGTGATTAACCTTATCCGGATGGTATTTAACGGCCATTTTTCGATAGGCCTTTTTGACTTCGTCATTGCTTGCAGAGGCGGATATTTCCAAAATCTTATAATCTGCATCTGAGTTGCCAATAAACATAGCCTTGATCGACTGATAGTCCTTATCCGAAATGCCCAACAACTGTGAAATTCGATTTATCACTTCCACCTCGGTTCTGTCAAAATGCTGGTCAGAAGCCGAAATTCCAAATAAGAAATGTACTAATTGAAGCCGGTCGGCATGAATCGTGAAATGCTTGATTTGAAGGCAAACATCTCTAAGTGGAATATCTTGCCCAAGTATTTCTTTGAACAACTTCATCTGCTCCTTGGTCTTCTCAACCCCAAATTGCTGGACCATAAACTTCTTAACATAATCCAGTTCGGCTTTCAGTACCTTTCCGTCAGCCTTCATAACGGCAGCCGCCAGCACCAGCATGCTCACACTGAAATCACCTGTCTTTGTTCGTTGTCGGGCCTTGGGATCGGAATAAAGTTGTTCGTACTCTGCTTTATTGGCATTGTCGAACATTGTACCAATAGCATAGCCCAGCAAGGCCCCTATAGGGCCTGCAAAGGCCCAACCTAGGCCACCACCAATCCATTTACCGTATCTGGCCATGTGTATCTATTCTGCGAAACGCAGAGGAATTAATCCTTGTTAATTCCAATGAGAAAAGCTCCCAGTACCGCGAACTGAATCAGGATCATCATGATCAATGATACAACACCTTCATTGGCCTCTATTGAAAGAAATCCAAAATTCAACGGAATTAGCAATGAAAAGGCTATTAATAGAATCGCGACCAGTTTGTTCTTTTTCATCGATAGAATTTTACACAAAAAAAACACAATTTTTTGGTTTTTCCCCTGATTAGGTGAAGAAATCGCAACAGTGACCGCCATAATGAATCGAAATAAATACAAAGAAGAGATTGGAGCAACGTCGTCAATTGGCGAAGAACAAAAAGATATCATTTCAACTTAAATTCTTATTTTTCAGACTCACATAAATTAAATGAAATGCCCAAACCGACCATTGCCCAAAAAAGCCCCTTCGTAGTAAAACTGGAAGCCGGTGTCTATGCCTGGTGCGCATGCGGAAACAGTAAAAATCAACCCTATTGTGATGGTAGTCATAAAGGAAGTGAGTTCAGCCCGATTGTTGAGAAAATAGGTGAATCTAAAACTGTGGCATGGTGCGGTTGTAAGCAGAGCAGTGGAAAACCATATTGCGATGGAACCCATGCCAAATTATAGTGACGCATCTTTCTCAGACATTTTAAAAGAATATCGAAGAAACGATACAACTTCATTTCTTCCTTTTTTCAATTCAATCTGAACTGCCCGAAAAGCGTCTGTGCATCATCTAAATGCACGTATCTTTGTTCTTATGCACTGCCCGATTCGACTAATTAGCTTATTTTTTCTGCTGCAGCTTGCATTCGGAATTAAAGCACAGAAGGAAAGCTATAATTGGTATTTCGGCCGAAATGCAGGAATTACCTTCTTGCCTTCTGGCATTCCAAGTGCACTCTCAAATTCTGCCATGAATGCCCGGTTTGGCAGCGCATCCATTTCAGATTCCTGCTCGGGTCAATTGCTTTTTTATACTGAAGGAGACACGGTTTGGAATAGAAATCATCAAGTCATGCCCAATGGCACGGGTCTGGGTGGTGTGAATTCCACCCAATCATCATTGATCGTTGGTAAGCCCCAGTCTTCAGATGGTCAATACTTTGTATTTACCGTTGGAACCACTTTGAATTCGGGATTGAGTTATAGTATTATCGATATGAATCTGGCTTCGGGACTTGGCGATGTAATCAATGGACAAAAAAAAATCGCCTTGATTTCACCAACACTAGAAAAGGTCACAGCGGTCCGCCACAGTAATAATCACGATGTATGGATTATAACGCATACCCTAAATGATAATTCATTTTATGCTTTCCAGCTCTCCAATTCCGGTGTCGGTGCGCCTGTTGTAACAAAAGTTGGTCCCAATTATACCAGTAATGACCTGAAGGGCTATATGAAGGCATCACCGAATGGACAAAACTTATGCTTGGCCTTGGATGCCAGCAAGCGCTTTGACTTATATGATTTTGATAATACAAGCGGAGTGGTTAGCAACCAAAGAAGTACAGGGAATTTCTTTCCTTTTGCATTTGGAGTGGAATTCTCGCCCGATGCCAGTAAACTTTATGTTACCGGAGATCCTACGGGACTTTATCAGTACGATCTTTCTTCAGCAGGGCCGGGCAAACCCCTTGGAGATTCAACACTTATTGGTACAACCAGCCAGATCAAGGCCCTGCAATTAGGTGCCGATGCTAAAATTTATGTGAATGAAGCATTTAACCTGGGAGTCGTTAATGCACCTAATGAAAAAGGAGCTTTAAGCAATTATCAGGCCGGAGCAATTGCTTTATCCGGGTTTGGCAACAATGCCCTCCCTACTTTTCTGCAAAGTTATTTTACACCCACTGGTATCAATGAAAAAAACCTGTGCTTTGGTATTGCCACTGAATTTACACTGAGTGTCAGTAGTTCCGTTGACAGTGTTCTCTGGAATTTTGGTGACCCTATTACAGGATCAAACAATACATCCAAATTGACCAAACCCAGTCATGTTTTTTCAAACACCGGAAGCTTTACTGTAACGAGCTATGTTTTTACCAAGAAATGCGGGAATGTGAACATCGACACAGTATCCAAAGTAATTACTATTATCAGCCAACCTATTCCAGTGGTCGACTTGGGAAACGATACCAGTATTTGTCCTGGAGATAGCTTGTTTTTAACGACACCTGGGACGGAACCAAGTTACCAGTGGAGCACTGGCAGCAACGCTACCGATATCTGGGCCGTTGACGAGGGAATTTACTGGGTCAGAGCTACAAATGCCTGTGGGGGCGTTACTGACAGTGTTTTTATTGATTTCTTCACTTCCGATCTCAACGTCAACCTGGGCAAAGACACTAATATTTGCGAGGGTGACAATTTTGCGCTGAACGCATTTCAGTCCGATGCCATTGCTTATTTGTGGAATGATTCTTCAAATTTTCAGGGATTGAACATAAATATGAAGGGGAAGTATTGGGTTCAGGTAAGGGACTTATGTGAAGTTCAAAGCGATACCATCGACATTGGGTATAAATTCAAACCCGTCGTAGATATTGGAAACGATACCATCATATGCGATGGAACCATCATTATCTTAGATGCTAGACATCCCGGCACCAGGTCGTATAAATGGCAAGATGGCAGAGAGTCTTCGCAATTTCCGGTGAATCAAGAAGGATTTTATTTTGTTAATGCCATTAACGAGTGTGGCGGCTCCAGAGGTGAGGTTTATATAAGGACAAAGGATTGCGATTGTTACGTAAATGTACCTAATTCCTTCACTCCCAATAATGATCAAATAAACGAATATTTTAAGGTGATCTCGGCCTGCGAATTCAAGGAGTTTGAGCTTTCTGTATTCAACCGCTGGGGTGAACGAGTTTTTTTCAGCAGAAATCCGGTTTCAATTTGGGACGGAACATTCAAAGGCAAAAAAGCAGCTTCAGGGACCTATACCTACCAATTGATCTATGTATCTCAAAATCCATTTGATCAACAAGAATACCAGCTCAAAGGGACCGTCAATTTGTTGAGGTAAAACGATGCTTTCCCCACAATAAAAAAAGCAAACCTATAAGCCGGGTTCTGTCCCCCTTCGGGGCTCTGCCATTTATCTGATCCTTTCGGATATTGAGCGACCTACCCTCCGGGTGAAGCGGGTAACTTCATTCCAACTAGTGGAATCCCGGTATATTTGGTCTTGCAGCATCCAAGGTTTTTACGGCTGAGAGAGTTACCCCTCCCACCGGTGAGCTCTTACCTCACCTTTTCACCCTTACCTCAACGAATCGTGGCGGTTTTTTTCTGCTACACTATCTGTCAAAAAGGCCTTTCAACCTTATTGCCCTTGGTTTCCCAAGGTGGATTACCCTATGCTGCCCGGACTTTCCTCTCCGTCGTAAGATGGAGCGGCAGAGCGGTTTGCTCGGCAAAACTACGAAAAGGTACCATCAAAATGACCATGGACGCGAACTTCGGTAGCTCCTATGCCATAGCGACGGTGATCGGCATTCTCAAAACTCACGTAACCAAGGGATTTCAGCCATGCACGTAATTCGTGTCGAAGAACTCCGGCTCCCACTCCATGGATAAAAACAATGGTAGAAATTTTCATATCCACGGCTGAATGAAGGCATTCTTTTGCGTGGTTTAACTGATGGTTTAACTTTTCGCCATCACTCAGACTTTTAGGGCGCTCTGTGAGTTCTTCAATGTGAAGGTCCACTTCAACAAAGTCCTTCTTTCGGTTTGTCCAATATGCCCTTGAGCTTTGAAGGTAATTTCGCATAAGGGCATGGTAATCGTGTCCCGTGGAATGAGATCGGTCATGTTGATCGTCAAAGCTACTGCCTATGTCAGCCAATTTCGCTTTAACTGAATCAACATTTACAGCGGTGTTTGCAGGTGCAACAATTTCATTACCTGATACTTGAAATATAAATCCTGTTTCATCTTCAATGCAATAGAAATCTCCCTCCAGTACTTCAATAACGATGCCCCCACCTTTTTGATTCAAGTATTTAATGATGTCCCCTTTTTTAAAACCCATCTTGTTAGATTTGCTACAAAATTAACCAAGATTGCCTGCCATGAAGAACCCTTGGATTACAAAAACTTCTAAAAAGATCTATCAAAATCCGTGGATCGAATTAACCGAACATCAGGTAGTTCATCCCGGAGGTAAAGATGGCATATACGGAGTGGTGCATTTTAAAAATAAGGCAGTGGCCATTATACCACTTGACGAAGAGTATAACACATGGCTTGTTGGACAGTATAGGTATACGCTAAAGCAATTTAGTTGGGAGATTCCTGAAGGAGGCAGCAAATTAGACATCGATCCTTTACTAGGCGCGCAGCGCGAGCTTAAAGAAGAGACGGGAATAACCGCAAAAGACTGGAAAGAGATCTTAAACGTTGATCTTAGTAACAGTGTGACAGACGAAACAGGTGTGACATACATTGCAAAGGATCTTTCATTTGGCCAAGCTGAACCCGATGAAGATGAAAAATTGGAGATTAAAAAGTTGCCCTTCTCCAAGGTCTATGAAATGGCAATGTCAGGTGAAATCACAGATTGCCTGGCCGTTGCATCCATTTTCAAAACTCAACTGCTGATCGAAAAAGGATTGATCTAGAAGTAAATAGGATGAAATACCACTTCACCCTTTTCATTAAATTCGATTGCGGGTAAGGGAAATTTAATAAGATCGAGAAAAAAGAACATCGAATTCAGCATTTTTGACCTGGTCTTGATTCTTTCAAAGTTTATGTCGAGTGAAAGAAAATAGCGTCGGTACCTTTGGGTCGTCGGAAAATTTGCCGGATTGTCATCACCTCCCAACATGCCGTATGCCGCATATCCGCCAGAGATACTCAACCATTTTGGAACCGCATGATGGCCTTTAAAAAGCGATCGATAATTTAGGGAGAACCAATAGGTCTGGCCATTGTAATCCTTTATTATTCGCTCAATACCACCGCTGCCCAGCAATTCGGGCCGGTATTGGGCCAGGTTAGTTGGGTGATAGGAAAATTTCATTGTGATCACTTGACTCCCGGCAAGCAATTCCTGACTTATTAACAGGGCACTGCCAAAAGCATTGGACAACATATCGCCAACTGAAAATCCCCATTGCGCGTAGTGCGCATCTATTATCTCAACAGAGGTGAGAAATATAAATCCATAAGATCCCCCGTACCAAATTGCTTTCTTTCGATCAACACCAGCCCAAAGCAGTGATCGATAACCGCCTTTACCCATAATGTATGAGGTATATGCATGCCCGAACTTGTCAATTTGCATCCATCCATTGTTATCGTTAAACAAGTGAAAACCTACATTCTCATAGTCCTTGTACCAGATCGCTGACAATCCCGTCAAGGTGCCGGCATAAAAGAGACCTCCGCCTATGACCACTGTCTTGAATTTGATAGGGTCAAATTCTCTAATGGTATCCAACGTAGATACTTTTTGAGCCTTTGCAAATTGAGCACACTGAAGTCCAAGAATTAAAAACAGGATGAAAAAAAATCGATTTGGGGTCTCGGCCATAATTCAAAAATATTCAATTAAGGCTAAGGCAAGTGTTGATTGATGCCTTCAAACGACCTTAAACAATTACAAATGCTTATCAACCGATTATTGGACCAAGTCGCACATAGCTTTGAATCCGTTAATCAATAATTTGAATGTAGTATGAAGCACATGAATAATACGGTCAATTTGATCGGAAATCTAGGTATGGATCCTGAAATCAAGAAGTTTGAGAATGGCAAAAATCTTGCTCGGTTTTCATTAGCCACTTCGGAATTCTATAAAAATTCAGAAGGAGAAAGGGTCAAGGATGCGCAATGGCACAATGTGGTGGCCTGGGGTAAGACGGCAGAAATTGCCGAGAAATACTTGAAAAAGGGTAGCAAAATAGCCGTTGAAGGTCGCCTCAACAACAGGCAATACGAAACCGACAAGGGGGAGAAAAAGTACTTCACCGAAGTGGTCATCAATGAATTGATGATGCTGGACTCAAAAAAGTGATTAAATCAAAGGGAACCGACTTAGGTTGGTTCCCTTAATCAAGTAGTTTCTGCCTTAACATGAATTCCAATTGCTTATTGGCCTGCATGAGGCTTTCTGTAAGAACTCTGTTTTCCTCTCTGAGCATGAAAACCTCGTATGAATTCTCTATGATGGATTGAAGTTCATCTTTGTCCCAAGGCTTGGTTACGTATCGATATACATTACCTTTATTAATCGCGTCTATTACCGCTTGAATATTCGAGAAAGCCGTAATTAGAATCCTTATCGTATCTGGATGCTTGGATAAAATAGACTCAAAGAATTCTACTCCCGTTATTTCTGGCATTCGCTGATCTGACAATACCACTTGAATCGATTCTTCCTCTAGTATTTTTACACCCTCCATGGCTGTTCTGGCAACATAGACGTTGAAAATTCGTCGATAATTTGCTTGAAAAGCCTTGAGGTTTATAATCTCGTCGTCGACATACAATACACTGATATTCTTTGTGTCATATTCTTTGCCCCTATTCTCAGGTTGCAAACTGTCGCTTAAGGTGTCTGAATTCAAATCCATAATACTTAGTTGGGCTGCTTGTAAGGTAAATTTATAATAAAACTGGTGCCTTTTCCAGGTTCCGAGTTTATTTGAACATTGCCATGATGGCTTTCAATTATTCCATAAACCACAGAAAGACCTAATCCGGTGCCCTCACCAACATCTTTTGTTGTGAAGAATGGTTCGAACATTTTTTCCTTGGTTTCCTCATCCATTCCAATGCCTTCGTCGATGATCGAAATCTTGACGCCTTCAGAAAGATCCTCGGTCCTCACCGTAATTTTTCCACCTGCTCCATTTTTAGCTTTAACTGCTTGAACAGAATTATTGATGACATTCATAAATACCTGATTGATCTTTCCGCCGTAGCATTCTAAATCCTTGGTTTCGCCAAGCTCAAGTTCCAGATCAATATCATTGGTGATTTCTCCTTTTAACAATTGTATGGTCGAGATCAAGCCTTGATTCACATCGACCGATTTAAGGCCAATATCATCCACGTGTGAAAAAGTCCTCAGTCCCAAAACAATTTCGGCCGTTCTGTCTGCCCCTTCCTTAATTCCTGAAAGAATTTCGTCGGTTTCTTCTATCAAATATTCATAATCAATGTCCTTTTTATATTTTTCAATTTCGTCTAAGGCCTGACCCAATTCTTCCTTTTTATCCCGGGCCATTGCTTGGTATTTATCAATAAGAGTCAAAATCTCTGAAATATTCTCATTCAGCGGCTCAATATTGGACTTGACAAAGTTTATTGGGTTATTGATCTCATGGGCAATACCGGCGGTCAACTGTCCCAACGAAGCCATTTTTTCAGCACTCACCAATTGTGATTGTGCTTCTTTAAGATTAACAAGGGCCAGATTCAGATCGTCATTTGCCTTTTGAAGTGCCTTGGTACGCTCCTCAACTTTTGTTTCCAATAGGACATTCTGTTCCCTTACAATTCGTTCATTTTCCATCAGGGCTTCGAGCGCCTGGGCCTGGGACTCCTCTTTCTCTTTGCGCAAAATATTTATTCTGTCTGCAAGACCGATGGCAAGTAAAATGACTTCTATGGCCGATCCTACTTCTAAAATGTGATTTGTCAAAGGGTTGTAAGGAAATATCCCGCTTTCCTTCAAGACATAAACCACAATTCCAATAAGAAAAAGAACCCAAGCCGTCATAAAAAAAATGGCAGGCCTTGATCCTTTTCGGATCATAACAACTGTGCAAGCAATCATGTAGAGGGAGGCTATCAATGCAGATGGTTGAATAAGTTGAGATGAAAGTATGTTGTTACCTGCCAAGCTTATACCAATGCACAGTAGGAACAAGCCATGGCCTAAAAGAAAAAACCTATTCATTTTAGGGATAAGATCCTTGGTATGTGTAAAAACCTTAAGGAATTCGATGGCTAGCATTCCGCCCAATGCCGGGAGTAAAACCAAACTTTGATTTGCCAGCCATGGATTATCAGGAAGTAAAAATCTGAACGTATATCCCCCTAAGCTCGCCTGAATCAAACCGACTACTAAGATATAAATCACATATATCAGATAACTATTATCCTTTACTGAAAAATAGATGAATAGATTATAAAAGAACATAACAAGAATTGCGCCTGCGTATAGTCCAAAAAACAGGTCTCTGGTTATAAAGCCCGAATAAACAGATTGTTCGGTTCCCACGGATAACGGAAGAACAACGGGGTTAAACGACTTTATTCTCATGTAAAACCTTTGTTGCTCGCCTGTTTTAAGATTGAGCGGGATAACAAACAATTGATAGTCATAAGGTCGTTGGCTGTAATTCAATGAAGAGCCCAAATCAAGCATCTTGAACCCTGACGCTGTAGGAGTGAAGAATTTAAGGTCTTGAATACTGGGTTGAGCCAAAACCAATTGAAGATCGTTTAGTGAGGATGAATTCTTCAAATCAAAATAAATCCAGTGGGCATTTGAACTGACACCGAGATTTGGCACGCCCGGTTCCAATAATCTGAAATTTGAAGATTTCAATACATCTTCAATACTTTCCTGTCCACTGGGGTCTTCATAAAGATACAGACCTGTAGTTATATCCAGTTTTTGTTTATTACCATTGTATTCTACGAATGTCTCAGTCTGGCCTTGAAGACAAACAGCGAATAATAAAAGACCAATTAATATGATCTTTTTATGCACTGTGGCGGATAATTTTTTCGTAAAGATCTGGCAACTCTAAATCAAAATTCACTTCAATTGGCGCACTTCGATTAAATGGCACTACACTAATGGACTGCTTTGGAATTGCTCGTAGATTTTGAATGATTAGGCTTTCTTCTGGGGCCAAGGATTCAGAGGGACTTCCGTAATATTTGATCAAGGCAGTAGCGACAAGATTTAACTTGGGATAGTAAAATGTGCCATTATTTCCAAGCTCTTTCAATACCCTGAAACCAACGCGTTCCACCATGTGAACTGTATACTCGGCACAAAGTACGAACATGCTCTTACAACCCAATTGGGAAAGTACGGCGGTGCCAGCAGATGTAAGCACATAACTAATGCCAAATCCGGCAACTTCTTTTGAATTCCACATTCCACAAAACTCACCAGTACCTTCCTTTGCGTAATTTCTTACCAAACCGTAGATGGATTCATCTATCTTCCCAACGGCATCCTCGATGGGCAAAGGTTGACTTCCTCCATTCAAATGAATGCGCATTCCCCCATACATTTCTTTACCATCATAAGATTCAGCGGCGATCACTATAACATTTGGGTTGATGAACCATTCGATGTTTGCCGAAGTTATCATTGTGATGCCATATCGCTGCAGCACTTCCATGTGACCCTTGACATACCGTTGACAGGCCGCAAGATCATCTACTGCTCTAAAAGCTCTAATTCTTAATTCCATCATACACTAATAAAAACTTTGTCCAAAGGCAATCTGTGGGATCTGACAACATCGGTATCAGACTTGAACATTCGGAATAAAAAAACGTCCTTCCACCCCTCATTACCAGGAAATATTTCCTGGAATTCTTCATTCAAATAACTTAATTCATTCATATGGTTAGGACTAAGTTCTTCACCATTTCCCTCAATGAGCCTCGCAAACATGAATAAACCCGCAGAAACAGGATGAATACTAATACTTAATTCCGTGGCTTTTAACCATATTCGCTGTAGCGCTCTGCCACCTTCCATAAGCTCTTTTTTTCCTCGTCCTTTTATTTGAACCAGGCCAAGTGCAGGTGAATTCGCAACTGCCTCTTTAGACAATTTTTCAAAACCCCTTCCCCCATTCCACTTTCTTAAATAATGCATTACCGAGGGATCCGCAGCTAATTTCATTCCTGCCATTTCAGAGGCATTCAGTTCAATGGTAGCGATATCAATTCCATCCGCTTTTTCCGCGCTTTCTTCCTTTGTCCATCTGACTTCCTGACGATAAAAATCATGATGCCCTAAAGGGTGCATAATTCGTATTCTCTCACAGGCAGAAACAATGGAGGCCAGCTTTAATATCTCATCTCGATCGGTGCAAACCTTCAATGCTGCAATTGATCCGGTTTGTATACTTTGCTGTAGTTGCAAAATATCTTCCTTTCCAATTCCCTTGAGAGATGTCTTAGTTCTATTGGTATGTCGATATCCAATAAAAGGATAAAGCTTTTGCATATCCATGTTGGGTTTTTCCTCGCTTTTGGTCAGACAAATACGACAAATCAATCTTTGGTCAATTGCTAATGGGAAATAATCGATAGTGATATCAAAACCCAATTGCTTAGCAGTTAATGAGATGTTTTCAAGACACGCTCCAAAAGCTATCATGGAACCCATATCTCCGAAATCACTGAACGATACCGATCTCGCACGGTCGTGAAATAAATAGAGTGCATTGTTGTTATGCACCCATTTCCATGGCTGATTGTTGCCGGCTGAAGGAGCTAATATGGCCGATTTAGTCAAGCGGATGGCCAGATCAACCGGCATTTCAGCTCGTTCCACTCCATTTAGATGAACACCTTTTAAGAGGTCCATCATTTCCTTTTCATTCAATGGATTCAAGCGATATTTTTCAGGAATTTCAGCTACTTCATTTGTTTTCCTGCCCGGCAACAATTCATCGAGATCTACAAAATACCTTCCCGATTGGGTAAATTCATTTAACATGATTCTGCGGTAAGTATCTGCGGTAATGCCACCTCCTAGGGTAACAGCCGAGGACAATTGAGGCCAGGTGGTTAGACTTTGGCCAATTTCAAGCATCGATGCCCTCATTTTTTCAGACAGGGTTTCCATGCCTGCAATGGGCAATAAATAGGGAACTTTTTCTTCGTTTGTTTTAAGGTCCTTTATTTTACTTACATCTAAATGATCGATGTATCCATGAAGTAGTGGGCGATCAGGCTCAAGATCAAAGCGCTCAACATCGATGGTTCCGCGGTCACTGGCTTCCATTAATACTGGAATGCCATGATTCTTCGCATGAACACGGCATAGTACTTTAATTTCAAGGCCATCGCATTCATCAATCAGGGCGTCTAATTTTCCACCATGCAATAGAAAGTTAGCAATGTTCTTTTCAGTTATGCCTTCAGGGAAAACTTTTACATTTAGAAATGGGTCAATCTCCATGATCTCGCGAGCAACAGATATAACCTTTTCCAATCCAAGGTTGTGCAATCCGGTTCTGATTCTATTTAAGTTGGTGAGCTCAAGTTTGTCGAAATCGGCCAGTCGGATTTCGCCGAAACTCCGTTCCATAGCCATTGTAACAGAGACCGACTGGCCGACCGACAAACCAATAATACCAACTCTTTTTTGACTCAACGTACGCGATTCTTCAAGGGTTATTTTATTTCTGTTCCGATTGGTTCGAACTTCTATGAATTCATCTTCGGGAAGAACATGGACAATTCTGGCCGACCAAGGATAATAGATCCAAAGGCCATAATCGTCTTCAGACGTACCATTTAAATGATCCTGGATTAATGCTTCAACTTCGGAATTCGTAAATGTGGTTTGTTTTGGTTTTCTCAGTTTGACCAATTCTTGAAGCTGACCGTGTAATTCATCGTGAACGGCTACAAAACTCAACTTCGCCAAATGCATTTTAAACTCATGCCCCAGGATTTTCCCGCTAAAATTGAACATCAGTGGTTTCCATGACTTCAGGTCATTTCTGGCAGAATTTTTGATCTGTTCGATGCAATCGTTGACTTCCAAGAGTAAGGCTGGGTATGAATTGGCTATGAATAAAAGAGTTTCCGCTCCAGTAAAAGTGGTGAAAATCAGGGTTAAAAGAAAAAATTCACCTTATTTTTAGACGAATGAGACATTTATAGGGTTCAATGATAATATTCGTACTACGGAATTATGAAAAGAATTATCAATCACTTTAGATAAAATCAGTATTCTCTTAGTTCATAAGTGATTATCTCACATATTTTTAAAATACATGAAGGTTCAAAATATTTTTTGTTCCAATAATCTTTCCAAATCGAATTATTAAAAAATCAACAAATTACCTCCGAAAAAGGTAGTCGTTAATAATAACTTAACATTGAGCATAAGCTTGTTTAATACAGGTCGGATAGATTTGAAGTAAATATTAGATCATGTCAAAAGTCCTTATTGTTGATGACGACCCCGATATCAGGGAGTTCATAAAGTATAATCTTGAAAAAGAGGATTTTAACGTTGATGTTGCTGAAAACGGAACCATCGGTTTGAAAAAGGTGCATGAATTCAAACCAGACCTTGTTTTACTAGATATAATGTTGCCTGATGTTGATGGCGTGGAAACCTGCATGAGGATCCGAGAAATTAAAAATAATGTCCAACCCATCGTTGCCTTTTTGACAGCCCGCAGTGAAGATTATAGTCAAATAGCCGGATTTGACGCAGGTGGTGACGATTATATCACCAAACCCATTAAGCCCAGGTTACTGGTTTCACGAGTCAAAGCGCTGTTAAGACGAAAAAGTGAACTGGTTGTTGAAGATCAAATGATAAAAATTGGCAACCTCATCCTAGACTACGATCGCTACCTGTTCATTAATAAAGACAAAGAGATCCAACTTCCGAGAAAGCAATTCAACATCCTGTCTTTGTTGATATCTAATGCCGGAAAAGTAGTTCGCCGAACTGATCTAATGGAAAAGATCTGGGGCTCTGATGTGTTTGTTAGCGACAGGAATATTGATGTGCAGATTAGAAAGATCAGGGAGAAGATCGGTGATAAAATGATCAAAACCGTAAAAGGCGTAGGTTATAAATTTATCGTCAAGGACGAGGCGGCAAAGGTCGGTACATAAAAAAAGAGCCCTGCTTTCACAGGACTCTCTTATCTCAAACCAAAACTCTGACTAGAAGCCAATTACTGCTTCTACAGTGAAGCCATGGAAATTACCATTATAGTATTTTTCCAAGGATGTGAAATCACCGTAATCCTGAGTAGTGTAGTTCATTTTAGCTAAGACCCCAGGGGCAATAAACCACCCAAAACCGGCTTGGATTCTAGTGATCGTAATCGGTTGGTCATCTTCAACACTTCGTTCCCCACTGACGCTGTTATAGCGTGCTCCAATGTAGAAGTCTTCCTTTTCTCCCAGTCGGTAGATCACTTCGCCACCAAGTTGGTTGTATTGACGAGTGGCGAATTCACCATCCGCATTCACTTCACCATTGTTCTGTCCGTCTGCGATCTCATAGGTTCCGAAGAACTCCAGTCCATTGTACTTTAGGAATACGTTGAACATGCTAGCTGCAATTCTATTGCTCATACCAGGGTTCCAACGACCACTGGTGAATTGGCTATCGTAACTTGTATTCGCTACACCACCTCGGCCTGCAGTTTGCTCCGCTTCCATCATGTAGTAATACCTGGAACCTCCGCGGTCGCCACTGTAAAGTGTGTTGCGAAGAGACTTCATGGCATTGTAATGAGAAGCTGTCACCCTCCAGCGTAATCCGTCTTCGGGATCCTTTTCATAACCGATCTTTCCGTAGAAACTTGGGTCATGAGTGTTAGCCTGAAATGATGCAACGTCAGGCTTGATCAAACCTTCTGAGACACCAAGCATGGTAATAATTCCATTCTTCCTCCAGTAGATCTCACCAGCCACTTCCGTGGTAAAGGCATCCATAATGTAGTTGCCAACAAAGGGGTTGTACAGCGCATTTGCGTTGTCCGACCTCATGAAGTGGGCGTCACCGTAGTTAATCTCCATGTGACCGATCTTAATGGTCACATTTTCCATCAGATTGTCAATGGTAGAGTTGTTTAGGCAAGTCAACTTATCGAACTGGATGTATCCACCTTTTACCCAAGCTTCTGGGTGATGGCGGGCAGATAAATAAGTCACCAAGTGCACCCGAATACCATCTTCCAATTGAACATCAAAGTTCATATTGGCCGTTGCCAGGTTGAATCCATTGTTTACATGGATCAACTTAGTCAATGAGGTAAGCGAGTCTTCGGCTACTTCATTTGAATGCCACATGGCTTGGTACTGTTGTGTCAAGTGACCTCCCAACTTTACATATAAGCCGTTGAAAGGTGTGTCGTCCTGGACAGGTGTCTCGAATATTCCGACACCTCTTTGATCATTGTGCCTGAAGAATTGCATTTCCTTTTCCTGACCGTAAGCCTGGAAAGACAGTGCCGCAATCCCTACAAAAGCAAGTGCATAATTAAGTTTTCTGTTCATGGCATTGAGTTTAATTAATAATTAAGAGTAAATGATTTTAAATATGATGGTGATCTCGTCACCTGTTTTAATGGTACCGAAAACGGCTGTTGGAGGATCCACTTTAAAATCGGTCATGTTAAAGACCGTTTTTCCAATGAATTGAACACCGCCCTCAGACGTTTTCTTTGCAGCAACTTTAAGGTCAATATCTTTGGCGAAACCCGCCACTGTCAATGTTCCCTTAGTTACAAATATGGTTGATTCCTCATCTTTAGAAGCTGCAGACCGTTCTACGCTGTTCAACTTAAAGTTGATCTTGGGATATTTATCAGAAGACAAGGCTTTATAAGTGTTGTCATCCATTCCTGACTTACCACTCTTAAGTCCATTCACAATAACGTTGAATACCAAATTATCGACGCTCGTAACCTTTGAATTCTCAATAGTTGCCTGACAATTCCCGGTCATTTTTTCTGCAACGATCTCCCAATCGTGCAATGAAGAGGTTCCGTATATGGTCATGTCCGAACCGTCGGTAACCACACTTAAATTTTCTTGTGCAAAGACATTATTAATTATCCCTGCCATCAGAAAACCGATCAACAATAGTCCTATCTTTTTCATGAGAGTTTTAGTAGTTTTTGTATCGGATCCAGTGTACATTTCTGAATCTCTCTTTTCTTTTAAATTCATATTTCAAAAGTAAATTCCGTACAAAGTCTTGGGTTGAGATTACGCAAGTTCAGAGATGATATTAGTCAGTATATTGTCTGACATTTTATTATGGAAACTTGGGGAAAAGCTGTTAATTGGACAAAACGAAGTGAAAGCCGATCTCAAGAATAGGATCAACAGTGACCATTCCAAACATCAAACTCGGAGGACTTAAGCAAAAATCGGTCATGTAAACCGAGAACAATCCGGTGACAAAAAGGTTGTTTTCCGACAGTGTGCTTTTCGCATTTATCGAGTAGACTTTTTTTACCCCGGCAACCGTCAGGTGCACAAGGGCTTTGACTTTCACTTCTTCGCCATCTTTTTCGGGCCTGCATTCAAAATGAAGTTCGTGGATCTCCATTAAAATTTCCGGGTGTTCTTTGGATTTTATGGTATGGCGAAAATCCTTGTTCATCAAGATGTTGCCGCAATCGAATCCACATGATTCGAGGCTCAACGTCGCATTAGATAGCACAATGGCGTTTTTTTCAAAATCGCCCTCTACCACAAGACCTCTGCATGAAATGTCTTGCTGGTAAATGCAAGTAAAACCGGTCACATTGGAACTTCCGCTGATCACAACTTCACTTTCACTGCCAAAACTCAATTTGAGTTTTCCCTGCTCAAAACCGGGCCGCTGTGCAAATAATAAAGTTGGAAAAAGAAAGAGTATGAAAAGACGAATCAAGTTCATTCGAAAATCTTTTCTCCTCTGAATAACATCAAAATGGAAGATTGAGACACTATAACATAACGTTCAAGTTTAATATCGATTTCATACCCCGCGTTTTGCAAATACACAGCCAGATCGCCTGGACGCGGTTGTATGGGAACATACTTGACTTCTTCTTTTTCCATCCAAGGCTCGTCCATATCTGAAACCGCAGGTATCGGGTAACCCGGACCTGTCTTCATGACAAATCCGGTATGAATCTTTTCTTTTTCTGAAATCCCGGGAGGTAGATATAAACCCGAAGTGGTTTTATTCGGATGAGATTCCGGTTTGATCAATACCCGGTCTCCAATCATCATGACTTCGCTTAAGTCCACCGTATCAATTATCCTTACCATGCATTAAATTCTCGAGGCACGAATATAGGTACGAAGCTCAGATCTAAAGAAAATTCAATGAATTATTTAATCAAAAGGCGCTGCGTTGCCGTCGAACCGCTATGGATTAGACTTAAGAAATACACACCCCTTTCTATATTGCTCACATCAATGCGTTCTTCATGGGCCACTTTCCCCGAAGTAATTCTACTTCCCTGAATAGAAAATAACTCCCATGCAGCGCTTTGACCATTCAAGCCACTGCACAATACCTGAATGTAATCGCTCGATGGGTTGGGTTGAATAGAAAAATCAATGCCCTTCGTTGAATTTTCTATACCAATAGTGGGATCGGTCAGTTTGAGTGAAAGCGTGGTCTGAGATTCACATCCACCATTGCGAACCGTCAATTTTACCGAATAGGTGCTGTAAGTTGGATAGACATGAGAAGGGTTTCTTGTCACCGACCCATTTGATCCATCACCAAAGTTCCAATTCCACTGCTTAGCATCGGTTGACTGGTCTTTAAAATTTACCAACAAGCCTTGAGCCGTTGAAGTGAAACTTGCATTTAAAGTGGGTTCCTCAACAAGAATGGTTGTATCGTCTAGGCACGAACCCGTCCAGTTATTAAAAACGGCGCTGAGTTTTACCGGGTAGCTCGCTATGGATGAATACGAATGTTGTCCATCAACTTTATTTTCAAGAGCCGATCCATCACCATAATCCCATGTGAAGTTATCGGCCAATGTTCCATCTATTTGCTCTGGAGAAAATTGCGGATTCAACACATGTGTGGATGTATTGATAAAATCATAAGGCAGGCCATTACCAATGCAAGAAGTTGATCCACCTTCAAAATTCGCATTCAATTTGTACCCAAGAACGGGCTCTATGTAGAAATCTGCATCGAAGGTGACACCCCCCACATTTATGTTGGTTACCCAACCAGTACTGACCTTGATAGAACTGTTAAACTGGCCATTTCCATCGCCACTTACCCAATCGTTAGAAGCAAAAACCATCGTGGTTGAATTTGTGGTTTCAACTGTAATTACAAAGTCAGCCAATAACTGGATCGGGTTTTGAAAGGTTACTTTTTGAAGATTAGGTGCCAACCAAATTGGGAATCCCGTATTGAGCGTCTTACTAACTGTAGCAAGCGGCAGCCCGGCTGGGCGATTATCCGTAGCATTAGAGTAATATACACGCACGTTCACAGGGGTGCTGTTTGACAAGGCATAGGCATAAAAGTTCACACCATAGAGCCAAACGGTATCATCGATCGTATATTTTAACCCCGCACCGGTAACTCCGGAAGGAACGATGTTTATATAATTAAATGAGGTGGCATTGTACTGAGCATAATACAAAGTGTCGACCCCACAACTCGTCGATTTATTGTTGTGCACTCTTCTCGATTCGAAGTTCTTCCTAAAGGAGCTTTTCACCGAGGAGCCTTCTTGTGTCAGCTGTGCATTCAACTGTCCGAAGGCGGTGAGTAAGATCAGGGTCAAAGTAATCTGTAAAGTGCGTAGCATGCGTTAAATGATTGTTAAATAAAAGTACGAAATATTTAAAAAGGGATTAAAATCACTAATTTCATCCAAACATAAGAATCAAGTATACGAAATGGAAAACCATCCCAGCCAGGGTTTGTATAAAAAAGGACTGGAATCTGCCAAAAAAAAGGATTACGAAAAAGCGGTACGCTATTTTGACAAGGCCATTTCTTCAAATCCAACTGATGCTGACTCCTTTAGCGAAAGAGGTGTCGCTAAATTTCATTTGAAGGACCTTAAAGGCTCTTTGGAAGATATGAATCGATCCCTTGAATTGGAACCTGAGAATGCCTACCGATATGCCAGCCGCGCTTACATTCGCGAACAACACGGCGATACCCAAGGTGCAATTGACGACTATAAAAAAGCCATAGAATTGGATCCGGAAAATGCCGTATCTCACAATAATCTCGGCCTTTTGGAAGAAAAACTAGGCTATATGCGTCAAGCACAAACGCGTTTTAAATTGGCCGATGAATTGGCTGAAGACAGCGAAATGATCGAAGAGGAGATTCGGGAAGAATACCAACGCAGTCAGTTGATACAAAATTTACTGAGTGAATTAAATATTCCGCGGGAGATTGACGAAAAAGAGACCTATTGGACTTATTTGAGAAGTCTTTTCAATTCAAAAGAAAGGAGAAGGGATTACTTCCGTTTTTTGCGCGATATCTTTAAAAAAGGCTGATCCCGTTATTCCTGTTTAACAACCACTTCTTCCATTACATCACCCTCGACTATTTTATCGATAACATCCAACCCTTCAATGACTTTGCCAAAGCAAGTGTGATTTTTGTCCAGGTGTGAAGTATTGTTCCTGCTGTGGCAAATAAAAAATTGGGACCCGCCGGTATTTCTTCCGGCATGAGCCATTGAAAGCACTCCCTTGTCGTGGTATTGGTTTTCACCATCCAATTCGCAATCAATGCTGTAGCCAGGGCCACCCATGCCCGTTCCGTCAGGGCATCCACCTTGAATTACAAAATCAGGGATGACGCGGTGAAAGGTTAAACCGTTGTAAAATCCTTTTTTAGTAAGATCTAAGAAGTTTTTAACCGTTCTTGGGGCATCCTTTTCGTAAAATTCAACCGTCATGGTACCCTTATTGGTTCTTATTTCTGCTTTAGACATGTAGTATTAATTTTTAACCTGCAAGGACTCGTCATAACCGAACAGTAATTTTTCTTTTATTATGCTTCGTGCTTTTTCCGGCACCATGCTCATCCATTGTTCATCACCTTCCTTGATCATCTTTAATACCTCTCTGGAGAAAATGGCCAGGAATTCCGGATTGTATTCGTCCAGATCAACGATGCGGTGATTTTGCAGCAAGTAATCGTAAAGAGGGCGCATTCTGGGATGAATATTGATATTCTTGCTGGTCAGCAGCTGGTCATTCTTGCTTTCCTGAAATGGGTACAAGAACATTTTCAGGTCTCTGGTAAATAGTATGCCGAAGGCCTCGAGTATTCCCCCATTTAGATTGCGATAATATTTTTCATTAAAAATATCATTCACACTATTAACCCCTAAGATGAGTCCCAGTCTAGCCTTGGTATACCTACTGAAATATTCAATGAGTCGATAATACATCTGGTAATTCGAAATCAACACGGTATAACCAAGTGAGCACATTAATTCTGCCCTGTCCAGAAAGTCCTGCTCGTCAATATCACCAGAAGCCTTGAGGTTATTAAGGGTGATCTCAAATAATTTAATGACATTCTCTTCTTCGACCTTCGGCTCTTCGATAAATTTTTTGTACCCATTTTCGAGCATATCGAGATTCACCTTGGTCACGGGACGGAAACTTCCACGCAATGCAAGGATATTCTTTTTATATAAGACCTCTGAAGGATGAAGGTTGTTTCCGTCAGGTCCAAACATGACAGCGTCGGTCATGCCGTGCTTAACCAACTGCAAACTCAAAAGTCTGTTGTCAACATCTTCAAAATCAGGACCTTCGAGATTGATCATGTCGATCTCTATTTTATCCCTGCTCAGGTTGTCATACAGACTGAGGACCATCTCAATGGGATCATAATAATTGTAACAGGCGTAAATCACATTCAGCCCAAGCAAACCGATGGCTTCCTGCTGCAAGCCTGCATCATTATCCTTAAGGTTAAAATGAAGAATGAGATCATTGGGATTGGTTTCAGCGTCTAACTGATAACGTATTCCCATCCAACCATGACCCTTGTCCGTTTTATCATAGTTGATCGTAGCGACAGTGTCCGCAAATGAAAAGAATTTGGTATGTGGGTGGTTTGTTCGATCTAATCGCTCTTCCATGAGTTGGTATTCATGGACAATCATTTTCTTTAACCTCGATTTACAGACGTATTGATTGGTTCGCTCCTTGCCATAAATCGCGTCACTAAAATCCTTGTCATAAGCAGACATGGCTTTGGCTATTGTTCCAGAAGCACCACCGGCTCTGAAAAAATGACGAACCACTTCCTGACCTGCGCCGATTTCGGCAAAGGTTCCGTAAATGTTGGAATCTAAGTTGATTGATAAAGCCTTGCGTTTCGGCGATGGCGCTACTTTAGTCATTGTCTTTTCGTATCCTCTACGTTAGAAACGATTTTGATCGAGAAATGTTTCCTAATTCCCGAATTTTGGGCAAGTTTAGGATTATAATCATTGTGATAACTCCCTTTGTCTGACTTTTTGCTGACAAATCCGTATTACAGAAGTTCTAATTGGCCGTTTGCGGGACATTATCTCTGGTAAAGGTGAATCCATTTTCAGAGCTAAGGGCCTCATTAAAATAATATCCATGGAATTCTATTCCCTTGATATCTTCGGATCTATCAAGCCCATGTGTGATTATTTGATTTGCCATTTGACCCCTGGCCTTCTTTGCCCAGGTCATGACTGCTTTATACTGACCATTTTTTAAATCAAGGAATTGAACCTCGATCATTTTAGCCTTGAGCAACTTTTTGTCAATCACTTTGGCGTATTCCTTTGAAGCTAGATTGATCAGTGTTGGGTTTTGATCCTCCTTTAGTTCGGAATTCAGTTGATCCGTCACCTTTTTTGACCAAAAATCATAGAGATTTCGTGCCTTTCGATTGATCGTCAATGAAGAGCCCATTTCAAGCCTGTATGGCTGTATTGCGTCCATGGGTTTCAGCAAACCATAAAGCCCAGACAATATTCTTAAATGGCGTTGCCCAAACTGCAATTGAACTTCTGAGAAGCTCTGAGCCTGCAATCCCCGATAAACTTCGCCGTCAAAGGCAAAAACGGCCGCATTCTTTTCATTGTTCTCGCACTGCGGATTCCATCGTTGATTTCTGTCAAAATTCAAATGGGCAATGTCCGCATTGATGCGCATCATTTTGCCCAGTTTTCCTGCAGAAATCTTTTTTAGTTTTTGCATGATCTCGTCAGATTCCATTACAAAGTTGGGGTCAGAAAGATCAGTGACTACCGGTTGTGAAAAATTCATGCTTTTGGCCGGTGACAGTATGCTTATCATGATTATAAAGACTTATTCATATTCTAGAAATGAGGATAATTTGTCAAATTTTCCTTCGGAATATTTTCCGGAGGTGTGGTATGAAATCTTGCCACTTGGGTCAATGGCAAACAAATGGGGTACACGAATGTCTTTCACGCCCAATAGTTCGGCAATCCTGGCACCGTCAGAATCTGTCAATACTACATTTGGAAAACATTCTTCGAACACATTCTCTTTCAATTCTGATTCAACCTTTTTCTTGAAGTTGACATTGGCTTTATTGAAACAAATTACCAAAAGAACTTCTGTGTCATATACCATGGAACCAAGAGAGGTAGAGTCAATCATTTCATAATAGATAGGTTCGATCCAAGTTTGCAGTGCGTCCTGAACCTGATTGGAAAAAGCAAAACCCAGCAATATCTTTCGACCAAAAAAATCGTCTGGAATTAGTCGGCCTTCTCCATTCAGATCAGTAGCCTCAAATTGCGGCAGTTGATTTTGAGCGTACACCTTTGCCTGAAAAAAGGGCCCGCAAATCAACAAGGTTACCAAGAGCAGTTTGTTCGTGGTCAGAGACCTCAATATGTGTTGAGCTTTGTTCAATTTTTCTTAATATCGCTATAAATTGAATGCAAATGAAAGCTGCAAAACTACTTTTTTACCTGCTTGTCCTGCCTATTTTTATTCATGCGCAAGAAGTCGATGACATGCTGGTATACGAACAAAAAGAAATTTCCAAGTATCTTGGTTCTACTACGTACTTCGTCCTTGATCAGTTCGAAGAATCCCCGTATAGTCTTGCACTGAAGGCGGCAATAGAAAAATATTGGAACGTGACTAAGTTTGAAATCATAGATCAGGGGACCTTTAGAGAATACAACAAGGATAAAACCAAGTCTTTTGCCACTCGAAACTACATCGCAGGAGATAAAGATTACATTTCCTTAAATCTATTTATGGGTGGTCAGCGCGGAATGGAAACCAGGGGAAAGATCTTAGCCTCGGTGAAATTGAAGCATTATTCGGAACCTGACGAAGCCATGATTTATAAGATTCCAACCTATGTGCAAAACCTTCAGTGGCAGGTTCAAATGAAAAAAAACAACGAATTCAGCACTGCAATGGACTTTGAGAATTTTATTCGCAAACAGGCCTACATCAAGAACTCAAGAACATTATATATTCTAAAAGATCATTTGACCCACAAGATCGACGATATGGACCGGGTGAAAAAAGCCTACAAACATGACGTGGCACTGGTAGACGCGGAGCAGATAAAACTAGCCATCACCAAAGAAGATACCAGTGTGATTTATCTTAGTATCGTTGCCCCAATAAAAAATTGGGGAGGCCGAAATGCTTACTATCGGATATACACGGCCAAAGGTGGCGAAACGCTTATTTCATACACTCGGGCTGTGAGTTCTTCAGCACCATTGGGTGTTACAGGTTACGACTTAAAAGTATTCAATAAATAAGCAACTTTTACCGGTGCTTTGACGTCTGAAAAACATGATGAAAGCTGTTTTAGGCTGCTTTTTATCTTTCTGTTGTTTTACCGTATTTTGCCAGCAGATAGGAAATGTGGTGGCAGAACGGGATGGAAACAGAATATTGGTCTTCTACGACCTTATGAGAGTTCCTGTTAATTATTTATTTGATGTAAGCATTTATGTCTCTATTGACGGTGGTGAATTCGAAGGTCCACTAAAAAGTGTTTCGGGAGAGGTTGGGAATGATATAGGAGGTGGCAGGCACAAGAAAATTATTTGGAATGTGTTAGAAGAACGGGAAGAGCTTATCAGTAAGAATGTGTCATTCAAAGTGCAGGCCAGGGTGTATGACAGTAAGGTCATAGAAATGGTTTTTGTTGAAGGAGGTGAGTTCATTATGGGCAGCTTCAATGAATACGACGAAAAACCCCTCCATTCAGTTTATATCCGGGATTTTTTTATGGCAAAATACGAGGTCACCCAACGTCAATGGAAAAGGATCATGGGTTACAATCCAGCTTTTTTCAATTATTGTGAAGAGTGCCCGGTCGAGAATGTTTCATTCAAAGATGTTCAGCGCTTTATTGAAGAACTGAATCGACAAAGTGGTTTGAATTACAGACTTCCAACCGAAGCGGAATGGGAATACGCGGCAAGGGGCGGTAGAAAGAGCATGAAATACGTGTTTTCGGGTTCGGATGATCCCGATCAAATAGCCTGGTTCAAGGATAACAACAATCAACATACCCGGAAACCCGGTCTGAAAAAAGCCAATGAGATTGACTTGTATGACATGAGCGGTAATGTAATGGAATGGACCTCAGATTGGTACAGCAAAACCTATTATCACGATGCCCCATATAAAAATCCAGAGGGACCAAATTCAGGGTCACACAAAGTGATCAGAGGTGGGAGTTGGAATAACAGTAAAAAGCTCATTCGGGTCACTAACAGAAGTTACAGCACCATGGGCAGTAAATATGATGATCTCGGATTCAGACTAGCGCGCGATGTGGAATAGCATATTTGTTTTAATCTTATTAATATCATGGCAATTGGGATTATCACAGATGATTGAATCAGAATCCAGGCCCTACCGCATCGAGATTGAAAAGATGATGGCCTATGAAGATGTTTCTGCACCAATGCCAGTAGAAATTATGCCGAGTAAGGTAAAGATCAGGAACAACCTTGAAAAACGATTAAAAATTTGGTTTGACCAACAGGGTTACGCACTTGGAAGCGATCTTGAATTTGAGCATGCCGTCGAACATAAAATTGTTGAACTACAACCCTTGGTCGTTCAGGAAGTAGGTCTGGATTTGCTGAATAATTCCATTCCCGAATGGTATTTTGAACAAGGAAGGCTCCGGTTTAGAATTAATTTCTCAGGTTTCAGACCTTTTTTTATAGAAACTCCCCTGTCCGAAACCGAGGCATTTAAAGCTAATTTCGATAAGATCAGTTATTCGGATGTGCTGGTTATTTTCAATGATGATGACGAATTTGTCATCAATCATATCGAAGTGTATGAGCCATCCGGCGGAAGGACTTACACATATGAACGAGCCCCGGAAGAAATTATCAAGCAAGCGTCCTTTTCAATTTCCTTCTCCAGAGCTGATTATTAATACCCAAGTATCAGTATTTTGCACGTTCCTAATTTGAATTCATGAATCGCTGGAACAAAGTCTACCTCATTGTGATACTTGTCTTTTTATCACTGGTACTTGTTTTTTATATTCTTACAAATCGATACGCGTGAATTACCTGGATTGGATCGTTTTGATTTCATGCCTGCTTTTCATTGTAGGTTACGGAACATGGGTCACCCGTAAGAACAAGGATGTTGAAAGTTACCTGAAAGGGGGCAATCAATTGAAGTGGTTCACCATTGGCCTGTCTGTCATGGCAACTCAGGCCAGCGCCATAACTTTTATATCAACTCCTGGTTTGGCTTTTGAAAAGGGCATGTCTTTTGTTCAAAATTACTTTGGACTTCCCATTGCCTTGATCATTGTTTCTGCCTTTTTTATACCGGTTTATTACCGTCTGAAAGTATATACCGCATATGAATACCTGGAACATCGATTTGACATCAGAATTCGTCTACTGACAGCCTCGCTGTTTCTTCTGCAACGTGGCTTAGCCGCAGGAATAACCATCTATGCCCCAGCAATCATTCTCTCAACGGCCCTAGGTTGGGACCTGACACTGACCATCATTGCCGTTGGATTACTGGTCATCATTTATACGGTAAGTGGAGGAAGCCGGGCCGTAAGCGTAACACAGAAATGGCAAATGACCGTCATTCTATTAGGTATGGCAGGGGTATTTATTTTTCTTCTTCAGAATATTTCCGAGGTGATGTCCATCGATCAAGCCTTTCGTCTGGCTGGCTCTAAAGGAAAGATGAACATTGTCAGTTTTTCATTGGACCCCTCTGAACGCTATACGTTCTGGACTGGAATTTCGGGGGGCCTCTTTTTAGCCTTGTCGTATTTTGGAACAGATCAATCGCAAGTTCAGCGTTACCTTGGCGGAAAGTCTGTAAAAGAAAGCCGGCTAGGATTGATGTTCAATGCCATTCTTAAGATCCCCATGCAGTTCTTCATTTTATTGACGGGTGTTCTGGTTTTTTTGTATTTCGAATTTCACCAACCTCCTGCCCTGTTCAACCAAAACGCGATGGAATACCTCAAGAACAGCGAGTTTTCGAATGAAAGTGAAGATATCCAACAACGTATGTCAACCACCTGGGAGCAAAAAAGAAATTTGTATGAGAACTACCGTGAATACGATTCTCAGGAAATCCTGCACGCCCAGACTGCTGATCTTGACAAATCCATAGCTATAGACAAGGCTAAACTGCAATCACTGTATGCCTCAACGCACAACGGTGTTCAGGCAAAGGAATCAGATTACGTATTTCTCTACTACATATTGAATTACCTTCCCCATGGCATTATTGGCTTATTGCTCTGTGTAATCATATCAGCAGCAATGTCATCAACCTCTGGTGAAATCAATGCACTTGCGGCAACATGCATCATCGACTTTTACAGTAGATTAGGTAATCCTGCAATAAATCAGCGAAGGCAACTACTGATGTCCAGGTTATTGACACTTCTTTGGGGATTATTAGCCATAAGTTTTGCAATTTTTGCCCAGATGGTTGAAAATCTGATTGAAGCTGTCAATATTTTAGGTTCACTGTTTTATGGAACCATTCTGGGTGTTTTTCTGATTGCATTTTTTCTTAAAAAAGTCGCCTCCAATGCAGTATTCATTGCCGCTTTGATTTCACAAACCGGCATCTTATTGTTGTTCTTCACCTTGGGCAACGAAATAGCCTATTTGTGGCACAACGTTATTGGCTGTGTTGGTGTAATCGTAATTGCACTAACTATTAGTTTGTTTAGAAAGGACTAAAAAAAAGCCCGACCTGGGGCCGGGCTCTAGATGCCTGAAAGATTCAGGGTACTACTTTTTAGCTTTCCACTCTGCTAAATTCTTTTCATTTTCTTTAATGTAGAAATCGCTTTTTGCCTCTAAGGCAAGTGCTTTGGCCTGTTCGGCCGTCTTGATGGCTTCTTTTTTCATTCCGTTAGCCGCTTGAGCACTGGCCAAGGTCGTCATGTTCCAATAAACTTTCCCCATGTCCACAGATTTTTTAGCCCATTCCAATGCTTTAGCCGCATCCATGTTGTTGGTTAAGTAATACCTGGCTGCATTTCGATAAACACTTTTGGTGCCTTCTGCCTCTTTAATAGCGGCCAGGATATTTGCTTCAGCCTTGGCCCCAACTTCCACCTTGATAGGAATGGATATCCTTGTTTTTTCCCATTGCAAATTCAGGGTGGCGCTTTCGTCTTTCAGATCGTCGAAATACATGAGCATTGATTCAGTGTATTCAGCGGTTTCAGACGGTACTTTTATTTTCAGCACATCCTCAGAATCCTTGTGGTCGTAAGTGCCCCATTGTTCGGTATTTTTATTGAAAATGACTTCCCATTCTTTCTCACCAGGAATGGTAAAAATGGCGTATACCCCGGCATTCAGTTTCTGACCGTGTACTTCTACATCATCCGAAATAGTCAAAGCAGTTGCTTTGTTGGCCCCGGTGCGCCACATTTTATTGTAAGGAACAAGCTCTCCAAAAACCTTTCGATCCTTTACGCCTGGTCTGGAATATACGATTTCGAAATCTGTTAATCCAACGCGTTGCATAACCGTCGAGGTCGGACTTGGCATAGGTAATTCTTGAGCCGTGACTCCTGACAAAAAGCCAAACAGCGGAAGGGTAATGGATAAAATGTATTTTTTCATTTCAATTGTGTTTATTGTTTCGGCAAATAAACGATTTCTTTCGTTTCAAAAAATTCCTCGTTAAAATAGCTCGAAATTGGTATGCGTTCAAAAATCAGGTTAAGTTCCTTGAGTTCACCCTCAAGGTCACCCCCTTTTAAAAAAAGGTAACCGTTAGAAATTTTGTGCTCATTTTCCTTTTTAAGTGCACCTTTTACCCAGGGATAAATTTTATTCAACCTGCCAACCGCCCTGCATGTAACAAAGTCATATTTTTCTTTTAGGTTTTCCACACGGCCTGTTACACAAGACACGTTGGTCAATTTCAATTCCCTGGAAATTGATTCAACCACCTTCATTTTTTTACCGATGGAATCTATTAATGTAAAAGAGGTATTTGGAAACATAATTGCAAGCGGCAAACCCGGAAAACCCCCGCCTGTTCCAAAGTCCAACACTTCACTTCCCGATTTAAACTCAATGAATTTGGCGATTGAGAGCGAATGGAGCACATGCCTGATCTTGAAATCATCAGTGTCCTTTCTCGATATGAGATTGATTTTCTGATTCCACTCAAGGCAATTCAGCTCCAAGTCTTTAAATTTGGTCAGCTTTACGTTATCTAAATCCGGAAAGTATTTGAGGTATATATCCTCCATTTGAAACTTAATATTGGCAATGTGGAACAAAAAATAATGGATCAGCTGAAAGAAGTTATGTTGGAGGCCTCTTTGCTAATGCCCGAACAAATATCCTCTAATCTTGCTTTTGAGACTAAAGATATAAACAGTCTGGTCACAGAAGTAGACAAGAACATCGAAAAATTCCTGGTTGATAAACTACAAACAATTATTCCCGGAGCTGGGTTTATTGCCGAAGAAGGCACAGCGGATGTCAGAGGTGATGTCTTTAATTGGGTGATCGACCCCCTGGATGGTACGACCAACTTTATTCACGGCATACCAGCCTTTTGCATAAGTGTGGGTTTGCTAAAAAATTCTGAAATCATCCTTGGTTCTATTTTCGAATTTGGCAGAAATAATTACTACACGGCCTTAAAAGGAGGAGGAAGTTATTTGAATGGCTCGCGGATCCGTGTTTCGGTTACAAAAGAAATGAATGATTCCTTGCTTGCAACCGGATTTCCTTACTATGATTTTAAATACCTTGAAGCGTACCTGGGTACTTTCAAAGAAGTTATACAACATTCAAGGGGCATCAGGCGACTGGGGTCCGCTGCACTTGACATGGCCTATGTTGCTGCTGGGAAATTTGACGGTTTCTTTGAATACAGTTTACATCCGTGGGATGTAGCGGCAGGAATTGTCATAATAAATGAGGCCGGAGGCAAGGTGACCGACTTTAAAGGGGGTGAAAACTACCTTTTTGGAAAAGAACTGTTAGCGAGCAACGGAAACATCCACGGCAAGCTGCTTTCAATCATCAAAAATCATTTCAAATAAGCGTTTCGTCCCTTTTGTTAAATTAGGCGTCCAAAACAGAATCATGGCAGAAAAAGTGAACATAGACCTAAAAATTGCCCAGGCGGCAAAACTTCAACACATTAATGAAATCGCCGCTAAGCTCAATGTGCCTGATGACCGCCTGGAATTGTATGGCAAATACAAAGCGAAACTACCCCTAAGCCTGATCGATGAAAAAAAGGTCAAAAAGAACAACCTCGTGTTGGTCACCGCAATGACTCCCACTCCTGCAGGAGAAGGCAAGACAACCGTTTCTATCGGCTTGACGGAAGGCCTGAACAGGATAGGTAAAAAAACCACCGTAGTTCTCAGGGAGCCATCGTTAGGGCCTGTTTTCGGCATCAAAGGAGGTGCTGCAGGTGGTGGTCATTCCCAGGTTGTTCCCATGGAAGACATCAACTTGCATTTTACTGGTGACTTTTCGGCGATCGAAAAAGCCAATAACCTTCTTTCGGCCTTGATTGACAATAACATACAGAGTAAAACCAGAAACATTGGCCTTGATCCTCGAACCATTCTTTGGAAACGTGTAATGGACATGAATGATCGGAGCTTGAGACAAATAACAATCGGCCTGGGTGGAACCGGCAATGGAATTCCCAGAGAAGACGGTTTCAACATCACGGCAGCCTCGGAAATCATGGCCATACTTTGTCTATCGAATGACATTGAAGATCTTAAAACCAAGATCGGAAACATCTTGGTTGGTTTCAAGGGAGATAAAAGTCCGGTGTACGCGCGCGACCTTAATGCCCAGGGTCCAATGACCATATTGCTGAAAGACGCCATCAAGCCAAATCTGGTTCAGACTTTAGAAGGCAATCCTGCCATCATCCATGGGGGGCCGTTTGCCAACATAGCACAGGGAACCAATAGTGTTATCGCGACTAAAATGGGGCTTTCCCTGTCTGATTATGTGGTAACGGAAGCGGGATTCGGTTCTGATCTGGGAGCTGAAAAATTCCTGAATATTAAATGCGGCTATTCGGGCTTAAAACCTAAAGCACTCGTAATAGTGGCCACCATTCGCGCCTTAAGACACCACGGTGGCTCTGATCCCGGCGATGTTAACACTCCAAATAAGGAAGCGGTTAAAAAAGGACTGGTGAATCTCGACAAACACATCGAAAACTCCAAACTATACAAGTTAACTCCTGTGGTGGCCATTAATCACTTTGTAACGGACACGGATGAGGAAATTAAAATTATACAGGATCATTGTGCTAAACTCGGCATACAAGCGGTAGTTTCCAAAGGATGGGAGCTCGGCGGTAAAGGAACTACCGATCTTGCCAATGCCGTGGTCAAAGTCGTAGAATCGGGTGAAAACGACAATTTCCAGCGCTTATATAATTGGAATCAGCGGCCAATGAGCAAAATAGAAACCATCGCCAAGAACGTCTATGGAGCAGATCGGGTGGAATTCATCGGCAAGGCCATCAATGACCTAAAACGCATCAAAGAACTTGGGCTTGATAAGCTGCCTATTTGCATAGCTAAGACGCAGAAATCATTCTCGGATAATGAGCGGCTCATTGGACGCCCAGAAGGCTTTACAATTACTGTCAGAGAAATAGAAATTGCCGCAGGCGCTGGATTCCTGATTCCCATTACCGGCAACATGATGAGAATGCCGGGACTCCCGGCGATTCCAGCTTCAGAAGGCATGGACATTGATAAAGACGGAAAAATATCGGGGCTTTCCTGATACGGTTGATCTTTTATGTGGTTCTGCTGCACCACTGCTATTATCATGAGAATAGTCGGCTTGACAAAGCCTTTTAAAAAGCTTATCTTTCTAGACTAAACACCGGTCATGAAATTCGTTAATAATTACCGCGGAAAGCGCGCAGAAACAAGCACAGCAGAAATCTCATCTATCAAAGTATCTGACTACATGGCGACCAAGTTGATCACTTTTAGTCCCGATCAACTAATGCACGAGGTGGTGGAAACACTGCTTAAAAACAGAATTAGTGGAGCACCGGTAGTCAATGATAAAAATGAGTTAATTGGGATTATCTCAGAAGGAGATTGTCTGAAATTAATCAGCGAAAGTCAGTACCACAACATGCCCCTCTCGGAAGGAAAAGTTGAAGCTTACATGGCCACTGATGTGAAAACAATTGATGGTAATATGAGCATCTTTGATGCCGCGAGTAAGTTTCTAAGTAGCCGCATCAGGCGGTTTCCCGTGCTTGAAGAGGGAAAATTGGTTGGACAGATCAGTCAGAAAGACATCATGAAGGCAGTACTTGATCTTGATGGTGTGGATTGGAAAAAAAATGGCTAACGTAGATCAACACTTCCGAACACGGCATTCGCTTTGACATAAAGGTTCTTTGTCGGATTTTCACCCTTACTAAAACTCTTTTTGGTATCGCCAAAACTCACCATTTCTCCTTCGCTTGTTCTTACTGAACCAAAAGCGCTGCTGGCCTTTAGACGCACATTTACGTTATCAGGCAGATTAAGTTTTATGCTTCCGAACACCGAATTCACCTCTACTTCCAGATCATCGTTTATAATTACGGCCTGGCTCAAATCAACGTATTGACTGCCAAAAACAGCATTGTATTCAAGGTTTTCGCTGATCGATTCCACCCGTACTTTTTGTGATCCGAAAATGGTGGATTCCTCATTCCCCTTGTCACCAAGCTGGAATCCAAAGCTTCCAAAAAGCAGCCTAAAGCCGAAATAGATGATCACCAGGGCAATAAATACCTTAAAAAACGGGAAATTGATCTTGAAAACGGCGTTTAAAATGATCGAAAGACCAATAAGAATAATTAGTCCCCCCCAAAAAATTCTTGAATCAAACATGGCATATTTTGCGTTAAATGTAGCGATTCATTGGCATCATGGCAAGGCCTACCGGGCTTTATTAGGACAGGATTAAGAATTTCTGTTATTACATTAAAGTCAACACAGGTTAAAAATCAGAATGGAAGATCGTCTTCCTCGTGGGCCGGAGCATCAATGAATGAAGCATTGTCCTCCTGGACAGAACTGCCTTTTTCCACTTTCCAGGCTTTGACATCGGTATACCACCGACCGTTATACTCCCTGCTTTCGACGTCGATCATAGCCTTGACCTCCTCTCCTTCCTGAAGGTTGCTTTCATCAATGCGATCACCCCATAGAGTGATGCACACTTTTTTCGGGTATTGGCCCGGGGTCTCAAGAATAAACTCCTGTTTGCGCCATTCTCCGTTTTTGCCAGTTCCAGTTGCCAGTGGTAGAATTTGAAGAACTTTTCCGTTTATTTCCATGCGTCGAATTTTATGACCAAAATAGGAAATTGACATCCGGATGGGGCCAAAAAGTTTTCAAGATTATTAACAATAATAATATCAATTACTCAAGGATTTCATTCAGCCCTTCATTCATGTAAGATTCTTGTATAAATTAGGGGCGTTATTCCCAAAAAGATATAGCGTGCAAAAAGCAGAGCAAGGCAGTTTTAAAATTCGCAATCGCATCTGGATTGAAGGCGAAAGTGGCACATTCTTAGGCAATGGTCGGGTTAGTTTGCTGGAAATTATTAGTAAAACAGGATCAATAAATAAGGCCGCCAAGGAGCTTAAAATGTCATATCGAAAAGCCTGGTCCATGCTTGAATCGATGAACAGTCAATCTGCTCAACCACTCATCATAAAAAGTGCCGGAGGGGACGGAGGAGGCGGTACGATAGTAACTGATGAAGGGTTAAAAGCCATCGCTCAATTTAAGACTTTGGACAATAAATGCCGTGAATTTCTAAACAAGGAACTTGAAAACATGGAATTTCAATGAGTATTGATTTACACTGGACATTTTACATACTCCTTGCTTTGGCGTCATTTATCTATTCAAGTGTTGGTCATGGCGGTGCCAGCGCATACCTGGCTCTATTAGCCTTATTTGGTGCAGATATGTTAATAATGAAACCCATCGCCTTAACTCTGAATCTATTTGTCGCTGGGACGTCGTTTATAATTTTTCAGCGTTCGGGATATTTTAGTTGGAATCGCTGTTATCCTTTCCTGATAACATCTGTGCCCGCAGCTTTCATCGGGGGTTATTACAGTCTTGACTCAGATATCTACAAAGTAATTCTTGGACTTTTTATGTTTTTTTCGGTCATCCGATTGATGGGATGGGTGGGAAAAGAACGAAACGAAAAAAAGGATGCATCAATTATATTGTCCCTGTTGATAGGTGCAGTTATTGGCCTTATATCAGGCATGCTCGGCATTGGAGGTGGGATAATACTAAGCCCCCTCATTTTAATGTTAGCTTGGGCGAACATGAAAGAAACTGCCGCAATATCTTCAATCTTTATCCTGATCAATTCATTTGCAGGTCTTTTAGGGTACCTTACTGCAGGTTCAACCCTTCCATCCCATTTACTTTTTTTAATCCCTTTGGTGTTGACTGGAGCCTGGTTTGGGGCAAAGATGGGCAGCTTGAAACTTAGCAACAAAAGGCTTGAAAAGTTATTGGCAGCCGTCTTGTTTACGGCAGGTGTAAAATTGGTTTTCCTATGAATAGAATAAACGGAATTATACTGGCCGGAGGACAAAGTAGTAGAATGGGGAGAGAAAAAGGCCTTTTGACGATCGGCAACCAAACCTTCCTTCAACGTTTGATCGACACGCTGAAACCAATAGCCGATAACGTATTGGTAATAGGTCAGTCTAATTACCCCAAACAGGAGGCCGTCTTGGAATTTCCAGATGAGATCCCTGGAAAGGGACCGGCGGGTGGCATCTATACTGCACTTCTGCGAAGTGATAAAGAGCTGAATTTTATTCTGAGCTGTGATACCCCTCTGGTATCCACAAAACTCATCTCTGACATGGTACTTAAATTTGGTGAAGAATCAGCCATGATTTGTCGCTCAGAGCAATCTATTCATCCATTGTGTGGAATATATCGAAAGTCATGTACCGGGTTTTTTAAAACTCAAATATCGAATGGTGAACTTAAAATGAGTCGCATACTTGAAGGCTTGAGGGTGACTTATTACGATTTAACGGGTAAAAATGAATACCAACTAACAAACATCAATACACCCATGGATTATCAAAATTTGATTAATGAATATTCAGGTTAAATATTTCGGTCAACTGGCAGAAATTGCAGGTAAAGCCGAAGAAACAATCTCACTGGAAAGTGGTGCTAATATCGAATGGGTTAAAAATATGCTCCTTCAAAAGTATTCCTTGCAAAAGGCTTTCTTTCGAATTGCTTTGAATAGTAAAATTTCAGAGGATGAAAACTTGGAAATAACGGACGGAGATGAATTGGCCTTCTTTCCTCCTTTCGCAGGAGGTTAAAAAATATATTGATGAACAGATACCTCAGGCAGGAGGCCCTGCCCTATTTTGGTAAAGAAAAGCAAGTCCTTGTAGGCACTGCGAAGGTCTTGATTATCGGCGCAGGTGGGCTAGGATGTCCCGCGGCCCTTTATCTGGCAGGTGCTGGGGTGGGAAAATTAATAATAGCAGACAGTGATTTCGTGCACATTAGCAACCTCCACCGCCAGACAATTTTTAAGGAATCCCAACTGGGCAGTTCAAAAGCCGAGGCTCTTTGTAAGCACCTGCGGTCGCTAAATTCTGAAATATCCATTGAATCGATTGAGAGCGACATCGATTATTCAAATGTCAGGGAAATTATTGCTTCTGTAGATATAGTACTTGACTGCACCGACAATTTACCGAGCCGCTATTTGATAAACGATGCTTGTACCATTCTAGAAAAACCCTTTGTCTCAGCCTCGATCTTCAGACACGAAGGTCAAATTGGTACGTTTAATTACCATGGTAGTGGCACTTACCGTTGCTTGTTTCCCAGCATTGATTCGCACGTTCCCTCATGTGAAGATGTCGGCGTTCTTGGACCATTAACCGGTATACTCGGATCATTTCAAGCAAATGAAGCGATTAAAATTATAACTGGAATTGGAGATGTTATAAAAGATAAAATATTATTAATCAATATATTAAATAATACTACCTCAAGTATTGCATACCTCAAGAATGAAACAGCCATTCACGCTGTACTCGAGGACGGTCTCAAGTCACATCGCCCCACTAATGAATTAGGTGCCTGCGAAATAGACCTTGACGAACTCACTAATATTGATAAAGGCCATTTATTCTATTTCGATGTCCGCGAGGAAAATGAAAAAATGCAAAGGTCATTTTCAAATGCATTCTTCATGCCATTATCTCGCATTGATCCAGGGAAAATACAAGTTCCAAAAGAGGCCGGAATCGTCTGTTTTTGTCATTCTGGAATTCGAAGTCAGCAGGCCGCTAAATTGCTGCGTTGGTATGGATGGAAACATGTGCGTTCGTTTACAGGAAGCATGGATGATCTGGCTCGCAATAACCTTATTTTGGAAAATTGAAGTATAAATGAAAAAAGAAAAGGATATATTCATCGAAGGGCCAATCGAGCCATCGTTCATCGCGAATTCCATTGAAAAACACCGGAGTAAACACGAAATAGGCGCTCACGACATCTTTTTGGGCCAAGTACGGGCTGACTTCCATGAAAAGCAGACCGTTTCAGCCATTGAGTATACAGCCCACCAACAAGTTGCAAATACAATGGCATCGGAGATCAGAGAAAAAGCCTTTGAAAAATTTGGCATAAGCTGTATGCATATTCACCATAGCCTAGGCAAGATCGCCACTGGAGAACTTTGCCTCTTTGTTTTTGCTTCTTCTCCTCACAGAGATGAGTGTAGAAAAGCCGTTTCATGGTTAGTTGAGGAAGTAAAACAGAAACTCCCAATTTTTGGAAAGGTGATTCTTGACAATAACGAACACCAGTGGAAAGTAAACACCTGAGAAATGATCGACATCACACATAAAACTAATACACTCAGAGAGGCCGCCGCTTCTGTACTTCTGAAAGTCAGCTCCAAAAAGACTATTGAAGCAATAAAAAAGAATGAGGTACCAAAGGGAAATGTGCTAGAAGCAGCCAGGACTGCAGGACTATTAGGTGTAAAACTTACCCCGAACATTATCCCGGATTGCCATGTGATACCCATTGAGAGTGCTGTAGTGGAATTCCAATTGGACGAACGACAAATCAAGATAACAATGAGGATCAAGACCATTTATAAAACTGGTGTTGAAGTTGAGGCCATGCATGGCGCAAGTGTGGTCGCCCTGACCATGTACGACATGCTCAAACCCATTGATAAAGGAATTGAAATCACCGATCTTAAGTTGGAAAGTAAAACCGGAGGCAAAAGTGATTATGTAGATAGATTCAAGGATAAAATCACAGCAATTGTAATTGTCTGTTCAGATACCGTTGCCTCCGGGCAAAAAGAAGATCGCGCCGGCAAGACTATTCTGAGTAAACTGGCCCTGCACGATGTGAACGACACAGAATACACAGTCATTCCGGATGAAAGCAAGGAAATTATCCGTGTATTGCAAGATGCCACAGAACGCGGAATTGACCTGATCATATTTACAGGAGGAACCGGTCTTTCAAAGCGCGATGTTACACCAGAAAGTATCGAGAAATTGCTCGATCGAAGAATTCCAGGAATTGAAGAAAGCATTCGAAGGTATGGTCAGGAACGCATGCCTTACGCCATGTTATCACGAAGCCTTGCCGGAATCAAAAATAAAAGCCTTGTTCTCTCCTTGCCCGGATCAACAAAAGGAGCCGCAGAATCGATGGACGCCGTTTTTCCTCATGTCCTTCATGTCTTTGGCATTTTATCGGGAAAACGACATGAAAAATAAAAAATAGGTACCATGAATACGATTGTAACAATTATAGCCATCGTCATCTTGTCGATTGGAATTAGCATTATAATCCATCCTTACATGCTTAAAGGCATGCTTCATCATTTCTTGCTTAAAAAATGGCTGTGGCCTGTAAGTGTTTTGCGCGTTGGTATAGGTTTACTGTTGGTGTACACTTCAGGGCAAACCAGTTTTCCGGTGTTTGTTGGCATATTTGGCTATGCTCTGATTCTTGCCGGGTTGAGCGTTCCTCTCCTCGGTTCACATAGGGTCGATTCCATGGCTATATGGTGGTTGAATCAAAAAGACTATATGATCAGGTTGTGGGGCCTAATAGCATTATTTTTGGGGATAACCCTGGCGATGGCAGTCAATTGAAAGTTAAAATCGCTTTCCTAGACTTATTCCGAAGGTAAATGTGGCGTATTTATCTGCAATTTGATCAAGAGCAATTTCGGGAGAAACGTCAAACTTGTTCCCTACATCGATAATGTAGGAAGCTCCAACCTTAAAAATGGAAAAATTTTGGCTGGATGTAAGCTCGTAACCGGGTCCTGCAAAGATAACTAATGGTTTCACGGGTTGAACCATTACGAAAACAGAAACGACATATATAAACGAACGATTGATGACCTCAGAATTGGACTTTTGAATGACATAATTTTGTAATTCAATCTCATTTGCAATACCTATACCTAACCAGGCGTTTATTCCCCTTTCATATTCCAAGCCATAGGTAGGCACGAAAAGTATCTCCTTTGAGGAATGGTCTATACTGGTTGGTACCAGTGTAGTGCCGGTAAAAAATGCAAGCCTGTTATGATGTGTTTTATGCCATTCCTCCTCTCCCTCTCTCAAAGTCGGGTGTTGCGCAGATGCCAGGTGTACTATCCCAAAAGTTAAAAACAAGAAAAGCCCGCGATATATGCAATTCTTTATTGAAAATTTCATCCATTACCAAGGAATGGAAAAAAAATGGCTGATAAAATATCATTTAACAGTAATGGGTATGAGATTTATCAATACGCCGTGCAATTTCCTGCTTTTAATAGTAAGCGGGTTGATTAGCCGATAGTTGAAGGTAGGGTTTCACTTTTTTAATCGATTGACCTTCCTTAAAAAGGTATGGAGTTTCGTCGTTTTGTATCATGGGGTAATGGGGATTTTCGCTTGTTACAATCAGCGGTAATAAACCGTCGTGCATTAACTTATTTTGTAATAAATGTCGGATTCGCTCGTGGTCAACCCCTGCCCCTGCTCTGACTACCTGCTGGTAGGAGCCCAGCGCATCCAATCGAAGTGATAATATGCCATGCGAATAATGCCCATAGGTTGCCTCAATTGGATCGCGATAACCGTCTCGTGATGGATAGTCCGGGTCTTTAACTTTCGGAGCATCCACAGACTTACCGGTCCAAAGTGTATTATTCAATCCAAGCAGCATGCTGTCAACTTGATAGCTAAAGGAGAAGCCACCGGTGCGGTATTTATCATCTATCTGGTTAAGACCTAGTGCATCATTAAACAAGGAAAACTGAAAAGCGTCAATATTTACGTGAATAGCGCCTGCGGTCTGGCTGGTCTTATTTCCGGATAGAAAAAGGTAAAACGTGTATCCCGAACTGTTTAAGAAAGGCGACATGTTGCTGTATTCGTTAAAAAAGAATTTTTTTCTTCTGGCCCTGCCCCAATGTCCCTGAATGCCCAATATTCCGATTGCCTCCATATGCTGACCCCGAGGACCTAGATTTCGAAAATTGTAGTGAACGTGAAGTGCCGAATTCACTTCCATGAAGTTATTATAACCGTAAAGCCCTATCATTAATCCGATTCGTTGAATATGGGTTCCAAGGCTTATATCGATTCCAATTTTTCCTCCATTGTCAAACTGAGCATGAACAAAAAAGAAATAGCAAGATGCCAGAATAAGAAGCCAGACCTTAAGCATTTGTTAAAGAAACGATTTAATTGCAGGTTGAACTTTGCGGTGTAACGATCATTTTTTAGCTGTCCAATATATTCACAGAACTTAACACTTTCACTACATGCCTTTGACTAATTTCGCCGTGCAATGCGCTTTCTTTTAATTTCACTATTCTTCCTCGCATGGACTTCCCAACTATTTGGTCAGCGAAAGACTGGGATTCAAAAGCCCGGTGACGGGGCGATCTACGGTAGTATTCAAAGTCAGGGGGAAGCATTGCCGTTTGCATCAGTATCACTGTTTAACTCATTGGACAGTAGTCTGGTGAATGGTGTAATTTCTGATGAAAAAGGAAAATTTCAGTTTGAAGAACTCAACAAAGGCATGTATTTTCTCAAGATTTCCTTTGTCGGATATGAGGTAAAGGACATTGCCAACCTAAAAATTGGCCTAAATTCCAATTTGCTCAAGATTCCCGAAATAGAATTGATCTCAACTTCGGAAAACCTGGAGGCTGTCGAAATATCATCGAACTTACCTGCCATGGAGTATAAAATCGATCGAAAGGTGGTCAATGTCGATAAGCAGATAACGGCCACATCAGGCACTGCCGTGGATGTTTTGCAAAACGTCCCGTCAGTGCAGGTGGGTATTACCGGAGATGTCAGACTGAGGGGAAGCTCGGGTTTCATGGTCTTCATCGACGGAAGACCGAGCATTTTGACCGGAAGTGATGCTTTGAATCAAATTCCGGCAAGTACCATCGATAAAATCGAATTGATCACCAATCCTTCTGCAAAATTCGATCCTGACGGAACTTCAGGAATCATTAACATCATTACCAAGAAAAATAAAATGGACGGTTTTAGTGGTGTGCTGAACGGCAATGTAGGTTGGGATGATAAATATGGAGGCGATGCGCTGTTTTACTATCGAAAATCCAAATTGAATTACTTTGTTGGAGCTGATTACAACCACCGGTATTTTCCTGGTGTCGAACGGATCAATCGCCAAACTACTTCTAATGACACCACCTTTCAAACTATTGCTGAAGGTGAAGAAGCAAGCTCGAGAACGAACTACACGCTCCGCGGGGGAGTCGAAATGGATTTAGGTATCAAGGATTATCTGACACTGAATGGATCTGTTGGATTCAGGCAACACGAAAACCTGACAATCCTTGACTATGTGGAAAGCACTTCACCGCAAACCCTAACCAACAATTATATAAGTAAGAACCGGCATGCTCGTTCCGGGGGCAACTACAGCGCCAGTGCAGATTATGAACATAAGTTTCTGAAGGCTGATCACAAGATCAATGCGCAAATCATTTATAATTACCGGGCTACCAACGAACGAAACGATAACGATTTGTTCAGTTTTAACGGTGGGCAGACCAACGGACAGAGATCCACCGAAAACGGTCCTGGAACGGAGGGCCGAATGAAATTGGATTATCAATTGCCCTTAGGGCCAAAAAGTAAGTTAGAAATAGGAACACAGGCTAGATTTCAAGTAGCGAACGACACCAACAAGGTCTATAATCTTAACGACACCACGGGAGAATACGTATTCCAGCCAATCTTCAGTAACAGCATACAGTACCGGAGGGATATTTACGCACTTTATGGAATCTATGCCGGTGAGGCAGATAAAATCGGCTATCAATTTGGAGTTCGAACTGAATACGTCAACCGTCTGATCAATAAGCTGGACGGCGACTCCTCTGTGGCTTTTGACCGATGGGATTTCTTTCCATCCGTTCACTTTTCATATCAACTCCCTAAGAACCATCAATTGATGGTCAGTTACTCAAGAAGAATTGAGCGACCAAGAGGTTGGTATTTCGAGCCCTTTATCACCTGGGTGGATGCTTATAATGTTCGAAGCGGGAATCCGGATCTATTGGCTGAATACATTGATTCATATGAGTTGGGGTATTCTAAAAGGGTAAAAAAATCCCTTTTTTCGCTGGAGACTTATTACCGCAAGGTGACCAACAAGATCGAATGGATTCGAAGCGTCTATGCTGAAAACATCATTCTGCGCAAGCCCGCCAACGTGGGTAGATCGCATTCACTTGGCGTGGAAGGAATGGTTTCCACCGATGTTTACAAATGGTGGAACATGGATTTGATGGGAAACCTCTATTATTTCAAAGGTGACTACAACACCACGAATTTGAACAACACGTCGACCAACTGGAATACCAGGTTTAACAACACTTTTTATCTGAGCCCGAGAATTCAGTTTCAATTGAATAGCATGTATCAAAGTCAAGAAGTCACTGCTCAGGGAAGAACCAGTGACTATTACACCATAAATGCAGCGTATAAACATACTTTTTTTGACAACAAACTGTCCCTTACTTTACAGGCCAATGACCTGCTACAATCGACCAGAAGAGAGTTTATATCCGAAGGAGATGGATTCAGAACGCAGGAATTCAGTCGTCGCTATTCTCCCATTGTCATGCTAAATGTGAGCTACCGGATCAATAATTACAAGGCTAGAAAAAATCAAGGGCGAGAAGAAACAGATGGTGGTGCGGACTTCTAAGCTACGTTGTATTTTCTTAAATTGGCCAAAATCTGTATGATGAAAAACCTGCTTTTTGTTATTGCGCTTTTGGGCGCGCAAAACCTACTGAGCCAAACCTGGAGCCAAGCAGACGAGGCTAATATAGGTGAAAGCGCGCAGTACTACTTGATTGATTCGACCATCAGCACTTATAGCACAACAATTGGCGCTAATTCCAACTGGGATTACTCAAATGTCAGCACTTATTCTTTCGATAAGCTTTACGACGCAAAAGCCGATGACGCGACACTCAGCACCTATGCCAACTTTTTCCCGACATCAACACACGACGAATATTTTAACGATGCCGTCCATATATTTTACAACTACGTTGGTAATCAGCGACTTGCATATGGAATGCAGCTTTACGAGCCAAGTCAAGGTGATTTTCTGGTACTCTACGATTCTTTTCCCGAACGGACCTACCCCATAGGATTGAACAATACCTTCGGAACTTCTCTCAATAATGTCGAAGTGGTTATATACCCGAATTCCACCAGCCCGGCAGAACGGAGATTTGAAGCTCAGGCAGGATATTATGCCCGCTGCGAAGGAACCGGCACGTTGACCATCGGAGATAGCACATTCACGAATGTTCTGCGTTACTACCGCCGAGACAGCGTTGGTGCAACATTGGGTATTTTAGGAGCTGCCAAGCTACTTAGAAAACAATATGAATACCTTTTACCTGGTAGAACATTTCCAATCTTCATTCATACCAGCCTCAAAATCACAGGGGCATTTCCGGTAAAATTTGAATATGTTCAAGTCCTGTCCCAAGTCAAGCCTAAAATATCGACCGGTATAAATGAATCTTTTATCAAAGATCTGGGCATACAACTCTTTCCTAACCCGGCGCACGAAGTTCTAACCATCTCCGCACCTGACCAATTAATGGTCGCCCAAGTTGATATCCACGACTTAACGGGAAAACGAATTGCCAGCCAAAGTATTTCACCGAGTGGAAATATCGCCATCGACGATCTGCCGGAAGGGGTTTATTCAGCTATTATTGTGCTCGAAGACGGCAGAAGCACTGCCATTCGTTTTGTGAAAGTCAAACATCAATAAGCCCTGATTTGTTATCAATAAATCTGTGAAATGGAAAAAGCAAACTGGAAAACGGTTAAAGAATACCAGGACATCACGTACCGAAAATCCGGTGGTGTTGCGCGAATTGCTTTCAACCGACCCGACGTTAGGAATGCCTTCAGACCCAAGACCGTAAGTGAATTATTCGAAGCCTTTTTAGACGCCAGAGAGGATACAAACATTGGCGTTGTTCTATTTTCTGCCGAAGGACCCTCGAACAAGGATGGTGTCTACTCTTTTTGCAGCGGGGGAGATCAAAATGCAAGAGGTCATCAGGGCTATGTTGATGATGAAGGCATGCCTCGTTTGAACATACTGGAAGTCCAGCGTTTAATTAGGTTCATGCCAAAAGTTGTAATTGCCGTCATTCCGGGGTGGGCCGTGGGTGGTGGGCATAGCCTGCACGTGGTATGCGACCTTTCCCTTGCAAGCGAGGAACACGCTATTTTTAAGCAGACAGACGCCGATGTGACAAGCTTTGACGGCGGTTATGGATCGGCGTATTTGGCAAAAATGGTCGGCCAGAAAAGAGCACGGGAAATCTTTTTTTTAGGCAGAAATTATTCTGCTAAAGAAGCCTATGACATGGGTATGGTTAATGCCGTGATCAAACACAAGGAATTAGAAGAAACGGCCTTTCAATGGGCGCAGGAAATTCTGGCCAAATCGCCAACATCGATCAAGATGTTGAAATTCGCATTTAATCTGACCGACGACGGCATGGTCGGGCAACAAGTCTTTGCCGGTGAGGCTACCAGACTGGCGTATATGACAGATGAAGCAAAAGAAGGAAGAAATGCATTTCTAGAAAAACGACGCCCCGATTTCAAAGACATCAAGTGGATTCCCTGACTTCTTAGCACCACCTTGTTGATATTTTAAGGTGCATATGCTCAAGGGTTGGTGTTCAGGTCTTATATTCGTATCCTTGTATTAAAACTTAAAAACTATTTTATGAAAAATCTATATACTCTTTTATGCCTTCTGACCTTTTCTGGTCTGGTGGCCCAAGACACAACTTCGTTTCGAATGATTGGACTGTCAGAAGGAGTTGAAATCGATTTCTTTTTTGATGATTCAACTTCCATGGGCGACATCAACACCAATTTTGGTAGCTCAGGTCACGCCATATTTGTGAATCCGGCAGATAGCCTGGTGTATGCGCTTATTGACTTAAACGGCTCCGGTGACAGAAACCTGTATACGGTGAATCCATTTAACGGAACTACTGCCCTGGCTGTAAACTTTACCACAACCTACTTTAATTCTGCCGACATCGCCGACAATGGAAAATTGTACTTAATAGAAGGTGTTGCAGGCGGAAATAACGGTGCCATACACGAATATGATTTAAGTACCAATACCGATACGGTATGGACAACGATTCCAGTCGGTTTCCTTCCGCGAGGATTAGAGTACAACCCGGTTGATTCCAGCATTTACGTTTTCAGAGGTTACAGTTCTTCGTCATATAAAATTGACCTGGCTACGGTGACCACAACAAATTTTGCCACTACTGGCATGTCTAATCCCGAGATTCACGGTGGGTATTTTGCCAAAGACGCCGGCATCTTTTTCTTATGTGACTATTATGGTGAAATGTATGTCACTGATTCAAACTGGAACAGCACCATCCTTTACCACGATATGAATAATGGCGTCACGGCCAACAACATCATGGACCTGACCATGTTCCCGACAATCAAAAGCCCCGATTCAATGAAATTTTGCCCAGGAGATAGCGGCAGAATGGAAGGATTTTATTCTGCAAGCGGATATACCTGGTACAAAGACGGTCAGGTCGTTCCTGGTTTAACCGGCCGCATTGCCTACGCAAAAGACCCAGGAGTGTACAGGGCCTTGATCGGAATCACCATGGCTCAAGGAACAAATTACATGTGGTCAGAACCCATCGTTGTTGAGAATTACACACAGCCAAACTTTAACATTACCAATGCAGACAACGATACCCTGATTTGCCCGAATGACACCATCGTACTTAACGGTAATAACGGCTTCATGCTTCAGTGGTACCGAAACGGAACGGCCATTGCCGGTGCCACGGCACCCCAGTACAATGCAACAATGGAAGGTTCCTATAACATGTATAAAACCAACATGAGTCTCTGCGCGGATTCTGCCAAAGCGCCATATGTGATCTATCCGGATACTACTCCGGCATGTTATGTTGGAATAGCTAACCAGAATGAAAAGCAACTCGAAATCTATCCGAATCCGGTAAATGATGTGATGTACATTCGCTCAGCCGAGCTCATTGATGCCGTCGAAGTTTATAATTTAGAAGGCAAGATGCTTTTCAGATCTATTACCGAGGGTACAAGACAAATGGAATTGAATTTTACCGATTTCGAACATGGCTCTTACTACGTCAGGGTTCAAACCGGAGATCAGGTTATATCTAAACTGGTCATCAAATAATCAATTTTTAACCTTTAAAAAGCCTCATCCTTGGATGGGGCTTTTTTTTTGCATTGGCTTAAACAACACGGACCATGGCCTTGTAAAGTCTACGGGCATGTCAACCCGGCATTCCAGGCCTTCACCAACCAGGTTTTCACTCGACAGCTTATATTGTTGTCAAGAACCATGTCCAAAGAGAGGTATCTATGTTTTTTTGCCTCACCCTCCGAGCCAATAGTTCTTGTTATTAAATTTGAGTCAAAACCTTGCCCTATGAACTTTGATTCCAAGATCGTTGAGGAGTTATATCACGAAGAAGAACACCAGCAGCAGAAACTTATTCGTGAAGCCCGGAATTTGCTTACTAATGTCAAAAAAGTCAAGGCTGTGTCTCAATATCTGATCATTTCAGAAAAGGCAATTAAAATAATATGCCTGCGCTATCGACTCCGATTTCTTGATTTAAGCTATTTCAAAGGTGATATTCCAATCGAGGCTTCTGAGGCCTTAGTTGAAGCGCGGAAAGCATATGGTCAAGCGATTAAATCCATTAAAATCATTGCCCCCGGTGAACTCTTCAAACTTGAAAACAGGGAGAAAGACCCTATGCTCCTAGCCGATCTGGGGGAAGGAAAATACCTGCTGATATACAAATGGGGAGCTGAATTTTCAACAATGCGGCAATTCTATGTTCTTCCAATGCGTAATATCCCTTCTATGATCGTTTCATTGGGAATCATTGCTTTACTCTTTTCGGTTTTGCTCATCCCATTCGCAGGTGGAGTAAATCTCCAACTAAAGGAATTCATTTTTGGATTTGGCGTGGTATGGTTAGGTTGTATTAGTTATTGCCTATTCCTTGCCCTTTCTCAAAACATCATGCCAACGAGCCTGATATGGAATTCCAAATTTCTTGATTGAGATCAGTAGGCTTTGCCGATCTTAAATTCTGCCTCCTTTTTTTTATCTTAAGCCCAGGAAACAGCCTCTAAGGGTCTGTTCTTTATTTTAGAATTTCACGAATCTTATTTAAGACCGTCGTTGAATGAATAATCAAATCATTCCTAAAAAGGGCTTACCGGGGCTGTTAGAGAACTGGCAAAGTGACATGATCGCAGCACTGAGCGTTTCGCTGGTTGCATTGCCACTTGGACTTGGCATCGCCTTGGCGTCTGGAGTGCCGCCGATGGCAGGTATTTTATCGGCCATCGTCGGAGGTATTGTTACAACCTTTTTCCGCGGCAGTCATGTAGCAATCAATGGCCCAACTGCTGGTTTGGTCACCGTAATTCTCAATGCTTTGATCGTCTTGAATGACGGAAGTGGGCAAACATTAAATTATGTACTCGCTGCCGTAGTCATTGCCGGCTTTCTCCAGGTGCTTTTTGGCTTTTTCAGGCTCGGACAATACGCAGATGTATTCCATTCTTCAGTCATTCGGGGTATTTTAGCGGCAATAGGTATCATCATCATTGCTCATCAAATTCATGTCGCCCTTGGAACCGGATACAAGTCAGAGGAAGTCATTGAGAGTCTTTTAAGCGTTTTTACTCACATTGACCGAATAAACCCCTTTGTAGCCGTAATTGCTATAATCAGTCTGCTGTTATTGGTCTTTCACGGGAGGATATCTTACAAACTTTTTCATATGCTGCCCGCACCTATGTGGGTTCTATTCATTTCCATTCCCTTTGTTTATGCATTTAATTTTTTTGAGCCTCATTCTCTTTACCTTTTTGGAAATCAATACTACGTTGGACCGGAACTATTACTCGACATACCCGACAATCTTCTGGATTCGATCATGTTTCCGAATTTTTCCAAGATCGACACGTGGCCATTTTGGGCCACCGTGTTTTCAATCACCGTCATTGCCAGCATTGAATCACTTGCAAGCAGCAAGGCCATTGATAAAATAGACCCTTACCGTCGTAAAACAAGACTAAATAAAGACTTGATGGCTGTTGGATTGTCCACAATGGTATCAGGATTCATAGGAGGTCTTCCGGTCATCACAGTAATTCTAAGAAGCACGGTCAACGTACACAATTACGCTAAAACCAAATGGTCTAATTTCTACCATGGCATTTTTCTCCTGGTATTTATATTCCTTTTAGCACCGGTTATTCAATTGGTACCACTGTGTGCATTGGCGGCACTGTTGGTTTTCACGGGCTTCAAACTCGCTTCTCCCAGGGTATTCAGACAAATATATGACCAGGGCATAGAGCAGCCTTTGTTTTTCGTCGGAACCTTGGTCATAACGCTTTACACGGATCTTCTAATTGGCATTTTTGGAGGCCTTGCCTTGGCATTGAGCGTGCATTTTTTACTTTCTCGTTTAACACCTTCACAATTTGTAAAAATGCTCTTTAATTCTGGTACAGAACTCTACATGAAAAAAGACGATTCTTTCGAATTGAAAGTAAGGGGTATTGCCAACTTCTTGTCGGCGATACGTATTGATAAATTCCTTGCCGATATTCCCAAGGGCGGTTCAGCCATTGTTGACCTGTCAGATGCTCGTTTGGTTGATTTCTCTATTCTTGAAAACCTTTATGAATTTCAAAGAAACTATTCTGCAGGTGGTGGTAAAATGAGCATTATCGGGCTAGACAAGCACATTTCTTCTTCCAATCATAAGTTGGCCCTTAAGATCATGAATTCTCCTCAGGAACGAGTTAGCAAGCGTCAACTTAGCCTTGAAAAAATGGCTCAGGAATTTGAATGGCAATTCAGCCACAATCCTGAAGAGAACATCGACTATTTTCAAACCTTTTACTTTTTTAAGTCACGGCCAATCGAGTATAAATTCAACCTGATCTCTGATCCCAAAAGCAAAATATACTGGGAGATCGCTGACGTTACTTTTGACGAAGGAGCCTTTATTTCATCCGAGGAATACGATACCACACTGGGTTTAATTCGTTTACCATTCAGTATTCCAAAATTCACTATCGAAAAAAGTGACTTATTGAGTAAATACATAGAATTGCCCGGGCATAAAGACATCGATTATGTCATTTATCATGAATTTTCAGACAAATTCATTGTCAAGGTCGAAGATGAGTCAAAAATGACGGCCTTCCTCAATGGAAAACTCAAGGAATTTATTGGCTCTAGTGATATCAACCACCTTGAAAGTAACGGTGAAGCCATATTGATATTCAACGATAGCATGCGTTTGGCAAGGATCCGGGAATACTCTAAAATCATCCACTTTATTCAGGAATTGATCGCCCACATTAAACCCCAGGAATCTATCAAGCCTAAAGTCAAAGTATGAATTCTGACAAAGAGAGTTACACGGAACGTCGGTGTCAATTCATTGGAACAATTAGTATTGTTGTTCTTATTACCTGCCTCCTTTTTATCACTTCATGTTCGGAAACCACCGATTCCGAAAGGAATACTGGTGGAATGCAAGATGAAAAATTGCGAAATATGGAGCAGATTCTCGAGGCCGGAAAACTAAGAGTATTAACTACCTACAGCAGTACAAATTATTTTTTATACCGAGGTCAGGCCATGGGATATGAATATGACATGGCCAATAAACTGGCCCGTTTCCTGGGCCTGCAATTGAAAGTTATCGTTGCTAAAAACACAGATGAACTTATTGAGCTTTTGTTAAGTGGCAAAGGAGATATGATTGCGGCAGGCTTAACTGCTACTAATGACCGTCGACAAAGAATTGTTTTTACAGACTACCTTTACCTGACCAAACAGGTCTTGGTTCAGCGCAAGCCAGAAAACTGGAGGCGCATGCAGCGGCACCAGATCGATCATAAACTGGTGAAAGATCCCATTGAACTGATTGGAGATACGGTTTATGTAAAAAAGGGAACTTCCTATTACCAGCGATTGATCAATCTTCAGAATGAAATTGGCGGGAATATTCACATCCAATTGGTCGATGAGGAGGTGCCCACCGAAAAATTGATCGAAATGGTCGTCGAGGGTCAGATCCCCTTCACTATTGCCGACCAAAACATTGCCAACGTTAGTGCCTCGTATTTCCCAGATCTGGATGTGAACACAGCCATCAGTTTTTCTCAGCGTATTTCTTGGGCCATCCGCAAGAATTCCCCCAAACTTCTGGACACCATCAATTATTGGATCACCAAAATGAAGAAGTATAACGAGTACTACGCCGTTTACGATAAATACTTCAAAAGTCCCCGTTCATTTAGCAAACGGGTCAGTAGTGACTTTTACAGCAAGAATACGGGTAAAATAAGCCCTTATGACGACCTGATCAAGATGCATGCCAAAGCCATCGGCTGGGATTGGGTTTTAATCTCTTCTATCATTTACCAAGAATCCCAATTCAATCCAACGGCAGAATCCTGGGCCAGTGCGAATGGACTAATGCAGTTAATGCCCGCAACTGCTCAGGAATTAAATGTGGAAGATGTACTGGATCCAAATCAAAACATCCAGGCGGGAATAAGGTACCTCAAGCGTATGTGGAATCAATGGGACGAAATTGAAGATTCAATTCAGCGTTTAAAATTTACCATAGCTTCTTACAATTGTGGATCGCAGCACGTTGCAGATGCGATGAAACTCGCTAAAAAATACAACATGGAATCCCATACCTGGGATGAAAACGTCGAGGTTCAACTTCTGAATTTGACCTATTCAAACTATTACCGGGATGATGTTGTAAGCTACGGCTATGTGAGAGGTAGGGAAACGGTGAACTATGTAAGAGAGATTTTTGAACGTTACCGGTTATACAGACAATTTATTCCTCACACGGCGGAAAGTAGATAAACTCCAGGATTATTCACGACTCTGTTCCAAGGCCAATTTGGTGAGGAAGGCCTTCCTATTAACTTGTACGATCATATCTTCTCTTATGATGAATATCATGATTGCGAGCATCTCTTGTCATGGCATCCAAAATAGAATTCTGCCAACTTCACATGAAATTAGAAAATTATGAGATCAAAAGAGCTTGACCTTGCCGGTCCCGGAATAAGCACATACGAAAAAGTAAAAAGCGTACTGCCGAATAATTATGAAGCCCTCCTACCCCCTCTTAAACGCATGGAGGCCTTATACATGATCAAGGAATACATTGAAACGGGCATGGCCAAAGCGCTGAATTTGCAAATGGTACAAGTACCATTGATCGTTAGTAAAGACAGCGGTGTCAATGACTACCTAGACAGGGATGGTTCAAGAACACCCATCGATTTTTCTGCTGGACTCGGTTTAGATAAGCGAATTGAGGCCCAGGTTGTTCAGGCTGCGACTAAATGGAAAAGAATGGCCCTTGCGCAATTCAATTGTGAAATTGGTAGTGGAATCAACACCGATATGCGAGCGGTCAGAAAAGATTACTTTCTGGATCATGACCACTCTTCTTATGTCGATCAATGGGATTGGGAAAAACGAATCAATGCCGAAGATCGCAATTTGAATTACTTAAAAGATAGTGTTACGCGCATTTGGGACGTGATAAAAGGTGCAGGAACCATGATTAGGGAGAAATTTCCCGAATTGAACGACCCGAAATTTCCTGATTATCCTGAAGAATTGGAATTCTTCCATGCCGAGGAAATACTAAACATGTATCCTGATCTTCCTCGCAAAGAAAGAGAAACCCGGCTACTTCAAGACCACCCCGCCGTGTTTATTATTGGCATTGGTTGGGTCTTAAAAGACGGATACCCTCATGAAATGCGCGCCGCCGATTACGACGATTGGATCACACCAACAATCGAAAAGGACGGTGAATTAATGCATGGTTTAAACGGTGATATCCTAGTCTGGAATCCGGTGACAAAAAGACGACATGAGTTAACTTCCATGGGAATACGGGTAACAAAAGAAAGCCTTCAATCCCAATTGGAAATGACTGATCAACTCGATTTTCTCAAGCTGCCCTACCACCAGGCCATTCTGAACGACGAAATACCCTTGAGCATAGGCGGTGGTATTGGCCAATCAAGGACTTACATGTACCTACTCAGAACTGCGCATTTAGGGGAAGTTACCGTATCTATCTGGCCGGAACAACTCAAGAAAATCTGTGCCGAAAAAAACATTTTTGTACTGGAATAGTGGTTTTCATGAAATTACAAAAGGCGCTCCTGGGGGCGCCTTTTTTTGTCCCAGGATTCAGGTCTAAAAAAGTATCTTGCAAGCCAAGATAAAAAAAGCCCGAATAATGAGGAATCTATTGATTATAAGCATTTTAATCTTTTCTCTTTCATCGTGCTCAAGTCATCGCATGATTGGTTTGTGGCAGGTAGATCTCATTGCAGCAGGCAGTTCTCAGGTCGAGCCGCGGTCGAGTTGGATTAAATTCGACAAAGATGAATACCAAGAATCGGGTCACGGTTGGCAAAAACACAATACGGGCGCCTGGAAATTGAAACGAAAAAAATTATCCATTAATAACGAGAATGGATACCGCGATATATACGACCCATATGAAGTTGTATTCAAAAAAAAGACCATGGAATGGACCAGACGCGAAGATGATCAGCGGGTAAAAATGTTTTTAAGTAAAATAGAAGAGGTTCCGATGGCAAACAGGGATTACCTCCTTGGAATATGGAATTTAAAAACGGTTTTGAGGGGTGGAGAGGACCGAAGTCGCGAATATAACCCGGCATCCAGCGCTTATCTTCACATTAAATGGGATAACCGATTCATCACAGATCGTGGTAAAGAAGGCAGAAAGTCCGGTATTTACCGGGTTGATGGAAACAGGGATGAGATCGAACTTTACATCAGCGATGTGGAATGCGAATTAGAAACCTGGAATTTTCAATTACAAGGGAATAAACTCATTCTAACCTCTGTCAAGAAAGAGCCCGAAATTCTCTTGGAGTATGTCCGCACCGACATTTTACCCCAATAAAAAATGCGCTCCTAAGGAGCGCATTTCAAATAATAACATTTTTCTTTTAATCTATTTCTTGCGGTTAGTGACGCATTTACCATTAACGCATTTGTAGCCCTCATCACAAACGACACCTTCACAAGGATCACTAGGATCTACAGGAGGTGGTTTTCTGCAGCTACTCAAACTGAGTGATGCTCCTAAAAGTAAAAGGCCGGAAAACAAAGCTACTTTTTTCATCTTAAAATAATTTAACTACGAATGTATGAAAAATCTACCTGCATATCAAGGAAAATAATACTGGACAATGAGCTAACTACCTAGAATTCACCACAAACATTCGTTTATGGATTTGTTCATCAGAATTGACAGACATTAAGTAAAGACCCGGGGCGTAGTGATCAGTTGATAGTTGCATATCTGAGGTATTCGTCAAAATTTCTTTGTGAATTAAACGGCCTGAGGCGCTATAAATGGAAATCTCAGCTTGAATAATTGGCCCATCAAAATGTACATTAAGTACATCTATTGCAGGATTCGGGTAAAGTGAAAAATCGTCTTTGGAAGTCACGTCGTCCAAACCAGTCAACGTGGATTTCCATATTGTTCGTGATCCATTAAGGAACATGGCGTCGGTAATGGCCAGGTAGTTCAAAAATCCGTCTTTTCCTAAATCACCATGGCCGGACCAAACAACCTCACTTTTGCTGACATCTTCCAGGTTTGGTATGATCAATGCGCATTGAACGAAACCACTGCTCTGAGTAATTGGTCTGATGGATGAAAACCAATATTGATAAAACTTGTTCTCGCCTTGAACCGTATTATTTTCCCATCCTGCGTCGGGATAGGTAATATCCAATTGTTTTTTAAATTCCCTGATGCCTTTATTGTCATTGGTCTCTCCTTTAACCACGTTTAATCCCATGACAAAGAGTTCTTCTTTATTGTAATTAGTTTCTCTGTGAATGCGCTCTAGCCATGGTGCCCATGTAACACAATTAGAGCATTCTACCCACCAAAAATCCAATAAGACAGATTTACCATTTGACAACTGTTCATAAAGGTCGAATTCTTCTCCATGAATATTAATTCCGTGAATATTTGAAACCGTATTCTGACTTACAACATATGAATTCGCAAGTAAAATCAGACAGACTATATAAAACGCAAAACTTCTCATCTTTCAATTTTAACAAAGACGAAATTACCTTCAGGAAGTTGCTTAAACGCATGCCTGATTGATTAAATGAATAATTACTTGCCATCAAACTATAAAATAAAACACTTCCTTAAGATATTAAAGACTAACTTCGCCGTTCATTATAATTTATAAATCATGAGTACCGGAACAGTAAAGTTTTTTAATAATACCAAAGGATTTGGTTTCATCACACCTGATCAAGGTGGTAAAGATGTATTTGTCCACATGAGTGGATTGAAAGATGATATCTCTGAAGGAGATAAAGTTAGTTTTGATGTTGAAGAAGGTCAAAAAGGTTTAAGCGCCGTGAACGTAAAGATCGCTTAGTCCTGACTTAAGATATTTTAGAACTGAAAAGCCCTCGTCGTTGACGGGGGCTTTTTTTTTGACTTATTATTAAAGATAAACTAATTGCAACTGTCATAACTCCATGATAAACAAGCATCTGAAGCCAACTTATATGCACCGACTGACCAGTCAGTTTATTTCCCTTACACCCTTTATTAGCAGTAGTTGACAGCCATGTATTTCTGCCAGCAACGTTGTTAAATATACCTCGTGTACATTTTTTAAAACAGCGCTTTCGCAAAACATAATGGTGTCCCCAGCCGCAAATTCCTCTGAATAAAAGTCATTGCTAATAGCATATCCATAAATCTCATTGTAGACTTTGGTGTAGAAGTTCAAATGTGCGTTGTAGTGATTATAGCCCTTGAAATAAGCCGTATAACTTTTGATCTCGGGTCTTTCACTGGCTAGTGTCTTAATGAAATTGCCGTATTGCAGGTCTTCCCTGCCGTCGTGTGGTTTATACACTTCATTTATAACCTTGTAATAAGGAATAAAAAAGACCGAAAATGTAAAAAGTGATACGTAAGCCATTTTCCATAACGAGGGAATCGATGTTCTGTCTTGGACTAGGTCATATACGGCATACAGTCCTAATCCTAAAATGATTGACATAAAGGGGAATAATTGTGCGTCGTACCACAAGTTCTTCGTACCTGAAGAAATTACCAGAAAAATGGTCAAAAGATGCATCAGGGCAAGAACAAGTACTTTCCTCGATCTTGCCGTAGCTCTTTTCCAGGAAATGTAGAAGGCAAATGGGAGTAAGACAATCCAAGGGGTGAACCTCCACTCGTAAAAATTGATCAAGTAATACCAGAACGATTCGAATTTGTGACTCCCCATTGTCGAGTTATTAGTGTATCTCGGAACAAGTTGTTCATTCCATACCACATCCAAATAACCGGGATCGGCAGATTCACGGTAAGCATAGTAAGCAATCACCAAGGTCAACACCGAAAGAATTGAGGCATAGGTCCTCCCCTGCTTCAACATCGGAATCAACTTACCTTCATATAAGGTGAACAACAACAATGCGGGTAGCGTTATAAAACCAATGACGCTCTTGGTGAAAACGCTTAAAAACAGAAGCACACTGGTGATGACCAGAAAATTTACAGCCCGTAGGTCGCTCTTTAAGTAATAATAGTGCGAAATGCCTGCTCCGGTTAAAAGCATGGTTAAAAAGGCATCGTGATCACCTGTGCGGGCAATGTGCCTGTGTATAACGCCTAAGGAACATACTATAACTAATCCCGCGAAAAAACCAGGAAGTGTTTTTCCCGTTTCCCTCTTTAAGAAAACGATGATCATGGCTATGATTCCAAGAATGGAAAAGGGTGAGATCAGGCGGATGGAAAGCTCGTTATACCCAAAGAGTTTCAAGCTCAACGCCTGAAACCAAATGAAAAATGGAGGGTTAAGGTCTATATGGTCGGGGATTCCGTTGAAATGGCGGATAAAGTAATTTCCGTGCAGAGCCATTTCCAGGGCATTGACGGCATTTCTTGATTCGTCCCACATGCGTATACTCAATCGGTCTAAATTGAGAAAGAGCGGGAAATACAAGGCCACAAAGAAGACAAGTAATCCAATCCAAAACCAAGGGTCCTTGGAAACTCGAAGCATATATTCAAAGTTTTAAGTAAATCTATTGTATTTTTCATACTGATTGAAATCCAATATGTTAATTATCAGCATCGCTAAAGAATCTGCTTTTTCCTTAATTGGCTCATAAATTAAACCGTCAGAATCCATTAAATTAGCCGCATGAGGTCAATCACTATAGTAATATTATCAGTGCTGCTTACAGGAGAAGTTTGGGGTCAAATAGATAAAGGAAATAGGGTCTTTGCCTGGCAAATTGATGTGGCCCAGAATGCCGACTACGATTCAGCTTTCTTTTATGCAAAAGAAATGTGTATGGAATCGACCCACTTGTCCTTTACTTGGTCTGACCTTCAGCCCGACACATCTACATTTGATGCGGTTTTTATGGCCTCATTTCTCGATGTTTTAGATCTATACTACCCGGCCAATTCAATGCCAATAGAGCTTCAAATGGCAACGATGAATACGGCGGTAAAATCGACTCCGATAGACCTTATTACCACCGCTTTTGACAACCCGGCAATGATTCGTCAATTTAAAAGGGCCTTAGATACGGTGTTTGCACATGTTCCGAATTTAGAACTATCCGCCCTGAACATTGGAAATGAATCTGATTTGGTCATGGGCACAGATTCAAACGCTTATGCGGCGTACAAGGTTTTTTTAGATTCCGTTATACCGCACGCAAAATCCTTGTATTTCGCAATTCATGGAAAAGAGCTTAATGTCGGCACTACCTTTACCCATGGCGGGTTGACCGGACAGTTCCGAAAAAATTTATGCAAGATGGTTAATCAGGGAAGGGATATTGTGAGCGTGACTTATTACCCCTTAAATCCTGATTTCACCATGATGTTACCCAGTGTGGTGCCTTCCGATTTTTCTGACCTGGTTGCCATTTATCCGGATACTTCACAACCAATTTACTTCGTGGAATGCGGGTATTCATCAAGTAGTTTATGCAACAGTTCGGAAGCTCAACAAGCCGACTTTTATTCCGAAGTATTCAAGGCATGGGACAGCTTAAGGCCTAACATTCCGTACATAAGCGCATTTAAAACCACTGACTGGTCTTTAACCGAGGTTCAAGAGTTGAGCCAATACTACGGCATTACTGACACGGTATTCCTTGAATACTTAAGAACCCTGGGAGTGAGAACCTGGGATCTGAATGGACGTAACAAACTGGCCTTTGATCGAATCCAGTGCTTGTTAAAGGAGCGCAATTGGTGCAGTACTGATTGTCCTTTCCTAGGAGTAACCGCACCATTCGAAAGTCCTGAGCTTACTTATTTCCCCAATCCGGCCGATGACCTCATGTTCATTGAGACTATTTTGCCCATGACTGAATTACGTCTGCTCAATTCTCAGGGGAAAGAAGAAATCCACCTTTCAACACCGGCCTCCCCTATTGCGATTTCATCATTGAAGACTGGAGTTTACGTAATGGTGATCACACTTGAAAATGGTCAATCGCAACGTTTCAGGTTTATAAAAAAGTGAGGTTTTCCGGTAAAAATTTAGCTGTAAATTCCCTGCTTTGCTCAATTGGACTGGTCCTAACGGTAAGACTGATGGCTCAGGGCGGTTCAACAGAATCGGCAACCGCACGTTATGAAAGCTTAAGCAAAGCCATGGAAAATGGCCTTTTGTTCCTTGAAAAAACACAACGACGGCAAGATAATACCGACCTGACTTTTAAGGGTGAATGGCCAACGTTTATGTGCCTGCAACGTCCATTTTTTCTATTAGGCAAAAAGAAAAAGGTGCACGATTCCAACTGCTTTTCGGTGGCCTCGACGCACAATGCATTAGCCCAAATTTACCTGCAGTACCCTGAATACAAAAGCATTCCCCCAATGCTTGAATTGTCTTTTAAAAAGGTCTTGACCTATCGAAATGAAGACCAATTTAATTTTTGGAATTTACTCGAGCCTTACAGAGATCTGAAAAAAGGGGCAGTTCTTGGCCAGCAGCCCCGGGTGAGGCGACCCACACATTACAAATTAAAATCGCGTTACATCAACAACGCTGCCAATGTCACCGAAGATGCCGACGACACCGGCTTGGCCTACACAGGCATGGCGCTCAGAAAACAGATCAATGGCCGAGATACATCATTGGAGTTAACCAATATAAATATTGAAAACGTATCCTATATTTTCAATAAGTACCGCGACAAACAACGAGACAACAGGCACTGGTACAATTACCTGAATGGCAACGACCATGAGACAGGGGCGTTTCTGACATGGCTCAAAGATGAATATCACTTTAAACGCTGGAACATCATTAAAGTGATCGGACACAATGCCACTTTTTTCCTTCCTTTCAGTGAATGTTACCCACACGCATACGTGCCCTATATACCCTACGGAAGCAACGATCTGGACGGAGTCGTCAACGCGAACGTGCTCGCTACTTTGGCGCTAAACGACGAATTGAGCTCCGAGGGTGTTGAAGATGCCATCGCTTATTTGAATAAAAAAAGTGAACGAGAAAAGTATGACCGAGTTGGATTGTATTATCCCAACCGCTATCATTTTCCTTATGCTGTTTCTGAAGCCTATCACAAAGGAATTAAAGATCTTGAGCCAAGTGCAACGGTCATGACTACATTTATCCTCAAAAATCAAAATTCGGACGGAAGCTGGTCTTCAAGGCGCAGGGTTAATAAAAAAGACGAACTACAGTCAACGGTATATGCATTAAACGCACTGATCAATTTTGGTTCATTCGAGAAAAGAAGCACCACTAATGCTATCGAAAAAGCCCTCGATTACATCATGGAACAGGGAATTGAAAGTGAACATGGCCTTTATTGGCCCGGAGGGGTGTTTTTTTCAGGGGGCACGGTTATCAGAAATACCCTTGTTTGGAAATCAGATGCTTATACCACGGCCATAATTTTAAAAGCCTTTGCAAACTATATGAAGCATTTAGAGTCTAAATACCCTATTTTAGCCTCCGATAAAATCTGATAATTGCGACGTATTCCAATCATAACAATATTTATCTTTTTTGCCATCTTCAGCCATGGACAAAGGATCACTGTGCTTTCAACAGGTTCTGATAGTGACAGCAGCTTTTACCACTTGTCAAAAATCGACTTGAATGAATTTTGGGCCGGAGGTGAGATGGGCGTACTCAAGCGTATCGATTCTACCGGTCAAATAAGCCATATTCAATATCCAAATCAGGGCCTAAACATCCTTACTATTAAGAGGATTCACGACTACGTTTACATCCTGACAGATAATGCCGTCATTTATCGTTACAGCATACCTGAGGGTGTTTTCATCACTAAAAATTTCAAGGGCTTTAAAAACAAGTGTTTCTACGATCTGATTGCCATGGAAGACGGCAGTTTGCTAGTGTGCGGCGGAACAAGTGGAATTTCTAAGGGTGCAAAGAAAATACCCAAAGGGTATATTGCCACTATTGATGCAGATCTGAATGAGATCGACTTTGTGTGGAAGAACAATCGCAAGTTTGTCTGGTCGCTTTCTGAAACTTCAAAAGGTCATTTACTTGCCTCAAGTTTCAACGGTTTTAACACCACCGTAATCAAAAGATCAGAAGATGGCAAATGGAGAAAATTTACCAAAATCAAAGGCTTGGTTCACGAATTAAAAGAAATGGGTGATGACCTATGGTATTCAGGCACAGAAGGAATCAGGTATAAAAAAAATGGCATGGTTGGTATCGTTGGTGCAGATCATTGGCAAACGGCGGAAAGTGGCTGTCAATGGAGCATGGAATCGATGGATGATCATGTGATTACGGTCAGTTATCAAAGCAAACTCTTTGTTATAAATAAAGAAAACCACAACCTTCATACTATCCAGATGCCTTCGTTTGGGTCCCTTTATGACATCGAGCGCATTTCTAATACCAAATTGCTGGTCATTGGACATGCTAAGGGCGTTTATTTAGTGGATTTTCAAACCGTTCCTGAGGCCTCTACTTTCGCTCTGCCCGATACAGGAAAATAGCGGACGCCAGGCTTTAAAGTACAAAGTCCAGGTGCAACTTAAATCTAACCATGAAGCCTGTTCTGCTCAATTGCATTCTTCTGCAATGTCACTTCGTGTTTGGGGCACAACCCACGTAATACGAGGGATTGTCGGTTCGTTTAAGTACTCAGGATTGCCTTCGCTCTTCGAGCTCGGCCATCCTGACTTATCCGTGCAGGGAACCAAAAACCCACGTCCCGCCCTGCGGGACTGGTTTTTCTTTGGCTTAAGTATGCAGGATTGCCTCGCTTACGCTCGGCTTTCCTTGCAGCTCCGTGCAGGGAAAGATAACCCGTGACAAAAACAACACAGTACTCCTGCATCGAAACTCAATGTCCACATGGATCATTCTACCATGCCTGAGGATGCTGGTGCTGAAATCCTTAAGAAATTATAGGGTATAGCAAAGCAACTAATACTGGGTGATTACGGTGGTTTATAAAAGCTAGCATTGAATCATGCAAGTATTAAACACCTATTAAAAGCTTATGAAAAGCTATATGAATTGACTCAGTCCGGAGAATTTGATTCTCCAAGCCCAAGTCGCTTTTCGTTTCTTAAACACAGGATCAATGCAACACATATGGGATTGATTCTATCCACAACTCAATCGGGATATCTTTTATTTCTGATAAATCCGTCTTCTCCATTTATTAAGGCACTGTTTCTTGCAGATATCAATCTTGAAGACATCAATGTTAACTCATTCAATCCAAACGCTTTGAATGCACAAATTGACCGGTCTTCCTGTGGACAGACATATCACACCATCCACTATTTCAATCAATCATAGATCAAACGTTAATTCGTCTATCTTTACCGATCCCGCCTTCCAAACCAACACATATAGCAAGAATATGAAAAACTAAGTATTTCAATCCTGTTCTTGCTGTGTATTCAGTTAATTGCCCAAAATGAATCCGAGCCCAATATCAAACTAGACAGCCTCTACAGAGCTTCCAACAACCTCAATCTCTCCGACACCACACGCCTTCGGGTTATGGGGGAAGTCTTTGATAAATTGATTAAAACAGAGGCCGATAAGGCCTTTGAAATGGCAAACAAACAAGCTGCACTGGCCGAAAAAACAGGCAGTCAATTGTATCTGGCACAAGCTATTTTGAATCAAGGCCGTTTACATGCTGTTAAAGGGGAACGCGACAAAGCCATGGAATTATACAATACTTCCATAAATATCAGCGAAGAAATCGGGGATAAAAAGGGCATGGCTTCTTCTTTAAACAACATTGGAAATATTTACTGGTATCGAGGCGACTATGCCAAGGCCATGGATTATCACACAAGATCACTGAAGATCAAAGAAGAAATCGGAGATAAAAAGCTCATCTCTTCTTCTTTAGGCAACATTGGAAATATTTACAGCACACAAGGCGACTATGCCAAAGCCATGGATTATTACACAAGATCACTGAAGATCAGCGAAGAAATCGGGGATAAAAAGGACATTGCATCTTTTTTAATCAACATTGGAGTTATTTACGAGAATCGAGGCGACTATGCCAAAGCCATGGATTATTACACAAGATCGCTGAAGATCAGCGAAGAAATCGGGGATAAAAAGGGCATTGCACTTTCTTTAAACAACATTGGAGTTATTTATGGGAATGATGAAGGCGACTATGCCAAAGCCTTGGATTATCACACAAGATCACTGAAGATCAAAGAAGAAATCGGGGATAAAGAGGGCATGGCTTTTTCTTTAAACAACATTGGAAATAATTACAGTCTTCAAGGCGATTATACAAAGGCCATCTCCTATGGTGAAAGAGCCTTAACTATAGCCCAGGAAGTTGGCGGTATCCACAACATTAAAAACGCTTCAGAATCTTTGTATCAATCCTACAAAGCTAGGGGCCAATGCAGTAAATCACTTGAAATGCATGAGCTTTTTATCACCATGAAAGACAGTATGCTGAGTGAAGAAAGCGAACGGGCGGTGATACAACAGGAATACAAATACAATTACGAAAAAGAAAAACTGGCCGATAGTTTGGTGCAGATTGAAACTAACCTAAAGATCGAACTGGCCCATCAGGAGCAGATCAGCAAGAAAAACCAGACCAGAAACATCTTGGTTGGTACCAGTCTTTTGGTGCTGTTGGCTGCCGGTGGTCTTTTTGCCCGGGTGCGCCACATTAAAAAATCAAACGCTGCCCTTGAAATTGCCAAAAGCAAGGCAGAAGACGAGCGAAACCGCGCCGAGCGAAGCGAACATTTTAAAAAGCAGTTTCTGGCCAATATGAGTCATGAGATTAGAACACCGATGAATGCCGTGCTGGGAATGACCAGCCTTACCCTGGATACCCAGCTCAATGAAAAACAAACAAAGTATTTGAGTGCCGTGAAGAAATCTTCCGAGAACCTGCTGGTCATCATCAATGATATACTGGATCTTTCCAAGCTCGAAGCCGGTAAGATGGAACTGGAGAAAATCCCTTTTAACATTGGCGAGCAAATTCAACAAGTGTATGATACACTGCGTTTTAAGGCCGAAGAAAAGAGCCTGGTTTTTGAAACCTCTATTTCAAAAGATGTTCCCCGGGTGTTGATCGGTGATCCTTCCAGACTGAATCAGGTCTTGATTAATTTAGCAGGAAACTCGATCAAGTTTACGGAAAGGGGAAGAGTGAGTGTCAGTGTGAGCGTGAGAGAGGAGAACAAGGAAAAAACAACCATTCTGTTTAAGATTGCGGATACCGGTATCGGCATTCCCAAAGACAAGGTCGGAAAGCTCTTCAGTGCCTTTCAGCAGGTGGAAGCGGGCACGGCCAGAAAATACGGAGGTACGGGCCTTGGACTTTCCATCTCCCAAACCCTGGTGGAATTGCAAGGCGGAAGAATAGAAATTGACAGCGAAGAAGGCAAGGGCTCGACCTTTTATTTCAGCATTCCTTATGATGTTGCATCAGAAAAAGGCATGGCTCAATTGCAGCGCAAACACTTAGTGGATTCCTCCAACCTCACCGGACTTCGCGTATTAATTGCCGAGGACAATGAGCTCAATCAGATCGTTATTGAAGACACCCTCAGAGTTTTGATAAAGGACGTACACATTGACATGGCCGAGAACGGCAAAATAGTGTTAGACAAGCTCAGTCAAGCTGACTATGACATGGTGCTGATGGACGTAAACATGCCTGAAATGGACGGTCACGAAGCCACCAAGGCCATTCGAAAACTCGACAATGACAAAAAGAACATCCCCATCATTGCATTAACCGCCAGTGTGCTAAGCAGTGACATCCACCAATGTCTGGAGAGTGGTATGAACGATTACATACCAAAGCCCTTCAAACGGGAGGAACTTCTTTCGACTCTTTTTAAACATTATTCCAATGGATAATATATAGCGCATTGTTTTTCAAATTAAAACTATATATCAATGGTTCATAAACAGGGCATCAAACCATTAAATTCATTTGTAAAGGAGTCCAAGAGGTACATGTTTTCGGTCCGAATACAATATTTTATATTTAAATACGTGGCTGGCATCTAGAAGATGATAAAATGCGGTTAAACTCCAACAAACTAGATAAAGATTCCAAAAAGCTACCATTCGATACCTTTTTAATAAAAATGCAGCCATTAAAATAATCCCAGGTGGCCATTGATTTCCACCAATACTAACTTAATGCAAATAACCACTCAAAAGTGAATAATCGCTAACTTCACAATACACCTTTTGCCCACCATCATGAAATCCTTAAGGATTATAAGAAGAAATTCATTGATTGCAGTTCTGGCTGGCACAATGGTCTTTTCATTCAGTTGCAGCAAAGATAATGACCCAATGATCACGCCCGACCCCGTTAGATCCTGTTATTATCCCTTAACAGAAGGGTCTAACTGGCTTTATGTGCCCAAAGAGATTGGAACTGACATGATTGACACTGGATACGTTAAGTCTCTGGAAAAAATAACCATTGTTTCAGACAGTGTCATCCAGGGTAAAAAATATAATCGAGCGTTGACTGAATTATTTGATGTTTCGGCCTTACCCTATCCTCAACATAAATTTTTCGAAGGATTTGGTTTCAATTCTTTGATTAGAACTAGTGGTGATTCGTTAATCGTTCGATTATGGAATTCTGATTTAAAGATATCAGGTTGCACCATTGTGGAAAATGAAATTCTGCATTTATTATTCAGTGAGCGCTTTAAAGACATAATTGAAGGGGTAGGTAATTTTCATAACCTAGATGTCTGCGGAACATACCGGTACCGATCAATGGTGGTAAGGCATCATTTAGAATTTTCAAATTCATACCACAAGTTTAAAGACGTGTTTGAGGTGGAAATGGATTTATTTGACAATAACGACACCGTTAGCGTTGAAAAATATTGGTTTGCTAACAATGTCGGAGTCGTGAGAAAACTAGTAAATTCAAAAACATGGCCAGGACTTTATTATGACCTGTCGGAATGGGAAATAAAAGCTAAATAGAAATTAGAGAAATTCCATCCCCGCGCTTCTTGATAACAATACTTATTGTTTCATCTATTTAAGTAGTAGCACGGAACCCAGAATAACCTTTTTTCGATTGAAATCGTCTTCGGTCAACAATTTGAATAATCTCGGAGAGTGCCATTCACAAAAAATAACATGCCGTTCGTCAAAATACATGATTAGTTAGAAACTTATTAATCTTAATCGCCTGGTAGTAAGATAAATTAGATTTATGGTATCCAAAAAAATAGTACTACTTCATGTTTTTTTCACCTTTTTAATGAGCGATATCTGGGCTCAGCATACTTATATTCCGTTTCCAGATTCGAGTGCGTTCTGGATAATTAAGGAATACGATGAGAACTACAATTTTGAGTATGGATATCAGTGGCAAATAATAGGGGATACAAGTATAAATTCAAATACGTACTGGATTGTCGGGCAATACCTAGACACAAATGAGTTAGATAAATGGCCTCCATTCTGGTATGGTATAAGAAATGACACTATAAACAAAAATGTGGTGATATATGATCCTACTAATAGTAGTGTTCATTTATTGTATGATTTTTCGCTGAAAGTTGGAGATACTATTCCAACACTACACACTTTCACTGATGCTTATTCGGGCAAGGTTATAACTTTAATTGACTCTACTCTTGTCGAAAGTACCTATCACTATGTATTTGAAGTTGATAATAATCAATTAAGTCCCTATGTGGAAGGAATTGGAGGGCTGAATGGAGTATTTGAAAGACCCTATTTTTTTGAAGGAGGTACTGAGCTTATTTGTTTAAAGCTTGGAACGGAACGTAAATCATATTTCGTCAAAGATGGCGAAATGTGTAATCTCCAACATATCTATTCTGGAGTAAAGAATCATCCCTCAGAGCACATTGGAATTGAAATCTATCCCAACCCCGTTAATAATGAGTCAGTCATATCAGTAGATAATGATCGATATGAAATAAAGAATGTTCAGATAATTGGTACGGACGGTAAATCGATAATTCGCTCTGATGTGAATGCCAGCAGCTTTAGTATTGGATCTTTCTCATTGAGACCTGGAATATATCAGGCTGTTATAACTATGGGTAATGGCATTATCCGAACAAAGAAGTTCATTAAATCAAATCTTTATGATTAAGCATTTTGCAATTTCTATAGCTCTAGTTTTTTCTATTGTCAATGTTGCTTATTCTCAGTAATGGATAGAGATTGGGCCAAAAAAATACCGTCAGCTTCTTGTGAAAGATCAAAGGATAATATTCCAGTCCCCTGCTTGGGTGTAATCTTTAAATTTTCAACAAGTTTTCCCATCACATCATATACCCTAATTTGATCTGAGACCAAACACAACACCCAATTTACCCATTTTATTAATCTTTTTAAGGGTGCTTAACAAACTATTGGAATGTACAAAGTCCAGGTGCAACTTAAATCTAACCATGAAGCCTGTTCTGCTCAATTGCATTCTTCTTCAATGTCACTTCGTGTTTGGGGCACAACCCACGTAATACAAGGGATTGTCGGTTCATTTAAGTACTCAGGATTGCCTTCGCTCTTCGAGCTCGGCCATCCTGACTTATCCGTGCAGGGAATCAAAAACCCACCTACTGACAAGGATTGCCTCGCTTCGCTCGGCTTTCCTTGCAGCTCCGTGCAGGGAACCAAAAACCCACGTCCCGCCCTGCGGGACTGGTTTTTCTTTGGCTCCAGTTCGCTGAAGCAGGCTTCGCTCCTTTCGCCAAAGAAAAAACCCACCTTGTGGGTGGGTTTTTGGTCAGCAAGTGATCGCGACAGGATTCGAACCTGTGACCGTCTGCTTAGAAGGCAGATGCTCTATCCAGCTGAGCTACGCGACCATATTTCTTTTATATACTCTCTTCCTATACCTGACTTTAAATATTTTTCTCTTTTTCTCGCTTCTTCTGTTGTTTCATATTCTTCTATTAAGAACAATTTCCATGGAACAAATGCCTTGGTAGATTTCGTCTTACCAGAATTGTGTTCCTGCAATCTTCGATTCATTTTGTACACATTCCTATGTAAAACCTATTTGCAGCTATGCTACGTAGTACATATACATTCCACATTTAAAGAACTTCTTTGGTTACAGATGCTCCCTGCCTGCCGGCAGGCGGGTACGCGACCATTTTGGGAGTGCAAAAATATGATTTCTCAACTAGCTTTTAGAAGATTCATGAATTTATTGATCCTTTGCAGCAAGCTTCTTTTCCAATTCTTCAAGGCGGTGGACAATTCCCTCAAAATTTCTGAAGTGGATGTAGTTCTTTCGGTATTTCATGACGTCCATGGATGGACTTCCCATGTGGGCGGTTCCAGGTTGTTTTATACTTTTCGAAACACCGGACTGGGCCGCGATCATGGTATTGTCTGCAATTTCCAAATGGTCAATGATACCAACCTGCCCTGAAAACAGGCAGTTTTTTCCAATTTTGGTTGAACCCGCAACTACGTTATGAGCAGCGAGGTAAGAATTTGAGCCAATTTCGACCCCATGGGCAATGTGCACCAAGTTATCAAGTTTAACACCGCTGTGCAAAATGGTTGACCCAAAGGTTGCCCGATCAATGGAACAGTTGGAGCCGATCTCTACATTGTCTTCTATGATCACATTGCCGATCTGGGGTATTTTCTTGCCACCATCCTGCAGAGCGAATCGAAATCCATCACTTCCGACCACCGTGCCCGAATGGATAATGCAGTCTTTTCCAATGACACAATCTGAATAGATCTTAGCACCCGCAAAAAAGGTGGTATTATCGCCAATGACCACATTTTCACCGACGTAAACCTGGGGGTAGATCTTCACGTTATTTCCGATCTTGGCACCTGCGGCGATAACAGCATATTCCCCGGCATAAATGTCTTTTCCTATGCTTGCTGATTCATGAATATAAGCGTGTTCAGAAATCCCGCTCTTTGCCAACTTGACCTCATTATACATTTCAAGAAGCTTAGCGAAGGCGTTTTCAGCATTTTTTACCCTGATCAATGTCGTTTTAATAGGCTCAGTTCCTTCAAAATCCTCATTGACAATAACCAAACTGGCCTGGGTGTTATAAATAAAATGCGTGTACTTCGGATTGGCCAAAAATGAGATGGAGCCTGGCTTCCCACCCTCGATTTTAGAAATACTGTCGACTTCTGCATTTGCATTTCCTTCAATGGTCCCGCCGAGCAATTCAGCAATTTGTTTGGCATTAAACTTCATAAGATTTTGTTTTTTCAGACATCAAATAGAATAGACCAAAAGTAATTCATTTGAATGTTTATGAAAATAGGACCTATAATTTGTGTTTTAGTCACCTATTGATAACATTTTGTACAAGAAATCGTATAATGAACTGAGCGGTAGTTTGCTATTGATAGTCAATAACATGAACCATTCACAAAGTAATGGCTCATGTTTAAAAAATCACGGCTGTGGGTATTGCAATGCTCAACTTTATTGTTTTACTTCGAGAACCGAAATTTGAATTGAATGCCACTAATCCTAGTAGTTGAAGATAATCGAGACATCAATGAGTCCACTTGCGAAATGCTTGAAATGGCAGGTTATGAGGTGATTTCGGCCACCACAGGCGCTATGGGCATTTACCTTACTAAGACTAAAAAACCGGATTTGATTATATGTGACGTTTGGTTAACGGACATGGATGCATACCGGGTTAAATCTATTCTAGAAGAGGAAGCAATCCAAGAAGATACGCCGTTTGTTATGATCAGCTCAAGTACGGAACCATCGGAAGTCGAAAAAGGACTGGATGCCGGCGCAGCCGCATATATATGCAAGCCATTTACAGAAGATGAGTTGTTGGAGTCTGTGAAATACAACTTGTCCCCAATAGAGTGGGTCAATAATTAACTAGATGTTCCAATCCACTTTGATTCAGTATAGTAATTTCTTGTCCATCAGAAGCGATTAACCCGTCTTTGCGGAATTCGGATAGGGTTCGAATCAACGACTCTTTGGCCGTACCGACTATGTTCGCCAGGTCTTCTCTAGAAATAACGATTTTGAGCGCATCGTTCTCCTTGTATTCCGTTTTAGCGGTTAACTGAATCAGAGCCCGGGCCAATCGCTCTCTCACCGGTGCATAAGCCAATTCCAACAGGCGGTCTTCCCTGTTTCTAACGCTTCCGGTCAATAATTTGAAAAATTTAGAGGAAACATCCTTGTTGTTTTCGATCAACGTCAGAAATTCTACCTTGGGAATAACGATAAGATCTACGTCATCCATCGCCTTTGCGGTCTCGCCGTAATCTCCATTTTCTAACACAGAAATATAGCCGATGAATTCACCTTTTCCACAAACGTCATTTACAAATTCTTTTCCATAAGAATCACTGCGCACACATTTTATCTTCCCGCGCTTGATGTAGTAAATGTAATTGGCAAAATCATCTTCGCGATAAATGGTCTCTTTTCGGGCATAAGATTTTAACTTTCGGTCCTTCAGTAATTCCTCTAGTTTTCCTAATCCCGCAGATTCTTCGTTATGTCCATTGGAATCGTGTTGAACTCCGTCAATGTTTCCTTTAAGGTGTTCTGCTCTGCTCAACCTCGATTCGATGGCTTCCAGGATCTCCGTTTCTTCAAATGGCTTGGTAATGTAGTCATCGGCTCCAAGGTTCATGCCTTTTCTTATGTCGCTTTTCTCGGATCTAGCCGTCAGAAATATAAAGGGAATGCCCGAAGTCTCGGGGTTCTTGCCTAATATTCTGAGGATGGTGTACCCGTCAAGATCCGGCATTGAAATATCGCATATGATCAGGTCGGGTATTTCGGATTTGACCAATTCAAGTCCTTTAACACCGTTCTCGGCTGTTAACACCTGATAATCAGCTAATTCTAAAATGTCCTTGGTGGAATCCCGAACATCCTGATTATCCTCAATGAGTGCTATTCTCTTCATGCTTTTCAACCTTTGCCAATTTTTTCTTATCTAATGTTATCATTGGCAATGATACCATAAATGTAGTCCCTTTGCCTTGTTCACTCTCGAACCGAATGGTGCCATTTGCTTTTTCCACATACTTTTTTACAATGTTAAGCCCCAGGCCTGTTCCTTCATGGTTTAAAGCGTTACTTGCCCTGAAAAAACGATCGAACAGATGTCCTTGTTCTTCTCTGGGAATTCCTATCCCATGATCTTTAATGGTAATGATCAAATTATTCCTGGTCAATTGCGTTTTAAAAGTGATGTCGCTTCCTTCGGGCGAATATTTCATTGAATTTGTGATCAAATTATGGCAAATGTTCCTGATCATTTGCATATCACCAGTAAATAGCTGTCCTCCTCTGTGCTGATGCACCACTCGCTGCTTTTTAATCGAAATTTCAGTCATTTCCTCAGCAACTTCGGTCGAGAACTCTTTAATGTTAAAGCGCACATGATTTAATTTCTCTTTCCCCTCTTCTAATTTTTCCAGTGAAAGGAAGTCATTCAGTATGTTGCCCAATTGCTGCACAGCCGACTTGATTCGATCTACTTGTTTGAATAATCGGACTTCATCCCGTGGCATATTCAACAACTTGGATAACAGCGATGTAGAATTTAAAATAGTGGTTAGCGGTGTTCTGAATTCGTGCGATGCCATCGAGACAAATCGGGACTTCATATCATTCAGGTGGCGCTCTTTCTCCAAAGAATTAAGAATGTCCAATTCTGCTTGTTTTTGCCGTGTTATGTTTTGAGTTACAAAAAGAATCCGGTCAATGTGCCCTTCCATGTCCTTAAGACCAACGGCATGTATCATATGAACTCCATTCTTCACAATCATTTCAAAACTCACATTGGTTCCCATGAAAACCGGAAGCAACTTAGCCCTTATTCCTTTGCGCTCTTCAGGGTCAACACGATCAAGAAAACTACTGCCAATCATTTCCTGGTCATTGACTCCCGGGCGGTGGAGCTCTAATCCGTCGGCATAGATGTACTTCAAATCGCGATCAAGCACCCCAATAATTCCGTTTGGAAAATTATTGGCGATCTTCCTGTATAGTTTTTGGCTTTCTTCGAGCGCATGAGTTCTTTCCCTAACCCGATCTTCCAGCTCTGCATTCAAATGAATAAGCTCTTCTTCTACTTGTTTTCTTTCAGTAATGTCCACACCCGAAATCAACGCCCCGCTTATCTGCCCATCTCCTGACATTAGCCTGCTGTGATGCCAAAGAATTTGTCGCTCTTCCCCTTCGCAATTTATCATGGGTGACTGATAATTCCGAGTGGTCACTACGTTGCCTTTCACGAGGCCTTCAAAATGTTCTTTCGATTCAACCTGATGGCTCCCTGGAATGTAATTCTCGAACCAATTCCTTCCGATCATCTTATCCTCGGAACAACCAATTACGTTGTATGCTTCTCGATTGGCCCATTTTACATTTTGATTCTGATCAAGCACAATAAACAACGTCCCTGCGATGTTCAGGTACATTTCTGCGGTTTCTTTTTCAATTTTAAGGCGCTCGAATGCTGGGCCTTTGTTGCCTAGGTCATTTACATGAAGCATGATCATTTGCTGCTTCTCACTCGTAAAATGATTATAAGATACTTCTACTTCAAATTCACGACCAGTCTTGTGCCTGGCGGTGACCGTTTTATTGGACATTACCTTCTCTTTGTCATTGTCCACATTGCTTATATCAATGCCTGTCACTATTTTTTCAACCAACTGTCCGGTCAACTCATCTTTTGAATATCCGTACATTTTTAGAAGACTGGGGTTAGCCGTTAGAATGAGGCCTTCACTGCCTATTACAATCACACCTTCTGTTGATGTCTTGTAAAGAACATTCCTGATCTTATTAAGGTTGAGGTCCTTGGAAAGAGCTGTCATACTACCGGCCTAATTTGTGAATGTAGTTAAAAGCTCAGACCCAGTCAAGATTCTTTTGAATCATGTGTGCCTGTACAACGGGAAATTAACAGTCGAAATTAGCCATAAAGATAAATAACACTGCAGCATTATTGCCAATCAGGCATCTCGGCATCGATGAAAAGCTGGTGACGGTTATCGCCGTCAATATCCATGATCCAGGTTTCCTTTTTACCAGATCCGTCATTATTTGCATTGACAAATATGACTTGAGAGCCATCGGGTGAAATCCTTGGCTGAAGATCATTCGTGCCTGGAGCTTTATTCACAGAAAGATCAACGACATCCGAAGTATCACTGACACTCATAAGAAATATGTGGGCATTTAATTGTCTTCCATCAGTAGACTCAAATTCCGAAACATCGTAGGTAAAGAGAATTTTACTTCCATCAACTGTGAAAGAAGGTGATGAGACAATCCCTTTTCTGTTTTCAACCAGTAATTGTCGGTTTGCGCCATTGGCTTCCATGATGTATATCTCATTGTCATAAACTACACTACCAACTGTTTCTACTACTATTTTATTTCCTTGCCCCGTCCAATCACATTGACGGTAGTGACGGCCATTAGGTGCCACAGAAAGCTGAGTCAAATTAATGCCCTCTTTGTCAAGCCGGAATAGTTTTTCATAATGGCTATAAATCACGTAACCTCCGGTCGGAGACCAGGCAAATCCCACTCCCTGATTGTGATAGCCATCAACGGCAAGTGTGGACAAGCGGCGCAAGTTTTGTCCATTGGGCTGCATCAGATAAATCTGAGATTCCGATGTCCTGTCTGAGGTAAAAGCGATCAAATCACGATTTGGGCTCCATTGAGGATACCAATCCCTGCTAGATGTATTGGTAAGCAAGATCTCATCAATGCCCGTGCTATCTGATGAGTAGATCTGATAGGAGCCGGACCTTTCAGAAGCGAAAAGGAACCTGTTATCCGGTTGGTCGATCGTTTGAAAACTCCAAAGGTCTCCCGGTACTTTTACATCATTACTTAAAACAGTATTCACTTGCCAATAATAGGTAGTGGCAAATTCAAGATCGCTGACCACTACAATGGTGTCGGATATACCCTCTGCTACCAGCTCTCCGTTTAATTCGCCACTTTTGAAAAGCAATACATCAAATGTTAAATCTGTTTCATTTAAAATTTCAGGAGCAGACCATCCAAGAGTAAGTAGTCTGCCCTGTCCAGTAGCTTGATCGATGGGACTGGGATTAAAAGGAATTTCGAAATTAATTCCGCCGTCATCATCTTTTTTTAATAGAATCGTTATAGTAGTTGTACGGTCCTTTCCTATGGTCACATTGACTGTTTCTGTAGAATATCCCTCCTTCTCGGCCTTCACCGCGTAAGCACCTGTAGGAATATTCGAAATTAAAAACTGTCCATTCTCACTGGTAAGAATAGCTTCTGTAGGTGGAACAGTTGTTATAGACACATTTGCCAATACGTTTACGCTATCGGCATCTCCAACAAGCCCAACCAGCGAGCTAAAATAAGTAGGATCAATTTTATCTTCCCTGCACGTGAGCAGGACAATAGATAATAAGGTGATGCTTAATATTCTTTTCATAACTGATTTTCTTTCTTTCCTCGAGCTTATTTATACAAACTCCTTCCAAAATAATACTTAAGTCCCAGGCTGGTTTTCCAGTAATAATCATTGTAATTACCCAATGGGACATCATCTAAACGATCGTTGAGAATGGCGTTGTAAATGAATGTCAGATCAAGACCCAACCGATCTCTGAACATGTATTCAAAACCCATTCCAAGTTTTACATTTGGATAATACCTTCCTGAAATGTTGGCTGAACTTTCCTGAGTTTCAACAAGCACTCCTGCCCCGGCCAAAATTTTTGGTGTAAAGCGAGCCCTGGGAACAAACAAGAAATTGCCAAGGGCCTCTGCGGAATAATAGGAGCGATTGAAAAAATTTCGAGTAGCCAGTTTTCCATACCCGACGTTTAATGTGAATATGGTTGCTGGCGAGGCCGCATACGAAAATGAGAGTTCACCAAATCCCCGCATTACACCGTTACTTAAGTCACCGTCGTACAATTGACTGCCTGCATTAACTCCAAGACCAGTTTTTCGCCTTCGGTCTGATAAAAATCTTCCATAACCATCGGTACGAGAGTTCTGACTTTTTTCCTCTAGGTATTCTTTAACGGCATCTGACCGGTAGTCTGCCGTATCTCTTGGACCCCACAAACCGTCTAGCATCCCTTCTATCACCAAACTCTGCACCGATTTTTCTATAGCTTCAGTAACAGCCATTTGTGTTGGCTCATTATGGGTGATGCCAGTTTCAAATTCGAGAAGTCGTTTAAATTTTACATATCTGAATAAGCCTACATCCAGCATTTGAGACAAAATTGTTTTGGAAGTGTACACCGTTTTAAGCACTCTTCCGTTGCTTGTAGAAATTGCCCTGAGGTAAACCGTTATCTTATCTTCTCTATATTGACCCGAAGCTCCAGCGCCAAAATAACGCAATCCCGCGCCACCGGTTACGACATTGGCGTCATACGATACAATACCACCTTCAAGAATCACTCCGGCGAAAAGCAAAGGAGGTAATAGAGGATCATCTCCATTTTCGTCGCCCTGATTGTACTGAGCCCTGCTCGATCTGATGATCTTGCGCTCATTTAGTAGATTATTTAAATTTTCCCTTTCAATAACGAGAAACCAATTCGATTCTTCCAGCGCCCTTAGTAAGATCGAAGTGGCACCCTGGGTAACAGCTGTTGAAAAGTTTTGACCAAACTCAGTTGGCTTGTATTGTCCTGTTTGATCCCGAAACTTATAGACGGCTGCGGCGATCTTCTCTCTGGCCGGCGGAAGATCCTTGAGTGACTGATAGACCGATGTCTCTGCGCCAAGACGTGCGTCAGATGTTGTAAATGGCTGATATTGATTGGTCGCACACGCAACTAAAAAAACAGAAATTAAAATAGGCAGCACGTGCCTTGTCTCTTTCACTAAATTTCTCACTTCTGCCTTCTAAATTGTCGGTGACTAGAAATAGGGGATAATAACTGTGGTCTGATTGCCAGTAACCTCATCGAGAATAACGACTTCAATTCCACTGCCACCTTCAGTCACATCAATTTGATAATCGCCTAGAACGTAAGTTCCGGGGGTAATTCCATCTTCTCCAAATTGCGACGAAACCAGGTTTCTTGACAATTGACTCAAAATCTGACGGTTAAGGCTTTCCTGGAAATCAGTTAAAGGATCGCGACCCAAACGCGGATCATTTGCATTGGGATCTTCTTCTATGGTGTTCTGTGCATTTGCCGAACTAAGCAGCTGTTGATACATGAATGTATCGTCACCACCCAACATAGGGTTGCTGGGCGAATAGACAAAATCCTGGGCTGCAATGATACCGGGAAAAAACAACCCAATCATCAATCCCAATTTAATAAATCTATGCATTGTAAGTTATTCTAAATCGTTCTGCTGAGGTTAATACAGGGACGTATTCTCAATAGTAATATTTATACCGTTGCCAACCTGATAAACCTCATAACCGCTTAATTGCGGGTTATATTCTTTCTGGATCAATTCATTATTGGAACCTTTCTGAATGACAAGATACCTGCGGTTGTCTCCCTCTAACATTTGTTCAACACTGTTTTCGGTGCCAAACTGAAACAGGTTTGTGGTGTTGTCATCTCCTTCTAATGATAGATCATAACTGTTCCGCTTGCCGATTTGAACGGCAGTGGATACGTTCCCAACGCCTTGTTGAGAAATAAAGACTTCATTGCTCAGGCCATGCTGAACTGACGTAGCCACGTTGGGTAAACGAAAGCTTCCGCCTTCTTGTCCAATATTTGATGAATTATCATTACCGAACTGAACCACTTGTGCCTGATTCAAATTTCCTCCGTTGATAGCGTTGTCAATTTCAAGTTCCAAAAGCATGTTTTCTTCACCGTTCGAAACCTGACCGAGGCTTAAAAACGAAATGATGCTCAAAAGGGATATCAAACTAAATGACCTTATCATAGTTACACATTTACAAAGTGTTACGGATTTATTCCGGTCTTGTTTCAAACTATTCAAAAATACGCCCTTTTACCAATATATCTGCATCTTCGAGTTAATCAAAGCTACCTCTAGAATACATCCTTCTCAATGACAAAAAATGTAGTCTATACTGACCTTAACCCTTCGGCAGAGTAACGGATGTTTCACTCTTCAATGACAAATGTTATCTATTTCCATTTGATTGACAAAAAAACGACTAATAAATGCCACTCCCCATCTGATCATCTTCCCGCAACAGTCTCTTACTCATTTCTTTTTCCTGCTGCATAAACCTAATGACTTGATTCACCGAAATTTCGGCATATTCCTCAATTTCAGTTGTTCTGAGCTGTAGAAATCGCTGGCTTACCGTAACGTCATTCACACTCACTGTCAATTGAGATAACGAACCCCTGATCGGTTGCTCAGTTATTATTATCGAGAAATCACCTTTGGGAGGAGTAATGGTATTCCAGTTATAAAAGAACGCATCGTAAAAATCCCTTCCTATTTTAGATCTTGTTTGATCAATAACGAGGCCGCTTATTTCCAAATCACTAAATAATTTTTCTTCTTCTTCTACGACAAGTGTGGTGGAATCGACGTTTCTCAAGATCAGGCTCGAAAGACCTGGCCTAGTGGTATCGACTGTTGGATTTGGTTCTTTGGAATCTACTTTTTTGGGGGGTTGGTTGCCGGCAATGACAGATTTAACTTCGATTTCGGACAGTGATTCCGCTTTTTCGAACATTAAACTATCTCGGGTGTATAGATCAGGCACTTTCACTCTATTGATGCCAAGAGAGGGCGCTTTGTAGAAAAGAACGCTCTTTTCGTCTTGTTTTACCATTGACAATTTATAAAAGGAGCTATCAAATGGCAGCAAATTAAACCGGAATGCATCTTCTTTCTCAGCAAGCCTGGTTTGTTCATCCTTTTCACTCAGCCGATCTTGTTTTTTACGTTCACGCTCTTCCACCCGTTCCTTTTTGTCTTCATCGACAAAAAGTGGCTGAATTTCTATATATACAGAAAGCAAGGCAGCGAAGGCAGCTGCAAGCAGTTGAGTGATTTGTCGCATGGTTCAATAGCCTTTGACGAAGTTAGCCAAAACAAGGCCATTGGTCCATTTTTGGGTATAAAAAAAGCGCCACCAAAGGCAGCGCTTTTCATTCAATGGCTATGAAATATTAATTGGCAATGCTTGCCGACTGAAAGATGGAAGAATAATTTCCACTTCCAATTTGAGTCGTATAGGCTCCGTTACTGTTATTATACTGCTCTACGTAGCTTTCATTTGAACTACCTTTTTGATAGGTAATGGCGGTGTTCATGTCACCATCCTGCAAAATGTCAGAAATGTTGTAATTACCGCCTTTTTGGTCGACATCAGACGTGTTGAGGTCTCCAATTTGATCGATGTCACTCCAATGGCCAACACCGTACTGAAGTACGTCGATGTCGTTCTGGTCGCCATACTGATCGGCCCATGACTTGTTATTCGTTCCACACTGATCAATGTAAGCCTCGTTTTCATCACCATCCTGATCAACGTCAGAGTAGTTATTATTTCCGGCATACTGAGCTACTTCAACCGTGTTGTCATCTCCGTAGGAATTAACATAACTGGTGTGGTCATCACCGTCCTGGTATACATCTGAACTGTTATAGTCACCACGCTGGGTAGTAGCACTCCAGTTATCATCTCCAATCTGCTCTGTAGAAGCCTCGTTGTAATCGGCCTTGTTGGTGTAATTTAATGAACTGGAGCTATAACCCGGATAATAGAAATACTGATCGGTATGGGAATAGTTGTCACTTCCTGTTTGGTCTGTTGTAGAAGTATTCATCATTCCGTTCTGATGTGTATAAGCATTGTTATCGTCACCACCGGACTGGCTCACTTCACTCCAGTTACCGGCTCCCAGTTGTTGAAGGTCGGCGTCATTCATGTCGCCATTCTGATAAGTGGATGAATAATTGTCTCCGGCACCGTACTGCCATGTTCTGGCATCGTTGTTATCGCCGATCTGATCCACGTCCGATTCGTTCGGATCTGTTTGAGAAGTTGTGTTGACCTGGTCAACGTCTGAATAGTTGCTGTATCCGGTTTGGTCAACAGTGGAAGAGTTCGTACCTGCACCACTTTGATTGGTATAGGCCAAATTCTCTTGAGCTAGGATGGTGCCTCCTAAAAACAGAAAGCTTGCTGCGAAAATTAGTTTCTTGTTCATTATTGTATAATTAGGTTAAAAATGTCTTTTTTGATTTCTGACGTATTCCGAGCCCATTGTTTTCTAAAGACCACGATATGCAAGGAAACGTCCCTTTATTCAAATTTCCCCCACTTTACATAATTGTACGATGACCGATCATTCGCTTCCCGGTGATATTTATCATTGCCATTGATGACATGATCGAACATAAAAACTGACTGGGGTCTAATAAAAAAGGCACTGCTAATGCAGTGCCTTTTTTATTTCAGAGCTTTTTTTAAAAAAAGCAGTGTGGCTTAGTTCTGTTCGATCCAAGAGTAATTTCCGTCACCCGTTTGTGTGGTGTAGGCTCCATTTGAATCACTCCACTGGTTAACATCACTCACGTTGTTGTTACCATCTTGGGTAGTAGTTGCCGTGTTGTCATCTGCATAGATGTAAGTGGAACCATTCCAACCACCTTGGTCGATGTCAGAATTGTTGTTGTTACCGTCCTGATCTACAGTTCCAGTATTTCCATCTCCCCACTGATCAACACGTGACCAGTTAGAATTTCCATCCTGGGTGACAGTTCCTGCATTTTCATCACCTCGCTGATAAATTTGGGAGTAATTATAGTTACCAACCTGAGCACTTGAAGCTGTATTCTCATTTCCAGACTGGTTACCGTAAGCATTGTTGTCATCACCAAGTTGTGAAACATCTGACGTATTCATGTTGCCATGTTGGCTTGCATTGGCATAGTTGGAATATCCATCCTGGTCGGCAGAAACGTTGTTGTCATCTCCATGAGAATGAGTGTAAGAGTAGTTGTACGTTCCATTCTGGTTAATAACAGCTCCGTTCCCGTCGCCATATTGCCATGTATAGACATCGTTGTAATCTCCTGTTTGATCAGACTCATTTGAGTTTCCATTTCCATATTGATAAACATCGTGATCGTTAACATCACCTGTTTGATCAGACTCGTTTGAGTTTCCATCACCATTTTGATAGATATCCTGATCGTTATAATCACCCACAGAATAAGAGCGGTTGTAGTTTCCGTCACCTATCTGATCCAGGTCAGATTCGTTCCAGTTACCCGCCTGATATACACGGTAATTATAGTTAGAGTTTCCTACTTGATCTACGTCAGAAACATTGTCATCAGATCCACCGGAACCACCATATTGGTCAACGTGTGAACGGTTACTGTTACCTGTCTGGCTTGTAGTAGAAAGGTTTCGGTCACCGGTCTGATGATCGTAAGCCCGGTTACTATTACCTAACTGCGTAACAATAACGTCATTGTCCTGACCGTAACTCCAAACGTTGCTGAAGTTATAATCTCCGTCCTGATTGATCCATGAATCGTTATTGCCGCCAACCTGGCTGACGTATGCATTGTTATCATCGCCATCCTGGTCTACATCCGAAACGTTGGCAAGCGTAGCACTTGAAGTATTGTTTTGATCGACATTTGCGTAGTTGCTGTAACCTACCTGATCAACTGTTGAAGAGTTTGTACCCGCTCCCCACTGGTCGACATCGGCATAATTACTTTGTGCCATAACCATGCCTGTGGCAATGATTGCTGTGGCGCTTAAGATTAGTTTTTTGTTCATTTTAATTGCTTTTGAATTTGTTTGATAAGTATTAAGTAAAAATTGAAAGCAGTGCAGATGCACCGCTTTCAATCATTGATTTCTACTAGATTCCACTTTGGTTGATCAGCGAATAGTTTCCACTTCCCGTTTGAGTAGTGTAAGCACCGTTTGAATCATCCCACTGGTTTGTTTCACTGTAGTTGGAATCTCCTGTCTGATCTACATCACTGATGTTAGAGTTGCCATCCTGCGTGGTGTAAGCTTCGTTCCAGTCACCGATTTGATCGACGTCTGAATCGTTGTAATTACCCTCTTGAGAAACTTCTGCAGTGTTGTAATCACCTTCTTGACCAACCCAGCTATCATTCCATTCACCATCCTGCATGACGTCAGCAGAATTGTAGTTAGAAGGAAGACCGTAAGGGAAGTTATTGGCTACGTCTGTCGTTTGCCATACTTGCGATTTGTTTCTGTAACCGTCTTGATCAACGGTGATGGAGTTTTCATTCCCGGTTTGACGATTAATGGCCAGGTTCTGAAAATCATTTTGAGTTACCTCAATGCTGTTATCATCGCCTCGTTGCCATTGATTGTGACTGTTTAGGATACCCGTCTGAGTAGACAGATTGTCATTGTCATCACCTACTTGAGTTACATAACTCTTGTTTTTATCTCCAGTTTGATCGGCATCAGAAGAATTATAATCTCCCAACTGCAAAATGATTCTGCTGTAATTCAGGTCACCAATTTGATCGGAATTGTTGGAGTTATAGTCACCCCTTTGCTTAACCCTACTTGTGTTTTCATCACCAGACTGGTAAGCGCGGTTGTAATTCCAATTTCCTCTTTGTTGAACCTGATGCCAGTTTTCATCTCCGTAAGAAGTTGCGAAGTTGCGGTTATAGTCACCCATGTACTGTTCTACTGATGAAATATTATAGTCACCACTTTGCGTAAGTGTGCTGTAGTCATTGTTTCCATCGTATTGATCAACATCTGAGGTATTCCAATCTCCGCGCTGATTAACGATGTTATCATGACTATTACCGGTCTGATCAACGGTTGAAACGTTGTAGTTAGATCCACCTGATCCGCCGTATTGGTCAACATGAGAATAGTTATAGTCACCGGTCTGATTAGTAGTGGATGCATTTCCGTCACCAGTTTGATGGTCGTATGCACGGTTCCAATCACCCAGCTGCATGACATCAACCTCGTTGTCCTGTCCAAAAGACCAAACATCGCTTCTGTTGTTATCTCCCTCTTGACCGACCGAGGCATCATTATTACCTGGTCCGTTTTGACGAACTATCGAGTTGTTATCATCTCCAGTTTGATCTACGTCAGAAACGTTTGGATCAAGGGCACTGGATGTGGCGTTTTGATCAATGTTGGCGTAGTTCGAATAGCCGGCCTGATCTACTGTCGACGAATTCGTTCCTGCACCACTTTGATCAACGTAAGCCTCATTGCTTTGGGCCAAGACCATGCCAGAGGCAAAGATCAGAGCCGTTCCGAATAAGAGTTGCTTTTTCATTGATTGCATTTATTTAGGTTATACTTAGTTAAACACTTAATTAATTAAGAAACCTCGTGGCCGGTTTAATTAACGACTTGGAGAATTTCACTTTAGAATTAACAATATGTCAATTCCAATATTTCAAATTTCCGATGCATTCATTCAATGTACGATGACATTTTAAGCAGGTAGGGGTGACATTTATCATCGAAGGCGCTGATTTTAATTAAACTGGAAAGTAAATTATCATCTTAGATAGTTGATTTCTGATACTTATTTTAATTCCATAGGAATTAATGGAGACTTAATTTTCGGAACTCAAAAACAAATTCCAAGAAATGCACGGCCACTCCAATAAAAGAAGAGATTCAACCAAAAACCCAGCGCTGCGCGCTGATGGTTTGTTATTTCTCGCAATTCGCTGAAGCTTGCTTCGCTCTTGCTCGCTTTGGCAAGATTGCCTTCGCATGCACAGCATGCTCGGCCATCTTGTTGGGGTGGTGATTCAACCAAAAACCCAGCGCTGCGCGCTGATGATTTGTTATTTCTCGCAATTCGTTGAAGCTTGCTTCGCTCTTGCTCGAAATAAAAAACCCGTCAGTTATAGAACTGACGGGTTTTTGGTTGTCGGGGTGGCAAGATTCGAACTTGCGACCTCCTGCTCCCAAAGCAGGCGCGATAACCGGGCTACGCTACACCCCGAGGTTTGTAGATTCGAGGCCGCAAATTTAGTATAATTTGTATGAATAATTATGGAAAAAATCTTCGAATGATATTAAGCCGAAATGTATACATGAACTTATCGGGTGTTTCTATGAAATTATACGTCTTATTGGTTCAAATCAGACCCTCTCGATGCTCGCGTCCATCCCGGTGGGGGTGGCTTCAAAGTTCAAGACATGCCAAAGTTGAAACCATTCCCAACCATACTTAGGCATCAGGATCGGGAGGGGATTGACGCTCGCCCTGCTCGCGTCCATCCCGGTGGGGGTGGCTTCAAAGTTCAAGACAAGCCAAAGTTTAGACCATTCCCAACCGTACTTAGACATCAGGATCGGGAGGGGATTGACGCTCGCCCTGCTCGCGTCCATCCCGGTGGGGGTGGCTTCAAAGTTCAAGACCCGTTGACCTTTGGTCAACATGGCTTTTTATCCTCTGAAATGTTGAAGCACGCTTCAAATTTCACCGAATAAAAAAACCCGTGCGTTGCACGGGTCTTGAACTTTGGCGGAGAGAGGGGGATTCGAACCCCCGGTACCCGATAAAAGGTACGGCAGTTTAGCAAACTACTGGTTTCAGCCACTCACCCACCTCTCCAAAACGGAGGTCAAAAGTAGTAATTTCCAGCTACTTTCTTTAGCAACAATGTTTTTTTCAAAAGAGTCATCTTCAGTATTGAAGAAGATTGTATTTGCTAAATTTGCCGAAAATCAAATCTGCTATAATGAAAGAAGTATTTATCGTTTCCGCCGTCAGAACCCCTATGGGGTCATTTAATGGTTCGCTTTCAAGTGTTCCTGCAACCAGGCTTGGTGCCGCTGCAATAAAAGGTGCACTTGAAAAGGGAAAGGTAAAGGCCGAATGGGTTGACGAAGTTTTTATGGGTAATGTACTTCAGGCAGGACTTGGACAAGCTCCTGCCAGACAAGCCTCCATTTTTGCGGGAATCTCAGATAGTGTTCCGGCTACGACCATCAATAAAGTATGCGCCAGCGGAATGAAGGCATTATCAATCGCAGCGCAGTCAATTAAATCCGGAGATAATGATCTGGTTGTGGCAGGTGGTATGGAAAACATGTCCGCTACTCCACACTATCTGATTGGATCAAGAATGGGGTTTCGATTGGGAGACGCTAAACTAAAAGATGGCCTGGTTTTGGACGGTTTAACTGATGTTTATAATCAATACCATATGGGAAATGCCGCCGAACTCTGCGCAAAGGAATGTAACATTACGAGAAAAGACCAAGACGATTTTGCCATTGAATCATACAAGCGATCAGCTGCCGCATGGGATGCCGGTAAATTCGGTGATGAAATAGTTCCTGTGCAGGTACCTCAGCGCAAAGGAGATCCGAAAATCGTTGATAGGGATGAGGAGTACACCAATGTCATAATGGAAAAAATTCCAAATCTGAAGCCAGTCTTTCAAGCGGAGGGAACAGTAACCGCTGCCAATGCTTCGACCATCAACGACGGTGCTTCTGCCTTGGTCTTGGTAAGTGGCGAAAAACTTAAGGAACTCAGTCTTATACCGATTGCCAAGATAGTTTCTTATGCTGATGCAGCTCAAAAACCGGAGTGGTTTACAACGGCCCCGTCCAAAGCACTTCCAATTGCATTGAAGAAAGCGGGACTTCGCAAAGAAGACATTGATTACTGGGAACTCAATGAGGCCTTTGCCGTCGTTGGATTGGCGAATATTAAGGAAATGGGGCTTGACCCTTCAAAAGTGGATGTGAATGGGGGTGCTGTCTCGCTGGGACATCCTTTGGGCTCTTCAGGATCAAGAATTATCGTGACCTTGATCAATGTGTTGAAGCAAAACAATGCCAAATACGGGGCGGCCGGCATTTGCAATGGTGGAGGTGGCGCATCGGCAATGATTATTGAGTCTGTTTGATTTTTATAGAACCTTGCTCAAGTATCAAAAAGCCATTGCAATTACTTAACCTACGTTAAATACTGATGAAGAAGCGAGCCATTTGTCTGCTAAGCTTGGTTCCATGCAGATCGGAACCCAACGATCGCAGTGAAATGGTAAGCCAATTACTCTTTGGTGATCTGGTAGAAATAAAAGCTCAAAAAGACTCCTGGAGTAAAATCCTGATTATCGACGATAATTATCAGGCCTGGGTCGATAGCAAACAATTACACCCTCTTGAATCGAAGGAATTTGAAAAGCTATTGAAAGCAAGAGTTTGTTTTTTAGAAGAGCTCCTTGTTCCATTGATCAACACAACAACAAATGAAATTCAAACGGTTCTTCTCGGTTCAAAAATTCGAGGGATTAAGGCTAAAAGTTCGAGCTTCTCGATTGATAAAGTGAATTATGTTTTGGAGGGAAAATGCCGGGCGACCGTAAAAATTATTAAACGAAAGCAACTGATTGAAGACGCCTTCACTTATATCAATACACCTTACCTATGGGGCGGAAAATCTCCAATGGGTATCGATTGTTCTGGTTTCGTGCAAATGGTCTACGCTATGAATGGTCTCCGTTTGCCGCGCGATGCGAGTCAACAGGTTGAACTAGGCCACGCCTTGAGTTTTATCGAAGAGGCCGAAGATGGTGACTTGGCCTTTTTTGCTAACGCGGAAGGAAAGATCATCCATGTTGGCATCATGCTCTCTAACAATAGAATTATTCATGCATCGGGGAAAGTAAGAATTGACCGGATAGATCACCAGGGTATTTTTCGAGAAGACCTCAATGATTATTCGCACAAATTGAGAATTATTAAAAAGATCATCTAGCTATTTTCTTTTTTTCATTAAATCAAGGTAAGACTTCATCACGGACTTAATATCTTCAGAAATTCCGGTGACATACAATGTTGTGAAATAAATCACACTTAATATCAATGAACGAAAGATCATATTCAATACAAAGTTCTCAAACGGAACTGGTAGTAATACCGATACGATATAGGTGAATAGCAACAACAGCATTGCCCAAATAGTTTTCGATGTAAACGCGACCATCTTCAATTTTACTTTGATAAGAAAAAATTTAAAGGTGTGATATAGTACCACTGAAAGCATTGTGGCTAATGCTGCTCCCTCCAGTCCAAGAATGGGTATGAAAATAATGTTAGTGACAACAGTGAGAATGCCGAGCGCAATAGAGGCATAGGTATCATACCTGAAATATTTGGTAATCACAATGATGACTTGATTAATTCCGGTTAACATATTGAACAACACGCTCAAGCTAAGCAGCAACACTACCCATTTACCCTCAGAATAAATAGGTTTGAGCATGTGAAATAGGTCGTCTATATTGCACCATATAATAAGGAATACAAAGCCACCTGAAAGCAATTGATTTAAACAGCTCTTCTGATAGAGCAGTTCCATCTCTTTCATTTTTTTTTGTTTCCATAATTCGGCGACCACTGGCATTGAAATTCTATAGATAGCCTGAGAAGGAACGTATATCACGGAACTGATGTAAAAGGCAATCTGGTATATGGATGTCGAAGAAAGTCCTAAAAGAAAGGTAATCATTATGATGTCGATCCTATTCACCAACATGGCCGAAAGGCCTGAAACAATTGTAAATAACCCATAATTGGTAACCACTTTGAGTATTCTTTTCCGTTGATTAAAAAATTCAAGGGACCATTTCAGTTCACCTAGTTTCCACAAGTAAACTAGCATTACCCCAAAATTTAAAATGTATGACGACAGATAAATGAATAAAAATTGATCGAAATCGATAAGACCTGCATGGAATATCAAAATTTCAAGGATCCATATGAGCCGGATAAAAATGTTTTTGAGAAAATACGTCAGCACCGTTTTCTTCAGTGCCATCAGGAATCCTTCGAGTAAATTTGTATATAGCATCAAGAAAGAAAGCCATATCACCCAGTTATAATGATCAAAGAATAAACTCGTCGCACTGCTGTACTGAGAGCTGATTGGCTGTCTAAGCAGAAGATAGATCAAGGTAGTCAATACAAAGCCAACCAGAACAAGTATGCCGTTGAATAGTAAAAATCCTTTATGGCGTTTGTCATCTGACTTGAAAAAAGGGAAAAACCGAATAATTACTTTGAATGCTCCGATTGAACTTAGATTGACATATATACCAGCAATTGCGAAAAGCACCCTTGTTAATCCATATTGCTCAGCATCAAGAATTTCGGTGAATAAGAATACAGAACTAAAGTATCCAAGCACAATACCTGCGTACTGGATAATGGAATTGTTTACACTCTGTTTTTGAACCTCTCCCATTGGATGCGATTTGAAGCAAAAATGAACAAATTCAAATTGCTATTCCTTATTTGTAAAAGATAATTCTTTTGTTTGAAAAAGGTCAAAAGAGTACATTTGACGGCCTTTAAACACCTTATAGATTAACAGATGAACGATTTTTTTACTGCCGTTAAACCGCATCTTCTTGCAATTGCAATTGGTTTGCTGATTTTGTTCACCTACTTCCCTTCTGTCTTTCTGGAATCAAAGGTAATCGACATGGGAGATATCAAGCGCTCCCTCTCCACGTCAAAAGAAATAAGGGACTTTCGCGATGACACAGGAATCGAACCACTGTGGACCAATTCACAATTTGGTGGCATGCCTGCTTATCAAATGAACACTAGGTATCCTAATAATTGGATCGGACAACTTGAACCTTATTCTAAATTGAAGCTCCCTTCGGGGCTCGGCCTTATCTTTATGCTTTTTCTCGGTTTTTATTTTTTGTCAGTTTATCTCAAGAATGATACCTGGATATCCGTAATTGGTGCTTTTGCCTTCGCATTTTCCACCTACTTCATCGTATCGCTTGAGGGAGGGCATACCGGTAAATTACGCGTGATCGGTTATATGGCGTTGGTACTTACCGGGGTCCTCATGACCATGCGCGGTCATAAGTTTCTAGGCAGCGCTTTGACCTGTATTTTTCTGTCCCTTGCCATAAACGCCAACCACTTCCAAATTACCTATTACCTGGCATTAATGATCATGGCGTATATGATCATTGAATTCATCTATCATTTCAAAGAGAAGCTGGTAAAGTCTTATTTAATAAAATCAGCTTTCCTGGTATTTGCAGCTCTTTTAGCAGTTGGCCCTAATACTTCAAGATTATGGACAACCCAGGATTACGCAAAGGAGACCATGCGGGGCGGACAAAGTGAGTTGACCGATTATCAGGATGCAAAAAGCGGCGGTTTGGAAAAAGATTACGCGATGCGCTGGAGTTATGGAATAACTGAAACCATGACATTTCTGATCCCTGACTTCTATGGCCGCTCTTCTACTGCCTCGTTGAAAGAAGATTCCAATACAGGCAAGGAACTTAAAAAAAGAGGAATCCCGAAAAATCAACTTTCAAACATTTTAAAGTACTTACCATTGTATTGGGGCGACCAGCCCTTTGTCCAAGGTCCGGTATTCATGGGGTCATTGATCATCTTTTTATTTGTATTGAGCATATTTATTGTCAAAGGCAGAATCAAGGTTTGGCTAATAGTGTGTACCATATTTTCCGTGGTACTGTCATGGGGAAGTAATTTTGAAGTAGTCACTGATCTATTCTTCTATTACTTTCCTCTCTACAATAAATTTAGGACACCCTCTATGTTTCTTTCATTGACCTGTTTGACCATTCCGCTGCTAGCTATGCTTGCACTTGGAAAACTTATAGAGTCGCCTAATACCGCACAATCTTATTTACCTGAAATAAAAAAGGCCTTCTATATCACAGGGGGTATTTGCTTATTCTTTGCTCTTTTTGGGACGAGTTTATTCTCTTTCAGCGGTAGCTCTGATGGCCAATTACCTGAGGGATGGCCCATTGAATCACTCATTGAGGATCGAAAAGATCTAATGGTTTTTGGAGCTTTCAAGGCACTGTTTTTTGTGAGTGCAGGATTTGGGATGCTTTTGTATTACTCCAGGAATAAATTGAGTAAAAAATACCTGATCCTTGGCCTAGGACTTTTGGTAGCAGTTGACATCTGGTCGGTTGATAAAACTTATCTCAATGAGGATAACCTCGTGAAAAGAAGATCTGTAGATGATTTTTATGTTGATACGCCCATTGACCAATTGATCTTGCAAGACAAAGGCATTCACTATCGGGTTTTTAACGTCGCCGGCAACCCTTTTAATGATGCCATGACATCATTTCATCACAAGTCCGTTGGCGGTTACCACGGAGCAAAACTGATTCGATATCAGGACATGATAGATCGTCATTTGTCAAAAAATAACTCCAAGGCGCTGGACATGCTGAATACTAAGTACTACATCATATCTAACCGAGAGACCGGTCAAAGAGAGGTGCGACAAAATCCAAATGCCTTAGGGAATGCCTGGTTTGTTGATTCAGTGATATGGGCTCAAAATGCAGATGAAGAGATTGAATTACTCAACCAATTCCAGCCGTCAAAAGAAGTGGTAATTGATGAGCGATTCAGGGATTATTCAATAGGTTTAGATCTCAATTCGGAAAAATCCACCATAGTCCTTAACGATTATCAGCCGAACAAGCTCACCTACCAGGCTTCTGTTTACGGGGGTGATCAATTTGCCGTGTTCTCAGAAATATATTACGAAGGAACTGATCATGACTGGAAAGCGAAAATAGATGGAAAAGACATCCAACATATTCGGGTAAACTACTTGCTTAGAGGACTTACCGTTCCCTCTGGAGATCACACCATTGAATTCAGCTTTGAGCCTAGATCTTACTTCGAAGGGGAGCGATTATCACTGATCTTCTCAATACTGGTTTTTTCTTATTTGTTTTTTGCCATATTTATGGAATACCGCAGCAGGCAAATTGGCAATTAAATAAAATCAGGTTATCATGTCCTCGAGCATTTTGCATAAAACTGCTGTCAGCTCCACCCGGCTATATTTTTTCGTGGCCTCTTCATTGTAAACAGGATAATGATTTTGATCTCCTAGCAATTCATTAGATAAGAACTTTGCAATTCCACTTGAGTCATTGAATTCAAAAATACAACCTGATCCGGTTTCCTTTAAGATTTTAGCACTATCTCCAGTTGTACTTCCTATTGCCAATATGGTTTTTTTAGCAGCCAAGTATTCATAAAGTTTGCCCGGGATAACTCCATTGATGTTAGGTGTGTTATTCAAAGGCAGCAGCAAAACATCGGCATTAAAAAGATGAGTAATCACCTCTTTATGTGGTAAATGGGGTATATGTTCAATGCATTTATATAGACCGAAGGCTTCAATTTCTTTAAAAACTGAAATATCCGTAGGACCTATTAATTTGACTCTGATTTTACGGCCGCGATTCGCATTGGCATTAATTTCTGAAAGTGCCTTCCAAAAGGCATGTGGGTTTCTATCGGCATTCAAAGAACCAATATGGAGTATGATCAATTCGGCATTTTCTGAGGTCGATTTTACGCTTTTAAAATCTTCCGGGTCGAAGCCATTTGTTATTACTTCTGGCCGAACCCCGGTTTTTTCTTGAAAATCGTGAGCCCAACTCCAGCTGACGGTAATAACTTTGTCGGCCTCTTTCAACACTGACCTCTCCAGAGAATGATGGCTTCGGTCGGCCATCCTAGTGAGCTTTAGTTTTTCATAATAATCGATGTTAGTCCATGGATCCCTAAAATCCGCCAACCATTTTATTCCTGTTGCACGCTTGACGTTTCTGGCAATAAGGTGATTGGAATGTGGCGGGCCCGTTGAAATTAGTACATCAATCTTATTATTCTTTAGGTAGCGTATAATATTTCTTTCCGATGGTCTGATCCAAAATCGCTTTGCATCAGGTATAAACAAATTTCCACGTATCCAGACGGAAATCTTTTGAAGCAAGCTATTTGCATTCGATTCCTGAAGGAAACCAGGCTGGATCTTTTCTTCACTTTTCCTGCCGATTATTCTTTTATAGGCATTGAAAGGTTCCCAAATAGATGTCTTAATTACCCTCAGGCCTTCAGGTATTTCATCTAATAAAGACTCATCAAAATTTGAAAACTCTGGATTTAAAGGGGTAAAAATAACCGGTTCCCAGCCGTAATCTCTCATATATCGAACAAACTTCAACCAACGCTGGACACCTCCTCCGCCTGCTGGTGGCCAATAATACGTGATAATCAAGGCTTTAGGCATAGGTATTTGTCATTTTACCATAGCCGTTGGAATAGAAAATGTCAGGAAAAAAGTTGGTTTCGAATGGTTTGTTGGAATAGTCAATAATGCTGATAAGACCTTCGTCTATGGTCCAACTCCGCACATGAACTACGTCGTCATATGTCATTCTTAGGGCTATTGAATTAGCCGCTGACTCTAAAAGAGAGACTTTCGTTCTTGGTTTCATCCTGAACACCCCGGGGGCGCCAGCAATCCATGTGTTCTGCTCTTTACCATGTTGTGGTGCATTATGCGCTTTTACTGACCGGTATTTATTTCTGATCGTTGGAATTCCAGTATAGGTGAATGATCCAGGATCCCTGAAGAAGGATTTGTCATTAATAATCACTTCAAAACTAAGCTTATCGTTATGACCATGGGGCCAGTATTGCTTTACGTGCCTGTTCATGCCATTTATAACGATCCGAAGTTCACTGCATTCAAGAATGTATATTCCTCCATAAGGGTATAGCTTCTTAAAAACTTTACTTCTATTGGCCGAAATGCCGGGAATGTTGATGTGCGATTTGGCTTTAAAATTCAATCCACCAACGTAGTCCATGCCAGTATTGTAGGTGATAGATAATATCGGTAATTTAGGGATATTAAGTATAGAACCTTTGGTGATTTGCTGAATTATATTCCCTGTAACAGACCTATCATGTTCAATACCAAACAGCGACCTACATGCGTTAAGCACTGGTGTGTAATTCATTAGGTCTTCATCTGGAATGACCTCACTTTCGAAATGATTTTTTTGTCGGTAATTGCGACCGTACTGATCTGTATTCAGTAAAATATAGTTTGGCTCAAGCTTCAATAAACGCGCACTATCGTTATCTCCGAACTGTATCAATCTACCGTCCTTGGTTGTTATCTCATCAAGGAAGACATAAGCACGGAATATTTTTTCTATTGCATTTTGGTGCTGTTTATAATTTAATGAGTCATACTTTAATTTATTATCAATTTGCAAACGCTTTATAAGGGCCAATCCGTAAACACTCATTTCCAGGCTGAAAGCGTGATAAGTCGTTGATGATTCAAAATTCACTCCGTCATCCAAAAATTGCTTATCTACTTCTTTGACAAATACATCGGCAAATTTTAACAGCGAGGCATTCATTTTTTCTTCATCGAAGCGAAAAGCAGTAAATAATAAACCAACAATATTTGACAAATAATGATTGTTACCCAAGCCACTTTTATGTTCAAGATGCTCTAAGATGTATTGGTGATGTTCAATTAGAGACTGGTTCAAAATGTTTTCAAATTCATCACTTTCCTTTCGTTTTTCAATCGAATCTATAAGTTCGCTGGCAAATAGAAAGTTTATAGCCCGAATGGCAACTTCCATGGGTGAAGACCAATGTATTCCCTCTCCAGGTCGATTATTTATAATAAAATCTAGAATTTGGCACTTTACCTCAGAAATTACTTCTTTGGAAAATGCACCACCCAACAATTGTAGAATCATGTGTTGCATCCTGCTAAATTCCCAGGCGTACTTTATATCAAAAACCGTATTAACCGATTCCGCCTCAAGAAGTTTAATCATTTTCGTATCCGACTCCAGAATCTCCCATTTTAACATATTATACGAAGGGTCAATTGAACGTAGTAAAGAAATTGTTTTTGTTTCTTCATATTTGGCAGGTGCGGAATCACTATTAAGATTCCAGAGATACGAGAAGACACAAAACATATGACTTTTGCTATTCAAATAGGTTTCATGAATTCCATCACGCATTTCAATTCCCCCCCCATCCACATGAAATGACAATCTTCTAATTGATCCTCCAATTTTAACCGAATGGCTCAACCCCAGACCGATTGTATTTCTCACCCTTTGAAAAGGAATCAAAACCAGCAAGTTAAGTGCCTTCTTTATCACATATTTAATGGGGGTATTGCATATGTCAGAAAGCAATAGCTGAAGTTTCAGTTTTACAATTTGAAACATATTTCTAACCTAGGTTTATGAAGCGAAATACTCTATTGCCTTTAGGGTGTTTTTTTCGAAATTGAAGTAGGTTGATATGAAAAATATTGTAAGACAGATAAATGTTTTTTTAACACTAATCGTTGCTCGATTCAGTTTAGGGCAATAATCAAATTTAGCTTGTAATTAACAGCTAATCCATTATTATAAAAATAATTTTGCATTTTTTTTAATAAAGTTTTAAAGGATATCACTTAACGATTTTTTATTTGTGTCGACAATTATGTTCAGATTAATGTTTAGAAATCACCAATTATTTAACTATTCAATCCAACTAGGAACAATTATTATCTAGGTTTAAATGAAAAAATATGAAGCATTTTTTTAATATTATTCTTGAATTGTCTGGTTTCTATTACAAATTCTTTTCTTCTTTCTAATTCTAATTCATCGGTTTTTTCACCTTGTATAAATGAATACATTCGTTTAACAATGGGCAATAATTCATTTTTTACCAAGTTTAATTTTAAATGGGATCTTTCATTTAATGATTGATAAGAAAATATATCAGATGCAATGAGCTCCTTTTTAAATAACATAGGCTCAAGAATTGACGAAGAAAGCTGGTCATTATCAAGTAATTGCAAAGCACAATTCATATTATTCCAGATATGAATAATATCCTGAATCGGCAGGAATGGGTGTTCAATTATCATAATATATTCACTCAGACTTAACTGATTTATTCGTTGCTTATAATCCGATAATAATCGTCTATCTACATGGTTTCCAATCCAAAAATATACCACAAAATTATCCGTGCCTAACTGAACAAGACTTTTGACTGACTCAATTATTAGGTCATGTCTGTTGTGTTTATTTATCGACTTAGGAAAAAAAAATCGATATTTTCGTTTATCAAGATTAGAAACGAATTGAATTGTATAATTAGATACGGATTCGTTTTTTAATTGAAAATAGTCCTCTTCCAATCCCCAAGGGATCATAATTGGATTAAATTTTTGGTTATTTTCAAAATAACGAAATGTTGAATGCCAATGACATTGGATATAATCAGCTCGCGATAAAAACAAACGATAAAAAAAAGCCTTTAGGCTCTTTTCTCTTATGATTTTTGGAATAGGCTCACTCCAAACGTTGTAGTTTAAAATACAATCTTTCCTCTTGAATATTATAACTAATATTAAGATTGGCAAGGGACACCAATTATGAGCCCATATAAGATTTAAATTTTTCGCTCTTAATAAATTAAAAAGACGATGAATAGTGCCAAAAGAAAAAACCTCAATCTTGTCATAATCACTTAAATTATAATGATTTCCGGTATTAAAGTAGAAATAGGCCAAGCTGTGCTCAGTTTGATTTTGAAAGTAATCCAGAAACCTCTTAACATTATGCCCTTTGCCGGGGCCGAGCATTAGAATTTTCAACGCTTATTATTAAAACCTTTTAAAAATGTTAGAATCTAAAAAACGAATATACCAAGGAGGTTGTCCTGCTAATAGTATCTTTATCATAATCCCTTATTAAAATAATCTTTGTACATCTTTTGTGTTCGATTATATTCATCCCATTCACCTATATCCATCCAAGATTTTTCACTTATCGGAAAAACACCTACTTGACCTTTTCTTGCCATTACCTTTTCAATTAAGCTAGTAATATGGTAAAAAGTATCTGAAGGAACCTCATCCAAAAGATGAGGTTCCAAAATATACATCCCAGAGTTGACTAAGAAAGTTAATTCAGGTTTCTCTTCAATTTTTTTTAATATTCCCTCTTCTGAGATTTCCAAGGTACCGTAAGGAATTGAATAATGTTTGAGTGCTGATACCAATGTGATCTCACAAGCCTTTTCTTGGTGGTATTTATAAATCTCATTATAGTCTGCATTTACCACTATATCGCAGTTTGAAACAAAAAAAGTGCTCTCAATTTCGCCGCGAAGTAAACTAAGACTACCAGCTGTTCCAAGCGGTTTGTTTTCAATGATATAATGTATCTTTTCATCACATGCCAGATCATCAAAGTAATTTGTAATCATGTTTCTTTTATAATTGAGCATAAAATAAAATTCATCAACCCCAAAAGAAACAAACCGATCTTTTATATGTTCCAAAATTGTCTTTTCCTCAAGAGGCAACATAGCCTTAGGTATGATATTTGTTATTGGCTTTAGCCTGGAACCTCGTCCACCAGCCATAATAACCACTGGAACGTCTTTTAACTCCTGAGCATTCGGAATATCAGTATTAAAGTGTTCTTCCCAGAAGTATACTGTCACGAGATTTCCATAATCATCAACGATTGGCATAAATTCAGCTCTAGCTTTGAACACAAAATCTCGAATGGCTTCTTCCGTCATATTACTTTTAGCTACAGTGATTTTGGAGGGGTCCCTTAAGATTTTGTGAATAGGTATACTCAAATCTTTATTTTGAATGATCGCTCTTTGAATGTCACCGATACTAAGAAGGCTGAAATAATTTCCAAATTCCGTAATCAATAAAAGCTTAGTTTTCACCTCATCCATGCGTTTTACTGCATTAAGTAATGTGTCATCTTTATCAATACTTATTTCTGCTATTCTTTTTGACAGTTTCATATTAATTCTTTGTGATAGTTTCTTAAAACATTCTATTTAAATTCTAATTTTCAATTTGAAAATCATTTAATGAACTCGGTCAGGCAAGAAGTTGAATCTTTTTTATCCTTATAGAAATTGAGCCAACTCTGTAGACTCAATATCTGAATATATTTTTTGCATTATCTCTATGTTGAAGTCAGCCTTCCATTTATTCACATCTCGATCAGATTTGTAAACGCTCAGTGGATCTGATTTATTAATTTGAATTGAAGAGTTAATGAATTTTCTAGTTTGATCTCCTAAACGCATTCCATAAAAATTGAAAATTTTTTCGGTCTCTGAATCTGGATTTTTCATTAACTCTTCATATTTTACAAGATATACTCTATTCGAAAATATTTTTTTCAATTCAATGGACAGTTTGGCAAACTCTTTCCATTTATTGAATCCAAAATAGTTTTCTGGTCTGAACTTTCCTCTTTTGGGAGCAAATTCCCATTCATCTTTAAAATCCCAATTATGATTAAAGTCACTAGGGTAGTGCTTAAATGAAGATAATACTGCACAAGGATTCCTTATAATAATTATTACATTGTATTCAGAAATAGTTTTTAATAAATAAGGTAATAAATAGTGATGAGTTACATGTTTAGAAGACAATATGGAAGGTGATCCAGCTTTATCTCTGAAGATTGGGTAAATATTTTGCCTTTTTAGTTTTATATTATCCAGATAATCATCTTCAAAATTATATAGCGTTTCGAAATATTCAATTATTTCATTTCTTGAAGAACTTAAGTTCAAAGCATTTTTGAATGAATCTGAAAACAGAGGTTGAAATTTAAATCTTACGTCTTCACAACTATCAATTATTTGTGATAACCAAGATGTGCCTGATCTAGGAACTCCGTTAATATCAATTATTTTCTTGAAACTCAACAATCAATTCTATACTTTAGAAAATAATTACCAAATGAATTTTTGACGTTCTCGTTTTTTTGCTCCCATTTAATTATTTCATCATTGTATTTATTTTCGTTATGAACTTTTTTTCCAATAAAAAAGCGACCAGTCAATTTAGAAAAAGACAGTTTGAATTTATGTAAACCGTCATTATTTCTATTCCCACCTCCTAGATGAAAAATAGCATAATCATCCTTTTTAGCTTCCATAATGGCAGTGTAAAGTATTAAATTCGTTAGTCCAGCTAAGTTTCTTGATGCTTTCCTTGCAGATAAATGATAATTTACAATTTTGCCAGAATATAAAAATATTGCAGCAGAGATCAACTCATCTTTTTCATAAATACCATACAGCTTTATTTTTCCTTTTAACGAAAAGAAAAGATTTCGGAAATAGGAAGCAGAAAAAAAATAATACTGATGAGCATTTAAGACTTTCATTGTTTCAGTATACAGTGAGTAAAAGGAAAGAATATTCTCATTTGTGGGTCGCATTCGCTCAACACTGAAACCATTATTGATTGCCTTTCGAATAGAGTTCCTACATTTAGAAGAGAAGTTCAACCATATTCTATCCAAATCAAGATCAAGCTCAAGATATACGGTTTCTCTGTTAAACTCAACATCCATCTTATCCTTTAGAATTTCAGCATTATTCAGAATAGGGTGGAATCTAACGAATTCTGCAATAACATGATTAGATTCACACCAAAAGTTAAAGGCATCTATAAACGAATTAATAAAATCTTGGCAATGTGAATTGGTTAAAAGACCTCCATAGCCATAAGCACTTTGTATGTCTGAATATGAATTATCTAATTGGTTTAATAGAAAGGGATAAACAACTACTTTTTCTTCTTCTTGAAAGATTATACATTTCCCCTTACCTTCATTATTTAATTCACAAATTCGCAAATATTCAGGTGTATAATAGATATCATGAAACTGAATTTTATAGAGAAAATCCGTCCAAGTGATTTTATCACTAGTTTCTAATTCTGTAATTCCCACAGGTTAAAAATAATTCTACAAACTACTTGGTAAATTAACAACTCTTTCCGAGAGGTTCTTGGCATTTGGCATGGAATAGATAAAACTCTCTTTGTAAATATCCAGATCATTCAACAAGTGCCAGATTGGCCGAGTCATTACATTCTTTGCATTGGTGTAAGAGAGGAATTCATCGCGCTCTTCTTTATTTTTTAATTTAATTGTATTTAGCCAATAGTTGGCCCTTGTACCCTCAATTTCTGTAATAAATTCAACTTCTTTATTATTGAAAAAAGACTTATAACTTTCTGCAAGTTCTCTCTTTGAAATTAAAAACGCATCTAATTGTTCCAGCTGAGCACATGCCAGTGCAGCATTAATATTGGGCATTCGGTAGTTATAACCTATGGCATCATGCCGATACTCCCATTTATGAGGGATTTTGGCTGTCGTGGTCAAATGTTTTAAGTGTTTACCGAGCTTCACGTCATTTGTAATAATGGCACCACCCCCGCCCGAAGTAATAGTCTTATTTCCATTGAGACTAAAAATTCCCAATTTTCCAAAAGTTCCTGTATGTTGTCCACCAACTTTGGTACCAATGGATTCAGCACTGTCTTCAACCAATGGTATGTTATATTTAGCACAAATTTCACCAATTTCTCTGATTCTACAGGCAAATCCGAATGTATGCATCGGAACAACGGCAGCAATTTTACTCCCTGTACTCTTATTTACTCGCACGCCATTCTTGGCAAAGGTCATATCCTTTAAAAATGACTCCAAGCTTTCGGGACTCATACCGAGGGTATCGAGATCGACATCAATGAATACCGGAATGGCTCCGCAGTAAGAAATAGCGTTCGCAGTAGCTACGAAGGACAAAGGTTGAGTAATGACTTCTTCTCCCCTTGAAACATCGGCACCAATTAAGGCCATGTGCAAAGCAGCCGTACCATTAACAGTTGCCACCGCAAATTTAGATCCCGTATACTCACAGATCATTTCTTCGAACCTATCAACAAATTTTCCTACTGAAGAAACAAAAGTTGAATCAATAGTTTCGAGCACATAATTTCTCTCATTTCCATTAAACACTGGTGCGTGTAATGGGATAAATCCTTGGTCACCCTTCAGTTTTCTAATAAAGGAGACCAGTTCTTCAAACATTCTTAAATTTTTGATCATCAGGATTGGCCATAAAGCCTTCAAGGATTGCTTTTTTTATGCTTCGAATTCCTTCGGGAACCGTTTTAGAAATGCTAAAACCTAATTCTCTATTAATTTTTTCAAATGAAACCCGGTAGTCCCTGGGATCCTCATTCTTTTCAACATACTTCACCTTGCCATCTGGTATTTGTTTTAATATTTCATCGACTATCATTTGTTTTTGATAGTTCTCTTCACTATCTCCTACATTGAACACATTGAATGACACAACTTTCAACTCTGCCTCTAGCACTGCAATAACAGATCTGGAAAGGTCAATCACATGGCAATAAGGCCTCCAGAATTGTTCGCCAAATACCAATAATTCCCTTCCCAAGGCTAGTTCCTTTGTAAATTCATTCACTGTCAAATCAAAACGAGCTCGTTGAGAAAGCCCGTAAACTGTAGAAAAACGCAAACAAGTTGGTTTACAGGTATTGGATTTGGGTTGATCTAATAGAAACCTTTCCATTTTCACCTTTGTTTCTGCATACAAAGAAACCGGGGCAAGCACCGAATCCTCATTGACCATTGCATCCGGGTCGGCCATTTTACCGTAATTACTGCATGTAGAAGCAAAAACAAACTGCTTCACCCCGTGCTTTTCTGCAATTTCATAAAGGAGTTCAGAACCATCGGTATTTATCGAACGAGTAAGGTCAGGGTCTTTGGCGCAGGCTGGATCCCCAACAATGGCGGCCAGATGAACAATAGCATCTACCTCAAATAGTGCTTTTTCAAGGTCTTCCTTAATTCTTACGTCACCCTTAAAGAAGGTGAAGTTGTCATTATCGAGTAAATCAATGATGGACTCTCCGCCATACATCAAGTTATCAATGACGCTGACCTTGTAACCATTATTTAACAGGAGCCTTACTAAAACACTTCCTATATACCCAGCTCCACCAGTTACTAATACCCTCATTTATCTGTTTTTATATAATCCTGAAATGTACCAAAAGAAACCATCGACTGATCATTTAACCAGCTCAGAAACGAATTTAACTGTTGGCCGTTGTTAAATGTTTTAGGATGAGAAATGGCAACGATTGGAATACCTTCACCCTCCAACGATTTTAATTCTGCCAGACGCTTTTTGAAAATATATTTCATTTCAGCCGAGACCGTTCCATCCGAGAAATTCAACATTTTTCTTTGATCGTTGATTAATTTCAAAATTGACCTGGTTATTGGGTAAGAGCGCCGATAACTATCATCAACAACCTCATTATTCCTTGCTGATTTGGAAATTAAACCTGGGATCTTTAATAATTGAAAATAAAGTCGCATTAAAAATGGAATCTGCGCTGTGGCAATTGGTATTTCCAAGATTCCTCCATTTTTATTTTCCACACAGCAATCATCATGTATTTTCCATGATTGCTTACTCATTGGTGCCTTTTGGAAGTCATACTTAGTTCTTTGATCGTCATATTTTAATCCAGGAGCAACAGTAGTATCGATGGCAAGACCATTCTTTACCATAGCTGCTAAGATTTCCTTTTCGGGTTGAATACTCCAGGCACCGGCGCGAAAAACATTTGTTTGGTAATCTACTTCGATGTCTTTAAAAAGTTCTCTCAATGTAGCCACCCCTTTTGTAAACAACGCATCAATATTCAACTCTTGATCATTTGTAGTTCCAACCTCGGGCAGTCGCCAATAACGCATGTCCAAATTCCATTGATAATCAGAAAGTTTTTTATAATTCAGCCACTGGGGATGGAAATGTAATTGCACGTCATGTCCGCGTTGAACCAATGAACGAAGTTGATCTTTGATTAAACTGGCAGGCTTATAATCCGCACTGAACGTAGCTTTAAGTTCTTCTTGTTCAAATGCCCACAATTCACAGACATCCAGAAAAATTGTCAATCGAGCTCCGTGATTTTCAACAATCCGAATCATCTCGTTTGTAGGTTCAATTACACATTTCCGAACATCGCCGGAACCATTGCCCCAGACCTCATAATCCGCTGTCAGTATAACATTAAAAGAGCTCACTTTCCAAATCTAACAGAAAACAAAAACAAGTAAAATTGAACAGATGCATTGAAAATTAACGATGAATGACTCCTACTCGAAGCATCACTTGAATATCCCAAGGCCTGCAAGTGATGCCTAAAGACAAACTCAAGTTTTTCAATTTCTTTATCATTGAATTCCTTCTTCCATTTTTGTGTATTCTCTTTCATTAGTGGGCGAGAAATGTTGGACTTCCAATCGCCCTCATTCTCACGAAGAAGATCTTTCGAACCTTTTTCATAATTCAACATTGAAGTCTCGAAAGGGAGGTCTAAAAACTTACAAACCTCCCTGACCGTTATTTCTGCATGATTTAAAATATCCTCATATTTGATCTCCTTATAGTTAGAATTAAAAAGAAGCTCCCCATCACCTCTGGATTTTATTATGCCATGCAAGTATTCTGCACAATGGTAAGCCATTCCATGCTTCATTCCCCATTTGGTTTTTATTCTGGACAAGATGACATCCCTGGGATCACGGATTATATGCAATACCTTAGAATCAGGGAAGTTTTTTTTGATGATACCGAGGTAGTTTACATTCATCGGGTCTTTGTCACCTAGATAAATTTCTTTACCCGTGCCTTCCGAGAGTAAACGCTCAAAAATCAGACGTACTTTATTCGCTTCATCATCCAATTTTCTTGCTTCCTTCAAGTATTGAGGAATCTTAGAAGAAACACTATTCAATTCCTTGTCTCTCTCTATTTTCTTCAGCAGCCTTAATTCTAAATAAGCTGTGCCCACCTTTGAAAGATAACGCTTGATAAAATGTGTTTCAGGAGAAAAATGAATAGAGGAATGACTGTGTAATATACTCTGAATTAGGCTAGTACCCGACCTTCCAATGCCAACCACAAATAAATATTTATGATTCATTATTTACTCATCAACCTCTTCATAATCAATGTACTCTCCCAAATTATCTTGATCCTTATCGCTGTTTTTACCAGCGTTCTTGTCGCGATTACTCTTCTTCCTAAAAGAATTTAGAATTAACAAACGCGAAATGAATCTTATCGCATAAAAAATAAGGACGATAATTAGGGCTGTTCTCAAAAAACCCACGAAACTGGCTTCGACTATCATTACTTACTCAGATAGAGATTTCGCTCACTGAACACTTCTCTGAAATATGGGTCTCTTAAATTATCTATAAATCTTATCGCTTCGCCTGTCGATTTCATTTCTGGGCCTAATTCCTTATTTACATGAGGAAATTTATCAAAAGAAAATACCGGAATTTTAATGGCATAGCCTTTCTTTCTTGGATTGAAATTAAAATCTTTCACCTTTTTTTCACCAAGCATAACCTTGGTGGCATAATTCACATAAGGTTCATCATAGGCCTTGGCAATGAAAGGAACGGTCCTAGATGCCCTGGGGTTTGCCTCAATGACAAACACTTGATTGTCCTTAATGGCAAACTGAATATTGATCAGACCTACTGTTTTCAAGGCTAATGCAATTTTCCTGGTATAATCTTCGATTTGTTGAATGATCAGATCCCCTAAGTTATACGGAGGTAGAACGGCATAGGAGTCACCGGAATGGATTCCTGCTGGCTCTATGTGCTCCATAATCCCTATTATGTAAACGTCTTCACCATCACATATTGCATCAGCTTCGGCTTCGATCGCTCCAGATAAGAAGTGATCCAGAAGCACCTTGTTACCGGGCATATGCCTCCAAATTTCAACGACGTGTTTTTCCAATTCTTCTACATTCAGTACAATTTTCATGCTTTGACCTCCTAATACATATGAAGGTCTTACCAGCAAAGGGAACCCAATTCTTTTACTTAACTCTATACCCGCGTCTGCATCTTCAATTGATCCGTATTCCGGATATGGAATGCCGTTCTCTTTTAAAAGATCCGAAAATCGCCCCCTGTCCTCGGCCAGATTCAATGCCTCAAAACTGGTACCTATTATTTTTACTCCATAGCGATCCAATTTCTCGGCCAGCTTAAGAGCCGTTTGACCACCAAGTTGAACAATTACTCCGACCGGTTTTTCAAGCTTGATAATGTCGTAAATGTGTTCCCAAAACACTGGTTCAAAATAAAGCTTGTCAGCAGTATCAAAATCGGTTGAAACTGTTTCGGGATTACAATTGATCATAATTGTTTCATAACCCATTTCTTTAGCCGCAAGAACTCCGTGGACGCAGCAATAATCAAATTCTATTCCTTGACCTATTCTGTTTGGTCCGGAGCCGAGAACAATGATCTTTTTTCTATCGCTGCAAAAAGACTCAGTCTGATCTTCAAAAGTTGAATAGAAATAGGGGGTTTGAGCCTCAAATTCCGCTGCACAGGTATCAACGATCTTGTATTTCCTCACTATGTCCATTTCAGTTCGTTTCTCATGAACTTCACTTTCGAGACAGCCCAATAAATGAGCGATCTGCCTGTCAGCATAACCCTTTTGTTTCAATTCATACAGCAAATCCCGAGGAATATTTTCGGACGTATACTTTTTAACTTCGTTCTCAATCTGGACCAAAGAATCGATTTGATTAAGAAACCAGGGGTCAATGCGAGTAATTTTATGAACGGTCTTTAGAGGTATTCCAAGTTTTAACGCATCGTAAATGTAGAATAACCTATTCCAACTAGGATGTTCTAGCCCTGAAAGGATTTGTTCCTGATCTCTTACTTCCTTGCCATCAGCTCCTAGTCCATTTCGTCCGATCTCCAGCGACTGGCAAGCCTTTTGAAGCGCCTCCTGAAAGCTTCTTCCGATTCCCATAACCTCACCAACAGATTTCATTTGCAGTCCAAGTTCTCTATCACTCCCGGCAAACTTGTCAAAATTCCACCGGGGAATTTTGACAATTACATAATCCAAGGTGGGTTCAAAAAAAGCAGATGTGGTTTGGGTGATTTGATTTTTTAACTCATCGAGTGCATAACCTATGGCTAGTTTTGCAGCAATTTTGGCAATGGGATAACCCGTTGCTTTCGATGCCAACGCAGATGACCGTGAAACGCGTGGGTTAATTTCAACTGCAATAATGTCCTCGGCTTCGTCATTACTAACAGCAAATTGTACATTACATCCGCCAGCAAAATCACCGATGGCCCTCATCATTTTAATGGCCATTGTTCGCATGCGTTGATACGTCTTATCAGAAAGGGTCATGGCCGGCGCCACGGTAATGGAATCCCCGGTGTGAATCCCCATGGGATCAAAATTCTCAATCGAACATATAATGATCACATTATCATTCCTGTCTCGGAGTAGCTCTAGTTCATATTCTTTCCAACCTATAACTGCTTTGTCGATAAGGACTTCATGCCTGGGAGAAGCATGTAAGCCCCGTGTAAGTAATTCGTCGAAGTCTTCCTTTTTATGCACGAATGATGCGCCTGTTCCTCCCAGCGTATAGGAAGGTCTGATGACCAAGGGAAAACCAATTTCTTGAGCGTATGACTTGCCTTCAAGAAAGGAGTTGGCAATTCTGGAAGGTGCAACGCCCACACCAATATCGACCATTAATTTTCTGAATGACTCCCTGTTTTCAGTTATTTCAATGGCGTCAATATCAACACCGATCATTCTCACGTTATGTTCTTTCCATAAACCAATTTCTTCGCATTCAATTGCCAGGTTCAACGCTGTTTGCCCTCCCATGGTGGGAAGCACGGCGTCAATGTCTTGTTCCTTTAATATTTCTTCAATTGAGGTTGAATTAAGGGGCTTTAGGAATATATGATCGGCTACAACCTTATCTGTCATTATGGTGGCCGGGTTGGAATTAATCAAGGATACAGTAATGCCTTCCTCTCTTAAAGATCTTGAAGCTTGAGAACCAGAGTAATCAAATTCACAAGCTTGCCCTATGATAATTGGTCCACTTCCAATAATTAATACGTGCTTTATACTAGGATCTTTTGGCATAGGGTAAACTATTGTGGATTTGTAATTTCATGGGCTGTGCGAATTTAGACAGAATTGAAGAAATTAGCCATTCAAATGAGCGACCAAAGACCTAAAACTTTTCAACTTTCTTTCGCCAATTCGATATATCATGTTGAAAAGTATGGAACAGGTTCATCACACGTCTTGTTCTTTCATGGCTTTGGCCAACGCTGCGATGCTGTCAATAGGCTTCTGTCAGACGAACTTAGAAAAAAATTCACCTTTCACAGCTTCGGGCTATTTTTCCATCAAAGTTCTTTGAATATCGAGTCAGAACCTATCCTTGACCCACAAGTATTTAAACGTGCTGTAAGCCAATATCTTGATAATCAGAATATCATAGAGGTGCATTTATGTGGATACAGTATTGGTAGTCGCCTTTGCTTTTCTCTTATAGATCATTTAAAGGTAAAGGGGCTAATCCTTTTTGCTCCGGATGGAATAACTTGGAATCCATGGTATTTAATATTCACCAAGGCTAACTTCATTCAGCAATTAATTTTATTAATGAATGAAAATAGAGTGATTAAAAAAATAATAGAGCAATCTCTCAAACTTTCTGGCTATTACTCCGAATATGAATTAAAGCTGATTAAATCGAACGCCGTTTCGGGTGAACGCTTGCGAAAGGTTTTTAGCGTTTGGAATTGTTATATGAAATTCAATAGGTCCTGGGCTAAAAATTATACACTTATCACTAAATTAGAGATCCCATTGCTACTGATCTTTGGAAAAAAGGATCGTATTGTAGGCAAAAGGGCCTTTATCAAAGCCAAGAAGTTTACAAGTCAGGTGATCCTGGCAGAAGAAGGCCACGATCTTTTGAAAAATAAATATAGTAATGTTTTAAAGGACTTCCTCGAAGGATCGGGAAAGCACCTACCTTCTTAGGTTACGTTCGTCAGAAACAGAAAGTTTTTTACGACCCTTAGCCCTTCTGCGCTTAAGCACCTTTTGACCGTTAGCAGAAGCCATGCGCTCTCTAAAGCCATGTTTGTTTTTTCTTTTTCGCTTTGAAGGTTGAAATGTGCGTTTCATTGAATCAATTCATTTATCTGCTCAGGGGGGCAAAAGTACAATTTTCTTTATTATATCAACATTTAATATGAAAAAACAGGCAGCGCTGCTGCCTGTTTCACTCCAGATTACCCTATAGCCGTCGGTTAATCTACCAAAGCGGTAGTGCTAAAGTATATTCAAATACCAAGAATTACAAGCACTACTTTCTGAACGGCTGTTTTTAACTTATAAATGGATATAAAAATGCCCTATTTGAATTCAGACAAGAATGCTCTTCGCTTCGTCGAGGAAACTTGAATTTTATCACCGTTATTCAATACCACATATCCGCCCCCTTCTTTGCGAAATTCTTGCACCATGTGCAAGTTAATTAGATGACTTCGATGTACTCTGGCAAACATTTTTTTATTTAGGTTTTTGGCGAAATATCCAAGCGGTTTTGAAACTAGGAACGGCCTATCATTCGTGGTAAATATTGTCACATAACTCCCGTCAGCTTCCATTCGAATTACGTCTGAAACATTGATGAATTTAAATCCATCGGTCTGAGGAATGGTTATCTTGGCGTATTGAGAAGAAAGGTATTCAACCGTTTCATCAGCAGGGTGAACTGCTCTTTTCTTTAATATCTTATTTCTGACCTTATCAAGTGCTAGGATTAAATCTTCCGGATCAACGGGTTTGAGTAGATAGTCTGTTGCTTCGTATTTAAAAGCGCGTAACGCGAATTCACTATGGGCAGTAACAAAAATAACCTCAACTTCCCTTCCATCTAATCCGTCCAGTAAATCAAAACCGTCGTCAGAGGACATTTCTATATCCAGAAAAAGTAGGTCTGGGGATAACTCTTTTACCAAAGCTATACCTTCTTCTGCTGACTCACATTCACCAATTACCTCAACATCTTTGGCGTATTCACCCAATAAATGTCGCATTCCAATTCTGGCAAGATGCTCATCATCTATTAAAATCGTTTTTATCTTCATGATTCCTGATCTAAGTTTTTGCTAAATAGACCGACGGCAATTAAGAATCAATGGAAATATAATGAATCCCCTTAAATTTACCAAAGAGAATTAAAGCACAGAAAACCCAAATTAATTGGCAATGATCTCATACTCGGTGCGCCTGTTATTTTGACGACCCTCTTTGGAATCATTGGTACCTACGGGCCTTGAACTACCATATCCTTTTGCAACCAGTCGGTCCGAAGAGATACCTTTTGAGATCAAATATTGCTTCACGGCCCCTGCCCTTTCTTGAGAAAGCTTTTGATTCAGGGATTCCGATCCCGTATTATCCGTATGACCCGACAATTCAATTTTTAGCCTTGGCACGGCGTTGAGTAGATCGATCAGGCGCTTGAGCTCTGCATTAGATTCTGATGTAATATCAGCCTTTCCAGTGGCGAAAAAAACGTTCCGTAGAGCGATTTTACTTCCAACGGCTATGTTTTTCATTTCAACATCTTTGTTCACCATGTTGAATTCACTGTATTCGGGTAAGTTGAAATTCTCTGAATGGAACAAGTACCCTTCTTTATTAACAGATATGCCGTAGTTTCTTCCGGAAGGAAGCGACAACAAAAACTTACCGGTAGCCGAATTAGATAAAACATCGGAAATCACTTCACCCGTTGAATTATCAGTAATTGTTAATTCTGCTTGCAATGGTTTCTTGGTTAAAAAGTCTATGACCTGTCCTTTAAAAACAGTCAAACTCTTTTTATCAACCTTGACTTCTTTTTCCAGTGGAATACTTCGCACCGGATTAGCATGGCTTGCAAGTAGTTGATCTTCTCCATCAAAATAAACTTCTTTTTCCGGACCCCAATATGTTACTTGATAGATGTCCATTCCTCCTTGACCCCCCGCGCGGTTAGAGGAGATGTAAGCGTATTTCTCGTTAGCGGTAAAAGCGAAAAACATGTCGTCATAAGGAGTATTAATCGGATAACCGAGATTAACCGGATTTGTCCAAATACCTTGCACTAAATCGGCTTTGTATATATCGTATCCTCCAATGGAATTATGGCCTTGCGAACTAAAATACATGGTTCTACCATTGGGGTGAATAAACACACTGCCTTCATTGAAAGAGGTGTTAACCTGACTTCCAACTGATTGACCTTTACCCCAGGTGTTCCTGCTCTTATCCATGATACCAGAAAAATATATATCCTTGTCGCCATTCAATTTACCGTCGTATATAAAAAATACCTTAATGTCCTGCGGTTCGTAAGAGGCGTACGTTTCGTTGGCATCCGAATTAATATTAGATGAAAATTTGATTTCAGGATTTCCCCAATTTAATCCATTCAGCTTGCTCTCGAGAACATCTGCATTTGTCTCTTTATATGAAAACAGAAGCATTCGCTGTCCATCATAGCCCAGACCAGAAGCGGTTTCATCTGCTTCAGTACTCAGCGGTCCGCCCAAATTTTTAGCGGACGTCCATTCTCCCTGGACAAATGTGCTTTCGTAAATATCACCATCGTAGGCCCCAATATCATTGGGCTCATGTGCGTTTTTTCTTTTGGATGTGAAAATCAAGTATTCTCCATCAGCTGTCACACAAGGGCTATAGTCATCATTTTCGGAATTTACCGAAGATATATTATCAACCCAGGCTCTGACAGGATTGTCAATAACTTCAGGAGCAGATTTACACTCTTTTTTAAATTTGCTGGTGAATTTCTTCAGCTCCTCAGCGCGCTTTGATTTGGCTTCGGAAATGAATTTATCGATGTAATCCAAAGCCCTTTTATATTCCAATTCCAATTGCATTACCTGGGCGTAATAATAATAGAACATAGGATCCGGGGACGGGTTCAACTTCAAAGACTTGTCCAAATATTCCTTAGCCTCGTATTTGCGGTTAGTATAAAGAAGTGCATTTCCAATTTTGTAATTCAATTCAGAGCTATTCGGGTTAAATACCTGAGCTTTTTCAAAATAAAACAAGGCTCGCTGAAAGTAGTCTTTCACGTCATTAACGGCGACCACAGCCTCGTTACCTAATTCCAACGCCTCGGTGCCTTTTTCAATATTTTCTATTGCCGCTTTAAGACCGTCCTTATCGTCTTTGAAATTCGCTCCTTTGAATTCAATGTCCTGGGAAAGGATCTTCCCGATCAAGAAGATACTAAAACCCACAAGCAGAGCTATTTGTTTTAAGTATTTAGTCATTGCAATTATTAATGTAATATTTTCTACCTGCTGAATTTCCCATGCTGTCGGCCTTTGACCAATCACTGCATGCCCCCTTTTGATCCCGGGTCATTTCTCTGGCAATACCCCTGTTTACATAAGCATTTGAATAATTTGCATCATACTTTAACGCGGCGTTGAAGTCCTTAACTGCCTCCTTGTAATACTCCAATTTGAATTTAGCCGCCCCACGGTTGTTATAGGCTATGCCATAATCCGATTTTACGGAAATCGCCTTATCAAATGCCTTGATCGCCTCATTATACTTACCCTGTTGGCATAATATGACCCCTTTATTATTGTGGCCCACATAATAATTTTCATCAGCTAATGTGGCATAATCGTATGCCACGATGGCACCGTTCTGATCGCCCATTAGTTTCTTGACACTTCCCAAGTTATTTCTGACGTAGGCCAGGTTTTCGTCAATGGCAATAGCCTTTTCATAATCTGTGACTGCTTGAGCATATTCTTCCTTCATTCGATAAGTGCTTCCGCGGTCATTCCAGTATTCCGGATTTTTGGGATTCATGGAAGTACACTTGGTGAAATATTTAAGGGCATCGTCGTATTTACCAAGAAGGAAGTAAACCGTTGCCAATTGGTATATCGGTTCCTCTTTAGTAGGGTCGGCCATATTTGCTTCGAGAAAATCCCCGATAGATTCTTCCAGATTTCCCGAAGAGAATCGAGCCATGCCCCGCTGAAAGAGCGCATTGTAATGATTTTCTTTCATGGAAACTACTTGAGAGAAATCATCAATGGCTTTAGCATATTGACCTTTAGAATAATATGCCACTCCCCTATTATATAGGGATTGTAGCATTACCGGATTTAGATCCAGGGCCTTGGAAAACTGATTAATGGCTTGATCGATTTGTCCTGAGGTATAACTCTGTATTCCATTATTGTAATACTCCTGGGATTCGGCCAAAATGTCATTTTCCAAATTTAAAGAAGCGATGGAATCACGAAATGCGCGTTCGGTTTCGGTCAAACTAGTATCCACTTCCTGTGCGTTCAGGAATAGCGCCGCTAATAAAAAGGCGGACGAAAAAAGAATCTTCATAGAAAGCTAAAAATTAGATCGAACCAATAATTAATTCAAGCGGTGAAGATAAACCTTCCGTCCTTGTTGCCCAAAACTTATTGAATCACCACAAATGGCAATTGTTCAGTCAATTGTCCGCCATTCTTGACGATCAAGAGGTAACTTCCTGACTGCAGGTTGAGATCTCCTATTCGAAGTTGATCGCCGATAGATGCAGGTCGGTGTCTCGTTGTAGATATCAACCTGCCGCTAAGATTGTAAATTTCCATTTGTATATTTCCCTTAACCTGAGTATTTACCTCCACTATAAGAGAATTCCCATTTGAAGGGTTCGGGAAAAGCGTGAAACTTGCATTGCTATCATGTTCAGATATTCCTGTTGGCTGACCTTGTCCATCTCCTTTGACCGTATACATAACAGTATAATCATTTACATAGATCCCATCGCTCACCCTGTAAACAATGATGTAGGGTTTTTGTCTCACAAGAGATGATTTAGGTTTCCATACTAAGGTGCCCTCTACTTCATTCCCATATGTTTTCCCTGTTTTGCTCACGAAAAAAGAGGCTCTGGTCAATTGGTCAAATAAGAAAGGTTCCCCAAAGGCTTGAATTGACACGACATCGCTTGAATCTTTGTCTTCAGCAAAGAAAGAAAACATGTAGCGCTCATTTGCGTTGATCTCAACGTGGAAATTTCCCAAGTTGTCTTTAGGTAGATTGGACATATTGGACATAAAGGCCATGCTGGACGTCGGTTGAACAACAATAAATTGCATGTCTCTCCTGATCTCGCCTATTTTTACATTATTCCGGTACTCTTCGACCAAGACGGTTGCATCAAAATTTCCTATTTGACTGGCTGTCCAGTTAATAGATCCATTTGCACTATTAAGCGAAAAGGGACCAGAGGTGGCTGAAGGAGGCGTGGAATACCCAGCGCAATAGGTATTAAAAGCAGTTAGCGGAGTATCAAGCACCCAAACCAAGCTATCGCCATTTACGTCAAATGGAAGTGGGTTATATGACCATGTTGTATTTACTGGCAAGAAAATGACAGGTTGAACCAGAAAGAAGGGGGTAGAATTCGAGGAATTACTAAAATGAGTTACGGTCGTAGTTAAATACATGTTTTCATTTAATGGAGCGCTTAAATTTTGAATGGCACCATTTCTGCAACAGTCAGTAAAGGATATGTGGTAGGTTCCCGGTCCTGGCAAATGAATAGTATCTTTAAATATATAGACCTCGACTCCGTAGGGATAGAGATTTAAAATATTCCCTGAAATTGCAGTATCATAGGGTATCGAGAATGTCATGACTGTATTCCCGGCAGTATCCTTCACAATAAAATTAGCTACACTATCCATGGGAATACCCAAAGTGTCTCTATAGGTTGTTAATGTGATCTGATAAGTGCTGTCGTGCATTTGCTTGGCGGTAATTTCTCCACCCATTAAATGGGTGGCATTAGACTCTAGGACAAATGCAAAAAATAGGATGAAAAAGACGACGTATTTCATTGTTTAATCATTAGTGTAATAAGCAATTTAGGGAATTATTTACTAACGAACGAAATTAGTGCGTTTAATTTAAATATTAATCACTTGGAAAAAGGCATCTGTCTAATCAATGTATGACAAAGGCCAAAACTTCGTAGTTTTAGGCCTGAAATGAAAAAAAGGCTTTTTATTCCCTTAGTTACATTCATCTTCTTTGGTGCTTTTCATTCCAAAGCTCAGTTGAAGTTGACTTCAAATGAGGCATCGTATTCGAAACAATTTATTGACATCGAAAAAAGTGGAACGATCAACCCAAAGTCCCTTAGTCCCACCTTTAATCCAAGGATTCAGCATTTAGAGGCCCCTGCCCCTGATGGAGACTCTTACAGAGCGGCCCTGCTTCGATTCAAAAAAGACGCAGGAAAGGCTCATCCGAGAAATAATGCGGGTCGCAAGAGTGCCGGTGATACCATTCCCAAACCTGTACTTCTGGATGGCTTTGGAATGCAACGCTTGGCAAAATATCCTGTGAATGGCGAGCTCAAAGATACGCTGATCTATGTTTCAGGAGGAATACCACTAGACAATACCCTTGCCATATCAAATGATAATTACCTCTTGGCAGGTATAAATTCATACCTGTATTTCAGGGATTTGAGAAATGGTTACGAGCCGACGGACAGCAACATATTTGTTGTAAGTTTTTCTGACTTTGCAGCCGGCTTGAATCCCGATGGCCCGTTCGATCCAAAGGTGCTTTACGACCCTGAATATGACCGCTTTATTGCTACTTTCTTGACGGGAAGGACCCCGGCGAACAGCGGCATCATCCTGGCATTTTCGACAAGCAATGACCCAACTGACCCTTGGAATACGTATCGAATTCCCGGGAATCCGTTACAAAATAATACATGGACGGACTATCCCGCTATGGCCATGACAGAAGATGAGTTGTTTTTAACCGTTAATTTACTGATCCCTGGTGTAGACTGGAAAATAGGATTCAGCGAGACCATCATCTGGCATTTTGACAAAGAAAGTGGCTACAACGGCGAAGAAAACATAAGAACCGCGCTTTGGAGTGGAATAGAACTCGACGGACGCAATCTCAGAAATCTCGCACCCATTCAAGGGGGAGACAGTTTGCACGGTCCAAACATGTTCTTCCTTTCGAATCGAAATTTTGATTTAGAAAATGACAGTATTTTCATTGTTGAGGTAACCGGAAAACTGGATGATCCGGACGCCAAGATGAATATAGGTGTTGTTAAAGCTGATGCAGCCTACGGCTTACCTCCAAATGGGCGACAAGAAAACTCTGACCCTAATGACCCGTCTGATGGATTCGACACCAATGATTCAAGGGTTTTGGGTAGTTTTATTGTTGATGATGACGTCCAATTTGTTGGAAATACCATGGATTTTGAAACCGGTAATGCGGCTGTTTTCCATGGTTTTATTAAAAATATATCCACCAATCCAACCGTCAGCGCCAAAGTTATTGGCCACAATCAACTTGACTTCGGCTATCCAAATATCGTTTATACAGGCACTTCGGAATGTCCTAGTGCTTCTCTTATCGCGTTCGATCACACTTCACCTTTTGATTATGCTGGAATTTCTGCAATCAAATTCAAAGGCGGTATTTACTCAGATTTGATGACCCTAAAAGATGGTGAAGGCTATGTTGATTCATGGTTGGCCGGTTCCTATGAACGATGGGGCGATTATTTTGGAATTCAACGAAAGTATAATGAGCCGGGCGTAGTATGGACGGCTGGTTTTTTTGGAAGAGCAAATCGGTCAAGTGGAACATGGATCAGTGAATTAAGAGACTGTAGCTGCTTTTCAGCCAGTGTGAGCGAACAAAGGACATCAGATATAAATAGTTGTTTGGGATATTTGGAAACCTCTGTTCTTCAGGGGATTACTCCATATTCCTTCACATGGAATGGCTTGAGTAGTTCAGCTAATAAAATAAGTGTCAACTTATGCGATTACGCTTATACCTTGTCTATCTCAGATTCCAAATCATGCGATATCCAGCTTACTGGAGAAAAAACCCAAAAACTTCCTGTTAAAGGCAGTGTAATCTACCCAAACCCATCATTTGGAGAAGTTAATGTCTTTTTCGAACTGAGTGAATCTGGCTTCATTGAAGTCTCGATTTATGGTATTGATGGAAAACTCGTGAAGCGTGTCGTTGATTCGAATAGCGCCAATGCAGGTAGAAATTTATTGACATTTTCCACTAATCCACTATCTTCAGGCACATACATTCTGAAAATCATCTCTGCCGATCAAGAGGTATTCACCGGGAAAATGCTTGTACAATAATGTGCTTAGAAATTCATTATTAACACACTAAGTTGTAAATTAACACCCCTAAAAACTAATTATATGAGGACGATCAAATTAATATCTTCTGCTTTGATTCTTACTGCCATCGTTGCCTTGCCGGCATGTAAGGGAAAAGAAGAAGTCTCTAAAAAAGAAGGTGGATTCAAGGAAATTGACATTCCCTGTTCAGGACCCAAGTTTACATCGGACAAGAATTTCTTTAGAGCCGATAATAGCGCGAAAAGCAATGACATGAGCCTTTCCAGAGAAAAGGCCCTTACTTTGACAAAACAGCGGTTGGCTTCATTGATTGAGACGCAAGTTAAATCGGTGACAGATCGATACGTCAATGAACGCGAATTCGGAGAAGGTTCTGAGTTTGAAGGTAAATTTGAGAACATGACTAGGGAAGTGGTAAACCTAAAATTAAATGATATCAAGATCATTTGTGAAAAAACAGGGTCACTTGGCAATGGTCAGTATCAAACGTTTGTTGCCGTAGAAATCGACAAAGAAAGCCTCTTAAACGGTTTAAATGCCGGTATAAGTAAAGATCAAAAACTTCAAGTGGATTACGATAAAATGAAATATGAGCAGATCTTTAACGAGGAAATGGAAAAGCTCGCAAATGAGAAATAGATCAATGAACATGTGCAGGTTCTGATTCAAGCACAGAATCCATAATTTGACAGCCAGATGAATCCAAGAAGGATAAATCTGGCTGTCCTGCGTTCACCCATGCCGTATACCAAATACTGGCGATAAATTGAGCCGACGAAACCATGCGCTTTTGCACTAACCAACCTACTGCCTCATTGTATTGTTCGATGTAATAACTGGAGAATACCACGTCGCCGGACCAACCATTGAACTTGGATGAAAATACCCGACTGTCTTTTGTTCTTTCGCGTAACTTTTGCTCTTCACTCAAAACTTCACCCACGAGAATGTGACTTTGCACAATAATTTTCCATATGGATAACTGAGGGTTTTCAAGGTAGTCGGCTTTTCCTCCCAGAAAAGTATAATCATTGGAATACTCTTCCACAATTCTTGATTCCCATAGAGCATGTATTCCTTCCTGGCCAGTTAGTTGTCCGTTGTAATTTTCAGTGGTGTGCAAAGGCACGTGTGCATCCGAGGCATAATGACCTATTTCTGCCGACAGCGTAAGGATTCTATTTGCATCTTTCCTAATAAATGCGGCAGTGAGAAGTCTAAACTGAAACAACAAATTCCATGGCAATATACCATGCTCTGAGACTTCGAGCATCATCAGACTGTCCATGTGGGTTTGCCAGGTAAAGGGCAGCTTACTATTAATGGAATCCAATGATATAACTCCCCCATCGAATACATGATCCAGGTCTATGTAGTGTTTCACGGCCTCACCTTCCACCACATAACGGCGCTTGTCGGGATCGATAGAATGAGCTTCCAGAAAATCGATGTTGGCTTTGTAGAAAGCAAACATTTCGGCCGGCAAGGAATAAATGGCTTTTCGGTTTATCAGACGATGTCCGTGAAAACCCCACGCCCAGGTAAAAACTGGTACAAAAAGAATTAAAAGCAGAAAATAGACTGGCCTATAATTCAATGGAAACAAATCGTTCACTATTCACCAAGCTGCCATTCTGATATACGGGAATGACGGTGTAAATTGATTGCTGAAGGCAAAATCGAATATCGTCTTCCAATTGCAATCTATTTAATCTTCGTCGGTGACTCGAATTCTCAAGAAAAGCGTAAAGATCGTTCTGAGCAAGATTGTATAGGTGTGAAACTGCGATAGCCGAATCAGCCAGGTTGCTAAATTGAGCAGACCCTTGAAGTTCTTTAACAAGAGCTCCGGCAAAAAGAGAATCTTCAAGGTTGAAACGATTTTTCCATCCTGCACATAAAATAAGTACATCCCGTCCATCATTCTTTAAATAATTACCCAGAGACTTTAGATTTAAAAAAGATCCTATCAAAACAGAATGTGCCTCTTTTGCGACTGTTATTGCCTTGGTTCCATTGGTCGTAGTCAATACTACACGTTTACCTTTGATTTTCTCATCCATATAGCTAAAAGGAGAATTCCCAAAGTCAAATCCCTCAACCACTTCGCCGTTTCTTTCTGCACCAACCATATATCCTTCCTTTTTATAGGCGATGGCTTCCTCCAAGGTTGAAACGGGAATAAGTTCTTCTATTCCAAAATGAAATGCGGTACATATGGCCGAAGTAGCTCTGAAAATGTCTACAACAACAACATTGCACTGGTGATCGTGGTAATACGAACTAAATAATGCAGGAGAAAAACTAACCTCTACTTTTTTGGAATTCAACTTGTTATGCTTTATAAAAAGGTAATGTAACCACCTTAGCCGGTATCAATTTACTTCGGATTTCTACGTATATCTCACTTTCAGGAGCGCTGAGATTAGAAGGGACATAGCCCAGGCCAATGGCCTTGTTCAAAGAAGGTGCCATGGTTCCTGAAGTTACTCTACCAATAACATTGCCGCTTTTATCGGTAATAGGATAATCTTTTCTTGGTATGCCCCGCTCTAATAGTTCGAATCCCACCAACTTATTGGCTGAACCATTTTCTTTTTCTTCTTTGAGAGCTATCGAATTGGTAAATTCTTTTGAGAACTTGGTTATCCAGCCTAAACCAGCTTCCATGGGCGAGGTATGATCATCGATGTCATTTCCATAAAGACAAAAACCCATTTCTAATCTTAACGTGTCTCGAGCTGCCAAACCCGCTGGTTTAATCCCTAGGTCTTTTCCTGCTTCCATGATGGCATCCCACATTTGTTCTGCATATTTATTGGCGACATATACTTCAAATCCGCCTGAACCTGTATAACCGGTGGTAGAAATTATCACGTCATCTATCCCGGCTATTTGTCCTTCCTTTACCGTATAATAAGACATCTCCTCAAGATTGAGTTCCGTGAGCTTCGACATTAACTCTTTAGCCTTTGGGCCTTGAACAGCAAGCAGTGAATAATCATCTGACCTATTGGTCATCTCTGCATCATGCGGCTTATGCTTCATTAACCAATCCCAGTCTTTTTGAATGTTCGAAGCATTAACTACGAGCATGTAATAGGCTTCGTCCAACTTATACACCAACAAATCATCCACTATTCCACCTTTGTCGTTAGGCATGCAGGAATATTGTACCTTACCAGGAAACAACTTAGAGACATCATTAGTGGTTACGTGTTGTAAAAAAGCCAATGCTCCCTCTCCCCTGACAAAAAACTCACCCATGTGTGAGACATCGAAAAGACCAACGTTTTCTCTCACATTCAAGTGCTCATCAATTAATCCAGTGTATTGAAGAGGCATGTTGTATCCGGCAAAGGGCACAATTTTAGCTCCGAGTGCTTCGTGTTTCGCCCTTAGTGCAGTATCCAGCATAGTGAGATTATTAGGTGAACAAATTTAAAAAATTAGCCATATTGGACTTTACAGAGTACGACTGTTCTACTTTTTCTCTGGCGGCCAGACCCATAGAAGAACAAGCTTCGCGGTTTCCGATCAAATACTTCAGTCTTTTTTCCCAATCCTCTTCTGTGTGGCAAATAAAACCATTCTTCCCATTATCTACAATGATTTCATTCACTCCTACAGGAGAAACGAGGGCCGGAATACCCAAGGACATATACTGAAGAGCTTTGAAACCACATTTACCTTTGCTCCATGCATCTTCAACCAATGGCATAATTCCAATGTTCATGGCCAGCAAATCTTCAATTTCTGATGCTTTATTCCAAGCAATAAATTCAAACAAGTCGCTGTCGCTTAAGGGTGGGCTATCAGAAATTACAATAAACCTGAAATCATGGCTTTGCTTTAGCCTTCTAATAATTGGAAACAAAACCTCAAGGTACTTTAAGGTAGAATGAGAACCAGTCCACCCAACGCATGGAACATCATTGCTGTGTTCAGCTAATCTGTTATGAAGTCCCTCGGTATCAATGGTTGTGGGATTTACAGTGACATTGGTGTTATATGCTTGGAATTTACTAGCCAAATAGGAATTTCCAACCGACACTTTATAAGCAGCAGAAGCCACATCAAATGCATTGGTGTAGCGTTTGAACGCCGAGAAGAATCTATTATGCTCACTTGAATTAGGAATCCAAATAGCATCATCCAAATCAAAAACCATCTTTTTTTTGAATATATGAGCTACAGCCCATTCAACCAATGGGGGTCCAATAGGCTCAGCTTCACGGTGAACAAAAACCATGTCATATTTTCTCAAATGTCCTATTGTGGATAATCTTCTGATTAAGCCCTTGAGCAAACCCAAAAATTTTAAATGGTATTTTCCATTTTGATAAAGTATCTTCCAGGTGGCCTCATCCAGAAAAGGTTGCAAATCAAGGGTATGGCCCGCATCATCCAAAGCGTCGAGGTATTGCTCAAATCTGAATCTCTGGCTTGCTGCGAAGCCCAGTGGATAGGGGAACAAGAAAAGAATCTTCAACGGGTAATGGAATGTTTACCGGCAAAAATAGTTCAATTTGACTTCTTGAAATTAATATCTTTGCAAATCACCATTAGACCATGGTTATCAATAAAATAAGCGCCCCTAAGTGGATGATTTTCATCATTGATGTGTTCATCAGTGTATGTGCAACCATCGTGGCTTATTTCCTGAGATTTAATTTCAACATACCCCAGGTTGAGATTGATAGTTTGTATTTGGTCTTACCCTATGTAGTCATAATTCGATCCATAACATTTTATGTCGGTCGCACTTTTGTTGGCATAATCCGGTTTACAGGTACTTCGGATATTATACGCATCGCCAACTCAGTCACAGTGGGCACACTTATTTTTTGCCTTACAAATGGACTGACCTACGCCTTCTTAGACAAGGTCTTTATTATTCCATTCTCTATTATCATCATTGACTTCATGGCCACCATGTTTATAATGATCTCTTACCGATTCTTTATCAAGTTGGCCCATATCGAAAATCAAAATAAATCCAAAGAGCGAAATAAGATCATCATTTATGGAGCCGGCGAAAGCGGAGTAATCTCCAAAAGAACTCTTGACCGGGACGCAGGTACCAAATATTCGGTACTGGCATTTGTCGATGACAATGAAAAAAAGAGGGGACGAAAACTCGAAGGAATACCCGTGTTCCACACCGATCAGCTGGAAGAATTGTTGGGACAAAATGTTGTAGACCACGTCATTGTCTCTATTCAAAATCTGCATTCGCATAAACTCAACGACATAACAGAATTGTGCCTTAAATACAATACCAAGGTGCTGAACGTGCCTCCTGTTTCAAAATGGATCAATGGTGAGTTAAGTTTTAAACAGATCAAGCAAATCAAAATTGAAGACCTCCTGGGCAGGGATCAGATCAAATTGGATTTTGATCTGATTGAAAACCAGTACAACAATAAGGTCATATTGGTGACCGGTGCCGCAGGATCAATCGGAAGCGGACTGGTGCATCAATTATTGAAATTCAAGCCAAAAAAAATCGTTTTATTCGATCAGGCTGAAACCCCGCTCTATGACTTGGAGAATGAATTGAATAAAAATGGTACACTTTCGAAATGCGAAATTGCCATTGGGGATATTCGAAATTCTAACCGCATTAATCGACTTTTTGAGCTCTTTAAGCCTGACCTGGTTTTTCACGCAGCAGCTTATAAACATGTGCCACTCATGGAATGCAATCCGTCAGAAGCAATATTGACCAATGTGATGGGCACTAAGACACTGGCCGATCTTTCGGACCGGCATGGAGTAAAAAAATTCGTTATGATATCGACCGATAAGGCCGTCAACCCGACCAATGTCATGGGTACTTCTAAAAGAATTGCTGAAATGTACACAAGTGCCTTAAACGCAAAATCCGAAACTAATTTTATAACCACACGATTTGGAAATGTTCTTGGATCAAATGGCTCTGTTATACCGCTTTTCAAAAAACAAATTGAGTCTGGTGGCCCAATTACGGTCACACATCCCGAAGTGACTCGATATTTTATGACCATTCCTGAGGCTTGTCAACTGGTTTTAGAAGCAGGGGCAATCGGTAATGGAGGGGAAATTTTTCTCTTTGACATGGGGAAGTCTGTAAAAATTGTAGATCTGGCTAAGAAGATGGTCAAACTATCCCGGCTTGAACTTGGACGCGACATTCAAATAGTTTTCACCGGTCTCAGACCAGGTGAAAAACTTTATGAAGAATTACTTAACGACTCCGAAAACTCAATTCCCACGCATCATCCGCAGATAATGAAGGCAAAGGTGGCCGAAGTTGAATATGATTATATATCTAAAAAGGTTGATGAAATAATATCGCTCTTTGACATTCAGGACAACGAGACCATTGTGAAATTGATGAAAGAGTTGGTTCCTGAATACAAGAGTCAGAACAGTGAATTCGAGAAGTTGGACATTTGATGTCGGTTTATGCTTTTGCAGAACCGTAAAGAATGTATTTCCATGATCTTGGAGTAATTGGATCAAAAAACAATTTGTCGGCCCAAGCGAGATTTCTTCGCTGATTTTCATTTCGACCAAATGTGCCCAAGAATCCATTGACATTCATGTATAGAAGCTCAAAGATTGAAAGCTCCTTTTTCATTTCAGCAAGGGATATATAATTCCAATCGTTGCCCCATTTTATAAAATGTTTCCTGAAAAATTGATGGAGAGCCGAACCGGAAGAGTTCTCTGCAAACAATAAGATTCCACCATCCTTTAAACATTTTTTGATCTGACTGAGTACCAAATGTCTATGATGATCGTTGCCATTCCTGGAAACACCTCCCAGAACAGATTTAAAAACCACATAATCAAAATGGTTTTCATAAGGAATGTCCAGTGCATTGATTGCCTCGTAACGGATCGTATGTTCTACACCATATTTTGCATGCAATTCCCGGACTTCCTGGCCAGGTAATTCAAGATCAGAGCAAGTAACTTCCAATCCCAACACCGACAAATACAAGCTTATGCCACCCGGCCCACAGCCTAGTTCAAGGCACTTGCCTTTTGGATTATCCCCAAGTGCTGAAGTCCAATGACTTATGGCAGGTGTCCAATTAATAACATCCCATCCTATGGCTTCTCTTAAAAAGTCCTGGTCATTGATCAGATCTTTATGTGTGATATCCATCCCGCAATTGTATATTTGCCCGCAAAAAAAAGCGAAAAATGAGTCACAATATAACATTTACCATGATTAAACCCGATGCAGTAGAAAAGAACTTCATCGGCCCCATTCTCGATAAGATCAACCTAGCAGGTTTTCGCATTGTGGCCATGAAAATGGTTAAATTGAGTGTAGATGAAGCTGAAGCATTCTACGCCATTCATCGCGAGCGACCATTCTTCGGTGATCTCGTAACTTACATGACATCGGGGCCAATTGTAGCGGCCATGCTTGAGAAGGACAATGCAGTCCAGGAGTTCAGAAAATTGATAGGAGCAACAAACCCACAGGAAGCCGCTGAAGGAACTATTAGAAAACTCTATGCGGAATCCATTGCCGCTAACGCCATCCACGGTTCTGACAGTGATGAGAATGCCGCAATCGAGGCTAATTTCTTTTTTTCAGGATTTGATCGATACTAAAAAGCAGCTTGTTTCCCGGGCTGTTCAATAGCAACCACTAAGAAATACCTTATTTTTCGGCGTGGAACTATCCTCCTACCGAAATATATGGCGAGTTGCCTACCCCATTATCATAGGTAGTGTCGCCCAGAACTTAATGAACCTGGCCGATACTGCTTTTTTGGGTCAATTGGGTTCAGAGGAATTAGCTGCCTCCGGCAATGCCATCATTTTTTACTTCCTATTTATCGTAGTTGGAATTGGGTTTTCCATTGGGGCTGAGATTGTTGTTGGCAGAAGAAATGGCGAGGGAAATTACCCCGAAATTGGAAGGGTTGTTGATCACTGCTTTTACATACTCATCCCTTTATCACTGATCCTTTACCTGACCTATCAGGTCTTTGGACAGTCCATTTTAGAAGCGGTAACCGCCAATGAAACCATTGTAGGAATCGGATTGCAATACCTTGATTTCAGGGTTTATGGTATTTTTTTTGCATTTATGAATTTGTGCTTTCGCACGTTTTACATAGGTACCACCAACACTTCCATTTTGATCTGGTCCACTTCCATCATGGCCGTTGTTAATATTGCCTTCGATTACTTGCTCATATTTGGAAATCTGGGATTCCCCGAATTGGGAGTCAAGGGTGCGGCCATCGCCTCAGTCATTGCCGAAGTATCAGCTTTGATTTATTTTTCGGTATATACATTGAAAAATGTTGACTTACAGAAATACCGGTTGTTGGCATTTGGTGCCATTGAGCTAAAAATATGGAGGAATCTATTTAAGGTCAGTTTGCCCATCATGTTGCAGCATTTTATTGCTATTGCCAGTTGGTTATTCTTTTTTTTGATCATCGAAAAAATGGGGACCAAAGAACTTGCCATCTCACATATTGTTCGCAGTATATATATGGTATTGATGATTCCATTGTTTGGCTTCAGCGCGGCAACCAGTACTTTGGTAAGTAATCTCATAGGCCAAAATCAGCATGAGGGTGTAATGGCTTTTACCTGGAAAGTGTCTAAACTGACCTTATTGGCGACGGCACTGATTTTACCTATGAATTTACTGTTTCCGGAAAAAATGATTTCATTTTTCACTTCAGATCCGGAAATTCTGCAAGGCAGTGTGTCGGTAATATATGTGATCACAGCTTCAATGTTCGCCTTTTCGCTGGCTTTCATACTCTTTAGTGCCGTTTCAGGAACAGGCAACACTCAAATATCCTTATTGATCGAAACCTCGACACTTGTTATATACGTCGCCACGGCATATTCCATTGTCTTTGTTCTTGATGGATCCCTCCCAATAGTTTGGTGCAGCGAATTCGTCTATTTCGGATTAATGGGACTCTTTTCATTTTTTTACCTTCGATATGGGAATTGGCGTAACAGGGTTATATGAATGCATCGCATATGAGGATAATTTTTTCAGGAACTCCTGATTTTGCAAGTATATGTCTTGAAAGGCTCATTTTAGATGGATTTGAAGTGGTCGGTGTGATAACTGCTCCCGATCGTAAGAAAGGTCGAGGGCAAAAACTCAGCCCGTCGCCTGTAAAAACTTTGGCAGAAAAACATAACATGCGCGTCTTCCAACCGACAAACCTGAAAGACCAAGATTTCCTTGATGAATTGAATCTTTTAAATCCAGATCTAGGAGTGGTTGTGGCGTTCAGAATGATGCCTGAACAACTATGGAGCATGCCGGCGCTGGGCACCATAAACCTTCATGCCTCTCTGCTCCCAAATTACCGAGGAGCAGCCCCCATCAATTGGGCAATCATTAATGGCGAGAAAAAAACCGGCCTTACCACCTTTTTCCTCAAACATGAAATTGATACAGGCGATATATTACTTCAAGAAGAAATTCTAATTAGGGATTCTGATGATGCGGGAACCTTACACGACCACTTGGCCGAAAAGGGATCTGAATTGTTGTCTAAAACCCTCGATTTGATTATGCAAGGAAATTATCACACGACATCTCAAAAAGATTTTATTTCTGACGGAACTGATCTAAAAAAAGCGCCGAAAATATTCAAAAAGGATTGCGAGGTGAATTGGAGACAGGAATCAGAACGTATTTACGATACAATAAGAGGCTTAAGTCCGTACCCTTCGGCATGGACAACATTGAAGAAAATGGACGGGCAACCAATGTCGGTAAAGATCTTTCGAACCGAAAAAACGAATCTATCTTCCAAAGGAAAGGAAGGTCAAATTAAAACCGATTCTGGAGAATTGCTGATAGGTACGAAGAGCACCTTTTTAAAGATTATCGATATTCAGCCTGAAGGAAGACAAAAGATGGCTGGATCCGATTTCCTGAGAGGATATCCCGAATATTGTTGTACCATAAATTCCAAATCATGAAATCGTTTACACTTACACTTTCCTTCTTTTTAATTGCCTGTTCGCAATTGACCGCCCAATATCTCAATAGCCCGGCTTTCCTCAAACCCGAAAAAGACTTTGAAAATATCTGGTCGACTGTCATACATTCTGATTCGTTGAGTACAAGCACACTGATCTGGATAAAAAAAGAGGTCAAGGCCCATCGACATGCAAAACATACGGAACAAGTCTATGTATTGGAGGGAAGTGCTGACATGAAAATTGACAGCGAAATGATCAGTATTGTGTCGGGTGATTTGATATTTATTCCTAAGAATGTAGTCCATTCATTGAAGGTAACTTCCGGGGAACCTCTCAAAGTAATCTCATTTCAATCCCCCCAATTTTTAGGAAAAGATCGGATTTTTGTGAAAGAAAAACGCTAGAAGCCTTATTTGACGAGGCTTTCAACCCTATAGTTATTAACAAATGGCCGTATTTATCAACAAATAAGGGCATTTAAGCCCGAAAGTCTTGTGTCCGTAGAGAATTCCTATAAATTTGATTAACTATTAAAATATTAGTTTAACCAATAAATTCTAGAACATGAATAAAGCAGAATTGATCGAAGCCATGGCTTCAGGAGCTAACATTTCAAAAGCTGATGCAAAACGCGCCTTGGATTCTTTCATCGATACTACTTCCGGTGCATTGAAAAAAGGTGACAGGGTTGCCTTGGTAGGATTTGGATCTTTCTCAGTCTCTAAAAGAGCTGCAAGGAAAGGAAGAAACCCACAAACAGGTAAAGAAATTCAAATCAAAGCCAAAAACGTTGTAAGGTTTAAGGCTGGTAGTGAACTTTCTGGAAAAGTTTAATCCTAAATGAGTCATTTAAAGCCCTCTTTGGAGGGCTTTTTTTTTGCCTTGCATCTTGCATTGGCTATATTTGCAATTCAAAAATTTATAGATGGGAAAAGGAGATCAAAAAACAAGGAAGGGTAAAATTATCGCTGGTTCGTATGGTGTCACGCGACCGAGAAAAAAGAAAAAACCAGTGGTTGTTGCTAAAAAAGCTAAAAAACCAACAGCCAAAGCAACTGATGTAAAAGAGACTGCCGATGCAGTTAAAGCTACTGCTACAGCAAAGGTCGCCACGGCCAAGAAGACTGCTACTGTTAAAAAAGCTCCTGCCACTAAAAAAGCTCCGGCGGCCAAAAAAGCACCTGCAACTAAAAAAGCACCAGCAGCCAAAAAAGCGACCGCGGCTAAAAAAGCAACCGCGGCTAAAAAAGCACCTGCAACTAAAAAAGCTGCAGTGCCTAAAAAAGAAAAGTAAAACTGTTCAGCTACTCCGAAGTGGCGCCTAGTTCACTAAACTCAGTTCGTCAATCAGATAGCTTGCTTGGGCGAACTTGTCCACTATGAAAAGGACGTATCTGATGTCTACCGAGATATTCCTGCACTGATCGATATCGTAGGATATGTCGCTCATGGTACCTTCCCAATTGCGATCAAAGTTCAGGCCTATTAATTCTCCGTTTGCATTTAGAACCGGACTCCCAGAATTACCTCCAGAGGTGTGGTTGGACGCAATGAAACACACACGTAATTCGCCATCCTGAGCGTACTGGCCATAATCACCGCTCTCATGCAATGCAATTAGTTTTTCCGGTAGATCGTATTCTTCGGAACCCGGAACATATTTTTCCAGAACACCTTCCATTGTGGTATAATAGTCGTACATGATTCCATCTGCCGGTTCCATGCCTTCAATCGCCCCATATGATAACCTGAGCGTACCATTGGCATCCGGATAGGCTTTTCTTTCTGGAAACACATTTATAATGGCCTCAACGTATTGCCTGTTTAGCGCATCCAATTGATCACTAAGGTTTTTATACGCAGGTGAAATGACGTTCTGATAATGCATATTCAGCCTCCTGACCAATTGAAAAAAGTCATCCTTTTTAAGGGATTTAATGGTTTTGGTCGGATTTGCAGACATTCTAGCGTAGAAATCAGCGCTGTCTGCCAAAGGGGAGTCATGATAGAGATCACTTGCCCAATTTTCGTAAGATGACTTGTGATCAGAAACTGCCGTGCGCAATACGTCGGCCTTATATTCATCGTTATCTGAACTCAGGTAAAGGGGCATAACTGCCGAGAATACGGCTTGATCTGTAGGCGCATCATAGTTTTTATAAAACCCTCTAAGTCTATTCAATAATTTTTCTTTTTCTCCCGGGCTCAGGCTCTTACCTCGTTCAACTTCGTCATACACTCCCATAAATCCACGGGCAAATCGCATTAGGTCAGTGGAATAATATGCCGCTTCGACAAAATAATCCCTTGCCAGGCCCACTTGATTGAAAGTCGCATAGGTTTTATCAAGATCATCAATGATGTTCTTGTATTCAGAAAAATCAGAATTCCCATCACATCTTAGTAAAAACTCCCGTTCGAATTTTTTCTTTTTTTCGATGGAATGATTTCGTTGCAATCCACGGTTCTGGCCCATCCACTTTTTCCAGGCATTGCTAGTTGAACTCTGCTTGGCTGCATATTTAATGCGAACCAGATCATCCTCGCGCATATGTTGATTCAGGACTTCGAGCTTGGCTGTTCTAATCTTGATCTTGGTTGGATTTGAAACATTCATTATAAAGTCCACGGCAGAGGCCGTCAGGTATTCATCCGTACGATAAGGAAAACCGTACACCATTGTGAAATCACCTTCATTGTAACCTTTAAGTGAAATGGGCAGGTGATGCTTAGGCTTATAAGGACTATTGGATTCATTGAATTCTGCAGGCTTATTGTCCTTTCCGGCATATATTCTGAATATCGAAAAATCACCCGTATGCCTTGGCCAGACCCAATTATCGGTGTCAAATCCGTACTTCCCAATGGATGAAGGAGGGGCTCCTACCAATCGAACGTCTTTAAACGTTTCGGTGATGAAAAGTATATACTGATTTCCGTTGAAGAAGGGCCTGATAAATGCTTCGTAAGATCCTTCGACCGTATTTTCATTTACAATGCTATTTGAGTTGTTTTTTATTAGAGAATCGCGTTCGTTTTCTGAATCCACACCTTTCAGTACTTCCGCGGTGACATCTTTGATGCTCTTGATGATGGTGACCTCCAGTCCCGGATTCTTCAGTTCCTCTGGCCTACTCCTGGCCCAAAAACCATTGGTCAAGTAATCATTTTCAAGACTACTGTGTGACTGAATGGTTCCGTATCCGCAGTGGTGATTGGTCAACAGCAGTCCATCAGCTGAGATGATTTCGGCCGTGCATCCACCACCAAATCGTACTACAGCATCTTTCAGGCTCGAATGATTAACGCTGTATATGTCCTCTGCAGACAATTTCAAGCCCGAAGATCGCATGTCATCCATTAAGGCACCTTCCAGAAAAATGGGCACCCACATACCTTCTTTGGCCATTAAATTAAATGCAAATAGAATAATCGTGAATGCAAAAAGGAACCGCTTCATAATAGTGTATTTGTGAATTAACTTATCTCAATAATAGGAAATATTTCAGGCTTGCCACCATTTTGCGATATTTACCCAAGCAAGAAAAATGGAGTTAATCGTAAAATTTGTGAAGTTTGGTGTTGTGGGCTTTTCCGGTCTTCTTATCGACTTCGGCCTTACCTACCTTTTAAAAGAAAAATTCAAAGTTCAGAAATTTGTTGCTAATGCCATTGGCTTTCTCAGCGCCGCCTCCTCAAACTATTTCCTAAACAGAATATGGACGTTTCAAAGTCAAAATCCAGAAATCGCCCATGAATACGGAAAATTTTTGTTCGTTTCCCTTATAGGATTAGGCATTAATAGCTTGGTATTGTGGGTTTTAAATGAGAAATTCAAATTGAATTTTTACTTTGCAAAACTACTTGCCATCGTTGTGACCACTTTTTGGAATTTTGTGGTCAACTACCTCTATACTTTTACTTGACTTCAGTTGGAATCTCGTAAACATAAATGGTTTCATTCTGATTCACGGGATTCAAATAGTGCAACAATTTGTCAATGTAGCTTGGTTCGAACGAAGCCTTAAAGCGCATATTTGGAAAAATATTTGTAAATCGTTCCAGACGTTCCTCTATGTTCCTTTCTTCAATAAAAAGAACGTAATTCAATTGCTTGGTTAGAACCATTTCCTTTAATAAGGGGTCGCTCAATTGGTATCGCACACCTCGAGAATAGCAAATCTGGGGTGAGGTCCAGTCACCTGAATAATACCTAGGAAGCATATAACAACTATAGTCTTCTGAGCGTTCCAGAAGAATCCCCTCTACATTAGACTGCTGACCTAAGTAATAGGAAGTATCGACCCTGCTTTTCTTGGTGGATGCCGGGCTCACAAACAAAAGTGCCACAACATTCAGAACAATGAAAAAACCAATGCATGTTTTGTACAAAACGACGCGCTTTTTCCAAAAGTTGGATTTCTTCATCCAACGGTTCCAACCAATAACACCGAGTATGATCAAATAAGGGATAACGGGCAATATGAAGCGCTCTTGCTTATTTGGGTAGATTGAATGGAAGGCGATAAAAATAATGCCGGGCAAGAAAATGAGCAGGTGTTTTTTCCATTCCCTGAAGAAACCAAAGAGGAGAAAAAGACTCACTGGGGGAATAAGTAGCCCTGCCAACACAAGTACGTACTGAAAAGGCGACTGGGTGATGTAGTCTGCATAATGGGTGCTGTTATACTCAATATACGCTGCCATTTCAGCAAAAGGCTTGCCCCATAGAAAAAGATCAGCACTTTGTGTCAGGAACAAGCTCAATATAGCGCTAAGGCCAAAAATAACCGCACCAATGATTTCTTTTCGAAAAAGCATAGCAAGACCCATTCCCCCCAAAAAGAGGTACATCTGTGTTCTGATACCAATGGAAATTCCAATAAAAAAACCTGCCAATACATAGCGCATCATACTTTCCTTCTTCCTCAACCTGATCAGGTACCAAAAAGAAATCATGGAAAAAGGAATGCAGACCATTTCCACCATATTTCTTACCGAAAGTATGGGGAAGAACCAATATAATCCGAGCAAAACCCCTACAATTCTGGCGTCGCGTCGACCTGAAAGTCGCTCTGTCAATCCGAAACCGATGTAAACAACGGTTAAAGACAACAATGCGTGAATCGCCCTGACCAACAACATCTTTACTTGCGGGTCCAACACCTTTAACGCCGTCAATAAATAAAACAGCAAGTAATGCAGGCCTACATAAAAAAAGCTGTGTCCTGTTGGTTTTCCGTCGGTTGCATTTTTGGGCAGCCAATTATTGTAATCAAAACCGTCAATCCAGCTCTGGGCAGCTTCAATGACCAGAAAATGGTCGTCGTGCATTCCGTATCCCTGAGATAATATAACAGAAATGGTCCTGAATAGTATTGATAGAAGCAAAATCAAGCGCAATGGTCGCTCTTCCCAGTATCGATGAAGGAATCCCAGCATTTAGCAAAAGTAGAAATATTCATATTGAACCCTGTAGTCGATAAAAGTTAAGTGAGTACTGAGTAACTTTGCATCATGAAGGATGATCACGGCAATCCAAAAATCACCGAATCGGCATCGCATTACGATGGGCTGGAAAACATGAGCATCGCTGATGTTCTCTTGAACATTAATAAGGAAGATCAACGGATAGCCGAGGCCGTGGGGAAAGTCATTCCCGTGCTGGAAACTTTCCTACCGATAGTCATTGGGCGAATGAAAAATGGAGGCAGGCTTTTTTACACCGGCGCTGGCACTAGCGGGCGTCTTGGAATCTTAGATGCCTCGGAATGTCCTCCTACCTTTGGCGTGGATCACGGCCTGGTCATTGGTCTTATTGCGGGTGGTGATTCTGCTATCAGAAAGGCAGTTGAATTTGCCGAGGACGATCCAGAATTAGGATGGAAAGACCTTTTGGAATATGGACTTGAAAAACAAGATACGGTCATTGGCATTGCAGCCTCTGGCACCACACCATACGTAATAGGTGGCCTTAAATCTGCAAAAGAATTCGGTTGCCTTACCGCCTGCATTTGCTGCAACCAAGGCAGTCCCCTCTCCAAATCAGTTGAATATCCCATCGAAGTCGTAGTAGGTCCCGAATTTGTCACAGGTAGTACCAGAATGAAATCAGGAACTGCTCAAAAAATGGTACTGAATATGATCTCCACCTCGGTCATGATTGGATTGGGAAGAATTAAGGGCAACAAAATGGTAGACATGCAGTTGTCAAATAACAAATTGATCAACAGAGGTATACGCATGATCATGGATGAATTGTCAGTAGATGAAAAAGGAGCCACTGCATTGCTAAAAAAGCATGGTAGTGTCCGCAATGCCCTGTTAGCAAAAAAATAAGATGCACGCGATCGAGCCCCATTATAATTGGAGAAACCTTTACGTGGCAGATGAAGATGAACGATCACCTTTTCACGGCAGGGAGTATAGTGAATTGGAATTCACCAACACCATCTATGATCATTACATCCATCCGCAATGGGATTATATTGGAAGCCCTAGCATGTTTATTAAAATTCTGTATGTCAATTACGATGAAGGGTCATGCATTATTGAACTAATTGGAGAATGGAACGACACACTTCATAACGACATTATGCAATTCAAGCGCAATGTGTTGGAAGACATGATGTTAGAAGGTATAAACAAGTTTATTCTGATAGGTGAAAATGTGTTGATATTTCACGGATCAGATGATTGTTACTATGAAGAATGGCGAGAAGAGATTGAAGATGGTTGGATCGCTCTGGTAAATTTTCATCCTCACGTTATTCAGGACATGAAATCCATGGGACTGCAGAATTACATGTTGATGGAGGGAAAACTAGATGATCTGAATTGGAGAACATTCAACCCGGATTCGCTCATATCATACCTCGAATCTTATTTACTCGTTTGAATTTACTCGTTAGAAGCCAACGTCAGGGCGTAAAGCTTTGTGTACTCAGTTTCCGGAATCTTTACCCAATGTCCGTTAGCGCAGTCCAACATATCAGAAACATAGTTCCTGTCGGGTAGTATTTTTACCCGGAATCTATGTAAGGCATAACCGGTCGGCATCTTCTTTACCTCTTCAAATTCATCTTCAGACAACACCTTAAAAAAGGACTGATTATTGGTGTATTTTCTGAATTGCGGAAAGTGGTATTCTTTCATTGCCGTTAATGATACGTTAAAATATGAGAATGTAATTTTATTCATTTTACCTTTAAGCGGTGAACCGAAAAGCACTTCGTATAATAATTTTATTAGCCACCATTAGCCTTTCAGGTATTTTGGCCATACAAGTTTATTGGGTTCAAAAGGCCTTTGATCTTGAAGAACGACAATTCAATCAACGCGTTCATGTAGCGATGAGCAACGTAGCCAAGGAAATCCAAACGCTGAATAGCGAAGCGAACCAAGCACTTGAACCGGTAAAGCAGTTGAGTAGTAATTATTTTATTGCGAGTATCAACGATACACTTCACCCCTATTTACTAGAATCCCTGTTGCGCAATGAATTTGACCGCAGAAATATTAAGATTGATTTTGAGTACGTTATCTATGATTGTTTTACTGACTCTATTGTTTACAGTCAATATGTGAGTATGGAAGAAGACAAAATTCCCGAAACCTCGAGTCAGAACAAACTGAACTGGCAACGAGACGGACACTACTTTGGCGTGTATTTTCCGGGTAAACAGAGCTATATGGTGAATCAAATGGGCATATGGATCTTTTCATCGACCGTGTTATTTTTCGTCTTTATCTATTTCGCTTATACCACGACTATTATTCTACGTCAAAAAAGGCTTTCTGAAATACGCACTGACTTTATTAATAACCTGACCCATGAATTCAAAACACCTATATCGACCATTTCGCTTTCAACAGAAGTCATCCTGAACGATGAAACCCTTGGGCAACCAGAAAAGATAAAGCAATACGCCGAGATCATCCGGCAAGAAAATAATCGATTAAAAATACAGGTTGATCGGGTCTTACAGCTCGCCACCCTGGATAACAAGAACATCGTATTAAATCGTGAGATTCAAGACGTTAACAAAATTATTAAAGAGGCCATCAAGGGTTTCTCGCTTATATTGATTGAAAGAAAAGGTAAGATCGAAAGCTCCTTTTCGGCACATCATTCACACGCCTTGATCGATCATTTACATTTTTCAAACATTATTTACAATTTGCTCGACAATGCAATCAAGTACAGTCCTAATGAACCAAAAATCAGAGTGTCGACCAGAAATGTCAATCGAAACATCGAAATAAGCATCGAAGATCAGGGAATCGGTATAGACAGGCAGCAGTTTAAGTATGTATTTGATAAATTTTATAGAGTTCCTACTGGAAATTTGCACGATGTCAAAGGATTCGGACTTGGTCTTAATTATGTGAAAACTGTGATAGAACTGCACGAAGGAAAAATCCACCTCGAAAGCGAAGTTGGAAAAGGGAGTAAATTCGATTTGACACTACCATATACTAATTAATGAAAGATCAAAAGGCGAACATATTATTGGTTGAAGACGACACGAATCTTGGCTTTGTGATCCAGGACAACCTCCGGCTGAAGAAATACGCCGTGTCACTTTATACAGATGGTAAAACGGCACTTACGGCGTTCTTGAATCAACGTTTCGATGTCTGTATTCTGGACGTCATGCTTCCCAAAAAAGATGGATTCGAATTAGCTGCAGAAATCAGGGAACTAAATGGTACCGTGCCCATTATCTTTTTAACGGCAAAAACGATGACAGAGGATAAAATAAGGGGCTTCAAAATTGGAGGTGATGACTACATAACCAAGCCCTTTGATTTTGAAGAATTACTCTTGCGCATCGAAGCCATTTTAAAAAGGACCATCGATCGAGAGAAGAGCAGCGAATCGGCATTAATATTCAAAATCGGAAACTATTCCTTTGACAGTGAGAACCAACTTTTGACCTTTGGTGAGGATATTGTCAAACTGACAAAAAAAGAAAGAGACCTGCTCAAACTGCTTTGTCTTCAGCAGGGTAAAATTCTATCGAGAGAATTGACGCTAAAGACCATTTGGGGAAACGATGATTATTTTAGCGGAAGGAGCATGGATGTTTTTATTTCTAAACTCAGGAAATACCTGCGAGCGGATGAACGGATAAAGATACTCAACGTCCATGGCGTAGGTTTTAAAATGATTGTAGAAGAATAAGTGAAATTCCTCGAACATCTAGCCGAACATATATTGGCTAAAGGAACCGAAAAGATCAAAGATGTTACGGTAGTGCTGCCAAATGTCCGTGCTAAACTATTCCTTTCTAGGTTTTTAGCAATAAAGGCCAAGAAAAGTATGTGGATGCCCAGAATGTTGAGTTCAAGGGAATTTATGGAAGAACTTGCAGGAATAAGGACTGCCGAAGATTATGTATTGCTCGGACAATTACATCAAGCCCTTCCCGAAGGGATGGAAGAGAAAACCGACGTAAGTAAGTTCTTAAATTGGGCCGGAATTCTATTACAGGACCTCAAAGAAATTGATCACGAGCTTGCAGATGCCGGTGCTTTATTCAATGATCTCTACAATGCCCGCGAACTTGAGGCCTGGTCCCCAGAAAGCAAAGACCTGAATGAATCATCCCTCCACTACCTGGAAGTTTGCCGCAGCCTGCCAGTCATTTACGATCGTTTCAACGAATATCAATTAGCTAATGGCACGGGACATTCTGGATTTATTCAACGCAAGGCCAGTGAACGTGTAGAAACAAATGAATTTGGAGATCAGCTTTTTGTATTCGCGGGCTTTAACGCATTGACAGCCGCCGAAAAAAAGATTTTCAGTTTCATGAATCAAACGTGGGGTGCTGAACTTTTTTTTGACTATGACCGGTATTATGTCGATGATGAAATACATGAGGCCGGTCACTTTGCCAGAATAAACAGTTTCCATTTTAAACAAAACCCCTTGAATTGGACCGCTGACAACTTCAAGGACATTTCCAAAGAGGTTATTGTTTATAAGTGTGCACACAGCATAGAGCAGACCTATGCACTGAGGGAAGTTTTAGAGCAACTCACAGGCGAAGTCAATGAAAACACCACGGCAATTGTACTTCCCGAAGAAGCTATGTTGATACCCGTCCTTAAGCAACTACCGGTGAGCATTAAACACATCAATGTGACCATGGGATACAATTTGAAGAATTCCCCATTCTATGGATTGCTAGACGGCATCATTAGAATGTATTTCAATGTGATCAGTAAAAGAGCCACTTCTTTCTATCACTCAGATGTACGGCGACTATTGAGAAATGAAGCCTGGCGCGATACATTCGACCAGCAGGGTCAACTGCTAAAAGAAACACTGATTCAACAAATCGACAAGTCCAATATGCTGTTCATTTCTGCGGGCAAACTGAATGAAGTTTTTCAACACTTCAAAGCAGAAGGCCGCCCATCCTTTGCTATGCTGAGATCTTCAGGAGAAGTTCTGAACCTGATGGATGATCTGCTGTTGTTTTTTGACAGCCATTATAAAAAAGAAACCACTGTTTATGCTAAGATACAGCGTGAATTTATCTATCACCACTTTGAAGTAAATCGTCTGGTCAAAGAAGTCTCGGCCAATTTGGGAACAGAGGTGGACATAGCCCAGGCTCATAAATTATGGAGGAATTATACTCAGATCACCAAGGTTCAATTCACCGGTGAACCGCTCGAGGGACTGCAAATAATGGGCTTACTAGAAACAAGGAACCTGGACTTCGAGCATGTCTACCTATTGAACATGAATGAGGGAAGTTTGCCGTCCAGAAGAAGGTATCATTCGGTATTACCATTTGATCTAAAGCGGCAATACGGCTTGCTGGTCCATCGTGAAAGGGAAGCCGTTTTTGCTTATCACTTTTATCGCCTACTTCAACGTTCACAATTTGTTCACTTGTTTTACGAAAACCAAGGGGATGCCATGTCAAATGGAGAGATGAGCAGGTTCATCCGACAATTAAAACGAGAGCTTGTGAGTTATTCAACCAACAATTCATTCCGTGAAAAGAACGTCAAAATTGCCATCAAAGAGCACAGTGAATCACAGAAGCAAGTGTTTAGGAATGATAAATTAACTGCAAGACTGACGACGTTGCTTGAAAGGGGTATTTCTCCAACCGCACTAACGACTTACCTCAATTGCCCACTTGATTTTTATTACCGTTATGTCATCGGACTCAAAGATGCCGACGAAGTGAATGAAACCATTGAAGCCGGAATCTTCGGTGAGGTCTTGCATAACAGTCTCGAGAAAATCTATACGCCCTACATAGGCAAAAGATTGGTTGTAGGGGACATTGCATCAATTTCTGAAAAAGCAGCGAAAGCGATTGAAAGTGCTTTTCTGAAGCACATCGATGCGAATCAACTCGGTAAGGGTAAAAATCTACTTTCGGTAAATATTGCCCACAAATCGCTGAAACACTTTTTAAAGGAAGAAGAAATACGCCACAGGAATTCAGAAGTAACGCTATTGGGTCTGGAAAAGGAGCTGTCCGCAGAACTGATCTTGCCTTTCGGCAAAGTGAAAGTCCGGGGGAAAATAGATCGGATCGAGTCCATCAACGGAAAAACAAACATCATTGACTATAAAACGGGAGCAATTCAGCCGAATGAACTGAAGGTCAAGAACATAAATGAAGTCTTTTCGGGTAAGAAGAATAAATACCTTCAATTATTGACCTACAGCTGGCTTGCTTACAAAAGCAGTGAATTTGGTGCCACATTTTCGCCGGCTGTCTGTGCGCTCAGGGGCGGTGAATCACTGCATTTCTTGCAATTGGGAGAAGAATCCACCTTTGGGCCCGAAGAATTGGAAGCATTTGAGGCGGGGCTAATAGCAATGCTGACACAATTGGTTGAGTCGAATGAAAGCCTGGTTCATAATGCCAGCAGCCTTTATTGCAACTATTGCTAAATAGAAAGCCCCCGTTCAAAGAACAGGGGCCATCTCAATCCAAAGGCAGAAGAATAATTAAAGTCACCTATCTATTAACTTTAGAATCATTCTGACTTATAGACGTATAACCTTGAAAATGGTTGCCCATGGTAATAAAATTTATTTAAATAACCCACTTATCAGTCATCACACGACTTTGTTTAATTTTACAACATGAGCATCAGACCATTGCTTTTTGCCCTGTTCGTGGGATGCGTTCAATTTATTGAAGCACAGGTCCATGATCAATTATCATGTGGTAGTGATCTGCGCGATGCCTATTTCAAGAACAGCGACGCAGATTATAAAGAGCGGCGCGCTGAAATTGAGGCATATTACGCTAAAAACGAGACTTCCCAAAAGGCTTCGGGAATCATTCAAATTCCGGTGGTTGTACACGTGATTTATAGGCTGCCCGAGCAAAATATCAGCGAGACACAGATCAGCTCTCAAATAAATGTTATAAATAAAGATTATTCGGCTTCTAATTGGGACACAGCGATGATTCCTAAGATATGGAAACCGCTCATTGCTGATTTCGAGATGGAATTCGTTCTGGCCAATAGGGATCCAGACGGCAATCCACACAGCGGAATCACCAGAACGATGACCACCACAGTGGATTTTGGTGTGTTAAATGGCGACAATCATTGTTTAGCATCTGCTGGAGGGCACGAAATTTGGGACCGGAACAGGTATCTCAATGTATGGGTCTGTGAGATTGCTGGATCGTATTATGGCTTTGCCACCTATCCAGGGGCTCCTTCTTATTGCGACGGCATTGTTATTGACTGGGAAAGCTTCGGCACCAATGGAACAGCTTCCACCCCCACTAATAAGGGCCGAACCCTTACTCATGAAATTGGCCATTGGTTCGACATACCACATTTATGGGGAAATACGTCATGTGGTGACGACGGCATCAGTGACACGCCAATTCAAGAAGGAGGTAATTTTGGATGCGAAAGTTATCCGCACGTAACTTGTAATAATGGACCTCACGGAGACATGTTCATGAACTTCATGGATTGGTCCGATGATGATTGCTTGCTTTTTTTTACAAAAGGTCAAAAGTCGCGCGCCCACACCGCGCTTTCTTCGCAGCGAAACTCCCTGTTTAACTCCGATGGCTATAACGGCATTAACACCATCTCCAATTCACCCGGCTTAAACATTTACCCAAATCCGGCTATAGATCAAATCACGGTGAATTTTGAAGAAGAAATCGAAGTGCTGAGCATCAGTATTTTAAGCTCTGGAGGACAAACGTTGAAAACGATCGGTGTAAATAATCGATGCCTTTCTCAACGCATGGACACGCATAACCTGCCCCCTGGACTTTACCTCTTAAAGATCAATGCTCAAAGCGCCATATATATAGATAAATTCATGGTTGCAAGGCCTTAGCAGCAAATGAAGAAGAAAATAACCTTCCTGAATTATATTGCAGAATTAGTCGAATACAGACGGGTATTTGCAGCCTTTTCTTTGCCTGACGATAAAAAAGTCACATTAATTGTGCAAAATGATCACTTGTCCCATCCATTTACATCAAAATGTATTGAAGGAAAAAAGGGATTTGCTCTTCAAAATTTTTCCTGGGACAAGGGAGGAAGCTTTATACTGGCCGATAATGAGTATTCTGTTGAAAAGGTATTCGATGACATCGTAGTTGATTCTATGGAGATAAAACAGCCCTTTTTGTCTCAAGTACCCAAGGCAATCTTTTCGATAACCAAAGAAGCATATGTAAGGAAGATCGAAAAGTTAAAAGCTGACATTGCCCATGGTGATCTTAAAAAAGCAGTTTTCTCCCGCACATTGAAAGAGCAGATTGAACCATCGGTACTGGCGGATGTATTTTCTTTGCTGGTTGATTCACATTCAAAGTCATTTGTTTACATGATAAATTCACCAGTTGCCGGGATGTGGTTTGGAGCAACTCCTGAAACTTTATTAAGGGCTGATCGGGATTATTATTACACCATGGCGCTCGCCGGAACAAGAAAAATAGGAGAGACGAATATATGGGGCTCAAAAGAAGTTGATGAACAGGCAATTGTATCGGAATTCATTGAAAGTAATTTCAACGAATTAGGCAAACCTCTAAATAAAGAAGGCCCCTTTTCTCTTGCAGCCGGTGAATCCATCGAACATTTATGTACAAAATTCAAGGCTGGGCGGGACAAGAACATGGATTGGCAAGTCATCAATGCCCTGCATCCTACACCGGCCGTTTGCGGTCAGCCACTTCAAAAAGCCAGAGAATTCATCCTAGAGAACGAAGCGTACGACCGAGGACTTTATACCGGTTTTATAGGACCTGTATATTCCAATGGTGATTTTAATTTTTTCGTCAACCTGAGATGTGCCCAGGTAATCGATAAAAAGGCGTACTTATACGTCGGGGGTGGTATTACTTCCGATTCGAATGCGGAGCATGAATGGGAAGAAACCATTCTCAAGTCCCAAACACTGTTAAACCCGATCAGACAACAAACAGCCCTTTTAAGCTAGCACATGAATTCCAACAAAAGCAGTGCCAGATACTTAAAGGAGATATTAAAAATTCACCGCGTGAAGGATGTGGTGATTTGTCCCGGATCAAGAAATGCACCCCTGATAATCGCCTTTACATCTGACCCCTATTTCAACACCTATACCATCGTGGATGAAAGAAGTGCTTCTTTCTTTGCCCTGGGCATCAGTCAAAAAACACGCAATACCGTTGCCATCATCTGCACTTCGGGATCGGCACTTATCAACATCGGTCCTGCCGTGGCAGAAGCCTATTATCAGCGCTTACCACTTTTGGTCATAAGCGCCGACCGACCAGTGGAATGGGTGAATCAAGGTGAAAGCCAGACTTTTGATCAACACGGCGTCTTTAGGAATTTTGTTCGAGCTAGTTTCGACTTGGTCCAGGAACCAACTGATGCCGAAAGCATCCATTTTCAGAACAGGCAAATAAACGAAGCCATAAATAAGACGCGCTTTCCAGACTTTGGCCCGGTGCATATTAATGTTCGATTCAGGGAACCTCTGTATGATGTCGATTCCGGCGAAATGGATGACCCAATAATTCTTAAACAATCGAAAGTAAAAGCAGAATTGGATCCGACCGAACTAGAAGAACTTCAGGCTTCCTGGAATAAATATGAACGAATCGTTATTTTATGCGGAATGAGCAATCCTGATCCGGAACTCAATGCCATTCTCAATCAATTGTCCTCACTTGGAATTACAGTCCTGACCGAAAGCACGAGTAATTTACATTCCGAATCGTTTTTTCCTTGCATCGACCGGGTAATCATGCCCGCAAGTCATGAAGAAAAACAGGCGCTTAAACCTGAACTAGTGATCAGTATCTGTGGGCCCGTCATTTCCAGACGAATCAAGTCTTTTTTTCGTGAATACGGTCTTACGGAAAACTGGAGGGTGGACCTTCTGGAATATTTCCAGGATGCATTCATGCATCAAACCAAGGCCATTGCAATGAATGCTTCTCAATTCCTTGTTCATTTCACTACCCTGCCCAAAAAGGATCTCGCTTTTCAAAGGTGCTGGAGTGATCTAGATACCCGTTCTGATGCACGACAAACTGAATTTCTCGAGAAAGCGGATTATAGTGATCTGACTTCCTTTGCATTTTTACACCGCAATATTCCCGAGCATTCACATATACATGTGGCTAACTCCTCTCCTATTCGCTACGTTCAATTATTCAGGCCGGATTTTCAAAGGAATTACTTCGCAAATCGCGGCACGAGTGGCATTGAGGGAAGCTTATCAACGGCGGTGGGGTATTCACTTCACCATCACGATAAAACTTTTGTCATAGCCGGCGATCTGTCTACTCTCTATGACTCGAATGCGTTGTGGAACAACTACTTACATCCCAATCTTAAAATCATTGTCTTGAACAACGGAGGCGGTGGCATTTTCAGAATTATTCCGGGACCAAAAACTGTGAAAGGTTTTGAAAAACTGATCGAGGCTCGCCATGAAATGAATTTCAATAAACTGGCTGAACTTTTTAACCTCACTTATTTTTATGCTTCCGATCAGAATTCCCTTGAATCGAGATGGTCGGACTTTTTGAATGAGGATCAAAAGGCCGCTCTACTCGAAATTGATACTAGGTCCTGTGAGAATGAATTAGTATTGATGGACTATTTCAACTACCTGCAGAATCCAAAACAGCAAGATGGCCAATCTTAGCATTTGGTTAAACGCCTCAAGACCAAGAACACTTCCATTGTCTCTTTCCGGGATCATTACCGGGTCTGCCTTAGCCATTGGTGAAGGCATTTTTACACTTAGCATTTTTATTCCTGCACTCTTTACCACGCTGGCATTACAAGTGCTTTCAAATTTTGCGAACGACTACGGTGATGCATCAAAAGGCACAGACGGCGAAAATAGAATAGGCCCCAAACGCATGGTTCAAAGTGGGTTTCTTAGTATAAAAGAGATTAAACGCGCCATATTTTTCACTGCCGGTTTTTCCTTCGCAATGGGTGTTCTGTTATTGATCACTGCTTTTGGCTGGTCAAAGGCAAAGTTTTTTGCCTTGTTCATGGTTTTGGGACTAATCGCCATATGGGCAGCCATGCAATACACCATGGGCAAAAGAGCCTACGGTTATAAAGGTCTGGGTGATGTTTTTGTTCTGATTTTTTTCGGATTTGTTGCGGTTAGCGGAAGCTTTTTCCTCTATGCAAAAGAAATTAATGGTCTTGCTTTACTTCAATCTCTTGTGATTGGCTGCATGGCTACAGGCGTGCTTCATCTAAATAATATGAGAGACCGTGAGCAAGATAAATCATCGGGTAAAATTACATTGGCCGTGATGATGGGGCCACAATATTCACGGAATTACTTTTACGCGCTTCTATTGACTGCGAGTGCATCGATCGTCCTAGCCACTTTGATTACCCAAGATCACTTCATGGATTTCTTGCCACTAATTGCCATTATCCCTTTAGGCATGATCCTAATTCGGGTCTTGAAGGTTACTCAGAATAGAGATTACAATCAATTCCTCAAGCCACTGGCCCTGAGCACCTTTTTTTATTCTATCATTCTGTTTATCTCGAACATCGCATGATAGATAAAGCCTTTATGACGGAATACGAGCTGCAATTTTTAAAACCAGCAAAGACCTCACGAAATGAAATAAGCAGAAAGACGTCATTTTTCATACACCTGATCAATGAACAAGGCCACAAGGGAATTGGAGAATGTGCTCCTATTTTTGGATTGAGCATGGAAGATGAAGGCGAATTACGAAGCAAGATCAACGAAGTGATCTACCTGTTAAATCATGGCCATGATCCCACAAACCTTGAACTTTCAAAATTTCCCAGCTTGTCTTTTGCCCTGGATTGTGCCTGTAAAATGATAGGGAGTTCTGGAGATATGCAGGTATTTGAAAATTCGTTCTCTTTAGGACAATCTTCAATAGCCATCAACGGTTTGGTCTGGATCGACAGCCTCGGAGGCATGCTAGATCAGTTAAACCAAAAAATAGAAGATGGTTTCAGTTGCATAAAACTAAAAATTGGTTGGAACGATTTTGAAGCTGAACTCGAACTTCTAGAAAAAATAAGAGAAGATTACGGACACAAAATTGAGTTGCGATTAGACGCCAATGGCGCATTTGACGTGAAAGACGCTTTAATCAAGCTCGAGGAACTCAGTAAGTACCAAATTCATAGCGTCGAACAACCCATAATGGCCGGGCAATGGAAAGAAATGGCCGAAATTGCCAAACATAGTCCCATTCCAATTGCTTTGGATGAGGAACTTATAGGCATTGAAAAAACCATGGTCCCCAAGCTCTTGGAAACCATTCACCCCCAATTCATTATTATAAAACCAAGCCTGGTCGGTAATTTTAGTTTTTGTGATTACTGGGTGAGATCTGCAGAAACCATCGGCATCGATTGGTGGGGCACTTCGGCCCTTGAAAGTAACGTAGGTTTGAGCGCCATTGCCCAATGGGTGAGTACCCAAAATCCAAAGATACCTCAAGGATTGGGTACTGGGCAGATCTACTCAAATAATATTCCTTCCCCCCTTGAATTGAAAGGGGACGAATTATGGTATGGGAATTCAGCCTGGAACTTAGAAGATATCCAATGGCAAGCCTGACCATTTCCGGTATAACCATTGATTACAGCGAACTTGAACTAAATCTGGAACGCTTGCCGCGTAATGAGCAATGGCAAGACGAAGTATACGAATTCCTAGAGAGTTGGTTCAATGATTCTAAAACTATTGCAGTGCCAACCTCGGGGTCTACCGGTAAGCCTAAAATGATCGAACTATACAAGGAAGACGTTAAGCGATCGGCACATTATACGTTGCGCTCGCTTAATTTGGAACAAGATATGAAGGCCCTCATCTGCCTTCCCTTATCTTATATTGCTGGCAAACTCATGCTGGTGCGATGCCTGGAAGGTCAACTGGATTGCCACATTATCCGGCCTTCGGCAAACCCCTTGCAGAATATTAGCCATCGAATTGACTTTACAGCCATTACGCCTTATCAATTGCATCACACATTGGCTATATCAACCGAACGAACTAAACTGTCTTCCATATCGAATGTACTTGTGGGTGGATCTGGTGTGAATTTCGCCGATCGGGAAGTTGTTAGTAAGTTCCAAAATAATACCTTCCTTACCTATGGAATGACCGAGACCATCACCCACATTGCCCTTCAGCGCCTGAGTAAAGGAAGAGAAGAGGGGTCCTTTAAGCTGATTGACCCCGCTTTCGCCATTTCTACTGATGAAAACGGGATATTGATGATCCATTCGCCATACAACCACATGCCGTTGGTTGTTACCAATGACATTGTGGAATTGACATCAAAAAACTCCTTTGAGTTTCTGGGGCGTTCAGATCTGGTAATTAATAGTGGTGGGGTTAAAATCCACCCAGAACAAGTAGAAAAAAAACTAGAGAAGCTACTGGATCAAAAATATTTAATCGGCTCGCTGAGTCACCCTTCATTGGGCGAACAAGTGATCTTAATGATTGAGGGCGAGGAGCCGAAGAAACGCCTAAAAGAGCAATTGAAACAGAACATTTTGAAGGTTCTTAAGCCGTATGAACGGCCAAAAAGAATACACTACCTCGAATCCTTTACTTACACCAAAACAGGCAAAGTAGACCGAACCAAAACGCTGACCGAACTAAAATAAAAAAGCCGCTCAAATGAGCGGCTTTTTCTGTGGGGGTTAAAATTATTTTACTTCTGAACAACCAGTCGCTTGGTAGTAATCATGTCCTCGGTGTAGATCTTCACAAGGAAGACACCTTTGTTGAGGTCAGAAATATCAAGTTCAGTAGTTGCGCTTCCGTTAAAGTCATTCAACTGACGGGTCAAGATCACCTGACCTGCAATGTTGCTTACTTCAATGTTCAACACACTACCTGCAACACCTGATACATTGATGTTCACTACATCACTGGCAGGGTTCGGATAAATGTTCACAGCGTTCTCACCGTTCAGGCTGTTGATTCCAACATAGTCAGAAACCATCACATCCTGG
>JAVJVY010000021.1:0-23664 GCA_040220895.1 Vicingaceae bacterium
TGATTCACACTTGCCCCGGCCGGGCAAGGCTTGGATGCTCCGCCCGCCTTAGCGCCCAATAGTCTTCTGAATTACGAGTACATTAATGCGATTGGTAAAAATATAATCTTATGGACTTACCCCAGAAATACGGATTGATCCCTGAATAGTCTCAAAAATGAATCTAAAGGGGAAATCCAATAGCCTAACTAACCGGGCAATAGCCAACAATAGCTTGCTGAACACTCTTTAAGCATGTTTAATTAGGATTCGAATGATTTCACGGGGCAAGGCAACCCCCGCCCTATTTTGGCGGGTCAGCGCTCAAGCCTTCTTTAACATCATATTGCTATCCTAAGTACCGGTCACCTCAACTTTTTCAAACCGGCAATTATTTACCAGCCTCTAATTTCAGGTTTGTTTGTGTCTTTACATAGTACGCCAGATAAAACATTTCGTGTGCGATCAGTCGCACGGTTTCATCATACTTCAAATCCTGTGATGGAGTATTGTCATAGTACCTGGGGTCTTCAAAGGGAAGAGAAAATCTCGCCTCAGCTCCCTGGACTATTGGACAGGATTTGTCCGCATCAGCGCAAACCATTAGGGCTCCAAAGCCTTCCTGAGGGTTTTGTCGATCGGTGTATTTCTTGGAATACATGAGGTAAGCACCTGAACCATTTGAAAGTGAATAGACAGGATTAGCACCTGACTGAACACTTGAGGCCTTAAATCCAGCCCGTTCTAAAGCAGCGACTGCATTTGGATGAAATGCGGTGCCTTCCAAACCACCGGAAAAGACCTGAATGCCTTTGATGCCGTAATAAACCGCTGCAGTCTGCAGCCAGGCCTGTGCGATATGGCTTCTACGAGAGTTATGAGTGCAAATGACGATCACATTGGCGCGTCCATCTTCTTCTATCTTATTGACCAGAAAGTCTCCGATCTCTTCCAGCCGGGCTTTGCGTTCATCATTCACCTGGTCATACGCTGTGACCACCGTGCTGGTGTACTTCTTTAGTTTCTTATTCAGGGTTTGCGCATTCATCGTATTGGTATTACATAACAATAATGCGATCATTAAAAGGGAGAACATTCTGGTTTTCATGTGTATTTGGTGTTTTTAAGGTTTATTCAAGGTAAAGGGCCAGCTCATCGGTGCCTGCTATTGGCGCCTATCGTGCTTTCTGTACTTTTTTAGTGCCTGATCTGGCGCTCGATGGCTTCCATGTTATCAATATATTATAGCAATATTACGATTAATTAACTCAAATTTTTTTAGTCACAACATTGACCAGCGGGATCTTCGAATTGATTGAAAATCTCCTCAAATTTTTGTTTGACTACCATCCAGACTTCCGGGTTAATACAGTAATTCACACTGGTTCCTTCCACAGTTCCTTGTATGATCCCAATGCTTTTGAGTTCTTTCAGATGCTGAGAGACCGTGGCCTGGGCAAGACCAAGCTCCCCTACCAAATGACCATTAACACAAGCTTTGGCTTTTAGTAAATACATGATAATGGCTACACGGGCGGGGTGAGAAAACGCCTTTCCAAAGATCGCAATCTCGTTATGCTCATCCGTATAGTTCTGTATTTTAGTAACTCCCATGATTTCATCGCAATATTATGATAAAAGATTGTACAAGCAAATGCTATTAGTGGATTTTTTTGGGTGTTCCCCCCTGCGGACCGGGTGATCCGTGCTGCACGGTAGTTGGCTCCTATCCCTTAACCCACCAAAAGAGAGCCGCTCCCCTCCTGCTGACTATCGGTTCCCTTCCTTTCCCCAAAGCGATGAGTCCTGATCTGAGGTCATTAACCGTGCGCCTCCCTTCTTCCCGGCTTGGACAAAATAATCACTCCCAACACGCTTCCGACAGCTATCGGGTGGACCATACTTTTCCATTGATGAAAAGTATGCAAAAATCTAGACAGAATAATGCTTCCACCCACAGGCCAACGCATGGCCCGCTATTCTGTCAGGCCAACGCTCCTAGATGAAGAATTCTACTTATCATAATATGTCTCACTAAAGAAACCTATGCTAGGATCCTCCAGTGAACCAATTAAACTTGTTCGATCTAATAACATATTAAACTCTTCGCAACTTGTTTCTGGTACAATACAACAGTTATGGCAAGCAGAACCATTCACATTATCCGGACCCTGACCACTTGACCTACCTATATCTGAACAAACTGGATCAGCAGAACACCATTGTGCATCTTCAATTGAACGTTTTACTAAATAGCCTAAATTATTTTCTTTGCCTTGTCGAACCAATCCACCCAATGATCCTTCGGAATCTCCAGACGATGTATAGATTAATATCCCGTTCATTCTGGTATCTTCATTGGAACTGAAATAAAGTCGCTCTCTCAGAGATGATGAACCATATCCACAATCAAAGCATAACTTCTTTATTAACAAATGAGTAAATGTGTGCATTGCTATAAAGAATGAATTTATTTCCCTAGGCCCATCTTGTGGCCTCCTTTTAAGCATTGCATAATGATATCTATTCAATATTTCTGAAAATGTATTTTCGTATTGTGTATTCCAACTATCAACTATGTCGTCTCTAAATTTTAAGAATATACCTTCCCCATAAACTTGCACAGCAGGAAGCCATTTAACAGGTTCGTTAGAGAGTTCATTTTTTTCGATTTTATTGTTAGGGTTGATCCTTGAAAAACCTTTGAAAACTCTGGTTTCTTTTAGTTTTTCTATCATTACAACACAATCGAAATACTGTTCTAAAAATTGTTGCACTTTATAATCATCAAAAGTTTTTTTTACTGCCTTAAAATCTGAATTTTCCGAATCTCTCCCGTTCAATATATACCGATACTCTTCATATCTTAATTTCAATTCAGAAGGCATTGTTATTTCCTCCTCTTCTTGATCATCAGACAAAATTTCTGTAATCACTCCTGATAATAACTCATCTTTTTTTATAAGACCTTTAGTTACAAGCTGATTAGTACCTAAAATTGCTGGCAGAGTTACTTTTCCTTGATCTATTTCGTAAAAAGACTTTAATTCGTCTTTTCCTATCTCCTCAATAACCTTAAGAACAAATTCATTGGCATGCTCCGAGCCTTCAGGCAAATAAATTGCTGATTGAATTTCCGAAAAATGAACGTTGGAAGCACCTCGAACTAATACCTGTAAATGATTATTACATCCTTTTGAATCCTTGATTCCCTCTAATCCTAACCACGGTCTTTGACCTAAACAATACTGCCCTGAAGGGTTGTGACTGTTTGGATTACTTTTATCAAACCTTTGCTCATCTCCCCTATCGAAACCAATTCTCGCCAGAGCACTATCAAATACTTCCTCTCCGTCCTTTCTAATGTTCATTAGACCTGCTAATGATCTTCTTTCACCACATGTACATTTCAGATTAATACTTCCTAAATCACCAGAGCCACCTCCACTATGGTATGATAGTTCATGTTCCATACCATCGTTAGGAACTGGACCGTTGTGAACCCATTCTTTAAATGGAACATCTTGAATATGTCCCGCTGGACATGTCGCGACAAATCTAACAGGGATCATTTTGGCCTTGTACTTACTTTTTCCATCCCAACAGGCTGTACAGCCTATTCTTTTGTTTGGCTGACCTAAGGGTACCTTTCTCATTCTGCCGCATCTTGGGTTCGTGCAATAGTGCCAGCCTGGGAATCTTACCGCTGGGATTTTCAGATAGTTATTTTTATTCCCAGACGTCTTATATTCGAATGGTCTGACGAAATAATTTACACCAAGTAAATTCTGCAATCTGATTTCATTGAAACGTAGTTCCTCTTCACTAATACTGTCAACTCCCCTATTTATTTTCCCTTGTTCAATTTGTTCATCCCATAGATTTAATCCGCAGACCATTACCGAAAGCTCTTCAGGAAAATTCACAATTTGACCAATACCAAATGGTGACAATAATTGGCTACTTCGAACATTATTCTTTTTACTCATCTTCTTCGTTGTTAGTATTAGCATAAATACTTAAAACAGACTCTGTGTCAACACCTCGCATAGAAGTAGCTGTTGGGAAAGGAGTTGGTCTACCTTTTACGTCTTCACGTACTTCTGCACTACTTGCGTACATAAGTGGATAGAAACCCTCTTTTTTTAGAATTTCAAAATTTCCAGCATCACCATAACTTTCTGCACCACCAATTCTCCATGATTGAATTCTATTGGACAAAAGATTTGAGGTATTGTTGATTTCGCTTGAGTCAACAAATTTGCATCGTTCTTCAATTATGCCCTCAATTATTGGTGCTAAATCTTCAAATTCATTCGATATAACAGGAGAATTAGATAAAGAATCTGAAGAAAAGTGACGCAATAATGCAATAAGAACAGCATGTAGGCCTTTCTGCCTTGCGTTAATAGAAAATGGTGTTACTGAAGTAGGCTCAACGCTTGAATACAAGCGACTATGATATCCTTGAAACTGTTCGTAATGTGACTTATCTCTTGGCTTTGATGAACTATAAAGAGTGAAAATTAGCCCAGGGCCTAACGGTACCTGTCTTCCTACTCTTGAGCTTGCTTGAATATATTCTGCAGTAGTCTTCGGTTGTCCATGAATGAACATAAAACCAAGTCTTGAAATATCGACTCCAGTAGCGACCATATTGGTTGCCAAACATATGTCCAATGCGTTGGTCTTGCCAGAGTTATAGTTGGATTCAAGTTTTTTCAGTATTGAAGGGATTTCAGATGAACTAATTCTACTTGTTAATTCCTCGATTCTGTTGAGGTATCTTTTTTTCTCGTTATTAACTAAATCCCTATTTTGAATTTGTCCCAGGCGCTCAATTATATCACCATAGACTAACGAAGAGGCTCCTCCTAGTTCTCTTATACTATTAAAGTACCCAAGTAAAGTCCAGTAATAATTGATCGCTTGCTCGCTACATGTTGCTGACAGTTCCTTAATTCGTTGAAGAACCATTGCATAAGTTCTAACAATTGATGTCTGTGCAGAAGGATATCCTGATGCTAGAATGCCTACATATTTTCTTCCAGGAAAGAGTTGATTCCCATCTGCATCTGTCTCTGTCAAAGACTTTTCTTCAGAAAACCATGTATCTCCAAATTCAAGTCCTTGAGCTGGGAATATGCTGATTTTATCACTGGCATATAAACTCTTGACCTGTTCAGATGCTCTGCTAATAGTAGCTGAGGAAGCAACAATCTTGGGAGCAATGTATTCACTCTCATTTCGAGATATAAAAGGTGGGGCAGTCTTCAAATAGTTATTGCATAAAGTTTGGACCATAGTTTCGTACAATCCAACCATGGTCCCTAATGGACCTGCAATTAGGTGAAGCTCATCTTGAATTATAAGTTCAGGAGGGCATATTCTGTGAACATTTTCTGTATTACTCTTCCTAAACCCGAATAGGCTTCCGGACACAGAACTCCAGGGTATCATTGCGAATTTATCTACAGTACCCAATAACAAAGTGGGAGGATTCTTGTAAATAGATTCATCTACTACCTGAAGTGGAAGTGGTATATTTGAATACTCGCATAAACTATTCTCGCATTGAAAATATACCTCGCCATTTTTCCCATCCTCTTTATGCAATCCCTTAATTTTTGATACTTTATCATAGTTGTTGATATTTTCAACCTTGCCAATCTGTGTACCACAACAAGGGCATTTCATTACAACAAAATTATACTCCTCCTTAGAGTCTTTATTTAGCTTATTTAGTTGTGCCCTTGCTTCATCAATTTTATTTGGAGTTGATGATCCTCCTACCCATAATCCAATCGAAATCGGTTCATCCCCAAGTTCCCCAAACTCTAGTTCCTCTTCTCTTTTATTCTTGTTTTCAATCCTTATCAAATCACATGCGCATATTAAAGATGCTGCTCTTTCATATTGCTGGGTGGTCAGAAGTCTTAATGTATATCTCATTAACACAGTTGTGCCTCCATAATGATTCCAGTCAGAATCCTTTTTACCCTTAATTCTTCGATAGAAGATATTAAAAGCAGTCAAACCAAGGTAAGCCTCGGTTTTACCACCGCCTGTAGGAAACCATATTAAGTCAACAATCTCCCTTTCTTTAGATTTTGAATCAATTATCGATTCAATGTTCATTAAGACAAAAGCTAATTGGAAAGGTCTCCATTTTCCATTGTATTTGCCTTTATGGAATTCTTCTAAAGACTCAAATTCACCTTTTTTTGTGCTTTCATCTAAAAATTCCAACGTCAATTTCTGTTTGGATGCAGAACCCGTCTTTTGCCATTTCCTCATTTTAGCCTTTGATCTCTGTTGCTGCCAGATCATTGCTCGATTCATCCATCTAAAACATTTTACCAGGTCCGATTGCTCATCTTCTTCCAACAAGAGATTAATTCCCTTTCTAATCCTAGCCAACGATATCTTGCATTTTTTTACATTTGATTTTGCAGCATCATTGTAGTCTTTCAGATCTTCACTATTTACTTGTGATTCGATTGCATCAATCCAGATTTGATATTTTGAACTAAGTTCTTGTAAGCTATTCTTGGCTTTTGACCAATCTCCTAAATCAGAAAGTTCAAGCATACTTAATGTGACATGAGCTGTAGGAGCAACTTGAGGCAGATCATAAACTGGAATTACAGACGTTTTGATTTGAGATACTTCTTCATACCCTGTATTTTCATCTATTTTAGAATTCCAACTAACTGACGTTCCATGACCTATTGAAAAAACTCTCTTTTTACTATATAATAGATTAAGCTCTTTCTCTTCATCTGTATCTGAAGCAAGAACTCTTTCTTTATATGGCTCTATGAGTAAATGGTTTGATGTTGTTAAAATGAGCTCATTTTGATAAAGAATTTTATCGGCACTCCTAGAATCATCTGTTTCTGACTTTAGGGCATTAATCAGCACAAAAGTGAATGTTAATAAATTTTGTTTGGCATCTTGAATAGTAGTTCTATTAAAAACCCTTAAAACAAGCCAATCTTGACCTTTAGTATTCTTTTTAATGACATGATTTATTGACTTCTTACCATCAGAAAATAATGAGGATAATCTAAGGTTTATTGGTTCTGGATTTATTGGTCTCCTTATCCAGTATTCAGAGTCGTAAGTATTTCCATCCTTGTCGACAGGGGTAAAAACTTCACCGTCTTTATTTATTTGTTTTTTTGGTTTTTTGTCATTGCCTTTTTGGTAGTATGCCGAATAAATTTCTAAGGATATTTTGTCTTTGTCTTGTTCATTTTTGAACCGCACTGTGAAGCCCATTGCAGAAGGTAAGAATTGATTCGCCATCCCAACAGGTTCTTCTTCTAGTCCATCTCCAGAAAACATCCCTGATCTTTTATTCTCCTCTGCATCTCCAAGAGGCAGGTTAACTTCATCTTCAGGAAATTCTTTATCATTCTGCTCGTTACCATTTACTTCTCCATGATTTATTTCTTGCTGAGGATACAGCATTCCTGCACCGTATCTAGCCTTTGGGGACCCATGCACACTAGCTAATAAGATTTCTTCTCCTGTGTCTTCATCTACATAATTTGGGTTTGGAGATGGTCCAACAATTTCCCTTTTAACTGCTTCGACTATTTCATCTCTAATATTCATCTAATTAAGTTTTGGATAGTTTTCTTGAATTAGTTTTCCCACGGCTTCTTCTTGACTTTTATCTAATATCAGATATAGTTCTTGTTTAGCTCTGGAAATTCCCACATAGATCAATCGCTGCATCTTTACAGAAGTGATTTCATCAAAATCATAGAGTACGATTATTGCATTTTCGAGCCCTTTAAAGCCTTGAATAGTGGATGTATTTAAACCTAGCTTAATAAGTTCTCTAATAAGTTGGTTATCGCTTGCTATAGAATTTTCTAACTTTTTGGGAGAAAGAAGTGTGACCTTCTCCCAAGGAATTTTCCTTTTTTCAATGTTTTTGAGAATCTCGATTAAAATTGATAACCTAGAAGACTTAGTTGGGTATTTACAAATTACATGTTTACCTGAGTAGTTTTTTGATGTAAATTCCGGAACTTGAGCTCCTGTCAACAAAGTGTTTTGACAAGCAATTTCTTTTGTATTCCTACAATTAATTTTAAGCGGAGGAAATGTTGTGAAATCTGAACTTGAATTTAAGAGTTCTTTAGATTCAGTGGGATTATTCTGATAGATGGCTTGATTTGAAAAATCACCAAACATCGCCCAATCGCCATTTCTGATCCCTCCTTTAAGAATTAAATCAAATACTTCTAAATAGTATGGTGTAATTAAATCCTGAGCCTCATCAAGAATTAGGAAATCTAGCTTGCTTTCTTCTGATAGACTTTCACTTGATATTAAAAATTCAAATGGCAGACTTTCAGCATAAAAGCTTCGTAATTCATCTTCATTTGAAGGAACTTTACATTGTGTATTCTGGACCATGAAGCTATGAAGAGTGCCACAGAATTTTATATTATCATTCTCTATTTTTTGAGAAGCAGAAAATAGTTTAGCACCAAGCTGGGTATTAAAACAGAACAATCCAACATGGTTTCCTTCTTCAGTTTTTTGTCTCAGTAATTCGAGAGCCATTAACGTCTTTCCTGTTCCTGCACAGCCTTGTACCAGACATCTTTTATTATATCTCACAAACTCCAGAAGAGCAAACTGTTCTTTTGTATATTCTTCAATTTCATTGTCGGCATCATTTATTCGATTAATTTCTGAGTAATCGACTTCAAAATCCCCTCTAAGTATTTTAAGTAGAAGCTCGCAATCATTTTTTGTAGGTCTGGAATTATTTGCATCATACCAAAACTTTCCTTCACTTTCTGAATGAGCACCATTGCTAAGTGATTCAATATAGCTGCCAATCGGAAGGTTCAAGCCTTGCTTTGTCAAAATTTGCCATGAATGCCCTTCAGGTCCGAAATCTACAAACTCGTTCATGCTAGTAAAAGCAACTCCGGAACCCCATAAGATTTTCGAGAATCGTTGGTGAAGTGCCTTATCTTGTTCTATTCTACTCAAAACGAACTTCCTGATTGAATTTATTGTAGCACTCTGCTGTGCAAATGGACTAGTCTTTTTAAAGGTGGTTTTTCCCTCTCGATTAGTAAAACACCACTCTCCATTTTTTCTGGAAATACCCCCATGTTTAACTTCGATTGAAAAAAAACCTTGACCTGGGGCGATGACAAAAAAGTCTAATTCGCCTGAAATATTCTTTATATGATGATTAGTAAACAATGAATGCAATACAAACATGGAATTAGTAGATCCATCATTTTTGAACTTCATGTATAAGATCTTCTCACCCGTAGAATTAAAATCTCTTATGTTATCAGGTATTAGCATAAGATTTTTCTCGTTTCTGAATATTCAATTAGCATCTCATTTTTTTCTAGCCCTGAAATTGTTTTAGTTTCAACCATTACTGGTGTTTCTTGAATTGTGATCAGAAATGAGTCGTCTTGAACTGCTTTCTTGTTGAGTTCATTTCTAATACTTTTCTTAATTTGAGAACTTAGTCCGATTGTAAATGAAAGAACTGCTCTATATGCGTCTGTTAATTCTTCCAATTTATGATCAATTTCGCTATTGTTTATTGCTGTTAGAATTAGTTCTAAATTCTTTGTATCCGGAGCGATGATCTCGTCATCAAATAACCATCTTCTAATGTTGCTCCTACTAGGATTACTTCCCTCAATTGAACTTGTGTTTTGGACCTCTTTTAATACCCTTTCCACTTCTTCTAAATCCCCAGAGCATGACTCGTACATCTTTTCAATTGCTCTTTTCCATAATTCTAGTTTCTGAAAGCATTCATTTATATAATTATCCTTTTTAGCAATTTCGCGATATGCTGTTCTGTCTTTTTTGAACTTAAAAATTCGTAAACCAATTGCCAACTCAGAAAAAAATAGGTTTGTAATCTTGGTTTTTCCATTGTCTATCTCTTTCTCAGATAAAATTTTAGCACCTTTTGGGAGAAACATAAAAGCATTATCAACGAAATTTACAATATCACATTTCACTAGTGAATTAGAGTTATTGTTGCTGCTTCTCGAATATCCTGAATACTTGTAGGAATGTGTTTTTTGCAAGATTTCTTCTTGTTCAATTGAGCCTTCCTTAACATCACCTTCCATAATTAGTGAGCAGTCTACCTCCTTCTCAACATCTTGAATACTTGCAATTAAATCCTGCTTGTTAAAATGGTTAGTTTCCGGAAGTTTATCCTGAAAGTAACCAGCTAATAGCCTTCTTTGTAAAAAACCGTATGTTAGCCTTGCTTCATTTGGCCAGCATAAAATGCTGATATCAGGAATAAAATGCTCAAATGTAGCATTTAGTAAATATTGTCCAGAATATTCATTGTAGGGAAACCCGGTAAATTCAATCCTCTCCATGGTACTACTAGGCAGCAAATTGGTATTTGTATCAACCGGAATAAAAACACTGTCATCTCCTTCTTTAGAGAGAACTATAGAAAATGAATTCACACTTAATTGAATTTCTTTGGTGTTTTTTGATCCTTCCAATGCAGAATCAATTGTTAAACTAATCGTGTTTCTTAAGTCATTATCTAAAATTGGAGCCACAGTGTCGTAGTATAACTTAAATTCATGTATAAGACTTTCAACTGAACTATTGATAGTTGAGGAATTCTTTATGGCATACAATGCAGGATAAAGGCATTTAAAAAACGTTTTTTTAAGAATTTCAAATTCATCTAGGTCTGATATCTTCTTTTGAAGAATAGATAAGTTCTCATCTATTGTTGTACCATCGAAAATTTTTATTTGAATCTTCTGATCACAATATCTTTTACATTGTTCCCAAAGTGACTTGTCTAGGTATTCAGTCTCCGATGCTTCACACTTCTTGAGACTTTCTATTTTCTTTTTATTCCAGTTTATTCTAAAAAAATGAGGATTTGAATCGAACAAATATTTGTAAGTACCAAACTCCTTAGTATTTTGAATTTTTCGATCTGATACAATAATTACTGGTATCTTCTTTTCAAGAAAATAATCTATTGTTTTCTTATACTCAGTAACGCACTGAATATCATTTACTACAACTGCTTTAAGATTACTTGGTATTAACTCTCGAAATCCAGGATACTTTGATTCAACGAATTTCAATTTTGGATAATTATCTAGCTCAAGTTCATTGCAAAAAGTTGTGAATTCATAGTGGAATTCAGAAGTTATAGTGTGATCTTTTTTTAAAATCTTTTCAAGATTTTTCAAATCCTGTATTAGTTCTGGTTCCTCATTTTGTTCAATAAATTTTCCGAACATTTTGAAAAAATTTCGAGACTCATTTTGGTAGTTGCTAGTTGAAACATTCTTGTATATTTCAAGGTCTGGCTTGAGTAATAAATTTTTATTTTCCGGAAAAACCTTTGAAAGTTTTTCACCTTCTATTTCATTAGTGTTCAATAATTCTCTAAAGCTTTTTCCATTGCCTCTTCCTGAAATGAGTAATACTTTTGATTTTAATACTTGCTCATTTATAATCACTGATTCATCAGGCTCTAATACTTTTGAGATAGCATTTCTATTCTCCTTTAGAACTCTTTTAGCTTTCTTGTAATGCGCATGAGTATTTACGCGTGAATTTTTAGTCCTTTTTATTATTGATTTGATAGTGCTTGGAATTTTCAAGCCTCCTGGTAAATCACTAGTTGAAAAAATCAATTTACCAGTTTGAAAGTCAGTCCTTATAAAACGTAATGTACTTCCATAAATATCTACAAGGTCTCCATTTTCTAAATCGATATTTACGTTGTTATTACTCGTTATATAGTCATCCAAAAAATAATTGGTCAGTAGAGTTATTGACATCCAAAGCGAAGCAGCTTTTTTATCAGGAAAGCAAAAAAAGAATGGCGATAATGTGCCAATGCTATCATTAAATACTAGTTGAGAGTAGTCCAATCCTAAAACTGTGGAAGCTTCAAGTACTGGGCTTAATCTATTTTTACCCAATTTTAAAAAATACTTTTGCCTCCCCTGTCTAAGAAATTCTTCCATCATTCCTGCTTAAAAGTATCTCGTAAACTATTTTAGTAATCTGATATGCCAGATACGGAGGCACAGCATTGCCCACTTGGTGAAATTGTTGCGTTCTACTACCTCTAAATAAATAATTGTCTGGAAAGGTCTGAATCCTAGCGGCTTCTCTAACCGTAAGGCTCCTACACTGTCTGGGATCATAGTGAATGAAGTAATGCCCATCTTTTGAAATATGGCTTGTTACCGTAGTGGCCGGTTTATTGGCGACCTGCACTCTAAATCGATCTGTAAATTTTCCTGATTCTACATTTGCATGGTCTGGGATCAAATCCGTATGGTGTTTGGCATAATCCTGAAGACGAGGAAACGTTCCGTATTGCTCAACGTATAGGCCGGCAAACATATATCTCATCAAATCCTGAGTCAAATGCGATCTGGATTCATGATTTGGTACTCCGTTTAATTTGGAATCTAAGTACCAGGATTTTAAAGGATGGTCATTTTCGATTGAGCTACTACATTCCACAAATTCGCTACCTATTCCATTTAAGTAATTCGAAGGGCCTGTACTCAGCCCATTTAAAGGAATCTCACCCCACTTTTTTAACTTATCAATTTGGTCTGCAATAAGCTGAACCCATCTTTCATCACTGTCATTTAAATTATTGTAAAGCCTCTTTGGCGAACCATTTTTATAAACCTCGGTATCATGATATCTATGAAAAGATCGGTTGATTCCACTTCGGACCGATGGCAGCTTTCCTATAACTGAATCTAATTTAACCTTGGTTTTTTTAGTAAGGTACTTGCCAGTATGTTTCAAGTCATTTCTAACCCCTAAAAGTATTACCCTGTGTCTCTTTTGTGGAACTCCATAGTTCTCTGCTTCAATCAGGAAATCTCTATCCTTTTCAATAGGTTTGACTAATGAATGGATTTCATACAACCCATTAACCTTCAAATCATCTTTCATCCAGTCAAACACTTTCTCTTCTCCAACCTTAGCTGATAAAAGGCCTTGAACGTTCTCCATCACGAAAACTGCTGGATTATGTTTTTGAATTATTCTCAGATACTCCTTATATAGATAAACTCTATGATCATCCGGATCAATACCACCGACACGTGACCTACCCACGTTGGAATATGCCTGACAGGGTGGCCCACCTATCAAGACCCATTCATTAGTGGCTCCAAGTCTATTTTCAATTAATTCATCAATTCTTTCCTCTGGCCACTCCGTAGATCCTAATTCAGCCAGGCATGCTTCAGTACGAGCTTCTTCTCCTTCCGGGTATTTATCAAGCATGCTCTCAATTAATACTTCTCTCTTTTTAAGATCTACTTCCTTTATGGCTTGATAGTATTCTTCTGGTATAGGCCTTGCTAATTTTTTGAATTGTCTGTAAAAACTTCTCAGAGTCAAAGTCTTGTGAGCATTCTCATCCTTTTCGATCGATAGTTTGATATCGAATACAGAATGGTCATTATCGTCTGTTAGACTCATAAAGCCTTCACCCAATCCCCCCGGACCAGCAAACAAATCGATAATCGGTATCGGATTTGAACTTCTCATTTTAAACTATCAACTAAGTCCAACAAGGTTTCTTCTCTCATATTTGATTTTAGTTCACACTCCCATATGGTTATAACTTCCCAACCAAGCTTCTGAAGATCCAGGTTGTTTTTACCATCATTTTCAATCGTTTTATTAATCTTAGCCTTCCACCAGTCAGTTCTGGTTTGAGGAATGACATAATACTTACACCCATGGTGACCGTGCCAGAAACATCCGTTAATCTGAATCACAGTTTTGAGCTTTGGTAATACAATATCTGGTTTTCCTGGAAGTGAACCGTCGTGCAACCTGAATCGAAATCCATTCGCATGAAGGTAGCTTCTGACTACCATTTCTGGTTTTGAGTCCTTTCCCTTTATTTGACTCATGTTGTAACTACGTACCTCCGGAGAATGAACGTCAGGCATTTCTATTACTAACAATTAGTTCTTTTACATCTACATCAAGAATATTTGCTATTCGATTGAGATCGATCAAACTCGGCTGACTTCTGTTCTGGACATATGAGATCGTTATATTGTAGCTCTTTCCAAGTTTTTCAGCTAGCCATTTCTGCTTGATTCCCTCTATTCTAGCACCATTTTTATTCGATTCATCAACTCTTATGTTGACGAAAGTGGAAGATAACTAAATTGTAATATTTGTCTTAAAATATGAAATGATTATTAAAAGAATGGCTGGTAAGTATCTTCCTTAATGCCGCACACATTTTCCTCCCCCTTCTCTGGTTAGGCACCCCTCCTGCCCCACATCCCTTGCTGACACTGATCGTCTTAACCAAAACTTTTGCTCCACGCTGCATCATTTCTTAATCCCATCGTCCTGAAGGGTGAAACGAAATGCATGCAATGATGAAAAATGAACATTTACCTGTGGCGATCATCGGCGGTGGTCCGGTGGGGTTAGCTACTGCAGCACAATTAACCTATAGAAACATCCCCTTTGTGCTGTTCGAGGCAGGCTCGTCGGTTGGACAAAACCTGCTATCCTGGGGCCATGTCAGGGTCTTTTCTCCCTGGCGCTACAACATGGACAAAGCGGCAGCGGTATTGCTCCAGGAGGCCGGATGGGTGGCTCCGGACAAAGAAGGACTGCCTACCGGACAGGAGCTGGTAGACCTTTACCTGAATCCTTTGGCAGCGCTCCCTCAAATGGCCACCGGTATCAGACTGAATAGCCGGGTGCTGTCCATCGGAAGGAAAGGCCTGGATAAAATGAAGACAAAAAACCGTGAAGAGTTGCCGTTTTCCATCAAAGTAGCGGAAGCGGGAACGGTAAGATACGTTGAAGCCCGGGCGGTGATCGATTCTTCCGGCACGTGGAACCAGCCAAATCCCCTCGGGTCAGGCGGAGTGTATGCCGAAGGGGAAGAAGCACTGAGCCAGCATATTTTCTACGGCATCCCTGATGTGAAAGGTCATTCACTTGACCGGTACCGCAACAAGCATGTGGTGGTGGTTGGCAGCGGGCACTCGGCCATCAATACGCTGTTGGACCTGGCGGACCTACAGCAGCAGTATCCGCACACACGGCTCACGTGGGTATTGAGAAAAGAAAACCTCTCCGCAGTGTATGGCGGGCAGGCAGATGATGCCCTGGAGGCAAGAGGTGCGCTGGGTATTCACATAGAAAAACTGGTCCGCAGTGGAAAACTCAATATATATACCCCCTACCACATTTTGAGGTTGGAACGTGGTGAAGATGGAAAGATCAATGTCCACGGGGAGCTGAAAGGTGAACCCAGCATCATTGGTGGTGTGGATGAAATGATCAGCAATACCGGATCTCGTCCTGATTTAGAGATACTCAGAGAAATCAGGGTGGACCTGGATGCTTCTCTGGAGTCTGTTTTTGATCTGGCTGAGCTGATCGATCCCAATGTGCACAGTTGTGGTACGGTGAGGCCCCATGGCGAGCGGGCACTCAGGCATCCTGAGCAGGACTTTTATGTGGTTGGCTCGAAGAGCTATGGAAGAGCACCCACGTTCCTGATGGCCACCGGATACGAGCAGGTTCGCTCGGTGGTGGCCTACGTCGATGGAGACCAGGAAGCTGCTGAGCGCCTGGAGCTTGATTTGCCGGAGACAGGTGTTTGCAGTGTTGGAGGGGGTGCTTCCGGTGCGGGTAGTGCATGTTGTGGTCCGGCCGTAGCAGCGGTCCCCGCTGAGGAACCGGTAGCCGCATGTTGTCATTAACAGCGGATGGGTGTGCTGGTAAAGAGTGCTCAGATCAAAAACGTAACTGGCCACCCCCTCAGGGTGGCCATGCTGGCGAGTGGCGTGATGGCTTTTGCAGGAATTGGTGATGCTTTACTTTATCCTGTGTTGCCTATCTATGGTGAAGGTATGGGCTTTTCAGCCTTCTACATTGGGCTGCTTCTTTCTGTCAATCGGTTTGTGAGGATTTTGGTGAATACACAGGTAGCCAATCTCGTGAACAGACTGGGGATGCGGAAAATCCTGATTGGGTGTGCGGTGGCAGCAGTTTTCACCACCGCATTTTATGGGCTACAGACATCAGCCATCATTTTCCTGATCGCCAGGGTTTTGTGGGGCATCAGCTACTCCGGGCTCAAAACGGCCACGCTGAATTATGCAGCCGGAGTTCAACACCAAACAGGCCTGGCATTTGGGATGTCTACCGGGATCAAAACACTCGGGGTACTGTTTGCACTGTATGCAGGCCCTATGCTGATAGACGCCTATGGTATGGCCTATGGATTCCTGGTGATTTCTGTCATCAGCCTACCGGGGATCGTGCTGGCGCTGAAACTACCGGAGGATGAAGGTAACCTTCAAAATACCAGGGTTTTGACCAAGGAGACCTTTGCGCTCACGCCGGTCAATGTATTGGTGTTTATCCTCTCGATGACCGTTGATGGGATTCTCGTCGTGTCGCTGGCCAGTTTATTGTCGGGCGCATATCCGGACACAAGGTCTCTATTGGCTGGCATTGCCTTTTATCTTTTGTTAAAAAAACTGGCCATTTTAGGCCTTTCATTTATTGGAGGGTTGATGACCTCCAGGATATCGGCCAGGAGGCTGTTTCAGGCCGGCGTGCTGTTGTGCATCGTTGGGATTTTCCTGATTGGTTCCGGCCATGTTATTTTTGGAATTGTGCTGTCGTTTCTGTTCAATACGTTTGTTATCTCCTTCGCTACGCTCATTGCCATTCAGGAGCAGCGGGATAGCCGGAGTACTTTACAGGCCATCTCAGGAGTAAGCACCTGGTGGGACTTTGGGGCAGCAATGGGTGCGTTCCTTGGAATTTACATGATTGAACTGGTGGGTCCTGAATATTTGTTCTTAACACTATCAGCTTTCATGACAATCGTATTTTTTAACTTCATCAGTCAACATGCAAAAAGAAGTAGCACAATTGTATGACGCCCTCCTGCTGTTTGTGAAAAACAGGATCAGGAACAAGGAAGATGCCGAGGACATTACCCAGGAAGTCTTTTACAAGCTTTCAAGGGCTCAGCATGATGGGATTCATAACCTGAAAAGCTGGGTGTATACCATTGCGAAAAACGCAATCATAGACTATTACCGCAAGCATCAGGTGGAGACGGTTGATGTGGAGCAGCATTTTGTCTTTGAAAATGAAGAAGCGGGAACCGCTAGTGCAGAGCTGAGTGGTTGTATTACCACTTTCGTTGCAATGTTGCCGGATGAATACCGCTTGGTGATCACCTATTCGGAGCTTGAAAACATGCCTCAGAAAGAGATCGCACAAAGGCTGGATATGAACTATGTCACCCTAAGGTCCAAAGTGCAAAGAGGCCGTAAGAAATTGAAGAACCTGTTTACAGAATGCTGTACGGTCATTCAGGGTGGCAAAGGAAGTATCCTGGACTATACCCTCAATCAAAATATGAGCGATGGTGAGTGTAGTTCATGCTAAACGGTGACTGCCTGCATCATTTCGTGAAGCCTGCGTCTTAAGTAGTAGAAATAAAAAGTATAATGCTATGAAAACAAGAACGTATAATGATGCTACCGAGCAGCAAGCGCAGGGATGTTGCGGCGCAACCAGTACAACGAGTAAGAGCGCAGCCCCATGCTGTGATCAGCCGGCTGACGGGTCGGCATGCTGTGACAAGAGTGCAACCAAAGAAGTGAATTCCGTCAAAACAGGCTGCTGCTAAGTTATTAAGCCCCTCTTCAGGGGCTTTTTAATACATCCAGAAGTTTCTGTTGATCTTGACGATTTTCAAACTATGTAGTAATACCCCACACGAATGTTGCTTGATCCCTTCAATTGGACACTTGATCATGTTCTATAGTAATTCCACAGAAATAATCATTACCGCGGCCAGGCATAAAACCGAATTAATCCGCTGTGAATTCAGAAAAGTTAGGTCGCGAAGGTGGGTGGGCCATCCAAGCCTTGCCCGGCCGGGACAAGTGTGAATCATTTTGACTCCAGAAAGTTTTAAAAAAGGCCAAAAACGATGAGTCAAAATGATTTTTTGGGATCAATCCGTATTTCTGGGGTAAGTCCATAAGATTATATTTTTACCAATCTCATTAATGGACTCGTAATTCAGAAGACTATTGGGCGCTAAGGCGGGCGGAGCATCCAAGGCAAGTGTGAATCATTTTGACTTGAAGATTTCCAAAAAAAGACCTCAGCACTTACTAAGTCAAAATGATTTTTTGCGTTGGTGCCCTTTCTTTTGCTTCGTTTTCTTTGGGCAAGCAAAGAAAATGAAGGGTTAGTAGCCAATCGGTTGGATTGAGTCATATGAGATGTCAGATTGCAGATCACTATCAACCTTTAATACAATCTCCCCACAACTTTATTGCTTGACCCCACTGAAGCAACTCTAGTCTCCGGGAAATCAGCCTCTCTGAAAATTTTGGGGCGCCCGGCTTGGGGCGCCCGGCTAGGGGTTCCAATTAATTGCTATGGGTTTGCTTTTTAGCAGACCTAATGCTGTCAGGTAGAATGCGTCATGTTTTTGAGGATTTTCTCATACAGTTCCTTTGGATTGAAGGGCTTGGTGACGAAATCGTTCATTCCCGCCTTGAGTGCGCGGTTTTTTTCTTCCAGAAAAGCGGTTGCCGTCAGTGCTATGATTGGGATATCCTTGTAGACTTTGTCAGAATTTCTAATCTCGCGCGTCGCTTCAAAACCATTTTTACCGGGCATTTGAAGGTCCATCAATATGATGTCAAATTCATCCGCCTGTACTTTTTCCCAGGCCTCATGACCATTTTCTGCGATGGTCACATCACATTTCCATTTACTCAGAAATTTTCCCGCGACGAATTGGTTGATGGGATTGTCCTCCACTAAAAGTATTTTTAAACCCACCAATTCGTCCTGGGTCGCATATGCCCCTGCCACTGGTTTTGCAAGCGCATCGTCCGGTGTATTGGAGAGGGTAAATTGTAAGGAAAAATGAAAATTAGAGCCAATGCGAGGAGTGGAAGTGACCTCTAAATGACCGTTTTGAAGTTCTATGAGTTTCTTGGTGATGGCTAGTCCCAAGCCGGTTCCACCATATTGTCTGGTTGTGTAAGTCTCAGACTGTGAAAATGACTCAAATATTAATTTTTGTTTTCCCTCAGCGATCCCGATACCCGTATCAATCACTTCAAACAAGATGTCTATGGTGCTACCCTCCTTTTGCTGTGGGGTCAGCCGGGTGATGACAGAGCCCTCTGTAGTAAATTTCACCGCGTTGCCAACCAGGTTGGTTAAGATTTGAGATAACCTGCCGGGATCACCTACTACCCAGTTGGGCACCATGGGATCTATGGCTAATTCAATTTGAACCCCTTTTTCATTTGCCCGGTACTTGTGCGATTCATTGATGTTTTCTACTAATTCTTTAAGGTTAAAATCAATGTGCTCAAATTCAATTTTTCCGGCTTCTATCTTATTGAAGTCAAGGATGTCATTGATTAAAACCAACAAGTGCTCACTTGAAAATTTGAGCGTGTTGAGCAGGTTCATGGTCTCCTCATCAAAATCGTCCTGAATGAGAATGTTGGTCATCCCAATAATGGAATTCATCGGGGTTCTGATTTCGTGACTCATGGTAGACAAAAATTCAGCCTTAGCGCGGGATGCCTTTTCTGCTTTCTCCTTTTCTTCTATAATGATGGCCTCTACTTTCTTTCGCTCCGTGATGTCTCTGAGGATGACGATGGTTGAAACCTCGTCCATCTCAAATTGACTCACCGATACTTCACAGGGAATCTGCGCTTCAGCTTTTCCGCTTATGGATACCTCAATCTGATTCTCATTTTTTGCAAGATTTAAATAGTAGTGGCTGAGGAATTCATCATAAGTCTCAAAGTCTGCAAGTATGGTGGAGAGTTCTAAATCCCGTACTTCACTTTCATCTTTACCAATGATGTGCTCCGCAGAGCTGTTGACAGAAATGATCTTGCCGGCTTTGTTGCAGGTGATAATACCGTCCACAATCTTACCAAGGATGGTAGAAATAAAGGCCTGTTGTTTCTCCTCCTGGGCCCTATAGAGGTCATGCAATTCCTGAGACATCAGTCGAATTGACCGGTCTTTCAGTTTTTGTACCCGCTCAAAATCCACGTAACTACTTGCTACTTTTTCAAATAGCCTATCAAAAAACTCCTCTTCAGGATATTTTTCTCTTATCCTGGCTATTTGTTTTTCGAGTAGCCTTCTGCTCATTATCCTTCAGAAATTAAGGTTATGGTCATCGTTTGGTTGTGAAGTTCACATGATCCGGTACCAAATTGGGGTGAAATCTCCCCATATGAATAAAAACCGATTTGAGTCGTTCTGTCATCAAACATTTGTTTTGTGGCCTCCACTTCTTCCTCGGTTTTCGGCCCTAAAACGAGTTTCCTCCCAACACAGCTGATCAAAATCGCCAGTTTTTCGCCCTCGTTTTTAGCGATGATCTCGGTAATGGCATGTTTGGCTGAATCCTCAGCTCCTTCCACCAGGTTTTCAAAATTGGCCATCATCAATTGTGCAATATGGCCCTCTGGCATGTCTCCGGCAAATGTCATGCTATTGTCTGCTTCATTAACAGCCAATATAGTTCTTACTTTTCCCGTATCTGCAGAACTGCCGTCACGGATGGTTAATGGGAATAACAATGCACTGGAAGGTAAATTATCCGCCTCTTCCCCTAAGTACGTCTTATAGAGTTCCAATGCCGGCTTACCATCCAGTTCATACAAAACGTTGGCCTCAGATTTTGTGATTTTTCTGTTGGGGCCGAAACTATCCCACCCTCCTGCTGAGCCATATCCAATCTGGAGTTTACTCCCGTAAAAACCTATGGCGACAATTAGCCCGGGTTTTGGATGATCGTTGGCAACCACCAGTGTCTCCTCAAAATTTGAACCATCACCAGCCAAACCTCCTGTAACCACAACGTCGTGATCAATATGTTTTTTAAGTCCTTCGATCAAAGTGGTGCCATTGACATTTTGTCCATCACTTATGATCAATACATTTTTCAGGTCCTTTTGGGGCAGCATCATTGAAAGCTCTACTCCCTTGTCAAAAGATTCCCCGGCACTGTCAATGGTGACTGAGGCATGGGAAATGGTAGAATGGTCAAATTGTATGGCGGTAGCCACGGCAGCATCATCATACACTCGTTCCCCCAGGATCTCTCCGGCTGTACTGCAGCCTAATACAGGAGTGTCCTGGTATGAGCTTTTCAAACTTTCATAACAATTCGCATCCAGAAGAGCGCTTTTGGAAGCAAATAACAACACCAGTTGTGGAGTAAATCCGGTTTTTATGTCTTGTTTATGCCATGTTTTGTCTTCATAGATCAATTGCTGAATTTTCATATCCGTTACTGATTTACTGAGAAAGAAGTAATAAGATAGATGAAAAGACCGGACGAAATGGATAATTTATATGAACCCGGTATTATCCTCGATTAAATCATTGATATTCAACAGGAAAACTGACAGGAATTTGAAAAAGTCAACCTGCCTCCATCATTTATAGATTGATGGGCTGCTTCTATTGGTTAGTTTTAACCAAATCTGCATGCAGTTTTTGAAGGGTAGTGCGTGCATCCCGGGTATATCCGGTATGGACAGGTGACCCCTGAATGATGGTACTTCTGGTGGCTGTCAGCCAGCGAAACCGCTCAGCTATTGTCAACCCTGCAATCCCCCCTCCGGATTTGGAACCCTCACAAATCAGCTCAAAGGATCGCGCATAGCCTTTGACCAGCACCAGGTCCACATCTGGAAACAGAGTCAGTATTCGCTGATCGTCCCAGTGAAAAATACACTCAAGAAATCGCTCGCCAGAGCAATAAAGGATGGAGCCAATGTTCACAAACTCACCACGCTCCACTCTGGGTATGAGCCTGATAGTGGCATACTCAAATAAGTGATATCCTTGCATCTTCGGCTTCTTTTACGAATAATGACGATTGACTCATGCGGCTTTCTAAAAACTGCCGGTACACCTTCCGCTGATCCTCAGGGCCTTCAAAACCACGGTCATCCAGCCAGTCGACCGGAATGGAGGTCACAATCTCCGCAATCACGGCCGGTGTGATCACCTGACTGAATGCGGCATCCACTTCCCGAAGTGCTGTGGCCTTGCTGATCAGCACGTGATTTTTGATCATAGGAAAGGGCTGTGTGCCTTCGGTATTGTTCCAGCTGTGTTGCCAGTACAGCGCTGCGCCATGGTCGATGAGCCATAGCTCGTGGTGCCACCAAAGGAGGTTGGTGTTGCGCACCGTGCGGTCCATGTTCATAAGCAGCGCATCCAGCCAGACGATCTGGGAGGCGAGCAAGGGATCGATATCGGTGGCTACCGGATCAAACGTGATGGAACCGGATAAATAATGGAGGCCCAGGTTTAGGCCCACACTTCCTTTCAGCAAGTCCTGGATTTCTTCATCGCCCTCCATCCTGCCGAAACCATCGGCGAGGTGTACGAAGACCAGCTCCGGCACCTTAAACCCCAACACCCGGGCAATCTCACCACCTATGAGCTCCGCAATGAGGGCTTTGGTACCCTGACCAGCACTGCGAAACTTGAGTACGTAGAGAAAATCATCGTCGGCTTCCACAATGGCGGGCATAGAGCCTCCTTCGCGTAGTGGCGTCACATAGCGCGTGGTGTTGACCTGTCTCAAACCGAGTGGGTTGTTGTCCATGTGTGTTTTTTGAGTGGAACGGTGCAAAGATAGTCCTCCGCGGATAACATGATTGGTGCCGTTAGGATTTAGGTTCTCTCACGTCATCCGGTTTTGGACGAGCGCAGCGATGGACAAAGACCGGAATCCTTGATGATCTGAGGAAGAAATTAAGAAGATTCCGGTACTGCTCGTACCTCGCAAACCGGAATGACGGTGGGAAGGCCGTGTATGATAGGTATCACATTTTTGTCCGATTCGTTAACTGGTTTGGACGTCATGGCTCCTTTACTCACTCCATGTTTGGACATGCGCCACTAAAACAATACTTCTAATGTCATTCCGGTTTTGGACGCAGCGTAGCGTAGGACGAATACCGGAATCTTTGATGATCTGAGGGAGAAATGAAGAAGATTCCGGTATTGCTCGTGCCTCGCAAACCGGAATGACGGTGGGAAGGTCGTGTATGGTAAACTTAAATGGAGTGAAAGCACTACTGCATATCTCCAACTTCGTCGAACAAATCCTTCCAGTCGGGATTCATGGTATCAATGAGGTTTTCTTTGAATGACCGCCGCCATTTTTTTATTCGCTTTTCATTCTCAATAGCTTCAATGATTGTATCGAAAAACTGGAAAAACAATAGGTCAGTGCACTTGTACTTGCTCGTAAACACTGAGCCATCCCCAGTCTTATGTTGATATACTCTTGAGTAGAGGTTACTTGTAACACCTGTATATAGGACGGTTCTGTTTTTGTTTGAGACGATATATACATAACCACCCTTCGTTTTCATAGAATTAAAATAAATAGATTTTTGTATTTTTCATATCTAGCCAGAGGTCATTCCGGTTTTGGACGCAGGAATGACGTTCTTTTCCCGTCTCGTCATTCCGGTTTTGGACGAGCGCAGCGATGGACAAAGACCGGAATCTCAAGGGTTCTATTTAGGCTTCAATTTG
>JAVJVY010000022.1:0-172079 GCA_040220895.1 Vicingaceae bacterium
AATAAAATTCAAATTCTTCGCCAAAGTCGCGGTTTAAATCGCAGTCCAGTTCGTGGTCAGAAAATGTGGATTAAAGGGTTATTTTTCAAAATCCAATATATAACAACGCCTAAATGCCAAACCCTAGTCGCAGTGGGTTAGGTTACTTCTACTCTACTTGTTATCTTTATGGAAACAAAGGGTTCGGCATTTAGCCAGACACGTTAGCCGTAATATTTATCAATGTCCACTTTTATAGAAAAAGAAAACAATAGGATTAATTACAAGCACGGTACTTATCAAAAAATTTCAGCTGAAATTGGTGATTGGACTGCATACTTAGAGCATACATGGAAGTTTTTTGAAAGGGATAAATTGAATTTTCTAAGTTGGTTAAAAGAGAATCCTATTGATTCGAAGGTAGCTGATGATCGAAATTGGAAACTCTCTTTAGAAGAGAACATTTCACTTAGAAATCCTCACAAACATTTAACAAGTGTTTTCACTAATCTGTACAGGATTTCGGAACATGAGCTGGGAAGTTTTTGTCATTTCTATCAGCTCCACTACAACATTGAATTGTCCTCTGAAATCACTAGAAAGATTGACTTGAACAAAGACAATTTTTATTGGCTTAAAGCGCTCTTGAAAAAACAAAAACATGAAATGCTTCGATTAGACCCTGAGTATCAGAGAATATTACAATTCAAGAAAATAAGAGACAACCTATCACATCGTCCAGAACATACCTTGATCTCAAAACCAAAAGACCAGACTTTTAGAAAGTTTCTCGAAGATGCAGATGGAATAGAATTGACTGATTCATATTGGGTGCAGGAAGGTGGTTTACACGGTTTTTATTTTAGTTCGGATGTCTCAATTATGAATCTTTCTGAAAATATCCAAGTCTTCTTTAAAAAACTCCTTGATTTGACTTATCCATCCAGTAGAAGTCAACTTATTGAATAATTACTACGGCTAACACTACCTAACAGCCAAACTGTAACCTCAGTGGGTTAGTTTGGTTTAAAGAAAGTTTACTTTAGTGGGAACAAACAGTTCGGCTGTTAGCCAAACACGTTACATACAATATTTTGAAGCGGGTTATTTAGGCTGAATCTCTTCGCTTATCCTAATAGTTTTCTTGTTACTCGATATCAAAACAATACTTCTTCGCGGTTTTAATCGCTGTCCAGTTCGCGGTCAGATAATTTGAAGAAGAAGAAAGTGATTTCAAAATACAATATGTAACAACGCCTAAATGCCTGTTTAGCGTCAGCAAAAAGTGAACTTCTTTGAGTGAGGATTTAAGAGAGTGATTTAACCCAATAATCACTTAAATTTAATCATAATGAACTAATCTATATTGAAACCATGAAACTATTTTACACTTTTATTTTATCACTAACTATGAGCTCTTTAGGAGCGCAATCTTTTGTCTTTGACTTGGATCAAGAGCTTTCAACTTCAATAAAAAAACTTGTCACAGATCATAAAATAATTGCAATCGGTGAACTACATGGAACAGTAGAATCTCCACTACTAATGCTAGAACTTGCAAAATTGGTGAGAGAAACCGAGGATTCAATTACTGTTGGACTCGAAATCTCTCAGCGGTTTCAAAAAGACCTTGATGAATTTATGATTTCTGGAGACGTTGAAATTTTTAAAAGGCTAGACCATTTTAAAAGCAATGATGGAAGATCGAGCGTTGCGATGACTCATCTGCTCCGAGAATTACAGTTATTGAAAGGTATCAGAATCGTTTGTTTTGATAAAAACACGAATACGGAAACTCGTCAATTTGATCGAGACAGTATCATGGGAAATAATCTGAAATTAGCATTTGATGGCCATCAAATGCTAATACTTACCGGAAACCTTCATGCCTCACTCGACCCAAATTGGATGGGAATGAACCGTAAAAGTGCTATTCATTGTTTAAAAGAATCGCTGCCAGACCAGATCTCCATTATTTCGCTCAACTCGTATTTTGGAGGTGGCAATGCATGGAACTGTCAACAAGATGGTTGTAGAATCTTTCCACTTGGTAGATACCCAATGGGAGAATCGAATGGTTTTAAGAACTTCATACGTTACCAATCAGGGTCCATTGAGGATGGATTCAATGGAATAATCTATTATGAAACCGCGCATGCATCTCCGCCTTTTTTATCAGACCAAAAAGAACTTGAAAAGGTCATTGACATATTTAAACAGTCTATAATAAAAAAAGATAGTATCGCATTTAAAAATCTCTTTTTTGATGATGAGGTATCGTTTGTAGGTGTTATGTCGGGCCTTACAGAAATGTCGATTAAAAAGGACTTTCTTGATTTTCAAGGATTAGCTGTCTCAAATTCTACTGATTTTATAAAACAAATATGCCAAAGCGAAAAACTACAAAAGGAGAAGTTTTACAATACAGTAATTACGCTGGACGGCTTGGTAGCTTCGATTTCATTCGATTACACCTATCATTCTGGTGAACGAATGATGCAATGGGGAAATGAAAAATGGAATTTAGTCTTCACCGAGGGACAGTGGTTGATTACGGATGTGGTGTATTCCATTTATTTTCCAGACATAGAGATGTGTCCGTTCTATTAGTTAAATAATTCACCCTCGAAATAGCTAATTACAGCTGAAATGAATCACCTTTTAAAGTTCAAAGCCAAACCTTGGGAAATCTTACCGCAAGGAGTACAACAAAAAAGTTTTGCCGAAGGGGAATTAAAGATTCGATTATTGAGATTCAGTGATCAATTTACTGAACCTGACTAGTGTATGAAAGGTCATCTTGGATATGTTCTGCATGGAGCAATGATCATTGATTTTAAGGAAATCTGAAATCATTCCTAGAGGGGGATGGTCTATGGATAAATCAAGGAGAAAATGATAAACATAAAGTGATCATCGAAAAGGAAAAGCAAGTTGAACTTATCGTCTTTGAAATTGAACCGTAGTTATCAAATCAAAAAAGAGTTATTTACCTCAAATTTGATATTCAAAAAACTATGTAAAACTACATTGACTTAGCAGAAAAAAATGGAGTCAAACTGCCAGATACTTGACCATGTCAGTTTTGCGGTGCAGATGCAAAAAGAGGTATTCATGAAAGCTTAGAAATATTCAACCTTGGCTTTCAAGTCATTGATTTTCCAAATTTTGAAAATCATTTTTTTGGGTTTCCTATTGTGGACGCTCATACACTTCAACATCCCGAAATTCATGGATGATGGAACAATCACTTTCACCTTACAAGACTGCATCTGATTTTCACATACAACGTTAAAAGGACTTATGATTTATCACCCAGATTGAGTGATTATTTAAATAAGTATAAAGGTCATGAGAAAAACGAGTACTTACATCCACCGAAAGCACTGGACAGAGGAAATATAAAGACAACAGATATCCTTGAAAAATCAACTTCTGAAAATGAGTGCAAGGAATTAATAAGAAATTGGGCTCTAGAAGTCTATAATAAGCAGCATACTCATCACGCTTTGGTAGATAATATCGCAAAAGGATTTGTGAATATTAAATAAAAAGCCAGTTGCCAACATCGGCTATAGCTAATGCTGGCTTGAAAGTAAAAAATTATATTTTGTACTTTCAATAACCATCCTGCTGGCGAGGACGCAAACGTTTTCAAAATGCCGCAATAGCCATAGCCAGGAACGTTGTGCGTAATACTAAATAACAATAAGACTGAATATGCAACCTCGTGAACTAATAGAAGAATGGGTCAAAAGATTCAATAAAGCAGATATTATTGCTATATCAGAGCTTTATGCTGAAAATGCAATCAACCATCAAGTAGTAACTGAACCACTTTATGGACGAAAAGCCATTCTTGAAATGTTCCAAATTGAATTTGGACGAGCAAAAATGATATGCAATATCGAAAATATTTTTCAAGATGGTGATTGGGCCATACTCGAATGGAGTGATCCGATAGGACTGCGAGGTTGCGGATTCTTCAAAATAAAAGAAGGTAAGATAGTTTTTCAGAGAGGGTATTTTGACCAACTTTCTTTTTTTAGAGCACAAAATATTCCCATCCCAGATACGTATCTTGGTGATTAAAAACAAAAGTAAGATTGTACAACCACGCCCTCACGACAGTGCGCAAACCAAACCATTAGCATTAATTTAAACAAAGAAATTTCTTGCAGAAGAAAACAATGAATATAAGAATTAGAAAGTGGGAATTATCAGATATAGAAAACCTTGTCCGATATGCGAATAACAATAAGATTTCAGACAATTTAGCAGACGCTTTCCCTTTTCCCTATTCTGAAGAGTTTGGATTAGATTTTATCAACAGAGTATCGAATGAACAACCAACTAAAATATTTGCCATTACATTCAAAAATATTGCAATTGGTTCGATTGGAATATTTCCTGACCAAGATATTTATCGAAAAAATGCCGCTATTGCATATTGGATAGCTGAACCATTTTGGGGAAAAGGAGTTGCGACTTCAGCAATTGAACAAATTCTGACATATGGATTTAACAAACTCAATATAGCAAGAATTTATGCAAAACCGTTCGGAACAAATATTGCTTCTCAGCGTGTTCTTGAAAAAGTAGGATTTCAATTGGAAGCAATAATTCCCAATTCAATATTCAAGAATAATACGTTTTTGGATGAAAAAATATATGGAATAAGAAAAACTAAGTACAACAATAATTATAAGTAATTGCTGGTTCTTGCCTACTTCTGAAAATCAGGGAGGATTTTCAGCTTGGTATATAATTGCAAAGTTAAGTTATAAACCACCCAACTACTCATAGCCGAGAACGTTTTGCACTATTAAACTTTAAAAAAATGGAAATAAGAAAAACATTTAGATCAACATTATCCAGGTCTGTTCTTTATCAAGCTTGGGTTTCACCTGAGATGACTATTGAACCAGTAGTGAAGATTGAAAGTGATCCAAAAATTAACGGTCACTTCAAACTATATTCAAAATCTGAACATGGTGAAGGAGTTATGTCCGGAAAATTTATTGAAGTGGAACAGGATAAAAAATTGAAATATACCTGGCATTGGGAAGAAAGCCCTGAAAAGACTGAAGTTACGGTTGAATTTTTGGAGAACGCAGGAAGAACTACTGTTGAGCTTATGCATAAAGGTTTTACCACAATAGAAAGTAAGGAAATGCATGATGCTGGTTGGGATCATTATTTTAAAAGCTTAGAAGATAAAATTAAGCAGACTAACTAACCAGTAGAATCTAAAAACATTGCACAACACGGTATATAGCAAATAAGGCGTTCAGGGGTTTATGAAAGTTAAGCACTCTTTAGCAACACCGCCAAATCGTTGATTTGGCTTTTAAAAATGAATAAATTAAAAACAAAATACAACGTTTTGGCTCAGAGCAAACTCGAAGGTTTATCGATTTCTATTGCCCTACTTGCCATATACTGAACGTTATCAGTAATTACAAAAAATGAATAAAATAATAGAAACAGAGATAGGAAGTATTGAATATTCAGTATTTGGTTCAGGACAACCTGTTTTGTTTCTACACGGTGGGCATTCAAATTCAAACGAAACATTATTTCAAAAAGGATATGATAAAAGTAAATATCAACTTATTACACCATCCAGACCAGGATATGGGAAAACACCGCTTTCCAGATTTAAATCACCAAAAGAATCGGCTGAACTAATTATTACACTCCTTGATTCTCTTAAAATTGAAAAGGCAATACTCGTTGGAATATCAGCAGGTGGTTTAACCGCCTTAGAATTGGCATCTAACTACCCAGACCGTACCGAAAAATTAATTTTAATCTCTGCTGTAACTAAGAAATGGTTAACTAAAAGGGATGATTTATACCGAAGAGGAAAAAAGATGTTTTCACCAAGTAAAGAAAAACGAAGTTGGAGCCTTTTTAGATTTTTCTTTAAACTTCTCCCTAAACTTATGACAAAAGTGCTTTTCAAGGAACTCTCAACAAAAGAAAAACCGATTATCTTGACTGATGAAATAGCCGAGATTAGAGAAATGACATTTAAGCAAGGTTCAGGTTTTGGTTTTGAGAATGATTTAGACCAAGATATTTCTAATGGGATAATTGAAAAAATCAAATGTCCTACTCTTATTTTACATAGTGAAAATGACAAATCAGTAAATATTGAGATGGCCAAATACGCTAATCAGAAGATTGGAAATTCTGAATTAAAAACCTTTGACAATAAATGGGGCCATTTACTATGGGTGGGTGAAGAAAGTGCAAAGCCAATTGCTGATGTGATAAAGTTCTTAAATGAATAAAAAAACTGATAACACTGTATATGAAATCATACCACCCTGCGGGTCGATATTGCTCATAGCCAAACCGTTAGCGGTCATTATGAAAATAATCAAAGAACAATACAGATGCCGATAGTCAATTGTTTTACAAAAAGAAAGGAAATAAGCGACCGAATATTAAAGGACTTATTACACCAATTGTCTGAAAAAATTCAAGTTGCTGAAAAGGACATTACAATGAACTTTGTTACAAGCTATTCACAAGCAGGTCAGAAATATGAATTTCTTCTAATCCTGTATTTGCCAACTTTGTGGAGTAAAAAAAGCATCAATAACATTCAGAAAGCACTTTTAGAATTGCTCATTGATACTTTTAAAATAACTTCCAATGAAGTATTTATTCTTACAAACACAATAGAATCCGGAAATGTTATTGAAAATGGTAAGGAGGTAACATGGTAATAAAAAATTGAAAAATATGAAGCGTAAAATACTCACTATTATCTTGGGCACATCAATCATATTTGTTTGGAATGCCCTTTCTTGGACATTGCTGCCTTTCCATTCCAATTCATTAAAAAATATTCCCAACTCTGCTTTTGATGCAAAAACTTTTCAAGAAACTCTCCTCGAAGATGGAGTCTATCACTATCCAGGACTACCAGATGGAAACGAGATAAAGGATTTTGAAGAAATTGAAAATCGACTAAAAAAAGGACCAAGAATTACTTTAATGGTAGTAAAAAAAGGACCAAGTGAATTATTTGACCTACTGACCCTTGGAGTAAATTTAATCTTTAACATTTTAGCGGTAATTGCAGCCTTTATTATTGTCTCATTAATTGAAAATAAAAGTTTTAAAAGGGTCTTTCTCACCACCTTTCTTGTTGGATTGACAGTAGCCCTAATGAGCGATTTACCCCAAATGAATTGGTATATGTTTCCTCCCGAGTATACATTGACCAATGTTCTCGACCATTTAGTCGCTTTTTCGCTGCTTGGTCTATTATTCGGACGATTCACATTTTATAAAGCTTAAAATAATGACTGAAGAAAAAATATTGACACGTCATCCACAAGGGAAAAAAGGAGTTAATATCCTAAAATGAAGGTACGACACAATCAAAGACTTCATTTTAGAAACGGCACAAAAACATAAAGAAATTAGTTTTGAGGAACTTGTTGAGTTGGCAGTAGATAAATTGACTTATACATTTGACGGAAAAGTTCTTTGGTATTTAGTAACTGTCAAACTTGATTCAGAGGCTCGCGGGATAATTGAACGAATCCCTAAAACGAGTCCACATAAAGTAAGAATGAAAAAATAACGAACCGCCAACAATGGGTATAAAACATAAGGCGGGCAGTAATTTTCGCAAATTTTGGGTACTCTTCTAGCTTTGACCCTTTGGACAATAAAACAATTCAGAAATTCCTTTCGTTTCATACCTGAGATGTTGTATGCAATTATGTAAAAACCATGAAGTATTTTATTGATATGACATTGGCATTTTTTATTGACTGCTTTATTGCATTCACAGTTGTTATGCTGATTATTCAATGGTCAATCTTAAGCCATTTAAGAGACTCTATCGGAATAACAGACATATGGTTTCAAAATAGTATAAACATGCAATTATATGTTCTAACTAGCATTTCAATCCCGGTTTGGATGTACTTCGCTTATTTTGACTCTGAAAAATCAAAAGGAACATTCGGAAAAAGGATTTTTAAGCTAGAAGTCAGAGACAATAAAAATCAAAAAATAAGCTTTGGAAAATCTCTACTTAGAACAATTTCAAAATTGTTGCCTTGGGAAATAGCTCACATTGGGGTAATCTTTCCAACACCGATATATTATGAGAATGAACCAGCGGTTCGAATATTATCATATGTCGGACTCTTACTTTTTACAATTTATGTTATTAGTATTTGGACAGATTCAAGGAAACAAACAATTTATGATAAGGTAATTGGAACAGTAGTATCGAAAATATAAAAAACTGCACACAACAAAACCTATAGGCAATGCGGATTGACGAGATAACCGAAAGGTCGGTGCTATTAATCCGCCAAAACACCGCTTTGACGTTTTTGTAGAATAAAAATAAAAACATAAAACAAAGGTCTGTGTAAAATCGAAAAGTTCGGGTATGAAAACCCCAACTACTCATAGCCTAAACGTTAGGGTCAATTTTTTGTTTTTCTTACTCGCTTTGTAGTGCTTTTCTGAGGGCGTTTTCCACAAATTTGTTTAGTGACATTCTTTTAGAGATGGCTTTTCTGGCAGCAAGTCGATGCAGATTCATGGGCACTCTCACATTGAACTGTCCTTTGTATTCCTTTTCAGGACTTTTACCTATTGATTCGCATGTTTTAATGTAATCGTCAACTGATTCAATAAAGGCTTTCTTTAATTCATCAACGGTCTCGCCTTCAAAAGAGACTAAATCATTTATGCCAAGAATTTTACCGTAGAAAGTGGAATCCTCATCACTATACTCAACTTGTCCTCTGTAGTCTTTGTATTTTAATAAATTACTCATTTGCGTCTAGGTTTAAATGTTCTATTACTAGTTCAATCATGTAAGCTTTCAATATCTTTCTGGGATGCGGTTCATGAAGGCTTATTACTGCGCCCTCTTTATTAATAAACTTTCGTCTTGAACCACTCCCTACTTGTTCCTCATATCCGTAATATTTTAAAACCTTCTGTAACTCGGCCCAAGTAAAATCCTTTGGTTTTGAAAGTAATTTTTGTATAAGTTTTTCAATTTTCGACAAATGTAACTATTTTTCAGTTACAAATATATGAACAATTTTGATTTAATCAAAACAAACCCAAACTCCACCTAACGGCCATAGTGTTGGTCGTTTTCCCCATGATAAAACTTTAACTTAGTTCTCTAAACTAAAATGACACCACGGCTGCCTGCTTGCCGTTTGGGATGAAAAAGATTTTGTACACAAAGACATTTTGTAGCAAAAGCCAACTTCACCTGCAGCAGGCAAGCCTGCTTGCCGTTTGGGATGAAAAAGATTTTGTACACAAAGACATTTTGTAGCAAAAGCCAACTTCACCTTCAGCAGGCAAGTTAGCTATGAGCGTGTACTTAATTTTAAAATGGAAACTGCAGCAATTCAGACTTAAGATCGTCTGGCTAACAAATATTAATTCAATACTGTGAAAAATTATTGCTCAACAATATTCATTTCAATCATATTCATATTTTCTACAAATATGACAAAAGGTCAAACAGCAATGGATTCATCAATAACCTATATTCACTCAGATAAAGCAAGTTTTACTTCAAAGTTGATACAAAGCATGTCCTCTCTCTTTGGGGTAAAAAAGGGTGGTGATATAATTAAAAAGGTAAATCAAAGTACATCAACTGAAGTGCCTACTTCCGTTCCAAAATCCATGTACAAAAAGTATGATATTCAGGAATCCATTGTAAATAATAGAAAAGTTTGGACAATCAAACCCAAGGAAAACGTTTCTGACAAGGTTATTCTCTATTTACATGGCGGAGTTTATGTATCTACAATAAAAAAGTACCACTGGAAGTTTGCCGAAGAACTTCTCCTTAAAACAAATGCAACTATAGTGATACCGGATTATCCGTTAGCTCCAGGTTCAAATTGTGAAAATGCAATAGATCTTGTTGGTCAGGTGTATCAGGAATTACTTAAAAAACACTCACCGGAAAACATTGACTTGATGGGTGACTCATCTGGAGGAGGCCTTGCGCTGGGCTTTGCCATGTATTTGAGCAAAGAAAACAAACCTCAACCCAATCAAATCATCTTACTCTTCCCATGGTTGGATGTGACAATGAGTAATGAGGACATATTGGAAATTGACAAAAAGGATAAAATGCTTGGTATAGAACCGTTGCAAATAGCAGGAAAGGCATTTGCCGGAGAACTTGACTTGAAAGACTATCGGATAAGTCCGATCTATGGAGACTTTTCAGAATTAGGGAAGATTTCTGTTTTTATTGGAACGCATGATTTGCTTGTTGCAGACTGCAGAAAGCTTAAAAGCATAACTAAGACATCAAATATTTCAATGAATTATTTTGAATATCCTAAAATGTTTCATGGTTGGGTTATCCTTACAAGCATGAAGGAATCTAAAGTTGCTGTTAATCAGATAAGTGCATTGATAAATAATGAATAAAAAGAAAGCCTGCCTACCGCAGGCAGGCACAACACTATGAAAATGCATTAAAACGCATTTTACATTTAACGGTGGGGCAATGAAATACGCGTTTCACACTATTACATTTATTTGGTAGAAATATAATTTAAGATATAGATGCTCTCATACCTTTCTACCCCACTATACCTGACAATTGGATTTTTTCTCTTGACTGTTTTGACGCTATTGATTTTTGGTAAAGACCAAGCCGAAAGTTTGTGGAACATTGGAGGAATTGTTTTTGGTTGCTATATCATCTTCAGTTCTATTCTTATTTTGTTTATTGATGTGGCGAGGTGGGGTTATTTTTTTTCTATTATGGGTTATTCTGTACTTTATCTCATTTTTACCGGCATTTCAATACAAATAATAATTCAGGTCAAGCAAATCCCTGGTTCTAATGAGTCTGCCATGGTATTCTTGATTATAATGTTTCATCCTATTGTTCTGCTTTTTTTAAAATTTATCAAATGGTTGTTTTCAATACTTGCGCAAAAATGAAAAATGAAAGCAATTAATCTAATTTTTCCAAATCAGCTTTTTACTAGTAGTCCGCTTTTGGAAAATAATCATGAGAATTACCTCATTGAGGAATTTCTCTTTTTTAAGCAATACAAATTTCACAAACAAAAAATTGCCTTTCACAGAGCCTCTATGAAAGCTTACCAAAATCACCTTCAAGGCTTAAACTTAACGGTTCATTACATAGACTCAACCAATATTTTGTCGGATATAAGGCAGTTTCATCAAGAGATCAAGGCCAAAGACATATATCTAGTAAACCTAATAGAACCCAATGATGATTGGCTGGAGCACCGAGTTAATACACTCTCCGGTATTTGTGAAATTAAGATCCATGCAAACCCGCAATTCCTTAACAGTAAAGAAGACTTAGCCGGTTTTTTCAGAAAAGAGAAAAAATCCTTTTTTCAAACTACCTTTTACAAGCAGCAACGCAAAAAGCTGGGAATTCTAATTGATGAAGAACAAAAGCCAATTGGTGGTAAATGGACGTATGACGCTGAAAACAGAAAAAAGTACCCCCCAAGCAAAGTGCCACCAAAAGTAAATTTTCCGCCTGGAACTGAGGCGTGGGACGAAGCAGTTAATTATACCATGACTGGATTTGCTGAAAATCCAGGAAGCATCTCGAAAGACAGATTATACCCCATTACACATGAAGAAGCCTGTGATTGGCTTGAACAATTTTTGACTTATCGCTTCCATGATTTTGGAATATACGAAGATGCCATTGTAAAAGATTCTTCCATTCTTAACCACAGTATTCTTTCACCACTATTGAACGTGGGACTTATCCTGCCAATGGATATTGTAAACCGCACGCTTTCATTTTCTAAAGAAAAGGGCATCCCTATCAATTCAACGGAGGGTTTCATTCGGCAAATAATTGGCTGGCGCGAATTTATCCGTGGAATGTATTTATGCAAGGGCAGATTCTCCCGAACCAGAAATTTTTTTGGCTTCGATCGTAAAATCCCAAAATCCTTTTACGACGGCACCACAGGCATAGAACCCATTGATCATACCATAAAGAAAGTGCTTGAAACCGGGTATTGCCATCACATAGAAAGACTGATGGTTCTTGGAAATTTCATGCTCCTTTGTGAATTTGATCCAGATGAAGTTTACCGTTGGTTTATGGAATTGTTTATTGATGCTTACGATTGGGTAATGGTTCCCAATGTATATGGCATGTGCCTGTTTGCAGATGGAGGGACGTTCGCCACTAAACCTTATATCGGAGGGTCAAACTACATTAGAAAAATGAGCAATTACCCAAAAGGAGAATGGGAGCAAGTGTGGGATGGTCTTTTTTGGCGTTTTGTCATAAAGCATGAAGCGTTTTTTCGCACAAATCCAAGGACGGCTATGTTAGTTCATTCACTCAATAAAATGTCAAATGAAAAACGAGAAAACCACATTCAACATGCAGATTCGTTTATAAATAGGCAATTAAACGCTGTGTAACGTTACATAAAAACCATTTAAACGCTTTATGCCAAGCCTTTTAAATTATTAAAAACTAAATATATGAATCCGATACATAACAAATATGCCTCAGCTGAATCACTGACATTATTTGATGGTATGACTCTGAAAATACTGTTAAGTGCTTCTGACACAAATGGACTCCAAGCGGTATTTGAAGACATAGTTGAACCGGGACTTGGACCAGGACGACACATACACCACAAGCAAGACGAAACTTTTCTTTTCTTAGAAGGAACGTTTGATGTAGAGATTGATGGACAGCGCTATAACATGTCAGCCGGCGATACCGCTTTTATTCCGAAAGGATCAGTTCATGCGTGGAAAAATGTTGGAGATGGAGTTGGTCGTTTACGCTATATATTCTCACCTGCATTGAACATTGAAGAAATGTTCAGAGATATTCATGCGGCGAATGAACTTGGCGGAATGACGGATGAATTAATGCAAAAACTTGCACAAGATTACCCAGAACAGCAAACAGTTGGGCCACCGATTTAGAAGAAAAAAACTACTGGCAACAATGTATATAAAATCATAGCGACCTTCGGGCCGCTGAGCTTCATATATTAAAGGTTGCGTTTAATTAAAAACCAATAATATGAGAATTGTGCTTTTTTTTATTTTTAATATTCGCTTTACCAAAGCCTGGGATTTCTCAATTTGAATGTGATAGACATTACGTTTTTGACCTAAGAGATAGTATCATTAATTCAAGTCCAGTAGTTGTTTTCAAGATGCACACGGATACGAATACAATGAATCTAGGTTCTTATACCTCATTAAGTTTTATAGATCAGAATTCAGATACTTTAAATCAATATCCTTTTTATTCCTGTAATCTCCCTGTTGCAAATACACCATCTGATACTCTGGAATATGTGTTATGGTGCGATAACGGATTTACTAGATTCCCTTCAAACTTTGATGGAATTTTGCTTGCGACGGTCCCATATTGCGAAATCCCCTACAATTACACAATCCTATCTACCCCAAATTTAACTGTTCAGGACATTAGCATTCGAATATTTCCAAATCCGTTTACAAACGAAATTGAGATAATCAATGAAACCCAAACGAAATTGACGGAAATAAAGATCTATGATTCTGCAGGTGCTTAGATATTAACCCAAGATCAAAACTTAACTAAAGTTAAAATGCATTCAGCAAAAAAAGGGGTTTACATTTTGAAATTCTTTTCAAATGATAAAGAAATTGGTAAAAAGAAAATCATTAAGAACTAAACACGACAAGTGCGCATATGGTCAGCTCTCCCTTTGGTCGGCCCGCCACATACACTCGCGTTAGCTCCAATTACTAAATAACATTTGATTTACATTAATTTACAGTAATTAAGACACGTTTGTTTTCCTTCCGTGTACATTTATAATTGACCATCAAACAAAAATGGAATTCATGCAAAACAAAATCCTAATTACCCTGTGCATATTATGTCTTGATATATTCACCTCTTGTGCTCAGGGCAACACAGAAGTTGAAAAAATCGAAGTAGAAAAATCTACAGAAAAGCAAGAACCTCACAGCTATGGCGGATGGTATTGCCCTGATAATCTAGGTGGCTTTCCGGCAGTGGATATTAAAGATTGGAACAGTGTTCCTGTTGTCAATGGGAGAATGGCCACTAAAGAAGAAACTCAAAATGGCACCTCTTTGATCGACGTTGACCTTGAAAAATATCCGAACGCAAAACCCCTTGATTTGAAAATGCCTAAACTGGCACGATATTACAATAGGTCTTCAAGAAAAGAAGAAATCATTATTGTTATACAAGCTTTAAAAATCTCTAATGATTCGATTGTGGGTTTTAGATATTTAAATGGAGGAAATGGGAGTGCCCGATTAAGTGAGGTTAAGTTTCTTTCAAATAATGAGATAGATAACATGGCAACTTCGCACTTCGTTACACTTAGCATCGACGTTAACGCTACTAAAGATGAAATATGGGACATTCTTACAAATCCCAAGTATTACGAGATCCTTCAGCCCATTTTTGACAAAGAAAATTCGATTGGGGCCGGTAAGATGAATTCACCGAAAGTTAACTTCAACTATAATAATGCGGGCACCATTACTTCAGAGTTTGCTGGCGATTTATATGGGAATAAATACATCCAAATTGATGCTGAACTGGGTAATAATCAGTATGTTGAAAAATTCCTTGTAGGTGAAAATCAAGAAACAAAAAAATCAGAAATAGTCCTTGTTTGTGGTCCTTATGGCGATGATTTTGAAAGTCAAAAAAGTATTATTAATAGCTGGGCTCAAAAAGTAAAAGAATTAAGTGAAAAACAATAACAATGGCTTTAAACTAGAGCTAACAATACCTGCCTGCAATGCCTACGGCAGACAGGTAAACCCTAGCCACAGTGGGTTAGGTTAACTCTGCGCTACTTATTATCTTTATGGAAACAAAGGGTTCGGTATTTAGCCTAACATTTGGTGTGGTATAATAAGACCTATGCTGAAACAATAGTTTTAAACCAGATGTTCATTGAATAAAAAAATCTTTTTTATCGCAGGATTGATTGCAATTTTGATTGCTAATCAAGGATACTCACAGATTAATTATTCAATAAAAGCCGAGACTGGATTTTTAAAATATCAATTCAATACAGTTAAAATTGATCCTGGTCCAAATTGGAAAGGATACTATTTAGATGAAAAAAATGGCGTCGACATAAATATTATAAATGGATTAGACTTTAAAAACAAAATATTTACTGGAATTGGACTCGGGTATTTAAATTTTGAAGGGGTAAGCGGATTCTCAATATTTTCGGATTTTGAATATTTGCCTCTAACATCCAGATTGGCTCCGTTGTTTAACTTAAAAATAGGATATAGTCATATATGGAATCAATATGAGAATGGCACAGGGACAGGGCTGGGAGAATTATATTTGGGGTTAAATTTTAGGCTTACAGATAACATTGATATTTATGCCAAATCAGGTTTTTCAATAACCCAACAATCGCTGCTAACACCTATTAGATTTGGAATTAGATTCTAATCATTGGTCATTTGATATTAAAAAAGCATTACGCTCCAGATCAATGTGCATTTAATAAGGATTTCTAAGGTTTCCGGGCATTTTCACGCGCAAACTTTCTGGCGAGAAAATTGATCGATTTGAATGCCGCAAGCCTAAACGGGATTATGCACTGAACGTTAGGTATGAACTCATGAAGCTGAATTTATTTATATTACCACATTACTAAATCCCAGGGGAGTATCATTCCATCCCTAAGGACGAAATAATTATTTTCCTAATGAATAAAACTTGAGCGGAACTACTTGCTTAATTCAAACCAATAATAAAAGCTTTATCCAACCCTTTAGATCACTGGCAATTCCAATCTATCAACGGAAACGTTGAAAACTTAATATGCTTCTATCACATTTTTAATATCAACGAATTTCATGCTATTGCCTACACCTTAGCATTTCTCTTTGCGTCCAGATTGGTCAGTTTGATTCCTATAGTTATATTTAAGAGGTTATTCTTATGTTCAGAAATTCAAATTAAAAAAAATCAAAACCGTACCTCATCTTTCACATAATTGAAAATAACATCTAAAAAATTCGGAACCTTTGGAGGGGTCTTTACCCCTTCCATTCTCACCATCTTAGGTGTTATCATGTACATGCGGCTTGGTTGGGTCGTCGGTAATGCCGGACTGGTTGGAGCCATTTTGTTAATAGTTGTGGCACATGTTATCTCGGTGAGCACAGGATTGAGCATATCTTCTATCGCAACTGACAAAAAAGTAGGTGCAGGTGGTGTTTATTATGTTTTGTCGCGAAGCCTGGGACTTCCAATTGGTGGGGCTATAGGAATTACTCTATGGATAGCAACTGCTTTGAGCATCGCTTTATATTTAGTGGGTTTTGCCGAAAGTTTCAATGCATACTTAGGCTTAGATACCTCGATTAATTCGTTGAGAATCTCCGGATCCATAGCCCTGATCAGCTTGGCCACCATTGCTATAATCAGCACTTCTTTCGCCATCAGGACTCAGTACATTATCATGGCTGCAATTTTTGTTTCCTTGGTCTCCATCTTTGCCGGGACTTGGGATTATGCCCCGAAGGATATCCCAGTGTTCGGCCCACCTGAAGGGCTTTCCATGATGGCAATTTTCGCCATTCTCTTTCCAGCAGTGACAGGCTTCACAGCTGGTATCGCCATGTCTGGAGATTTAAAAGATCCAAAGAAATCGATACCCATAGGCACGATAGCCGCAATTGCAGTTGGATTCGTAATTTATATTTCCATGGCCATTTTTATGGCCTATGCAATCGATGCTGAGCTATTGCGATCGGATTACAATATTCTCATGAAAATCGCACTCTTTGCACCCGCGGTGATAGCCGGAATCTGGGGCGCAACCCTCTCTTCTGCTCTCGGGGGAATACTTGGTGGGCCACGTATACTTCAAGCCATGTCTCTTGATCGTATTACGCCTAAAATCTTTGGCAAAGGGGTTGGCAAAGACAAAGAACCTAGAAATGCCTTACTCATCACCCTGTTAATAGCAGAAGGTGGTGTATTAATTGGCGAGTTGGATTTGATTGCAGAAGTCTGTTCTATGTTTTACCTCGCAGCTTACGGTTTTATCAACCTTTCCTTCTTCTTGGAAAGTTGGGCAAGCGCGGATTTCTCACCTAGCTTTAAAGTCAAACGTTGGATAGGTTTGATTGGGTTCATGGCAACATTTGCTGTTATGTTTCAGTTAAATCCTGGTGCAATGTTCGCAGCCTTCATTGTTATAGGAGGTATTTATGTCATTCTTCAGCGCAAACAAATAGCCTTGAGTTCGGGTGATGTGTGGACAAGTGTCTGGTCTTCTTTGGTTATGAAAGGACTCCACAAGATGGATGCTTCGGACGACACCACTCGAAATTGGAAACCCAACATATTACTTTTTTCAGGAGGTACCGAGAACAGGCCCCACCTCATAGAAATTTCCAAGGCCATTGCCGGAAAAGTGGGTATGGTCTCAAACTTCGATCTTATAGAGAACCCTGAAGCCGAAGTACTATTTCCCAAGCATAAACAATCTGTTCAAGATCCTGTACTAAATGAGTATGGCATATTTGGGCGCAGACAAGAAGTAAAAAATGTGTTTCAAGGGATAGAGACAATCGCGAGCACTTACGGATTCTCTGGTGTAGAACCTAATACAGTCATGTTGGGCTGGGCTAAAAACACAACCGATCCAATCTGGTTTGCTCAGATGACCCAAAAGTTAATAGCATTGGATTATAATGTGCTTTACCTCGACTATGACTGGGATCGAAAATTCGGGAAATACCAGCAGATAGATGTCTGGTGGCATAACTTGAAAAACAATGCCGAATTAACCCTCAACTTAATCAAGTTCATTAGCCGATCCAATGAATGGAACAGTGCTAAAATCCGAGTTATTCTTATCAATGACACAGGTAAAGAAGGATTTGAGCGTAGGATAAACAAAATGCTCGATGGTTATCGCATAGAAGCAACGGTAAAAGTTATAAATAATCATCTGGCCAAAAAATCTTCTTATGATCTAATGAAGTCTGAAAGCCAGGAAGCTGATCTCATTCTGGCAGGAATACCGGATATTCCAAAAGGGCAAGAAAAGGACTTTGTAGAGAAAACCACAGAGATGTTTAAGTCTATAGCCACCACATTACTGGTAAAGACCAGTTCAATCCTGGGAGAAGATGCAGGTTCATCGAATTGGACCATGAACGAAGACCTGAATATTTCAAACGTATTGCAAGAGGATATGTTAATGGATCTACCCGTCTTCCAGGAATTAGAAGCACAAGAACAATTTTCTGTCTTGTCAGCAGAGATTGAGAAACTTACAAGCGAGTTGGTAGAGAATCAGTTGGCTTCGTTTGAAAATCTTTTTCAGGCTCTTCTCAACGATTGCAACAAAACATTAGTTCGTCATCTAGACGAAATAGGAAATAGGGAATTGAAAGATACCCAGCTTCACTTATTGAAAGAATATAATGATCGGATGGATCTGTTCATAGAAGAGGATATTCCTTTCATGGACGAACGTTTAATCCAATTTGGAGATAGGTTACTTAAATTTCCCAAACAAGTCACCCCAAAATTAAAAATACGAATCCGACTTAGTAAGAAAAAGAGGGCTTACAGAAAGCCTGTTCGTATTTATTTCGAGAATGAATTTTTAGAGCGCGCCAAGCAGGCACAATTAAAAATAGGCGTTGCCACAGCCCTTGTGACAGATATTCTTAAAGATGGGCTTATAGAGAGTGAAAAAGCCTTTTCAAACCTTGGAAATCAACCTAAGGACAATCGTGAGTTGATAGACAAAATTTTTACTGAGACTAGCAAGAGGATTCAAGAAGTGTGTTTTCGATTAAAACAATCTTTAAAGAATTCGGGTCGTGAAATGCTCTTGGATCTAATAGAAAATTTAGAGAATGGCAATCAAATCAAAGGACTTAATAAAAGATTGAGCAAAAAGCAGCGTATAAATCTGTTGGAAGAATTGAATGACTATCCACAACATTGGCATCGAATCGCAGATTTGCTTTGCTCCAAATTGGCCACCGATATTAAATTACACGGAGTCCAGTTGATTATAGAGCAGATAGGAGAACAACTTGAACAGGAACTCGATGCATCTATGACAATAGTCACAAGAACACGTATGGAAGAAACAAAACGCTGGCTGAAATCACTCCACAACAAGACAAACTTTGATGTTAGCAACATCCCTCATGTCGATCAACCACTTTCATATGATGACATTCGTGTTCAAGGATTGCTTTTTTGGGCCCAAGTGGCAGGGCAGAATCTTCCGGCGCAACTTGAACTCATGAAATCCGAGAGCTTTAATGAGCTTTCTTTCCATCAAGGAGAACGGGTAGAAGTCATAACGATCGATTCACTTTCAAGTTTCTCGTATTTTCTTTCTGAGGTACTCACCATTCCTGCTCGAAGGCATCTTTCGCATGCCTATCAAGCCAATATGGAAATACTAAGCAAATTGCAGTTTGATATCAACAACATAAGTCAAAAAGTAAGCCTTCAGAAAGATGCTCCAAATCCCGCAGAGATAAGGGGTATGGTAAAGAATGCGGATGAGAATTTACAGTCTCTGAGCAAGCGATTTGATGCTCAAAATGTGGAGTTGCTTGAACATATAGAACATATGATCCGAACTGCCAATAGTTCTATGAATACCTCCACTCTTTTGGATTATGCGGTACGAGTGATTCCCAAAGTGACGAGGAATGACTCTTCCAATAGCTTTAAAAAATGGGTTGAATTGATGTATGATAGAGGATCATTATTCAAGGAACGAATGATTCGTAACCTTTCATTGACAACAATCTCTGACGCGTCGTTAAAATCGATGCAACCTGGCAATCAAGGCACATTCAGTATGCACGATGCACTCAGATCGTACACAGATGAATTGAAAATCTCAGGAGAAGTTTTTGAGCAGATTCCTTTCTACTACAGACAGCTCTTCGTTGGCCAACAGACTGCCAATGTAGAAAGTCTTCGACATCGTGAACAGGAATTAGATCGAGCTCTGGCCATTATGAGCCCACACGAAGGCAAAGGATCTAGTCTGATTGTTTTGGGTGCTCCACTTTCCGGTAAGAGCTTCTTTGCCGAGTCACTTGCAAAAAAGTTAAGCAACGGAAAAGTAGTCAAAATCAATCCTCCTGTTTCCGGCAGCACTTCGATCATCGATCTAAAAAGGACTTTGGAGAAACTAAGTGGCATTGGTAAACAGGGCAAATCCGTTTTGAAAAGTGCAGAATTAGGCACGATTTTTCTCTTTGAAGACATCGAATTATGGTGGAGTCGAGCTGATTCACAGAATAAGGCTATCAAGCATTTAGTGGCTTTGGTCAATAATGAAGATTATAAGGGAAGGATTATACTCACTTGTAATCCTTACGCTTTTAAAATCATTGAAGGCCAGGGACTTTTTGCTGACCTAACAATTCCTAGAATTTCAATGCTTCCAATCAATCGATCAGCCCTTAAAGATGTGCTACTAGAACGTCATATGGCAGGTAGGCTAGCTTTGAGGTTGAAAGGTAAAGACGACGAGCTCAATTCTAAAGAGCGTCGTAAATTGGTAGATCGCTATCATGAGATCTCGTCTGGTTTGATAGGAGTAGCCTTGCATCAGTGGTTGAACAATGTTGATTCTTTTCAAAATGAAGTAATTAGTATTTCATTTCCAGTCGTGCATCCATTTCCGGAGATTAGCGAAAAAGAGTGGCTCGTCTTAATCGGTCAATTTATAATCCATAGACACTTAGATGCAGAGAGAGTGCAAAAACTTTTTGACTTTAGAGACAAGGATAAAGCAGATCGCATGATCCGCCAGCTCGTGGCAGATGGGGTACTCGAAGATGTTTTGGGTATAACTTTTCGATTGAGTCCATTAGTTCAAACCGCTTTTATAAAAGAAGCCGAATCATGGGGTCTCATTTAAACCAAATTAAAGAATCGTATTGAAGATGGAATACCAGATAAATGAAATGCAGCAAATGCTTCACAATGAACTGCCGGGGTATGGAAACGTTATCTGGACAATCATTGTTGGACTGCTCTTTGGAATAACATTTGGACTCATGAAACGATTATTACTACCCGCATTAGGTCAAGGAAGGAAAGCTCAATCGTGGAAATGGAGGCTGGATGTTATCGAGCGTCTTTACCTACCTGCATTGGGTCTTGCAATTATGGTAAGTATTCTTGTCAGTAGACCTCTTGTTGGAGTCGTTGTATCCACCATCACGGTTTTGATATTATATCAACCAATCAAAAATTACCTGCTCGGTGTTCTTTTCCGCGCGGGTAAAACCTATTCGATTGGGCAACGCGTCACTGTGCGCAATCATCAAGGTTCAATTCGTTCGTTCAATTCGTTAAGCTTAGAAATGGAACTTGAGGACGGTTCGATCTTGGATATCCCGTATCATATATTTAGCAATGCGATTGTTCTGAGAAGTAGTCCTAAATCAGGAGTTCTTAGTCACAGTATTGAACTTGCAATCTCCAAACCCTGTGATATTGGACAAGTAAAGCAATCCATTCACACGTATTTATTGTCTGTACCTTATGTCTTGCCGAACCAAAAAATTTCTATCGAGCACCTCTCCGATGATGAACACCGTTATTTAATCAAGGTTATCATACATGGTATTGACAAGCAACAAATGTACTTGGTAGAAGGTCGGTTAAAAGCAATATTTGCAAAAGGAGAAATAAAAAAGGTGGGTTGAATTATTTCGAAAGAGTAGATTTTGGATAAGGACCTTTTGAACGAAGTACTGCAATCATTGCAATCAGAACAACACTAGCATAACATGACATCGCCAATCGACTACCAAAGACCCGAATTGCAAAAAGGAATTGGCAAACCGGGCATGTTTAGCTTGGCATTTGGTGCTATGATAGGTGTTGGTTGGGTAACCGCCATGGGATCTTGGCTTTCTAATGCCGGCCCTTTAGGTGCTATAATTGCTTTTGCAGCGGGTGGGTTCCTTATGTTAGCTATTGGATTATGCTATGCTGAAATAACGGCTGCATTGCCTCTTTCAGGTGGAGAAGTGGCTTATTCTTATAAAGCATATGGAACTTCGAAAGCATATATCGTTGGATGGTTTTTAGTGTTCGGCTATTTATCAGTTTCCGCATTCGAAGCTGTTTCCATAAGCAAAGTACTCAGCTATTTAATCCCATCAATTGATCTTTGGCATTTATATTCTGTAAATGGCAGCCCCATATACTTTTCTCATATTGCCTTAAGTGCCTTTTTTGTTTTCATAATAAGTGTAGTCAATTACACCGGTGTAAAGAATTCAGCTCGTTTCCAGGTGGGATTGACCATACTTTTTATCTGCCTGACAATTGTATTCGTCATCGCTGGACTCTCTATGGGTGATTGGAAAAATTTAAGTCCTTTGTTTTCAAGTAATAATACCGGATCAATTTCTGCCGGTGTGGCAATGGTTTTAGTAACTGTCCCCTTCTGGTTTGTGGGATTTGATACCATTCCTCAGGCCGCTGAAGAAGCAAATGAAACAATTTCGGCTAAAACCGTTGGAATCCTCATTCCAATTTCCATTATTGCGGCAGTTTGTTTTTACATTCTGCTTATAATCAGCACGTCAATTGCCGCACCTTGGCATGAAATTATTGACGACAAATTACCAACCGCAAAAGCATTTGAAATAGCCACTGAATCGACCTTCTTGGTTAAGCTTGTTTTAATAACTGCTTTGGTTGGTCTATTGACAAGTTGGAACGGATTTTTTCTAGCCGGTTCCAGGGTTCTTTTTGCTATGGGTAGAGGGAAAATTATCGCGCCCGTTCTAGGAAAATCACACAAAAAATATAAGACACCTTATAAGGCTGTTCTTTTCAGTGGTGTGGTAACCTTCTTGGCATCATTAATGGGGCCTGGGGCTATGTCGGCATTTGTAAATGTGGGCTCATTATGCATTGTGATTGCCTTTTTTGGAGTGACGGCATCGTTCTTGACCTTACGAAATAAATTTCCCGATTTGCGGCGTCCCTTCCTGACACCCGGAGGCAGACTCTTAGGATATATTGGAATAATAGGTTCTTTATGCATCCTTGCAATCATGGTTATTCCAAATAGCCCAGTTGCTTTGGCCTGGCCTTTTGAATGGGGCATTTTTTTAACCTTCTCTATTATTGGTATTCTATTTTGGTTACTATCTGCTAAAAGTCGTGTTAGTGTGCCGAAAAAGGAGAGAGATTACTTAATTTTAGAGAAATACAGTTGAAGTGGATGTACTATTAATGGAGTATTCTTAGCACAGCTTCATTATCTAATTGGACAAATATCTATTCACGAATTCAAAATCTAAGCCTAACTAAAAAAAAATGAATCTTAACGGAAACACAATCCTGATTACCGGTGGCTCAAGTGGCATTGGTTTTGAGATGGCTAAACAATTTCTTGCGGCTAAGAATAAGGTCATCATCACTGGTCGTAACATGGATAAACTTGAAAAATCGAAACAAAAACTTGGTGATATTAAAATCATCCAGAGTGATGTGAGTAATCCTGATTCCATAATGGAATTGTATGATCAAGTTTCGAAGGAATTCCCAGCACTAAACGTATTGATTAATAATGCCGGCGTTATGTTCACTATTAACTTGCAGGACCACAGTTTATCAGCCAATGACCTTACAAAAGAAATTGATATCAATGTTAAGGGGACAATTTGGATGAATAATGTTTTCTTACCCTTATTGAAAAAAAATAAAAACGCCGCAACCGTTATTGTATCTTCAGGTCTTGCTTTTGTTCCACTTCCCATTTCGCCAGTATATTGTGCATCAAAAGCAGCATTGCATTCATACACACTGTCCCTTAGAGCTCAGCTCAAAAATACTGATGTGAAGGTGTTTGAATTGGCACCTCCGGCTACGGAAACAGAGTTGCTTGCAGATTTCAATGAAGAAGACATGAAAGGTATATCAACCATGACAGTTCAGGCTATGGTAGCTGACTTTCTTAAGGGCTTTTCACAAAATAAATATGAAATTTGTCCAGGGCAGTCTAGTCAGATGAAATTCATGAGCCGCTATTTTCCTGGCTTCATTCTAAAACAAATGTGCAAAACTGTTGATAGAATGCACGCGAATTCTTAGAACAGAACTTTGAGATAAATGAGGGGTTTGAATTAATGAAATAAGTGCGTCTAAAAAACGGCATTAAAAAAAGAAGCTTTTAATCCTAATTAAAATCAGGCGAAATCCGAAAAGCCATATGAGTAGGAAAACTAACTAAATTAAAAAATGGAAAATTTAATAGCATTATCACAAATTATTGTTGCATTATCTGTTGTATATGTTTGGACCTTTAGGTTTCATAATGTCTTAAAAGAATTCGAACAATTTGGATTAAGTGATTTAACCCGAAACTTGGTAGGTGCAACAAAAATATCTTTAGCTACGTTGCTTGTTGTGGGTGTGTGGTATCCCTCATTGGTGCTTATTCCATCTATTCTTATGGGGCTATTAATGATCGGCGCTCAATACTTTCATTTTAAAATTAGCAATCCATTTATCAAACATTTACCCTCGCTTATACTTTTGATCCTTTGTGCTTTAACGGCATATTCATCAATTTCTTAAAAAAGCATGTACGCTGTTGTCGCATGCATTCTACTGTCTAGTTTGTCCTTTCTTGCCTATGCCTTTTTTTATTTCAATGCACCGCATATGAAAAATGAATTTAAACGGTTTGGACTTGAAAAAATGGGATTGACAATCGTTATTTTAGAAATTGCGGGCGCTCTAGGATTATTGTTAGGACTTAAATTTTACCTAATTCTAACCATATCATCGCTCGGTCTGGCACTGCTCATGTTTGCCGGACTCGTTGTCAGAATAAGATTAAAAGACAGCGTTTGGATTTCTTTGCCGGCCTTTTTTTACATGGTTTTAAACGCATTTATATTCTGGACATCGATTTATCTACAGACATAAATAATTGAAATAGATTAGCTACCCTTAATAGATCTTGGAATTGACTTCTATGCCCTAAAAAGAATAACTAATGCCCAGCCCTGTGTTCAAGGTTAATAAGGTCATCCATTCCTGTGCATATTTAGACCCATCAACATACATGGTGACTCGAACAGACGTGGTGCCTTTAATATCGGGGGTGGACAGTTGAACATTTCCTCGGGCAATCAAAAGTGCTGCATTCACAAAAAGTGTTAATCGTTCGTTCAAGTGATAGTTAAAATCACTCGCCAATGACACCCCGGGAATGATGCTTGAATTTCCAGGGATTAAAATCGCTTTTGTGGAATTGAAATTGATGTTAATCTGGTCGAAGATGTCCAAAGGGGTGTATTTAACAACAAAAAACCAAGTCTGGCCTTAAGATTAAATCCAAAATATTCCTTCCTCAATATCTGAAAGTTAGGCCCAATAAAAAGTCCGGCTAATTTCAGGGGCGTACTGGACTTCACCGTGTATCTCTTGTTGGCCGCATAATTGCGATCGATTTCATTGATCAATTCTTCATATTTGCTGTCATTCTGAGGGAATGAATGGTACAGGAAGGAGCCTGAAAATCCAACTAAACGCATAGGGTTGGACTCAAAGGACAGCTCGGCATACCATCCCGATTTTGACATGCCCTGAAACGCTAGTTTCTCATGTTCCGCTCTTTCATCGTCGCCAAGAACCAAATCTCCTCCGGGAAATGAGGCACCAAAAGCAAGACTTACTTCTGCAGTACCCTGTGCAAAAAGCGTTTGATGGAAAATGAAAAATAAAAAGAGAACTGCGCTGCGAAGCATCTATAAATATACCAAATCATTATAGGAACAGTTTTCTCTATTAATCTTTTAAAAAAGATTGACAGATGGTGTTGTCAAACAGATCCTTAGAGAGCATCATGAAAGTATGATCCACACTGCAACTACCGTCTTTATGCCGTCTTCAAATCAATTAAATTGCAATATGAACCACCGCATTTCGTTGTAAACAAATACCTTTAAAAATGCATCTTAAGAACGCGGCATTATCGCTGTTAGTCATTCAATCAATGATGGGATTTTCCCAAGAGAATAAACTTGAATATTCTTTGGATTATTCCATTGGTTCAAGCTTTCGAAGAGTTGAAGGAAACAGTTTAATTCTTGCTTTCCGAGAGGCTGAAAGGCCGATAACAACCCAAGGCTTAAATTTACAAGTAAAGTATGGCCTGTCAGAAAGACTAGGATTTGTTTCCGGGCTGGGTTACAATCAATATGGCGAAAAGTTAATCTACAATAACCTGACCTTTGGAAATATGATTGATCCTAGAATTGGTTTCGTTTATGATCCCACATCAACGTCGGTTCCAAATTCTTATGAATTGAAATATGTCTATCAATTTCTTACACTTCCACTATTAATGGACTACTCCATCATTAACAGTGAAAAATCAGGTTTAACTTTTCAAATTGGTGTGACCTTCAATTACCTGATTGGATCTAAATCTGTGACAAACATTGACTATTCCGATGGGTCAAAAGATCGCAATTCCGCGAATTATAGTTTTGACAGCAACGACTTGAATTTTGCCGGACTGTTGGGCATCTTTTACAAAAGGAAACTGGGCGAAAAGTTTTTTTTTAAAGTCGGACCCCAGGTTAATTATTTCTTTTCCTCAATTTCCGGATCGGACGCCATAGATCATTATCCGTACAGAACTTCAATAAATCTTGGGATTGGTTTTTAACCCTTATTACATCAATGCTTCTTCTGAATGCTCCAAGGGTCTTTGCACTTGCTGTGGTATCCCATCTAATTCTAACGCCCGGATAGCCATGATGATGCGCTTCTTCATGGGTGTTTTTACGCTACTGATCTTTTCAGAAGCAGGTTCACAAAATTATTACATCATAGGGCACATCGTAGACTATGAAACCAACCGCCCTGTGCCCGGTGTTACCATTTATATGACCGGCAAGGATTCTGTTTTTTATATCATTGAAACCGATGAGCATGGGTATTTCAGAATGGACAACATCTATCAGACCACCTATGTTCTTCAGACCATAAAAAAAGGGTATACCCCAACCTGGCTCCATCAATTCGATCCGTTATGCCACTCGGGACTTGATTTAACACTTGAATTATGCAAAGGCAGCAGCTATACACCCAGATATTATGGAAAAACAAAATGCCCATATGGACATGGCAAAGGCAAAGTAATTCCTATTCTGCATGGCATGCATGGTTTTGAAGACTCTCTCAAATCAAGCAAGGGCGAGGTGTACTTGGGAAGTGAGTCATTCAATCTATGTAAACCCGCGTGGTTGTGTGTGAAAGACAGCTTGAGATTTTGAATTAGCTGCCCCTATCTTGCTTGGATTAGAGAAACTTTCCTGAGGTGCAATACGGAGCATATAATGCATATTATTTTTTGTAACGATTAACTTCGTCTATCACAGTAAGTATGTTAGCCATGAAATCAAAAGAACTAATCAGAAAAGGAGCAGGTGAAAATTACAATTACGCTCAGGATCACTGCTTTGTAAAGCTTTCTTCGCGCCACACGAATGGAGAATTATGCGTTATTGAAGATACCTTGAAGCCCGGATTCCACTTGAAACGACACCACCACAAAATAATGACCGAGGTATTCTATATGCTCGAGGGAAGGCTCAAACTTATTTTTGATGACGAAACCATTGTTCTTAATGAAGGAGATACCATCACCGTTCCGCCTAGCATTTGGCACGAAGCGCGGTGCGCGGAAGGCGGAAAAATGCTCACCATATTCAAGAATGGCGAATTTGACAATTTTTTAGAGCAGCTTTCTACCATGAACGACGAGCAATTTAGCAATGCAGCATTCATGAAATCCTTTTCTGAAACATTTGACATTTACGAAGAATAAAAAGGTATCAGAAACACCTTCGGGGCATGAATAGGCCTTTTAGCCATAAGAACATAACCATTGTCGAAAAAACCAAAGCTGTGTTAAAATCTAATCGCTTTATTCTATCCATTCCTTTACTGCTGGTTTTTGTCTCGTGCAAGGTCGGGCGATTTGTGGCCTATAATTTTGCAGACATCAATGACCATAAAAAATTCCCGGCCCGAACCATTGAAAACGACGGGACCAAATTCCACTTCGGTGAAACCGAAAAAGGAAAAGTGCCGGTATTGGAATAACCATAAAAAACGGCGCCGTTTTAGATGGCTCAGAAATACTTGGTATTGCTATCAATAATCGTTTTGGAATAAGCATTGGTAAGGTGATACTGCTATTTAATATTGTACTTTTTACCATAACTGCTTTTTTAGTATCCATTGAAGTTTCCATGTATTCCATTCTGACTTTCCTTGTCACAGCTAAGGTGATTGACCTCATGATTGAAGGCTTTGAAGATTATGTTGGACTGATGATAGTTTCTGAAAAAGCCGCTGAAATTGAAACGCTCCTGATCAAAGAGATAGGCATAGGCCTTACGACCTATAAGGGATCGAAAGGTTATGGCCAAAGGGGGCAAATAGTACATGAAGAAATCATCCATACGGTGATTAACCGAATTGAAATAAACAGGACCTATCGATTAATTGAACAAATGGATGAAAGGGCATTCATCATTGAATTTGATGTGAACAATGTGAAAGGTGGCATCCTTAAAAAATACCTAAGTAGATAAGGAATAACTTCCATTGCGTTTTGAACATTTGCAAGTTGGGATTCTTAATTCTAATACCTAGAATCAGTCCAAATTTGAATAAATGCCTTTACTTATTTAGAAAGTGAGGCCCGGATAAAAGAAGAAACAAGAAGTAGCTAGAAGATTCAACTATTTTGAAAACTGAAGTAGATCAATTTCTGCACAATGCACAGAAATGGGGCCAGGAGATGCAGCTTTTAAGGTCCATCGCGCTGGATTGCATGCTGACAGAGGAATTCAAATGGCGCCAACCTTGCTATACTTTTCAAAACAAGAACATTCTTATAATTAGCGGCTTTAAGGCGTACTGCGCCCTAAATTTTTTTAAAGGTTCCTTATTGCCGGACGAGCAAGGGTTAATGGTTGCCCCCGGCAAGAATAGTCAGTCGGGTCGTCAGATTAGATTTACCGACGCAGATGAGATTCTACGAAAAAAAGACATCCTGAAAAGTTACATCTATGAAGCAATCGAAATAGAAAAAGCGGGCAAATGCGTGTCTTTTAAAAAAGCTAGCACTTATACCGTGCCCGCCGAGCTGCAGGAAATGCTGGACAAGAACAAAACACTTCGTACTGCATTCAATGCGCTGACACCGGGACGTCAAAAAGGATACTACCTCTTTATTGCTGCAGCTAAACAATCCAGCACCCGAAAGGCAAGGATCGAAAAAAACGTACAGCGCATTCTAAGCGGGAAAGGATTGAACGATTGCGTCTGTGGCTTATCTAAAAAATACCCGAGTTGCGATGGCTCACATAAGTTCCTAGCATAGTTTGATCCTTAGATTCCAAAAAAAGACCAGCCTCGAGGGCTGGTTCTTTTCATTACCTTTTTTCTCTGGCGCTAAGCCACATGAGTTAGTCAGGTTGACTTTAACGCTTAATGATAGATCAAGTCAAATCGATCGAGCTTCATGACTTTATCCCAGGCAGCCACAAAATCCTTGACGAATTTCTCTTTAGAATCACTGCTGGCATAGACTTCTGACAGGGCCCTGAGTTCTGAATTTGAACCGAAGATCAAGTCTGCTCTGGTAGCTGAATACTTTACCTCACCCGTTTTTCTATCAACTCCCTCAAAGGTTTCCTTGGTATCTGAAGTTGCCTTCCACTCGGTACTCATGTCTAATAAATGCACAAAAAAGTCATTGGTCAATGCATCCTGACCGGAGGTGAAAATGCCGTGATCTGATCCATCGTAATTGGTGCGGAGTGTGCGCATTCCCCCTACTAATACCGTCATTTCAGGAGCAGTTAGTCCGAGAAGTTGCGCCTTGTCCAGAAGTAACTCTTCGGTTGAAATGGTGTAACGGGTTTTTAAATAGTTACGGAATCCGTCGGCCATGGGCTCTAACAAGTTAACCGAGGCCACGTCTGTTTGATCTTGAGTGGCATCTGTACGACCGGGAATAAAGGGCACTTTTGTAGGGTAACCTGCGTTTTCTGCCGCTTTTTCCACAGCAGCATCACCGGCCAGTACGATCAAATCGGCCATTGAAACTTGCTTATTGCCAGAAGTTGCATTGAAGTCGCTTTGAATTTTTTCCAGCGCATTAAGCACCTTTGCTAATTGCGTTGGATTATTCACTTCCCAGTCCTTCTGCGGGGCAAGGCGAATTCTGGCGCCATTTGCTCCTCCCCTTCGATCGGATTCGCGGTAGGTTGAAGCCGAGGCCCAGGCTGTGCTAACCAGCTCGCTGATGGTCAAACCAGAACCCAGAATGGTGGACTTCAGCGCAGCAATGTCCTTTTCGTTGATCAATTCATGATCGAGTGCAGGGATCGGATCTTGCCAGATCAAGTCTTCGGTTGGAGCCTCGGGACCTAAGTAAGTGGATCTTGGACCCATGTCTCGGTGCGTTAATTTAAACCAGGCACGGGCAAAGGCATCGTTGAACAATTCCGGATCTTTGTAAAATTCCCTTGATATCTTTTCATACTCCGGATCGAATCGCAACGAAAGATCAGTAGTAAGCATGGTAGGTTTGTGCTGTTTTTCGGGATCGAAAGCGTCAGGCACCATTAGTTTGGGATCTTTGGCCACCCATTGGTGAGCACCGGCGGGACTTTTGGTCAACTCCCATTCATTCTCGAACAAGTTGAAGAAATACATTTGACTCCATTGTGCCGGGGTTTGCGTCCAGATAACTTCAAGCCCTGAGGTGATGGCATCAGCACCCTTACCCGATTTATAATCGCTCTTCCAGCCAAGTCCTTGTTCTTCGATGTCCGCTGCTTCCGGCTCCGGGCCGACGTGAGATGCGGGGCCGGCACCGTGGGTTTTACCCAAGGTATGCCCTCCGGCGATCAATGCCACGGTTTCTTCGTCATTCATTCCCATTCTTCCAAAAGTTTCGCGAATATCATTTGCTGCTAATACTGGATCAGGATTTCCATTTGGTCCTTCAGGGTTGACATAGATCAAACCCATTTGAACCGCAGCCAAAGGATTCTCCAAATCTCGGTCAGCTGAATAACGCTCGCCATCGTCAAGCCACTTGCGTTCAGCACCCCAATAAACGTCCATTTCAGGTTCCCAAACGTCTTCTCTACCCCCGGCAAAACCAAAGGTCTTGAAGCCCATGTCTTCAAGTGCAACATTTCCGGTCAAGATCATTAGGTCAGCCCAGGAGATCTTATTTCCGTACTTCTGCTTTATTGGCCAGATAAGTCGCCTCGCCTTGTCTAAATTGGCATTGTCCGGCCAGCTGTTGATAGGTGCAAAGCGCTGTTGACCCGATCGCGAGCCTCCGCGACCGTCACCTGTACGGTAGGTGCCCGCACTGTGCCATGCCATTCTGATGAATAATCCGCCGTAGTGGCCGTAATCAGCGGGCCACCAATCCTGTGATTCGGTTAGTACTTTTCTTATGTCCTCTTTGAGGGCGTTGTAGTCAAGGCTGTTGAATGCATCTATGTAATTAAAGTCCTCGGCCATCGGATCAGATAGGGAAGAATGTTGTCTTAGTAAACTCAAATTCAACTGCTTAGGCCACCAATCACTGTTTTGAGTTGCAATTGCATTCGACCTACTTTTCCATGTAGCTCCGCTTTGGCCATCGGTTTCCATCTCTTTTGGCCCCTTCTGCTGGCAAGCTGAAATCAATACAACTATTAACAATATAAACGAATAATTCATTAGACTTTTCATGTGTGTTTCTTTAGATATCTGCAAATTTACTGCTTAAGCGCTATTTTTCCATTTGAGAACGCATTATAATTTTTATACCCGTATAAATTTGAATTATAATAAGTCTAAAATTCGAGCACAGACGGTCGTCTTCTGTTGCATGTTCTACTGCCAGGTTCTTTCTGAATCGATCGCTCAAAAGAGGGATATCATGACAACAGATCCCGAAGTTCATGTTGTAGGGGCCATGCAGAATGTCATGTGGAAAGGGCAATTGGGAGGCGTAATTTCACTTGACACCCTATTGCCAAGAAAAGGCCTATACGGTCTTGGGCCAGTCAGTTATCTGAGGGGTGAAATCCTGATCAATAATGGACAGGCCTATCGTACGGAAGTCATTCCAGATTCTAGCATGGTTGTGGAGAAAACCTTCAAAACTTCGGCGCCCTTTTTTGTCTATGCCAATGTGGAGAAATGGCGCGAAATAGCATTGCCACTAAATGTGAAAAATATCGGAGACCTTGAAGAGTTTATAGATCGTATTTCACAACACAACAATAGACCATTTGCATTCAAGCTGTTCGGCACTATTTCAAGCGGACTGATCCATGTTCAGAATTTACCGCCGGGAAGTCAGGTTTCGTCACCAAAAGAAGCCCATCAAGGACAAGTGGACTTCAATTTAAAAAGAGTGCATGTTGAGATTATTGGATTTTTTTCAACAGAACACCAGGGAATATTCACCCATCACGATTCGTATTTACACATGCACCTGATCACAAAGAATGAATGTCAAATGGGACATCTTGATGAAGTTGAATTTGAGAAAATGGTGTTAAGCTTACCCACGAGGTAAGTCATCTAAACCTTCAGAAGGTAACTTAAATCATTGAATGTCCTGAGGGAATATTGTATTTTTAGAACGACTGTGGAACCAAGAAATGACTTACAAGAATCAAAGGTTAATTGGTAATTCGTTACATGACCTTTTAAAATTAGATACGGGCAGTTATGAAAACAATGACATGTAAACAACTTGGCGGTGCTTGTGACCTTGAATTTCGGGCCGAGACCTTCGAAGAAATGAAAGACTTAAGTAAGAAACACGGCATGGAAATGTTCGGTAAACTAGATCAGCCACACATTGCCGCAATGAATGAAATGTATAAACTCCTTTCTATTCCGGGAGCAATGGAATCCTGGATGGAAGAAAAGCGCAAAGAATTTGATGCCCTTCCCTGAAATTATTTCAAGAATAACGCAATGAACTTTTCCTACACAGCATTCTTGCGAGGAATTAATGTCGGTGGACATCACAAGGTTCCAATGCAGGAGCTAAAAAAGCAACTGGAATCCTTGAAATTCCAAAATGTTACAACCTTGTTGAATTCGGGTAATGTCCTTTTTGAGGCCTCGATCAACGATACCCGACAGCTCGAACAAACCATATCTGTTCAACTGGAAGGTGCTTTTGGTTTTCCGATTCCTACAATGGTCATACCCTCAGAAATGATACACAAGCTCATTATTGACCAACCCTTTAAAATGCATGAACTGACCAAAGACAAGCGATTTTACATTTCTTTTCTTCGCGGCGAGGAAAGCACTGACTTGAACTTGCCTAGGAAAAGCGAGGATAATTCCTACCAAATCATAGAAAAACGCAACAGGTGCATCTTAAGTGTTCTAGATCTTTCAATTTCGGGCAGTCCAGAAGCAATGGCGTCCCTAGAACGAATCTTTGGCAAAGACGTCACTACCCGCAATTGGAATACCATTGAGAGAATTGGAAAAAAACTTTCTGACTAGCTTTGATGGTGCATTGGTTGATTTAGAAATTCATGATTTAATCAACAAATAGTTTGATGTCTGATAGAAAAGTAATGCTGTATATAAGCATGAGCCTGGACGGCTATATCGCTAGCAAAGATGACGACCTTTCATGGCTATCGGTGGTAGAAAGCAAGAATGAAGATTATGGTTATGCGGAATTCAATGAAAAAGTGGACACTTACATTGTTGGTAAAAAAACCTACGACGTCATATTAAAATTGACCGGTGGAGTATTTCCCCAGGCTGAAATACACGACTGCTATGTCATTACCAGGCAAAAGATCGAAAATACCAATGGTGTCACTTTTTACAATGGAGAATTAAAGGAATTGATTGAAACCATCAGAAAAAAACCTGGAAAACATATTTATTGCGATGGCGGAGCTCAGATCGTAAAGCTTTTAATGGAACAAAATCTCATCGACGAATACATTATCTCTATCATACCCATTGTTCTTGGTGATGGCAAGCGCCTGTTTATCGGTCAGACTCCAAGGTTAACATTACGGGCGAAAGCTACCAAACAATACTCCTCTGGCTTGGTGCAGTTGTTTTATGAGCGAGTATAAACTAACGCGCATACCATGAAGAAACATCCTCTTTTGTTGCTAGATTTGAAGAATATTCATCTTTACTCGACCATGATTTGTTGACATGAAACTACATAGCAATAAGCTCTTATTGATTCTGTTTCTACTTATCGGCATTCGGTATTTGATCTCCTGTGATCCTGAACTACGCTTTGAAGCAGCTCAACCCGAATCTGGAAAGAACCGCTCGTCGTTTAAGAAAAAATACCTGGGAAACTATGTCGGGTTGACTGACAGCAGTATTCTCTCCATCAGTTCGACGACCATTAAACAAGAATGGCAATACGACGGTAAAATTGCCAAAACGGATGTGGATACCATGAAGGATGTTCAATTGGTCAACGGATATATTCTGGGCCTGACAGAAGGTGACTCCATTCCTTACACGGTTGTAGGAGATAGCATAAGTTACCAGTGGAGACCCAAAGAGACCTTGTTTAGTATTTCGGAACATCAGGTTTTGCGCCATTATAAAGGCATGTATTTTCTGAACAGCAAAATAGATGACTATTGGGTGGTAAAATTATTGAAGTTCAATAAGGGCATCCTCGAATTGACAAATATTGAGGGTGGTAAGGAAGAAATAGCCAAGGTGCGAGAACTTGCCAAGAACGCCATGAAAATAGGTGAAGGCGGTGATACTACCTATGTTTTTAATCCAACCAGAAAGGAATTGTCTGCCATAATTACTTCAGAGGTTGTTTCAAAAGCTTCCTTGTTCCGAAAACGCTAGAACAGGCCAATAAGGTGTCAGGCCAAACCAGTTAAAAAACTAATTTCTACAGGGAGTTAGGACGTATCCGTTAATCGTCGTTATGGTGCATTTAATATAGTCTATTAAAAAAGGGTGCTCATTTTCATAAGAAATAAAATGAAAATAACTTTAGCGCCTTCATTAAACATTGCAGTTCTCTAAAATCGAAATTGATTTGGACAACTTACTCAAAGACATTAAAAAATGCACCGTTTGTGCATCTTATTTGAAAGACGGTGTTAATCCTGTTTTGACGGCCAGCAACGAAAGTAAGATCATCATCATAGGACAGGCACCTGGACGAGTGGTTCACCGAAGCGGAATTCCTTGGGATGACAAAAGCGGTGACAATCTCAGGAATTGGCTGAACATGAATAAAGATGAATTTTACAACCCTGCCATCATTTCGCTCATGCCCATGGGTTTCTGTTACCCGGGTAGTGGTAAAAGCGGTGATCTTCCTCCAAGGCCTGAATGTGCCCCATTGTGGCACGAACCACTGTTGTCAAAGATGAAAAGTGTCCAACTTATTCTTCTTATCGGGCAATACGCACAGAACTATTACTTGGGTAAAAATGCTCAGAAGACCCTAACTGAAACAGTTCGATCTTATACCAATTATTTGCCATCCCATTTTCCTCTCCCCCACCCTTCACCCAGAAATAATATCTGGCAAACGAAAAACCCTTGGTTTCAACTCGACGTTCTCCCAGCACTGAAGCAGGAGGTAGGAAAAGTTTTATCTTAGTTTTTTAACTGCCCAATTAAGTGAGAAACGAATGACCGAGGCGATACCGATCATCGATCACCTTCAGATAACTGTCAAAGACCTAAAGTCCGCAGAAATGTTCTACGATAAACTAATGCCCATCCTGGGTTTTGACCTGAACTTGAAATCAAAAGGTAAAGTTGAAGAACATGAATTTGATGTCATTGAATACGTACATCCAAAAATTACCATCGGTTTTAATTCTCCCAGGTCGGTATTTGTGGATGAATTCGTGCACAGGCGAAAGCCCGGTGCTCTTCACCACCTGGCATTTAAAGCATCATCCGTCACCGAGGTGAATTCACTTGCAAAACAGTTAGGTGACATCGGTGCAAACATCGTAGACGGGCCCGGATATTTTCCCCAACACGGAGAGTATTATTACGCTGTATTTTTCAAGGACCCCGATGGCATTAAGCTGGAGATCATGTATGAGAAGAAAATGAAATAGTGATAATGATCTTGATGATCGTTTTATCTTTAGTGATTGATTAACCAATGCTCATGAATAAGCTACTTTCATGCCTCCCCCTATTTCTTGTGACAAACCTGATGGGTCAAGTTCTGCCTCCGCATGTGGAGTTTGAGGAATTGGGATTGAGTTTTGACATCCCCACAGGCTGGAGCGGTCAGATAGAAGGAGACTACATCTACTTGGGGCATCAGACCATTCCCGGACTTATGATCCTATCTGAAAACAACAGTAAAAATACCGCTGACCTGAAAATACTGGCCGAGCAAGGAATTAATGACCAGGCAGTTAACCTTAAACCGATTGGCGACTTTAGTACCATTGGAAATAACCGGGTTGAAGGTATGTACGAGGGTATGTTCGATGGAGCATCAGCAAAATGCTATGCTATAGGCCTGATCAATGGCCTTGGAAAGGGCGTCAATGTTCTATTGGTAGCGGATGCTTCGGTATACAGCGACCAGGAGCACAAGGCCGAGGCTAGGAAAATGGCAAATTCTATACGCTTTTTTGAGGCCAGGGAAACAGCGGCTACCAAAGCATTGAAAAGCAAGATCATTGGCAAACAATTGAAATACATGTATACCAGTTCAAGTTCTGATTACACGGGGGGTTACTCGGGAACTTCCGTGACAACAACCATCGATCTTTGTTCCGGGGGTCAATTTCATTATTACTCAAATTCCAATAGCAGCTTTTCCGCAGGTGGGATTGATTCAGAAGGTTCCACCGTCTCTGATGTCGGATCGGGATACGTGAATTCTAATGCAAATGAACAAGGGGTCTACACCATCTTTTCGGTGGCAAATAAATCATACCTGACCCTCAATTTTGAGAGCGGCGAAGTATATGAATATCAGATCTCGGAGTCGGCTGAAAGTGAGACATTTCTTAATGGTGATCGCTTTTTTGTGATCGAAAGCGAAGCTTGCAGATAAACTTTCGGGATGGATGTTTTTGAAAGGTACTATTGCCATGCAGTGCTGTCCTTAGGAGAAAGCCATCGCTCCTACCACAACAACGAATACGGATTCCCGGCCAAATCAGATAATGAATTGTTCAAGCGTTTGATGCTCGAAGTAAATCAGGCAGGGCTTTCATGGACGACAATACTAAATAAAAAAGAAGGCCTGATCGATGCTTACGACTCCTTTGAGATTGAGGTGGTTGCCAACTATACCCAAATTGATCGGGAAAGGTTAATGACCGATTCGCGGGTCATACGAAACAAGCTTAAGATCAATGCGGCCATTCACAATGCCAATAGGATCTTGGAAATTCAAAGGGAATTCGGATCCTTTGAAAATTGGCTAAACGTTCATTTTCCCAAATCGAAAGAAGAATGGGTACGGCTTTTTAAAAAGACCTTTAAATTCACCGGTGGTGAAATCACCAATGAATTTCTGATTAGCACAGGCTACCTCAAGGGAGCGCACCACATCGATTGCCCCACGTATCATCAAGTAGTAAAGGTGAAACCGAAATGGCTGACATTAGAATGATTGACGGCCTATAACAACTTGCTCATCCGCTCCATTGATTACGCGTATTTTTATCACGCAACAAAATTTTTATTCATGAATCACACACTGATCAAGCATTGCGAAAGTCCCTGGCCCGAATTAAACTACGAGAGCTGGAGCGATACCCTTAAAACCTTGCACCTTTGGACCCAGATTGTTGGGAAAATTCGCTTAAAAGCCATGCCATGGCAAAATCATTCATGGCACACCAGCCTTTACATAAATTCAAATGGATTGACCACCGGAAGCATGCCCTATAAGAACGGGTTGTTTGAAATTGGATTCGATTTTAAAGAACACGTATTGGTCATATCATCCACCTTCAATGATCGGGTAAAGATCGAACTGGGCCCAAAATCCGTTGCTGATTTTTACACAGAACTATTCTCTGAACTCAAGAAACTGGGCATCGATATTCGCATTCATGCCAGGCCCAATGAAATGGTAGAAGCCATCCCATTTAAAGAAAACCACAAGCCGGGTCATTATCACCGGCAGGCAGTCATTAATTACTGGCAAGCTGCTGTAAGCGTTCACAATGTTTTTCAAAAATTCAGAAGCGATTTCATTGGTAAGTGCAGCCCGGTACATTTTTTCTGGGGCGCCTTTGACATCGCGGTAACACGCTTTTCTGGCCGAAGTGCACCCCTGCATCCAGGTGGAATGCCAAATATGCCCCTGGATGTGATGCAGGAGGCTTATTCACAGGAAGTTTCGAGTTGTGGCTTCTGGCCCGGTGGCGACAGCTTTCCCATGCCCGCATTCTATGCATATGCCTATCCATCTCACCCTGAATATGGCAATCAAAAAGTATTACCACCAGCGGCTTTCTGGAGTTCAGAAATGGGTGAGTTCTTTTTAAAATACGACGATGTACGCAAAGCCAGTGACCCCGAAAAAATGCTGTTGTCCTTTCTGAAATCTACCTACAAGGCTGCTGCCGATTTGGCCAAATGGGACAGAAAATCATTGGAAAAGATTGAGATTACTTAATTGATATAACACAACAGGCATTCTTTGAGTAAAGAGCAAAAGAAATTTGCAAAATCCAGAATTTCATTCATCTTTACTTTCATATTTAATTGAGTTGATTTACTTACGTACTAGATAATAAAATAAGCCACACAAATATGAAAGAGTTTAAAGAATTTATTAGCAGAGGCAATGTCCTGGACATGGCCGTTGGTCTGATTTTAGCCACCTATTTCGGTGCCATTGTAAAATCACTGGTCAACGACATTTTAATGCCACCCATTGGCATGATTTTGGGAGGGGTTGATTTTAATGAATTGAAGCTCGTTGTTCAAGCTGAAGTTTTGGAATCAGCTCAGGGCGCGGCTGATGGAAGCCCGGAAGTGGCCATCGCGTACGGAACTTTTATCAACACCATCATCACTTTCATCATCGTGGCTTACGCCATATTCATGGTAGTAAAAGTGTACAACCGCATGAAAGCCAAAATGGAGAAAAAGGAGGAAGAAGCTCCTGCTGCCATCCCCGAGCCAACCAAAGAAGAAGTCCTTCTAACCGAGATTCGGGACCTGTTGAAAAAGGATTGATTCAATCCATGCTCAGGATCAAGTCCTCGGAATTTACCATGCTACCGCCTTTTAGGTAAATTTTCTTTACTTCTCCCTGATTTGGGGCGGTTACGGTGGTTTCCATTTTCATGGCCTCGATAACAAAAAGTGGCTCGTTTTTCACAACTTTCTGACCGCCTTTTACCAGTACCTTGCTTAAAAGACCTTGCAATGGTGCTCCAACTTCTTTCTCATTATTTGGGTCGGCCTTGGCATTTTCGATCTTCTGGATATCCAGGGATTTATCGGCAATTTCAACGTTACGCGTCTGCCCGTTAACCTTAAAAAAAACAGTGCGCATTCCGTCGGCATTGGGCTGTCCGACACTCAGGTATTTCAAGATTATGGTCTTTCCAGGGGAAAGGTGAATAACGGCCTCTTCGTGTGGCTTCATGCCATAAAAGAAATTCCTGGTAGGGATCGTACTCACGCTGTGAAATTCCATGTAAAACTTATGCGCATCTTCCCAAACCCTGGGATAAAGTTTCCAGGAAAGGAAATCAGTAATGACCAAGGGTCGTCCAAAATCCTTCTGAAAACGCTTAGAGAATTCCTTGAATTCCAGGTCAAAATTAACCGGCTTCAAATGTGAATTCGGGCGATTGGAATAAGGTTTTTGATCTTTTAAAATGATGGATTGAAGTTTTTTAGGAAATCCCCCGACGGGTTGCCCGAGGTCTCCTCTAAAATAACTCTGGACGGAGTCTGGAAAACTTATACCATCGCCTTTTTCCAAAACATCGGCAACGGTCAATCCGTTGCTGACCAGGTACTGAGCCATGTCTCCAACAACCTTACTACTGGGTGTCACCTTGATCACATCACCGAACAAGTCGTTAACCTCCGCATAGCGCTCTTTGATCTCATGAAACTTTTCTCCTAGACCCAAAGCGATTGCCTGCGGTCTTAAATTACTGTATTGCCCACCCGGAATCTCGTGATGATAGACTTCGGCCGTTCCGGCTTTTAAGCCACTTTCAAATGGGTAATAGTGCTCCCGTATCGTCTCCCAATAATTGCTGAATTCATTGAGGCTCTTGATGTTATATGGATTTTCCCTTTTGTGGAACCTCATCATTTCGACGATGGAATTAAAATTGGGCTGTGAAGTCAGCCCACTCAAGCCTCCCAGTGCCACATCGACCACGTCAACACCGGCCTCGATGGCCTTCAGATAAGTGGCACATTGAACGGCAGAAGTATCATGGGTATGAAGGTGGATCGGTAGATTGGTTTCGCTCTTCAAGGCCGAAATCAATTCGGAAGCGGCATAGGGTTTTAGCAGGCCGGCCATGTCCTTAATTGCCAGTATGTGAGCCCCGGAATTCTCGATGTCTTTGGCTAAATTGATGTAATAATCAAGGTTATACTTGCTCCGTTTAGGGTCCAGGATATCACCTGTGTAGCACAGCGACACTTCGGCCAGTCCTCCTGTCCTATTCCTGACAAAGTTGATGCTTGGTTCCATGGCCTTCATCCAATTCAGCGAATCGAAGATCCTGAACACGTCCACCCCCGTTTCCCAGGCTTGTTCAACAAACTTCTCTATCAGATTGTCGGGGTAGGCAGTGTACCCTACGGCATTACTTCCACGCAGCAACATTTGAAGTAAAATATTCGGGGCGGCCCTTCGCAATTCCATCAGTCTTTTCCATGGATCTTCATGGAGGAAACGCAGGCAGACATCAAACGTCGCTCCGCCCCATACTTCTAAACTGAATGTTTGAGGGTGCTCCTTGGCAAAGGCCTCGGTGACAGCTAACATGTCAATGGTTCTCATTCGCGTTGCCAACAGGCTTTGGTGGGCATCACGCATGGTCGTGTCGGTATAGTGGATCTTCTTTTCTTTTTTCAACCATTCACAAAAGGCTTCGGGTCCCAGTTTCGTGAGTAAGTCCTTACTGCCTTTGGGGTATTCAATATAGGGATCAAACGAAGGGACCACCGGATCTTCAAGTCGTTTGTTGGAATCGGTGAACTTGACGTCCGGATTACCATTGACAATGACATCAGCCAAGAACTTAGCCGCTTTTGTCGCCCGGTCCAATTGGGTTTTGAACAGGAACAATTCAGGTGTCGCCTGTATGAAGTTAACACTTGCTTTGCCACTTCTAAATACCTCATGTTCAATGATGTTGATCAAGAAAGGGATGTTGGTTTTTACGCCCCTGATCCGAAATTCGCGCAGTGCTCGGTCCATTTTACGGCATGCCCCGTCCAGAGTGCGGCTGTGCGCACTCACTTTGACTAGCATAGAATCAAAAAACGGGCTCACTGTAACCCCTTGGTACAAACTACCGGTATCCAGGCGAATTCCAAAACCGGCCGCACTTCGGTAGGTTGTTATCGTGCCATAGTCGGGTTGGAAGTTCTTTTCCGGATCTTCGGTTGTAATGCGACATTGAATGGCAAAACCCGCAATACTCATTGATTCCTGACCCGGTATCTTAATTTGCTGATCGCTGAGTTTGTAACCCCCTGCAATAAATATCTGTGTCTTCACGAGGTCAATTCCCGTGACCATCTCTGTTACCGTATGTTCCACCTGTATGCGCGGATTGACTTCAATAAAGTAAATACGTTGTTTTTTATCTACCAGGAATTCCACCGTACCCACGTTGTTGTAATTGACATAGCGCGCAATGTCTATGGCATAATCATAGAGCTGATCTTTGACCTTTTGCGCTAATCCCGGTGCAGGAGCTACTTCAACCACCTTTTGAAATCTGCGTTGGACAGAACAATCGCGTTCAAACAGGTGAACAATGTTGCCGTGATGATCGCCCACCAACTGAATCTCGATGTGTTTTGGATCTTCGATGAATTTTTCCAAAAAAACCGTATCATCTCCAAAAGCGTTCAAGGCCTCCCGCCTGGCTTCCTCAAATGAATTTTCGAGTTCGGAAGCGGCGCGAATAATGCGCATACCTCTGCCTCCGCCACCTGATGCTGCTTTTAAAATCACCGGAAATCCTATTCTTGTTGCTTCACCGAGCGCCGTCTTTAGCGTTTTTAGGTCTTTATTACTACTCTCTATTACCGGTACTTTGCATTTCTGGGCAATGATCTTCGCGCTAATTTTGTCGCCCAATTGCTCCATGATCTTTGGTGATGGCCCAATGAAGATGATCCCTTTCTCGGCGCATTTCCGGGCGAATTCCGGATTTTCTGACAAGAAACCGTAACCTGGATGAATGGCATCGACATTTTTTTCAACGGCCAGATGTAATATGGCGTCGATGTCTAAGTATGGTTTTAGGGGTTCATTATTCCTGCCGATCTGGTAGCTTTCATCGGCTTTGTACCGGTGCTGACTGTATCGATCCTCATAGGTGTAGATCCCCACTGTGCTGATGTTCAGTTCTACACAGGCACGGTATATACGGATGGCAATCTCGCCTCGATTGGCAACTAATATTTTTTTAATCTTCATGTCGGAGGTTATCTTATTTCTGTCATAATTCTGGGGCCGGAAGCAGTGATTGAACCGACACCATTAAATATAACTCATTACCTGCTCTCTATCAAAAATTTTGATGAAAAGACGCGGTGGATTGGATTATCTTTGAAAACAAATCAAAAAAGCAAATGGCACAGATAAACCTTGGTATGACCTACCGACATACCTTCATTGCCATCATACTCATTGTTCTGGGTGGATTGAGTTTCTTTCTTCATTGGATCTTATCACTGCTCTTAATGGCCCTGGCTGTTTTGTTTTTTACTGCAAAGTCGGTTTTCGAAGTGGATGGAATAAATATGCGTTTCCGAAAATCAGATGTTTTCCTTCATAAAAAATTTGGAATATGGCGGGTCTTCAGTGCGGAAGACAAGGTTTTGCTTACACGCACCAGAGAGGCTCAGACCATGAACAGCAGAGGAACATCGGTTACCAGCAATGTGAAAACATTCGATGTATTGCTCGATTCCAGTCAGGGACGAATAGAATTGCACGAATTTGGAAATTATCAAAATGCCAAGGAATTGTACAACCTATTCACAATGGATTGCAAATTGCAGGGAATCGACCTGCTTGAGTTGCAACAGAAAAAACAATGATCATTTCCCTGCATAGTCCAAAAGCGGGGGGTGACAGCTTCAAGGAAATTCTACGCAATCATTTCGGTAAAGGCCTAAAGGAAGACTACGGCGACATTCCGCTCAATAAAACTCCGGTAGATGCCTTTGCAGCTGCCGATAGCTCTAGAAAAGCGATAAACTTAATGTCTTATTTATATCCACTTAAAGGAATAACTTGTATCCATGGTCATTTTGTGGTCTGGAAATACAGCGGACTTATTGGTCGTAATAATGTTCATTTTGTCACCTGGCTTCGCGATCCTGCCGAGCGTGTTATTTCCCATTACCATTATTGGAAAAGGACGTATAATCCGTTGGCTTCAGCTCCGCTGCACAAGCGCATTGTGGATGAGGATTGGTCGCTTGAAAAATTTTGCTTTTCTGAAGAAATGCGCGACGTTTACAGCCGTTTATTATGGAAAGTTCCGATCGAGACATTTGATTTTGTCGGCATCACCGAACATTATGAAGAGGACGCCAGTTTCTTTGCTCATAGGTTCCTTAATACCGAGTTAACGAGCATACCATACAGAAATGCAGGACCCATGTCAAGTAATGGACCTCAAGATGAATCAATGATCAAGCGCCTTAAGGAATTTCACGCAGCAGATTATAAAATCTATGAAGCGGCTCTCAATCTCCGCAAATCGAGAGCAAGCTTGGGCGCTGATAATTTCAAAACCAGGACTCTTAACAACAACTAAAGCTATCTTTGTACCTAAAATAAAAACGTACCTATGAAAAAACTCATTGCTTTTGCTGCACTTGCATTTTGCAGCGCTTACACCGTCCAAGCTCAGGTAACTTATAAAGTTGTTACCGTTGTGGAATCAGTTGTCCCCATGGGCCTGGGTCGTTCCAGGATCATTGAAAATAAAACAGACCTGGATGTCAAGGATTTTACCACAGAACGGACAGAAGGAAAAGATTCCAAGTCAAAAAATGTCGACAGAGGTGACGCCAAGGTTGATGAATTCAGTGAATCGAAAATCCTAAACTTCTTCAGTGGAGTGGGTATTAATTTTCAGAACATTGCCTCAAATGACGCGCTGATCTCTTCTAAAATCAATCAATTGGTTGCCGAAGGTTGGGAATTGGCCTTTGTAACCAGTGGAGTTGAAAGTGATGCCGGAAAAGGCGATGGAGACGGAATCTACATCACCCGGTTTGTTTTCAAAAAAGGTTAAGCGGACAGCACCTTAATTCTTCTTCCTAGAAGTAAACTGGATATCAAACCAATCAAGGCAAAGGCTGTCATCATTGCAAAAATGCATTGGTGACCGCTTTCACCCGGGTAATTATCCAAAAGAAATCCCATGGTAGGGCCCATGAATATATCGGGGGTAAAGCCAATTAAGGAAATTATGCCTACCGCGGCGCCGGTATGTTGCAAGGGTATTCTTGTGTCCTCCATCAAGGCAAAGTAAACACCCCTCATGCCGTAGACCCCGGCCAGCGTGCTCGCAAGGGTAATAAGCACCATTACCAGCACACCTGTAAACGCGCCTAAAGCGATCGTAATTGACCCAAAAGACATCAATAGAAAACAGTAAATCAGCACTTTGGTACCCGAAAAACGATCTGCCAGTAATCCGGCAATCACCGCAAACAAAGGCCTCAGCCAAAGCGCCGCGCTGCCGGTGGAGGCGGCCTGTACTTCATTTAAATTCAGCACCTGCTGTGCGTATAAAGAAATGTCATCGGTAATCTTGTAACCCACGTATGCAGAAACGATGATTAAGGCCTGCAGGTATATGTCTGGCTTTTTCAACAATTGGAGAAACAGACCGATTCCCGGGAGCTTCTCTAAGGAGTCGTTGTCGGCCAGGCGTGCAGGAATAACCAGAAATGCCAGAACTCCTGTAAATAAAGTGATCAGTGAAGTGGCTAATATCACCAAACGAAAAGATTCAATTCTTTTGATTGTGATTGATTGAACCGCGTCCGGTTCCATGGAATAAGAAAATATACCCAGGGCCAGGGTTCCGATCAATGCCGCAGCCAGCCCTCTTCCACCTTCGAGAAAGCCAAACGAGCGTCCCTGGAAACCACTTCCTCCCCATTCTCTTGTAGCTTTAATCAACGCCGCCCAAAAAAGGAAAATACTGGTAACACCCCAAAAAGCGTACATCACAGCCAGCATCATAGAAAAAGGAAATAAATACAAGATTATTCCCCCTAAAGCCGTCAGCACCAAGGCAATTGAAATAAGGTTTCTGGCCGGAAAGCGATCGGCAAGTGGGCCACCAAAAAAATAAGATCCCATGGCTACAAGGCCATAAATAGAAAAGAAGGTGCCGAGTTCCAAGTTGGTGATTTCAAAAACCAGCAGCAAACTGGGGCGAAATATCCTGGCCAACACAAAAGGCAGAAAGAATATTACTTCACCAGATAAAATAAGCGTAAGCAATATGGCGTTTTTTCTCCTGGGCATGGAACCTATTTAGATCTTGTAAAATACACCTTCGATTTGAAATTTTTTAATCGACTCATTCATCCTTTCATAAAAAATACTTCAGGCTTCGTATCACTATATTCGTCCATGTTACTATGAATTGGAAATTGAAATACAGACATCACTTACTCATTGGAGTCTACACCCTTCTGAACTTCATTCAATCGATGTTCACCGAACTAGCCAATGATGAGGCTTATTATTGGATGTATTCAAATTTCCTGGATTGGGGATATTTTGACCACCCCCCGGCCATAGCGTTTATAATTAAAATTGGTTATGGTCTGTTTAAAAATGAATTGGGTGTTCGTTTAATGGTGGTGATTCTCAATTCGTCATCCCTGTATTTATTACGTGAAATAATCGGACGAAAATACTTTGGCTTACTGTTTCTGCTCTTTTGCTCCATAAGTTCCTTGCAGGTGTATAGTTTTATCGCTGTTCCGGACAGTCCACTGCTTTTTACGACCTGCCTCTTTTTTTATGCCTATCAGCGCTTTCTGGACCGTAACATTCTTTCGGATACCCTTCTTCTTGGAATGAGCATGGCTCTGCTAATGTACAGCAAGTACCATGGCATTTTGATCATTTTCTTTACCATGGCCTCGAATCGCAAATTAATCATGAATCCGCGTTTTATAGTAGCAGGCATTTCCGCATTGCTACTTTATGCACCTCACCTCAACTGGCAAGTGATGAATGACTTTCCATCGTATCAATTCCACGTGCTTAATAGGTCTCAATCACCCTACGATTATATGGATACTACAAATTTCCTTCTGGGTCAATTTCTGATCACCGGGCCTTTTATGACAATTCCCTTGTTGTATCGTGCCATTCGATGGAAGTCTGAAGCCGTTTTTGATAAATCACTTAGGTATACCATGTTTGGAATATTCCTTTTTTTTCTTTTCTCCACAGCAAATGATCACGCCGAGGCCAATTGGACTATTTCCGCATGCATTCCAATGATCCTCTTGGCACATCATAGTTTGACGAAGGAGCAAGTGCTTCCCAATTGGCTTGTACCTGTTGCTTCCTTATCGATACTCGCCCTGTTATTTGTAAGGTTGCACCTAATGTTTGATCTGCTTCCAAATAAAATAACCATCAAGGATGAATTTCACGGTTCTCGAGAGTGGGCAACAGAGATTAAACACCTTGCCGCGTCAAAGTCTGTCATCTTTATGAATTCTTACCAGGATGCCTCTAAATACTCATTTTACAGCGGCGATATGAGTTTATCATTGAACAACGTTTTTTACCGACGCAACCAATTTGATCTCTGGCCAATTTCAGACAGCATGCAGGGGCTGCCGGCCATTTTTTTTACTACCTGGGATTACAAGGACATCGACAGCATTGAAACTGCAAAGGGCATTGAAAAGTTCATTGAGGTCCCTTCCTTTTATTCAGCCAATAGGGTATGGTTGTCAGCCAATTGGCCCAAAGATGGCATACGTCGTGGCCAAATAGTTGAAGTGACCTTTGAGTTTATGCGCAATCAGAATCTTGCTCAGGGTTCAGATATAGACGCTAATCCGTTATTTATTACTTATGAAATCTTTCAACAAGAAGAATACTCGTGTTACCAAATAGCACGTCAATTATCAGCCGAGGAACTTTCCACTACGAACCAACTGACAATTCCATTTAGAGCTCCGAACAAGGCCGGTACCTACTTCATAATACTCAGTATTCGGTGCGGTAATTTTCCGGCGAGCATTAATAGCAAATTATATCGGGTCAAGGTCATATGAAACAGGAAGGAAATAGTTTAAACACTGAAATTCCCCGACATAATTCACGTAAATATTGGGACATCCAATGACTATGGCTAAATTTGTAGAATGAAAGTTTTCTTACTCGCCTTTGTTCTGGTTGGCTTGGCCTTTGCGGGCATCGCTATTAAAATCCTCCTGAAAAAAAATGGTCAATTTGCGGGCACATGTGCCAGTAATAATCCATTACTCCAGGAAGAAGGAGCCAGCTGTGGTATTTGTGGGGCCAGGCCTGAAGAAAAATGCCAGAATAATTAAGGAATCAATTGAGCCTTAAGGCCGGGACTTTGGTAATGCAAGGTGTCCATCCCTTCGAGATAGATCATAAATAACTTGATTCCCGGGTCAGCGCCATCAGCGGCTTTCACCTCTTCGACAGCCATGTTCATAAAAGCCGTTGCCATTGCATCAGCTTCGTAGCATTCATTAGCTATCACGCTAATGCTTAATATATTAGATCGTTCAGGAAAACCCGACTTAGGGTTAATGATGTGACCAACCGAGCTACCGTTGATCGTTTTAAACTTCCGGTAGTTGCCAGAAGTGGCCATTGAAGCATTCATGAGGGAAACCTTTGCAAATAATTCTCTTGAACCCGCTTGGATCGGCTTGTCGATTCCAATGACCCATTCTTCTCCATTCTTCTTTTTTCCCTTGCACCTTAACTCTCCTCCAATTTCAACCATATAAGAGGAGCATTTCCTGGCGCTAAGAAAGTTGGCGATCAAGTCAACGGTATAGCCTTGAGCAACGGCATTCATGTTCATTTCAAACCGGGAGTCTTTCTTTCTGGCTACACCGTTTTCAACGGACATGAGATGCATTCCGGTGTGTGCAAGGGCCTCTTTAACCATTTCACTATCCAAATCCATGGCCGAAATGTCATCAAAATCATACAAGGCGAGTACAGGTGCCAGGCTCGGGTCAAAATACCCGTTAGACCGAATATTTAGATCCCAACAATGCTCCCATAGTTCAGTAAAAAGATCGTCCACTGCTGCACTTTCACTTGTTTTATTGATTCTGTTTATCATAGAACCCTTTCTGTAGGTGCTGAAATGAACATCCGCCAATTCCAGAACAGAATCGATTTCGGGCTCAAGGTCGTATTCACAAGCATAAATTATATGGAACGTGGTACCCTGCGCCTCACCGTTATATGTTTTCATACCATCGCTTTGGTTGCAGCCATACATTGAAAACAGAATAAAACAAAGCTTGCTAAGGTATTTCATACCACTGACCTTCAACGGCCACTTCAACATGTTGAAAATTACTCTTGGCCTCGCGGATAAAAGCTTCATCGTCATTGTATTTGCTGGAAAAATGTCCTATTAATAGCTTTCCTGCCTGTGACGCATGAGCGATTTTTGCAGCCTGTATGGCAGTGGAATGACGGGTTGCAGCCGCCTTTTCTGCATCTGCCTCCAAAAAAGAGGACTCGTGATAGATAAGGTCGGAATTTATAATCCAATCGACAATTTCAGGAAAATAGGCAGTGTCAGCGCAATAAGCATAAGATCTCACAGGGCCGGGATCTCTGGTTAATTCATTGTTCAAAATTTTACCCATGGGTGATTCATAATCGAGTCCTTTGGCTATTCCTTTTCTTAAATGCTTTGGGACATTGTATTCCTCCAGTTTCTCAGGAATGAGTTTTCTAAGTGTCGGTATAGAAACAAAGTGAAAACCAGTAGTTGGTATTTTATGCTTCAAGGGAAAAGAATAAACGCTCAGATCATCTTTCTCAAGAACTTTTTCCCTGGATTTATTTTGGGTGAAAGTGTAATGAATTCGGAATGCACTTGCACTTTTTGAAAGGCTGAAGTGAAGGTCAATCACCTTTTTGATCATGGGAGGACCTATGATGGTCAGATCCCTTTCACGGCCAAGAAGATTCATCGATGAAATAAGACCGGGTAAACCCAGGTAATGATCGCCATGAAGGTGTGAGATGAAAATATAATCGATTCGCTGCACGCTGATTCCGCTTTCCCTAAGTCTGATCTGGCAAGCTTCGCCACAATCAACTAAGAGATGAACATTCTTATGGATAACCAACTGAGCTGTGTGGTTTTTTGATTTCTTTGGAATAGCCGACCCGGAACCCAGAATCAGCAACTGAAAAAATGTACTCATTCCGACCTAATCCAGGTCTCGCTCGATCTCGTCCATGTAGATAAAATCCACGGCCTCCTTTGAGGTTGGAGTGATGTTCAATATGGAGTCAAGTTGTGATATAGAAATCAACTTCATGACGGAATCCTGAACACCGCAAATAATAAAAGACCCACCTGCTTCTTTGCACAAACGATTAGCTATTAGAATGGCGCTCAATCCTGAAGAATCACAATAACGGGTATTTGAAACATCGATGATGATGTTCTTAACACCTTCTGATTTCAAAACAACCAAATCAGTCTTCAAACCCGGAGCAACTTGAGTATCAAGCTTCTCGGAATTGATTGTTACCAATGTGTATTTCTCTTGTTTGTCGATGGAGTGACTCATTTCAAACCCTTTTTCACAAAGATATAATTTTTAGGAGATAGCTGGAAGTTGTCACAAGGTATTTATTTGGTCTCATCCTACAAGGAATGAGCAACTTACAATTATATCACTTCTATTCTCGACAGAGCAAAACCGAAATATCACTCACTTATACCGGCCAGCAGATACAAGATGGCCATTCTGATGGCGACGCCATTCTCAACCTGGCTTAGAATGATGGATTGACCTGAGTCCGCCACATCGGTAGCTATTTCAATTCCCCTGTTGATGGGTCCCGGGTGCATGATGGTAATGTCCCTGCCAATCTTTTCCAAAATTTTTGTGGTAAGTCCATATTGCATGGTATACTCCCTTAGGCTGGGGAAGTACGAGACATTTCCATTCTCTTCCACACCTTGTCTTTCAAGTTGTATGCGAAGCATCATGGCAACATCGCACCATGAAAGTGCCTCTTCAAGATGATAACTGACTTCTACCCCCAAGGTTTTAATATGAGGTGGTATCAATGTTGGCGGGCCACAAACCATCACTTCGGCACCTAATTTCTTTAGGCAGAATATATTCGATAAAGCCACTCTGGAATGTAAAATATCACCTACGATAACGACCTTTCTGCCCTTTACTTCACCAAATTGTTCCCTTATGGAAAAAGAATCCAACAGGGCTTGAGTGGGATGTTCATGGGTCCCGTCCCCTGCATTAATGATCCGGGCATCCACCCTTTGTGACAAATATATGGCAGCACCTGGCATCGGGTGGCGCATAACGATGATATCGACCTTCATGGCCAGGATATTGTTCACCGTGTCGACCAAGGTTTCTCCCTTCTTCACTGAACTGCCAGAACTTGAGAAGTTGATTATATCTGCAGACAGCCGCTTTTCTGCCAATTCAAAAGACAATTTGGTTCTGGTGGAATTTTCAAAGAACAGGTTTGCGACCGTCACATCTCTTAAGGAAGGCACTTTTTTCAACGGTCTGTTGATGATTTCTTTAAAATTATCAGCGACTTGGAAAATAAGCGAAATATCTTCTTTTTGAAGGTGTTTAATGCCGAGTAAGTGATCAGTACTCAGCTTATCCATTGTCAATTATAGTTTGAAGGGCAACTTTGTCTTCTCCGTCCACTTCTTTCCATTTAACACTAACGCGCTGACGTGCAATGGTATCAACACTTAGGCCGGTATAGTCAGGCTGAATTGGCAGGTCTCTGCTGTACCTTCGGTCTATCAGCACTAATAACTCCACTTTTGTTGGTCTTCCAAAAGCGAGCATGGCATCCATACCCGACCTGATGGTTCTTCCGGTGTATAGCACGTCGTCTATCAATACTACCTTTTTACCTTCGATTATAAAATCAATATTGGTCTTGTTAGGTATCAATGGACTCTGTTTACGTCGGAAGTCATCCCTGTGAAAAGTCACATCTAAATTTCCGTGAATTACCTTTATGGAATAATGCGCTTCAAGAAAATCGACAATGCGCTTGGCCAAAAAAATTCCCCTTGGTTGCAGGCCTATTATAACAGAAGATGAAAATTCGTCGTGGTTCTCAATGAGCTCACAGCACAGGCGTCTAATAACTAGGTCAAACTGTGCGCCTTCAAGGATTTCCCGTTCATTCATTGCGATGAGCAAATATATTATTTATCGCATTGCAACATAAAAAAAGCCCCCTACCTTTAATTGGCAGAGGGCTTCATATTTGATTGATTAAGGCTATTTGCTCTTTTCTCCTTTTTCCAGTTTGGTTTTCAGATCTCCAAGAACATCCAGGTCACCTAATGTGGTCTTCTCCTGACTGTCGTTGATCTTCTTAACTGCCTTGGAACTGGACTTGTCTTTCGTTCCTTTACCCTTTGATTCGGGCGCATCGTCCGATTTAAAGGTGTGGCTGTGAGAAACGGTGATCTTCCGTGCATTCTTGTTAAAATCAAGAACCTTGAAGTCGAGTGTTTCTTCATTTGCTGCAGTCGAACCGTCTTCTTTGATCAGGTTTTTCAAGACACATAGTCCCTCCACGCCATATGGCAAGGATACTACCGCGTTGCGCTTGGTCACCTCGATGATGGTTCCCTGATGCACCGTTCCAACGCCAAAGACTGATTCAAAGACTTCCCATGGGTTTTCCTCAAGCTGTTTGTGACCCAGACTCAATCGCCTGTTTTCTTTATCTATTTCAAGGATTACCACTTCAATGTCTTCACCTACCTTGGTGATCTCTGAAGGATGATTCACTTTTCTCGACCAAGAAAGGTCAGAAATGTGGATCAAACCGTCAACTCCGTCTGAAAGTTCCACAAATACTCCAAAATCCGAAATATTGGTGACTTTTCCATTATGCCTTGATTCGACAGGGAAATTAGTCTCAATTCCCTCCCAAGGATCCGGAGTCAATTGCTTGATGCCCAGAGACATTTTTCTGTCTTCTTTGTCCAGTGTCAGAACTTTGGCCTGTACTTCGTCTCCTACTTTGAAGAATTCCTGGGCAGGTTTAAGGTGATTTGACCAAGATATCTCAGATACATGGATCAAGCCTTCAACGCCCGGCTGAATTTCAACAAATGCACCGTAATCGGCAACGACTACCACTTTTCCTTTCACTTCGTCACCAACTTTCAGGCTCTCATCAAGTTTGTCCCAAGGATGGTCCTGCAGTTGTTTAAGTCCAAGTGCAATTCGTTTTTTCTCATCATCAAAATCAAGGATGACCACGTTGATCTTCTGATCTAACTGTACGATCTCTTCAGGGTGATTGATTCTTCCCCATGAAAGGTCAGTGATATGGATAAGTCCATCTACACCACCCAGGTCAACAAAGACACCATAAGAGGTAATGTTCTTAACGGTACCTTCCAACACCTGTCCTTTTTCAAGTTTGGAGATAATCTGTTTCTTCTGTTCTTCCAGTTCCGCTTCGATCAGCGCCTTGTGCGATACAACCACGTTTTTGAATTCTTTGTTGATCTTAACAACTTTGAATTCCATGGTTTTATCCACATAAATGTCGTAGTCGCGAATTGGCTTTACATCGATCTGAGAACCAGGTAAGAATGCTTCGATGCCGAATACATCAACGATCAATCCACCTTTGGTGCGGCATTTAACATGACCCTTGATGATTTCCTGAGTGGCAAGTGCCTCATTAACGCGCTCCCATGCCCTCAATGCCCTGGCTTTAAGGTGAGATAGGATCAATTGTCCGTTCTTGTCTTCCTGACTTTCGACAAATACCTCGATGGTATCTGCGACCTTAAGGTCTTTTCTGTAACGAAGTTCTGACAGTGAGATAACACCATCCGATTTATAGCCAATGTTGACCACCACCTCTTTTCTGGTGATCGATACAATGACTCCGTCAATAACATCCTGGACCGAAATGGACGACAAGGTGTCGTCATACATGGCCTCTAATTCTTTTTGTTCCTTGGGTGAATAGATTTCACCTGTTTTACTAAAGGATTCCCAATTAAATGGCTCCTGAATCACCGCCTCTATTTTTTTGGCCTTTGATTCAACTGGCTCCGATGTTGCACTATCATCGATAATTGGTTCAGCTACTTTTGCTTTGATACGAGGCTTAGGCGTCTTTTTGGCGGGAGCCTTTTTTTCGCCTTCCTCTTTTACAGCACTAGCTTTTGCAGCTGTACTCTTCTTTGGGCTTGCTTTTACTTTTGGAGCAGCAGTTTTTGTTACTTTCTCAGCTTTCACTGCAGTTTTTGTACTGGTACTTTTTTTGGTGGTGGTTTTTGAAGCTGGTTTGGCAGCGGCGGTTTTTGCTTTAGCGCTTTTTGCTTTTACCTCTTTTTCAGCTTTTTCGGTCGTTTCGGCCATCTGTAATTATTTGTATCCCAATCCGTAATTCGGTACTCAATTGGGAGGGGTTATTATTGCCTGCAATACCGAAGACAGGCACGATTTAAGGGCGGCAAATTTATGGATAAAAACTTAGATGTGGCTACTTTAGCTCAATCCTTTCGTCAAAATCCTTATAGAGTAGGTATTTTTCACGGATTTTTCTGAATTTCTCGATTTCGAACGACCAAGACTCATAGATGTCATTCAACGGCATTCCTTCAATAATTTGCTGCTTAAGTGCTGCATTTCCACTAAGTAAATTGAAGTAATTATTAAAAAAAATCTTCTTATCGGGTAATTCAGTATAAAAATCGATTAAATACCTGAGGTCAATGCCTGGATTACGCAACAAGGAATCCATATTAATTTCAGAAAGGTCGACACCAGAACATGTTCTGTCCATCAACTTTGGAGAAGTGCTCATGCCCGGTTTACTCCTCGGTATAAATTCAAATGAGCCCTTCACATAGTCAGGGTGACCGATCACCTGAAATGGTTTATCCGTGCCCCTGCCTATACTTACCACCGTTCCTTCAAAAAAACACAAGGAGGGATAAAGGTATATCGACCTTGCATTGGGCAGGTTTGGTGAAGGTTTTATAGGAAGCTGATAGTGAATCGTATGATCGTAAGACAGATTAGGAATCACTCTCAAATTACAATTGCCCGCATTGTTCCAGTTTTCACCAACAACCATCAAGGCATATTCGCCAATGGTCATTCCGTAAACCACAGGCACAGGATGTAAGCCCACAAAAGATGTGAATCGACCTTCCAGAACAGGACCGTCAATATAATGTCCGTTGGGATTCGGACGGTCCAAAACGATGACTTCAACGTCATTCTCACCGCATGCCTTGAGAATATAGGTCAAGGTTGAGATGTAGGTATAAAATCGTACCCCAACGTCCTGAAGATCGAATAACAGAACATCCAGGTCTTGCACCTGTTCCTTTCTAGCCTCCTTATTCTCTCCATACAAAGAAATAATAGGTATACCAGTGCGGGCATCCACTTCGTCCGCAAGGTGCTGACCTGCGTCAGCTGTACCTCTAAAGCCATGCTCTGGACTGAAAATTCTTCTGATATCTACACCGAGGGCGATCAAGCTGTCAACCAGATGCGCAGTACTTATGTAAGAAGCGTGATTCGCTACCACACCTACTTTTTTGCCCTTGATCGCTGGTAAATACAAATCGATCCTTTCGGCACCTACCATAACAGGGTCAGGAGAACCCTGCGCCCAAAGTCGGGGCATCATTAAAAAGACCACCAGAATTAAAATATAAGACCTGGTTGCCGTTTTTTGGAGACTGATATTTCTACTTTTACGAAAAATCACGTGCATGCTATTCCGCAAATTTGAAGTTTTCATCGCACATAAGTTCAATGGAGGGCGTAAAAGGACCAGAAAGACTCGTCCAGTAATTCAAATTTCTATTGCCGCAATCGCGGTAAGTACTGCAGTAATGATCCTGACTGCCGCGGTAGTCAACGGTTTCAAAAGGGAAATTACTGAAAAAGTTATTGGTTTTGGTGCACATATTGATGTTGGACATTATTCTAATCAACAATACTACGAGCGAATTCCGATCGAAAAGAGTAGTGAAATCGAGGCCATGTCGGGACAAGACAATATTGACCATGTGCAGGCCTACGTTTCCAAACCGGGAATTTTAAAAAACAATTCCACGATTCAGGCAAATATTTTAAAAGGCGTTGGTCCTGAATACCGCTGGGATTTTTTCGAACAACACCTAAAATCGGGCAGCCTTGATTCCGGATTGATCGGAGGTATACTTATATCATCCAAGACTGCAGCAGAACTCAATGCCAATGTCAACGATAGAATACTGCTATACTTTATCCAGGATCCACCCAGGGTCCGCAAATTGACCATAAGAGGTATTTATCAATCGGGCTTCGGCCAATTTGACGACTTGATCTCGTTTGTAGACATCGGCCTCTTGCAAAAAATGAACGGTTGGAATGAAACACAATACGGCGGCTATGAGCTCTTGGTAAAAGATTTTGACCGGCTCGAAGAAACGGCCTCTGAGGTCTACGCCAGTGTTCCTGCCAGCCTTGATGCTCAATCCATTTATGAGCAATTCCCAGATATTTTCAACTGGCTTGAACTTCAAGATATGAACTACTTGATCATCATTTCTCTTATGATCATGGTTGCAGCAATAAATTCAGTTTCTTCATTAATCATTATGATCCTGGAGAAAACCCAGGCAATTGGCGTGCTAAAAACCATCGGAGCCAATAATTGGAGTATAAAAAGGATCTTTATTCTACAAGGAGCATACCTCCTGTTAAGTGGGTTGTTTTGGGGAAATTTAATCGGACTCGGTCTGGGATATATACAGCATAAATTCGGCATCATTGAACTCAACGTCGAATCGTATTACCTTTCTTCGGTACCTATTTTGCTTTCGCTGAAAGATTTACTGATAATCAATGGTGGCGCATTTGTACTGTGCATGCTCGCCCTGATCTTACCTTCACACCTGGTTTCGAACATTGTTATTGCCAAGGTTATAAAATTCGACTAATTCAACCCACACTTTAGGTGCATATCCTACCTTTGCTGCTGCTATGAAATATTACGAAAACATTATAGACACCATTGGGAACACCCCTTTGGTAAAGCTCAATCGAATTGTAAAGGGAGTGCCCGGCCTGGTGTTGGCCAAAGTTGAAACCTTTAATCCCGGAAATTCAATAAAAGACCGGATGGCTTTGAAAATGGTCGAAGATGCCGAGAAAAACGGCAAGCTTTTACCGGGAGGAACCATTATTGAGGGTACATCGGGAAACACTGGAATGGGTCTGGCCCTGGTCGCCATCGCCAAAGGATATAAGCTTATTTGCACCATGCCAGACAAGCAATCCAAAGAAAAAATGGATGTATTGAGAGCCATGGGAGCTGAAGTGGTCGTTACACCAACCAATGTGGCAGCAGACGATCCGAGGTCATATTATTCGGTTGCGAAAAAATTAAACGAAGAAATTCCCAATTCCTTTTACCCTAATCAATACGATAACTTATCGAACAGGCAGGCCCATTATGAGTCCACCGGACCGGAAATATGGGAGCAGACCGAGGGCAAGATCACCCATTTAGTTGTCGGTGTTGGCACAGGAGGGACCATTTCGGGAGTGGCCAAATACCTGAAAGAAAAAAATCCGGAAGTCAAGATATGGGGAATTGACACTTACGGATCTGTATTCAAGAAATACCATGAAACCGGGGAATTTGACGAATCTGAGATATATTCCTACCTAACCGAGGGAATCGGTGAGGATATTCTACCGGCCAACGTAGATTTCAAATTGATCGACCATTTTGAAAAGGTGACTGATAAAGACGGTATGCTTATGACCAGGAGGTTGGCGAAGGAGGAAGGTATATTCGCTGGGAACTCGGCAGGCTCAGCCATTTCGGGTTTATTGCAAATGAAAGAGATGCTCAATGATGACAGCGTGGTTGTTGTTATCTTTCACGACCATGGTACCCGCTATGTGGGTAAAATATTTAATGATGATTGGATGCGTGATCGAGGCTTTCTTCAAGAAGAAAAGACACTGGCCAAGGACTTGGTTCGTAAACACGGTGACAAGAAACTCATTACTGCATCGGCCAATGAGCGCCTGACCTCGGCAATAGAGAAAATGGCAGCTTACAATATTTCACAGTTACCTGTTCTTGAAAATGGAAAATTTGTCGGTTCACTGGACGAAGGAACGGTTTTTAGAAAATTGCGTGAAAATCCCGAGCTTAATCATTGCCTGGTTAAAGATGTTATGAGGGCGGCCTTTCCAGAAATGTCGGCGAATAGTGAAATAGAAGAAATCAGCAGCAAAATATCAAAAGATGTTCAAGCCGTTCTGATTAAAAAAGACGAAGGTGATTACCACATCGTGACAATGCACGACATCATTGATGCTTTGAAATAAGTGCGAAAGCCGTTCTGATCATTCCTTTACACTTATATTTTAGTGCTATCAAAGCCGATATCGTTTTTGGTAAACGAGGGGAAATGATACCTTTAAGACTTGTAATTACGACTTTTGGAAAAGAGCTAGTTTGGGCCTCTTAGCCAGTAATTAGCTATGATTGATAATGTCCATGCAACCAACATTTCCTCATTGAACACGAAAGGACTTGCATTCACTCTTATCTTATTTTTTGGGCTAAACGGACTGTTCAATCAAGAACTACGGGCGCAAAAAGTTGGCGTGGTGTTGAGTGGAGGGGGGGCAAGTGGACTAGCACACATCGGCTTTTTAAAAGCCCTGGAAGAAAACAATGTGCCAATTGATTACATCACGGGCACTTCCATGGGAGCTTTTGTGGGTGGCCTTTATGCATCGGGCTATAGCCCCGATGAGATAGAGCATATTTTTGAATCTGCCGAATTCAAACTATGGCTATCGGGCAGAATAAATGCGAAATACACAGACTACTTTAAAAAATCCATTGACGACGCCTCATGGATAGAGCTCAAACTGACCCTCGATTCCATATTCGAAACCAATCTTCCAACCAACATCATTAATAGCACATCATTGGACTTTGGACTTGCTGCCATTTTTGCCAAAGCAAATGCGAAATGCAGGGGGAACTTTGACAGCCTCTTCGTTCCTTTTAGGTGCCTGGCATCTGATATTTCAAGTAAGAAGGCCGTCCCTTTTGGAGATGGCGATCTGGCCACTTCTATCAGAGCATCCATCTCATATCCCTTTTATTTGAATCCGGTGAGCATGAATGGCAAGCTCTTTTACGACGGTGGGCTTTATGATAATTTCCCCGTTTCAACCCTTTGTGAGACCTTCGAGCCCGATTATATTCTGGGTTCAAATGTCTCTTATAATTTTGGTGAACCCGACGAGGATAACTTATTATCGCAAATAAGATCCATGATGTCTTATGACACCGATTATAAAATAGATTGTGAAAAGGGGTTTATTATAGAGCCTCCTGTGGGCCAATATGGCGTTTTAGAGTTTAAAGACATTGGTGCTATTGTTGAAGAAGGCTACCAGGCAACCCTGTTAAAAATAGATTCCATCTTGATGAATATAGGCGCTAAAAGATCGATCGAAAGTGTTGAGCAACGACGGCAACAATTCAGAAAAAGTCGAAACAAGATTCTGATCACCGAAATTAATTACGAGGGTATCAACACCAATGAACAGCGCTATGTTCGTAATGTCATACGATTCAAAGAGGGCGATAGCCTGAATTTTGAAGAAGCTCGGTCCAGAATACTGAAACTTGCCTCTGATGAGAAGATCAAGCGCATTTATCCCACCTTGGTTTATCAACCAGAGCGTGCCAGTTATACCCTGAACCTGAAAATCAAAAAGGAGAAAAATCTTTTTATCTCGTTTGGCGGAAATATTGCGACAAAAGCAGTGAATGAAGGTTTTGTCGGATTTCAATACAACTACCTGACATTTACCCCTATAACAGCTTATGCCAACACCTATTTTGGTAAATTTTACAGTTCAGGATTTGGAAAAGTCAAAGTTGATGTCCCCACCGTCATTCCCGTACAATTACATGCATCCTACACCTTGAATAAATGGGATTATTTTCAAAACACCACTGTTCTGATCGAAGAAAAAGTTCCTTCCTTCTTAATTCAGCGCGAAAACTATGGCCAATTCGGTCTTAGTCTGCCTGTTTCTAACAAGGCTAAGTTGAGTGGCGGTATGAACCTTGGGGAGATTCGCTATGAATATTATCAGGATAATAATTTTACGCGATTCGATACTACCGATGAGACCAAATTTGATAATTATACAGCCTTTGGTTTCTATGAGCGTAATTCGCTCAACAGAAAACAATACCCGAACAAGGGGGGGTACTTTCTGATCAAGGGCACTTTCGTCAATGGCACCGAGCGCACACTTTCAGGCACTGCCGCGCCAATAGACACCAGTATTGTGAGTAATCATTCGTGGTTCATGATCAAAGCAAAGATCGATCAGTACTTTAATTCGCGTTCAAAGGTAAAATTTGGCTTTCAGGCCGAAGGAGTGTATTCAGAACAGCCCTTTTTTGGAAATTATGCTTCCACCGTATTATCTTCCCCCGGATTTGAGCCTATTCCAGAGAGCAAAACCGTTTTCAGATCGCGTTACCGAGCTCATCAATACGCTGCATTGGGAATAAAGACCATATACTCACCGCTGAAAAATCTGGATTTCAGGTTTGAAGGTTATGTGTTCCGGCCATTCAAGCAGATCAACGCGGACGCTAATTATTTAGCAGAATATGAAACAACCTCTGATATTCAATATTTCATTGGATCATTTACGGCCATTTATAACCTGTCTTTTACGCAAATAGCCGTTAATGTGAATTATTACGACAACTTCAACGAAGAATTTCCGACAAGTGCCACTGAAAATTATACGATCATGTTGCACCTGGGATTCATCCTGTTCAACCAAAAAATGCTTGAATAAAAAAGGCCCCTTTCACCGTGGTGAAAAGGACCTCTTATTCGTTGACTTATTGGTTAAGCTTCACCCGCCGGACCACCAAAATTCAAGGGAAAAGAAGCACTTTCAATTTCCTTAATGGAACCGTGCTGGGATTCAAACTTGGCTATGTTGTCTTCCAAGGCCTTCAATAGTCGCTTAGCATGCTGAGGGGTCATCAACACCCTTGACTTGACCTTGGCTTTTGGCATCCCGGGCATGACTTTCACAAAATCAAGTACGAATTCTGAATTTGAATGGCTGATTATCACAAGATTCGAGTATTCGCCATCAGCAATTTCCTCACTTAACTCGATGTTGAGTTTTCCGTCATTGACTTGTTCCTCCATAATTACTCTTTATCTACTTCTTCTGCTTCAACCGATTCCTCATCAGCTGATGCAAGTAACCTCTCATACTCTTCCTTGGATCCCACAATCATTCTTCCATACTCACGCAATCCGGTACCAGCAGGTATAAGGTGGCCTACAATCACGTTCTCTTTCAATCCGAGTAAATGATCTTCTTTTCCATTGACCGCCGCCTCATTAAGTACTTTGGTCGTTTCCTGGAATGACGCTGCTGAAATGAAGCTTTGTGTTTGAAGAGAAGCTTTTGTGATTCCCTGCAATATCGGAGAAGAAGTTGCGGCAACCGCATCGCGCGATTCAATAGACTTTTTATCTTGTCGCTTCAACCTTGAGTTTTCATCGCGCATTTTTCTTGCTGAAACCATCTGACCTTTTCGGAAGTTTTCGGATTCACCCGGATCGATGACCACTTTCTGTCCATAGATTTCATCGTTCTCTTCCATGAAATCGGTTTTATTGACTACTTGGTTCTCAAGGAATCTCGTATCACCGGGATCGCTGATGGTAACTTTTCTCATCATTTGACGAACGATTACTTCAAAGTGCTTGTCGTTGATCTTCACACCCTGCAAGCGATAAACTTCTTGTATCTCGTTTACCAAATACTCTTGAACTTGCGTTGGTCCTTTGATGGCAAGAATATCAGCAGGAGTTGTTGACCCGTCAGAAAGCGCAATTCCCGCCCTTACAAAGTCGTTTTCCTGAACCAGAATATGCTTTGACAGATTGATCAGGTATTTCTTGACCTCACCCGTTCTTGAGGTAACAACGATTTCTCGATTACCTCGTTTGATCTTACCAAAAGACACTATTCCATCAATTTCGGAAACAACCGCAGGATTTGAAGGATTTCTGGCTTCAAACAGCTCCGTCACTCTAGGAAGACCTCCCGTGATATCACCCATCATTCCAGATACACGTGGAATTTTAACGATAATCTTACCAGACTCGATTTTGTCGCCATCATTTACAACAATATGGGCTCCAACAGGAATGTTATAAGACTTTATTACTTCTTTTTTCTTATCAATGATCTTGATGGAAGGGATGGTCTTCTTGTCTTTAGTATCAATGATCACTTTTTCCTTAAAGCCTGTTTGTTCGTCAGATTCTTCCTTGAAGGTGACACCGTCAATAAGATTCTCAAACTTGATGTTACCGGCTGTCTCGGCAATGATAACGGCGTTGTATGGATCCCAGTCACAAATAACCGCTCCTTTTTTAATGGCGGCATTGTTCTTGACATACAACTTAGCACCATAAGGAATGTTATTCGTTGTAAGCGCGATACCTGTATTTTTATCGACGATTTTCATTTCAGCCGAACGACCTATGACAATGTCAATTTTATTTCCACTTGCATCTTCGCTTTTTACCGTTCTCAATTCATCGACCTCGAGGATACCATCGTGCTTGGCTTCAATCTTTGATTCATCGGCAATTTTGGAAGCAGTACCCCCAACGTGGAAGGTACGAAGGGTAAGCTGGGTGCCTGGTTCTCCAATGGACTGCGCGGCAATAACTCCTACTGCTTCGCCCTTTTGAACCACTTTACCAGAGGCTAGGTTGCGCCCGTAGCATTTAGAACAAACACCTCTTTTTAATTCACATGTCAGAACCGAGCGTATTTCGACTTCTTCGATGGGACTTCCCTCAATGATCTTCGCTTCTTTCTCGGCAATCTCTTGCCCAGAATTAACGATCAAATCACCTGAATTTGGATGATAAACGTCGTGAACACTCGTGCGGCCCAGAATTCGGTCATAAAGCGTTTCTACCACTTCATCATCTTTGATCAAAGCCGTCATATTTAGGCCTCGAAGTGTGCCACAGTCAACATCCATGATGACAACATCCTGGGCTACGTCAACAAGTCGACGGGTTAGATAGCCCGCATCGGCTGTTTTCAAAGCGGTGTCGGCAAGTCCTTTTCGAGCTCCGTGAGTAGAAATAAAATACTCCAGAATCGAAAGTCCTTCTTTAAAGTTCGAGAGAATCGGATTCTCAATAATCTCTTGACCACTTGAACCTGATTTCTGAGGCTTCGCCATTAATCCCCGCATGCCGGACAACTGTCTGATCTGTTCCTTACTTCCCCTGGCTCCTGAATCAAACATCATATAAATGGAGTTGAACCCTTGATTATCATTCTCAAGTCTGTTCATCAGGGTTGAGGTCAGTCGTGTATTTGTATGCGTCCAGATATCGATTATCTGGTTGTACCGCTCGTTATTGGTAATGAATCCCATGTTATAGTTGTTCATTACTTCCTCGACCTGTGCATGCGCCTTATCTATCAATTGCGTTTTTTCTACCGGCACCACAACATCGTCAAGGTTAAATGACAGTCCGCCTTTGAATGACATGGTGAAACCCAGTTGCTTGATATCATCCAGGAACTTGGCACATTTGTCAACACTTGTCAAATGAAGTACTTCACCGATAATCTCCCTAAGTGACTTTTTGGTCAGCACCTGATTGATGTATTCAACACCTTCAGGAACAACCTGATTGAAAAGTACGCGACCTGTGGTTGTTTCCATCAACTTGCGTTCTCCGTTCTTGTCGATGTCAACCTTAATGGGTGCATGCAAGTCAAGTTTACCCTCGTTATGTGCAATGATGACTTCCTCGGGAGAATAGAATATTCGACCTTCTCCCTGAACTGGGTGTTCTTTTGTGCTTTTTCGCTCCTTGGTCATGTAATATAGCCCAAGAACCATGTCCTGAGAGGGCACAGTTACCGGAGATCCATTAGCGGGATTCAGAATGTTGTGCGAAGCCAGCATCAATATTTGAGCTTCCAAAATAGCGGCATTGCCAAGTGGCAAGTGTACGGCCATCTGATCACCATCAAAGTCGGCGTTGAACGCGGTACATACCAAGGGGTGCAGTGTAATGGCCTTGCCCTCGATCAATTTTGGTTGGAATGATTGAATACCAAGCCTGTGCAGTGTCGGGGCCCTGTTCAGAAGAACCGGATGACCTTTCAATACATTTTCCAAAATATCCCAAATCACCGGTTCTTTCTTATCGACGATTTTCTTGGCCGATTTCACGGTTTTAACAATTCCCCTTTCAATAAGTTTCCTAATGACAAAAGGCTTGTAAAGTTCGGCGGCCATGTCTTTTGGTAAACCGCATTCATGCAATTTAAGCTCCGGACCAACAACAATAACCGAACGCGCAGAATAATCCACTCGTTTTCCAAGAAGGTTTTGACGGAATCGTCCTGATTTTCCCTTTAAACTGTCGCTCAAAGATTTAAGTGCCCGGTTAGAATCGGTCTTGACGGCACTCGACTTTCGAGAGTTATCAAAGAGTGAATCAACGGCCTCCTGAAGCATTCGTTTCTCATTCCTGAGGATAACTTCAGGCGCTTTGATTTCTATCAATCGCTTCAAACGGTTATTACGAATAATAACCCTTCGGTAAAGGTCATTAAGATCCGAAGTGGCAAATCGACCTCCATCCAAAGGAACCAATGGCCTGAGTTCAGGTGGAATAACTGGGACTACCTTGACAATCATCCATTCTGGACGGTTTTCCACATGTTCGTTCGCCTGGCGGAATGATTCAACCACTTGAAGACGCTTCAGCGCCTCATTCTTCCGTTGCTGAGAAGTTTCATTATTAGCCTTGTCTCTTAAGTCATAAGAAAGCTCATCGAGTTTCAACCTTTTTAACAATTCAAATAAGGCCTCTGCACCCATCTTGGCAATGAACTTATTGGGATCGTTTTCATCCAGGTATTGATTCTCTTTGGGCAATTTGTCTAAACAATTCAGGTATTCTTCCTCGGTAAGAAAATCGAGGTACTGCAGTGGCTCTCCCTCGGCATTTGTAGCAATTCCTGGTTGGATAACTGCGTATCGCTCGTAATAGATGATCGTATCAAGCTTTTTAGTTGGAAGACCCAATAAATAGCCAATCTTGTTGGGAAGTGACTTAAAGTACCAGATATGAGCCACAGGAACAACCAAGGAAATATGTCCCGTTCGCTCACGCCGCACTTTTTTCTCTGTAACCTCAACACCACAGCGATCACAAACGATTCCTTTATAACGGATACGCTTGTATTTTCCACAATGGCATTCCCAATCTTTAACCGGACCAAAGATCCGCTCACAGAATAAGCCATCCCTTTCCGGTTTATAGGTTCGGTAGTTGATTGTTTCAGGCTTCAGTACTTCACCGCTCGATTTTTCCAGAATCATTTCCGGAGAAGCCAAACTGATGACAATTTTTGAGAAATCGCTGTTTATTTTATTCTCTTTTTTAAAGGCCATGCTCTTACTGTTATGCAGTTAGTTAAATTAATCTTCCAATGAAATATTCAATCCCAATCCTCTCAATTCGTGTAATAACACGTTAAAGGATTCTGGTATACCCGGTTTCGGCATTGCATCTCCTTTCACAATCGCCTCGTACGCCTTGGATCTGCCCATGACATCATCTGACTTAATTGTAAGGATTTCCTGTAGGATATTCGATGCTCCAAACGCTTCAAGGGCCCATACTTCCATCTCACCAAATCGCTGACCACCAAATTGAGCTTTACCTCCAAGTGGCTGCTGAGTAATGAGAGAGTAAGGTCCGATCGAACGGGCGTGCATTTTATCATCGACCATGTGGCCAAGTTTCAGCATATAGATGATGCCGACGGTCGCTGGCTGGTCGAATTGTTCTCCAGTGCCACCATCGTGTAAGAAGGTCCGTCCATACCTCGGAACTCCTGCTTTGTCCGTATACTCATTGATCTGATCCAATGTAGCTCCGTCGAAAATAGGTGTGCTGAATTTAATTCCCAGCTTCTCACCTGCCCATCCAAGCACAGTCTCGTAGATCTGTCCAAGGTTCATTCTGGAAGGCACACCCAAGGGGTTTAATACAATGTCTACCGGTGTTCCATCGGCAAGGAAAGGCATGTCTTCATGACGCACGATCTTAGCAACAATTCCTTTGTTTCCGTGACGTCCAGCCATTTTATCGCCGACCTTGAGTTTTCGCTTCTTAGCGACGTATACTTTGGCCAATTTGATAATTCCCGTTGGAAGTTCATCTCCTACGGCCATGGCATATTTTTCACGCTTATAGAATCCTAAGATCTCAGTGGCACGCAAGTTATAATTATGGAATAGGCGCTTGATCATTTGATTTTTGTCATCGTCCCTTGTCCAGTTTGAGGGATCGATAATGGAATAATCATCAATTCCCTGAAGCACCTTAACACTGTACTTCGTCCCTTTTGGAATGATCTCTTCTTTGTAGAAGTTATTGATTCCGGGCGAGGACTTTCCGCTGATCAGTGAATAAAGCTTCTCGATCAATTTGGTTTTAAGGTCGGCGATTTCTTTTTGATAAGATTCGTCCAATTTGGCCATCACGGCTTTTTCGTCTGCCCTGGCCTTCTTGTCCTTGATTGCCCGTGCAAAAAGCTTTTTACTCAGAACTACTCCTTTCACCGAAGGGGGAACTTTCAATGAGGCGTCTTTGACATCACCAGCCTTGTCACCAAAAATGGCGCGCAATAATTTTTCTTCAGGCGTTGGATCTGTCTCACCTTTAGGTGTGATTTTTCCAATAATGATATCCCCTTCTTTCACTTCTGCCCCAACCCGGATCAAACCGTTCTCGTCAAGATCCTTGGTTGCCTCCTCACTGACATTCGGGATATCGTTGGTCAATTCTTCAACACCGCGCTTGGTGTCGCGCACCTCAAGCGAATACTCATCTATGTGAACCGAAGTGAACCAGTCCTCACGCACAACACGCTCGGAAATAACGATGGCATCCTCAAAATTGTAGCCTTTCCAAGGCATAAAAGCCACTTTCAGGTTTCTTCCAAGTGCAAGCTCGCCGTCTTGAGTAGCAAATCCTTCACACAGGACCTGACCTCTAGTGACCTTTTCGCCTTTCTTCACAATGGGGCGAATGTTCACACATGTGCTTTGATTCGTCTTTTGAAATTTAGTCAGTCGATAGGTCTTAAAATCATCGGTGAAGCTTACCAATCGGTCTTCATCGTTGCGTTTGTATTTAATGATGATTTCATTGGCATCGACGCTTTCAACAACACCTTCGCCCTCGGCATTGATCAAGACCCTTGAATCAATAGCTACTTGTTCTTCCAGACCTGTTCCAACAATTGGAGATTCGGGTTGAAGCAATGGCACTGCTTGACGTTGCATATTCGATCCCATCAAAGCCCTGTTCGCATCATCGTGTTCCAGGAAAGGAATCAACGATGCCGCAATTGAAGCAATTTGATTAGGTGCGACATCCATTAATGTCAATTCCGATGGTTCAACCACTGGAAAGTCTCCTTCAAAACGGGCTTTTACCCTTCCTGTGAGGAAGTTTCCTTTTTCGTCGAACTTGGCGTTAGCCTGAGCAATTGTCTGCTCATCTTCTTCTTCGGCACTTAAATAGGTAATGTCTTTATCAGAAAAGGCGATTCTACCTTTGTCAACTTTTCGATAAGGTGTTTCTATAAATCCAAGTCGATTGACCTTGGCAAACACGCATAAAGAAGAGATCAATCCAATGTTAGGACCTTCGGGGGTTTCAATCGGGCAAAGCCTTCCGTAATGGGTATAGTGCACATCCCTGACCTCAAATCCGGCTCTTTCACGCGACAGACCGCCTGGCCCTAGTGCCGACATACGTCTTTTGTGCGTGATCTCTGCAAGTGGATTGGTTTGATCCATGAACTGAGACAGCTGGTTGGTTCCGAAAAACGAATTGATGACCGACGACAAAGTTTTTGCGTTGATCAAATCAGAAGGAGTAAAAACCTCATTATCTCTGACATTCATTCGTTCCCTGATGGTTCTGGCCATTCTTGCCAGACCAACTCCGAATTGATTGTGTAATTGTTCGCCAACAGTTCTGACACGCCTGTTGCTCAGGTGATCGATGTCATCGATATCAGCTTTAGAGTTTATTAGCTCTATAAGGTATTTGATAATAGAAATAATATCCTCTCGAGATAGGATCTTGACTTCCTGGCCAATTTCAAGATTTAATTTTTTATTAATCCTGTAACGCCCTACTTCGCCCAGATCGTAACGCGTTTCTGAAAAGAAAAGCTTGTCGATGACTCCACGTGCCGTTTCCTCATCAGGTGGCTCAGAATTTCTAAGTTGTCGATAAATGTGCTCAACAGCCTCTTTTTCAGAATTTGAAGGATCTTTCTGAAGTGTGTTATAAATGATGGCAAAGTCTGCGGCGTTGATGTTCTCTTTGTGAAGGATGATGTTTTTGGCCCCAGAATCCACGATCAAGTCAATGTGGTCGTTCTCTAAGATCGTGTCACGATCAAGAATCACTTCATTACGTTCAATTGAAACAACCTCGCCCGTATCCTCGTCAACAAAATCTTCAACCCATGACTTCAATACCCTCGCAGCCAGTTTTCTGCCCAGCACTTTTTTAAGCCCTGTTTTGGTCACTTTTACGTTATCGGCAAGATCGAAAATGTCGAGAATATCCTTGTCAAATTCGTAACCTATAGCGCGCAACAAGGTGGTCACAGGCAACTTCTTTTTACGGTCAATGTAGGCGTACATGACTGAGTTTATGTCAGTCGCAAATTCTATCCAGGATCCTTTAAAAGGAATGACTCTGGCTGAATATAGCTTGGTGCCATTGGCGTGACGACTCTGACTGAAGAATACACCCGGAGAACGGTGTAATTGAGAAACAATCACCCGTTCAGCACCGTTGATAACGAAAGTCCCCTTCGGAGTCATGTATGGTATGGTTCCCAAATAGACATCCTGAACAATGGTCTCAAAATCTTCGTGCTCGGGATCCGTACAGTACAGTTTCAACTTGGCCTTTAAAGGAACGCTGTAACTCAATCCCCGCTCGATACATTCCTCGATGGTGTACCGGGGAGGATCGATGAAGTAATCAAGGAATTCCAACACAAATTGGTTCCTTGCATCTGTAATGGGGAAATTTTCACTGAATACCTTAAATAGACCTTCTTGATCCCTGTTTTCAGGGGTAGTTTCAAGTTGGAAGAAATCCTGGAAAGATTGCAATTGTATATCCAGAAAATCCGGGTAAGTCAGTTGATTTTTTATGGAACCGAAATTTATTCTCTCAGCTCTGGTTTTTTTAAGCGCGCTTGCAGCCATTAAAGGAACGTTTTAAATTATTTTTAATAAAGCAAAATAGGTCTAGCCCGGGCAAATTAAGCCCAGGCTAAACCTTTAATAGTAACCTTTAGAGGGATCTTATTTAAGCTCAACTTCCGCTCCCGCTTCCTCTAATTGTTTTTTGAATCCTTCAGCTTCGTCTTTCGAAACACCTTCTTTGATAGCTTTAGGTGCACCGTCAACGAGATCCTTGGCTTCTTTTAAGCCCAGCCCTGTCAACTCTTTTACAAGTTTAACAACGGCAAGCTTAGAACCACCAGCAGCTTTAAGGATGACATCGAATTCAGATTTTTCTTCGGCAGCTTCACCAGCGTCTCCGCCTCCTGCAGCCGGTCCTGCAACTGCAACAGCAGCTGCGGCTGGTTCGATACCGTACTCATCCTTCAATATTGTAGCTAACTCGCTAACGTCTTTTACAGACAGGTTAACCAGTTTATCTGCTAACTCTTTTAATTCGGCCATTTTATTTGATTTTACTCGGTTTGTTTAGTTAATGATATTGATTAAGAGTGCGTATTTGTTAATTAGCCCGTTCACCCAAAGCCTTGACGAGTCCAGCAATGGTTTGAGAACCAGATTGCAGTGAAGCGACCACATTCTTAGCAGGTGATTGAAGCAAGGCAATGATATCTCCGATGAGTTCCTCCTTGGATTTCAAGGTAGAAAGTACTTCGAGGTGTTCATCACCAATATAGAAAGATTCATCGATGAAGGCCCCCTTTAACGTAGGACGATCTTCTTTCTTTCTAAATTCTTTTATCAATTTCGCAGGTGCATTACCAGCCTCGGCAATCATGATAGATGTATTTCCTTTGAGCGCGATGTAAAAAGGTTCGAAATTTTTATCACTGCCCTCAAAAGCCTGTCTCAGCATGGTATTTTTAACCACCTGAAGGCTTATTCCTCTTGAATGACAGAGTCTCCTCAATTTGCTCGTCTTTTCAGCATCAATACCTGAAATGTCTGAAAGGTATATTACATTGTTGTTACTAACCGTTTCTTTCAGTTCTGCTATTGCTTTTTCTTTTTCTTGGCGTGTCATAACGTAGAATTATGCGTTAAATGCTTTAGTTTGGATTTTCACACCAGGACTCATTGAAGAAGAAACAGTCACACTCTTAAGGTAAGTTCCTTTAGCAGAGGAGGGTTTCAATTTCACTATGGTGGACATTAATTCCTTGATGTTTTCATTTAGTTTGTCACTTTCAAAAGATGCTCTTCCCACAGGTGCGTGAATAATGCCAAACTTATCAACCTTGAAATCAATTTTTCCGGCCTTGATCTCTTTGACCGTTCGCCCAATGTCCATGGTAACCGTGCCCGATTTTGGATTTGGCATTAACCCCCTAGGACCCAATACCTTACCCAAAGCACCAACTTTACCCATTACACTTGGCATTGTGATGATGACGTCAATATCAGTCCATCCACCCTTGATCTTTTCAACGTACTCGTCAAGACCTACATGATCTGCGCCGGCCTCTTTAGCCTCATCCTCCTTGTCAGGTGTACAAAGAACCAATACTCTCACATCCTTACCAACTCCGTGCGGGAGGGCGACGGTGCCTCTTACCATTTGGTTCGCCTTTCTTGGGTCTACACCTAAGGAAATATCAAGGTCAACGCTCGCATCAAACTTGGTGAATGTTATGTCTTTAAGGATCTTGGTCGCTTCATCCAAGGCATACAATTGCTGCTTGTCGTAACGCTCTTCGATTGCCTTTCTGTTTTTTGTTAATCTAGCCATGCTTTCTAATTAAAAAGGTGAAGGCCCAGTAACGGTGATGCCCATGCTTCTTGCAGTTCCTGCCACCATTCTCATTGCAGATTCCACTTCAAAACAATTAAGGTCGGGCATTTTGCCTTCGGCGATGGTCCGAACCTTGTCCCAACCAATTTTGGCAACTTTAATCCTATTGGATTCTGCCGATCCAGACTTCAATTTAGCTGCTTCCAATAGTTGCACGGCCACTGGTGGAGTCTTAATGACAAAGTCAAAAGACTTATCACTGTATACCGTAATAATCACGGGCAACACCTTTCCCTGATTTTCCTGGGTTCTGGCGTTGAACTGCTTACAGAAGTCCATGATGTTTAGTCCTTTGGCACCCAATGCAGGTCCAACAGGAGGCGAGGGATTGGCTGCTCCACCTCTGATTTGTAACTTAATAAGTCCGCTTACTTCCTTGGCCATTCTAAATTATTATTAAATCAAGATTCTTTTTCTACCTGGAGAAAACTTAGCTCCAGTGGTTGTTTCCTTCCGAAGATCTTTACCATGACCTCCAGTTTTTTCTTTTCATCGTTAATTTTTTCAATGCTCCCTGAAAAACCATTGAAAGGGCCGTCGATCACTTTGACCGATTCACCTACGATGTATGGGATGTTCAATTCTTCTTCACTCTCGGCGAGTTCATCGACTTTCCCGAGGATTCTATTTACTTCCGATTGCCTTAGTGGCAGTGGTTCTCCACCTTTTTCAGCCCCCAGAAAACCAATGACTCCATTGATGTTTCTAATGACGTGAGGTACTTCACCGGTGAGCTCAGCTTCAATCAAAATATAACCTGGGAAAAAGCTGCGTTCTTTGCTTACTTTTTTTCCATTGCGGATCTGATAAATCTTCTCTGTTGGAATCAAGACCTTGTCGACAAAAGAATCGAGACCAAGACGATTGATCTCATCCTCCATATAATCCCGGATCTTTTTTTCCTTACCACTGATGGCACGAACTACATACCATTTTTTACCGCTTTCCGTCATTTTTCTTATCCTCAGAATAAATTGTTATAGATGAATTCCATCATCTTACTAAATGAAAAATCCATTACAAAAATGATCATTGCTATAATGATCGAAGCAATCATCACCACAACTCCGCTGCTTTGCAATTCTTTCCAAGTAGGCCAAGAGACTTTATGGGTCAATTCGTCTACGGACTCTTCTATATAGCTTCTAATTTTTGACATCCTCTTTTATTCTGCACGGGTGGAGAGACTCGAACTCCCAGCCAATGGTTTTGGAGACCACTACTCTACCAATTGAGCTACACCCGTTTTTTCAAAGACAGCAAATGAGGGAACACATGGCACCCTCATTTACCGACTCCAAAGGAATTACTTTAAAATCTCAGTCACCTGACCTGCACCAACAGTTCGGCCACCTTCCCTGATCGCAAAACGCAAACCTTTATTCAAGGCAACGGGTACGATCAATTTTACAGTGATAGAAACGTTGTCACCAGGCATAACCATTTCCCTTCCTTCCTCAAGGAATATTTCTCCAGTAACATCTGTAGTTCTTACGTAGAACTGCGGTCTGTATTTGTTGTGGAATGGAGTGTGACGTCCACCTTCTTCTTTTTTAAGGATGTAAACCTCGGCTTTGAATTCAGTGTGAGGAGTAATACTGCCAGGTTTGGCAATCACCATACCCCGTCGAATATCGGTTTTTTCAATTCCTCTTAAAAGAAGACCAACGTTGTCACCAGCTTCTCCTCTGTCAAGAATCTTTCTGAACATCTCAACACCGGTTACAACTGATTTTTGGTTTGCTTCTTCCATACCCATGATCTCAACTTCTTCACCAGAATTGATCACTCCGGTTTCAATTCTTCCGGTGGCCACTGTACCACGACCCGTGATCGAGAATACGTCTTCAACGGGCATCAAGAATGGCTTGTCGATCTCACGTGGAGGAATCTCAATATAGGTGTCAACGGCATCCATCAATTCTTCTACCGTTTTAACCCATTTTTCTTCACCGTTCAATGCGCCTAAGGCCGAACCTTGAATAATAGGCGTATTGTCACCATCGTATTCGTAAAAGCTAAGAAGCTCACGGATTTCCATTTCGACCAGTTCCAGCAATTCTGCATCGTCGACCATGTCAACCTTGTTCATGAAAACAACAATACGTGGAACTCCTACTTGACGACCAAGAAGGATGTGCTCTCTGGTTTGTGGCATAGGACCATCAGTAGCGGCAACAACCAAAATAGCTCCGTCCATCTGAGCGGCACCAGTAACCATATTCTTTACGTAATCAGCGTGACCAGGGCAGTCAACGTGAGCATAGTGACGCTTTTCCGTCGCGTATTCAACGTGAGCCGTATTAATCGTAATACCCCGTTCTTTCTCTTCAGGTGCATTATCGATGGATGCGAAATCCTTGATTTCTGCCAGACCCTTTCCAGCAAGAACCGTAGTGATCGCAGCTGTCAATGTTGTCTTTCCGTGGTCAACGTGACCAATGGTACCTATATTTAGGTGTGGTTTTGACCGGTCAAAATTTTCCTTAGCCATGACTTATTCTAGTTTATTATATTTAGTTAATTAACAATTGTTTAATCTTCAATTTCTTTTCAAATCCTTTCAAAGCTTTGAGCCAATGACGGGACTTGAACCCGTGACCTCTTCCTTACCAAGGAAGTGCTCTACCGCTGAGCTACATCGGCTTAATACTGCTCAATATTGAGCGGGAAACGGGATTCGAACCCGCGACCCTCAGCTTGGAAGGCTGATGCTCTAGCCAACTGAGCTACTCCCGCTTAACGTGGGGAGAGCAGGATTCGAACCTACGAAGGCGTAGCCAACAGATTTACAGTCTGTCCTCGTTGACCGCTTGAGTATCTCCCCGAAACTCAGTTCATTATATTTAAAGAACAAGAGCCGATGGAGGGACTCGAACCCCCGACCGGCTGATTACAAATCAGCTGCTCTAGCCAACTGAGCTACATCGGCAATCGAGCCTATATGCCTGAATTCTAAACAGAAATACAGACCCCCCAAAAAAGGTCTGCAAATGTATGAAAGATTTGTTTAAGTACAAACAATCAAAAAGAAAAATAAAACGCGTGGATTAGTTGCCCCATATTTTCTCCTTTCTTTTCTTCAATTGGCGTCTCAGAGCCTCAATGGTGCTATCAGTTGCTTCCTCAAAAGTCCTGGAATTCTTTTTCGCAAACAAGTCATTTCCCGGTATGACCAACTTGATTTCGACGACTTTGTTTTCAAGATTGGAATCGTTCTCGAGTTTAAGGAAGATTTCGGCTTCAATCACTTGATCAGACATCTTGACCAATTTTTGAACTCGCTCTTCTATAAAAGCCTCTAATTTGGCATCGGCATCGAAATGAATGGAGTGGAAAATTATTTTTATCGTTGACATAGTTTTTAACGTTTAGGCTTTGGGATGAGCCTGTTTATAAATTGACTTTAATTGTTCTATAGAATTATGTGTGTAAATCTGGGTCGCCGATAAGTTGGCATGACCCAGAATTTCTTTAATAGCATTGAGGTCAGCTCCGTTGTTTAACATATGTGTGGCAAAGGTGTGTCGCAAAATATGAGGACTTCGCTTTTGAGCTGTCGAAACTTTTGAGAGATGGTTTCGGACAAGTCGATACACGAAATTAGGATAAAGTGGCTTTCGGGCATCGGTGAGCAACAGATATGTTTTGTCTAAATCGGCAGGCTCTAGTTTCAATTGATTGCGATATTCACTTATTAACGAGGTGAGTTCGGTATTAATAGGTATAATTCTTTCTTTATTTCCTTTACCCAGAACCTTGAGTGTTCTATTGTATTCATCATAAAACGAGGCTCGAAGGCCTATCAACTCACTTCTCCGCATTCCAGTATAATAGAGCAACATGATAACCAGGCGATCCCGTTTTCCTGAAAGAGAATCTTCGAATAACTCATTTGAAAGTAACTCCCGCATGACTTCCTGGTCAACAAATCCAGGTAAGCGCGATTTTACTTTCGGAGAAAGCACCTTGGTCATTGGATTGATAGAAATCAATCCTTCACGCAGAAGATAGCGATAAAAAGATTTAAGGCTCGACAATTTGCGATTTACTGATCTGGCCATTTGTTCGTTGTCCATCAATTCTATGACCCAAGAACGAACCATGACAGAATTGACCTTTATAAGATTGTCTTCGTTATAACTACTCTTTACAAAATCAACAAATTGGGTCAAGTCAGTTGTGTAGGCCTTCAGAGTATGCTCTGAATAGCGTTTTTCGGCACTTATATAGTCCAGAAATCCATTGATCAAATCCAACGCTAAAGCTTAAGGTATTGCTAAATTTACTAAAAAAAATAGGGCAAAAAAAAGACCCGTTCATACGGGTCCAAGTTTCTTTAAGCGGAACAATTTTATTGGTCTTCCAGTTGCATTTGTTCTTTGTAGATCGCTTTGATCTTAGTTTCGCGTTTTACGATCGACGGTTTGGTAAAACTCTGACGGGCTCTTAATTGCTTCATAACGCCTGTGCGTTCAAATTTCTTTTTGAACTTCTTAAGCGCTCTGTCAATGTTTTCGCCTTCTTTAACGGGAATAATTAGCATATTATAACTCTTTTAGGGTGGCAAATTTAATGGATTTTTTTTAATCCTCGCTTTATTTTAAAATTTCCCTCGAAATCACGAGTTTCTGAATCTCAGAGGTTCCCTCACCAATGGTGCACAACTTGGAGTCGCGGTAGAATTTTTCTACCGGGAAATCTTTCGTGTATCCGTATCCACCAAATATCTGGACGGCTTCGGTAGATACCTTAACTGCAACTTCCGAGGCCATGTATTTGGCCATGGAAGATAGTTTTGTGACACTCGCCCCTTTATTTTTCAATTCAGAAGCTTTACTTATCAACAAGCGACTCGCTTCTATTTCTGTTGCCATGTCGGCAATTTTAAAGGAGATGGCCTGAAAGTTCGCTATTGGACGACCAAACTGCTCTCGCTCCTTGGAATATTTAATAGCCGCGTCGAGAGCTCCCTGAGCAATTCCCAAAGAAAGCGCCGCAATACTTATACGTCCCCCATCCAAGACTTTCATTGCCTGAACAAATCCATCACCGATGTTGCCCAAAATATTCGCTTTTGGAACCCGGCAATCTTCAAAAACCAATTCCGTGGTTTCCGAAGCCCTCATGCCTAATTTGTTTTCTTTTTTTCCCGCACTGAATCCAGGGGTTCCTTTCTCAACCACAATGGCCGTCATTCCGCGTGAATCTCCCTTTTCACCAGTTCGAACAATCACAACGGCGAGGTGACCCGATTTACCGTGAGTAATGAAATTCTTTGTGCCATTTATTATCAGATCGTCACCGTCTTCTTTAGCAACGGTCATCATTCCCGCGGCATCTGATCCGGTCACCGACTCTGTCAAGCCCCAAGCCCCGATCCATTCAGCCGTAGCAAGCTTGGGTAGCCACTTTTTTTTCTGATCGTCATTACCGAATAACATGATATGACCAGTGCACAGAGAATTGTGAGCTGCAACCGACAATCCCACTGAGCCACATACTCTGGCAATCTCGGAAATGACTAAAACGTATTCGTGATAACCAAGTCCTGAACCTCCGTATTCGTGAGGTACCAACACTCCCATCATTCCAAGATCACCTAGTTTCTTGAAAACTTCTATTGGAAAGGTCTGGTTCTCATCCCACTCCATCACGTGCGGGCGAATGTGCTTTTCGGCAAATTGAGCTGCAGTATCCTTTATTAATTGTTGGTTTTCGGTAAGATTAAAGTCCATGTTCGGTTAAATGAAGGGCAAATATAATTATGAAATCGCTGGGTATCTCATTCTATTATTATTCAGTTGATTTGAAAGCTAAGATAAGGACCAATGTTGCTTAGAATTGAGTCATTCATTAAATGTAAGTTCGTGAGGTCTTCGAGAAATCTGAACGGTCCATGATTATCGCGGTACCTCACAATAGACTGACAGAGCGCTCTGCTACGCAGATAAGGATGACGGTACAATTCTCGTTTAGATGCGGTATTTATTTTTACCATTTGCTGTATAGAATTACTATCACACTTGATATATCCAGAAAGCTCGTGGTACAAGCTATCGTCAATGCCATATACCTCACGCAATTGAGAAATACACACAAAACCCCCGAGTACCTCTCTGTACCTTATTATCCGACTTGCATAAACAGGCCCGATGCCACTTAATGAAATAAATTCCGAACTATCAGCATGGTTTATATCTACCCTTATTCGCTCCTTTTTACCTAGAGCTTTACTTTTGTGGCCAGGTTTAATGCTAGCTGCTCTCTTGACTTGGATGAACGGTTGTAAAACATTGAATAATGAGTCGTTTAGTCCGTAGATCTTATTTAGGTCAATCTTCTCTTTGAATGTTCCCCCGGCCTGACGATACTTAACAATTCTTTTTGCCAAGTAATCCGGTATTCCCATGGAAATGAGCATTCCTTCGCTAGCCAAATTAGGATCAAATGGCACTAACTTGAACTGGTCATGATCTTCTGGCTCAATATCGTTTTCAGATGCATTATTTGCTTGATGGCTTGCTGCAACAGAACGATAACTATCGAGTTTTTGATCTGATTTAAAAAAGTAGTCTTTTACTTCAGAGAGGTGTGAAATGGAAATACACAACAAAAGAAAGTAGGCCAATCCTCGCTTTTCTGAGCGAGTTAGATGCCATAATTCACGTAAGTTCCTGCGGTGGTCTTGCAACAAAAGGGGTTTACTTGAAACGTTTGATTTCCCCGCTTTTTATCCGCTTAAAGTAACTCTGAAGATCTTTTCTGACTTCTGGTGCCAGTAGGTAAAGGCCCAAAACATTTGGGAAGGCCATGGCAAAAATCATAGCGTCACCAAAGTTGAACACCTGATCGGCACTAATGGCTGCACCGACGATGACCAATAAGCAAAACAATACTTTGTATATGGTAATGGATGTCTTACTGGCTCCAAAAAGGTATGCCCAGGATTTCAATCCGTAATAGCTCCAACTGATCATAGTGGAGAGCGCAAAAAGTATCACTGCAATTCCAAGCACAATGGGGAACCAACTAATGGATTGTTCAAAGGCAGAAGAGGTAAGGCCAATTCCTGCGGCTGTACCTCCTCTAGAAGCGGCTTCAAAAGCTTCCAGCTGGGTGTATTCACCGTAGTCGGCAAAAATAATGACCAAGGCTGTCATGGTACAAATTACAACTGTATCAATAAAGGGTTCCAGCAATGCCACAATCCCCTCGCTGATCGGTTCGTCGGTTTTGGCAGCGGAATGGGCTATAGATGCAGAGCCAATGCCTGCTTCGTTTGAAAAGGCCGCACGCCTGAAACCTAGGATCAATACGCCTATGATTCCTCCGTATATGGCCTCAGGGTTGAACGCCCCATAAAAAATCTGCTTAAAGGCCCAACCTAAATGAGAGATGTTCAGAAGTATGACCGTCATGGCAGCGGCCACGTATATAGCAACCATGAATGGCACGATCTTGTCGGTCACTTTTGCTATGCTTTTAATCCCTCCAATGATGATCAACCCCACCACAATACTCATGATAAGACCAAAGATCCAACCTTTTTCATAAAAAATACTGGCTGTACCACCTGTCACATCTATAAGTTGTTGGGTGGCTTGATTGATTTGTACCATATTTCCACCCCCGAAAGACCCCCCAATACAAGCCACGGCAAAGAGCACGGCAAGCACTTTTCCCATCTTACCCATTCCCCTTTTGGCAAGTCCTTTTGACAGATAATACATGGGGCCACCAGAAACAGAGCCGTCCGGGTTTTCATTTCGATATTTTAATCCCAAGGTACATTCCACAAACTTTGAGCTCATTCCTAGTAGACCGGCTATGATCATCCAGAAAGTGGCGCCGGGGCCACCAAGTGATACCGCCAAAGCAACTCCTGCGATGTTGCCCACCCCTACCGTTCCGGATAAAGCCGCTGTAAGTGCCTGAAAGTGACTAACTTCTCCAGAATCATCAGGATTATCGAATTTACCCCTGACTACATCGAGCGCATGGCCAAAAGCGCGGATATTTACAAACCTCATCCAAAAGGTAAATACAACTGCACCCACAATAAGCCAGATTAGCACAAATGGTATGTCCTTATTAAACACATGAACCGTAAAAAAAACGATCCCCTCTATGAACTCGGTAATGGGTTGAAAAAAAGAATTGATGGCCTGATCGACCTCCTTGATGTTTGGCAGCGAAAAGGAAGCCAAAGGAAATAGCAGCATTACCAAGTAAAGAAAGAGTTTTTTCATGGATTCATTTGTGATTGGCCAAATATATAGATTTATAAGAGCCAGACAAGGAGAATACAGCCAAGCGAGCTACAAGGAGGAAATCTCAAGTGGCGTGCCCAAGACAAACAACTTTGACCCGGGATCCAATTCAGACGCATCTGATGGATTCACTAAATAGGTGCCATCCTCACACTTTAAACCGAGTATGATGACACCCGATTTATTCAATTCCTTTAATTCACCCAGTGAGTGGGGCTTGTTGTCTCCACTGAGGTCTGAACATAAGACCTCTTTTACATAGGGCTTTTCGGGGTCCTGCATGATAAGCTGATCGAAAAACTCGATCACATCCGGCTTCAAGATCAATGAAGCCATATGAGCACCGCCAATCTTATCTGGCATAATGACGTTATCGGCTCCGGCAAGTTTTAGTTTTTTATAGGAGGTGTCATAAGAGGCTCTGGATATAATGGTTAAAAATTTATTCAACTCCCTGGCGGTCAGAACAGTCAAAAGATTGTCGGCATCATCGGGCATGGTGCAGACCAAGGCTTGGGCTCTTTCTATACCTGCGCTCAACAGCACATCGTCCTCTCTCGCATCCCCGTCGATGAAAAGAAAAGTAGAATTTTCCTGCAAATCTGAAACGATCCGGGCATCTGATTCAACCACTATAAATGGCTTTTTATGCGCCTCAAACTCTTCAACGGCTCGACGGCCATTTCGTCCATACCCGCAAACGATGATGTGGTTATTCAATTTACCTATGGTCTTGTCCAATTTTCTTTCTTTATAATACCGCATTAATTCTCCATTGATCAAATAAGAAGAGATTGCAGTAATAGCGTAAGCGAAAATACCAAAACTAGTCATGATTAGAAAAGCGGTGAATAACCGTCCCAATTCACTCAAGGGATGGACTTCAGTAAATCCAACAGTTGAAATGGTGATAATGGTCATGTAAAAGGCATCGAAGAACCTGAAGTTTTCGATCTGCATATAGCCCACAACGCCCACTAAGACCACAAAGAACAATGCGAAAAGGGCAATGTTAATTCTGGAAAAGCGCCTGATCGACGGAAATAATCGCATTATTAAAGATCCCAGATATTGGATCTCCTTGCCCTGAATTGATCCTTTTGTTCCAAGAGAAAGGCAAGGATTAGGTAAATGATGACCGGTGAACCGAAAGTCAGGAATGACGCATAGATAAAATACAATCGAATTTTGGACGATTTCATTCCAATCTTCTCTCCGATGTATTCACAAACGCCAAATACTCGTTTCTCAACGATGGCTTGCATTTTTTCGATCATCTTTTCCGAACCTTTTGATTCAACTACAAAATAACGTTTTTTTGAATAAAGTTGTTGACTTTGATCCTACTCAACTGCGCGATAAAAAAATCAACAGGCCCTGGATCAAAGGAGACCAAACAACCTCAATTCCTTTTCCATGGCTGCCTGGAGTTCGCCTGCCGCTTGCCGAGCTGCTTTCGCAAAGTCATTTCCATGACCGCTATAAATAATGCCCCTTGAACTGTTGACCAATAAAGAGACATCTGAATTCAGGCCGTTTTCACAAATACTATGTAAATCACCCCCCTGTGCTCCAACTCCCGGAACCAGCAGAAAATGATCCGGAACCATTGCGCGTATGTTTTTGAAATACTCCCCTTTTGTCGCTCCTGCCACAAACATGGTATTATCCCTTGTTCCCCAGGAAGCAACTCGTTCCAATACCAGTTCATATAAGGCCCGACCATTCTCACCAACCTGCTGTAATTGAAAGTCTTCAGCCCCTTTATTTGAGGTGAGTGCAAGGACAATGGCCCACTTATCCTTGAAGTCCAGAAATGGACGGATAGAATCCTCTCCCATGTAAGGTGATAGTGTAATGGCATCTGAATTATAGGTTTCAAAAAATGCCTTGGCATACATGGTAGAAGTATTTCCTATATCTCCTCTCTTTGCATCGGCAATCACAAAATGCTCATCGGGAATATACTCCAGGGTTCGCCTCATGGCTTCCAATCCCTCGATACCTAAAAACTCATAAAATGCCACATTCACTTTAAATGAAACACACAGGTCTTGGGTGGCGTCAATAATGGCCTTGTTAAATTCAAAAATAGGATCGCTTGAACCTCTCAAAGACTCAGGTATCTTGGTTAGATCCGTGTCAAGACCCACACACAAGAAAGAAGCCTTTGATCTGACTTGCTCAATGATTTCGGCTCGTGTCATAAGCTTTCTCCGGCTTTCATTTTTTCGGCGTTTTCCGCTACTTGTAAAGAATCTATGATCTCGGCTATATCACCATTCATGACATTGGAAAGGTTGTAAAGGGTTAGATTAATCCGGTGATCCGTAACCCTTCCCTGAGGGTAATTATAGGTTCTGATCTTGGCTGACCGATCGCCGGTGCTGACCATTGTTTTTCGTTTTTTTGATATTTCTTCCAGGTGTTTTTGCAGTTCCATTTCATATATTCTGGAACGAAGCACACTCAGGGCCTTATCGTAATTCTTAAGTTTTGATTTTTGGTCTTGACATTGGGCCACAATACCTGTCGGGATGTGTGTTATTCTTATGGCCGAATAAGTAGTATTGACACTTTGGCCTCCCGGACCGCTTGAGCAATAAGAATCCACTCTAAGATCGGATTCTTTGACATCAACGTCAAATTCCTCGGCCTCTGGCAGCACGGCCACACTGGCGGCCGAAGTATGAACCCGTCCCTGAGTTTCAGTTTGTGGCACACGCTGTACTCGGTGAACCCCTGATTCGTATTTCATCGTACCATAGGTATCCTTGCCATTGACATTGAAAATGATTTCCTTGAATCCTCCCGAAGTGCCTTCCGTTTGGTCGACCAGGTCTATTTTCCAACCGCGATTCTCACAATACCTGACATACATTCGGTATAGATCGCCCGCAAAAATACTGGCCTCGTCTCCCCCTGTCCCGGCTCGTATTTCAACCACACAATTCTTCGCGTCTTCCGGGTCTTTAGGTATTAACAATACCTTGATCTTAGCTTCAATTTTCTCGCGCCTGTCATTCAATTCATCCAATTCAATTTTGGCCATTTCCCGAAACTCGTCGTCTTTTTCATCGTGCAAGATTTGCCTGGACGAGTCTTGATTCTCTAAAATATTCTTGTATTCATGATAGACCTCTATCATTTCTTCAAGATCTTTGTATTCCTTGTTTAATTTGATGTATCGATCCATGTCTGAAATGATCTCAGGATCGTTGATCATGGTGGCAACATTGTCGAATCGTATCTTGATGTCCTCGAGTTTTGTCAGCAGATCACTCATGGATGTAATTAAAAGTTCCTTTGTCAGATTGTATTGTAAGGCTTTTACCGTCCCCTTTTTCAACCCGGCCTACTACCTTGGCATCGACATTGAATGATTGGCTTAATTTGATCAGTTCTGATGCATAGGCTTCGGGCAGGTACACCTCCATGCGATGCCCCATATTGAATACCTGGTACATCTCTTTCCAGTCTGTCCCTGATTCTGACTGTATAAGGTCAAATAATGGTGGACAGGGAAAAAGATCATCTTTAATCACATGGCTATCGGGGGAGGTGAAATGCAACACTTTTGTTTGGGCTCCACCACTGCAATGGACAATTGCCGAGACTTCAGACCGATGCTCCTTTAAAAAATTGTGAATGATAGGGGCGTAGGTGCGCGTTGGTGAGAGTACTAATTTTCCAGCATCTGTTCCAAGACCTTCCATTTTATCCGTCAGTGATTTGCTACCAGAATAAACCAGGTCATCATCCAATGAGGGGTCAAAACTCTCTGGGAACTTTTTTGCTAATAACTTTTGAAAAACATCGTGCCGTGCCGAGGTCAAGCCATTGCTCCCCATGCCTCCGTTGTAAGACGATTCGTAGGTTGCCTGACCCGTGCTGGAAAGGCCAACAATGACATCACCCGGATTGATTTTGGCTTCAATAACTTCTGTTCTTCTCATTCTTGCTACAACAGTAGAATCGACAATGATCGTCCTTACGAGGTCACCAACATCGGCAGTTTCACCTCCGGTGCTGTGTATGTCAATCCCCAATTCCCTCAACTCACTCAATAGATCTTCAGTTCCGTTGATTAGCGCACTGATAACATCGCCGGGGATAAGTCCTTTATTCCGGCCAATGGTGCTCGATAGTAGTATTCCTGAAGTAACTCCCACACATATGAGGTCATCGAGGTTCATGACCAAAGCGTCTTGCGCAATGCCTTTCCAGACGGTCAAGTCTCCGGTTTCACGCCAATACATGTAAGCAAGTGAAGATTTTGTTCCAGCACCATCCGCGTGCATTACAACACAATGATCTTTTGAATTGCCAAGAAAATCCGGAACAACTTTGCAAAAGGAATTTGGGAACAGCCCCTTATCTAGGTTCTTGATGGCGTTATGAACATCTTCTTTGGATGCCGATACACCTCGTTTATGGTACCTGTCCGAAACTTTCATGATTCACGGCATTGCCGTGTATATATTGTGAATACCGCTATTTCGGGATGAAATCGTCCCGCAATACACTGAATTCCACCCTCCTGTTTTGTTGATGGGCGGCCTCTTTTTCTTCGGTGGATTTCAATTTTGCGATCTGAGAATCTGTGATTTTCGGACGCGATTCACCATAACCCTTTGCTATCATGCGATCCCTGTCGATCCCTCTTTCGATGAGATAATCCACGCAAGACTGAGCACGTTTTTGGGAAAGTACCAGGTTTCGCTGATCACTGTCCCTTGAATCGGTGTGAGCCGCAAGCTCAATGACAATCGTGGGGTTGTCAATCAGGATGTCAAAAAGGAAACTAAGCGAATCTTTAGATTGAGGTAAGAGATCCCATTTGGCAAGTTCAAAGAGGATTTCAGGAAGTTTGATAGGCTTATCGACGGGTACCAATCTGTATTCGTGGTAAAAAACCTTAGATTCCTCTTCTCCGACCGTTGTTTCATTTCCTTTGGCATTTAGATATTCGGCAGCAGCAACCATTAACGTATAAGATGTGTTCTCATTGATGTATCGTCCTGAGCCTTTATCCGCGAACTGGAATTCTCCTTTATCGTCTGTTATTACTTGAGCAGTTGCTCCATCCGTTCCTTTCAAATCTATGGTGGCATTAGCAATTGGATCTCCAGTTTCCTTGTTGGTCACAATGCCTTCAAGCGCGAAAACAAGCGGTGGCATAAAAAATTCCCAGATATCGGTCTCACCTACTCCTCCTTCTCTGTCTGAGGAAAGATAACCGCGATTCTTCTGGCCGTCGTAAACGATTCCAAAATCATTCGCTGAAGAATTGATGGGATATTGAAGATTTTCAGGGTTTCCCCATTTGTTCTCACCGACCAATTCCGCCTTGAATATATCCAAGCCTCCCATTCCGATATGTCCGGTGGAAGAAAAATACAGGTGGCCTGCAAAGTTGATGGAAGGAAATAGTTCGTGGCCTTCGGTATTGATCGAAGCTCCCAGATTGATGGGTTCCGACCAGATACCCTTACCCTTATTGACGATGTACCAGAGGTCTTTACCACCATATCCTCCGGGCATGTCAGATGCGAACACCAGAATTTTATCATCATTAGACATGGCGGGTTGCCCAACGGTATTGGTGTCGGCCGTAATCGGTATTAGTTCTGCTTCACCCCAATTTTGTCCTGCTTTTTTAGACCAGTAGAGCTGACATCCAAAAACACCGTCCTTTCCATAAGGGCATCTGGTAAAATAGAGCGTATTTCGTCTTTCATTTACGCATGCAGAACCTTCACTCTCGATGGTATTAACTGTTTCACTGATGGGTTTGGGCTCGCTCCACTTCCCTTTTCGATCACGTGTGGTTTCGTATAGGTCTGGCATGCTCTGACCGGTTCTTTCGTGAATGATGTTACCGGTGGACCCTTCACGTGATGAAGTAAAAACCATTACATCGTTTTTCTTGTCAATGAACAACGGAGAAAAGTCGTCGTATTCTGAATTTATGATCGGAGCATTCTCTACCTCAAATCGAGTCGGATTTTTGATCCATTCCTGAGTCATTTCAACAGACTTCAGCCCATCCTTCCCCTTTTTATCGTTTGGGTTTTTCTCAAGGTACCTCTTGTACTCTTCTGCCGCATCCTCGAATTTGCCGTTGAATTTTTTCGATTCTGCAAGATAATACTGTGCAATTGGATCAGAATAATTCGCCTTAACAGCTTTAGAATACCACACCTCGGCCTGTTTTGGATTGTCGGCTAGTCGGTAGCATTCGGCAATACGAAATATTACAAAAGCCTTCTCTTCCTTTTCTTTGGTTTGAGTATAGGCCTTTTTATAGATATCAATAGCCTCGTAATACCTTTCTTGTGCAAAGACATTGCCGGCTTCAGATAAATAATCCTTTTGAGCAAAGGCCATAGAAGCCAAAACCATAAAAAGCAAGGTAATGCAGGTCCGTAAAATCCTCATAATCATCTTAATAAAAAGGGCTCTTTTTGAATGGCTGCTAATGTAATCAAACTTTTTTAAATATTCAAAGCCTCAAACAATGATCAAAACTTCCTGTATTTCAATCATAACAAGCCTTTCAGCAGAGTAATTCCTACTTCGTAAAGAGCACTTCTCGCAATTTTGGAAGTGGCCACAATTCGTCGTCGATCAACATTTCAAGTTTATCGACATGGTATTTGATGGATTCAAAATGAGGCCTGACAGTATCGCAGTAAAAGATGGCTTTCTCGAGTGGTTCTGCAATTTTATTACCCTTTTTCCTGGACTCTATCATCTGATCAACATTGCTTTTTATTCCATTGATGTGTTTGGATGATTCGATTAAGATTTTTAACTGGGTTTCCGTGGCTTCATCAGCTTCTTTTTTTCCGAATATTTCACGCATACCTTTTACATTTTGAATGAGCCTGTTTTGATATTCAATGGCTGTCGGGATGATATGGTTCTGAGAAACATCACCAATTGCCCTTGACTCGATCTGGATTTTCAAGGTGTAATTTTCCAACTCGATTTCATGCCGGGCATCCAACTCGGAAGACGAAAGGACATCGAGTTCTTCGAATAATGATTTGGTCGATTTGTCAATGAGCACTCCCAAGGCCCTCGGGGTGTCTTTTATATTGTTCAAGCCCCGTTTCTTGGCTTCAGTTACCCATTTTTCGCTATAACCATTTCCTTCAAATCGAATGTTCTTTGACTTGACGATCAATTCGCGAATTTCTCTCAGTATGGCTTCATCCTTCTTAATCCCTTTACGAATCAAGGCATCTACATTGGTCTTAAATTCTCTTAATTGCTTGGCAACGGCAACGTTTATGGCTATCATGGGAGTGGCGCAATTTGCTGAACTACCCACGGCCCTAAATTCAAATTTATTACCGGTAAAGGCAAAAGGTGATGTACGGTTTCTGTCGGTATTGTCGAGTAATATCTCCGGAATCTTTCCAATGGACAGTTTTAGCTCGGTCTTTTCTTCAGATGTCAGTTTTTTATTGCCGATCGAATTTTCGATGGCATCCAACATATCTGTGAGCTGAGACCCGATGAATACCGAAATAATTGCAGGCGGTGCCTCATTGGCGCCAAGGCGGTGATCATTTCCGGCTGAAGCGATGCTAGCACGTATGAGGTCGCTGTAGCGGTAAACTGCTGCGATTGTATTAACAAAAAAAGCAAGAAACCGCAAGTTGGTCTTTGGGTTTTTACCGGGACTCAAAAGATTAACGCCCGTGTTCGTTCCCAGGGACCAGTTATTGTGCTTGCCCGAACCGTTCAAACCCGGATACGGTTTTTCGTGCAGAAGCACTTTAAAATTATGATTTACAGCAATCTTTTCCAACAGATCCATCAAAAGTAAATTGTGATCGTTGGCAAGATTAGCTTCTTCGAATACGGGAGCCACTTCGTATTGATTTGGGGCAACTTCATTATGCCTGGTGGTCACCGGAATTCCCAATTCCAGTGCCTGGTTTTCAAAATCCCTCATGAAGGCGGTAACCCGCTCAGGAATTGTACCAAAATAATGGTCGTCAAGCTGTTGACCTTTGGCGGGTGTGTGACCAAATAGAGCCCGGCCTGTCATCATGATGTCTGGTCTGGCATTGTAAAGGGCCGTATCTATTAAGAAATACTCTTGTTCCCAACCAAGGGTTGCACTTACCTTTGTCACGTTTTTATCAAAGTATTGGCAAACATCGGTCGCTGCCTTGTCAATGGCATTCAGCGCTTTGAGCAAGGGCATTTTATTGTCGAGCGCGTGTCCGGTATAGGAAATAAATATGGTGGGTATGCAAAGGGTTTTTCCTATGACAAAAGCAGGAGAAGACGGATCCCAAGCCGTGTATCCCCTTGCTTCAAATGTGTTCCGAATTCCACCACTTGGAAAACTCGAGGCATCCGGTTCTTGCTGAACCAGCATTCTCCCATCGAATCGCTCTATGGCCCTTCCACCTTCAATTGGTTCGAAAAAAGCATCGTGCTTTTCTGCTGTCGATCCCGTTAATGGCTGGAACCAATGGGTATAATGGGTTGCGCCTTTGGTTGCAGCCCAGTCCTTCATGCCGGCTGCAACCGCATTTGCCATTCTTCTTTCTATGCGCTCCCCACCGATCATAGCGGAAACAACGCTCTCGTAGGCATCCTTGCTCAGGTATTCCTGCATGGCATGATCATTAAAGACCTTACTGCCATAGAAATCAGAAATTTTTGCGGAGGGTGGGGTGACGTGATTGGCCTTTCGATGTACAACATCTTCAAGGGCAGCAAAGCGAAAAACAGCCATGATTTAAGTTTATTTATAATTTCATGGCAAATGTATTTCTATTTTAGGGGGGGTACCATTTATTTTTACTCTTTTTTTCAACACACCCCCCTATTTTTTCAACTTTTACATAAACATTTTAAGAAATAAGAACGAAATGAATGTAAATAACATAAAACGCCAATAGTAAGAAGCCCTCTAGCCGTGTTATTTTAAATCGAATCAACATCATTGGAAAGATGATAACTGATACTGCCAACATCCAATAAAAGTCAAAATGGATGATGTCATAATTTATTGGAATCTCTTTTACCATGGCCGTAATGCCTAAGATGGCCAACAAATTAAAAATATTGGAACCAATAAGATTTCCAATGCCAATATCGGCTTGATGGCGAAATGCAGCCACAAGTGATGTGATCAACTCGGGAAGGCTGGTTCCCAACGCTACCAAAGTCAGGCCTATTATGCGCTCGGAAATACCAAAATTCAAGGCCAGTTCGCTGGCGCCCTCAAGAAAAAGATCGGCACCATAAATAAGACCCAAACAGCCCAAAGCAATAAAAGCGAGATCCTTCAGGTATGAGATGGGATGTGTCCTTGAATAGGTCTGTCCGCTCTCAACATCCTCGATTTTTTTCTTTTTCCTCGATCGCCAGATCAACCATGTGCCAAAAATCAATAGCGCCGAAAAAAGGATTGCCCCTTCCCAGAAACCTAAAATGCCGTTGAATATGCAAGCATAGAACAGCCCTGTGGCAATGATCATCATCGGCCAGTCAATGGCTATAGAATCTCGGTTAACTCTAATTGGGAAAACAATCGCCGTTAAGCCAAGTATCAATGCAATGTTAGAAACATTCGAGCCCACAATAGCACCAATAGCTATGTCGGGCTTATCTTTTAAAGCGGCTTTTATTGCTACAAGTAATTCGGGTGCAGAAGTTCCGAATGACACAATGGTCATACCAATGACCAAGGTTGACACCCGCATTTTGATGGCCATGCTGACCGATCCCTTCACGAGTGATTCCCCACTCAGGATCAATATCGCAAGCCCTATGATAAGTTGAACGTATTCCATGAAGAGAACTACTTCTGTTCCCCTGAAGAAGGCTTCTTGTCCTTGATCTCGTCTTCGATGACCTTGGAACTTTTGCGGATCTCTTGTTGAATCTCGCCGGTAGCATCCTTAAATTCTCTGATTCCCTTGCCCAATCCGCGCATTAATTCCGGAATTTTTTTGGAACCAAAGAAAATGATCACGACCAGAACGATCATGAACAATTCAGGAGCACCAATATTGAAAAAAAGCAATTCCAGGGTCAACATGTCATTCTTCAATTTAATGTACCGAAGTTACAATAAAGCCCGGAAGCTAAAATAGTCAACTTACTTTTTAACGCCTCTTTTCGAATCTTTCTTTGATAGGTCAACAACGATCGGTGTAGCCACGCACAGTGAAGAATAAGTACCAACACTAACGCCGATTAACAGTGCAAAAGCAAAACCCCTGATCACTTCTCCACCAAAAATGAAGATCATCAGCAACACGAAGAACGTAGAAAGCGAGGTGTTAATGGTTCGGCTCAAGGTGCTGTTCAATGCTTGGTTCACTACTTCTGGCATCTCTTGCTTTTTATGCAATCCAAGGTATTCCCTGATTCTGTCAAAAACAACAACCGTATCATTGATTGAGTATCCCACAACGGTCAATATCGCCGCGATAAACGCCTGATCAATTTCAAGGGAGAATGGCAGCACGCCATACAGTAGTGAGAAGATGCCCAAGACCACCAATACATCGTGGAAAATGGCCGCGACGGCCGCTAAACCGTATTGCCACTTCCTAAACCGGATAAGGATGTATAGGAAGATGACGATCAAAGAGAAAAGTATGGACCAAAAAGCAGCCGTCTTGATATCGTCTGCGATGGTTGGACCCACTTTTTGAGAACTCATGATCTCATATGCAGGGGCAACTTCCATTGATGTAAGTCCATTATTCAAAGCGTCCTCGACTACCTGATCGGCACTCGGATCCTCACTATTAATAAGGTAGTCGGTGGTAATCTTTAACTGATCAGCCTCACCAAAGGTTTTGACTTCAGGTGCAGACTCAAACGTTGCCTGAAGTGCATTCCTTACGTCGGTTTCACTAACTACCTGGTCAAACCTTACCAAATAAGATCGGCCACCTTGAAAATCAACGCCGTAATTGAGACCCCTGGTGAGCAAGGATCCAACTCCAAAAACGATAACCAAGCCAGAGATGACATAGAAGATCTTACGGTTCTTGACAAATTGATAATTGAGGTTCTTGAATGCATTCTCTGTTAATTTGGTAGAGAACTTCAACTCCATGTTTCTATCAAGCATGAACGTAAAAATCAAACGCGTGATGAAAATGGCGGTGAAAAGCGAAGTCAGAATACCAATCACCAAGGTTTTAGCAAATCCTTCAACAGGACCTGTGCCAAAAACCCAAAGAATTATACCGGTTAAAATGGTCGTAACGTTGGCGTCAATGATAGAACTGTAAGCTCTGGCGTATCCATCTGAAACAGCCAATCTAATCCCTTTACCAGCAGTTACCTCCTCGCGAATTCGTTCGTATATCAGTACGTTCGCATCCACTGACATACCAATAGTCAAAACAATACCGGCAATTCCCGGCAAGGTGAGGGCAATGTTGGTCGAGGCAAGAACACCAACGAGAAAGAACAAGTTGGCAAACAGGGCAACATCGGAGGCAATTCCCGCCTTGCTATAATAGAACACCATGTAAAGCAATACAATAACTAGAGCAATCAGGAATGACGTTAACCCTGAATCGATCGCTTCCTGACCAAGCGAAGGGCCAACTATGGCTTCTTCAACTATTTGAGCAGGCGCGGGCAATTTACCGGCCTTGAGGATGTTAGCGATTAATTGTGCTTCTTCAATTTCAAACTGACCTTGGATAACAGAAATTCCACCCGAAATTTCACTTTGTACGGTAGGGAATGAATAAACGTAATTATCAAGAACGATGGCGATGCTTTTTTCGAGGTTGTCGCGGGTCAGGGCCTTCCATTTTTTGGCGCCAAAGGCATTCATCTTCATTGTGATCTCGGGCTTTCCTCCGAATTGACCAAAACTTTGGTAGGCATCAACGATAACATCTCCTTCAAGGGGAGCTTGTCCGTCCCTGTCATTTACTTTTATTGCTATCAATTGTAGGAAACGGCCTTCTTCATCGTAGGGTTTGGCTGCCCACAAGAAACGAACCTTGGAAGGGAAAACCGCCTTTATTTCAGGCATGGCAAGGTATTTATTGACCTTATCCGTATCCTTAGTGGCCACATATCCCACTACCGGACCTTGACCGGCCCTATATTGGCCGCTCTCATCCTGGAAAATAGCGGGGCGTAACACATTAAATAGCGGATTTTCACGCGCGAACTCTTCGGCAGACATCTGATCAGCATCGGTCGCCCCAGACAAACTGTCCGATTCTTCTTCCAACAATGATGATTCTCCTAATAAGAGTGATTCGGATGAGTCAGCTTCCAACAATGATGGCTCTTCCTTACCAGCCAACACATCGTTGGACTCTTTCGCAATTTCTTCCCCAGCCAAGCCATCGCCCTCTGCCACGGTAGAATCAGTGGAAACAGAATCTTCGACTGAGGATTCTTCAGTATAGCCAAGCAAGAGACGCAATTTGTCATTCGCCGTTTCTAGTTTCGGATAAACCTCTTGATTTTCAAAAGTTTCCCAGAATTCCAATTTAGCCGTACCCTGAAGCAGCTGCCTTACCCTTTCTTTATTCTTGACTCCCGGGAGTTCCACCAATATCCTGTCAGATCCTTCCAGTTTCTGAATGTTTGGCTGAGCAACTCCAAACAAATTAACCCTGGTTCGGATGACTTCAAAGGATCGGTCAAATGCCGCATCTGTTTCACCTCTTATAAATTCTATGACCTCTTCGTTGCTCGCATCGCGTGAAATATTGTCTTTGTTCTCAAGATTGTAAAAGACACTGGTCAGCCTTCCGTCGGGGTTGGCCTGCTGATAGGCCTGTTCGAAAAGAGAAACGAAATCCTCTTGTGAATTTTTCTGATTCTTTTTAGCCTCGCTCATTGCCCTTTCAAAGGCGACGTCTTTGCTGTTTCCCGCGAGGGCTCTTACGACATCTTCAATTGAAACCTCCAAGGTGACATTCATGCCCCCTTTTAGGTCTAACCCTAAGTTGATCTCGTATTTTTTACATTCTGCGTAGGTGTAACCAAGAAGTGGATAAACAGCTTCAGAAGCCATTGAATCCAAATACTTATCTGCTTCTACTACATCACCAGCGGAATATTCCCTGGCATCTTCTTCAATACCTAAAACCACCCATGTGAATGACAACTGGTAGATACATGCCAATGATAAGAGGGTGATAAACAGCCAGATTAATCCTTTATTCTGCATTTTGATAGTTAATTGTTGCTCGGAAAATTAGCGTGCAAATATAGATTTTCTGTGTGGAATATGTCAAATAAATCATAGGTCATAAAAGTCACAAAGTTCAAGGGGCATTATTCGTACTTTTGGAATAATGCAAAAAATGTCGAAAGCAACTTTGAACAGACCCCTTTCGTCTATGGTAATAGAAGGTATAACCATGCGATACGTTATTTTGATTTTGGCTTTTTTTAGTCCGTTTTTTTCGTTAGGCCAGTCAACTGCCACAAAATCTAACGCCGTTAAAGTAAAGGATCAGAATGGAGGTAATTTGGAATTGGCCTGGACAGGTGGCTTGAACGCCCCACAATTCTCTGAGATCGACCTGAATAACGATAATATAAAAGATCTCTTTGTATTTGACCGAGAGGGTTGGCGGGTTTTGACCTTCATTAACAATGGCACTTTCGGACAAGTTGACTATTCATATGCTCCGGAATATGAAGAAGGTTTTCCGGATATGCAAGAATTTGCCCTGTTGGTTGATTATAACAACGACGGCAAAGAAGACATCTTCACACACAACGGCCAAGGCGCAATACTTGTATATAAGAACATTTCCAGTGGCGGTCAGTTAAATTTTACCCAAGTTGCAGCTCCTTATTTGATGGGTTACTACAACTCATCCACAAAGGCCAACATTTATGCCAGTCGTTTGGATATTCCTGCCATCACGGACATGGATGGTGATGGTGACATTGACATACTCTCGTTTGACAATGTCTCTACTTCGGTCAATTATTTTGAAAATTTTGCCGCAGATAGTGGTTCCTTAGAAGACTTTAAATTTCATCTCAATACCGGATGCTGGGGTAATTTTTCTGAAGATGCCATCAGCAATCAGGTCACCCTGAATAAACCTTGTCCTAAGTCTAAATCGGGAAACAAGCACTCGGGGTCAACCCTTTTGGCTTTTGACCCTGACGGTGACGCCGACAAGGACGCCTTGATCGGGGATATCTCTTATAAAACCGGAATATTTCTTGAAAACGGTGGAAATAAATTTGTGGCAGACATGATCAATCAAACCACGAATTACCCAAATAGCAAGGCGATCGATATTCAGGTGTTCCCCGCATTCTACTTGTTGGACGTTAATAACGATGGCCTGAAAGATCTGTTGGTAGCACCGAATGCGACTAACAACGTCGAAAACCAAAAAGGCGTTTGGTATTACGAGAATACCGGTACTTCTTCTAACATGCAATTCACTTTCCGGCAGAATGACTTCTTACAGTCGGAAATGCTTGATTTTGGAACTGGAGCTTATCCCACATTTGTTGACGTCAATTTTGACGGCCTGCTGGATATCGTTTCGGGAAACAGCGGCTTGTATAATGGGGCCAACAATCAAATCTCAAAACTGTGGTACCTTAAAAATACGGGGACTGCATCTGCCCCTGCATTTACCGTAACAGATGAAGATTTTGGCGGCATTACCAAATATAATCTTAACACTCAGTTAGACATTCCCACCTTAAACGTCATTCCGTCTTTTGGGGATATCACTGCCGATGGGTTTCCTGATTTAATGCTGGGCGATTATAATGGCAAGATCCACTATTTTATCAATCGGCCTAAAAATGGGCTTAGTGATCTAGAGTTCGAGGAGGCCGATTTTCTTGGCATTGATGTCGGTCAAGATGCCAGTCCACAGCTGTTTGATATAGACGGTGACGGGGACCAGGATCTGATGATCGGTGAAAAAGATGGCAACATTAATTATTACCAAAATACTGGTTCCAGTGCTATTGCCAATTTTACCCTCATGAATGATAGCCTCGGTAATGTCAACACCAAGCCCCCGCTCTCCTATTTTGGTTACAGTCAATCTCATTTTTACAATTCACAAAACGGGGTTGAACTATTGTCGGGTTCCAGTAATGGTAAAATATTTTATTACAAGGATGTCCGACAAAACCTTCCCAATGGGAGTTTTACAAAACTGGAATCCAATTATTTGGGCATTGACGACGGGGAGCGAAGTCATATTACCTCTGCCGACATCGATAATGACGGTTTCCTCGAGATTGTTGCAGGAAACACAGCCGGTGGACTCACCTTCTACGAAACAGATGCCGTTGTTGGCCTCGAAACGATTAAATCAAGCCATGGCTCTCAATTGAATGTTGACATAACGTCTTTGGGCGAGGATCGTTACCAGATCGATCTGCTGTCCGATTCTCATTCGGGAAGAATAGAAGTTTACGGGGCGAATGGGCAATTACTGATGAAGAACCAATTTCGGCACAGGCTAGTGCTAAACGCCTCGAACTGGAGTCGGGGAATGGTGATAGTAAGCGTCACGAGTGATAATCTGCGTTTCAATCAAAAGCTAATATTGGGAATCAAATGAAAGTAAAAAAGATATTTTTTGGATTGGCCATAGTTTTGTTAGTCATAGATTCAATGGGTCAAAACGTAGTGATGCGAAACGACACCGTAGAGGTTTTTCACGGTTCCACGCGCCTTACCTTACCCTGGGCATCGGGGATAAATTCTGCCCATTTTAACGAATTGGATTTCAACCTTGACGGCAAAATGGATCTTTTCGTTTTTGAACCAAATCAGGAACTTAACGAGCAAACGGGAGACAAAATTCTACCTTTTATAAATTCTGGAGATACGGCCTATGTCTACGCTCCTCAGTACAGGTCAAATTTTAAAGACAATGGTATTGCCATGGAGCGAATGGCCATTCTAAGGGATTACAACTGTGATGGTAAAATGGACATTTTTACACATGACGTCCGGGACAGAGTAACTGTATATAAGAATGTTAGTACCGATAAACTTGAATTCGAATTGGTGACCAAAATCCTTAAAACGGATACTTCTGGCCTGCCTTCACAGTACTGGCATCCCGGAGAAATTTACTGGAATTGGGAAGACGTCATTGCGTTTGAAGACATAGACGGCGATGGAGATATTGACATTCTGACCATTGATTTCGGTGGTTCCTTTATTGAATACCATAAGAATCTATCGATTGAAAAATACGGAATCTGCGACAGCTTGCATTTTGAGATAAAAAATATGTGCTGGGGTTACTTTTCCGAGGATTTCGATTCTGTAAGCTTTAATACTTGTAATTCGGCTGGAAATGTTCCAAACCCCGAGATGAAAAAAAGAATCTTAAGTGGCGGGCAGAAGGGCTCTAAGCATTCGAATACAAGTTTGTTGGCCATAGACCTTGACGGAGATAACGTAAAGGATCTCATTGCAGGTGATGGAATTCGCAATCACTTATATGCCTTTTACAATGGTGGAAAGAAAGATTCTGCATACATGGTCTCATACGACAAATACTACCCTCCAACCGATAGTGTAAACTTGATCATCTACGCCGTTCCCTTTTATGTTGATGTGGATTTTGATGGGAAAAAAGACCTCCTCGTAAGCGTACGCAACGACCAATTGCAAGACACCGAATCCTCCTGGGCATATAAGAATGTCGGGGGTAATTCCAACCCGAATTTTAGCCTGACAACCAAGCATTTCCTTCAAGGTGAAATGATTGATGTTGGTACGAGGTCAAAACCCGTATTCTTTGATTACAACCAAGATGGCTTGCAGGACCTGGTCATTTCCAACTATGGTTATTTCAAGAATCTTAAATACCCCAATAATGAATATACATCTCAACTAGCCCTGTATGAAAATGTAGGAGCGCTTCAGGAACCGAAATTTCAATTGGTTGACCTTGACATGTGGAACTTATCCGATGATACCCTGAATGTGCAGAGTAATACGTACACTTACGGCATACATCCAACCTTTGGTGATCTGGACGGCGATGGGGACGAAGACATGATGGTGGGTGATTATAGGGGTAAAATCCACTATTATGAGAACTCCCCTGTTGGAGGAAAAGCGCAATTTAGTTTAACCTTCGTCGATTTTCAAGGCATTGATGTCGGAGATTTTTCCACGCCACAACTTTTTGACATCGATAAAGACAATAAACTCGATTTGTTGATTGGAGAAAGAGATGGTAACATCAATTACTATAGGAATATCAGCAATGGTAATCTGGCATTTCAAAAAATGGATGACAGTCTGGGAAATATCAATGTAAAGGAGTGGTGGGATCTGACCGGCTTCAGTGTTCCATTCTTTTACCGGGACGACAGTTTAAATACAGTTCGCTTGCTTGCTGCAACCAAAGTCGGAAACATCCAACTCTATGACTCCATTTACTCCGGCGACAGCCTTTCCGTTAAGTTTTTCAAAATTGAGGAAAGTTATCAAGACATGTGGGATGGCATCTATTCGAGTATCCATGGGGCCGATCTGAATAACGACGGTTCATTGGATTTCGTTCTGGGAAATCAATCGGGTGGAGTCTCTTTGTTTACCAGTGAAGATTCCATTTATATCCCGGGAATCAGTGACCTTAATTCAAGAACGATCAAGCTTAAACTCTATCCAAATCCGGCGGCAGATAGAATAAATGTCGTGGTTGAGGGAAGCGGTAGCGATGAAAATGAATTCGTACTCTTTAGCGCGTTGGGAAAAGTACTTGGCAGTCGCAAGGGAACCAATGCCGTTTCTTTCGATCTGAGCAATGTGGAAAGTGGAGTCTACTTCATCAAAGTGCAAAACAAAAACCGCCCCATCGTTTTGACAGAGCGGTTTATAAAGATCAAATAAGGTTCAATCTACCTCATCTTATCGTAAGCGTCTTTCACTTCGCGAACATGGGCCTCTGAGGTGCGCAATAATGCTTTTTCATCTTCATTCAGGTCAAGCTCAATGATGCGCTCAATTCCATTTTTACCTAGAACTACCGGTACACCCAAGTATAAGTCATTTACACCATATTCTCCGGTCAACCACGCACAGACAGGAAATACCCGTTTCTGGTCCCTGACAATGGCTTCAACCATCTGAGCTGCAGCAGCACCTGGAGCGTACCAGGCGGAAGTTCCCATTAAATTAACCAATTCCCCACCCCCTTTTTTGGTTCGTTCTACAATGGCGTCCAATTTGGCACTGTCTATCAATTCGGTGACAGGAATTCCACCAACAGTGGTATACCTGGGAAGGGGAACCATGGTGTCACCGTGGCCGCCCATTAGCACTGCTTGAATATCTTTGGGTGACACATCAAGTGCTTCTGCAAGAAATGCCCGATACCTGGCCGTGTCTAAAATTCCCGCCATTCCAAAGACTTTGGTTGACTTGAATTTCGAAGTGATATACGCCGCATAAGACATGACATCCAGTGGGTTAGACACAACTATAATGATGGCATTCGGTGAATGCTTCACAATATTCTCGGTCACAGAATTTACGATGCCTGCGTTGGTCGCAATAAGATCATCTCTGCTCATGCCAGGCTTTCTTGGAAGGCCGGAAGTGATAACAACAACATCTGAACCCGCGGTTTTTCCATAATCATTGGTCGAACCAATGGTACGCGAATCGTAGAGATTGATAGGGGCAGTTTGCCATATATCCAGGGCCTTGCCCTCGGCGACTCCTTCTTTTATATCAACAATGACAACTTCATTGGCAAGTTCTTTATGGGCGATAACATTGGCACAGGTTGCCCCTACATTACCTGCTCCGACTACTGTAATTTTCATTCTCTGATTTTTAATTTTTGGGTCAACAAATGTAGTCATAGAGGTGGGATAAATGAATGATGGTTATCAGTTTCGTGTTTTAGATTTTTTATGTTACTCGATAATTTATGTTGGAAGCACAAAAACTGAATGTTCTTCCAGGTGTTTTGTTGCTGTTTTGATGGACCTTTGGTTGATCAATAATAAATCACAATCATGTTTTTTTCACTCCACACCGACGAGGAAAGACATTAAGTCCGGCCATATACCTGTCCATCAAAATGACTATTTTTGGTCTAATACTATAACATTTTCACAAAGGCAACCATTCCGCTAGTCCAGCGTCTTAAAGTCGAAACCGTGCATGGAGGAACTTGATAAAAGTGCGATCAAAAAGCTTGTAAAGGGCTGTATAAAAGGCGACCGCATGATGCAGAAAGTGATCTATGAGCGGTATTATTCAAACCTAATGAGTATTTGTTATCGATATGCAAGAGACAGTGATGAGGCAAAAGACCTTTTGCACGATGGCTTTATGAAAATATTTAAGAACCTGCATAAGTACAACTTTAACGGTTCTTTTGAGGGATGGTTAAGGAGATTAATGATCAACTCTGCCATCGATCATTACAGAAAAAACAAAAACATCTTTAGTTTGCTAGATAGTCAAAGCGAGCAACTTACCGATGAAGAAGAAAACCATGATGAAGGTATTTATTCAGAATTCAATACTCAAATTATTCTGGAAGCAGTTCAAAACCTTTCACCTGCTTACAGGACAGTTTTCAACCTTTATGCCATAGAAGGGTATTCTCACAAAGAAATTGCGGAAAAATTGAACATTAATATTGGAACATCCAAATCGAACTTTTCCAAGGCTAAAATGAACTTGAGAAGGCAATTGGAAAAGAAACTAAAGATTGAAAGATGATTGAAGGTAAAGACATATTCTCTAGTAAAGTCAAAGAGCAACTCGACAACGTCGAGGTTCCCTACAACGAAAAGCACTGGGATGAAATGAATGAAATGCTGGATAAGATCCCGGCTTCCGCGCTTAAAGGCAAATCATCGAATACAGGTTATTATGTAGTTGCCGGTGCGGTAGCCATTTTGGCGGTAGGTTACTTTATAATGAACAAACAAACCGAAGAATCCCAAATTCCGAATTTGGATGACCAGGAGGTCCTAATAGAAAGTCCTCAAGAAAACAATTCTCAGCTGCCGGGCAACTCAGAAGTAGAAAATTTGGAAGAAGACATCCAAGTCCCCGTAAAGGGTGCAGTTGAGGTTCGCCAGGAAAGTCAGGTGAATGGTGTGGAAAAAAAAGTTGACCGATATGCCGGTTTAACTGAAGAACAGCTAAAAGAAGAAGCAAAGGCTTCAATTAATCAAGTGGTTCAGGCCCAATCCGTTAAGTACGAAGACTCACCAAATCTCGACAATCCCGCATTGAAATCTAACATTGTTATTAAAACTTCGACCTTGTGCGCTGGAAGTACTGTTGAATTTTCTGTCGACCCAGTTAGAGATGATGTTACCTATTTTTGGGATTTTGGGGACAAAGGGCTTAAATCGAGAAAAGCCAATGCCAGTCATACATTCAATCAGGCGGGCAGTTATGAATTATTACTAGTTGTTTCCAAAAAGGGCGTTGAGAAAGACACCTATACAGCCCATAAAACTATACGAGTGACCAAAAGTCCGGAATTGAAGATGGAGATGGATCAGGAATTGATCACCCTGAATGATCCTTACTTGGAACTAAAGGCCATCTCTGATGTTCCTTGCACCTTCAATTGGACCTTCAATGAACAACAAAAAGCATCTGGAAAACAAGCGTCATTCATTGTGCCCGAAAAGGGAAATTTTGCCATTCAGCTGGAATCGCTTGGTGAGGGTGGTTGCAATACCCAGATCACCGAATACTATGCTGCTGATAAAGGACTTCATATCATTGTAGAATCTGCTTTCGCTCCGGATAATGGTTTGGGTAATGAGGAATTCTTACCAAAGGAATTAAACGAGGCAGACGTTGATTTTGTCTTTGTGATCCGAGACAGAACGGGTAATGTTGTTTTTGAAAGTCGTGAAAAATATAAAGGTTGGAACGGGCGAATGAATAATGTCGGTAACCCCATGCCGGCAGGCCCGTATCAATGGTCGCTCTCATTCAAGGATGATAAAGGACAAGAACACATTCAAAAAGGCAAGATCAACCTGTTAAGGTGATATTCACACAGACAACTTTGTTGTGGATAATTACGTCTGCATATTGCCTTATTCTTTGTCCGGTAGAACTGTGCGAGTGTTATATTTGCTATGGCCATTATGCGAGTTTATAGAATAATTCATTTTTTTCTGGTATACCTTATAACCTCTGGCGCGATTTTAGCGCAGAAAGGAAATGTTGGTATTGGTACCAACACTCCACACCCTAGTGCTATTCTCCACCTCGGTGATGATCAGGGTAAGGGATTTAAAATTCCTTACACAGATACCAGTGCTGTTATTGCCTACGCCAACAGTTACAATCCTCCTATTCCAATTGCCAATGGTCTATTGATCTATCAGAAAGGAGCAGAAACCTTTTACTATTACGACGCTCCCAAGAACAAATGGGTCCCTTTGAGTGGTATAACTGGACCTACTGGAGTAACGGGCATTACAGGACCAACTGGTTTTCCCGGACCTACCGGTTCCAGTTCACAATGGCGATATGGCAATGGAGGACCTGCCTTCCAAGCCGGAGATAAATGTGGAGATTACTACCTTGACCTTGAAAACACCTACCTGTATAGGTATGGCTGTCCATCCGGGCCATGGCAATTCAAAGGCGGCCCATACAAAAGCAGGATAAAAGAAGGAGAAACAGTTCACCTTTCGTCAAAGACCCGCCAAATTGCGATTGAAACGGCAGCTAATACCTTGGTCATGGATACCATCAATGGCCTGAGCTACAATGTGGTTGCGCCACCTGGCTATAATGCATTTGCCTGGATCACCGCTTATGGATCGGTAAAAAAAGTTTCAGTTAATAACGATTATAACTACGCGCGATTTGACATATTTTTTCCCGGCAAGGTTCCTGCCGATCAGAAAATGTGGCAGTCTGTGGCCATGGGGCCGAACAGTTCCACCCCGAACAACAATGACAACGTGAGTTGGTCCATTTCGATGGCAGCAGAGCTAGGCCCATCTCAGAAGATAGAGATCAGGGGCGGTCAAGAAATGAGGACTAAGACCGGCTTAGGCAACATCATTATTGCCGATGCACCGGGCACCGAAAATGAAGCCCATCTGGACATCATGGTTTTTTACGTAAGAATATTGTAAATGAATTCCCTGTTCAGACATACCGTACTTATAGCGTTCACCTTAACGACGATTCAGACTCAAGCGCAGAATAACGTGGGCATCAATACCAGGAAACCCGACCTGACTGCCATAAGTCACATAGATGATAGTGCAAGGGGATTTTTACTGCCTCGCACCGATACGCAATCGGTTTGGAATTATGTAAACACGCTTTCTCCAAATCCGGGAATTGCGCATGGATTGACCATATTTGAAACCAATCTTCAAACCATTTACATTTACAATGGAATCAAGCAAAAATGGGAGCCAATCAGTAATTTACAAGGTCCGCAAGGGGCAATTGGTCCAACCGGACCTCGTGGGCCCATTGGACCAATTGGCATTTCGACCCAGTGGCGTGACAGCGCACTGCTTGATCCGGTAAAAAGAAAGCCCAAGACAACGAATATTCCACCGTATTTCACTCAATTGGGTGATACCTGCGGAGACATATATCATCAAACTGCAACAGGGCTCGTATGGTCCTATAATTGTGATTCTAATCGCTGGGACGGTCCAATAGCCAGATGGAGAAACCTTGGGCCAGGAGAATTGTCGTACGTAAAGACATTAGGGCTTTATGAGCTGAACATGTCACCTGGTTCTGCACAAGATACGCTTGGATTGATTCCTGGACTTACATATACTTTCAGAGTTCCTCCCGATACCATTGCTCATGTTTGGATCACATCTCAGGGAAATGTATCAAAATCTAAAAGGAACGACACGTCTTTTAATAAAATGGCATTCGACTTTTATGTGATTGACACAAATGGAGTAGGTCAATACCACAACAGTAGAAAAACCGTAAGTATCGGCCCGAATTTTTTGATCACTACCTCCAATTTCAGTCAATTTGACAAAGTGCCGTGGAGTATTCATATGGCAAAGAGCTTTGAAGGAAAAATAAGTCCAACTGGCAATCCTTTGCCCAAAAACGACTTCAATACATTTACCATTGAAACACATGCCGGACAATTCTACAGGCCCGACAACCCACTGGGAATTAACGGAAGAGTCACCATATCCGATGGAGGTGCCTCGGCGAATGCGAAATACGAGAACTATGCCATAATGAACGTCTACATCATATTTGAACGAAGCAAGAATGCGCCTTATCCATATTAGTCATATAGCCATACTATTGTTGCTTTTTCCTATGCTTTTAAAGGCACAGGACAATGTAGGCATAGGAACGGCTGCGCCTCATCCTTCTGCCTTGCTCGAGATAAGTGATAGTTCAAGGGGCGTGCTCATACCCAGAACAGACACCCTGGCCGTGCTCGATTACGTTAATAGTCTTACTCCCAATCCGGGCATTGCGAACGGGCTGATGATATTTGACGTCAATTTAAATACCTATCTTTTTTATGATGATGTCGCCGGAAATTGGAAGAGGCTTACAAGTCTAGTTGGACCCACCGGCCCTAAGGGACCACAAGGCCCAAGAGGACCTATTGGACCTCAAGGCACGAACACTGACTGGCGAGATAGCACGGCAAATCCTGTTTTCGATCCAATTAGAGATACTTGTGGCGACTGGTTCATCAATACCGAAACGGGACAGGTATGGAGGTATTGGTGTGATTCGACCGGTAATAAAAACCAATGGAGAGACACCAATTATTTCGACTTTTACATCGGTGAGTTAATGGCCCCTGATGAACGTATCGAAGTATTCAACCAACAGACGTCAACTGCACTTACAGAGACTATGGCAAGCAGTACGGACATCGTGGTAATGAAGGCTATTCCCGGGCTCAGCATGAGTTTGACCCTTCAAAATGATGAAATAGCATACATCATTTGGGCAGCCCACGGCACAGCAACAAGGGCATTTCCCGGTGGTGATCTGGCCTATGCACAATACGACGCATTTGTTGGTGGAATCGGTCCTGGTTCATTTTACAGTGATGTTAACAACATTGAAACCCAAGTCACTATGGGACCGAGCGGACCTCCACCACCGGGTCAACCTTTGCAAGCCCTTTCAGACAGGCCGGGATGGTATATTTCGGGAAATGTAACTGTTGCTGCACCACTTTCGGCTGCACCTATTTGTCGCTGCGGACACCCAACGGCACAATTGCCTTGCAACTGTCCAAATGGGGGCGGTTTCTCCATGACCGTTGTCGCTGGCAATCGCTATTCCGGATCTGCAACCACGAACATTGTTATCCTGGCTGATGAAACTACAAAAGAAGCTGTGGGTCATTTGAACGTAATGGCCATTATTCGCAGAAATCCTAGCACCTGGGATTGGAAGAAGTAAGAGCTTTGGGTAAAGCTTTGTTCCTAAACTTCGAACTATTAGTAATTTATCGTAGTTAATTAGCGGATCTTAATTTTCCTTCGTTCCGGAGAACGCGACAATCACATTCTAGCTCATAACTTCAATACAACTACTACAAATCAATATTGGCGTACTTGGCGTTCTGCTCAATAAATTCCCTTCTCGGTGGAACCTCATCACCCATTAACATTGAAAAGGTTCGATCACAAGCAGCGGCATTTTCGATGGTCACTTGCCTCAAGGTACGAGTATCGGGATCCATAGTGGTAGACCAAAGTTGCTCAGCATTCATTTCACCAAGTCCTTTATAGCGCTGAATGCCAACACTTGACTCCTTGCCTTTGCCTTTCAATTCCTGGACGATCCGGTCGCGCTGATCATCATTCCAAGCGTATTCTTCGTCTTTGCCTTTTTTTACCAAATAAAGTGGTGGTGTGGCAATGTAGACGTACCCTTTTTCAACCAATTCCTTCATATACCTAAAAAAGAAGGTAAGGATCAAGGTCTCAATATGGCTTCCATCCACATCGGCATCACACATGATAATGATTTTGTGATACCTCAGGTTATCGTGATTAAGTGCCCTGCTATCCTCTTCTGTACCAACCCTTACGCCCAATGCCGTGTAGATATTCTTGATCTCTTCATTCTCGAATATTTTATGTTGCATTGCTTTTTCCACGTTCAGAATTTTTCCTCTAAGCGGCATTATGGCCTGGAACATTCTGTCCCTGCCTTGTTTGGCAGTACCACCTGCGGAATCTCCCTCAACCAGGTATATCTCACATTTACTCGGATCTTTTTCAGAACAATCGGCCAGCTTACCCGGAAGGCCGGAACCTGACAGAACAGATTTCCGCTGAACCAACTCCCTTGCCTTTGTAGCGGCATGCCGAGCTTGAGCTGCAAGGATGACTTTTTGCACAATGATCTTGGCATCGTTAGGGTGTTCTTCAAGGTAATTGGTCAACATTTCGCTGACTCCTTGACTCACTGCGGGAGATACTTCCCTGTTACCGAGTTTGGTCTTTGTCTGGCCCTCAAATTGAGGTTCGGCGATCTTTACACTAATCACAGCTGTCAATCCTTCCCTGAAATCATCACCGTTGATCTCAAATTTCAATTTACTGAGCATCCCTTGGTTTTCGGCATATTTCTTAAGCGTAGTGGTCAAGCCGCGCCTGAACCCTGCCAGATGGGTTCCACCTTCGTGCGTATGTATGTTGTTTACATAGGCATGTATATGTTCGGCATACGAACTGTTATAAACCATGGCTACTTCCACCGGGATGCCATTCTTTTCACCTTCCATATAAATGACTTCGCTGATCAACCTTTCTCGGTTTTCATCGACAAACTCAACGAATTCGGGTAGACCTCGATCTGAATAAAAGGTCTCACCTAAAAACTCTCCTTTATCATCCGTGTTGCGCTTGTCAACAATCGTGATGGTAATTCCTTTGTTCAGAAAAGCCAATTCCCTGAGTCTGGAGGCAAGAATGTCATAATGATATACCCTATCATCAAAAATTGACTCATCTGGCGTAAAAGTCACCATGGTTCCGGTTCTATCCGTAGGGCCTATTTCCCGAACGGGATACTGAGGTACACCGATCTTATATTCTTGTTCATACATCTTTCCGTCAATGCTGTGCACGACGGCGCGTAAATCAGAAGAAAGTGCATTCACACAAGAAACACCAACACCGTGCAACCCTCCAGATACTTTGTAGGAGCCTTTGTCAAATTTTCCACCGGCATGCAAAACCGTCATGACAACTTCAAGTGCCGAGCGCTTTTCTTTTTCGTGCATTCCAACGGGTATTCCCCGTCCATTGTCCTCCACACTGATCGAGTTATCTTCATTGATGATGACATCAATGGTATCACAATGACCTGCCAGAGCTTCATCAATGGAGTTATCAACCACCTCGTACACTAAATGGTGTAGGCCTTTCAGGCCCGTGTCGCCAATGTACATAGAAGGTCTTTTTCGAACTGCTTCCAGGCCTTCTAAAACCTGTATGTTCTGCGCCGAATACTCCTTATTCGGCTCGTTTTCTTCTGAATTTTCTGCCATTCCTAATTGCTTCGTAAAAATAAATCGACCGCCTCAAAAAAAGCGGTATACAAATATACCAAAACCCCTTATTTTATGCGGGTTTTCAGTGATTTTTCGTCGATTATTTATCAACATAAAATTAACACGGGAACTGTCTATAATCGGAGATTAAAATCCAAAGCGAAAACCTCCTAGAACATTTAAAGATTGGGTAGGATAATCTTGCCACTTCTCATATTTTATAGCAGCTATATTATTGAAATCTAAGAATACAGCTATCCTCTTGCTATAGCGATACTCAAGGTTCAGGTTAATGTCGGTAGTTCCTTTCAACGTTTCATACCCCGCTAGGCCTCGAGGTAAATAGACTTTTGCACTTTGTTCGCCTATCAGATAAAGTAGAATTTCGGCCTTGATCTTATCTCCAAGCATATACGTGGTCAAGGCGGATAACCTGTACTGCGGTTTGTGCCAAGCTTGCAGCTCGTTCTTAGCATCGTAAATAAAATAAGATCCGCTTATTACAAGGCGCCATCGCTCAATTGGTTCGTAAATAAGTTCCGCTTTGAATTCGGTTATGTCAACCTCGTCATAAATCACTGTAAAACTTCTACTTTCCAAATTGCTGGTGTCTTTAACATACAATGGCAAGTCCTTGACGGTTTGCTGACTCAGCGAAACATTAAACGAAGTGTTCTTACTCAAGTGACCTCTAATACCTGCGTAACCCATAAATGATTGGTTGGAATTCTTGAGTGGGATGGCGGAACCTACAAATGGATTCTCATCGGTAAATGAGCTGTATGAATTACGATTTAAATCCCCTGTAATGCCAATATAAGGGACGATAATTGACTTTACGAGATTGTATTTGAAATCCACTTTTGGATACAGATAATAGGAGGTTTCAACATCAAATTCAGCAGCAACTTTGAAGGCCCCTTCCAATCTCCAGTTTTTTCCGCGCAGATCAATTCCCGGCTCTATCATAAAAATAGTGTTCTCTTTAGAGTACTGAGAAATACTCCAACGGCTTCCATCGGTCAATTTATTGTAGTCCAGGGCCCAATCCAGGGTCAAAATTTGACTGGTATGTACCAAGCTGTAGGACTGCAAAAGAGTGAATCGCGATTCACTTGACTCATACCTGTCGGCAAGGTAAGAATACGAAGCCTCAGAGTAATGGCGCAATCCGGCGGTATCGCGCTGGTTATTTCCAAAAGTTGCGATCGCTTTGAATCTGTTATAATTCTGCCCAACGTTTTCGTTTAAGTCAGATAAGTTAACGCTATTTAGTTGATCATTCAATCCAAAAATAGCTCTGGTTTCGTCGTAACCGTAGTAATTCATAGCATCGTATCGGTAATCCAGACGACCACCAATGGTATATTTCCTGCTGTATCTGCTAGCACTAATACCTAGGGCATTATTGCTAAAATTACTATTCTCTATATCCTTTATTCCAGTAGAAGAAAAGTGCTTGCCATAAACACCGATGCTTGACTTCTTTGATCGCAGCTGATTGTAATAGAATTCTGCAATGGGCGTTGCATTGTTTCCATAACCAAGTATGAAATAATTTCGATACAATTTAACCAAAGGCTCCCCTTTTAACTTAGCTGCTTTGATGCTTTCAGGATCAAAATCGTGCGGCAATTCCTTGTTAAGAAATTGGTAATTCACTTTAACATCGAGATTCTGGCTGTCCGATATTTCCGGATTGACACGAATTTTTGGGGCAGCTGAAAGACTTGGGCGAAACTCCTTAACAATGATAAAACTGTCAACCTCTAAGCTGTCCTGAGCATTGGCAAATGCAGGTGCAACTAGCAGTACGTATAGCAATATGTTATAAATCCATTTCATCCTATTCTTCAATTTCCTCGTCAAATAAGAAATCATAATCCCCCATTTCGTCAAAATTAATCTCCATGGCTTCCTTTTCTTTTGGTATGGCCTCTGCTTTCTCTTCTTCAAGTCGATTTATACCCTCTAGTTTGTCTTTGGCCAATTGCTTAAGATCCTCACCGGGATAGTTCTGAATGACAGATTCCAAGGTGACTTTTGCCTGATAAATATCTTCTCGTGCCAAATAAATGTCTGACCAAAGAATAAATGCCTTGGCTATCCATAGATCATACGAAGGACTTTGGTTAAGAACCATGTCTATGAACTTTTCGCTACTGTCCAAATTTCCCCTCATGTATTCGATGTAGGCCAAATTGAATTTTGCCTTTGCACCTTCGTCCGTGTTAGAAGAAGCAATAGAAGCAAAAGCACGATAAGCTTTATTGAATTGGTCGGATCGTAAATACGAACTACCCAGAAATACACTGGTCTCCAGTCGAACTTCATCACTTAAATTCTCTTTATCCAGCACTTTCAAGGCATAACTTCTACCCTCATTGTCATTTGAATTTTTGAAATTCAGTTTCATTAGCCAGTATTGGGCAAGGTCAACATTAGTTGCCAAATCAGCCTTTTCCTCCAGGGCCTTATAGAATGCTATGGCTTTTTCAGTTTGGTCTAATTTCAGGCTAATGCGCGCCGCGTGGTAAAGGGACTTTTCTGTGAATAAGTTTTTTGGCTGTGCCAAGACATACTCAAAATCCAGTAAGGCCTCTTGATCATATCCTGATCGCTGCTCACATTCACCACGGTAATAATGTGCATTCAGCAAAAACAAGCCTTGTCCGTAACGTTCAATGTAAATACTAAAGTTTTTAACTGCATCGGGGCATTGATTATTAAGGTAAGCGTTCTCGGCTATTTCATATGCGGCGCTGTCTAGGGAAGTCGCCGGGATATCGTCAATGCCTATTTTTGACATATACTGTTCGAAACCGCTCAGGTCACCCCGATCAATGTATATGTTCTTTATCTTATCCAAGGCCTGCCTGGCTTCCGGAGTGCTCCGATAGTTTTGAACAACTTCTTTAAAATACGATAAGGCCGTAGTGTCCTTTTCTGAATTGTAAGAGATGAGACCTGCCTTGAGCAGAGCTTTGCTTTTGTAAGGACTTTCCGGAATATCGATAATGAGTTTTTCGAAAATTACCAAGGCCTCTTCTGACTTGTTTTGCACCAAAAGAACATCTGCCAATTCATACAGAGCATCATCGTAGTACAAAGACTTTTGATACTCTTTGGTGAGTTGGCGCAACTTCAATATTTTTCCGGGGTAGTCGCCCATTACACCTAGTGCTGAGGCGCACTGAAAAATGGCGTAGTCCCGCTCAAATTCGCCTTTGTCAATTGCCAATTGGTAATATTCCGAAGCACTTTTATATTCTCTTGTCACAAAGTAGGCGTCTGCCACTCTCAGATAAGCATCATTCACCATTTTTATATTCGCATTTCCAGGATTGCTCACAAATTGACGGAACCGAAAAATCGCCTTGTCGTATTCCCTTTTCCTATAGTGAGCATATGCGAGATTGTATTGAGCCAGTGCATATATATCTATAGACTTTGCGCCAGGTTCGAAAAGAAAATTTTCATATCCTGCAATTGATTCATCGTAATTAAGCAGGCGATAATATGCCTCAGCTCTCCAAAATGTGGCCTCGTTCTTAATTTTTCGGTCATAATCCTGACCAATGACCAAATCGAAATAAGCGATGGAATGTTCCAATTCCCCGCGATTAAGCTTTTCGACTCCCAAGTAGTGCAATATTCGCTGGTATGCAGTATTTAATTTAAGTGATCGATTCTGAATTCTATCCAGCGATTTTCGGGCTTCTTCATAATTTTTAGTGGTAAAATATACATTGACTAAAAACTCATTCGCCTCTTCTATGTTGGCCGAATTTGGGTATTCATTCAAATAAGATTCAAGCGCCCTGATCGCATCATTATAAGGATAGTCGGATAATTCATAGGAAAGTTTTGCAAAGGAATACATGGCACTCTCCCTTATTTCCGGTTCCGAACCAGCCAAATAAGCAGATCTCATGGAATTCCGAGCAAGGAGTTTTTGGTCCAGGCTCAGGAATGTTTCTCCCAGATTGTAATGAATGAACTGATTCAAGCTATCGTTATCCGATATGGCTGCCTGAAACCATTTAACAGACTCTTTTAGCTGATCGGATTTACCACAGGCCAAAGCAATCTCAAAATAATCTTCGGGGCCGGCATTCGGACTGGTTTGAACATATGTAATAAGGAATGGAATTGCCTCTTTGAACCTTGATGTATTGAAATAGGATTCGCCAATTAATCTGGATATTTCAGAAGCTCGCTGAGCGAGGGAACTATCCAGGATGGGAACGGCATAGTTGATCAACTCATCATACTTGGCCTGTTTAAATAGAATTTGAGCAATGTAATACGGTATCACGGAAAGAAAACTCGGCTGTTTTTCAATTTGACGGAAATAGGTAAGTGCCGTTTCATAGTTGCCGGTTTCGTAAGCCAAATGGGCATAATAGTATTTGGCGACCACACTGTACTTTGTTTCCGCATCCTTTATTTCGAACAAACTTTGCATGGCCTGTTTATTCTGGCCTTCTTGAAAGTAACTATAACCAAGCTTAAAATAATACTCCGCTATGTCTTCGTTGTTTAAGTTGTATACATCGACTTGCTCAAACCAGGAAATAGCCTTCTTATATCGCTTCTTGCGGTATTGATATTTTCCAAGATCGAAATTGGCACGGTTAATCTTGGGGCTCTCAGGATACTTGGTAATAAACTCGATTAGCAGGTTTTCAGCATTGGTGTTAAACAGCATTAAACCACATAATGCCCGATAATAAGCCGCATTTGCCGACATTTCAGTGTGTTCGTCCGACCAGATATCTCCAACTTCTTCAAACGCTCGCTGTGCGCTACCAAACTTTTGCTTTTCAAAAAGATCGATTGCTTTACGGTAGGTCTCTTCTCCTTGATCGTATTTAATGGACTTCTGAGCCTTTGCTGACACCATAATAAGCAACAGAACAGTGATGACAAGAAGGTGAGAATTAAGAATGGTCCGGTGAAATGTCATTAAATCAGATAGGTCGCTAGGCGAAGTGATAAATTTAGAAACTTAAAGACGCGCCAAACAAGAGGTAAATACTTACTTTTCAACCAAATTTTGTTAAAAGCAATCTTTACCGGGAGCTTATTTGTATTTGGGGTAATTGATAATTTATAATTTTACAGTCATTCACTTTTCATGAACTCAGAAGAAGTTTCGTCCACCGACAAGATCATTTCGCTGCAGGGTGCAGGAATCTCACAAAAAAATCACCTGGTGCTAGACAACGTCAATCTTGTTATAAACCGAGGAGAATTCGTCTTTCTCGTCGGCAAGAATGGCTCTGGCAAAAGCAGCTTTTTAAAAACACTTTATGGGGAATTGAAACTTCAGAATGGAGAGGCCCTGGTCTCTGACTTTACACTTCACAAAATTAAAAGGAAGAAAATTCCTTTCTTAAGACGCAAGATCGGTATCGTTTTTCAGGATTTTCAATTGCTTACGGACCGCTCTGTTCATGAGAATTTAAAATTCGTATTGAGGGCTACGGGCTGGAAAGACAAAAACAAGATTGAAGAACGGATAGATGAAGTATTGGACCATGTGGGTTTGGTAAATAAAAAAATCAAGTACCCGCACGAACTGAGTGGCGGAGAGCAACAACGTGTGGCAATTGCACGTTCCCTGCTCAATGAGCCCGAGATCATCTTGGCAGACGAGCCCACGGGAAATCTTGATCCCGAAACTTCAGACGAGATCATGAAGATATTTCATCGATTGAGCGAAGAAGGAATAGCCGTTATCATGGCAAGTCACGATTATGTGCTTATGAAAAAGTATGGAAAAAGGACCCTTAAATTTGATGAAGGTCGAATTGAGGAAGTTCCGGTCTGATACTTTATGCTTTCCATCCTGATCCCCATTTATAATTTTAATGTAGTTCAATTAGTAAGTGAATTACACCATCAGTCAGTTGAATGTGGAATCCCATTTGAAATCCTTTGCCTTGATGATGCTTCTGATTCTTTTTTTAAAGCACAGAACAGAGAAATATCGTCCATTCCCAGTGTGATTTATAAAGAATTGGAAAGTAACATCGGCAGGTCAAAGATCAGGAACAAATTAGCCGAGGATTCAGACTACGACAACCTGCTTTTTCTCGATTGCGATTCAGCCTTGCCCAGTCGGGATTTTATAAAAAAATACGTCATACACATCGAAAATTACCACGTGGTGTATGGAGGAAGAATATATGAGAGTAATCCTCCTTTGGCCAAGGAAAAGTTTTTCAGGTGGATTTATGGAAAAAAGAGGGAGTCTATTAGCGTTGATTCTAGACTAAGTAGCCCTTACAAGTCATTTATGACAAATAATTTCCTGATTCACAAGAAAGCCTTTCTTTCGATCCGACTGAACGAGCATATTGTGGGATACGGTCATGAGGATACCATGTTTGGCATCCGACTCAAAGAAAACAGTGTTGCTATTAAACACATCAACAATCCAGTTGTGCACGTGGGCTTGGAAGATTTCGATGAATACATTGAAAAAACCGTGGAAGGCCTTCGCAACCTAATTTTCATTGCAAAATTTGTCGATCTGAACGACACTGTTCGTCTCTATCGGTTTTTGACCATGGCCAAGAAATACAGGATTGAAAATCTTATCAGTAATTTCGAGCATCGAATTGAAAGACACTTACTAAGAAACCTAGAAGGAAGCACGCCGATATTAAAAGGCTTCGATCTATTCAAAATAGGCAGGCTTATCAGAATTGAGCGCGAACACCTTCAAAAACTGAAATAAGAAGGGGGAATTCATTTTCCCAGTTCAAATCTTGGCTGGCCTTTTGTGCTCCTGATCGGAGCTTTTCCAGTTGTTCATTATCGCTGAACAGGGCCTTTATAGATTTAGCGATTTCCCTTGGCTCATGACTCTTTATTACATGGGCAAAATCGTAATGCTCATTCAATTTTAAAACCTCAGGCAAGGGGGAAACCAAACAAGGCAATCCCAACTGTATGTAATCAAAGACCTTATTAGGCAGCGAATGTGTATAGCTAAGGCCGTTCAATTTTTCGATAGAGATTCCAATATCTGCTTGTCGAGTAAAGAAATGAAGTTTATCAAGATCGATTTTTCCGGTCATTATAATTCTTTCGGGGTTGACAAGTTTGGCCCTCTTTTTTTTAAGATCATTAAAAACATCACCATCACCGCATACAAGTAAGTCGAAATCGGGCAGCAAATCCATGGCATCTAATAATTCTTCAAGCCCTCTATCAATGTTCACTGAACCCTGATAAATCATCCTGTACTTTCCACCCTTCTGAATCAGAAATTCAAGTGGGATAACGTTTACGGAAGTATCATTTTTAAAAGGCAAGTTCCTAACCACTTGCATTTCAATTTGGTAACGATCGTTGTAGGCCTCGGCAATAGGTTTTGACACAGTCATCCATGCCTTCGGTCTTCTGATACAGATCCTTTCAATGAGTTTCCATACACTGCGGACAAATGGTCTGTCAGTCAATTCAGGAACCTCGGTAAAGTATTCGTGGCTGTCATAGATCAATGGAATTCTCCGAATTAAAGATACCACGCAATTTGCAGGCAGGGTATCAAGGTCGTTCGATAAAAGAATGTCTACCCTCGAGAATAATAAACGCCAAAAAAGTCTTGCGTTGAATTCTGCATAAAATCCCGGACCTTTTTTGAAGAATGTATTTATAAATCCCATTTGATATGGTCTTGCCGCTGAATCAACGGGAACAGGCATCTTTCTGCTCAAGGTCAAAACTTCCCATCCCGATGATTGCAAACTGGCACAGATGCGATGTATTCGTTGATCTGAGCGCAAATCGCTGGTTGCACTGGAAATAATTTTGAGAGAAGGCATGATGAACAAATATAAAAATCGCTAAAAAGCTAAATTTGGTGATTTCCCTGAATAATGCAGATAGAACGAAACATTTCTCTCAAACAATATAACACATTCGGTGTTCAGGTGCGGGCAGATTATTTTGCGGCCATCAACAAGATAGCGGATTTTCAGGAGCTACTGCTTCACAAGTCCTATGAACAAAGGAATAAAATGATTCTTGGCGGAGGGAGTAATGTGCTATTTACCAAAGATTTTGACGGTCTGGTGATCAAAAATAATTTAAAGGGAATAGATGTTATTGAAGAAAATGAAAACCATGTATGGATTAAATGTGGTGCAGGCGAGGTGTGGCATGATTTAGTGTTGGCATGTATCGATAAGAATTATGCCGGTTTGGAAAATCTTTCGCTGATTCCCGGAATGGTTGGTGCAAGTCCGATGCAAAACATTGGAGCTTATGGCGTCGAGGTGAAAGACTTTGTAGCACGCGTAGCCTGTTTTGATATGGCTAGTGGTGAAGCTGAAATATATCAAGGGAGTGAATGTGAATTTGGATACAGGACCAGCATCTTTAAAACGAAATACAAAAACCGCAAATTCATTGAATACGTGGTTTTCAAACTCAATAAAAAGGCAACGTTCAACACGTCGTACGGTGCTATTGAACAAGAGCTAGAACGACTGAACATTCAAGAACTGAGTCTAAAGGCGATCAGTCAGGCTGTCATTAATATTCGAAGTCGAAAGCTTCCCGACCCCAAATTGATTGGAAATGCAGGCAGTTTCTTTAAAAACCCTGTGATCGATGAAGACAAGGCCAACAAACTATTGAACAAATTCCCGAATATTCCATTGTATCCTGCTCCTCAAGGTTTAAAAAAAGTCGCAGCGGGTTGGTTAATAGAAAAAGCCGGTTGGAAAGGAAAGCGAGTGAATGATCATGGTGTTCACCAGGCACAGGCACTGGTGCTTGTTAACTACGGCGGTGCCACGGGGTCTTCCATTTTACAATTGGCAGAAGATATTCAGCAAAGCATTCGTGAATTATTTGATATTGAGCTTGAAAAGGAAGTGAATGTCATATGATATCCTGATTGTCATTCTTGTTTTTCATATTCAATACCATTACCTTGGAACAATAAATCGATACTCATGAAAAAGGTTCCTTTTTTCGCGTTTACCTTATTGACTTTGACTTTGTTTTGCAATAGGATTCATGCGACCAACTTTAATGCAGATGAAAACGTAATTATTTCTGACAGCCGAGATTCAGATCAATACCTGGCGGGTAAAAAAGTCACCATTAACGCCTTTGTCGATGGTGACGTCATTGCCGGTGCCGAAACCCTGACGGTCAACGATACCGTGACGGGTGATCTTTTGGTTGGCGGGGGTTACATTTTTCTGAACTCTTACATAGGAGATGACGTGCGGATAGCTGGGGGGGAAATTGAATTAAATGGTGTTGTTGAAGGTGATTTCATTGTCTTTGCCGGTCAAGTCACAATTGGTCAAAATGCTGAAATCAGAGGGGATCTTATTGTTTATTCCGGAGAGGTCACCTTAGCCGGTCACGTTTACGGCTCTATGCTCTCTGGTGCTGGAAAAATCATGGTCACAGGGCAGGTAGATGGAAATGCCGATATGAAGGCGGGCGAAATTCAAATTTCCGGATCAATAGGTGGAAATCTGAAAGCCAGTGCCACGGAGTTCTATGTTGAACCAACTGCCAGGTGTGAAGGAAGTGTTGAATATTGGTCTGCCCAAGGCGAATCAGATTTATCGTCTTTTAGCGAATCGGTGCGGTTTAATGAAGATCTGGCCATGGTCGAGGAAGAAATGGATTGGAAAGGACTAGTCACGCTTTTTGGTCTGGGCATCATTTCTTATTGGGTGATTTTTATCCTTTCAACTTTTGTGGTACTGCTGCTACTGGAACATTTTTTAGGCCATCAATTCGAGCGAGCCGCAAGTGTTCTGAGCTCAAAATTTGTACTCAGTTTTGGCTATGGAATGCTTTATTTTATAGGCATTCCGGTTTTAAGCGTGCTTCTTTTCGTCATCATCATCGGCTTTCCCATAGGTGTGCTTACTTTGAGTATTTACTTACTGACATTGTTGTTTACGGCCAGTATCACAGGTTTGGCAGTTGCTCATTACTTCAAATTAAAATACGGAAAAAATTGGACCTACTTCCAAACCGTTGGATATGCACTTTTAACTGTTGTTGTTTTGAAAGTGATCTTTTGGATCCCTATTCTGGGTTGGCTAATGAAACGATTGCTGGCAGCAGCTGTTTACGGAGCTTTTATTCTGCTCCTTGTGAAAGGAAAATCGCTGCTACAAAGTCATGAAAGTTGATCGAGCTCTGCACGTACAAATAACATAAGCTCTTTTACATAGTCGCCATTAAAGTTGAACTCAATGCCTGCAGTTGCATAAATTTGATCGATGGGGGCAGTGTACCCTAAGGCAAGGGCTTGCTTGTATTGATCGATGGCCTTCTTTGGATTGTTTTTATAGTTTCTCCATACGGCTATTGCACCTAACTGAGCCATTCCGTATTCAATGTAATAAAACGGCACCTCGAACAAATGAAGTTGTTTTTGCCAAAGGTTCCTTCTGGCAATTTCCAGGCCTTTCCAGTCGACTATCTGGCTCGAAAAGTCATTTGAAATTGAATCCCAAAAATCTTCTCTGTCGGAAATGCTGTGTTGGGGATTTTCGTAGATCCAATGTTGAAACTTATCTATTTGAGCAACCCATGGAAGGGTTTCAATAACTTGCTCCAATTGTTCCCTTCTGGCTCGCTTGTAATCATCTTCATTCGGAAAAAATACTTGCCAATGTTCCATCGAAATCAATTCCATCGACATGGAAGCCAATTCAGCAACTTCAGAGGTGAGATCCTTGAATGCCGTCAATCGAAGACCTCTAGAAAGGAAAGAGTGAATGGCATGCCCTCCTTCATGCACCATGGTCACCAGGTCACGGAAACTTCCCGCCGCGTTCATATAGATAAAGGGCACTCCGACCTCATAAAGCGGGTAATTAAATCCCCCCGGAGCTTTTCCTTCGCGGCTTTGCAAATCTAAATGGGACATGTTAGCCATGGTGCGAACACATTGCCCAAAAAATGGATCGATTTCGTTAAAACAAGCCTCGGTTTTGTCAATGAGTTCCACAGAATCTGAAAAGGGATTCAATCCACTTTTACCGTGTAAATCCACCTGGCTGTCCCACGGTCTGTAGACGTCATAACCAAGTGTCGCCTTTCTTCGGCTATCTATTTCATTTATAATGGGAACTACATGTTCCTTGATACTTTGATGAAAATCAAAACAATCCTTTGCCTGATAATCAAAACGACACATTTCAACGAATTTGTAATCACGGTAATTGTCAAATCCGGCATTGGTCGCCACGGTATGCCTTAGAGAAATCAGTTCGTTAAACAAGGTATTCAGCAGTTGTTGATCTTTCAACCGCCTGTCTGTTATGAGTCGGAAAACCTTTTCCCTTTTGGAACGGTCAACGTCTTTGAGCATGATGGCTGCTTGCTGCAGCGTGAAGGACCTACCTTCAAACTCAACGATCATCTCAGATGCAATTGCACCAAATTCCTGAGCTTTTGCCTGAAGTTTTGCGTGCAATTGAATGTTCTCTTTTCTAAAGGTGCGAATGGCATTTTCAGCCTTTGACCTCACTATGGACAATGCTTTATCCTCTGTTAACTCAGGGAATTCAAACGATACCAACCGTTTGTCAAAACGATTTTGAAATGGGGCAATTTCCGGTTCTATCTTTTCAACAAAAAAGTTAAAAGACGCAGCTGCCTTTTTATCCCTGGTGTTCAGGCACATTTTTATGTAGCGCCAGGCCTGTTCTTCCTCGAGAACCGCATCCAATTCACTCAAATCGCTGAGCCATTGATTCAATTCTTTTGAAGTAGCAATAGACCGTTCATCCAATTGAATGAAAAATGGCTCGACATCAGCCCACGACTTAATCTTTAGATCTTCCGGTAAGAAATAACGGGGAGATCTTGTTACAATGGTAGGTAAATTCACAATAAAACCTAAGATTTCCTTCCGGAGGCCTTTCTCATTCCAGTCTGCTTAGATGCACCGGATTTAGGAGAGGCAGTCTTTGAAGGACCCGATTTAGCCGCTACCGCTTTTTTTGCGCTCGGCTTTTTGGTTTTTGCAGGGCTTCCCTCCTTTTTATCATTCGTCGGATCCTCGTCATCTTCCAAGTTCAAAAGCCCTTTGTCTACCAATTGGTTGTACCATTGAAAAAGCTTCGCAACATCCGAGTTATAAACGCGCTCATGATCCAGGTCCTTGACGAGATCACTTAAATAATCACGCAATTTTTGAGGGTCAAGTTTATGGTCCAAACTCGTTTTACCTTTTTCTTTTTCAGAAATTAATTTGAAAACTTCAAGCAGGGGAACATCTTCATCAGTAGTGTAGATGCTGATATCCTCCAGTGCACTGACCTTCTGTGAAGCGTAGATCGGACGGCGTTTGCCGTCCAAAAATGATTCTACGATCAATCCGTTTTTAGTGTGAGAAAGTATTTTATGTAGACCTTGAAGGCCTGATACAGAAATGATTCCGCTTAATGACATGTATTCGATTTATCGGTGCAAATATATGAATAGGCAGACACATGGACACTTAAGTGTGAAATTCATTAAAGACGCTCACCTTCAAACACCTGAAAAACCGTATCAATTTGGTCTGTGTACGAGATGAAATATTGAATGGTGTTGGGCTGAGTGTCAAACCAAACGCCATTGTACTCTCCAAAAAAAAGATTAATCGGAGTGATGGAGCTTGGAGTATTTTGCATAAAAAAATAGGCCCCGCGTGACCCTTGGGTAAAACGCTGCATGGAACTGAGTGCTTCAGAATTTTCTATGTTCGTGAGGTTCTTGATTCTGATCGTCGAAAAATCCACGTCTTGAACATTAATCGTCAGTGGGCTGGAAAAGTTTATGATGTATGAGGAATCTGGCAGGAGGGTAATGTTGGAAATTGTTCCCCGATATTGACCCGATGGACTTATATATGAAACTGGTGGGGAAAGGGTATCGCGTTCTTCCATTTTGAAGGGAATAACTTCTTCCTTTGAACAAGACATGCCTATGAGAATTGAAAGAATTAGGGCTATCACAAGCTTAGTCATGTTGCCAAAGGTACGTATCTTTGAATGACCCAAAAGCATGCCTAATTTGAATTTCAACAGGTTCATACTTTCCATCTCAATCTTATCAACAGCTGTGCTCAATCAAAATTGCAGTAAAACTGAAGGCTGCATTGATCCCAATGCATCCAACTATCTATATGAAGCAAAAAAAAATGACGGTTCCTGTTTGTACGACTTGAGTTTCTGGATGAATACCATAGATCACGGAATCATGGATATTTATGTGGACAATCAGTTAAAAGGAAGGTTGAATTGTGCCTTTGTATCCTCAAGACCCACTTGCGGTGTGGATACATTGGTTGGCACCGGTTATCTATGTGTGGTCAATGTCCCGCTAATGACGGGCTCGCATTTTGTCAGGGTCGAGGCCGAAGACGGGACCATATGGGAAAACACCTACAATCTGGGGCAGAATTGCAAAAGTATTTTGATCGCTGATTAGCGAATAACGATCTTACCGGAAGATATCCTGCCATTTTCGCTGACGATGGCGTAATGATAAAGACCCGGGGCAGCATGAGAAAAGTCAAGGTGATCACTTCCCGAAACTGATCTTGATAACACCAGATCACCTTTTGAATCAAAGAACTTTATAAGTAGTAGTTCACCCCAAATATCTGCCGGGCTATACAGCCTTAGTTTCCCATCAAAACTGGGGTTGGGCACCAGAGATATAAAGCCGTCATTTTTTCTGGAATTAATGCCAAGTGTGGTAATTTCTATTTCTACTGAACTGACAGAACAATCCTTCTTATCATGCACTTCCACCCTGTAGGCTCCATTCGCACTGATTACAAGTGTTTGCTGATTCTCACCAATTAAAAGACTGTCATTATGGTACCATTGATAGTTCATGGCTTCACTGGATCGCAACAAATTTCCTCCCACATGGGTAATGGTTGGTGCTGATGGAAGATTTGCCATCGCCGCAAAAGCGTCGTTCTTGCCAAAGCCATAACTGTAATTAGGTACGAAAGGTGTTGTAAAAGAATCCAAGGCGGCCGTTTGGGTGAGGTTATCAAGAATGTCCTTGTAGTCTGCCATCGGGCATTGTTCAAATAACAATGCAACTGTTCCCGCTACCACAGGACTTGCCATGGAAGTTCCTCCATTTCTTTTATGAAAACCCCCAAAAGCAATTCTATCTGCTTGATTATTAGCAATATGTAGAGGAATACTCGCCAACCTGTTAGCCGTCAATGTATAGTCTCCGCTTGCAATCAGGTCAGGTTTTTGTTGAAGCAGCCTGTTCGGCCCAAGGCTCGAATTCTGAGCTTTTTTACCCGGTATGACTGGAAATGTCTGCCAAATGCTGTCGTAATCCAGATAGGCATTCTTTGCTGTATAATTCCCCACTGTTATTACAGAAGGAAGGCAAGTAAAACTACTCACTATGGTTTGCAAAGTGTCCGGTCTCTTGTAATGAATGATCTCGGGCAAGACGGAGGTCGAAGGGAGTGAAGAATGGCGGATGTGAGAATGACCCAACCATGAATCTGACCAAACATCAAATCGACCTGATCCGGTGGTGATGAAACTAAAGAGGTATTGACTGGAGTCGGGTTGTTTTATAAGCACTTCCAAGAAATACCTCGATCCTTGAAGTGAAGCAAAGGTCTGAACGATTCCAATGTTATTCGAAGCATTTTTTAATGTGTCAGTGACAATTGAATTCAACCTGTTCTTAACTTGATCGAAGGGGGTTTCCGCCCGCTTTGAATAACTGTTCGATGACAGATTCGATCCTATTGCAAAATGCACGTCATTAAAATCGGATGTATCAGCCCAAAGTTGAAAATATACTGCTCCGTAACCCAGTGAAGAGGATGCGTTGTAATCAAACCAAGTGAAGGAGGTATCTGCAGATACCGTGTAACCAAGGTGGTATGGAAGGTTCCCGGAATTACCAGCAGCTGCCACAACTGCCCGACCTTTTTCAGCCTTGATCATACTGTCAATACGAAGTGCGGCTAGATCATAACCGTCATGTGAGCCGAGATAATCACCTGCGCTGATATTTATCACGCAAGGCCTGCCGATCTTGTCAGCTTCTAAAAAAATGAATTCTACCCCATCGGCAACACTTTGCAACCAATTAGTTGAAGAAAAATCTGAAGCAACAAAAATAATCTCGGACTCCGGAGCTGCACCCTGAAATCTATTCAATGCCAGACCATTGCCCGCCGCTATGCCAGCCACATTACTACCGTGGCTCAGCACATCGTCGTCGTGAGGGCAATTACCCAGGTTAATGTCAAAGGAATCCCATACTTGACCATATCCAAAAGATGGTATCCTGTTGGAAACCGTGGTGTCCTGGGATTGATCCCATATCTTTATAACTCTGGTTTTCCCCAGGCTGTCTTGAAAATCGGGATGTTTAAAATCTATGCCAGTATCGATAAAACCAATAATTACGCCATTGCCCTTATAACTTCTGTTCAAAACACCTTGTCCATTGTGGACCTGGTCGATGTTGTTCAGGGATCGCATGGTGTCATTCAATGTAAACCCATGCCCGCTTGGACTTTCAATGTATTGTATTAAACCAGTTGCCAAGATTGATTCCAATTGTCCGCGTTGAATCGATACTCGGTAATAGTTTTTGAAATGACGTCTGAATGGAATGCTTCTTGAGCCAAGAACCTCTTGCAAACTGGGACTTTTCGAAAAAAGTACGACATCAATCTTCTCTTTTTCATCGAGGGCCAAAATCTCCGAGTTGAGTTCAAAACCGGTGATGTATTGCTGTGCAAGGCATTGGTTTGCCAAACCAAGCATCATAAGTAAAATGCCAAGTACTTTGTTCATCCGGACTAAATTACCCATCTGGTTCTAATTCCGACCAGCTTTTTATCTCATCAACAAAAGAAAATTGCCCCAATTTGCGGTCAAGCTCAAGGCAAAAGTGCTCCATACCGTTGGAAACAATCAAGTATGGCACCTCCAATTCACGATTGTATTTTGCTATCTGAAACAACGTTTTCTTGTCCAAAATGACACTAACTGCTTTGAATTCCAGTAGCATTATTGGTTGAGTCATTCTGTTAAATACTACGGCATCAGTGCGGAAACTCATCGATGCCGATCTTAGCAGACGCTCCACCGAAATCAACCCTGCCGGGTATCCCAAGTGTTCGATCAAATAATGGAGGAAGTTTTGCCGAACCCATTCTTCAGGTGTGAGTATTACAAATTTCTTTCTGAATTGATCGAATACCCGAATTTTACCATCTTGGTCCTTAATAGTTAGGTTGGTAAGTGGCAGGTTCAGTTTTGGGAAAGTTATCGACATCTGAAGCAAAAGTCTAAAAAATTAGAACTTTACAGGCATGACACACGACCAGATACTCAAGGATGTCAAAAACAGGAAATATAGCCCGGTGTATTTTTTGTGCGGCGAAGAACCCTATTACATTGACCTGCTTACTCAGACCATCGCTGATTCAGTTCTTGCTGAAGAAGAGCGTGAATTCAACCAGTCCGTTTTATACGGCTTGGACACCGATGTTCCTCAAATAATTGCGGAATCCAGAAAATTCCCGATGATGGCTGAATTCAACGTCGTCATCGTAAAAGAAGCTCAACACTTAAAAGAAATAGAATTGTTTGAGCACTATTTCAGCAAACCCGCACCGAGCACGGTTCTGGTTATCGCCTACAAGGATAAAAAACTCGACAAACGAAAAGCGATCTACAAACTGTTACAAAAGACAGGAATTTATTACGAAAATAAAAAGCTATACGATTCAAAAATACCGGATTGGATCAGTTCGCATTTAGGTCAGGCCGGTTACCATATTTCGGTTAGGAATGCCCAATTGATAACGGAATTTCTTGGAAATGATCTGGGACACATTTCGAATGAGCTTGGTAAGATTATACTTAACCTTCCCCAAGGGGCCAGTATCACCGGTGAAGTGATCGAAGAACACATTGGCATTAATAAGGAATACAACAGTTTTGAATTGAACACCGCATTGGGCCATCGCAACATTCTCAAAGCCAACAGAATCGTTAATTACTTTTCTCAGAATGAAAAAAAATATCCGATCCAAATGGTCATAGGAACATTATACGCCCATTTCTCCAAAATTCTAAAATTTCATTATGCAGGAGGTAAACCCCCAGCCGAACTCGCTTCGTTTCTGGGCGTCCACCCCTATTTCGTAAAAGACTACAGTCTAGCTGCCAGGCACTATTCACGGGGTAAAATACTAGATATCATTGACTTACTACATCAATACGACCTTAAATCCAAGGGAATCGGCAATTCAGGTATCAGCGGCGGAGAGTTAATGAAGGAATTGGTTTATCGCATTCTGCACTGATAATTCACAATATTCAGACAGGCCATAAATTCTATTGACTTCTATTTGATTAGCGATTCGTCATAAACCATTGGCTGAGTATGGATTAGTCTTTTTGAGCTTGTTAATTATTAATTTTAATTTAGAAGCCTTACAATAACCGCTGTTTACAATTACATAATTATAAAACTTTCATAACCATGTACTTAAAATTACTCTCGGCACTTATGATTCTCTGTTACACAACAGTGTATGCTCAGAATATTGTTCAAAATGGCAGTTTCGAAGAGCTAAACGGCAGATTGAAAGAACCCGGTTCGGTTTTTCTCGCACCTCCTTGGGTAGGTGCCACAAAAGCCGTTCCCGATCTATATTCGCCAAACGCAAAGGATGAGCGCATTAGGGTGCCTGAAAACGCCTACGGTGATGAAAAGGCGAAAGACGGTGAGAATTATGCCGGTTTACTATTATACAGCTATGGGGACAAAGAACCACGCCATTACCTGACTCAAAAATTAAAATATCCAATGCTTGCAGGTGAATGGTATTGCGTGAAATTCAACATTTCATTTGCTGACCTCTCAAAGTACGCCTCAGACAACATCGGTTGTTATATTTCACAGGATAGCATCGGCAGTGAAACGGATCTCTTTTTGAATTACTCTCCTCAAGTGATAAACAGCACCAACAGAATATTCGAAAAACAATGGGACTGGGAAGACATATGCAGAATTTACGTTGCCGATGGTGGTGAGCAGTTCATTACCATAGGCAATTTTGCGCCTTCCCCAGAAGTCAAAACGACCAGGGTCAGAAGACCCACAGGCTATACACAGACCCAAACACGCGACGGTTATTACTTTATTGATGATATCAGCATCACTCCAAATGCTACGAGAGAGAATTGCAAATGCGAGCCGGGGCAATATCAATTTGCTCACTTAGACAAAGATGAATCATCGTTCGAAACGGCTGCCGAAGACATTCCTGAAAAGATGATATTAAGTACCAACGCTGAAATATTGGTAAGCGACCCGACCATTGAAACTAAATATGACAATGTTTATGTAAACTTCGAAAAAGCTAAATCGGTTCTTGCCGGCGGTCAGATGAAAGCATTGAATGAGATTGCCGAGATCATGAGCGAGGATAAAGAGGTTTCGATCAAAATTGTAGGACATCGGGCTGCAAGTGAAAGGGTAATTAGTGACCTTTCCCAAAAAAGAGCCAATCAGGTAAGTAAATATCTAATTTCCAAAGGCATCGATAAAACCAGAATAACTACTTCGGATGCGGGAGCAAGTGAGAAAATGGAAGGAGAAAGTGCCGAAGACGAAGCTAAAAACATGATCGTTGACATCATTTTCTCTGAATAATCGAATTCATAAGTTGACTAAATTATTGGGAGGTTTGATTGTACTGTCAGGCCTCCTTTTTCCATCCAATATTTTTGGCCAGTCTTCAAGCGCCAATGTTAATCTTGAAAAACTAGACGAAAATCGTCTCTCTAAAGAACTGCTCCTGGCAATCAATGAATTCCGAAGGGAGCAAGAGCTCCCACTGTTTGAATTGGACAAGAAACTATCCATGGCTGCCTCAGATCAGGCAGCATTCAATCGAAAGATTAAGCAGGTTTCATCCGAGCAATTTGCCAAAAAAAAGATAACGGTTAGCGATCGTGTAAAACTATTTGGCGGTCAGCACTACAAAACAGGCGAATACGACATCGGAATTGAAATAGACACGAAAAATCGCCTTATGCCATCGGCGTCAAGGAAAAAAAAACCATCCACCTATGTAGAAATAGCAGAATACATAAAAGATGAATGGCTGGATGAAAGAAGGTTGAATGAATTGATGCAGGACCCTGAATTCTTTAAGGTAGGCATAGGCTGGGCCGCCATTGACGAAGATGGTATATTATTTGCCACCGTTGTTTTAGGAAGCGAGGAGTATACCAAGATCGCAACTGCAGATTATCCCAAAAAGGACTTCAAGATAACTCCATATACCCGAGAGATCTGCAACGTTTTTCAGCGCGACTACGCTTATTTACCCGAACTCCTCTCAAATAACCTACGCTTTGAAGGGCGCAAGATTGTCTTTTATTATCACGATCTGAGTCTCATTGAAAGCATATTCGAGTCAAATAAAGACATGATGGCCGTTGACATTATGACGAAAGATCAATTCAGCTGTAATCACGGGAACCAACTATACCCTTCCAAAGTGAGTGATGGCTTAATGCTCAAACCAATTAAGAAAAATGCCTTACTAAAACGAAACCTCTTAAAAGAGGCAAAGGAGTTTCGGGCAGTACTAGGGCAGCTGCCGGCAGGAGTCGATACTGCTGACCTTCAATTGGCGCTGCTGATCATAAAAAATAAATGCATGTGCACCAGAGTGGCATTTAATAATATGCATGGTGTTAATATTCGGTATTTGAATGTTGGACTTGCAATCGACACCTTGTCAATTTCCCAAAGTATTGACTCAAATTCGCGTTACCTGAAGTTCACTGTGCCTTTTGAAAAAAACAAATACGACTATGAAGTAGAAGACATTAAGCCCTTTCTTGATTCCATTGAATTAAACCGTTTCAATATTGTGGATATCCAAATATCAGCTTTCTCGTCCATCGAAGGAAATTATAAGAGCAACATGGAGCTTCAAGACAGAAGAGCGAAAAGTATTCTTAAAGCCATCGGAGAATACCAGTTGCAAGAAGTGAAAACAAAGATCACCACCCAGGAGAATTGGGATGGATTTTATGAGTCCATCAAAGGAAGTGATGTGGCAGAGGTATTTCAAGGATCTTCAAAAGAAGATATCCGCGGAATGGTGAATTCGGATACATTGAAATTCGATATGGAACCGTATCTCGAAGGCCAGCGAAAAGCAGACATTAGTATCACCGTTGAATCGGTCTTTATCGACTCTTTGACACCGGAAGTACTGCCTGAAAAATTTGATCTTTCGGTGAAAGAAAAAGATCACATCCGATCAAAAGCCTTGCAGACATTGCTTTATAGGGCTGTTTTGGACCATGAACTCAATACAAATGTGCTTTTAGATTCAGATATTCCGCACTATGCCGAATATGTGGATCTGTTGAACAATCAATTGGCATTCAGACTGGAATTCTATGATGGTCCGAATCGGGATAGTTTGATCAATGATCTGCGAATGCAATTCGAGGCCCTTCTCGGTATTTCATCAGGCAATGGTCCCGTTAATTTCAACAAGCAAGCCATTAAGCTCTATTACTGGGCAAAGGATCTCAATTTCCTGATAATAGATGAAGAAGGTCATGTAGATCAGGTAAAAGATTTTTACAAGGACATACGCAAGCTCTACAACACCAAAATAGATAACTACAAGGTCAACAGGTTATTACTTAATTACAATATCATTGCTGCTGACTTTTATTACGAACGACAGGACTATCGAAACAGGATAAAGGCTCTCAAACAAGTAAAACGATATGTCTTAAAAGCCAAACTCAGCCGACAACAAACCCATACAATGGCCTTGTATTTCATTTATCAAATGCAAATAGATTGGGCAATTCAGATCATGCAACCTTTCATCAAATCGGACGATTACAATGCCGATTTTTTAATGACATTTTTGGATATCGCCATTTATGACGAGAAACACGTGAAGCCTGAAATTTATCTTCAATACACCCAAGCAGCTGCCAAGCAATATCCTGAAGAGTTTTGCCGATTATTTGGTAAATCGGGCATGAGCATTGAGTTTTTACGCGATCTTGGAGTAAAATCCGTTTACTGTAATACTTGTCATTGATTTGATTGAGAAAGGAAATAAAAAGATTATTCAAGGTTGGGCCATGTATGACTGGGCCAATAGTGCCTATTCGCTGGTAATCACCAGCACAATCTTTCCGATATTTTACAAAAACATAACCACTGTTACCAACAGCCTGGGTGACATGGTCAGCGAAAAAGTATCTGTCTTTGGATTTGAATTCAACAATTCAGTTTTATACTCTTATAGCATTTCTTTTTCATTCCTCCTGGTAGTCATTCTGGCCCCTCTTCTATCAGGTATCGCTGATTATGCCGACAATAAAAAGAAGTTCATGCAATTTTTTTGCTACTTGGGCGCTGCCAGTTGTGCGGGCCTCTTTTTCTTCGATCCGGCCTATCTTGAATTGAGTATGAGCCTGGTGGTGTTGGCCAGCATTGGTTTTTCTGGTAGCCTGGTTTTTTATAACGCATTTTTACCAGAGATAGCCGAGGCACATCAACAAGATCGGGTAAGTGCTCAAGGCTATGCTTTGGGCTATGTTGGCAGTACGATCCTGCTGATTTTCAATCTATCCATGATCATGTTTCCTGATATATATGGACTTGAGGAAGGCGGCATGGCTGCCAGGATCTCTTTTCTTTCAGTTGGTGTATGGTGGGCTGCATTTGCTCAAATCCCTTTCAAAAGACTGCCAAACAAATCTTTTAATGTTAAAAGAGAGGGGCATTATCTGACAAAAGGTTATCAGGAAATACTCGAAGTATTTCATGATTTAAAGAAAAACAAGCGCCTTAAAAGGTACCTACTGGCTTTTTTTGTGTTCAACATGGCAGTGCAAACCGTCATGTACATGGCAGTTACCTTTGGAAAAGATGAAATAGCAGACATGCCTGATTCAGGACTGATCATAAGCATCCTAATTATACAGATCATAGCTATCGGTGGCGCATATTTCTGTTCGTTTCTCTCTGCCTTGTTCGGAAACATACGAACACTGTCCATGATTTTGGTCGTTTGGCTATTAATTTGTGTTCTCGCTATTTACACTTACACCGCAGTTCAGTTCTATTTGTTGGCTGCCCTGGTTGGATTTGTGATGGGCGGTGTGCAGGCACTTTCCAGATCCACCTACTCCAAAATATTACCCGATACCAGAGATCACACCTCTTATTTCTCATTTTACGACGTGTGTGAAAAGCTCGGCATTGTTCTTGGAACCTTTATTTACGGATTTGTTATGGAAATCACCGAATCTTCCAGAAATTCAATCTTTGCCCTAACACTCTTTTTTGCCCTGGGTCTGGTATTGCTGAACATGGTTCCTGAAATTAAACAGAAAACCAAAAAACTAGATCTACATTAGTTCGAAATCCTAAAGAGCTGCGTCGTTTGAGTTTTGTTGTATTTTTGCCGCGCTATGAGCAAGGATCCGGAAATAGCGTTGTTTGATGTCGCCATCGTTGGTGGCGGAATAGTGGGAGCCGCTACAGCCTATAAAATGCAGTTAAAATTTCCCGAGTTGAGCATTCTCATCCTGGAAAAAGAAAATCATTTGGCCGATCATCAAACCGGCAATAACAGTGGTGTCATTCATTCAGGACTCTACTACAAACCTGGTTCTGCCAAAGCTGAAACTTGTGTAGACGGCAGAAAGCAACTGGTAAAATTCTCTGAGGAGCACGGAGTCGCCCATGATGTTTGCGGTAAAGTAGTGGTCGCTACTGATTCCAGCGAGCTGCCATTCCTGGACAAGATTTTCCAAAACGGTATTGACAACAATACCGAAGGTTTAGAGAAGATTGATGCCAAACGAGTTAAGGAAATAGAACCCTATGTTGAAGGCGTAGCCGGAATCTGGGTGCCAGTTACGGGCATTATTGATTATCGCGCCGCCACCGAAAAAATGGTCGAATTGACCCTATCGAAGCAGCCCAAAACGTTTTTGAAACTCGGAACCGAGGTTCTTGGTTTTGAGGATGATGGCGAGCAGTACCATATTCACACAAGCCAAGGTGATTTTCGATCACGAAGGATGATTTTCTGTGCTGGTCTCCATTCAGATAGAATGGCCAAGAAGGATCATATCAATCCAGACATGCGTATCGTCGGATTCCGAGGAGATTACTACGACCTTACCGAGAAAGGAAAAAAGAAGGTGAGAAATTTAATATATCCTGTCCCTAATCCAGCCTTTCCATTTTTGGGGGTGCATTTTACAAGAATGGTCAACGGGGAAGTAGAATGCGGTCCGAATGCCGTTTTCACCTTTAAACGAGAAGGCTACAACAAGACGGATTTTGACTTAAAGGATTCCTTTGACGCGCTCAGTTATGGTGGTACATGGAATTTATTCAGAAAACACTGGAAATTTGGATTGGACGAATACAGAAGGGCGTTTTCAAAATCACTTTTTCTAAGTCGTCTTCAAAAACTAATTCCAAGTCTTGAAATGGATGATATTAAACCTGGTCGCAGTGGAGTCCGGGCAATGGCACTTGGCGCGGATGGCAACATGATTGAGGACTTTAAAATTGAATATCGGAACAGAAGTATTCATGTATTGAACGCTCCTTCTCCTGCTGCAACGGCGTGTTTATCAATTGGAGATAAGATTGTAGAGATGGCCGAAGCCCACTTCGCACTCTAGCCTAACGGTCAGAATGATCTTCCCAATTCCATAAGAACAATTCGACTGCCTCGTCAAGTCGTTTCAAAAAAACGGGGTTTGGTGAATTCAGATTTCTGAAATACTCTTGCTGAAAGCCTGCCAATTCGTACTTATAAAATATGGCCTTGGACATCCCGTAAATAAGATTTTTAGAAGGATGGTTAACCTTTGAAATGAACTTTTCGGTCTGGTTTACTGTATTGGCCAATGAACCGTATGAAACTGAACCGCTCTGAGCAATTCTTTCAAGAATTTCCCGTATAATGCTTTGATCGTACTTTGAACTGAAATTTTGTTGAATGGAAAGAGTGTTTGCCGCCAGCGCAATTAAAAGAAAGCGATCCCAATCTTCGGCGTCCACTTCTGGAGAACGCACGAATTCGACAGACTCGTTAATTAACGCTGCTATTTCAGCAAAGCCAACTTGAACGGTGGGCAAAAATGCTCCTACAAAATCTGCGGCTAACTCGTCTTCACGAATTTTTTGCCTTTTGAATAATCCTATCATAACGTAAGTTAATCCTTACGTAAAACAAAACTAAACGATAAGCCAGGAGAAGTGAGAATGCGACTTGGCTGTTATCAACAAAGTTTTCAACCCGCCTATTGACCGCTGTATCCAGTGTAATTGAACGGAGTTATTGATTTCAACTCCTTTTTGACTGACTCATTCAGATCGAGACCATCAATAAACGCAACGATGTCTTGTTGTACGATCTTCTCCTTGCCTCTGGTCAAATCCTTAAGGGCTTCATAGGGCTCGCTGTGACCCTCACGACGTAATACAGTCTGTATTGCTTCGGCTAATATTGCCCAGTTTTCGTTAAGATCATTTTTTATGACTTCTTCGTTCAGAACCAGTTTATTCAATCCTTTGATCAATGACTGATAAGCAACCAAGCTATGTGCAAAAGGCACCCCTATATTTCTGAGCACTGTTGAGTCAGTGAGATCTCTTTGTAGTCTTGAAATAGGTAATTTTCCAGAAAGGTGGCCAAATAAGGCATTTGCCATGCCCAGGTTCCCTTCGGCGTTCTCAAAATCTATTGGATTTACTTTATGAGGCATGGCCGAAGACCCAACCTCACCTTTGACGACCGTTTGTGCGAAATATGAAATGGAAACATAGGTCCACACATCGCGACTCATATCGATTAGAATATTATTTATCCTGGCGAATACGTCAAATAAGGCAGCCATGTTGTCGTAATGCTCAATCTGGGTAGTTGTTTGTTGTCGCTTTAATCCAAGTGATGAAGCAACAAATTCATTGGCGAAATCGATCCAGTTGATTTGCGGATAAGCCACTTTGTGCGCATTAAAATTACCGGTTGCACCACCAAATTTTGCACCTATCTCAAGGGCTTGTAGTTGGGCAAACTGAACGCTCAGACGCTCGGAAAACACCTTGAATTCCTTTCCCATATTCGTAGGTGAAGCTGGCTGGCCATGTGTTCTTGCCAACATTGACACTTTCGACCATTCCTTGGATTTCTGTTCAATAACGTCGCAAATGTCGGCCAGCGCTGGTAGGATGGCATCTCGCAATGCTTCTTTCAGGCTGTAAGGCACAGAGGTGTTATTCACGTCTTGTGAAGTGAGTCCGAAATGAACAAACTCCAGGTAGGACTTTAAATTCATTGCCGTCAATCGCTCCTTAATGTAATACTCAACTGCCTTTACATCGTGATTTGTAACCTTTTCAATTTCTTTTATCCGCTCGGCCTGTTTTTCATCGAAGTTTTTGTAGATGTCTCTTAAAGCCGGAAAAATAGCATGGTCAACACCTTTTAATTGAGGAAGTGGTATGGAACACAATGCTATGAAATACTCAATTTCAACCAAAACACGATAACGAATCAAGGCAAACTCAGAGAAATAGTCGACTAATTTTTCTACTTTCGATCTATAGCGTCCATCTATGGGAGAAATAGCAGTTAATTCGCTGATTTTCATTGGCTTTATTATTGTAACGCGAAGTTAAAAAAACCTATTCACTAATTCTATATAATTAGACTCCATGTTGAAAGAGCTTTCGCCAGCCGATCAGGTATTCAGCGCCTTTCGAAATACGATCAAGTCCTTCGATCAACTAAAGAAATTGCGGCTAAACTGGATTTATGCCGTACCTCTTCTTTTATATCTCGCATTATTTGCAATGGGTATAGCGCTGACAAATGATTTACATGAAATGGTTATTGTTCAGCTAGAACAATGGCTGGGTAGCGCTGAACATTACGACGGAATCATGTCTTTTCTTTTCACGGCAACTTCGGTTTTGACATGGATTATCATCAAGCTCACGCTTTTTATCCTATTCGGTATTCTCAGTGGTTACCTGACATTGGTAGCCCTTTCGCCATTATTGACCTACGTATCGGAAAAAGTAGCACAAAACCTGACATCTTCACATACCAGATTGAGCGTTGTTAAGTTTTTTAAGGACATGTTTCGGGCAATTATAATTGCCATGAGAAATGCCACCATCCAATTGGGCTGGACCCTATTGATTTTAATTCTCAGCTTTGTTCCGGTGGTGAATTTATTCGCAGCCCCCTTACTTTTTCTGATAACGGCCTATTTTTATGGATTCTCATTCATTGATTATTACCTGGAAATTAATGGGTTCAAACTGAGTGAAAGTGTAGTTCAGGTTCGCCGAATGAAATGGCTAGCCATCAGTTTGGGCGGTTTGTTTCTTATGTTGAACATGATCCCTTATTTCGGGACGTTATTGTCAAGTATCTTTATTTTTCATCTGGTGACGGCCGCGACGATCAGCATGCACGAAGCACCCAAGGAAGTATTTGTTACAGCGGATAAAGAGGAACTGGACTGATTATTCCCGGTACTTCCAGTCAAGACCCATTAAGATCTTATCGAGGTATTTCTCAAAATTATGAAGGACATCGGGCGCATTGAACCGATCTTCGACCGACTTACGCCCATTTGGTCCAGAGATCATAATCAATACCGAAGGCACATCAGTAACGGATGCATCGTATCGATCTTCCATGGTGAAATAACCAATTGCCTGTGCTTCGTCTTGAATAGCCTTGATGTCAGCTTTTGATAATTCAGCATCATAAATTCCAAGTTTCTCAACGAAGCGCTTACCCTCATATACAGCCCTTCCATCGGCATAGACAGTCACTTTAAATGCAGGACATTCTCCATAGCACAATGTTCGCTCAAAGGTCATGAAAAGCGAATCAGCGGGCGCACTTGCCTCGGGTGGGGTTTCAACAATTTGACCTTCGGTAGACTTTTTACTCGATGAACAAGCAACAGTCAAGAGGAGAAAGATTGCGATTAGTGATCTCATTTCTTTTTAGGTTGATAACCTCGCTGTTTTGCCATTTCTTCAAGTCTTTTTTGAAACCTGGATTTCTTCTGGCTTTGTGGTTTTGCTTTATTCATTTGTATTTGGGCATGTATCTTATCCTCGTCAATGATCCAGTTTTTGATGGCCAGCATTTGACCCATGGAAATCACATTAGCAATAAAGTAATAATAACTCAGACCTGATGAGTAAGAATTGAAAAAGAACAACATCATTATAGGCATGAGGTACATCATGATCTTCATTTGAGTCGCCATCATTTCACTTCCAGCGCCCCCAGTGTCCATCCCCATTTGACCGCTGTTTATCCTGGTATAAAAGACCATAGAAATTGCCATCAATAGGGTGAACAGGCTCACGTGATCACCATAAAATGGAATATCAAAGGGCAAGGACATTATAGAGTCATAAGAAGACAAGTCATCTGCCCAAAGAAAAGATTGTTGCCTAAGCTCAATAGATGCCGGGAAAAACCTGAACATGGCAAACAATATGGGCATTTGTATAAGCATAGGAACACATCCTGCCAAAGGATTCACCCCGGCCTTTTTATAGAGCGCCATGGTCGCCTGTTGTTTTTTCATGGCATCATCTTTGTGCTTTTCACCAATTTCTGAGATTTCGGGTTTCAGTACTTTCATTTTGGCACTGGACAAATAGGTCTTGTAAGTAATTGGGAAAAGTAAAAGCTTAATGAAAATGGTCATTAGTAAAATAATGATGCCGTAATTCAAGTCGAAACCGTCCAGAAAATTAAAAATGGGAATGACAAGCCATTCGTTAACCCAGCCAAAAATTCCCCATCCAAGAGGAATAAGTGATTCCAGGCCAATTTCGTAGTCTTCAAGTGTCTGGAAATGATTGGGGCCAAAATAAAGTTGCATGGCAAAAAGTTCGCTCTTTCGGTGTTCTATAGGTATTGCGACACTGGCACTCATGGTCTTTACATAATCACTTTCCTCGTCTTTTTGTGTCTCTACGAAAGCACTGAAGTTGTCAAAGGGAACATCTGCAATCAGAGCCGAGGTAAAATATTGTTGCTTAAAGGCTATCCAATCTATGGAGGCCACTAAGTCTTCCCGTTCTTCGCTTGTTTCACTTATGTACTCCGGGCTTTCACCGCTGTACTTGTAATACACTGTTGAAGTTTGACGTTGGCTCTCAATACTTTTTTCTTGAGATGGCGCATTAACTGCCCAATTCAATTGGATCTCGTCACCCCTGGTATCAATGACCTGATCCATATTTTCGCTCAATACATTGAGCTTGAGCATAAAATCTGAAGGATTGATATTGTATTCCATAGTCAGACTCTTGGCCCTGTCATTGGTAAATAAGGTGTAACTGACTCTGAAATCATCTTTGCCTGTAACGTTCATGTCACGCTCAGATGTTTCAAAAAATAATTCATCAGAGAATATATTCTTGTTGGAATTGGTGAAAAAATTTAGATTGAAGGTGCTTCCTTCCTGGTCGAAAAGTATTAATGGAGTAGAATCATGACGGCGATAATCTTTCAGGTTGACAGACACAATCCTGCCTCCTTTATTTGAAAATGTCAAAATCATTTTATCCGTTTCAACGGTCAAAAACGATTCTTCACCTTTAGAAGCAACGGAAAATTCTCCGAAAAGACTGTTTCGCTGTATATCCGCTATAGAATCACCTAATACATTGTTTGTTTCTACCAAGCTATCCGCAGTCACTTCCACCGATTCAGAAGGTGGTGCTGTTATGACTTCTTCTAACTTGTTTTCAACCATCGCCAATGAATCAACTTGGCGTTGCTCGTCGATCTCTTCTTGAGTCGGAGCAGTGTAGATACTGTAAGCTATTAAAATGGCGCCTATTAGCACCAGGCCTATAAAGGAATTCCTATCCATGAATTGGGGGCAATGTTAATCAGGATGGCAAAGATAGATTTACTCAGGAAATTAGCGTTCCTAAAGGCCATAAAACTTATTCCGAGACTGCGACCCTGGAATGCAGGACAGCTTCAACAAAGGAAACAAAAAGCGGATGTGGATTTCTAACAGTGCTCCGGTATTCAGGATGAAATTGGACACCGATATACCAGGGGTGTTCAGGGATTTCCATTACTTCGACAAGATCAGTCTTGGGATTCTTGCCAGCTGCTATCATTCCTTTGTCTTCAAAGGCTTCCAAATATTTATTGTTGAATTCATAACGGTGTCTATGACGTTCTTGTATGTGATCACTGCCATAAACCGAATAAGTCCTTGAGGTTTTACTCAAGACACATGGATAAGAGCCGAGTCGCATGGTGCCTCCCATATCCTTGACGCTTTTTTGGTCCTCCATTAAGTCAATCACCGGATCGGAAGTGTCTGGATCAACTTCTGTTGAACCGGCAGATTTCAGGTCAAGAACGTTTCGGGCAAATTCTATAACCGCACATTGCATGCCAAGACAAATACCAAAAAAAGGAACATTATTTTCCCTGGCGTACTTCGAAGTAAGTATTTTGCCCTCAATACCACGTTTACCAAAGCCGGGAGCAACCAAAATTCCCTGCACGTCTCCCAACATTTCGTTTAAATTTCCTTCTTCCAGTTCTTCGGAATGTATCCACTTCAAATTAACCTTGCATTTATTTGCTGCACCGGCATGTATGAATGATTCCGCAATGGATTTGTAAGAATCTTTAAGCTCAATGTATTTTCCTACAAGTGCAATAGATACCTCTGATTCCGGTTTTTTTAATTGTGAAACAAAGTTTTTCCATTGCTCCATATCAAGGTCCTGAACAAAAGGTAACTCAAGTTTTTCCAATACCACCAAATCCAGTTTTTCCTTGGCCATTAATAGTGGTACTTCGTAGATCGTGTTCACGTCTCGCGATTCAATGACTGCCTCTGGCTTAATGTTGCAGAATAAAGCCACCTTGTTTTTTAGTGCCGTATTCAGCTTTCGATCCGTCCTGAGTACCAGAATATCAGGCTGCACTCCTAATTCGAGTAAGGCCTTGACACTGTGCTGGGTGGGTTTTGTTTTTAACTCTCCTGAAGCAGCGAGGTAAGGCACCAGAGTTAAATGAATGCCTAAGCAACTTTTTCCCAATTCCCATTTCATTTGCCTGAAAGCCTCGATAAAAGGAAGCGATTCTATGTCACCGACTGTACCGCCAATTTCAGTGATGACAACGTCATAATCGCCTGTTTCACCTAATTTTTTGATGCTCTCCTTTATTTCATCAGTAATATGAGGTATGATCTGTACTGTCTTACCCAGGTACTCGCCCTCGCGTTCTTTGTTGATCACATTCTGGTAGATGCGGCCAGTGGTGATGTTATTGGCCTGAGAAGTGGGCGTGTCTAAAAATCGCTCATAGTGCCCTAGGTCCAGATCAGTTTCTGCTCCGTCATCGGTCACAAAGCATTCTCCGTGTTCGTAAGGGTTTAGGGTTCCAGGATCTACATTGATGTATGGGTCCAGCTTTTGGATCGTGACCCGGTAGCTGTGGGCCTGCAAAAGCTTGGCCAAAGAAGCGGCGATAATGCCCTTTCCAAGAGAAGATGTTACTCCTCCGGTAACAAAAATATATTTTACTTGCTGATCCAAAAAGCCTTAAGTTTCAGTTGCCTCCCATCAGCTTTCAAAGCTAAAAATATAAACGCGAAAGGAAGAATATTGTTGAAAAATAGCATCAAAAAGAGAGCGACATGCCCAGACTCGGCATAATGGGAAGCTGATTAACTCTTTTCTGACTAACGCGATCAAGATAGAAGATGTTTTCTCTGTTAAAGATGTTTGTGCAACTTGCATTAGCCTCTAAGATTGAATTTTCACTTAAGACAAATCGCCGTTTCAGGGTTATGTCAAAACGGCTATACCATGGAAGACGTTTACTATTCAGGTCACCATAATCGATACTTACATCATCGGGATTATAGGTCGTATAGTCTTCACCAATGTCAGTAAAATCCAAATCACCGTAATAGCCATTGGTAGGTGTAAACGGAAATCCACTACCCAGGTTCCAGCGAACCCCTGCTTCCCAATTCAGGTCTTTTCCAAATGTATAGGATCCCAGAACATTGATGTTGTGCCTTCTGTCAAAGGTGGCCCAGTATTCTTGATTCCCATCCCATCGCTTTACAAAGCCGATAGAGTATATGCCGTAAACAGAAAGTTCCTTGTGCCGGTACTTCAACAAAAAGTCGACGCCATAGGCATCTCCGGTTTCGACAATGAAATCATTAGAAGAAATGTCCCCGGCATTGTCACTTTGACCCTCATCAAACAATTTGTTTCTGTTAATGTTGGTCAATTGATTAAACCATTTGTAGTAACCTTCCACATTCAACATTAAATTATTATTGATGTCGTATTCAAATCCAATAAGCGCATGGGTGGCCTTCTGCAATTTCGAGGTAACATCCGTAACGCTGCCGTCCTGATTCACAAATTCTTTTTGAAGATTTTCGGGGCCGGTTAGAAAACTGTAAAATAAATTCACTACATCTCTGTCAGATGTACCACTGATCAAGTTCTGACTGTATCGGCCAGCAGCAGCTTTAAGCCTTAAATCGTTACTGACATTATATTTCATTCCAACTCTTGGTTCAGGGGAAAATTCACTGAGCGAAGAGTAATATTGAAGGCGAAGGCTTGGCTCTATGATGAATTTTCCTGAATTTATTCGATAGGTAAAATAACCCGATAATTCAGTCGTGTTTTGATTTTGCTCAATCTTTCGGCCGATGTCGTTAATGAAATCAAATTCAGTTCCCATTCCCACAATCTGAAATCCATATTTAACCTGGTCATCGGCTACATAATTTGTGAAATTCATGCCGGCATTGAAGGCATTGATCGAACTTCTTCGGTTTACATCTGGTCTGCTTGACTCCGAGGCCTCATCATCAGTGGCGATTGCATATTGAGAATAGGCAATGACAATGTCTATCAATACATTAGATTGGGATGGGATGATAATTGGATTCATTCCGAAGCCCCATGAATCCCACTTAATACTTGAAATATCAGTGAAATTGGCCCGATCCTGGTAGTTAAAACCAAACAGGTTTAGTTTGGTGCCGTTTCCCGAATAGATGGTGTATTTACCATACAGATCGAGGAAAGAGTAGGGTAATTCCTGATCTACATAGGTATAAAGCGATTTTGAGGTTTCGTTAAGGTATAGGGTTTTTGCAGAAAAAAGCAAGCTGCTTCCTCCATCACCGAGTTCTTTGGGCGAGGAAACCGGAACATCGAGAATAGCCTTGGCACCAAAAGTGCTCATTCCCACTTCTCCGGAAACTCTGTTTTTATTACCATCGCGTGTTCTTATGTCGATCACCGAAGATATGCGCCCACCATAATTGGCATTAAACCCTCCGGTATAAACATCTGCCGTCTTTATGATGTCAGTTTCGAAAACCGAAAACAGACCAATGGTATGGAACGGGTTGTAAATGATCATCCCGTCCAACAAGACCAGGTTCTGAATGGGAGAGCCTCCCCTGATAAAAAGTTGACCTCCCTGGTCGCCTGTGAAAACCACACCGGGCTGCACCTGCAGCGCCTGAGCAAGATCCGCCTCACCTCCAACTGCCGGAATTTTATCGATGTCCTTAGGCGTCAATTTCACAACTGACATCCTGACTTCTGTCATGGATTCCTGCTTCTCTGCCGAAATATTAATGGTTTCAAGTTTGACATTGGCAGTCTCCAGATAGATATTTCTCGATATGATATCGCCTGCTTTCAACGTGATACTCTCTGTGAATTTTTCGTAACCCACATTGCTAACAACGAGCTGATATGTGCCCGGAGGCACCTTGGTCAGGGCGTAATATCCGTTATTGTCGGTGGGCATACCAAATTTTGTCCCTTCAAGTGCCACGTTGGTGAAAATGACGGGTTCTTGACTTTCTTTTTCAAAAATAATGCCTTTAACTGTGGCGTATTGTGCATTGACTATCTGCCCGAAGGCACCGAATAGCAAAAGAACAAGCCAAAGCTTGACGTTGGATTTTATGAAAAGAGATGGCGTCATTATGAGGCTGGCTAAAGTATCAAGAAAGAACGGAATATAACAACCGTTCAACATAAATACCCGCCGTCAATAAACTTCTATCAGTAATAAATTCGAATAAGGTCCCAAAACCGCACCTGCTACTGCAGTTGCTTAATCAGATTCAAAGCCGAGCCCGCTTTGAACCAATCAATTTGGGATTGGTTATAGGTATGATTCAAAGCAATGACATCTTTGGTACCATCTGCATGGACCACTTCCATGTTCAGTTTGCCATTAGGACTGAATTGATCCAGATCCAGCATGTTCATTGTATCGTCTTCCTTGATAAGACCATAATCTGACTCATTTGCAAATGTGACGGCAAGCATGCCCTGTTTTTTCAAATTCGTTTCATGAATACGGGCAAAAGACTTTGTGAGAACTATCCTAACACCTAAATGCCTTGGTTCCATGGCGGCGTGTTCTCGTGAAGATCCCTCACCATAATTATGGTCACCCACAACTATGCTGGGAATGCCAGCTGCCTTGTATGCCCTTGCAACCTTAGGAACACCTTCGTAGTGTCCTGTCAATTGATTTTTAACTGAATCAGTTTCTTTATTAAAAGCATTCACTGCACCGATCAGGCAATTGTTCGAAATGTTGTCTAAATGTCCCCTGTATCGCAGCCATGGTCCAGCCATTGAAATATGATCCGTGGTGCATTTTCCAAATGCCTTGATCAGGAGTTTCATGCCTATTATGTTCATACCATCCCAGGCCTTAAAAGGCTCCAACAGCTGCAAGCGGTCAGATTCAGGTGCGACTACAACATTTATAGAACTTCCGTCTATAGCGGGTGCTTGAAAACCAGGATCTTTAACATCAAATCCTTTTGCAGGCATTTCAAATCCAGTCGGCTCTTTTAATTTAACCCACTCGCCGTCCTTATTCTTCAATTTATCCTTCATTGGATTGAACAAGAGACTTCCTGAAATTGCCATTGCAGTTACGATCTCTGGTGAAGCTACAAAACTGTGGGTATTTGGGTTACCATCATTTCGCTTTGCAAAATTACGGTTGAAAGAAGTTATGATTGAGTTTTTCTCTTTTTTATCTGCACCATGCCTTGCCCATTGACCAATGCAAGGACCGCAGGCATTGGCCAGGACGACTCCTCCAATAGATTCAAATGTGTCGAGGTAACCATCGCGTTCAACGGTATATCGAACCTGCTCTGAGCCAGGAGTGATGGTGAATTCAGACTTCACCTCGAGCCCCATATTTAAGGCCTGTTCAGCAAGACTGGCTGCCCTGGAAATATCCTCGTAAGATGAATTGGTGCACGAGCCAATCAGGCCTACTTCAAGTTTTTCTGGCCAGCCATTCTTTTTTACCGCCTCGGCAAATTCAGATATTGGTGTTGCCAAGTCTGGCGTAAATGGACCATTTACGTGAGGTTCTAAGGTCGAAAGATTTATTTCTATCACCTGATCAAAATACTTTTCAGGATTGTCATAGACTTCCTGATCACCTTGCAGATAAGGGCGTATCAAATCGGCCAAGTCGGCAACTTCGGTTCGACCAGTGCCTCTAAGATATTCCGCCATTTTGTCGTCATAGCCAAAAATTGACGTGGTAGCCCCGATCTCTGCACCCATGTTGCAAACCGTACCTTTACCAGTGCAAGACATGCTATCCGCCCCATCACCAAAATATTCAACAATGGCTCCCGTCCCTCCTTTAACCGTTAGAATTCCTGCAACCTTAAGAATGACATCCTTAGCTGAGGTCCATCCACTCAGTCGACCAGTGAGTTTTACTCCGATCAGCTTTGGAAACTTCAACTCCCATGGCATTCCCGCCATGACATCAACAGCATCTGCCCCTCCAACACCTATCGCTACCATGCCCAACCCACCGGCATTCACAGTATGAGAATCGGTACCGATCATCATTCCTCCGGGAAAAGCATAATTTTCTAAAACAACCTGATGAATAATGCCGGCTCCAGGTTTCCAGAATCCAACACCGTATTTATTGGAAACAGAGGCTAGAAAATCATAAACCTCCTTATTGGTCACTTTAGCATCTTTGAGGTCTGTACTGGCATCAATCTTCGCTTGAATCAGGTGATCTGCATGAATGGTTGAAGGAACTGCCGCCTGCGGTTTTCCCGCCTGCATGAATTGAAGCATGGCCATCTGAGCAGTCGCATCTTGCATGGCGACCCGATCAGGTGCAAAATCCACGTAGGATGTTCCGCGCTCAAATGCCACAGAGGCATTTCCCTCAGACAAATGAGCATACAGTATTTTTTCGGTCAGCGACAATGGTCGCCCAACAACCTTGCGCGCTTGCTCAATTCTGGCGGGTAACGAATCGTACACCTTTTTAATCATTTCTATATCAAAAACCATTCTTTGATTTAATTAGAGGTTAACATTTTGCGCTCTTGGATAAATAATCTTTCTGGCTAAAATTCACCTAAGATATCCGGAGTGCATCGAGTGACAAAATTAGTCATTCCGAGCATCTTTATCAAGCTGTAAAATGGCAAAAAAAAAGGTGGCTAAAAAGCCACCTCTGATACTCTATAAAAGGATTAGGATTCTTCAGCCTGAACCTCAAATTTGATAGTAGCTTCGACCTTTCTGTATAGTTTTATAACGGCTTCGTAGCTCCCGAGTTCCTTAATATTCTCTTCTTTCAAATGAATATTTTTCCTGTCGATATCAAAACCTTCATCTTTCAGAGCCTTGGCCAACTGTATGTTGTTGACACTACCAAAGATCTTACCTTTCTCACCGGCCTTGGTCATAACCTTGATCGATGTTTTGATAAGTTTCTCAGCCATTGATTCTGCCTCGGCCACCATTTTTTCTTCTTTGTGCGCTCGCTGTTTCTTGGTCTCTTCAAGCATCTTTTTAGAGCTCGATGTCGCTATAACAGCAATTCCTTTAGGAATAAGAAAATTCCGGCCATAGCCGTTCTTCACATTGACGATCTCGTCTTTATAGCCGAGTTTCTCGACGTCTTCTTTAAGTATGATTTCCATGGCTATCTATTTTAAAAGGTCAGCAACATAAGGCATTAATGCAAGATGTCTGGCCCTCTTAATGGCCTGAGCAACTTTGCGCTGATACTTAAGCGATGTCCCTGTTATTCTTCTGGGAAGGATCTTTCCTTGTTCATTTACAAATTGAAGTAGGTAATCGGGATCCTTGTAATCAATGTATTTGATTCGATTCTTTCTGAACCGACAATACTTATTTTTTACGATTTCAATTGACGGTGGGGTTAAATACCGTATTTCTGATGAATTCTCTGCCATTTCTTTTCTGTATTAAGCTTTAGATCCTTTTAGACGTATTTTTCTTTTCTCAGCATATTCGACTGCATCCTTATTCAGGGCAACAGTTAGAAATCGCATGACCTTTTCATCCCTTCTGAAAGCGATGTCAAGGTTAGCAACAGCATCGCCTTCTGCTTCGAATTCCAACAGATTATAAAAACCGGTCGATTTTTTTTGGATTGGATAAGCGAGTTTCTTCAGTCCCCAGTTTTCTTCGTGGTGAACCTTTGCTCCGGCCTCTGAGAGCACTTTTTTAAATTTCACGACTGCTTCCTTTGCCTGGGCCTCAGACAAAACGGGAGTTAAAATGAAAACAGTCTCATACCTATTTTTCATGGTGTTAATCTATTTTAATAAATGGGCGGCAAAAATAGCAATAATACCTAAACGAAACAATAGTCTTCGATCCAGGCACAAGGCTTTCTCATATTGGCTTGAAATATAATTTCTGCCTTTAACTCCTGTTTCTGTCACCGTGTTCAATATATTTGCTATTCCAACTTCACATTTTTATGAGTCAATTCATCGTTTCCGCCAGAAAGTACAGACCCGTCACCTTTGACTCTGTCGTTGGCCAGAAGCACATTGCCGAGACACTTAAAAATGCCATCAAAAGCGGACATCTTGCGCAAGCCTTCCTTTTTTCAGGCCCCCGGGGAGTTGGAAAAACCACTTGCGCCAGAATATTGGCAAAGACCATAAACTGCACTAATCGCAACGAAAAGATTGAAGCATGCGATGGTTGCCAGTCGTGTGAATCTTTTAATGAAGGTCATAGCTTGAACATCTATGAACTCGATGCGGCATCAAACAATTCTGTAGAGGATATAAGGCTTCTTATTGACCAAGTAAGATTTGCTCCCCAAATAGGTAGCAAAAAGGTTTATATTATCGATGAGGTCCACATGTTGTCGACCCAAGCCTTCAATGCTTTTTTAAAGACCCTTGAAGAACCGCCGGCGCATGCTATATTTATACTGGCGACCACCGAAAAACACAAGATCATTCCAACCATTTTATCAAGGTGCCAGGTGTTTGATTTCAATCGAATTGAAATGGTAGAAATGATCAGGCACCTCGAAGCCATTTCCAAAAGGGAAAATGTCATGGCAGAACACGATGCCTTGCATTTGATCGCTCAAAAGTCGGACGGATCATTGAGGGATGCCCTTTCCATGTTCGACCAGATGGTGACTTACAGCGGAGATGAGTTGACATACAAAGCGGTGGTTGATAATCTCAGTATTTTAAGTGCAGATTACTTTTTCGCTTTAACTGATTTTCTGGTGACTTCTGACATTTCGTCTGCCTTGCTCCTATACAATGAAGTACTGCAAAAAGGATTCGACGGTCACAATTTTCTTCTCAGCTTTTCAGAACATCTGAGAAATCTTTTGGTAAGTCAGGATCATAGTACCATAGAATTGCTCACCGTCGGCGAGCAATTAAAAGAGAAATTCAGGGATCAGACCCTCCGGGTTTCTTCGGATTTTCTGATCAAATCCTTAAATTTGGTTAGCAAGTCAGATGTATCCTATAAAAATGCAAAAAACCAGCGACTGCTGGTTGAACTGACCTTGATAAACATCGCACATTTGAACTCCGGACTTTCACAACGTGCAGTTCAAAAATCCTCCATCCCGACTAATAATGCAGTTGTCGCGGAGGATAAAAAAAAACAAGATTTAAGTCCTAAATCAGAAAGGGACCAGGTGTTAAAGCAATCTCCAATTGAGATTGAGGATAGAACTCCTCAAATGTCTTCCAAGAAGGATACGGCTGATTCGGCGCAGACAGCAGCGCCTAAACCAGAGGCGTCGGAATCAATTCCGACTTCAGAAAAACATGTGACCGATGTTGAAGCCAAGACACTAGAAGTTGAAACCAAGACACTTGAAGTTGAAAAAAAGGAAAGTAATCCCAAAAGTAAATCTCACGAAGAAATTATTGAAAAGAGAAGTGAGTCACCGGTTGAACCACCGAAATTGGAAGTGACAGAAAAAGGCAGTCCGGAAAAACTGAAAAAGCGCCGCTACGATCCTTCGATTATGAGTGATACTATTTCGATCAGCGGCTTCACCACAGATTCAAAAGAATCAATAAAGAACGCTGATCAGGGTGAATTGATGCAAAAACGAAACAGTCAATTCGATCAAAATGAATTGGAAAAAGCATGGGGTGTAATGGTTAAAAAATACGAAGGCATTTCAAGCCTGAGTTTGCATTCCACCTTGAGCAAGTACAAGCCGAAACTCATTGGTGACAATGAAGTGGAATTCACTTATGACAATAAGGCCCAATTAGAAGCGATCAGAGATGAAAAGCAACAAATTCTTGAATCTCTGAGAAATGGCCTGGGTAATGACAACGTAATTCTCACCCCGGTTTTGTCGGATGAAATCTATCAACGGCCTTATACCCAAGCCGAAAAATTGCAAAAATTAATTGAAAAGAATCCGAGTATTAATACGTTAAAAAACAAACTAGATCTGGACATAGGTCAATAACTCAAATACCATGAATCATCCCAAGAATTTTTTAGTATCAGTGCTACTGGTCATTCCATTTGTTTTCAATTCCTGTTCCAACGACAAGGTCGAGAGCAAGTGGGCCTATCAAGAAGTAGCGAATGACCCACTACAAACCAGAATCTACAAACTTGAAAATGGTCTTACCGTCTATCTCAGTGTCAATAAGGACAAGCCGCGAGTTCAGACAAACATTGCCGTAAGGGCAGGTAGTAAATACGACCCTTCTGAAACCACCGGTTTAGCCCATTATCTGGAGCACATGCTGTTCAAAGGAAACTCCAAGATCGCCTCCATCGACTGGGAAAGTGAAAAGATCTTACTCCAAAATATCTCTGATTTATATGAACAACATCGAAATACCGAAGACGAAGTGGTAAAAAAAGAGATTTATGGAAAGATTGACAGCCTTTCTCAGGAAGCTGCCAAGTTTGTTGTTCCAAATGAATACGATAAAATGATCTCTTCTCTGGGAGCGCAAGGTACAAATGCTTATACGTCAAATGAGCGGACGGTTTATGTGAATGACATACCTTCCAATGAATTAAATAAATGGATGGCACTGGAATCTGCCAGATTCAGCGAACTGACGCTCAGGCTGTTTCATACAGAATTAGAAGCAGTGTACGAGGAATTCAACAGAGGGCAGGACAACGACTACTGGAAACAGTATAAAGGCATTCTGGAGTTATTATTCCCTAATCATCAGTACGGCACTCAAACCACCATCGGACTTGGCCAACACTTGAAAAACCCGTCCATGGTCAAAATTCACGAATACTTTGACACCTATTATGTGCCCAACAACATGGCCTTAATTTTGGCAGGGGACATAGATTACGATGCAACCATGGAATTGATCGAGGAACATTTTGGGGGCATGAAGTCCAAGGATGTTCCGGCCTACGTCGCACCAAAAGAAAAGCCAATCACCTCAGTCAGATCAAAAGAGGTTTTTGGGCCAAACACAGAGCGCATCAGCATGGCGTTTCGATTTGACGGTTCAGATACCAAGGATGCCCTTTATTTGAAAATGATCGATGGTATTCTGTCGAATGGTAAAGCCGGCTTGATAGACTTGAATCTCAAGCAAAAACAAGAGGTCTTGGAGGCCTATTCCAGCCCTACAATTCTAAAGGACCACAGCTTTTTGTACCTGACTGCAACTCCAAAACAGGGTCAGAGCCTGGACGAGGCCAAAGAGCTTTTGTTAGATCAGATCAAGCTTCTTCAAAGTGGGGAGTTTGAGGATTGGTTGCCCGAAGCAGTGGTCAACAATTTCAAGTTAAACGAAATGCAATATGCTGAAAACAATGGTTTTCGCGCATACATGTTGACCGATGCATTTATTCTTGAAAAAGATTGGGAAGACGTTGTCAATACCAATGATAAACTTGCCATGATCACCAAAGATGAAATAGTCAAATTCGCTCAGGAAAAATTTCAAGAGAATTACGTCGTGGTTTATAAAAGAACCGGAGTCGACACCAACATTTACAAAGTTGATAAGCCGGAGATCACACCGGTTGACATTAATCGCGAGAGCCAGTCAGATTTCGCCAAGATGTTTGACAGCTTGCCTGAACAACGACTGGAGCCAGTATTTTTAGATTACGATAAGGAAATATCTAAATCCGAAGTCAGAACGAACATTCCATTTTATTCCATTAAGAATGAAGAAAATGGACTTTTCCAATTGCAGTATATCCTTGAAATGGGGAAAAATCACGACCTGGAAATGGGATTGGCCATTGACTACCTACCTTTCCTTGGCACATCAAAATTCACTGCCGAGGAGCTAAACAAGGAATTCTTCAAACTAGGTGTAAATTACGGCGTTTACGCTGGAGAAGACAGAACTTACGTTTACCTTTCTGGTTTACAGGAATCTTTTGAAGAAGGGTTGGCCTTATTTGAATCACTCCTTGCCGATGCCCAAGCTGATGAAGAAGCCCTTGAAAAAATGATCAGCAACATCCTAAAAGAAAGGGCTGACCAGAAAAAAGAGAAATTCTATATCCACAGGCAAGCCATGGCGAGTTATGGTAAATACGGACCTGAAAATCCATTTAAGAACAGATTGACAGGGCAGCAATTATCTGAGCTGAAGGCCTCGAATTTGACCAAGAAGATAAAGGAAATGACTAGTTTCCAACACTTAGTCTTTTATTATGGCCCTTCAAATGAGTCTGAAATTTTGGCAACAATAAAGCAGCTGCATCCCACACTTGAAAATCTCTTGCCTTACCCTGAAGAGAAAAAATTCCCGGAACTTGAAAACACCGAAAACGTAGTATACTTTGTCGATTTTGACATGGTTCAGACTGAATTGTTAATGATCAGTAAATCGGAATTATTTAATAAAAACGTGTTGCCACAGGCATACATATTCAATGAGTACTTTGGTTCTGGTCTCTCATCCATCGTGTTTCAGGAAATTCGAGAGTCAAAGGCCCTGGCATATGCTGCCTACGCCTATTATTCATCGCCGGATCAGACAGATAAATCTCACTACGTTCAAGCCTACATCGGAACTCAGACAAATAAGCTGGGACAGGCCACGGACGCAATTCTGGAACTACTGAACAACATGCCTGAAGCAATCGGCCAGTTCGAAGATTCCAAGTTGGCCGCACTTAAAAAGATAGAAACGAATCGCATCACCAAAAGTTCAATTTTCTGGAATTATTTGTCAAACAAAAAACGCGGTATTGATTACGACATTAGAAAGGATATTTATGCTTCGATAAATAAAATGGAAATGAATGACTTGAAAGGTTTCTTTGAAAAAGATATCAAAGGAAGGAACTACAAATACATGGTAATCGGTAAAAAAGCGGAGGTCGATTTTGTGTCTTTGAATAAGCTTGGCAAAGTGCAAGAATTAAAACTTGAGGAAATCTTCGGGTATTGATTCTTTTAATGCCCCTTGTATTTTGTTAAATTCGCAATCCCTATTGAGGCGTATTTCATGAAGAATAAAATTAAAGTAAGTAATCCAGTCGTAGAATTGGACGGTGACGAAATGACCAGGATTATTTGGTCTTTTATTAAGGATAAACTTATTCATCCCTACCTGGACCTCGATATCAAATATTACGATCTCGGAATTGAAAGTAGGGATGCAAGTGATGACAAGATCACAGTAGAAGCGGCCAATGCCATCAAGAAATACAATGTTGGCATCAAATGTGCTACGATAACCCCGGATGAAGTTCGCGTCGAGGAATTCGGTCTCAAAAAAATGTGGCGCTCACCAAATGGCACCATCAGGAATATCCTTGGCGGCACGGTATTTCGCGAACCCATACTGATAAGTAATGTGCCTAGATTAGTTCCCGGTTGGACAAAACCTATTTGCATTGGAAGACACGCTTTTGGAGATCAATACCGCGCAACAGATATGGTGGTCAAGGGTAAGGGAAAATTAACCATGACCTTCACTCCCGAAAACGGTGAGGTAGAAACCTTTGAAGTATATAATTTTGAAGGAGGTGGCGTGGCCATGTCCATGTATAATACCGACGAATCCATCTACGGTTTTGCCAGATCGTGTTTCAATCAGGCCATCCTGAAAAAATGGCCTTTGTATTTGTCAACCAAGAATACCATCTTAAAAAAATACGACGGTCGCTTCAAGGATATATTTGAGGAAGTCTATCTGAAAGAATTCAAAAGTGAAATGGATGTTCTGGGTATTACCTACGAGCACCGCTTGATTGATGACATGGTTGCATCTGCCTTAAAATGGAGTGGTGGCTATGTTTGGGCCTGTAAAAACTATGACGGCGATGTTCAATCGGACACGGTGGCCCAAGGATTCGGTTCACTGGGTTTAATGACTTCCACTCTGGTGACACCGGACGGGAAAACCATGGAGGCAGAAGCTGCTCACGGCACGGTTACTCGACATTATAGAAACCACCAACAAGGAAAAAAGACTTCTACCAATCCAATAGCTTCAATTTATGCCTGGACCAGGGGTCTGGCTTTTAGGGGAAAATTGGACGGAAACCAAGAACTCATCGAATTTTGCACTACGTTGGAGCAAGTTTGCATAGAAACCGTCGAATCAGGAATCATGACCAAAGATCTCGCCTTGTGTATCCATGGCAAAGATCTAAGTGATGAACACTATGTGAGTACTGAAGTTTTCCTTGACTCACTTGACCAAGGCCTCCAGAATAAGTTTAAATAAATCATGTATCGCACCCTTGATCATTTTAAAGAACGTTACAAGCATTTGCAAAAAAAAGGCTTGCGAATACAGGGCATCAAGCTCGTCGATCCAGAGAAAAAAACACATGTGATCGAAGTCTCTCGACCACTCATATTTGATAGCCGAATGATTCCGGACCGATATGAAGGCTTAAAGGTAAAAAGGCGCATTCATGGGCCACTTCCGGATGAATTTCAAATAGACCGCGAAGAAGTTGAATGGCATAAAAAAGAATATATCTGGGCACCTGAAAGATTTGAACGTTACGTAGATCGTTGCGCAGACATGATCCGAAAGAAATTGGGTAACCCCGAAATGTCGAGGGAGGATATGTTGGATGCCTTGTGCTTTGGAGATTTTGAAGAACACAAAAAGAAAGTACATAAACTCGTTGCTGAGGGCAAACTCCCGACTTATTCTTAATTCTCCCCAATAGCCTATATCCTTGACCCGGGTCAAGTCCCTTTCTCTCTTAATATTTGTCAAGCCCTCCTTTAAGCGCTATATTTGGGCGCTGTTTAACAACTTCTCCCATGAAAAAACTCACTATTTTCATAACGGGACTTCTGTCCTTTTGCTTGCCTTTTAGCCTACACGCTCAATGCGCGTTGGAAAAAATAACGCTCGAAGACCGCTTTATAAATGCTGACCTGGTTATCGAAGGTAAAATTCAGAGTCAACGTGTATTTAGAGATGACAGCGACGGTCACATCTACACGTTAAATAGTATTGAAGTCTTTAACATATTTAAAGGACAGATAAATACACAAGAAGTACTTTTAGTGACCAAGGGTGGAGCTCTTGAAAAGGAGGGCGAAACGGTTACTCCTTCCCTGCAATTTCAACGGGGTAATTCCGGAGTTTTGTTCCTTTATGATAAAGGGCAGAAAACAGAAAATAATGAAGCTCTTTTTCATCCTTACGCCGGACCTCAGGCTTGTATTCACTACGACCTTATCGATGGAACTGCCCACGATGTTTTTGAAAATTATGGCAATGCCGAACAAGAACTGTATCCTTTGCTTTTAGAACTTTCAAAAAATTACCTTAAAGTCGTTAAGAAATTCCCATGGGACATAAGCCATGGGAAGTCTGCACCCAATATAGACAGTATTTCCCCCCTCAGCACTACCGCTGGTACCAGGGATTATATCAATATTTACGGAAATGGTTTCGGCTCGAACAGGGGCAATGGTGAAGTTGAATTTCGAAATGCCTCTACCGGCCCAACGGCCGTTTTTCCGGTTGATGATGAATACCTGATCTGGACCGATTCCTTGATCAGAGTTGAAGTACCTTATCGCGCAGGTTCAGGAGCCATCAGAGTACTTAAAAACGGTTCTGACATTATTCCCGGTCTTGTTATTCGCTTTGCTCATCTCGCACTGGGCACTGCAGCCTACCCCATTCCGGCTTTGCATTTGGACAATAATGGTAATGGAGGATTTACCTGGAGAATGAGCAATGATTTTCATTCCAACTCTGCTGCAAGAGCAAGTTTTGAAAGAGCCCTCAGCAGTTGGAGCGATAAAACGTGTATCAATTGGAGCAATGGTGCTGTGACCAGCGTCGATCAGGACAGCCAGGATCAGACCAACAATGTTCGTTTCGCAGATTCAGGAGAACTGGAAACTGGAGTGCTGGCAATTACAAGAAATTATTGGAGTAATTGCGATGTGAATACAGCATATACAGTTGAAATTGACCTCTCCTATGATCCCGACAAGGCGTGGAATTACGGCTCAAACTTTCCCAGTTTTAATCAATATGACATAGAATCTATATCCGTTCACGAATTAGGCCATGCTCACCAACTTGGCCATGTGGTTAATATCAGTGATTTTATGCACGCCACCATCGGCCCTGGGACAAGTAAGCGGAGCCTGATAGACAACAACACGGAGGCCGGTCTGCACGTGATGAAACTGAGTGTGGTAAAAAAGCAATGCGGTCCTGATGAAATGATCGGCATATCTAATTGCGTTATTCCCGTTGGACTTGAAGAAAATCAAGATAATGATGAATTCAGTGTTTATCCAAACCCTTTTAATGGCGGTTTTGAAGTAAACGTTGATTTTGTTTTTTCTGGCTACATAAGAATATACCATTTTAATGGTAGCCTGCTTTCGGAGGAGATGTTCAACGGTCCGGGTTTGTACCGTTGGAATTCTACTGCCAACTTGAGTGATGGACTTTATTTACTCGAATTGTTCTCAGAATCATTCACCGCCAGACGTAAACTTTTACACCAAAAGTTGTAAAAAGGTATAGGCTAGTACCCTTTGTTTCTTACCCAATTTTCCTATCTTTAATTAGATCAAATTAGAAGACATGAAAGGATTATTACTCCCATTAATCGCTGCTATATGCGTTTCAATCACGGTCAAAGCCCAGTTGAACTACAGCAGTTTTTTGTCCGAAAATATCGCTGGAACTTACGCAGACCTTGATACTAACGGCACGGTTATTGCTACGGCAAATAAAGACGATGCCACCAGTGCCGCTCAGAACATTGGCTTCACCTTTGACTTCAATGGTCAAAGTTTCACTCAATTCCGGCTAAACACCAATGGCTTTATTAAACTGGGAACTACGGCACCGTCAACTAATGCTCTTTTCTTTGGGGGCGGCGCTGTCTACACCGGTGGAGTTTTCAATAGCACGAATTCTTCAGATCAAAATCTGTTGGTACCTTTCAATCACGACCTCGAGGCCGGTGGAAGCTCTTGTGAATACAGGGTACATACAAGTGGGGTAAGCGGTTCAAGGGTTTGCACCATTCAGTATAAAAACGTCAAAGACAAGACTACTTCTCCTTTAAACCAGTTCGACAGCATTAATTTTCAGATCAAACTCTATGAAAGCACGAATATCATTGAATTCATCCTGGGTAATTGGTACGCGTCTTCTGACAGTTCGCGCTTTAAGTCGGCTGCCTGTGGCATCAAAGGTTCTACCGGTGCAACGACCAATCAGCTTGTTGTTGTAACCAAGGGTTCGACGCAGATCTACAGCGACGCAACCTTTATTAATGGCAATTATACAGGAAATGCCTTTAATTTTGGAAATGGCAATGTGGGTAATGGCACAGGGCCCGGTGGAAGCAGGCCAATGCCCGACGTTGGAAGGACTTATCGATTCACTCCTGCCTTTGTTCTGGATGTTGCCATTGACTTGGCTATTTGTCAGGGAGAATTAGCAATTCCATGGGGATTGCCGCATGATTATAAGGCGCGATTGACAAATGTCGGCATTAATCAGGCCACCGGTTTTTGGGTTTACATGGACATTACCGGAGCGAATACATACAAGGACAGTGTTTTTTACAATGTGTTAAGCGTCGGTGCACCTCAGATCGTCAATTTCGGAGCTTACGCCCCGATCAATCTGGGTGTAAATGATATCCACATATACGCTCAGCCTGACAGTAACAACGCCAATAACTCGATTCATTATCGACAAGAAGTAAGCCGTGACAAGTATAGTCATGTTGATACCTCAATAGCTTCATCGGGTATCGTAGGATACAATGCAGGTGCAGGTGGCATGATCTTGCACAGATATCACGTCACCGGAAAACGACGTATTGTGGAAACCGGTATGCTAGTTTCAGATGAACCGGCCAACATCGGTCAAACGGTGTATGGGGTTGTCACCAATTCCACGGGGACCCTTGTTGCCCGATCGGCCGATTACGTCATCCAGAGTGCGGACCTCGGAACATGGAAGAATTTCCGGATCGACCGTCACGCCAATAATGTCATGGACACCATACGATCGCCACTCATCTCAAATGCTGATTTTTATGCTGGTGTGTATCTCACAGGGGGGGGCGTTCGGTACACGGCCGTTGCCCACGAAGCTGAATCTCCGCTGCGAGCTAATACATTTTATTATCATGGAGGGGCGCTCACTGCCTATCCAGCTACTCTTGAATACCGATCCTATTTGAGGGCTGTTGCAAGAGGAAACAGCCTGAAAATGGAAAATATCACCCTAAATGATCCCTCCTGTCCAGACTCGGTAAAAACCATCCAGGTAACCCTTACCAACAAGGATACCATTGCCGCGGATTTCTCAGTGTATCCACTAGAGTTAATGGTCAGTTCAACAGGTCCGGTGAATCAGACCATGCGAAATACCATCAATTCAGGTGTTATTCTTCCCGACAGCAGCGCCACCTTCACGATTACTAATAACTTTAATATTGGCCAACAAGGCATCTACAACATTGAGATTTCTGCTTTGACGGAAATTGAGATAGATACCATGGATAATTTCAAAAACTACAACATCAATGTCGTGGTCACACCGGGTGTGACATTGACGGTCACGCCTGACTCCGTGATATGCAATGGCACACCCTTCACTTTCGTCGCCATTCCCTATACCGCAGGAAGTATATTATACCAATGGAATATAAACGATGTCAATAGCGGAAGTCCTACCACAGACAGTTCTTTCACTCCAACACTGAATTGGGGTGATACCGTTTCTGTAGATATGATCACCGATCATTGCACGACGAGCGTCTTCACGGTGAGTTCAAATGAGATCATGATGAAATTGAACCCCAAACCGACTCCGATCAGCGGAAAGTTTGCAAACGATACCGTAGTTCAGTTCACCAACAAGAATTACGCCGCTGCGCTCAAACCTGGATCTCAATATCTGTGGAGCGTAAATGGAGGTGTTATCGCAGGTGATTCTACTAAGAGCGCTGTCAGTGTGAATTGGGATACCGCCAATGTGAACGGAAGCATTTCATTAATTGAAACCGATGCACAAAATTGTTCCCGTTTTAATACGCGGAAGGTGATTATCATCAATATCACCGGTATTGAAAAGGTAATTAATTCCCTTGGCCTGGGAGAGATATTTCCCAATCCCACGGGCGGCAACCTGAGCATCCCTCTCTATTCAAATGGAACTCAAAAAATTGAAGTCCACTTACTTGACATCACCGGAAAGAGGCTTGAACAACTGTACACAGGAGACCTCTCCGGCAAACAAAATCTGCAGGTCAATTTAGAAAGTCATCAAAACGGTTTGTACCTGGTCGAGGTTAAAAGTGAAAGTGGTCAGCGGGAGCTGAAAAAGGTATCCATCCTTCACTGAAAAGGGAATTAGAACTTAGCGCAGGGGATGATAAATTGTCTTCTGCGCTTTTTCTTTTTATGCATCCATTCCTTTATATAGGATATTTCAAAAGACCCGGCAGACCTGGTAAAGGACAGTCTTGAAATAGTTAGGTCATAACTGAAACCCAGACTATATGACCCTTCTTTCCGAAATCCCATTAAAAACGTCAGTGCATCGGCGTTTATGGCACCCTGTTTATTACTTTTTAATGGCAGGCCACGGTACCAAATTCCCAATACCATTGGATTTCTGTTGTAATAGGCTCCTACATCAAATTGATCAAACTTGGCCTGCGATTTATAATGCACCACCAGTGTAATGTCCTTTTCTGTCGCTCTTGCATTACCCGATGTTGGCAAAGGGAATTTTGCTCCACCGTGAATACTAACCTTTGTTGGAATGGGATCCTCGGGGGTATTTTCCAACAGGGATTGATCCGGTGTGTTCAAATGATTGAGGGCCAACCCCCCCCAATAGCGTTCGGTCATCACTAAAATGCCCGAAGAAAAATCCAGGTAAAAGCGATTTGGTCTGATCTGGGTTTCTACCGTTCCCTGTCCACTTTCCAACTGGTCGTTAAAAACCAATTTATTTCGGTTAATGCCAATCATATTGAAACCCACTTTTAAGGCCGGACGGATAATGATCTTTTCGTCAATAACGGCCTGATAGGAATAGCAAGGTGCCAATTCCGTTCTCCACAATTGCCCTGAACCCGTCAATTCACCATTGGCTATAAAACCGATACCCGAGTTAATAGATTCCAGATTTCTGTCATAACTGATCGATCCGGAATAATAGCTATTAGGAAGGCCAGGCCATTGATCCCTTAGGTTCACTACTAATCGGTGTTGATCGGTAAGGCCGGTAAATGCCGGGTTTAAGTATAGAGGAGCGGCATAGAATTGGGAATATTGAAAATCCTGTGCCAGGCAAGACAAGGATGTCAGCACAGCCAGTATCATCCAGTAAGTTCTCTTGGAATTCATCTTTCCTTCGGTACCAATTTGAATTCTTCGATCTGGGTGCCAAAACCAACAATGGCATCAAAAAATATTTCTCCAGAAAAAGTATAAAATCCTTCGGCTTCGACAATGACGTTGTAACGGGTTTCGGGACTTACGATCATAATGAACTTACCTGTATTGTTATTTGATTTATAAACACCCTGTACGCTTTGGCTCACAGGATTCAACAAGGTGATAACGGCTTCAATAGGAATATGAGTCGTGTCACCGGAACGCACACCACCTTTGACGACCGACAGTATCTGAGCTTCAAGTTTAAAATTAATATTGTAAATGTCTTGCCCTCCCAAGCCCCCTTTTTGTGCCGAAGAGTAATATCCCGTTTGTTTGTCAGACGACATTACAAAATTGAGATCATGCGTAACACTGTTTATCGGATATCCCATGTTGCGCGGTATCGACCAAAGACCATCCTCATCACGAATCGATTCAAAGACGTCAAAACCGCCCATGTTCTGATGTCCCTTAGAACTAAAATAAAGGGTTTTGTTGTCAGCATGAATAAAGGGAGAGTCTTCGTCTTCACTTGTGTTGACCGTAGGGCCCAAATTGCTTGCTTTGCTCCATATTCCATTTGGTAATTTTACTGACCGGTATATATCCATACCTCCAAATCCACCTTCTCGATTACTTGAAAAATAGATCACCCTATCGTCGGAAGAAATACTCGCACTTGTCTCAATGGCTTCTGAATTTATGTCCGAACCCAGTTTCACCAAGTCAGACCAATCTCCCTCCTCGCGCTCAGACATATACAGATCCCCGCTAAGCAGATCATCGGATGTTCTAAAGACATAAAGTATTTGGCCATCAGCAGATATACCGACGCATGCATCGTGGGTAGATGAGTTAATGGCCGAATTTAATTGTTTGGGCTCCTGCCACTGACCGTGCTCATTAAGTGAAACATAAACATCCTCAAAATAATCGCCCCTGTGATCTGTTCTGCCTCCGGTTGATCCGGGTCTTCTAGAAGTGAAATAAAGTTCATCCTCGAGCCCCCAAACCAACGGAACGTATTCGTGATAGGGGGTGTTTATGGGTGAACCGATATTCAGCACATCAACATTAACAGGGTCATCTATCATTATTTGAGTAAACTGCGCTCTTTCTATTAATTTACTTACCAACTCGAGGGGTTGGTTCAATTCTTTTTCACTGTTCTTATATTTTTGATATGCTTTGATCTCTTCGGCAATTCGTTCTTCTAAATGATAGGCCTGACCCAGGTAATAAAGAGATTCTACTTCGCCTAAATCTCTTGACTTTTCAAGGTATGGAATAGCCAATTGATGACGTCGAAGCATTAGGTGGCAAACCCCCGTTTTATAATTTAATTCTTTATGGTCAATATATTTCTCCACCAGTGCCGAGTAGACTTCAAGTGCACGCGCATAATCACCGATTTCAAAATCAATGTCTGCATCCGACAATTGTCTTTGTTCACCTTTTGTAAAGTTCTGCCCGTTTAGAGAGGCAATCAAAAAAGTGCAGAAGGTCAAAGTCAGTATTCGCTTCATCATCTTAAAAGGGTCACGTCACCTACAAGGACTTTTTCACTGTTGTCGACCATGGTCGCCTTTACTTTAAACACGTAAACATCTTGCCTGCACAACCTGTGTCGATACCAACCCGTCCAACCCACAGATTGTTTATCTGTTCTAAACAATAACTCGCCCCATTTATTGAAGATCATAAATTCATAGTCCTTGATCTGACCAACGATCTTGGGGAAGAATATGTCATTACTTTGCCTGTCATATCCCGGTGAATTAACATCCAAACCACCGTTCGAGCCGGGTTCTGAACCTCCTCTGGGAGTAAATGCATTTGGAGCTTCAACATTTCCGGTCGGTTTTGCCAGAACCGGGCTATCCGAGAATGCGGTATCACTGCATTGACCATTGGTTGCCACAAGCGCAATAGTATACACTCCTTCAGCCTGATAATAATGTTCAGGATTTTCTTGATTAGAGGAACTGCCATCGCCAAAATCCCATGCATATCCCAGGTTTTCACCTCTCGAATTATTAAAACAGACAATTTTCTCATTTGGTACAAAGACCTCGGCCGGTGCAACCGTAAAAGCGGCCATCGGTTGCTCAAATACTTCTATAAATCCTATCTCGATTTTCTCATCCGAACCTCCCTCTCCCGTAACAACAAGAATGACATTATACAATCCCGGGTCCGTAAACGTGATGATGGGATCTTTATCGGCGCTGCTCTGTGCCGCGTTAGTACTACCATTTATGAATTTCCAGTTATAATTAATGGCGTATTTAGAGCGATTGATGAATTCAACGGTTAGGTCTTCACAGCCTGTGGTTGTCTCTCCAAAATTGGCAATTGGCAATGGCGGAAGAATGGTAACCGTATCCACCGCCGTATCCTGACAAAAATCGTTATACGCAATCAACGTGATAATGAAATTTCCCCAACCCGTATATCCCTTTGTTCCGGGTATGGCTGCCGTTGAAGAGTCTCCATCACCAAAGTCCCATATATAGCTCCAATTAAGATCCAGATTTTGAATGCCAAAGACCGTATCTGGGTATGTCAAAGTATTATTGGATGGATTGATTGAGAAATTAGCATTCGGAGATGGGTAAACTACAATCGCAGAGAACGCCGTGTCAGAGCAATTATCCACACTAGAGGCTATTAATTGTATGTTGAAGGTGTCAGGAGCATTTCCGCTTATTATATAAGCATATATGGGATCTTTATTGGTGGAATTCCCGCCATCACCAAAGGTCCAACTCCAAATGGAGGCCGCGGCACTCGATGTGTTCGTAAATGCTGCCCCAAAAGGACTGCAACCTGCGGTATCATGAATAAAAGCGGCTGTCACCGAGGGATGTACGCGAATTTCAACTGAATCGGCGGTGGTACAACCAAAAATTGTTTTTGCCGTCATCACTACATTATGCGCTCGACTTGTATCCGCCGTATTTGTGAAGGTATGACTTATGTTCACATTGGTGGTGTCGAAACCTACGCCATCGTCAAAATCCCAATTGTAGAAATCTGCATGCTGTGATAAGTTGTTAAAATTCACCAGAAGTGGTTGACAACCGATGGTCTGATTGGCAATAATTTGTGCATCGGGCAAGTGGTAAACTTTTACGATGCCCGTGCTCGTATCTTTGCAGCCCGCGGCAGAGCTTGTTCTTAATTCAACGGTAAACAATCTTGTAATGGTATCGTTATTGGTATATGTATGAGTAGGAGTGGGCCCGGTTCCAGCTGTAAAATCACCAAAATCCCAGACATAATTCACTGCACCTACAACTGGGGGAAAATTCACCGTTAATTGCGAACAACCCGAATCGATGACTGCCGGAAGAGAACTCGGTTTTGGAAAAACGATGTAGTCCTGACTTGCTGTATCCGAACAACCTTTATTTGAAAAGGCCACTAAACTCACGGTGAATGTGTCTAATACATTGAAGTTATTTACAAAGGTGTCACTTGGATTTGTCTGTGTCGAAGTATTTCCATTTCCAAAATCCCAAAGGTATGACGTGGCACCTCCGATGGATTGATTTACAAATGCAATAACTGCAGGGCTGCATTTGATCAGTTGGGAATTATCTGTAAACTGAGCCAGTGGGACGGGAAACACATCTACTGTTCTTGTAACTGTATCACTACAACCAAAATTAGTATAGGCCACCAGTCTGATGGTATAATTGGTGTCAACTCCGAAATTATTCGTAAAAACGTGGTTGGGTGCGGTCTGGGTCGATGTATCACCATCACCAAAATCCCACAGGTAGCTCACAGAGTTGGCAGAAGACAGGTTAATAAAATTAACCGAAAGTGGTGAACATCCAGAATCGACATCTAAGAGGAAGTTTGCATTAGGGAGCTGCTCAACCACAATTTGAGTCGTGTCACTGGCCATGCAATTAGCGGTGGAAACTGTAAGCGTGATGTCGTAATTACCTGCGGCAGCATAAGTATGCGTTGGATTTTGAAGACCCGAAGTGGGGCTTCCGTCTCCAAAATTCCATATCCATGAAACAACCGGATCTCCCGGTGCACTAGCGGTCAAATCCATGAATTGAGCAATTTCGTTGGCACAAATACTGGTGGGTGTGAAGTCAGGCACGGGAGTCTGATAAATGCGAATTATTTCATTATCGGTATTGTCGCATCCCAAATTGTTTGTGACGGTAAGACTAACAGGATAATTAGCAGGTGAACCGTAGAACTGAAGGCCTGGATTCGGTGCTGCACTTGTTTGACTATTCCCAAAGTCCCAATTCCATGCGATAATTGTTCCAACAGAACTATCGGTAAAATTGACATAAAGGCTGTCGCAGCCAATGGCGTTGTCCAATCCTATGTCCGCAGTCGGACTTAAAAGTACTTCTAATATAAGAGGAACGGTGTCGCGGCAGGTAGAACCTGCTATTCCAATAGCTAATCGAATGGTATATGTGCCTGGGGTAGCATAGGTATGTATTTGATTGCCGTTTCCGCTTGCCTGAAAACCCCCACCGTCGCCAAAATCCCAAGCAAATTCATCGGCACCGCCAGTGCTGAGGTTTTGGAAAGTAACGCTTTGACCTGCACAGATTGTATCATCACTCTGCCCGGCGGCGGCAATAGGCGGAGGCACAATATTGATGTCAATGGTCGTGGGAATCTGGCCGCAGAAGTTGCTGTCGATCATTTGAACAGTGTAGGTGCCTATGCCCGGAAAGCCAATATTTATGGGGTTCGGTGCAGGAGCAGGAATGGGTTGTCTTGAAGTTCGAAAACCGTAAGTGGAATCGGTGGTATTTCCCCAATACTGCCCAAAATTCCAGAATTCGTATCGTTGACTTGTATTGTCATTGTTAATGCAGTTCAAAAAAGAACCGTTCGAAAAAGCCACGATCGTATCGGGGTAGCATAAGGTAGTTGCGGATGCCGCAATGGCGGGTACATCCAAATCCCAGATATAAACCGGATCCTGCGTGTTTCTAGATGTATTGCATAGCCCAATGGCCTCCAACTCCACCACAGTTTGGCAGGTCACGGTGGTCGGTAGGTATGTGTGGGAAATATTAGTTCCGGCTGATGTATGATCTCTGGTGTCAGTGGTTCCGTCTCCCCAAGTCCAGATAAACTGAGTTCCGGCATTCACCGGCAAGCCACTGGTCTGATTCGTATTGTTTTCCAGAATGAGTGTTCCGGGGGCGCAAATACTTGTGCCCAAACCACTTGGCACACCAATATTCGCATTGATCTGGTATCCGTGTGCGATTTTTCCATTAATGACACAACCGGCAGATTTAAAGGTGAAGTAAAAAGTATCGGGTGCAAATACGCTTCCATTTTTTATGGTCGTATAGGAGTGAATTTGAAAAGCACCTTGATTCAGCGTTGTTCCCGTCGTTGAATCACCGTCGCCCCAAAGAATGGTGTAAGGGCCGTAATTCGCCGCAGAGATCAGGTTGAATAAAAACGAGGTGTCGTTGGCACCATCCCCACTGCAATAATCCGTTCCATTGATTTTCCCGATAAATACCGGATTGGTGGATGGATTTCCTGCTTGATCCAGGATCTGACATTGGGCATATAGCTCAGACGAAAAAATGAGAGAGCTTAAACCAATCAAAGCTATTAAGTATAAGTGTTTCATGGCTGACATAAAACTATACTTAACGGCTCAACCGGACCATGGTTGCCAGAAATGCCAATTTTTCGACGAATGCATGTTTTTCTTCGTTGACTCATCCTTTCAAAAATATTGATAATTCAACACCTTCCAAGTATGAATTGAATAAGAATCAAAACTTTTACTGTAAAATAGTCCTAACCCAAGTGTGTTGCTCTGATCATCTGCCTTTTTCCAGGTGGTCCGGGTAATCGCTCTACTTCGAAATTTGCGTCGATCAATAGACGCCTGAACGCACCCTGGGCGCAATATGTAACAATGATGCCATCCTTTTTTACAAGGTTTTTCAAATGAGTTACCGCTTGTTCATTCCACATTTCAGGTTGATAGGCTGGTCCAAAAGCATCGTAATAGATCAAGTCAAATGAATCACTGCATCTGTAGTCAAGAAGAGGTAATTCTTTCAATTCAAGCTGTAACCTCGGCGATAAGCTAATCTTTTGACCCAGGTTAGTTCGTGTCAGATCATCATAGCATTGTCGCAATAATGGATCACGAAAACACGGAAAATCCATTTGGTTTAAAAGCTCCGAAGCAAGCGGAAATGGTTCAAGGCCGGTATAATCAATCGAAAGCCGTGGGTTATGCAGCAGATATTCGGCCGTGAGAAGGGCATTCAGACCTGTTCCAAAGCCGACTTCCAGGAGGTTGATTTTATTCTTTTTTTCCGAAAGAAAGGCCAAACCGGATGCTATAAAAACGTACCTGCTTTCTGTTTCGGCTCCGTGCTTTGAATGGTAGAGATCACCGCTGTTTGGATCAGAAAGACTCGTGCTCCCATCTTCTGTAATAATTATTGTCGGCCTCTTCATTCGGTTGTAAAATTAACAAGGCAGTTGGATGGAACAATAAAGTAGGTCAATAAGCGTATTTCAATCATATATTTGCCAAGTGCTGCAACGAATATCCTTAATCGTCCTTTTTTTTCTTCTGATCTCGGCTTGTCGTAAAGATGTTGATAGTGTTACCGATGACCCTGGTGCGACTTTGTTTTTCTCGGAATTGGTCGTGCAATTTGACACTATTTTCACCTCTGTTGGATCTGTGACGAGGCAACTCAAGGTATACAACCCTAGTGAGGAAGCAGTCCGAATTTCAAGCATACGATTAAGCGGTGATCAAGGGGCTTTCTTTAGAATGAATGTTGATGGTGAGCCCGGAAATTCGGCAAGTAACATCCTTCTTGCAGGTAAGGACAGTTTATATATTTTTATAGATGTCACCATTGATCCAAATGCGAATAATCTGCCTTTTTTGATCGAAGGTCAACTGGAGTTCGTTACCAATGGCAATGTACAAGAAGTGCTCTTGCTGGCCTTTGGCCAGAATGCACATTTTATTTTACCCAATCGATTTGTGAAGGGCCTTCCCCCTTATCGCATTATCAATAATGGCTTCGACACTACATGGACAAAAGACTTGCCCATTGTTATTTATGATTTCGCCGTGGTTGACTCAACTCAGCGCCTCACCATTGAGCCTGGTACACAAATCTATTTTCATGCCAATTCGGGCCTTTGGATATTCCGATATGCACAATTGACCGTAAATGGGACCATTGATGAACCAGTCGTTTTCCAAGGTGACCGCCTGGACGATTACAGCGGTATTTCGGGCTCATGGGACAGAATATGGATCAATGATGGCAACGCGCCGATCAAGTTCGATTACGCCGTCATTAAAGATGCCTTCATAGGCATTCAAGCCGAGTTTAATCCCTTTCAGGGTTTTAAGGAAAGAAATGCCTCTTTCAACCAATTAACACTTAACAATACAATCATTCAAAATTCAAAGTTTGCCGGTTTGTATGCCACGAATTTCAACATCAAGGGCAATAATCTGCTGATATCCGATGCCGGACAAAGTGCGTTTACAGTTGCCGGTGGTGGCGTGTATGAATTCAACAATAGCACCTTCGCCAATTATTTTCGTGAAGACAACAGAAGCGCACCGGGAATATTTCTGAGCCACTTGTATTACGATTTCGAGGTAGAGAAATTTAGGGAAGACAGTATGAAAGTTGATTTTAATAACTGCATCATATTTGGGGACAAGGAAAGTGAATTCAATATAGAAGATGAAGTAGATCCCCTCGAGAATATTAATTTTACGATGCGATACACCTTGGTTCAGACCAACATTGACATCACGCAAGAAGGTTCATACCAGAACTGCATCTTTAATCCCGAAAATACTATTGTTTTTGCCAATCCATATGGAGCGGATTTCAGTCTTGCCCAGGCTTCACCGGCGGCTGATCTTGGCAAAGACACCTTGTTGAATACCATTACCGTGCGGGATATATTGGAAAATATCAGAAAAACCCCTCCTGACATGGGTGTTTATGAGAATTAGTTCATAATTCCAAAAGAAATTTCATGGTATCAATGCCATCGGCGTATTCCCATAATTCGGGAAGCTGAGATTTTCCCAGAGGGATGCAATTATTGATCGTGGGTGTATTGCTCACAATGCACTGAATCTCGTTTTCTATTTCAATTAGCTGCGCTGAGAGAACATTCAAATCTTGATATCGCTCATAAAACAACATGGCAACCGGGCTGTGAAGACTGCTGTCTTCTTTAACTAGCAGAAAGCCATTCTCTATCAATTTATCGCTGTTCATCAAGTAAATAGCCTTGTAATAGTCGTAATTGTTCCCGTACTTATTATGTTGGACCAGATAACCATAATCTACGATTGCTTCAAATAAGCGATTCAAGTCAAAGTCTTTCGGAATATAAACCTTGGAAACATTCCTGCAACCCAAGCCGAAATAGGTGAATAGATCCAATCCTAGCATTTTTAACTCTTCACTGGACTCTTCACCGGTTAACACAGCTACAGAATTCCGGTTTCTACGGATAATGTTTGGGACATTGTTAAAATAATAATCAAAATAACGGGCACTATTGTTGCTTCCTGTTGCAATGACGGCATCATATCCGGTTAGTTTCTCGCAAAATCTCACTTTTTCAGCTAACGAAGTCTCATGGTGAAACAGCCTGTCAAGGAGTAATGGCAATAAAACGGAATCGTCTGAAGACATCTTTACAAGGGCATTATTTCCAGAAAATAGCACACAAAGCAGGTCATGAAAGCCCACCAATGGCAAATTGCCTGCCATAATTAGTCCAATCGTACGCTGGTTTTCTTGATCAGTGCTATTGTAAGATTTTTCCCATTGTTCAATTTTTTCTGGGTCAAGCATATGAACAATGCCCTTTAAGGAATAAGAAATATTTTCTTCAGTAAACCATGCATTCCATTGGAAAGCCTCAACCATGACCCTGTCCAGTTCACGATGAAAAATGGCATCTCCCTTTTTCTCTCCCAGATAATCGTCGATGTCTTCTGCAAGACCAATGAAGGCCCTTTTGGCTTTGTAATTCATTACTTATTGAATACGTATTTTTGGTGAAGTTACACCTAGCTTCAAAAATGACCGGATCTTTTAAGCAATTACTTTTAATTCATTTCACCCTACTTTCAATGTGCTTCCATACAGCTCTATTTGGACAACAGGAAGTGCCATCATCAGAAATGGATATCATGAGACTCGAATTGGAAAAATTGTCTGATAGTTTGTCTCAATCAACTGACTGGAATGCCAGGAAGGCCCTCAATGAAAAATTTACCCAGCTTTTTGGAAAGGCCCTTGAAGCAGGAAAAGGTACGATTCCAGGAATACAGTCAATTCAGACAATTTCTGTTTTACACTCGTCCAACGGGCAATTTAGCGCCTATACCTGGGAACTTGAAGGTCCTTCAATGTTCGGCTATTACGGTTATATAGTGAGTAGGAAGCCTGACCAAAAAGCAATCGTTTTTAAATTGAATGACCGATCTGAAGAATATGGAAGGGCCGAATATCACACCGGACGTGCTGATGACTGGTATGGTGCCTTGTATTATGATATGAAAGAAGTGGAATATAAAAAAGAGACTTATTACCTAATGCTGGGTATCAATCGCAGTAAATTGCTGACCAAAGAGCGCTTAATGGAAGTCGCTTATGTAGAAGCAGAATTGCAATTTGGCAAGGAAGTTTTCAATACAGGAGATAGAGTCATGAAAAAACGCCTGGTCTTTCCACATAGTACCGATTCAGAGATGACCTTGTTCTTTGAAAGTGACGAACTGGTGGTTATGGACCACTTGGCTCCACTTTCACCCGGTTATGAAGGTAAATTTCAGTATTACGTTCCTGATCTCAGCTATGATGCCTTAAAAAAGAAAAAAGGTATCTGGAAATTCCAGGAGGATTACGATGCCCGATTACAGGAGAATCTTAAAGATCGATACTTCGAAATGGAATTAAAAGAGGAGAAAAATGTTTATTGAGATTTTAACATTTCCTCAATGATGTCATCCACAGACACTCGGTCGGCTTCTGCCTTGTAATTTCTGACCAACCTATGACGGAAAATTGGGTGGGCAACTGCTCTGACATCTTCGATATCAGGAGCATATTTTCCATTAATGGCGGCATGAGTCTTGGCACCGACAATCAAATACTGGGAAGCACGTGGACCTGCTCCCCAACTTATATATTGCTTGCTGATCTCTGAAGCATGAGTGGAATTCGGTCGGCTGCTGGAAGCCAACTTAACGGCAAATTCGATGACAGGATCGGTCACAGGTAAATTTCTAATGGCATGTTGGTAGGCCAGTATTTGCTCGGCGTTGATGATCTTGTTTAAACTCACCGCTAAATCAGCTGTTGTGTTTTTGACAATATTGACCTCTTCTTCACGACTTGGATAGTCCAGCCATAAATTGAACATAAATCGATCGAGTTGAGCCTCAGGCAATGGATAGGTTCCCTCCTGCTCAATGGGGTTTTGAGTTGCAAGTACAAAGAATGGCTCACTCAGATCATACCTGTGTCCACCGGTGGTCACGTGTTTTTCCTGCATGGCCTCAAGCAAGGCACTTTGGGTCTTGGGTGGTGTTCTGTTAATTTCATCAGCCAAGATGATATTGGCAAAAAGGGGGCCTTTGATAAACCTGAAATTGCGATTTTCATCTAGAATATCCGAACCTATAATGTCAGAAGGCATAAGATCAGGGGTAAATTGAATGCGATTGAAACTTAGCCCCAATACATCGGCTATCGTGTTGACCAATAAGGTTTTGGCTAATCCTGGTACACCTACCAATAGGCTATGTCCTCTTGAGAAAATTGAAATCAAAACCTGTTCAACGATGTCGTCTTGTCCAACGATCACTTTCCCAATCTCCTTTCTTAATAGGTTAAAATCCTTGACAAAGGAGTCAATAAGTTCAACCTCACCTGTATTCATTTCTTCAGACATTTCTTAGTTTATTTTTTCCCAGGAATTCTCGAATTTACAATTTTGGTAATCTTCGTTCAGGTGAGAATAGGTATCATGCAACTTTTCATCTATCCATTTCCTTACCACTGATTCTTGCTTTTTCTGAAGCGTGAATTCCTGAATCAATTGATAGTCTTGTTCCAGATTCGCCCTGTGACCCTCAACTTTCTTGGATACGTAATACAAACTATAGCCCTTTTTTCCGTCACGAGTGGAATAGGCAGTGGATTCAGATAATTCGCCTTCTCTTAAATTTTGAATGGCGGTATAAACACTGGGATCTAACTGATCAAATTCGAACATCGAAGAACCGCTGTAAGGATTCACCATTAAACCGCCGCTATTTTTGGTCTCCTCATCCTCGCTGTGTCGGATCGCAGCTTCTTGGAAGCTAAGAGTATCGTATCTGTAAATGGCCAGTCCTACGCTGTCGCAGATCTCTTTTGATCTCAGAATTTCTGCCCCTTCGATTTTAGGCTTAACAAGAATGTGACGGACATTCACTTTTTCGCCTTGCTTATCGATTAGTTGAATAATATGCAAACCAAAAGTCGACTTTACAATCCGCGAAACTTCTCGGCCTTTTAATTTGAATGCGGTCTCGGCAAAGGCCGGATCTACCTCTGCTCTGCCAACAAATCCCAGTTCACCCCCTTGTTTGGCCGTTCCGGGGTCTTCAGAATACAGGATGGCCAGCGTAGCGAAATCTTCTCCCTGTACAACCCGTTCTCGCAATTCGTTCAACCTTGAACGGGCATCTTCAATTTGCTGCCTGTTTGGGGGGGCAAGAATTACAATCTGTGCCAATTCTACCTGATCGTTGATAAGAGGCAAGCTATCCTTTGGGATTTCATTGTAGAATTTTTTAACCTCTGAAGGGGTTATGTCCATGTCCATCGTCACTTCAGACTGCATGCGCTGAATGATCATTTGATCCTTTAAATTTCCGCGAAGTTCGGCCTTGATTTCGGCCATGGACTTTTTGTAATACTCTTCAAGGGCTCTTTCAGAGCCAATTTGCGAAATAAAATACTTGATTCGTCGGTCCAATTCCTGATCAATTTGCTTATCGGTAATTTCTATACTATCTAATTTCGCCTGATTCAATAATAATTTTTGAAATAATAAATCCTCGAGCACCTGGCAGCGCAAATCATCATCTACGATCGTACCCTGACTCTTATATTGAATGAGGTTTTTTTCAAAATCAGATTTCAGCAAGACTTCAGATCCGACAACTGCTATGACCTCGTCGATGACAATATTCTGCCCAATGAGAATTACTGGGAAACTCAACATTAACAACGGAATGGTCCACCACCTTTTCATGGCTCGAAGATTTCTGCCCTTCCCTTTTTTAAGGCCGCTGTGAACATTTCTTCTTTCATTCCGGTTAAAAGGTCGAGTTTCCGCTGGTTGATGATAATGCTATGGATCCGTTCCCGTTCAAAGTCCAACGGAGAGATTGAACTCTTTATTTTATAATCACTGATATACAGCATGTAGATATTCAAGCTATCGATGCTAGAGGCAAAACGGTTAGATCTGAGAAAATCTTCTTTGTTGGAAATCTCCAGAGGAACATTCGCCAGTACATCATCAAACAGCATCCACACTGAATCGTTCTCATTATGAATCTTCGCATATTGAAGGCAGTAATCCTTGAATTCGTCAAGACCAGATTTATAGTCCCCTTTTATCAATTCACTAAGTTCTTTGAGTTTTGGAGCGTTTTTGGCAGCAACTACATAACGCGCCTTGACAATATTTTCCTTCAATTCAAAATTTGCCTTGTTACGCTCGTAATATTGAACGATTTCCTCTTCATTGACCACCGTATCGAGGTTGTATTTGATCCATTCCTTTTGGAAGGCATATATAACAAGTGAGCGGCGATAATCCTCGATAAGTTTTTGAAAGTCCTTTTGTTCTTCGACTAAATTAAGTTCTGCTTTCTCAAGCAATAATTCCTGCCTTATCCAATTATTTATGTAATTGCTAACGATAGTGGCACTGTCCTTATCGCCTTCCAGCTTTATCAACAAATCCTGGATGTCCTGGTAATACAGAAATTTGTTTGAAACACGAGCGATGGCGACTTCTTTCTTATCCTTTTCCATCAGTTCGCAGGCGAACAAGCCTGAAAGAAGAATTAAAAAGAAAAGTGCTTTTCGCAAAATGTTACTTTATTAAAGAGAGGTTTTCCTTGTAAACTTTGACAGGATATCTTTCTCTGAGATCTTTGACCCAAGACTCCTCCAATTGACTTTGGTAGGCAGAAGTCATGATTCCCCTGATCTCGTTGAGCTCTTTGGGTTGTGGAGGCAATACTTTCAACACTTCAACCAAATAAAACCTACCATCCTTTTCAATTATATCTGAAATTCCTTCTTCCCATTCAACAGCATCGACCATGTTGTTATCTCCCTTAACGAACTTGTCACTTTCAATCTCTAAATTCAATTGAGAAGATTCATTATTGGCTTTTAAGATATCACTATTGGTGTAAGACTTTTTCTTTCGCGCTTTGACCATTTTACGTACACTTTTCGCCCTGGCTTCATCTACACAACTGAAAACGCTTGCCTGCAACCTTTCCGGCCACATATGCTCTGTTTTGTGTTCTTGGTAGAATTTTGCCAAACCGGCTGAATCCTTCACCGCTTTTGACCATACAAGGTCATCGGTAAGGTCGAACAAAAGTATTCCATCGTGGTACTCATGCATCAACAATCTGAATTCAGGATACTTCGACATTAACCTGACGTCTTCATACTTTGTACATACTTCTTCCACGTATTGATCATAAACAAAATTGACATAGGCCGTATATCCCATTTGCCTGCCGTTTGGCTGGTGATTTGCAATGTAAGTGGCAAAATCTTGCTGTGTGATGGTTGTATCGCCTAAAGAAAACATGGTCTTGTTCAATTTACCGGCCTTATCCACCGTCCATTTTTGTTCAAAAAGAGTAGTATCGAGCACACTGTAAAAATCTTTTCGTCGCTGTAGATTCTCCTTAAATCCATATTCTTCTTTTACCCTTTTAATAAAAGCTGTTTTGCTGAGTCTCGACCTACCATCTCTGGCAATGCGTTGTTTCAGTTCACCGGCCACTTGGTCAAAACTTCCAACTTTTTTCAGCTTCAGCCGTTTGATAATATGAAAACCGTATTCGGTCATAACCGGTTTTGAAAAATCGCCATCATTTTCCAGAGAAAAAGCAGCGTCTTCAAATTCCAGTACCATTTTTCCGGCAGAAAAAGCTGGAAGTCTGCCGCCCCTTTTTGCAGAAGCCTGGTCATCTGAAAATTGACCAGCCATAAGTTCAAAATTTTCACCGGCTTTCAACTTATCATAGATCTCATCAATTTTCATCCTTGACGACTCTATTTCGGCTTCGTTGGCATCTTTTGGCACCCTTGTCATGATGTGAGCAACAGTGATCTCACCTCTGTTTTCGCGCTTGTCCTCCAATTTTACAAGGTGGTAACCAAATTGTGTTCTGACAGGATTTGACACTTGCCCGATCTCAAGATTGTAAGCGGCATTTTCAAAAGGGTAGACCATATAAAGGGCAGAAAAATAGCCTAGATTTCCGCTGTTTTCTCTGGCCGACGGATCATCGGACAAATCTTTGGCCAGCCTTCCAAAATCTTCACCCTTATCCACGCGTTTTTTAATAGCTAAAAGCCGCTTATAAGCCTTTAAGGTATCTGAAGGGCTGGAACCCGGTGATACAGATACCATGATGTGGCTCGCTTTGACTTCATACTTCAGTCGCTCATACGCTTCTTTGACCAATTCTTCGGTTACAGTGTTGTCTGAAAGATAAGGCTCGGCCAATTGGTTTCTGTACCCACCTAGCTCGGTTTTAAACGAAGCAAGTGTGTCTAGACCGCGATCCTGAGCATCTTTTACTTTTAATCGAAATTTAATATACAATTCAAGGTATTCTTCCAGCGACTGTTTATTCGTTTCTTGATTATTCTTCCGATATACCGCTTCAAACTCGGAAACACGGACATCAACGCCTGCCACAGTTAGAAGCACTGGATCGCTCTTTTCCTGAGAATATATAGTGGAAGTTGCGAGCAATAAAAGGCCCAGGCAATGGTATTTAAAAGATCTAATCATAGCCAATTGAAATTTGAATTATCTACTGTAGTTTGGGGCTTCGCGAGTAATACTCACATCATGTGGATGACTCTCTGATATACCCGAACTGGTGATTTGAATGAATTTCGATTTTTTTAATGCTTCAATGTTTTTCGCGCCACAGTAACCCATACCGGCCTTGAGTCCTCCGATCATTTGATAAATGACTTCGGATAACTGGCCTTTGTAAGGAACTCTGCCCGAGATGCCTTCGGGAACCAATTTACTCACTTCATCCTCCATGTCCTGAAAATAGCGATCCTTGCTCCCTTTCTGCATGGCCTCGATGGATCCCATTCCACGATAGGATTTGAACTTCCGGCCCTCGTAAATAATGGTTTCTCCGGGTGATTCTTCCACTCCTGCAAAAAGCGATCCCAACATAACAGAGTCGGCACCAGCCGCCAATGCTTTGACAATGTCTCCGGTAAACCTTATACCTCCGTCAGCAATTACAGGTACACCCGTACCCTCAATGGCCCGTGCACACATCAAAACTGCGGTTAATTGAGGAACGCCTACACCGGCAATGACCCGAGTGGTGCAAATTGAACCCGGACCAATTCCTACCTTTACCCCATCAGCACCTGCTTCAACAAGTGCCTTTGCGGCGGCCCCTGTCGCAATGTTTCCTACGACTATGTCAATGTCTTTAAACAATTTGCGAACCTCTTTCAAAGTCTTGATGACCCGGGATGTATGTCCGTGGGCAGTGTCGATAACCACGGCATCGGCACCTGCATCTTTCAACATAGAAATTCGATCACCGGCGTCTTCTGTAATACCTACAGCCGCTGCAACTCGAAGCCTGCCAAATTCATCTTTACACGCATTTGGTTTTGTTTTGAGCTTGATAATGTCTTTATACGTGATCAGTCCGATCAATTTGTTCTTGGAATCGACCACCGGAAGTTTCTCGATCTTGTGCTTTTGCAGGATATCTTCTGCTTTTTGTAGACTTGTTCCGGCCTTAGTGGTGATGATGTTTTCAATGGTCATCACGTCTTTTACAGCTTTACGGTGATTTTTTTCAAATCGCAGATCCCGATTCGTGATTATGCCAACCAGAATATTGTTTTTATCAACTACCGGTATTCCACCAATACTATATTCCTTCATTATGCTCAGGGCATCTCCTACCGTGGCGGTGACAGACAGTGTGATAGGATCTTGGATCATTCCGCTCTCAGAGCGTTTCACTTTTTTAACCTGACCAGCTTGATCTTCTATACTCATGTTCTTGTGAAGAACACCGATGCCACCATCTTGAGCTATTGCAATGGCAAGTGCCGATTCAGTCACGGTATCCATGGCCGCAGAAACAATGGGAGTGTTAAGAACAATGTTTCTCGAGAACTTGCTCGAGATATTTACCTCTCTTGGAATGACCTCTGAATAATCAGGAACGAGCAGTACGTCGTCGTAGGTCAATCCGGGGTCCATGAATTTGTCTTTTAGAGCACTCATTCCTGCTAAAAAATTTCGACAAAAATAGCAATAATTGGTGGATAGCTGGAACTGTGCATTGTCCATTATAGCTGGAATTTGCACATATGGGGGATATACCCGTTAAAGACGGCATATTGAGTTGCTTCCATTTCTATTTCAGAAGCGGAAATATCATTTTACAACGCCCCATCACCTGAGCCAAAGAATAAAAAAAGGCACCCTTAAGGGATGCCTTTTCTTTTTTCATTTAACTTGTTTACGGTCCGGTTGGCCTGGTAAGGGCTACCGATCCTCGTTTTTCGTATTCCTGGCCTTCGGCAGAGGTGTAGCGCACAATGTACACAT
>JAVJVY010000023.1:0-64301 GCA_040220895.1 Vicingaceae bacterium
CCCGCAACACTGGCTCATTTTTTAAACACCCCCACACCAACCGCGGCGGCCAACCCCCCCCGCTTTTCTTTTCCTTTAGCTTTTTATCTTACTGAGCAGCTATGGGATTTCCTTCATCATCCCACATATGCCCGCTCTTTAGCTTTCCGTTTTCAAAACTCGCACTTGCAAGAATCTGGCCACTTTCATTCCAAACATCCCAGTTTCCGTTTGGAATGTTCTTGATGTACTCTACAGCCATGTGCTTTGTGCCATTTGCATGATAAACTTCAAATTTACCGTGCCTTTTAAAATCGACGAAATAATACTTTTCCTTCAGATTACCATTTTCATGATAACTGATTACTTCAATTTCATTGTTGAACTGCTTAATTGTAGATTTCAACTTACCATTAGCGTGATACTCTTCCGCTAATATATCTTGACCGTTTGCCAATAAGGCAAATCCCACTATCAGGGCGAAAGAGAGGGTGGCTTGAATCAAATTTTTCATAACGCAGAGAATTAATGTTAATGTAAAGTTAAGTAATAAATCAATACAATTAACATTTAGTTAACATTGGCTTAACATTGGAATTAAAATTCACCCTGTCAAAACTTTTGTATTCTTTTGTAATCAATGAATTCCATTGATCTTACGACCGGTTCCATCTTCAGGCATTTAATGAAAATGACCCTGCCAATGATGGTTGGAATCATCAGTTTGGTGGCCTTTAATTTGATTGACACTTATTACGTTGGTCAATTGGGAGAGAGGGAATTGGCCGCCTTGAGCTTCACGTTTCCGGTAATTACTGTAATTTTTAGCCTGGTCCAGGGGCTTGGCATTGGAGCTACCGCCATTATTTCGAGATCCATCGGCAAAGGAGACATGAGTGCCGCGGCTTCCGAAACAACAAACAGCCTTTTTCTAGGGGTTTTCTTTGCGGGCGTCTTCGTTATGTTCGGACTCGGAAGCATTGATTTCACTTTTCGAACCCTTGGGGCGGAAGAAGATCTCATTCCAATGATCAGGGAATACATGGAGATCTGGTACATCGCCGTTTTATTCGTTGTTGTTCCTTTTATCGGTAACTCGGCCATGCGTGCCACAGGCGATGCCAAAACCCCCAGCATGATCATGCTTTTTGCCGTTATTATCAATGGCATTTTAGACCCGATTTTCATTTTCGGACTTGGTCCAATTCCTTCAATGGGAATTAAGGGTGCCGCTATCGCAACAGCCATTTCGCGATTTTTAACCCTTGTTTTGGCAATTTATGTCCTGTACCGAAGAAAACGACTTATCTCACTAAATCTGGGAAGCTTTAGAGAGATTTGGAAGTGCTGGACCAAAATCTTGTATGTCGGAATTCCTACAGGATTGTCAAGGATGATCACGCCAATTTCCGCCAGTGTTATTACAGCAATGCTGGCTTCTTACGGAGAATTTGCCGTGGCGGCCTATGGCATCGGGACCAGGGTTGAATTTTTAACAGCGAGTTTATTGATAGCCCTCTCCACTGCCGTAAGCCCTTTCACCGGGCAAAACTGGGGTGCACAGCGCATCGATCGCATTCAAAAAGCATTGCACATTTCGGGTGTTTTTTCATTGGTCTGGGGCTCTTTCTCGGCGATATTCCTGTTCATCTTCGCCGGTGACATCGCCAGGATTTTTACAGATGACGGTGCAGTAATATACGCCACAACCATGTTCTTGAAAATCGTTCCATTCTCTTTCGGTTTTCAGGGCATTGCGATGATCGTAAATGCAAATTTAAATACCATGAACAGACCTTTCACTGCATCAATATTGATCATTCTGCAAATGGTAGTAATCTATTTGCCTCTGGCGTATTTTGGCTCTTACATTGACGGGCTTCGTGGAATATTTATCGCACTATTTATAACCTATTTTGCTGGGGGGTCATTATCCTTTATAACCAGCCTGGTTTCGCTCAGACGAATACGTGCAAAGCAGCGCTGACTATTTTTACAGAAGAATATGAGCCAGCATCAATTTCGCCGCATTTTATTCCTGATCTTTTTAGTTCATACCTCGGGTCTGAATGCACAGAATGTCGATGAAGCCACGCAACAGATCTGGATCGATTTTTTACCTCATTTTGACCTGACAGAACGGCTGAGCATTTACGGAGATGTCAGCTCCAGATTTACCCTTGGTCATTTTGATCAAACCTATGTCATTCGGCCATCGATAAAATTTAATATCTCCTCGATTATTTCGGCCAATGCCGGATTCGGGGTTTTTTATCGAAAGGCTGATGATCTGGAAACGTCGGAAAATCGGCCTTGGTTGGGTACTAGATTGAGCTGGCCCGATATTGGCCCCCTTCGGTTCAAACAATACCTAAGAGTTGAAAACAGAAATTTTAATGACCGCTTGTCCAATTCCCGGTTTCAAGAAAATAGGTTACGGTACCAGATCGGCACCAAACTGCCACTGAATAAAACCGCTATACAGGATGAGGCTTTTTACATACCCCTGGCCTTTGAATGGCTTGGTACGGATGATAAAAGCGCCGGCGGTCCCAACCTTGATCAACTTAGAATGACCCTGGGCCTAGGGCACGTCTTTAACAAGGTTTGGCTATTGGAAATGGTTTACATGAATTGGTGGAACAAGAGTGCCGCCACAGATTCTTTTGAACCAAGCAATCAGGTGATAAGGATCAGACTTCATTACCGGGGTTGGGTCATTGGTGAATGATTGACCTACTTTCATTAAATTAGATGAATCAAAACTGACGATTATGGCAGAACTAAAGACCAAACCAACCAGTGTCAGTGTCGAGGAGTACGTTTCGGGAATAGAAGATCAAAAGCGGAGAAAAGATTGTGAAGAGGTAAACGCAATGATGCAGAAAATTACCGGTGACAAAGGGCGAATGTGGGGGACATCAATCGCAGGTTTCGGGGAGTACTCCTACAAATATGCGAGTGGTCAGGAAGGGGACTGGATGCTGACCGGTTTCTCATCGCGGAAACAAAACTTGACCCTGTACATCATGTCTGGTTTTAAAAAACACGACTCCATCATTAAAAAACTGGGGAAGTTTAAAACCGGTAAATCATGCTTGTACATTAAAAGTCTTGATGATATTGATCGAGATGTGCTATATAAGCTGATCTCCGAATCGGTGAGTTATCTTAATAATGGGAATATACCCAATTACACTTGAGCCATGAATTATCGTCGTTTTAAGATTCTGATCGTCACCATTGCCCTTGTTTCTTGTCAGGAAGCTCCCGTCAAAACAACCCAAGTATTGGATGAACCCGCTCAAGCCATAGACTTGAACGGATACGGGCAAGAAATCACCACCTTGGCTCAGGCCGAACTTTTTGCGAACGTCAAACGAGCCATGGAGCAAGGCGGACCCGCCTACACCATCGAATATTGCAACATCCATGCAACTCCACTTACTGATAGCATTTCGGGCCAATTTAAAGTTTCCATTCAACGTTTGAGTCTCAAGAACAGAAATCCTGAAAATTCACCCAAATCAAAAGAAGACAAGTTGCTGCTAAATCATTATTTGGAGAGTCTGAACGAAGGATTGAGCGTAAAAGACACCTTGGTAAAATTTGGTGATAAAACATTTTATTACAGACCCATCATGATTGCCATGGAGACCTGTTTGAAGTGCCACGGCCAGCCCGGTGTGGATATAAACAACGAAACCATGGCTACCCTCTACAGAATTTATCCCAAAGACAAGGCCATCAATTACAGATTAGGAGAATTTCGCGGTGTTTGGAAAGTGACCTTCAGCGAAATGGAATAAACTAAGTGGTGCGCTTGCGGTACTTCAATACCGCAACTGTATTGACTGTCAGGGCCATAACCGTCATAATCAAGAAGTGACGGGAAATGTCATTAAAACTGCTGCCCTTCAAAAGAACCAATCTCAGCACCTCTATATAGTATGAAACGGGGTTGAACCAGGTTATATTCTGAGCCCAGAGTGGCATGTTTTCGATGGCCGTGAAAAGTCCCCCCATCAGAATAAAGACGACCAAAAAGAACCAGGAAATGAACATGGCTTGTTGCTGGGTATTGGTAAAAGTGGAGATTAGCAGTCCAAAACCCAGCATGACGATCATGTAAATCGCTGTAAAAGCGAAAAGTAAGGTAAGACTACCAACAATTGGAATATCAAAAATGATCTTTCCGACCAATAGCCCAAAAGCCAATTCAACCATGCTGATGAGCCAAAAAGGGAACAATTTGCCGACAATAAACTCCAGCTTGCTTATTGGTGTCACATTCAATTGTTCAATGGTGCCGATCTCTTTTTCGCGAACGATGTTCATAGAAGATAGGAACATGCCTACCATTGTGACCAAGATGGCCAGCAGCCCGGGAACCATGAGGTTCTTGTATTCCAACTCCGGATTATACCAATATCGCGGTAATATTTCAATGGGCAGAATTGCGCCTTTTCGTTGCATTTTCTTTCCAAGCGAAGAGATTTGCATGCTTAGTCCCTGAACGATATTCTGGACATAGAAATACGAGATGTTGGCCTTCTGCCCGTCAATACCATCGAGCTCCACTTTGAGTTTTACGGGAGTGCCTCTTTTTAGGTCGTCTGAAAACCCATGTGGGATTGTAAGCAGTGCATCTGTTTCACCCTTGTCCAGGCGCAAAATATTCGCCTTGTAATTTTCACTCGTTTGGGAAACAATAAAATGACTGGAATGCTCGAATTTCGAAATCACCAGTCTGGAATCAGCGCTTTTGTCTGCATCACTAATATCGAGACGAATATTCTTGATCTCAAAATCTGCGGCATTGGCTAGAATTACCAATTGAATAATTGGAATAACAAATATGATGGGCAACATGGATTTGTTCCTGAATACCTGGATAAACTCTTTTCTCAAAATGGCTTTAAGTCTTCTCATTGAAGGCGAATTTTGAAATTCTTAACACTAAGTCCAATGAAAAGCATACCCATGGCGGCCAAGATCAGTGTTTCCTTCCATACAACTGCAATACCAACACCTTTTAGCATGATGTTTTTAATTATGATTATGAAGTATTTAGGTGGCATGATATGACTGATCATCTGCAATGGAACAGGCATGCTGCTAATAGGAAATATAAATCCCGATAAGATAATGGTTGGCATCATTAAGGCAAATAATGAGAGCATCAGGGCCATTTGCTGGCTTTCCACTTTCGTAGAGATAAAAACGCCTAGGCCCAGGGCAACCGAGACAAAAAGCAAACTTTCAAAAAAGAGCAGCCACATACTTCCATTCACAGGAACGCCAAAAACCACATTACCCAAGCCCAGTATAATAGCCGCATTCACCAATGAAAGCAGTAAGTAGGGAATGATCTTTCCGATGATGATGGTGGCGGGATTTAGTGGGGATACCAGCAATATTTCCATGTAGCCAAGTTCTTTTTCACGTGCAATTGCGATGCTGGTCAACATGGCAGAAACGAGCATTAAAATGATGGTAATTACCCCGGGGACAAAAAGGTATACGCTTTTCATTCCCGGATTGTAGAGCATTCTTACCTCGGTTTCCAATGGCTTGGGAAAAGAACCAAACCTGCTTTCTGCGGTTGACCATGATTGAATGATTCCCGACAATTGATTTGTTACAATGTTGGCCGTATTCGGGTCAGAGGCATCAGACGTGATCTGAACCTTTGCCGCTCCCCTTTTTAGGTCACTATTGAAGTTGGCCGGAATGGTGACAAAAGCCTTGATCTTGCCTTTGCGAAAAGCTTCTTCCATCTGTGATGAAGAGGTAATACGGGATTCGATCATAAAAAAGTCAGAAGATGTGAGGTCATTGACCATGCGAACACTGGAAGGGTCGCCGCTCAAATTCTGAATGCCGATTTTCACGTCCCTTAGGTCTGTGGTTATGGCATATCCAAAGAGTATGACTTGGATGATTGGCATTCCGAATAACACGACCAGGGTCTGATAGTCTCTAAAAATGTGTAGAAATTCTTTTTTTATAAAGGCGAGTAAAATGCGACTTTTCATATGCTAAGCCCTCGCTATTTTTAGAAACACCTCTTCAATGGAAGGAACTTGATAATCCTTTTTAAGGATCTCTGGCTTATCGCAGGCAATCATTTTACCATCAACCATAATGCTTATTCTGTTGCAGTACTCAGCCTCATCCATGTAATGGGTAGTGACAAAGACGGTCATGCCACCGCCCGCTGCCTTGTAGATCATTTCCCAGAATTGTCGCCTTGCGATGGGGTCAACCCCGCCCGTAGGTTCATCCAGAAATACAATAGCCGGTTTGTGAAGGGTTGCGACGGTGAAGGCCAGCTTTTGTTTCCAACCAAGCGGTAAAGATCCCACGCGCTGATTCTTAAAAGACGTCATTCCCAATTCAACGATGGCCCGGTTGCTTCGCTCAAGCCGAAGTTTTCTGTCCATGCCGTAAATGCCTCCGTAAAAATCCATGTTCTCTATGACGGTCATGTCTTCGTAAAGCGAAAAACGCTGGCTCATATAACCAATGGTCTTTTTAATCTTTTCTGATTCTTTATAAACATCAAATCCCGCCACAGTTGCCATTCCTGATGTAGGTCTTGAAAGCCCGATGAGCATTTTCATGGCTGTTGTTTTGCCTGCTCCATTGGCACCGAGAAATCCAAATACCTCGCCCTGATCCACGTCAAAGGTTATGCCGTCTGTAGCCGTAAAATCACCGAACTTTTTGGTCAGTTCAAAAGCTGTAATCGCCTTATCCATCTTCCTTGACCATCAGATTCATAAAACTGTCTTCGATGTTCGCGGGTATGACTTCAACCTCGAGCTCGGTAACAGGCCTTCTCTTCAAGATCATTTCTTTAAGCGGAAGATTCGCTGGCCCGTAAACGTGCAAACTATCGCCGAAAGGATAGGCCTTGTGCACGCCATCCAGCAACCTGATCTCTTCCAATAATCCGTACAAATCATGGCCTTTCACTTGGTAAACAACGCGGTCAAAGGAAGCCGCTATGGCCGGTGGAGTATCCACCTGCAATACCTTTCCCTTTTGAATAAGTGCAACCCGGTCGCATAACGTTGATTCGTCCATGTACGGTGTAGAAACAAGTATGCTGATGCCTTCTTCTTTCAAGTTCTTGAGCATTTGCCAGAATTCCTTTCTGGAAACTGCATCTACACCGGTGGTAGGCTCGTCCAATAATAGCACCGTGGGTTTATGAATCAGGGCGCAGCTCAATGCCAGTTTTTGCTTCATCCCTCCTGACAGGTCGCCGGCCTTTCTGTTTTGAAAAGGCTCGAGCTGCTTAAAAATATCTTGAATCAAATGCTTGTTTTCGTTGAAAGTCGTATTGAAGATGGTCGCGAAAAATTCCAGATTTTCCCTCACGCTCAAGTCCTGATAGAGCGAAAATCTTCCCGGCATATACCCGACGTGTTGCCTCACATACCGGTAGTCTTTTACCACGTCACGCCCATCAAAATCCACCGATCCGGAATCGGCCAGCAAAAGGGTTGCAATAATTCGAAATAGCGAAGTCTTTCCGGCGCCGTCGGGTCCGATCAAGCCAAACAGTTCTCCCTTTTCGACACTGAAACTTACGTCATCGAGGGCCCTGATGTTATCGTAGGTCTTAACGACGTTATTTATCTTCAGCATTTGATTCTTTAAAATACAATTCTCCCGGCATGCCCATTTTCAATCTGCCATCATTTTCAACATCTACCTTGATTGCATATACCATATCCACCCGCTCTTCCTTGGTTTGAATGATCTTTGGTGTGAATTCAGCCTGACTTGAAATCCATTTGATTTGACCCGGAAAAGAAAGCATTTCGCCATTCAATCCATCTACTTCAACCATTACCTCCTGACCAATTTTTACACTGCTCAATTGCTTTCCTGAAATAAATGCCCTGAATTCAAGTACAGAAAGATCTGCAATGGTAAACAGGGGCGAGCCTGGACCTACCAATTCATGTTCCCGCGAGATCCTGTTTAGCACAACGCCATTTATGGGATTAGTGATCAGTGATTTAGTACACCTCTCTTCGATCTGTGAAATCTTGGCATAGGCCACGTTCAGTTGACCTGCGACGTTCGGATTTTGCGCTTCAATGGTGGCCATTTGTTTGTTTATAACTTCACGTTGCCCTTCCAGGTCATCCACTTGTTTTTGAGTGGCTGCCTTGGTGCTAAGTAGTTTTGTGAATCGCTCAATTTCTCTGTCGAGGTTGTTTCGGCTACTTTTCAAAACATCAATTTGAGCGGCAATCGAACCAAATTGACTTCTGATAGCTCCGATGTTCGCCTTGATCTCGAGGCGCTGCAGATGTAGATCCGTGGTATCGATCAATCCTACTATTTCATTGGCTTTCAGCGACTGGCCTTCTTCGACTTCAAAGACCATTAGCTCACCGGGTAACTTGGCCGAGATGACGATCTCTTCTGCTTCAAAATTTCCATAGGCATCTGCTTCCCGATCACCACTTCCGCAGGCAGTGGAAGAAGCAACTAAAAACGTGAGGAGTATCTGTTGTGTTTTCATAATCATCAATTTCCGGCAATAATGTTGTAATTAAGTTTCGCTTGAACCATTTCTAGTTCATGGGCCTTGCGATCAATTTGAGCCCTTGTGAGTTTATTGAGCTCCATCAGGTAATCGGAAGACGTGATCACGCCGTTCTCCAATTGAGAAGATTTGATGTTGACCACCGCTGTTCTGAGTTCCACCATCTGGTTGTCATGTTGCATCAGATCGTCAAGTTTTGATATTTCAGAACGCTGCTGATTCAGATCAGATTCCAATCCGATTAGACGTCGTTCAATGGCAAATTCGATGTTGCCTTGCTTAAGGGCAAGTACGCTTTTACTGTTTGCTGTTTCATTCCAGTCCCAGATATCCCAACGTATACCAAGCCCTATAAGGCCCATGGGCTGGACGGTATTGTCAATAATGTTGTAACCCGGATTTCCTGCTCCCGCCGAACCGAATAGCTGAACCTTTGGAATGCGCGAGGATCCGTAGAGTTTTTTTTGTGATTCCATTAGGGCAATGTTGTTCTGCATCAATCGGATTTCCGGTCGATTGTCGAAGGCTGCGTCAACCAGCACTACAATGGGGGCAGTCAGGTCTGCATCTTGACTACCTTCTATCCCCATTAATACAAGGAGCTGATCCAGGAACAATTCTTTTTGGCTTTTCAATTCCACTTCTTTCATCTCCAATCCCAAGAGCTCAGCTTCCATGGAGAGAAGATCTGTTTCGAGCGAAAGGCCTCCTTCGGCAGATGCCCGTATTCTGTCAACTTGGGCGCTCAGGCTCTTGCGGTTAGATTCAAGAATCATGGATTGTTCTTCGATCAGAAGGCTTGTCATATACAACTTAGTAACCTGTGCCCTAAGGTCGACCATTCTTGATTCCAATTCGATCTTCTTCGACTGTGTTGAATAATTTTCTATGTGCTTTCGATGTGCCGATACACTGCCGTCATAAATGGTTTGACTGAAATTCAATAATAATCGGTGAAAGTCTAGTGGTACTTCGGGGCCACCGGTAAGAGCAGAAGAAGGAAATTCTATCTGCTGGTTTTGGAAGGTCGACCGATACTCGAGATTTAGTTCAGGGTACCAGGATTTTCCGGCGTTTTTTGCAAGTAACTCTCCGTATTCTTCTACAGCCTTTGTTTCCAGGTCATATTTAAAGTTTCTTATCGACTGCCTGACGCAACTGTCCAGGCTGAGTTGAGCTACTACTGGCTGGCTTAATGCAAATAACAAGATAACTAACAGCTTCTTCATGGCTTGAAGCTGTTAATGATGATGTGTTTCAGGAATTTTTTCCGGTTGGACATCATCTCTTCCCAACTCAACCCAACTTTTTGAGCTAGATGCCGCCCCATGGGCTCCATCATGAATGGAAAAATGCACAGTGAAATGATGTTCAGAATAACTTGAAGTGCAAATTCGTGGTCAGATGGAATGCGATTGGCCTTAAGTTCCTGATCTAAAAGCTCGATGGTTTCCGCCAGGTTCACCTTGCTGGTCAGCTGGCCTATGATGGCAGGGTCTTTATTGACTTCGAACATCACGAAACTAGGCAGTTTTGGGCGGCTTTCAAGCATTACGAAATAGCGGTCTATGATGTCTGAAAGTTTTTCATCAAGCGCATGATTCCCGAGTAGAATAGTGTTGATGTCTGAATAGAGGTGACTGACTTCCGAACTGAACACTTCAATGAACAAGGCGTTTTTACTTTTGAAATAGTAGTGGAGCAGCCCTTTGTTGATGCCTGCGCTATCGGCTATTTCTTGCATGCGCACACCATCTTTTCCTTTTATCATAAATAGTTCCCTTGCGGCATCTACGGCTTTTTGTCTGGAAGAATCACTCATTTTTATCTATTTGGGTAACCAAAACTAGTCAATTTTATCTAATTGGGTAATTTCTATCGAATTTTTTTACTTTCTTCATCGATTCGCTTTGAATAATACCTTTGCCATAGTGTCAGAATTAACCTACAACTCCCTCATTTGGCTGGAATTCATCTTGGCAATCATTGTTTTTATTGCATTGTTTTTTACCCCGGCTCCTTATGGTAAACACCACAGAAATGGATGGGGCCCCGCATTAAGGGTTGCTCCCGCATGGATATTAATGGAACTTCCTGCGGTTGTCATTCCCGGCTATTGGTTTTTTACAAATCTCCATTTACAGACTTCGGTCAGTACTATATTTTTAATCATTTGGATGAGCCATTACCTCTACCGCACTTTTATTTACCCCTTTACCATATCGCGTTCCGCAAGGCCCTTTCCTCTGATCATTGTTCTGTTTGGATTGCTTTTTAATTGCTTGAACGGCACCGTAAACGGTTACTACCTATTTGATACACACATAAAGAGCGATGATACATGGCTCACCTCCTGGCCCTTTATAACGGGATGCGCCTTGTTTTTGATTGGTATGGTCGTCAATAAACAGAGCGAATTCATCCTTGCGCAATTAAAGAAGCAAGGAAATGATTACCAGATACCGAAAGGTGGTTTGTTCCGTTACGTCTCGAATCCACACTACCTTGGCGAAATCATCGAGTGGTGTGGGTGGGCAGTTTTAACATGGTCGATTTGTGGTTTGGCCTTTTTTGTCTTTACCGTCGCCAACCTGTTTCCAAGAGCGATCACCGTGCATAAGTGGTATAAAAATCGTTTTGAAGAATACCCAAATGAGCGAACGTCAATTATCCCATGGTTGATATGAAAACAAAACGCAAGGCTTTGGTAACGGGTGCCAATGGTTTCATTGGATACCACTTATGCAGACACTTGAAGGACAATGACTGGGAGGTCATCGCCTTGATCCACAGCGACAGAGGCAAGGCCGACCTTGAAAACCTAGATGTCAAAATAGTAAACGCCTCGGTAACCGACCTGGATTCAATGATGGCTGCTGTACCCGCCGAAGTCGATGCCTTTTTCCATCTGGCAGGGGTCACTTCCCAATGGTACAAGGACTTTAACAGGCAGTTCGAAGTCAACGTGAATGGCACCAGAATAGCCTTGGATGTGGCAAGTGAAAAGCAGGCAAAACGCTTTGTGCACATTTCTTCCATTATGGCTTTTGGCCTTCACAATGAACGAATTACCGAGAAAACCGAATCAAATGCATTTGAATTAAATAATAATTACAGCCGAACAAAGTTGAAGGCGGAAAAGCTTGCCATCAATGCTTACAGAAGTGGAATGGACGTTGTCATTCTTAACCCTTCACACATCATAGGACCAAAAGACAGGCACAATCATATCCAATTGTTCGAGGCCATCATGGACGACAATCTTCCGGGCATACCTCCGGGAAAGGGGATGTTCTGCCATGTGGCAGATGCGGTTCTTGCATTTGAGCAAGCTGCCTTAAAAGGGCAAAGTGGTGAAAAGTACTTGATTGGTGGGCATTGCCTGTCGTTCAAAGAACTTTCAATGGGTATATCAAAAGCCTTGGGTAAGAAAAAGAACATTCGGGTAATCCCAAAATGGGCATTTAAACTACTGCTTCCGTATTATTCATTCGTCGGTTTTCTGACAAATAAAGAGCCGCTTTTGACCCCGGGAAAGGTCTTGATCTCTTGTGCTGACATAGCCTGCGATGACTCAAAAGCGGTTCGTGCTTTTGGCTTGAAATACTTGAGCGTTGATCGAATGATCACGGACACCCTAGACTGGCTAACGGAAAGCCGTTCAATTACCAATCAATGACCTTGCGATCCCGGTAAAACTTTCCTGATTCCGCTGCTTCATCCTCGGCCAGCCAGATCGCCGTATCGGCGCCAAGCTCCGGAGTTCTGGGAGCATTTGATCCACCCATGTCGGTTTTGACCCAGCCCGGACACATGGAAAAAACCTTGACTTCTCCCTTCAAACTGTTCGCAAGCATGATGGTCTGTGCATTTAGACCTGCCTTGGACAATCGATATCCGGCATAGTCCCCGGTCAGACTGTCCAATGCTCCCATTCCGCTGGACATATTGATTATCCTGGGGTCCTGGCTCTTCTTCAATAAGGGCAAAAAGGCAGCATTTACTTGCATGGGGCCAAAATAATTCACCTCCATGATGGTTCGGATCTCCTCAATATTTCCCTCATCCATGGTGCTTTTTTCCTCGCCAATAATGCCGGCATTATTGATCAGCACATCTAGCCTTGCATGCTTTTGTCCAACCATTGCGGCAGCTTCTTTAATGCATTTGGCATCGGTGACATCAAGTCGGATCACTTCACTGTTGGAAGGGTCAATTTCAAGGCTGGTTTCCTTTCCTTCGCTTTCGCGTCTGACAGCCAAGATCACATGAAATCCTTTTTTGACCAGACCACTTACTATTGCTTTACCGATGCCTCGGTTCGCACCTGTAACCATGGCGATTCCATTCTGCATGTTGTGTTTAGAGATGTTTCACCTGCAATTTAAACAAGAATTCCCTATTTGTTTCGCAAAAATCCTTCTTTCACTGTTCTCCCGATAGTCTAAAAATTAACGTCGAAATAGTGAGTCTCATCTAATATGACGTCGTTTTGGTCGGCGATGAACATGTTCAGCCTCCAGAATCCATCCATGGTAAAATTAACCACTCCCTGGTAGTGACCATTTTCCGTATGCACGGGGTTCACATTATTCGGGGATCCATGACCCATGGTAGGCATCTCAGGTTCAAAGCTGATATTGAGGTCCTCCAATGGGGGGAAATTCATCATATCGGCCCTGTAATGAGCAGCCACAATAAAGTCGTTCATTCCTACCGCTGGCATGGAAGGTTCGATCATTGTGATAAAAATGCTCTTTTGATCTACAGGTGACTTAAATGAAAACACCCTGGTATCCGGCGGATTCATGACGCTAATCGGAATTCCGACCTCACCTTCAAGCCCATTGTTGTGGTTATGCACAGTCACATTCAATGTCCAGTTTCCCATATCTCCAGAGGGCATGATAAAAATGGCTGCACCCACAAACAAGCCTTCTGCAGGATTTTGGTCTTCAGGATTTTCCGTCGGACAAGAGTGATTCATGCCTGAATTCATGGCCATCATTGGCTTCAACATCACATGTGCACTGGTGATTTGATTGGTACTTCCTTTTTCAAGGAGCACTACGTAAAGCTTGTTGTAACCAACGAACAGGTCTTTTTCAGCATATACCCTTACATCGGTTTCATTTTCATCGATGGATCCTGAACCCACCATAACCAATCCTTCAACAGGATTATCTATCGGTGGTGGCACAAATGGTACAATTTCTTCTTCGTCCTTTTTACATCCGGACAGGATAAGGGCAGCGCTCAGCGGAAGCACCATGGCCCATTTAACTACATTTTTCATGATTTGATTTTATTATAGACTAATGAATGAATTAACAGAATTGTAATTCACGCACGTGGGGGAGGGTCTAATTCTTCTGAAAAACCCGCGCAATAGGAAACGCGATGGAAATAATCTAACTTGATCTCTATTTCTTGATTTAATACTTCGATGGGGAATAAAGAAACGTACAATAAGAATTCTGGTATTATAACAGGCTTTTGATCCTGTTCTCCATCATCCTCGTTGATCATCATCTTTTTCATGTGGCACGTACCTTCACACTTCATCTCCGGTTTGTCTTTATTCTCGCAGAAAGCCTGAATAATTTCGGTCTTATTGACTTTGTAATTCAACCAAATCAACCCATTGTACAGTTGAATGTAACTGAAGGTGGAAAGTACTAATATGACCAGTGCCTGTTTCAAAGCAGGGTAAATATACGACCTAAAGGAAGTTCAAAATGTGCCTTTTATCACCATTCTATATGAACTTTCTCAAGACGTAAAGCGATGTATTCAGGTTGCCTGAACTAGTTCAAAATCGAGCTGTTTCTTAAGTAAGTCCGCCTTTGATATCTTGACATAAGCCTTCTGACCGATCTCAAAAATTCGTTTTTTACGGGTCCCGATGACACAAAAATCCTTGTTGTCAAAATAATAGTAGTCATCTGACATGCTGCGCAGTCTAATCATTCCTTCACATTTGTTCTCGGTCAACTCAACAAAGATTCCGTAATCGTTCATGCCCGAGATGATTCCCTCGAAGACCTCACCCACTTTGTCCTGCATAAATTGCACCTGCTTGTATTTAATACTTGAACGTTCGGCATCGGTGGCCATTTTTTCCATGCTGCTGCAGTGCTTACAATGCGATTCATAAAGCGATTGATCGGCCGACTTGCCATTGTCCAGGTAATGTTGAAGCAACCGGTGCACCATCACATCCGGATACCGTCTTATGGGTGAAGTAAAATGACTGTAGTGGCTAAAGTGAAGACCGTAATGACCAATGTTCTTTGTGGAATAAACGGCCTTGGCCATTGTTCGTATGGCCAACTGTTCTATTACATACTCTTCGCTCTTGCCTTCTATTTTATCAAACAAGCGGTTGAACGATTCACTGATATCGCGATTGGATTTTGCACTAAAACCGTAACCAAACTTTTTTATAAATTCCTTGAAATTGGCCAATTTTTCTTCATCGGGACTGTCATGTATGCGGTACACAAAAGTCCTGGTTGGTTCATTGGACTTTGGTTTGCCTATAAATTCTGCAACTTCCCTGTTGGCTAGTAACATGAACTCCTCTATTAGCTCATTGGCCGTGGAATGATGTTTTATTTTAACTCCCAAAGGCTTGCCATTTTCATCGAGTTCGAATTTTACCTCGAGGCTGTCAAAACCAATGCTTCCATTTTTAAAGCGGGATTTTCGAAGTTTCTTCGCCAGATCATTGACCTGTTTCAACTCATCGGCCAGGTCGCCTTTTCCTGAGTCAAGGACTTCCTGGGCCTGAGCATAGGTAAATCGTTTGTCGCTGTGAATGACGGTTCTGCCAAACCAACGCTGCCGCACTTTTGCTTGTGGATCAATTTGAAAGACTGCCGAAAAACAAAGTTTATCGGTGTGGGGATTCAACGAGCACAGGTCATTCGAAAGCCTTTCCGGCAGCATTGGAACCACCCGGTCAACCAGGTACACTGATGTGGCGCGATCAAAGGCCTCGCGGTCCAGAACACTGCCCTCTTCCAGGTAGTGACTAACATCGGCGATGTGTACTCCTATTTCAACCAAACCGTCGTCGATGCGCCGAAATGAAATGGCGTCATCAAAGTCCTTGGCATCGTCGGGATCGATGGTAAATGTCTTTGTCTCGCGCATGTCACGGCGCTTCTTGATCTCTTCTTTTGAGATGTCCCCGGAAATTTTTTCTGCTTCTTCAAGCACCTGCTCACTAAACTTATAAGGCAAACCAAACTCGGCCAGAATAGCGTGCATTTCTGTTTCATTTTCACCAGCCATTCCCAGTACATCAATGATAGATCCGGTTGGTTTATTGCTATTCTCTGGCCATTCGGTGATCCTGGCAACGACCTTTTCGCCATTGATAACCTTGCCCAATTCAGAACCGGGAATAAAGATGTCAGACAGCATTTTCTTATCATCGGCGATGACAAATCCAAAATTCTCGTGGAGTTCGATGGTGCCCACAAAATCGGTTTTAGCCCTTTTCACCACTTCAAGTACCTCGGCTTCGTGACGTCGGCCGCGCTTGCGGACAACCAGGCCTGCCTTGACAACGTCTCCGTGCAGCGCCCTGTTAATTGATTTGGGAGGGATAAAAATATCTTCATCCATTCCTTCACAAACCAGGTAAGCTGCACCGCGATTTGTCATGTCGATGCGACCTTCCACAATGGTTTGCTCAAAATTCAATCTGAAATTTCCACGATCCACCTGCACCAGTTCACCCGATTCACCGAGTTCTTCCATGATGACGTGGACCAGTTTCTTTATGGCCTCTTTCTTAATGTTAAGTTTTTTGGAGATGCGCTTATAATTGAGCAACTGATTCGGAGAATCCTGAAAAGCTTCAATGATACGGCGCCTGATTTCTTGCTTTGAGCCCGTGGTTTTGGGCTGGAACTTTTTCTTACGGGGCATTCAATATGTTGAGCGACAAAGGTATCCATTATTTCACGCCCCGGCAATTAGTGATATATATTACATAGTTAAGCCCAGAAAATGAGAATTTAGGCGATTCACTATCTTAGGACTCAAGTTATATTCAGATGAATAATAAGCAGAGCAGAAAAAGTTTTTTGAAAAGACTAAGCCTGGTTTCTTTTGGCACTGTGCTTGCAAAAGATGTTGTATTCGCCAGGAATGTGCACGCCGATCTCGCAAAGTGGATGCAGGAGGGCGACGATCTTAGCTCGATGGGTAAATCCTCTGGTTTGACCGTACTTAACGACCGCCCGTGGAACATTGAGACACCCGCGCACCTGTTGGACGATGCAGTCACTCCTGCCAACAAGTTGTTTGTCAGAAACAACGGTATTCCACCGCAGAACGTGTCAATTGACACCTGGACGCTGAGCATCGAAGGTGAATCTGTGGTAAAGCCAATGACCATGAGCTTGGATGAATTAAAATCGAAATTCAAGCATTACACTTACCGTTTAACCATTGAATGTGGTGGTAATGGCCGGCACGAATTCAACCCGCCGGCCAAGGGGAATCAATGGACCACTGGTGCGGTTGGTTGTCCAGAATGGACCGGAGTCCGACTGGCCGACGTGCTGAAGTACGCAGGGGTCAAAGATGATGCAGTGTATGTGGCTTACTATGGAAAAGACAGCCACCTGAGTGGTGATCCAGACAAGGTAGTCATCTCACGCGGTGTTCCCGTTTCAAAAGCCATGGAAAACGAATCTCTCATTGCCTGGGCCATGAATGGAGAAGACCTACCAGAAATGAACGGATATCCGCTGAGGCTGGTTTTTGGGGGCTGGCCGGCTTCTACCTCGGGCAAATGGTTGAGTAGGATCAGTATCCGTAACAAGGTGCACGACGGACCTAAAATGACCGGACAGTCCTACCGAATACCGTGCAATCCGGTTGAACCCGGCGCAAAAGTGGACGATAAGGACATGTGCATCATTGAATCCATGCCGGTTAAGTCCTTAATTACCTATCCAAAATCTGGAGTCATACTCAAATTAGGGCAAACCTTGAATTTAAGGGGTCACTCTTGGGCTGGTGATCACAAAGTGTCAAATATGCACATCAGTATTGATTTCGGCGCAACCTGGCAAGCTTGTGAGTTGAAAGAACCCGCCAATCGCCTGGCGTGGCAACAGTGGTCTGTAAAGACCAGCTTCCCTAAGAAAGGCTACTACGAAGTCTGGGCGCGGGCAACCGATGAAAATGGGAAGAGTCAACCGATGATCGTTCCGGGGTGGAATCCCAAAGGCTACCTTAATAACGCCTGTCACCGAATTGCAGTGAAAGTGGTATGAAGGAGCTTGATGACCTGTTAAAGAATATGCGATCTCTGATGCGACTGGCCATAGCGCTAGCGGTAATAGTGACCGGGGCCGTTCTCTTGCGCACGGGCTTGATTAGCCTGCCATTAGTAGAAGACCCGCCGACCGAAATTGTCCGTGTGGAGACGGCTGAAGACACCTCGCTTTACGGCAGTGTGGATGATGCCTCTGGCCTGATTATTGACAGGCATTTCGATGTGGTAAAAACACAATGCGGTGCATGTCATTCAACGGCACTGGTAGCACAAAACCGATTTACACGGGACGGTTGGCTGGAGTTGATTCGCTGGATGCAGGCAGAACAGAAATTGTGGGATCTAGGCGAACAGGAAGCGGGCATCCTTGATTACCTTGCGAAAAATTATGCCCCGAAAGACATGGGTCGCAGACCAAACCTTGCTAACATTCAATGGTACACGCTCGATGAATAGAATGCTACTTGTTTTAGCAACCGTTTTTTTAGCGGCCTGCGGTTCGCCAAAAGTTGAAAGACGTGCCTTGATCGATGTCGGTGAAATGGCGGGTATGATCGAATCAGGAAGCCTGCCTCAAATCATCGATGTACGATTAGAGGAAGCATTTGTTCAAGGACATATTCCAGGAGCGGTTCACCTGTGGCGAAGTGATATGGAAAACCGCTTGCACGAATTACCGGGCATGCGAATTGAAAAAGACCACCTGGAACAGCTACTCTCGCGACTGGGGCTTTTTGACCACGACAGCTTGTTCCTTTACGACGCCAAGGGCAATGTTGACGCTGCGAGACTGTGGTGGATACTTCGCTACTACGGATTCGAGAAAGTGGCGCTGATCGATGGAGGCCTCACCAAGTGGCGAATGGAGGGCCTGCCTGAAGAAGTGGGGGAAATGAGAGAGAAAGCCGGAAAATTCTCTTTTAAAAACAAGTTACAAGATGCACTCCTGGCCACTAAGAATGACATCCATTCGGGTAAATACGATCAGATCATCGACGCCAGAAGCGAAGAAGAATACAACGGAAGGGTAATGAAAAACGGGGCGATAAGATCTGGCCATATTCCAGGCGCGGTTTTATGTGACTATTACCAGTACTTCTCCTCGTCTGATATGACCATTAAAAATAAAGATGAGGTGCTAGAAATGCTGACTCAAAAAGGCTTGTCAGCCGATAAAAATACCGCAGTTTATTGCCACAGCGGTGTACGCTCGGCTTTTACCAGTTTCGTGCTGACCGAAATTGCAGGCTGGCAGGATGTGGCAAATTACGACGGGTCCTGGATCGAATGGAGCAGCGATGAAGATTTGCCAATAGAAGGAAATTCGGAAGATTGATGCGACTGTGTAATCTAAATCACCGAGCGATGAGTAAGTGGTCGTAATTTTGAGCCGATGGTGTTAAGTACAGAACGGTCATGAATAAGTACCTGGATGCTTTTATTAAATCTTTTGGAGACTTCGCGGGTTATACCTGGCGAGAGATCACCTTTCAAACAGACCCTTGGTACGTGAATTATTTCTGGTGGCTGATCGTCTTGTCTTTGGTTGTCTGGGGCTTGGAAGTCGCCTTCCCCTGGCGTAAAAATCAGGCCGTTATTCGCAAGGATTTTTGGCTCGACGCCTTCTACATGTTTTTCAATTTTTACATTTTCAAATTGGTCATTTTCATTTCTTTTTCAAATGTGACCGAACTGTTATTCACCGATCTTTTGGGAGGAGACTTATCGCGCTTTGCCCTGGCGGATATTTCAGCTTTTCCACCGTGGCTTCAATTGGTGGTATTCTTCATTGCCACCGATTTCATTCAGTGGTTCACCCATGTCTTGCTTCACCGCTACAACGTGCTTTGGGAATTCCATAAGGTTCACCACAGCGTTGAAGAAATGGGTTTTGCGGCACACCTTCGCTACCATTGGATGGAGAACGTTTTTTATACTCCAATGAAGTACATTGCCGTAATGCTGATAGGAGGATTTACGCCCGAACAAGCATACATTGTTTTTTACGCGGCCATTGCCATTGGCCACCTTAATCACGCCAATGTGCGTTTTGATTACGGACCCTTGAAGTATATCTTCAATAATCCAAAAATGCACATTTGGCACCACGCCATGGCCCTTCCGAGCGAACGTCAAAAGGGGGTGAATTTCGGCATCAGCCTGTCGTTCTGGGATTACTTATTCCGCACCAATTACATACCCAAAAGCGGTCGGGACATTGAATTGGGCTTTGACCGTTTGGAGGAATTCCCAAAGACTTTTTGGCAGCAGTTGGTTCATGGTTTTGGCAGGAGGAAGTGATCAATCAAGGGCAAATGTGAGGTAAAATTCGTTTGATCCCCTGTCCTTCCTTTCATAACCCAAATCATATGCATATCCAAGTCTCCAATTCTTTAGTACAGTGAGGCCTGTCATCAATGTCCATGTTGCTTGCGTATTGCCTCTAACCCCAAAGCCTACTTGCCAAACGTCGGCCAGATCCATGTTGAATGAGGCGTTGATATAGTTGAATCTTGCCTGACTAAATACCATTGAGCGTGGAATTAGTTTCACCTTATCGGACACTATGATTGCGTACTCAATCATGCCGTAAAATGCGCGGGGTTGAACATCCTTCAATTCAATCGCCTCTCCACTTGCGTCCACCCCGCTATGAACATATGCCGGCTCATTCAAGTTTTGGATGCTGAAACCAGCTGTCAGTCTTTTCCTGCGATATTGTATTCCAAGGCCAAAGGCGTACGAGTTATCCGTTGATTGGATTGGCGGTCGCTGAAAATACATCAATTCACCTTGAGCTTGTCGGGGATCAAAGAAAACATATCGACTTTCATCATACACTTGGCCGGCTGTTGCGAAAGAAACTCCGAATGAAATGAAATGGTCATCGTTAACATACAATTTGTAGGCGTAATTCAATCCCAATCTGCTATTCACTCTGGTTCTGTCCGAAAATTGGGAGGTCTGAATTCCTATGGCATGATCTTTAGCGATTCTGACCTCTGCAATCGTCCATTTAGGTAATACCGAAAATTTATAGTCTTGATAAGTTTTAATCTGTGTGGACAGGAATATCCTGGAATCAAAGCCCGTATTGGCCGGATTTACGGTTGAATAATTGTTCCAGAATAGCGAATTCAGGGGTTCTTGTTGGGCCATTGCCAGTGATCCGATCACCAGCGAAACGATCATTGCAGCCGCTTTCATATAACGATAACGCATATTTCCTAAAGATAGTTGCTCCGCACTTAAAAGTCAACAAAAAAAAAGACCGGGGTCTCCCCCGGTCTTCACACACAATAATCAATTAATCAACAAAAACACCTTATAAGCGTTGCGCGCAGCTAAGGTGAGGTCATCCGCTGCAACTTTCGCAGTTTTCGGGGTCATCCAGCGAACAGGCTATTTCTGCTTCCTGTTCCAGAACGCGTTCCTGAGCGGTAATATCTTGTTTGGCAGATGCATTTTCAACGGTAAACTTGATAGCGTCGCGTGCCGCTTTTGTGCGCAAGTAGTACATGCCGGTTTTCAATCCCTGCTTCCAGGCGTAGAAATGCATGGAGGTCAACTTGGCAAAATTCGGGTTCTCGATAAATAGGTTCAACGATTGAGACTGGCAAATAAAAGCACCCCGATCGGCCGCCATGTCAATGATGGCCTTTTGCTTAATCTCCCAAACTGTCTTGTAAAGCTCTTTCAGGTTATCGGGAACTTCGGCAATGTCCTGGACCGATCCATTGGCCGCCATCAATTTATTCTTGAGTGAATCGTTCCATATCCCAAGGTCTGTCAAGTCGCGAAGCAGGTGCTTGTTCACCACGATGAATTCACCCGACAAAACCCTTCGCGTGTAAATATTTGATGTATAAGGCTCAAAGCACTCGTTATTTCCGAGTATCTGTGAAGTAGAAGCCGTAGGCATAGGCGCGAGCAACAATGAATTGCGCACACCGTACTTGGCCACTTCTTCTTTCAATACATCCCATTCCCAACGATCGCTCGGCTTGACGCCCCACATATCGTATTGGAATACACCTTGAGAAACGGGACTTCCTTCATAGGTTTCGTAAGCACCGTTCTCCTTTGCCAGGTCTTTGGAAGCCGTCATCGAGGCGTAATAAATAGTCTCGAACACTTCGCGGTTCAGTTTTTTGGCTCCTTCTGAATCAAAGGGCAGTCGCATCAGAATGAAGGCGTCGGCCAGTCCTTGAACACCAAGCCCAATGGGGCGATGGCGGAAATTGGAGTTTCGCGCCTCGGGAACCGGGTAGTAGTTGTTGTCGATGATCTTGTTCAGGTTCTTGGTAACGTGGTAGGTCACTTCAAATAACTTCTGGTGATCGAATTCACCATCTACCACGTACTTTGGCAACGCCAAGGAAGCTAAATTGCAGACCGCCACTTCATCCTTGGAGGTGTACTCCACGATCTCTGTACAGAGGTTCGATGAACGTATGGTCCCCAAGTTCTTTTGGTTGGACTTCTCATTGCACGCGTCCTTATATAGAATGTAGGGCGTTCCGGTCTCTATCTGAGATTCCATAACGGCGTTCCATAACTCCCGGGCTTTGATCGTCTTTCTGCCTTTGCCTTCTTTTTCGTATTTCAGGTAACGCTCTTCGAAAACTTTTCCGTGAGAATCATATAAGCCGGGGCACTCATTGGGGCACATCAAGGTCCACTTCTCGTCCTTTTCGACCCGTTGCATGAATAGGTCGGGTACCCAAAGTGCGTAAAACAGATCGCGGGCCCGGTTTTCTTCTTTGCCGTGGTTCTTTTTCAGGTCTAAAAAGTCGTAGACATCTGCATGCCATGGCTCGATGTAGGCGGCGAAAGATCCCTTCCTTTTACCCCCGCCCTGATCGACGTATCGCGCGGTGTCATTAAAAACTTTGAGCATTGGTACAATGCCGTTCGAGGTGCCGTTGGTTCCTTTGATATAGGAGCCGTGTGCACGTACATTGCTTATGCTCAAGCCAATTCCACCTGCCGATTGTGAGATCTTGGCGCATTGCTTCAACGTGTTGTAAATGCCATCGATGCTGTCTTCTTGCATGGTCAGCAAAAAGCAAGACGACATCTGAGGTTTAGGGGTTCCCGCATTGAACAAAGTTGGAGTTGCATGGGTAAACCATTTCTCAGACATTAAGTGATAGGACTCTATGGCGTTCTCAATTTCATCTTTGTGTATTCCCAAACAAACGCGCATTAGCATGTGCTGCGGGCGTTCGGCAACTTCGCCATTCATTTTTAACAAATAGGATCGCTCCAGTGTTTTAAAACCGAAAAAGTCATAACTGAAATCGCGGTCATAGATAATTTGGGAATCGAGGTATTCGGCGTTCTTTTCAATGATCTGATAAACGTCGTCGGCGATCAAAGATGCATTTTCACCTGTTTCCGGGTCCAGGTAATCGTGCAGGGCTTTCATGTTCTGAGAAAAAGACTTCTCGGTATTCTTGTGCAGATTCGAAACGGCGATTCTCGACGCCAGCAGGGCGTAATCCGGATGAGACACCGTCATAGTTGCAGCTACCTCTGCAGCCAGATTATCCAATTGTGAAGTGGTCACTCCATCGAAAAGACCTTCAATGACCTTCATGGCCACCTTGGTTTCGTCAACCGCAGGATTTAATCCGTAACACAATTTCTTGATCCTTGCGGTGATTTTATCAAACTTGACCGATTCTTTTCTTCCGTCTCTTTTTAATACGTGCATGGCTATGTTGTTTTCTTGTAATTACAATTAAAAATCCTCGTCGAGGCTAAATCCACTTCCCTCGTTTCCGTTGGCTACTCCTGATTTCTGGTATTCGGCCACGCGCTTTTCAAAGAAGTTGGTCTTACCTTGAAGTGAGATCATGTCCATGAAATCAAAAGGGTTAGTGGCATTGTAGATCTTGTCCTGACCCAATTCTCCCAATAGTCTGTCTGCAACGAATTCAATGTACTGTGACATCAGGTCGGAATTCATGCCGATCAATTTTACCGGCAGTGCATCGCACACAAATTCTTTCTCTATCTCGACCGCATCTGTAATGATCTTTCGAACCGTTTCCCCTGAAAGTTGGTGGATCAGGTGCTTGGTATAAAGCAAGCAGGCAAAATCACAGTGCATGCCTTCATCTCTTGAGATCAGTTCATTGCTAAAAGTCAAGCCCGGCATTAAGCCGCGTTTTTTTAACCAGAAAATGGAACAGAAGGATCCCGAAAAAAAGATGCCCTCTACAGCGGCAAAGGCTACCAGGCGCTCGGCAAAATTTCCATTGTCTATCCAGTCAAGCGCCCAGTCTGCTTTTTTCTTGACGCAGTCAAGGGTGTCAATGGCATTAAACAAGTGGTCTTTTTCCTTGGTGTCCTTGATGTAAGTGTCAATTAACAGGGAGTAGGTCTCTGAATGGATGTTCTCCATCATGACCTGAAAGCCGTAAAAGAATTTGGCTTCGGTATATTGCACCTCTGACAGAAAGTTTTCGGCCAGGTTTTCATTTACTATTCCGTCGCTGGCAGCGAAAAAAGCGAGCACATGCTTTATAAAATGACGTTCGTCGTCGTTGAGTTTTGCTTCCCAATCGATGATGTCCTGAGAAAGGTCAATTTCTTCGGCTGTCCAAAACGAGGCTTCGGACTTCTTGTAGAAATCCCAGATGTCACTTTTTTGAATCGGAAACAGCACAAATCTTCCGGGGTTTTCCTTTAAGATCGGTTCCTCTTGATCGACTGAAATATTGTGGTCGATCACCTTGCTTATTTTCTGGTCTTCTACCTGCTTGATGTCCTTGTCCATGGCCCTTACTTCCTGTTTTGGTTAAAATTTTAGCAATAAATCCCTACCAGCTTAATCAACTGTATCCCAACTACTTAGAGAAAAACTTGAGTTCGAAATATCGAAAGGGGACTACAAATGTTGAAGTTTTTCAGGAATAAAATTAGGGCAAGAGGCCTCCTTTCATCAACAAAAAATTGGAAGTTTTCAACAAGCTAAATCAACATTTTTTTGTGCAAAAAATTAATTTTAGCACGAAGGATTGACTCTGATTGAATTCCCGAAATTTAACAGGGAGTTTTTGTTAAGTTAACCTTAACGACCCTTGTTAGTCTCGATTATTTTCTTAAGTTATCCAAGGCCTTATCTACTTCTTCAAGTTGAGAAAAATAGTTCTTACCAAATTTTCTCGTTATGGCCTTTTCAAGAAAACGATAAACCTTTAAGCCTTTGGCCTCTCCCAATTTGCACGCGGGGTCGCAGATCTCCCATTTCGAATAGTTCAAGGCATCGTACGACGCTACTTTTGTAATGCGAATGGGATAAAGGTGACAGGAGATGGGTTTGACAAAATCAATGGCACCCGCTTCGTGTGCTTTTTCGATGCCGCATTTTGCAATGCCCTTTTCATCAAAAATGGTGTAGGCACATTCCAGGCCTTTCACCAGTGGGGTAACATCTTCACCTTCCCGATCAATGGTGTGGGTACCCTCCGCGGAAATTGCCTTGCGCCCCTCTTCGCGCAAAAAAGGCTTTATCCTGGAATAGTTCTTTTTAAGGTATTCAACCTCCTCTTTTTCAAGCGGGGCGCCGGCATCTCCTTCCACACAACAAGCCCCTTTGCACGCTTCGAGATCACAGAGAAACTGGCGCTCAAAAATCATTTCAGAAACAAGGGTTTTTTCTACCTCTACCACGCGACAAATCTAAGAATTAAGCCCTTGTTCGTAATCGTATTAAATTTACTTTTGCGCCATGTCTCAGCAAGAAGATCTTCTTAAAAAAGTCATTTCACATTCCAAGGAATATGGTTATGTTTTTCAGTCAAGTGAAATCTATGACGGCTTGGGGGCCGTTTACGATTATGGTCCGTACGGTGTTGAACTAAAGAATAATATTCGCAGGCATTGGTGGAAAAACATGGTTCAGAAAAATGAGAACATCGTGGGCATTGACTCGGCCATTTTCATGCACCCACAGGTTTGGAAAGCTTCGGGTCACGTTGATGCTTTTAACGACCCGCTAATCGATAACAAGGATTCAAAAAAACGCTACCGGGCCGATGTTCTGATTGAAGACCACCTTGAAAAGATCCGTGGCAAGATCGCAAAAGAGGTAGACAAGGCTGCAAAACGATTTGGCGATTCTTTTGATGAAAAGCAGTATACTTCGACCAATCCAAGGGTGATGGGATACCAGGAAATGATCGCGCAAATCGAAACGCGTTTTCGTGTAGCCATGGAAGAAGGTGACCTGGAAGCTGTCCGAGATTTAATTGTAGAATGTGACATTGTAGACCCGGTATCTGGTTCGCGCAACTGGACAGACGTGCGCCAGTTCAACCTGATGTTCGCCACCGACCTGGGTTCGACGGCCGAAGGTGCCCAAAAAATTTACCTGCGCCCCGAAACGGCCCAGGGCATTTTTGTCAATTTTCTGAATGTGCAGAAATCGGCCAGGATGAAAATTCCCTTTGGAATTGCCCAAACCGGAAAGGCCTTTAGAAATGAGATCATTGCCCGCCAATTTATTTTCCGCATGAGGGAATTCGAGCAAATGGAAATGCAATTCTTTGTAAAGCCCGGAGACGAAATGACCTGGTATGAATATTGGAAAGAAGAACGTGTTAAATGGCATCGGTCCCTCGGTTTTGAGGGAGATGCGATTCGATTCCACGATCACATCAAATTGGCTCATTACGCCAATGCTGCCTGTGACATCGAATTTAACTTCCCCATGGGATACAAGGAACTCGAGGGAATTCACTCCCGAACGGATTTTGACCTAGCTCAGCACGAAAAGCTTTCGGGTAAAAAACTCCAATACTTTGATCCGGAAGAAAACACCAGCTACGTGCCTTTCGTCGTTGAAACTTCCATTGGTCTTGACCGGATGTTCCTGGCCATTTTGAGCCATGCCTACCTGGAAGAAAAACTCGAAGACGGAAGCGAGCGCATCGTGCTTCGCATCCCGCGAAGCATTGCCCCGGTAAAAGCAGCCGTCCTTCCATTGGTTAAAAAAGACGGACTACCCGAATTGGCCAGACAATTAATGGACGAACTCTCCGAGGACTTTAACTGTCAATACGACGAAAAAGATAGCATTGGTAAGCGATACAGGCGTCAGGATGCCATTGGCACTCCCTTTTGCATTACCGTGGATCACGATTCATTGAACGATAAGTCGGCTACCATACGAGACCGAGACAGTATGCAACAATTCAGGATCGCTTTGAATAAAATTCCCGCTTACCTGAAGGAAAACGCCTTATAAATTGGCCTCGTAATCGGGCCGGCTAAACAGCTCTTTCAAATTCTCTGGTCGTTCGGTCTGTAAAAAAATGGCCCAATAGGATTCTTTTGTCATTCCGTCAAAATGGAAAAATCCACTGTAGTACTGCCAGGTTTGGAATAAGTTGAGTGCAACCAGTAGAAAGAATACCAAAAAAGAAGGAATCTTCAGAATAGGTTTTTTGCTCATCAAGAAGTGCAGTGTAGCAGCCAGGGGAAGGCTAAGAAAAGCATAAGTGTCTATCATGGCCCGGCTTCCAAATGAACCGCCGTACCACCAGCAATACCAACTGAAAATGACGTAGGTGGTTATGATGAAATACACAATCAAGGCCCTGTTTAGACCTGAGTCAAGGCGTTTGAAAAAGAAAAAGCCAATGAGGGGAAGAGCCATCAACGGGGTGTAAAGTAGCCACCCTTTTCTGAAACTGAAAAATCCGTTAACAATGTTCCCAGTGCGTTCGAAATGAAATCCCTCTTCGCCATAAGTATCAATAAAAAAATGCCCTCCGTAGATCTTCCAGTAAAAAAGTTGTGGTAACAAAGAGATAATAACGAACAAAGCCATCCAGATAATCGGTTGGAATTGTTTGAAGTTCAACCCTCCAACTTTCTGTAACTTTTCTAAATAGAAAAACATTGGCAATATAAAAACCGTGGCGTTAACCGGCCTGATCAATACAATCAATCCCCCCACCAGGCCCATGATTGCGCTATTTCTGAATGACATATTTTCGCGCCAAAGAAGCGATAGCCAAAGAAAAATCGCGGCTGTGGAAAACGAGTAGACGTGACTCATCATGCTTTCACCCATGGTATAATAATGCAGGTTGGTGCCAATTGCTAATAGTAATAGTGTCAAGGCAACGATGCCTTCATTGTAAAATCGAAGAAGAACCTTCCGAAGAAAATAAAGTCCGATCAAGGCCCAGAAGACACCGGCCATGTTCAGATACATTTCATAAAACACAGAGTATCCGTTTTGTGGTTCGTCCGTAAAATACGTGTGGAAATGACCCAGGAAAAAGAATGGGGCGTACATCACCGAAACGCCCATCAGGGCTTTGGAAACCCGTTTGCCATTTGCCATTTGCCTGTAAATCACCTTTTCTTTGTAATTCAGAGGCATACTGTCAGCGAATTTGAGCGACAGGTCGTGGTAAATAAATGCGGCAGGCAGGTAAACATAGAAGTATTTGGTGTCAGAAACGGCGATCACGCTCTGCGATTTCCATTTTGCCAACTGTTGAATGCGTGTAGTCCAAAAAATACCTATGAAGAGGATGAGGTAGAGCGAAAAATTTCGCCTTGTCATTTCTTTTAACTTGCCTAACAAGCCTGTGTTATTTACTATTGAATTCGGTCATGGTTTTCCCCAGACCAAGATAAGCAAAGGCATTGATGGCATCGGCGCATATTTCAAGGCGTTCACCAAGGGTCGATTCTTCTACTTCGCTCCACTTGTCCAGGACGTAATTCACCTGACTTCCCTTATGAAAATCATCACCTATGCCAAACCTCAGTCGTGCGTATTGCGCGGAATCGAGTAAATCGTTGATGCTCTTCAATCCATTGTGGCCGCCATCGCTACCTTTTCCGCGAATACGGATCTTTCCAAAAGGGAGGGCAATGTCGTCGGTCAATACCAATAAGCGCTCAAGGGGGATCTTTTCCTGCTCCATCCAATACCTGACGGCTTTGCCGCTCAGGTTCATGTAGGTCGAAGGCTTAAGCAGTATGAGTTGCCGGCCCCGGTAGCGTGCTTTCGCGATGGCCCCATAACGGGCATCGGCAAAAAAAATACCGGACCGCTTTGCATAGCAGTCCAGTATTTCAAATCCAACGTTGTGCCTGGTATGCTGGTATTCTGATCCTATATTGCCTAAACCGGCAATGAGGTATTTCATCTTACCGGCAATTTAGGTTATTGACCCTTTTTTTCCTCGGCAGGGGCTTCAGCTGCACCGTCAGCAGGAGTTTCACCTTCCGCGCTTGCTTCGGCACCTTCGGCACCTTCAGCACCTTCCGCACCTTCCGCACCTTCTTCTTCTTCGTCAAGTACCGGAGCAATTTCTTCTATTGTTCGGGCCGCTTTCACGCGGACGATAACTGCATTTTCAGAATCGAGTTTCTCCATACCTTCGATGTCAGCTACCTTTATGGATCCGCCAATGTCAAGATCACTGATGTCAATTTCGATGCGCTCGGGCATATCAGCAGGGATTCCACGCACTTTGAGTCTTCTCATTTTAACAACAAGCATTCCACCATTCAATACACCAATGGATTTTCCAATAATCTCAATAGGAATGTCCAGATTAGCTTTCTTGCCAACCGCAGCTTCAAGAAAATCAACATGAAGTAGTTTATCTGTAACTGGATGATATTGAGCATCTTGAACGATAACTCTCGTGTTTTCTTCACCCATATTCAGGTTGATAAGGAAAAGGTCCTCTGATTGCACGAGTTTGACTAATGGCAGGTAATCTACTTCGATGTGCTTGTTTCCTCCGGCCCCGTAAACCACGGCAGGTACCTTGTCATTTTTGCGCGACATCATGGCACTCTTTCCACCGGTGCTCTTCCTAATATCTGCTTTAAGTTCTGCAGTTTTCATTGCTTATTGATTAGTGTGTTAAATAATAAAACTTGTGCTGATCGATTCGTGGCTTTCGATCTTCTCAATTACTTTGGCAAACAGGTCGGCCACGGTCAGTACCTGAATTTTTGGAGAAGTTCGTTTCTGGGGAATGGTATCGGTCACGATGAGTGATTCCAATCCTGAATTTTCAATTTTTTCGTATGCGTTGCCAGATAGAATGGCATGGGTGCAAACCGCTCTAACAGATGTTGCGCCTTTTTCCAGCATCAAATCTGCGGCCATGCACAATGTGCCGCCTGTGTCAATCATGTCGTCCAACAAAATGACGTTTCTTCCTTCGACTTCACCAATGAGGGTCATGTTATGCACTTCGTTTGCCTGTTTGCGCTGTTTGTAGCAGATGGCCATTTCTGAATCGAAGAATTTGGCGTAGGCATTTGCCCTTTTCGATCCACCGGTATCGGGGGCAGCCATGACCAGATTGTCTAGGTTCAGTTCTTTGATGTAGGGTACAAAAATGGACGAAGCATAGAGGTGATCGACAGGCACTTCAAAAAATCCCTGTATTTGATCTGCGTGCAGGTCCATAGTCATTATCCGGTCAACACCGGCGGCTGAAAGCAAGTTTGCGACTAGTTTTGAACCAATGGAAACTCTGGGCTTGTCTTTTCTGTCCTGGCGGGCAAATCCAAAATACGGCAGAACAGCCACAATGCTTTTTGCAGAAGCTCTTTTAGCCGCATCAACCATAAGCAATAACTCAAAGAGGTTCTCGGTTGGCTGAAAGGTAGACTGAATAATGAAAATATCTGAACCCCTTACGGTTTCTTCAAACGAAGGTTGGATCTCACCATCACTGAAGCGATTAAGGGTCACTTCTCCAAGACTGACACCGTATTTAGAGGCAATACGTTCTGCCAGATCTTGGGAGGCACTTCCTGCAAATATTTTGACGGTTGATGGCAATTTCAGGGTCTTAAAAAGCGGGCAAACTTAACCATTAATCCCTTGTAAGACAAACAATCAAGTCCAGAAGAATGATTTTTTTTCGCGCTCTTCGAGCTGAAGTCCGTCGAATTCAATAATTTCGCCCTCCCTCCCATGCCGAAGTGGCGGAACTGGTAGACGCGCTGGATTCAAAATCCAGTGATGGCAACATCGTGCGGGTTCGATTCCCGCCTTCGGTACAAGAAAAAGACCCGTCGACAGACGGGTTTTTTTATTTGTGACGACGGTTGAAAGCTTGCTTTCATAAGGATGGAACAAATAAAAAAATAAGATCGAGGAACGAGATCGGTCTTTTTCTTGTGACCACCCCCATGGGAAGATTTGAGGAAGCTTGGAGCGCAGTGACAAGTTCCGAAAATCAATCCCGCGCCCTAACTTGAGGAAATCAACAAACGATGTTGGTTTTGCTTTGTAAGCCTTCCCCCATGGGAAGATTTGAGGAAGCTTGGAGCCCAGTGACAAGTTCCGAAAATCAATCCCGCCGGATTAAGTGTGACTGTGACAGTGAGTGAGGAGGTTTATTTATTCAATTTCGTCAATACCCGCCGACGAAGGAGGTGGGTTTTGCTTTGTTAACCCACCCCCATGGGAAGATTTGAGGAAGCTCGATTCAAAGAATCGAGTTCCGAAAATCAATCCCGCCGTAGCAGAGTGAGTGTGACTGTGAAAGTGAGCAGGGAGGTTTTTCTTGTTAACCACACCCCCCGGATAAAAGTGTGAATGTGAAAGCGAATGGTAAAGTTTCGCCTTGAAATATCCACCCCTCCGATAGCAGTTAAAAAAGAATACCGAAAGATTTAATCTACCTTCGTAAAAATTATAAGTTAAGCTTATGCCGTCTTTCAGTTCCAGCAGAGCAAAATCTGCTATTCTCAGCCTGTTTTTTCTATTATTATTCAACGCCATTCAATCCCAAAACCTGGTGATTGATTCAATTGTTCCTCCATCAAATGCATATAATTGCAGCACCAACGTGGTGACGGCCTACCTCTATCTTGGCTGCATCAATTACTCCTATTCAGGAACCTCCGTTAGTGTCAGTGGTAATACAATTACTATCGATATCGCTTATACTTTTAGCCTACAGTGTTTTGGGGCTATAACTTATCCGACTCATACAATTTCACTCGTGAATTTGGCCCCTGGGAACTACACGATCAATACCTCGGTTAGCTATGTAGGTGTGGGCGTGGTCGGTTCCGTTTCAAAAAGTATGATTGTAGCTGATTGCTGTCCAAACGCTGCTTTTCAGCCGGCATTCGCCATAAGCGACTCTATTATTTGCAAAGGAGACAGCGTTGTGTGCACCAATACAAGTGCCGGAAGCTTGCTGAGTTATGAGTGGTTCGTTGATGGAGTTTATGAAGATTCCACAACTAATTTCTCAACACTTTTTTCAACTCCCGGAGTGTATACCATTACCCTGCGTGTTGATAGTGGGACAGCATGCTTAAGATCGACCAGCCGGAATATTATTGTCAATGACTTTCCAGAGCTAGAGCTCGGTTCAAACAAAAGCTTCTGTGTAGGGCAAAGTGCCACGCTAAATGCAGGAACTGGATGGGGAAGCTTTCAATGGAGCACCAATGAAACCACTCAAAGTATCGTCGTGACTGATTCTGGGAGATATACATTAATTGCACAAGACACCGCCATGTGCGGTTTGCAATACGATACCGTTTACATTGCTCACAAATCTACACCAATGGTCAACCTTGGGAATGACACTGCCTTATGTCCAGGCGCTACACTGAGCTTAAAGGCCGGTAATTTAGGGGCCAACTATCTGTGGCATGATAATTCCACCGCTCCGGTTTATCTTGTTTCAGCGGCAGGAAAATATTGGGTGAAAGCGACGTTCTCCAACCTTTGTTCAAATACGGACACTATTGAAGTGACCTATGATGGATGTGTCGGAATCGAACAAGTTGCTCAAGATAATCGATTGAACGTTTATCCAAATCCATTCACCGACCAGATCCAAATTAGCCTGGATCCAAATTCAGGTCCGGCGTCAGTCACCCTGATTGACCCATTCGGGAAAATTCTGGGCGAGTATACTTTCTCGGGAATGATCCACTCTATTGATGTATCTGATCTTGATAGCGGTGTTTATTTCACGGTGGTTCGGCTTGGTCAGGAAGTAAAAACCTTCAAACTACTGAAGCTTAGTTTATAGCAGGTAAGGCCCCGGATAAAAGTGTGAGTGTGAGTTAGTCATCATTTGTTCAAAAAGCCCGTTACCCATTAATCTATCAGATTCCTTACCTTGCCTATTCCACAGCAGACCGTTTAAACGATGAAAAAACTCACGCTATTGTGCCTTGTTTTACTCGCTCAAACTTACTTTATCTCTGCACAGGAAATAGCTGGCGTTAGCGAGCCTGATCCAAGCATCATAATACAACGACCAAATGTTGTTAAGATCAATTCACTGGCCATCGCCTTTAGCAATGCTTCCTTTATTTACGAAAGGGCTATTCGACCCAGACTTTCTGTCGCCTTGGGTATTGGTTACAAATTTACGGGCTCCGAGCCCAATATTTTTACCGTAAATAATTCAGTGATTTCCGCAAACCTTGGCAAGATCAAGGGCATTTCCATCACCCCCGAACTGCGATATTACCTGAGAACCTGCGACGCTTCAACACTGGAAGGATTCTATGGTGGGCTGTATTTCAGGTACAACAGAAACTGGACCGATGCGCAGTTCGATTATTTTCCTGAAAATTCCCCTGCAGAAACCAGCACCTCTGAAATAGCACTTAGGGAATTTGGCGTCGGAATTGAACTTGGCTATCAAATACTGATTAAAGAACGCTTAAGCATTGACTTTTTGTTCTTCGGGCCTCGATTTTCAAGCTACACATTAAACTATGCATTTGATCAAACATCGAGTGACCAATTTATAGGAGACCTTTCTGATTATTTGAACGAAGTGGCCGACCGATTCGGTTTTGATTACGATATCGATATAAAAAAAGAAGGTCAAAAAGATCTGAGAACCTCCTTTGGCTTTATGAACATGCGCTTTGGATTGTCATTGGGCTATGCTTTTTAGACTGTGATGCTCGATACTACCTTTTCATTCATTCATGAATACAGAAACGCTTTCAAAAGTTGAATATCATCGAATCTTTTTACCGCTCCTTTGCTGAGCTAGATGCCGAAGGAATGGCAGCGTGCTACCACGCCGACATTCAATTTGAAGATCCGGCCTTTGGGCAACTAAAGGGTGAACACGCTAAAAACATGTGGCGCATGCTCTGTAAGAGCCAAAAAGACAAGGGTTTTAAGTTGACATATTCTCAGGTTGAATTTAATGACAAAAGCGGCAGTGCGCGTTGGGAAGCCCGATACACGTTTTCAAAAGCGAATCGAAGGGTGCACAACATCATCAGCGCCAAATTTGAATTCAAGGACGGTCTCATCGTAAAGCATCAAGACCATTTTGACTTGTATAAATGGGCAAGACAAGCATTAGGTCTTACCGGAGTGCTTATTGGCTGGACACCTTTCTTTAAGCAAAAGTTGAACCGACAGACCAATCAACTTCTGCGTAAATTCGAAGAAAAATTGAATGAAGGCGGCCAGCATCACTGAAATCAAAAAGGAATTGAGCGAGCTTGAAAAAGGCGAAATGCTTGACCTTTGCCTTCGGCTGTCTAAGTTTAAAAAAGAGAACAAAGAGCTGCTAAGTTATCTGCTCTTCGAATCATTCGATGAAGCCGCTTTTGTTACCAAAGTCAAAAATGAATGCGACGAACTTTTTGAACAGATCAACCGTTCGAGCTATTACTTCATTAAAAAAAGCATTCGAAAAATTCTTCGGAACATTAAAAAACACATCCGCTACTCCAACGAAAAAACGACCGAGGCAGAACTACTCATCTATTTCTGCCAGAAAATGCGCGACTTCGAACCCTCTTTAAAAAACAGTGCCCCCATGAAAAATTTATTTGACCGCCAGCTGGATGGTATAAATAAAGCCCTGTCATCCATCCATGAAGATTTGCGCTACGACTACCATGAATCAATTGAATCATTATCACTATGATCGAAATTCCCGACATCTTCAAGGAATCGGCACTTACATCCATATTGGTTGTTCAAGACTTAAAAAAGTCGATTGGCTTTTATCGCGATGTTTTGGGTGCATCCTTGTACCGCGAGTACGGTGGAGATTCAGCCGTCTTTGAGTTCCTGTCTTCGTGGATCTTATTAGTAAGCCCGGGCGAACCGACGGAGGACAAGCCCGATACCCGTTTTATTACTCCACCTGATCCAAATGGGGTTAGCCATGCCTTCACCATCAGGGTGCAAAATTGCCGTGAAAGTTATCGCGAACTGCTTGCGCGCGGGGCAAAATTTATCACTCCTCCATTGGAGCGAGGAGCGGAAACACGTTGTTTCTTCAGGGATCCCGATGGGCATTTATTTGAGATCAGCGAATACCGAACACCTACCTAAGAACGAAAACTATCAGGAGTGAAAGCAGCTGTAACCACCAAAGCGGGTAAGCCATCCGTTATCGAAATCAAAGAAGTTCCAACACCTACTGTTAAGGATGGTTGGGTGCTGATCAAGGTCATGGCCTTTGGTATTAACCGCTCAGAAATGTACACGCGTCAGGGTCAATCACCCGGTGTAAAATTTCCTCGTATTCAGGGCATAGAATGCGTTGGTTTGGTCGAAAATGATCCTTCCAAAACCTACAAAGCCGGACAGCAAGTAGCGGCCATCATGGGTGAAATGGGCCGACGCTTTGATGGGTCGTACGCAGAGTACTGCCTGGTTCCCCTGGCCATCGTTTTTCCTTTCAAAAGCAGCCTGCCCTGGAGTACCTTGGGGGCCATACCCGAAATGTTCCAAACGGTTTCCGGGTCGCTAATTCAGGCTCTGGACATTCAGAAAGGCGAAACGCTCTTGATTCGAGGAGGCACTTCTTCCATCGGTATGTTGGCGTGTCAGCTCGCAAAATCCATGGGGCTTACCGTTATTTCAACGAGCAGAAATCCTGAGAAAGAACAATTACTTCGCGACAATGGGGCTGATGAGGTCATCATCGATACCGGGGCGATTGCGCCAGCACTTCGTAATATTCGGCCCGAGGGGGTAGAAAAGGTACTGGAATTGATAGGTACTAGGAGCTTGAAAGATTCACTCAAATGCATCAAACCAAGAGGAATGGTATGCATGACGGGCATTCTCGGAAACGAATGGACCATGAAAGAATTCACCCCCATGGGTGACATTCCCTCCCTTGGCCGATTGACGGTTTACATGGGCGATGCCGAAAACCTCTCCAAGGACTTGCTGCAGGATTTTATCGATAAGGTAGAGGCCGGCACGATCGTTTTGAACATTGACTCGGTATACACCCTTGATCAAATGGTTGAAATACATGAGGCCATGGAAAACAGCCGGGCATCGGGCAAAATGGTTGTAGTAAACCATTGGTGAAATATCCAGTTCCATCTCCTTTGGGTATATCAATGGTGTTCTAGCACTATCAAATTCCTTATTTTAGCATAGGCGTTAAACGTAACTGCAAATGAAGAATACCTTAGCTTCAGTGATGTCTCTTCTTTTTGCCCTGCACCTTTTTGCCGGTGAAATAAAATTCACCGAGAACAAAGGCCAGATTCACGATCAGAATTTCGAGGCCCGTCCGGATGTATTATTTAGCGGCGAAGCGAAGGGCATGGTCTTTCATTTGAGGAAAGACGGAGTTTCGTACCAGCTTTACAAGAAAATTTCCAAACAAAGGCCGGGTGAATCTGCTGATTCTATTTCAATCCACCGAATAGACATCAATTGGATAAATTCCAAAACGGACTTCACTGTTGAATATGGCGAAACCATTGAGGGCTACAACAATTATTATTTAGCTTCTTGTCCTGAGGGCGCTTTGAAGGTCAGATCCTATAAATCGGTCACCTTCAAAAATGTCTGGGACGGCATCGACATAAAATGGTACGAGAAGAATGGGGAATTGGAGTATGACTTTATAGTTTCTCCCGGAGCCGGCATCGATCAAATCAATTGGGAAGTAACGGGTGTCACTAAATTGACACAAGAAAAAGGAGTGCTGATCATGGAAGGTCCATTTGGTCAAATCAATGAACATCCTCCCGTTGCATATCAAAGCAACAAAGAGATTAGGGTGAAAAGAACCCTGAATTCCAATGTTATTGGATTTAAATCAAATCGTTTCGACAGATCAAAACCTTTGGTCATTGACCCTTTGGTCGTAACGCGAAATTGGGCTTTCTATTACGGGGGGTCATTGCACGAACAGGGCAACGAAATTAAGTTCGACGGCAACTCCAACTTTTATTTCTCTGGCTTTACCACATCGATTTCCCTCATTGCTACTTCCGGTATTCATCAAACAAGTCATGGTGGTTTAGTTGATGCAATACTGGTTAAATTCAATTCATCGGGTAGCCGTATTTGGTCTACATACTACGGTGGTTCCTTGGATGATGCAGGTCTATCTTGTGCAATTGAAGATACGACCGCCGTTTACCTTGTCGGATCAACTAAATCGTTAAATGGGATTTCGTCTGTGGGCAGTCACCAGTCAATGCACAGTTCGGGTCCTTCGAATGAAGATGCTTTTGTGGTAAAATTCAATGCAAGTGGAATTAGGGTCTGGGGCACTTATTATGGAGGGTCTGGTCTGGATGAAGCTGTGAATTGTGCGATAGATTCCAGCTCCAATGTTTACGTAGTTGGAACTACCAGTTCGGTTGATTCAATAGCATCGATGAACGGATACAAGAGCACCTTCGGCTCCAGTTCTTTGAACGCTTTTCTTGTTAAATTCAATCCATCTGGAGCTCGATTGTGGGCAACATATTATGGTGGTAATAGTTTTAACAAAGGCCGATCGTGCGCCATTGATAAGAACTCTAATATTTATATGGCCGGGTCCACTGTTTCATCCACCGGCATAGCTACTACAGGTAGTCATCAAACGACAAAAGGTGGAATGGAGGACGCTTTTCTGGTGAAATTCAATTCAAACGGTATCCGGCAATGGGGTACTTACTATGGTGGAACCGGGACAGATGTGGCTAATAGTTGTGAAACAGACGAATTCGATGACGTCTATATTGCTGGTCGAACAAAATCTACAAGTAAAATCATAACCAATCCAATTCATCAAGCTCTAAATGCTGGAAATGGAGATGCATTCTTGGCCAAATTTAATTCAAACGGCGTGCGGCAATGGGGCACTTACTATGGTGGCACGTCTCCTGACGATGGAGTTGGTATCAGTATCGATGCAGCTAAAAACGTTTATTTATCGGGAACAACTTTTTCTTCTAATTCCATCGCAACCAGCGGAAGTCATCAAACAATTCGCGGTGGAGATGTAGATGGATTTCTCGTAAAATTTGATAGCATAGGTCAGAGAAAGTGGGGAACCTATTATGGAGGGACAGACGTCGATATTGTCTTGAATAATTCCTTGTATGGTTCAAATTCCATCTATTTAATTGGCTTCACCTGGTCAGATACTACCATGGCAACCAACGGAAGTTATCAATCAGTCAGAGCTGGAAACAATGACATTTTCGTCACAAAATTTATTGAGTGTGATCCTGACAGTATCTCCATTTCCATTACAGCTTGTGATAGTTTTGTCTCATTTAGCGGCAATCATATTTGGAAATCATCAGGCACTTATTTGGATATCCTTTCAAACAATAAGGCTTGTGACAGCATCATATCTGTAGATCTGACCATCGTATCCATAAATTCCATGATTGCATTAAATGGGAGTGTGCTCCTCGCGGATTCAGGTTACACGGGATATCAATGGTTGGATTGTGAGAATAATTATTCTCCAATTAACGGAGAGACAAGGCCGTTCTATGCTCCTTTAAAAAACGGGCGTTATGCTGTCAAAATCAATGAAGGACAGTGTGCCGATACCTCAGCTTGCATTGATCTCACTTGGATTGGAACCGGCGGAATCTTGGGCACTGCTGTTAAGGTATACCCCAATCCCACAGAAGATTTCCTAATTATAGCTTTTGGTCAAAAAGAAACGGCAAAAATTAACCTGACGAATGATCTGGGCCAATCAGTTTTTCGAGTTGAAGAAAAAAATGTTCAACAAAGTTCCTTAGACCTCTCATTCCTAAACAATGGGGTCTACTTTTTAAGCATTGAGACAGCGGATTTCATTCATCAGGAAAAAATCATGGTTCGTTGATTTGAACAATATGAAGTGCTGTTTATTATTTCTATTGGTATATACACTTGGCTGTTCTAGCCCGGTGGTCAAGGTTAAACCGGTAATTTCAACACTGGATACTGGAAATTACATGGTGGCATTTCTAATAATGGACGGTGTATACAATACGGAATTGACCGCCCCTTTCGACATTTTCCATCACACCATTTTTCGCGACAGTATCAAGCCAATGAATGTATTTACGGTGGCCAATAAGAGCACGCCGGTTAAGACATTTGAAGGGCTCAATATACTGCCTGACTTCAATTACCTGACCGATTCGCTGCCGGCAATAGATATTCTTGTTATCCCCAGCGCAGAAGGGCATCTGAGTCATGACCTGGAAGATGCTGTCATGCTTTCCTTTGTAACAAAAACAGCGCTGAAGGCGGAATTTGTCATGTCACATTGCGACGGTGCTTTTGTTCTTGCCAAAACAGGACTTTTGAACGACCACGTGTCAACCACCTTTCCAAATGACATCAGTGTGTATCGCAACATCTTTCCGAATTTGGAGGTGAAAGACAGCGTGCTTTTTGTCCACGACGGTAAATACATCACCTCGGCAGGTGGTGCCAAGTCATTTGAAGCCTCGCTTTACCTCTGTCAATTACTATACGGCAAAAAAGTAGCCGACGAGATTGCAGAGGGAATGGTCATTGACTGGAATCTAAGCGAGCTGCTTTACTATGCAGATCACTAGAAGGAGAATCCCAGACCGAGCTGCAGGTAATTACTCTTTCCGCCGCTGTTCAATACATCCATTGTGCCAAAGTGATAGCGGGCCTCGATATTGATCACCGCAACCCTGAATCCCAGACCCACGTGTACCGGAAGGTCAAACGATTTGGTACTGATGTCTTGAGAAGTAGGAAACTTACTGTCTTCAGAAAGTTTGAAGTTGGCCGATACGCCGGCAAGCGCAAAGATTGGTCCTGCTTTCAATTTCAAGTTAAGGGGAATGCTTAGGGTTCCCATGGTCAATCGATTCGTGTCGCTTTTATCATAGCCCGTCTGAAAATATTCCAAACCATAGGTCCAATGCAATGTAGGCACCAGTTTATTATTCTTGAAAGCGCCGACATAAAAACCATTGACGGGTCCAAGATTCGAACCGCTTAAATTTACATTTGCGTATTGATAACCGGCCCGGATACCGATGAGCTTGGTGTCACCTTCTGCTCTGGCCGATAGTGCCGCCGTGATAGAAAGAAAAATGAGGCATAACGTCTTTACTAGTTTCATGAAATAGGCTTTTGGTTAGGTTCAGATTCAAAGATAGAAATTAGGCTTGAATGGATGGGTCAGGTGTGGTGAGCTTTTACGTATTTTTGAAAACGTGAGCGTCGATTCAACCAGCACAACTTATACTAACGAAAAAAAACAACTTCGCTACGATGTTGCTTATTTGCGCATGGCCGTGGAATGGGCTAAGTTATCTCATTGCAAGCGCAAGCAAGTTGGTGCATTGATCGTCAAAGATCGAATGATCATCTCTGATGGCTACAACGGCTCACCTTCTGGTTTCGATAACTGCTGTGAAGACGAAAACGGCGATACCCTTTGGTATGTGCTTCACGCAGAAGCAAATGCCATGATGAAAGTAGCCAGGTCTACCCACGATAGCAATGGCTCAACGCTCTATATCACCTTATCTCCATGTAGAAATTGCAGCAAGAACATTCTTCAAGCCGGAATTCGGCGCGTTGTTTACCACATAGAATACAAAGATCGATCGGGCATAGAATTCTTGGAAAAGGCGGGAATTGAATTGGCTCACATCTCAAACCTAAGCCAATAACGCAGATGAAATCGGCCTTTAAACCTTTATTGATCTCATTGTTGATTGTTAGTTCCGTTTATTTGGGAACCAGATTAATTCCAGGCGATACCAATTTAATTTTCAATACCGGTCGGGCATCTGGGATTTACAAGATGAATGAGATCATCAATTATATAACAGATTCCTACGTTGACAGCATCGAAAAAGATCGTTTGATAGAAGAGGGTATCGACGCCATGTTGCGCGACCTCGACCCACATTCGTTCTATATTCCAAAAGAGGATTACCGCGAGGCCACCGAATCTCTCGAAGGAAACTTTGAAGGGGTAGGTATTGAATTCCGTATTATTTCTGATACCGTCATGGTTATGACGGCCATTCCCGGCGGTCCATCATTCAAGTCCGGGGTGAAGGCCGGCGACAGAATTGTGCGGGTCAATGACTCTCTTATCGCCGGAACGGGCATTCGTAATAAAGACGTCATGAAACTTCTAAAAGGTCCCGAGCTCACAAATGTCAGAGTTGGGATACGACGCTACAATGCCGATACATTGATGAATCTGATCATAACAAGAGACCGGATTCCTGTCGGCAGCGTTCGTTCTGCCTATATGATAGAGAGCAACATCGGATATATCAGAATAGATCGTTTTTCAAAAACAACCTATCAAGAATTCAAAGAGGCTACAGACAAAATGCTGGACGAAGGAATGAGTTCGCTTATAATGGATCTCAGAGATAATCCCGGAGGGCTGTTAAATCAATCCATTCAAATGGCTAATGAATTTTTAGACAGGGACCGGGTAATTGTTTACACAGAAGGCAAGGCACGACCAAAAAAAATGTATTACGCAGATGAATGGGGAAGCCTAATGAATGTGGATCTGGCCATTATCATCAACGAGGGAAGTGCATCTGCCAGTGAAGTGCTCGCCGGGGCAATTCAGGATAATGACCGGGGAATCATCATCGGTCGTCGTTCATTCGGGAAGGGATTGGTTCAGGAACAACTGGACTGGCCTGATGGCTCTGCCCTGAGACTCACCGTTGCCCGGTATTACACGCCCACCGGACGTTCCATTCAAAAACCATATACTAACCTTGAAGCCTATCACAATGAGGCACTTGACCGTTATTCCAACGGGGAGTTGGATATTGAGGATAGTATTCCCGTGGTCGATTCCTTAAAGTATTTCACACCGGCCGGCAAAGTAGTGTATGGTGGAGGTGGCATTGTACCTGATATTTTTATCCCCATAGACAGCATCATTCACAATTCCTTTTACCAGGAATTATATCGCCTTGGTGGTGTTCAGACCTTCTCCTTCCGCTACGCAGATTCAAAACGCCAAAAACTGTTGGCCAAATATCCTACCTGGAAACAATTCGAAGATCGATTCAAGGTTGATGACCCCACATATCGAACATTTCTGGCCTTCTCTGTTTCCAATGGAGTAGAGCGAAATACAAAAGAAGCGGCATTACTGAGAAATAAAATTAAAATTGACCTAAAAGCTCAGATAGCCAGGCATCTTTACGGAGATGAGGGGTATTTCCCTATAATCAATCGCAACGATGAAGCCATTGAACGTTCTTCACGGGAATTAAATGCAAAAAAAAGGCCCCGTTAAACGGAGCCTTAATTTTTTTGAAGATCCTGGATTAGTTAGCAGGAGCTGCATTCTTTTTGGCAGCGGGTGCTTTTTTCTCGGCAGGAGCTTCGCCTTCCATTACTTCCTCAGCGGCGTCTTCAGCTTCCATGGCAGCGTCTTCAGCTTCCATAGCAGCATCTTCAGCCATTTCAGCTGCTTCTTCTGTGGCTTCTTCCATGGATTCCTCCATTTCGTCCATCATTTCAGCGGCTTCTTCTGATTCGGAATCTGTTGATTCGGCAGGTGAGCTGCAGGCGATAAAGCCAACAAGTCCCATAGCCATCATTACAGCGAATAACTTTTTCATGCGTTAATAGATTATAGGTTAATGAACTAAACTAGCCGCAAATATAGAACTTTTCTATTTGAGACCGAAATAATTTCTAATTTCAACGAATTAACTATCAGATACTTCGGGCTTTACGTAAACATTGAAAAATTCCAGGAAGATTCTTATCGCACCCCTCGATTGGGGTTTGGGTCACGCCAGCAGGTGCGTGCCTGTAATTCAAGAACTTATGGATCTTCACGTCACTCCTATTCTACTGGGAGATGGTGACAGTCTTTCACTTTTGAAATCGGAATTTCCAGAATTGGAAAGCATTGAGCTGGCCAATTTTCCAATCACCTATCCAAGGAATGGGCATTTTGCTGCATACTTTGCGCGTCGATTCTTCAAAATGAGAAAACAATTGAAAGCAGAAAACCAGCGGTTAAAAAGCCTGGTAGAAGAAACAAAGGCAAATGCCATCATCAGTGACAATCGCTACGGCCTTTATCACCCGCAAATACCATGTGTCATTATTACTCATCAGGTTTCTATCAGGGCGGGAATACTCAGCATGCCCCTGACAAGGCTTGTTCACAAGTATATTAAGCGCTTTGATCACTGCTGGGTACCCGATGTCCAGGGGGCGCTGAATCTGGCCGGTGAATTGTCAAAAACCAACAAGGGTGACATCCCCAACTTGACCTACGTGGGTCCCTTGAGTCGTTTTCACAATCTCAAGCGCATTGATGAGCAACCGCTTGACTTTCTTTGCATCATTAGTGGACCTGAGCCCCAGAGAACGGAGTTTGAAAATGAAGTACTGCGCGAATTGGCTGCACACAGCGGGCGTCATGTGGTGGTCAGAGGTTCATCCTCACCAATCGATTCCAAGATCAAGTTTTCAGCCAATACCGAGATCTTCGACTTGTTGAATCACAAAGAACTTTCAGGGAAGATCGCCCAGGCAAAGTACCTTATTACGCGCAGTGGTTATTCCAGTCTTATGGATTTGTATGCCCTGGACAGAACAGCTGCCATTAGCCCGACTCCTGGTCAATTCGAACAAGAATACCTAGCTCAATACCACAAAGACAGTGGGCGTTTTGTGGTATTTGATCAGGGCTCGTTAGACCTGGAGTCCATTAAAAAGCAATTAGACCAATTGGGGGAACCGGCAAGTCAAAAAAAAAGCCAGAACTTCAAAGAAATTCTGGCCGATTTCGTTGATGCCCTTTATTAAGCTCCTGCTTTGGCTTTAAAGGTCTTTGCCGAGGCAAGCATTTTTCTGATCGCCTCTTCACCGTAATTCACATCTTTGCTATTGGTAATTTCAATCGCCTCGTCAGGTCCGGAATCGACGTACATGAAATGGTACTCCGGTTCCATGCCTGAATCAGGAATTTCTCGCTTATACATGATGTAATTATCGCCTTCTTCAAGAATCTCGGATTTGTATATTAAATCTTCTTCCATGTCAAATTTGAGTATGTCAATGTCTCCTTCGCCGTATGCGATTGACATGATGAAATTCTCTCCCCTGGCAATCTGAACGCCACCCCAATCGAATGCTTCTATGATCAATTCGGCCTGGCCATCGGGAATGGTGATTGTGTAGGGCATGCCATAATCACTAAGGTCGGTTTCAACTCCTTTAATGGCCTGGTCAGCTTCTCCCATTTGAGTGTCCTCAGACTCGGAATCAGTCTCTCCACCACCACAGGCCATCAGACCTGCAATTAAAAAAGGTAAGAGGTAAATAAATTTTTTCATGGACTTTCGTTTTTGTTAGTCAAACAAATATATAAACTTCCATGAATCCTCATCGTATCAGCAATCTTGTACCAGCAGACCTGGCACTGAATTCGGGGGCATAAAAACATTGAGCAGCCGAAAAACCGGCCGAGAAATTCCCTTTATTGTTGGTTTTTAGTTCGTACTCGATGACGTAGCTGCCTTTATCCATGCGGTCAATAAAAAAGTTGTGCGAGGCGTCCAGGACACTTTGATAATACCCCAGTCCGGATTGATAACGATAAGAAGATATGGTCTCCAAGGGCTCAAGGCCCGCGCTCCTCATGTCCTTAATGCTGACAAATTCCAACTCTCTATCCGTTTTGACGATGAGGCGCACTAAAACAACATCGCCGGAATGCAGTACGGTGCTGTCGGCAATGCGGTCGTGCGACGGACCTTTGGGAGTATTCACTTTTTTGTAGAATTCTCTGTGAATTGAAAGTCCGGCACTTACTTCCTCAGATTCAGAAGCTTCTTTGAAGTATTGGTAATATATGGCCCCCCATGAAACTTGCCCTCCTTTATTCTCAACCTCAACCTTGGCTAGTTCCCTTTTAATTTCGTTACCGGACCAAGCTTTTTTATAATAGCCGGTTCCCGCCATTTTACTGCTTTCTTCAACCTCAAATACCTCTTCGCTAAACCGCACTCTTACGTCTGCTTTTGCTCTTAAGTCGTCTCCTGCATTCGAAAGCAAAGCAAAGCAAGCGTTGGTCGTGGAAAGGCTATTTTTCCACATGCGCGTTTGCTTTTGTTTCAATAGCCATATCTTCATTTCTTCAACATCTTTTTGAAAGTCCCCTGCCTCATCGAATGCCTCGATCAGTGCCGTTTGGCGTAGTAGATCGGACTGGTGCCAGTAGTACCCCCCTTCGGCTTTCCAATACATGCCAAACTCATCCGAATAAAGCGCATTTTCTTTAAGCGAAGTGAGTATCATGGAAGAGGTCTCCAACTCTTTCCGCCTTAAATAAACTACCGCAAGTATTGCTTGCAAGTACTTGCCCTGATCCAGCCAGTGTTCTCTCCCTAATTCCAAGAAATAGTCAAAAGCTTTCTGACTTTTCTCATTTATGGGCACATCAGTATAAAAAGACCTTGCATATAGGTATTGTATGTGCAGGGCACCCAAATAATGCCTGCCATCCTGGTGCTTTAGAATTCGCTCATAGTCCTCCCGCATTCGCTCATCAAGGTAATTAAGTGCCAATTGCATGGCTGTCCACAGAGCGGCGTCCTTTCTAATATCGGTTACGCCCAGGTGATCCATTTTGCCTAAGCCGCTTACGATGTGTTGGGTAATAAACCGGTTATCCCTCATTCCGCTGAACCATGGCCATCCTCCATTTGGCGACTGTTTTTTTATTAGTTCCCTAAGGGTCGAATTCAAGGAATGCTCTAAAGAATTGGCATCAAAAAAATTCGCAAGGTTAGTCATGGCCTGGACTTCCTCTTTGGCTTCTGTCATCCAAGGGCTCTCATTTAGCAATAATTGTTTGAGCTCAGGGTTTTGATCCAACTTCGACTGAAAAGCAATGGGCTCACTTTTCCAATCTTGAAAGACATCCCGGATAACGTCGTTCTTTGAGATCAAATAGTAAGCCAGGCTGTTGGCAAAATAACGCGAAAAGGCCTGCTCGCTTGACTCATTTCCTTTATCGGCCATATAAGGCAAGGCCTTAACAACATACCACAAGGGGTTCCCGGTCATTTCAAGGGTATAGCGGAATTTCTGATTAGATGTTGATTCTTCCAATTCTTTAACGTTAAATGTCTTTTTTTGCCCTGGCCGTAACGATACCGGATAGGTATCGTTCATCAGTACCTTGCTGTTCAAAACAGGCAGAATTCGCTCTTCGCCATCGCGATGATCGGGACTACTGGCTGAAATAGATACGGCCAGGAGTCCGGTTTGATCCGGACAACTGACCTTCCAGGAAAGTTTCGCTGTGGAATTTGCTTTTACTAAAAATGGAATGACCGAATCCGATAAGATTTTAAGTGCCCTGCCATCATCCAGCAACCACTTACTCGATAGGTTGGCCGAACCCGAAATCGCTTCGCCAGACAGGTTCACAAGTTTGGCAGATAATTCGATGGTATCCCCGGTCATTAAAAAACGGGGCAGGTTTGGTAATACCATTACCTCTTTTTTCGTGACGATTTCTTTGCTGATCAGGCCAATTTCCAAGTCCTGACTTTGAACAAGTGCCTGAAAATACCACCGCGTCAGGGCATCGGGTGTATTAAATTCGATGCTCGCATTCCCCTGGTCATCAGTTCGCAGGTCGGGGTAAAAGAAAGCTGTTTCATTAAAATTTCTCCTCAAAGGAACTTCAGATAATTGTTCCGTAGCTGCAGGTGGTAGGGCTTCAGGGACCTTGGCCCGAGAGCCGCGAATTTCAGAGGTGGCGGCTTTTCCGTTTGTATAAATTGCATCATCGCTTAATTCCGCCCCAGTAGTTTCAAAGTTGTCCGACCTGGAAAACATCATTATTCCTGACCCATAGTAAGAAAAGCCAAACCAATTCAAGCGATCAAAACTGAGGGGCTCTATGTTCTTATAATCTTTATCGAAAAAGGGGTAATTCCTGCCAAAGGAACTTTTAAAATTGTTGCCCGAAAAATACGGCCTGACAGGATAGTAATTATAGTATGGATTAAAAGTCCAGTGGTTTGGAGCAAAGGCATCTAACGACATATCATACATGCTGGCCAATACACTCAAGTCACTTGATGACGTTCCCGGGGATGAAACATTGATTTTCCAAGAAACTTCTTCGCCGGGTTTGAGTTCAGATCTGAAGGTTAGTAGTTTAATTTTTAATTCTTTGTTGTCATATGGAACTGAAATCAATTGTTGGTCTTCATATATCCTCCCTTGTAAAACGCATAAAAATTGTAAACCAAAATTTCCTCGGTGTTCCTCGCTCACTTGGATGGCGATCTTCTTAACTCCGTCTTTCAATGTCAACCATTCTTCCTTTATCAGATCCTTTTTGGTGCGAACCGAATACAATACTTTGGCATTCTTAATGCTTGATCCAATAAGAACTTCTGCAGTTTCTCCAACTTTATAGGTGTCTTTCAATGCTTTGACCCAAAGAATGGTTGGTGATGGCAAGCTTTTTGCACCCTTATCAAACAGAACGACCCTGCCTTCCCAATCAACCGGCTGGCCATGTTCATCAGTAGACTTAAGGCGTATCAAATAGGCGCCTTGCTCCATGTTTTCGGCTTTTCCAAGATTAAGTAGTTTGCTTTCTTGCGTATTGACCGTCTTTTTAAATAGTAATTTCTCAATGGACCAACCCGCTATTCCCTTGTTCTGCCAGTAAGGGTCAAATGGATGGAGTTTCATAAAGTTCTCGCGGGAATAACTGTAATAATCAGGGGCCGGCCAAAGCCTTGTTTTTCTGATCGGGCCAGGAACAAGTTTGAAGACTTCCACTTCGACCAATGCCCCCACATGACTGCCCTGTAAATTGGTGGTGCTGAGTAACAAGGTGTCTGCCTCGTTTAATTCCATTTGGTCCTTTGTGTTCAATGACAGAAAAAGCGACCTGTTAGAAACAGGAATGTTTATTGACATTTTCTGACTTTCCTCATTGACATCGGTAATAATCAATTCAACATTAAAGTAATAGGTTTCTGATTCTTTTTTCTTCGACCTGTCTGAACTGGCCTTAAAGTCAATGATCCATTTGCCGTTCTGGTCAGTTTTAAAAGAGCCCTGGCTAATTTCTGTAGGCGAAGTGCTGGGGAAGGGCCTGAACCCATAATAGGAGGAATAGGCCAACATTTGCTGACGGCTTATCCTAAACGTTCCCGATGCGAGCTGAAGTGGAATTCCGTTCCAGTTTTCGGCTTTTCCTGAAATCCTCACCGTTTCCCCCAGGCGATAACTTCCTTTCATGCTGTCGGCCTCGATGCGAAAGCTTGGCCTTTTATATTCTTCAACGCTGATGTAATGAGTGCTTGCTCCGTCCGACAGGCGATATTGGCCTGAAAGTCCTCCTGATGGAAGCGGAAATGTGCCTTGATAAGCCCCGAATTCGTCCGTCTCAAGGGCGATTTTACCCACGGGCGTGTTGTTCGCGTCAATCAGTGATAATTCAAATCTTTTTTTAGGTAATACCTTTACCGTTAAGCCCTGCCTTTCGAGCACAATTCCCTTGAAATAAACTAATTGCCCGGGTCGATAGATCTTTCTGTCTGTGAAAATGAAAGACTGGGTTGAAGTCTTAATAGTCGATTCCCTGTGTTTTCTGAGATAGATCTGATTCGAAACCAATAGACTGTCGCCCTGATGGGAAATCATGACACGGAATGCCTGATTGCTGCCCTGGGCCTTAAGTGTAACCGACCCGTTTTCATCGGTAACGTAGGTTCCGTTTTTTATCAGATCCTGTCCGCGATTTTGGTAATTATATTCCTCCAAATACAGTTCGGCAACCACTCCTTTTATGGGCTCTCCACTCTTTCGGTTAACTGCGTACAACTTTGCTTCAGTCGAATTCTCGGTTGTCTGAAAGTAGGCTAGTCCCGAGCTCCATACTTCTTGGACAGAAAAAAGATTTTCAATGCCAGAAAAGTCTTCATTCAAAGAAATAAGAATTGTATAGAAGCCCTTTTTTAAGGCCGGAAAACTCAGCTCGGTTCTGTGTTGTTGATAATCAAGGGTATCCATCAGGTTAAATTCCCCGGTTATTGAGGCCGTCAGCTCAAGTATTTCATTGATGTCGTCCTTATATCGCCTGGCTGAACTATGACGCATTTTGTCAACTCTTTCAATCACGCGGTAGTATACCTTATTGACATTGGCATGTTGGAGGGATCCAATAAAGGCCTTTCCCGGAACAACCACGCTTTCGGTATTCAAACTGATGCTCTTTTCTTCCAGCTGATTTTTGAGATTGTGACATAGTCCCGCTCCAGTGTATTCGGAATATTCTTTCATGGTCTCAAGGCAGATTTCCATGCTTTTCTTTTTTTCCCAACGATGTTCGACTCCTTGCAGAGCGTTATATTTCGAACCCTGTCGATAATAGTAAAGCGCGCGTTCATGCATGATCAACGATGCGATCTCACCTTTGCTCGAAAGCAACATCATTCGTAAGGATGACAGGAACAGGGAGTCAGAATTCGACGAGGGATCGAGTCGATGCACCAACTTTACTCGTTCAAAATTCACATAAGACAAGGCTTGCATATTGCTTGATTCAAGGTGACTTCGTGTCAGATCCTGAATTAGTCCTATGGCTATATAAAGAAAACTCGAGGTATCGGAAGTTCCCAGATCAATATTCATGAATGAAGTTGCTTCTGCATAATACTGTTCCCCTTCAAGAATAAATTGGTCAGCGGGTTTAGGCAAGCCGGTTTCAGTATTTGTATAAAATTCGATCGCACGCCAAGCCAGAATATCATACAAGCTTGGCCTGAAAATCCTTCCTTTGTTTCCGGTTTCCCAAATTAGGTCATAGTCCGAAGGGTCGATTTTGTGCAGAAGTACTTTTTCTTTCAGAGATAATTGATAATGCCGGTTTACCTTTTGCATGATCTGACCGGCAGACCATGTGCCTATATCTGCAGAATCAATGCTGTTGGCTGTAGATCTTTCAAGTATTTTCCAACGGTTTCCGGAATAATACCACCAATAAAGTTCCGCCATGGCCGAATGTAAAATTGCGCGGGATCCAACATCCGATATTTCCAATTCACTTTCAAAATCGATCAGTGTTTTTTCAAATGCTTTTTCTTCTTTGAATCCAGTAAAAATTGCACGGTGGAAAACAGCTTTGATCCGTTGATCGTTTCGCTCATCGCCTTTTGCGCTGTTGTAAATCTGATCAACAAGGGCGAGTGCCGAAGCCGTCCTGCCGTCGTTTTTAAAAGTCTCGACACGTTTCCATAAGGATTGATAATCCGCCTGGCTTTGAGCTTGGACTGCTGAAAATGACAGCAACCAAATGCCGATGAGCAACGTCTTAAGGGTGTTCTTCATAATGATCGATGGGCTTAGAGCACTGAGGTAAATGTACAAATCTCAAATCGGAATGAACTTGACATGTCCCCTACATTTTGAGAATGACTAATTTTATAACTTAAGGATGGTCATGGTATTTCGCCGCGCATTTATTTTTTTTCTGATTACAGGCAGTTTGCTCTGGGCCGGGCATACGAAAGCCACTCATATCGTGGGGGGAGAATTGTATTACGAACACCTGGGTAACAACGCCTATAAATTTACCTTGGTGATCTACCGTGATTGTATCAACGGGATTCCCCTTTTTGACAACCCTGCCAATATTGGCGTTTACGACAGTTCAAACACACTTGTCCATACGGTCAAGATCTTTTGGAATCAACTTGTTATTGATACTGTTCCGCTTTCCATTAGCGACTCTTGCACCGAGTGGTCGGGATTACTTTGTTATGAGCGGGGTGTTTTCACTACCATCGATACGTTGCCATATACACCAGGCGGATTCACCCTTGCCTATGACCGCTGTTGTTGGAATGAAACGGTTTCGAATTTGGTAAGTCCGGACAGTAATGGCATAGCGATCTTGTCCTTTATTCCCGATACATCATTGGTTGCTGATAATAGCAGTCCGGTTTTTAATCAGTTAACGCCTCCTTTTGTTTGCCTGGATCGGGAATTTATATTTGACCATAGTGCAACTGATGCCGATGGTGATTCCCTGAGTTACGAGCTGTTCACCCCCTGGAATTCCACCGATCAGGGTGCTAATGGAGGTACTCCGGGACCACCTCCTTTTTTCAGCCTGATAAATAAACCGCCGAATTTGCCTATTTCCATAGATCCAATTACGGGTATACTGACCTCCACCCCCGAACAAATCGGTCAATATGTTTTTGGTGTGCGGGTTAATGAATATCGAAACGGAGCATTGATCGGTGAGAGCTCAAGAAGCTATCAATTAAATGTAGTGGCATGTAACAAGGTTACCGTTGCGAACTTTAACCGATCGGTGGTTCAATGTGGTGACAGTCTGGTTTTCTTTTCAAATGTCAGCACTGGAGCATCCAGTTATTTATGGAATTTTAAGGATCCGCAATCTGCCGACACTACTTCTACCAACAAAGATCCCAGCCACCTTTTTTCTGGTCTCGGTATTTATACGGTGCGTTTGATCGCTTACTCTGATTTGCTGGCAAGGTGCAATGACACGGCATATGGACAAGTGAGTCTTTACCCGGAATTAATTTCGGATTTTTCATTCGAGGATGAAATCTGCGAGAATCTTGTCCACTTTTTTGATGAAACTCCATCTGCAGCTGGAAAGGTCGTCAAATGGAATTGGTCCTTTGGTGATGGTGGCGCATCGAATGAAGAAAACCCCGATCACATTTACAATCTTGGCAATGACCCCAAGACCTATATTGTTAAACTTATCGTCGAAAATGAGCATGGCTGTACCGATTCGATCACCAAAAGCTATACAGGCGTGAACAGAGTCTATTCAATCGACGCACTGGAAATCAGTAAATCAATTATCTATCCAAAAGACGACAGCACGCTACTTACTGTGATTGCAACAAATGCTGCCTCGTATGAATGGAGTCCTGCCAGTGGCTTAAGCCACCCTTTTGCTTCTTCGACTTGGGCAAAACCGGATAAGCCCACTCGCTATACCGTTACGGTCACCGACAACAGGGGTTGCACGGCCAGCTCCGATCAGGACGTTATTGTGTACAAATATGCTTGTGGAGAGGAAGACGTATATGTTCCGAACGCCTTTAGTCCTAATGGAGACGGAGAAAATGATTACCTGCGCGTCAGGGGGGAAGAGCTCACGGAAATTAATTTCTCCATTTTCAACCGCTGGGGAAAGGCCGTTTTTGAATCACAAGATTTGGAAATGCTCAGAAATCAAAGCCGAGGTTGGGACGGCACCTATAAAGGCAAAAAGCAAGATCCCGGAGTGTTTGTTTACTACCTCAAAGCGCGTTGTTCTGACAATAGGGAGTTTGTATTGAAAGGAAACATCACGCTTTTGCGTTAAATCTACGAAGGTCTACTTCGGGATCGAGCGCTCTTCCGGAATACATTGAATCCACGAAATGGTTGGAAAAGAACGGTGCCAGCATAACTCCTCTGGCGCCCAAGCCATTAAAAATTCCGATTTCTGGCTTATCATCCAAAAAGCCAATTATGGGTCGTCGGTCACTGACTGTAGGCCTGATACCTACTAAGTGATCTACAATTCGATAGGGCACCTCAAGGGTTTCGTCCAATCGCATTATCAACTCACTCCTCGCCGAATCAGTGGTGTTAAGGCTTGGATTCTTCCAATCGAACGTTGCTCCCACCCAATACCGAATACCTCCCATGGGAACTACGTTGATGCGGTTGTGGATAATGTCCACAGAAGAAAGCTCCGGGCATTCAATGATAAGGGCCTCACCTTTATTGGGAATGATCGGTAACTGGGCGAAATAAGGATTGGCTGCAGCCAAATAGCCTTGGCAGAAAATAATTCTTTCAGCCCTTACATTTTCATAGGTCACAACGTCTGATTCCACCTTCATGCCATTAAGATCGAATTCCTTTTCGGCCAGCATGCCAAGAGACATAAGCTTGTTTCTCAAACCAGTCATCAGGAGCTTTATGTCAATGGTTCCAGCTTCTATCACTAAGCCATATCCTCGTTCTTTTCTCAGCCCGAAGATTTCATCCTTTATTGCCGGATTCATGAATCTCAGGCCTGGTTCAACCGCGCTCTTCTTTACCCATAAATCGCGTTGATCTTCTGATTTCATTCCTTTAATTACGCGCCGGGGTGTAAGCAATTCCCCCTTGATGAATTGGGCAATTTCTTCGTAAAACGACTTTAAATATGGTACCAGCTCTTTCGCTCTCCAGGTAGTAGAAAATGTTCTAAAAACAATTGGATTGAAGGTGCCCGCGGCTATGGCAGAACAGTCCTTTCCGCCGGCCATGTCATATACAAGGACTTTTTTTCCTCTTTTTAAAAATTGGTACGCGAGGCAAGTTCCGGCCAGACCCTGCCCAACGATAATAGCATCAAGTTTTGGGGTATCCAAGAAACGGCTAATAATCCTTGTAGCCTTTCTTTTCTAATTTCTCGGCCTTTTCAGTAACAGTGGTTTTCATGCTTTCTTTCAAAGCCATGATCCGGTCTTGTACATTCGAATCAGAAGAACCGATGATCTGAGCGGCCAAAATTCCGGCGTTCTTGGCGCCGTTAAGTGCCACGGTTGCAACCGGCACCCCCGAGGGCATTTGTAAGATCGACAAAACGCTGTCCCACCCATCAATGGAGTTAGATGATTTTATCGGTACACCGATAACGGGCAATGGGCTTACAGATGCCACCATGCCCGGTAAATGAGCTGCTCCTCCTGCTCCGGCGATGATGACTTTCAATCCCCTGGTATGAGCTTTAGTTGAATACTCAAGCATTCGCTGAGGAGTTCGATGTGCAGAGACGATGGTCAATTCAAAATCTATGCCCAAGGATGTCAAGATCTCGGCTGCTTCTTTCATGACCTTCAGATCAGAATCCGAACCCATTATTATACCTACTTGTGCTTGTCCCATCTTGTGTATTTGGTTGCAAGATATTAATTATCAGCCTAATCAGCTTCAATACGAACGGCCTTTTTAAGCGTTTGTGCATTCGAGATAAGCTCATTCAGATCCTCACCACAAATGGTGATGTGTCCCATTTTTCGAAATGGTTTGGTCTGCTTCTTTCCATACAAATGAAGGTAGGCGCCTTTGCATTCGAATACCTTATCACTGCCCCGGTAAATCACATTACCGCTATGTCCTTCGCTTCCTAGCAAGTTTATCATTACCGCCGGTGAGTGGGCGTGGCAATCACCCAGGGGAAGGGAAAGAATTGCCCTAAGGTGTTGTTCGTATTGCGAGCTGAAATTAGCCTCGATGGTGTGGTGTCCGCTATTATGGGGTCTTGGGGCAGACTCGTTCACCATGATATGGCCGTCTTTGGTTAAAAACAGTTCAACAGCGATCAGACCAACCAAATTGAGTGATTCAACTACTTTTCTTCCTAATTGTACGGCCTTATCAGCTAATTCCTCACTAATTCTTGCCGGTGACACGAGCATCTCTACCAAATTGGCTTCATCACTAAATTCCATTTCGACAACGGGAAAGACATTAATTTCATTGCCGGTATTCCTGCTAAGGATGACTGATAGTTCTCGATCAATGTCAACTTTTGGCTCTACAATGCTTTCGGTGTCCAGTAGCTTATGATACTCCTCTTTTGAATTAATAATGGCGACTCCACGCCCATCGTAGCCCTCCCTGCACGCCTTCTGAACGAAGGGTAAGTGAAGATTTCCCAATTCGACGGCATGCATGATCTCGTCTTTTCCGTTGAAGTGTTCAAAAGAAGGTGCATCTATCGAATGCTTTCTGTAAAACTCCTTTTGGAGGCCTTTGTCTTTGATGGTCTCTATAACCTCAGGAGAAGGATAAATCTCGACACCTTTGTCTCTTAAGTCTCTTAGGGCCTGGGTATTTACATTTTCAATTTCGATTGTTACAACATCTTTATCAGACCCAAAGTTCATGACATCATTGTAATCATTGAATTGTCCGGTGACCATTTCGTTGGCTAATGCTGCCGCAGGACATTCGGGGTTCGGGTCAAGAACCGCACAGTAAACGTCCCATCTGCTTGCTGACTGAATCAGCATCTTGCCCAGTTGACCACCGCCTAGAATGCCTAATTTCTTTGTGCCTGAAAACCAATGCTCCATGGCGCTATTCATTAATCCATTTAACCCTGTCACCAAGGGGTTCGCGATTCGATTTGGGTATTTCCACTGCTGGTTTTCCAAGGTAAAAGAAGCCCATGAAGCGCTCATTTTGTTCCAGCCCTAAGTAATGCCTTAACTTCTCACTGTTCACTATGCCTCCTGTACTCCAATAACCCGCCAATCCAAGAGGTGCCAATCCCAGATAAATGTTTTGCGCTGCGCAAGACACCGCCGAAAGTTCTTCCCATTCCGGCAAAGCGAACTTGCTATCCAGCGAAGCCGAGATTGCAATGATATGGGAGACTTGTTGCTTTCGCTCCTCAAATGCATTCACCTTGCTCTGTTTTATTTTGTCTTGCGGGGTATTGGCCAGGTAAAAGGCTTTTTTAAACTCAAGTAGTTTGGTTTTGGCCTGATCGGAGAAAACAATAAATCGCCAAGGCATGGTTTTTTTATGATTTGGAGCCGTGTGGGCAAACTCCAGTAATTCCTTTATAACGGAATTCTCTATTCGCTCACCGGAATACTGTCTGGGAAATGTCGATCTTCTCGCAAGCAATAGCTGCATAAATGCCTTGGGGTCCATGGCCAAGACTTCCTTGCTGTCCGTAATATTCATTTTATCAACCGGGGCCTTAATAATTCTGGCAAATGTAATGAATGTTGACACTTAATTAATGGCACAATGCAGCAACCATATTTGCCATTCTCTCGTCTTCAATTATTATCGTGATATTTGTTCAAAATGTGGAAAAGGGACATATTTGTAACAAGTCCATTTCCCCTAATTTCTAATGGCCTAGACCAACGTTAATGCGCAAGATCGCCAAACTTTCTTTGTTTCTTTACCTCGGCCTCCAACTGACCGTTTCAAAGGCGTCAATCGATAGCGCAAGAGTCACTACCTCTATTAATTCTGTTTGCTACGACTCATGCCTGGGAAGTTCCATAGTAGAGGTTTGGTCTTCTTCATCAACAGGGCCTTTCAGGGTTATCTGGAAGGGAAATAACTTACCTGGTTCGCAAACCGTAGATACCGTTTTGGCATCGGACACCGTTTTTAATCTTTGTGCGGGGGAATACAGTGTGCAGGTTATAGACCTTTCCGACCTAAGCAGCCTTGCGCCAATTTCATTCACAATCCTCAATGCCCCTCCAGTATCTGTAGGGTATACTTCCATTCCTCCAACGATGGCTCCGAATTGCCATGATTCACTCAACGGACTTATCTCAATTGATTTTCTTACAGGAAGTCCGATGTTCCATGTTCAATGGTCAACGGGTCCCAATGACACCTTATCCGTTCTAAGCGGCATAGGAAGCGGAATATACGGTCTCACGGTAACCGATGCGAATGGCTGTGTCATGAAAGACAGCTTTTGGTTGAAAGGCCCAGATTCACTGGAGGTGAACATCTCGGGAAGCGATATCTCCTGCAAGGGAGCTTGTGACGGCAGTGTTTTCGCTAACCCACAAGGTGGAACGCCAGGCTACCACTACTTATGGAATAACAGTGATACCAACAGGGTATTGTCAAACCTCTGTCCGGGAACTTTTTCTGTGATTGTAACAGACCAAAACGGCTGTACTTCGTTTGATACTCTGGTTGTTGGTGAGCCCGATAGTTTACTGGTAAATTTTGCTGTAAGTGATGTAAGCTGCAAAGATCTTTGCGATGGGCAGGTCACTGCCATCCCCAGCGGAGGTCTACCGCCATATGCTTACATCTGGTCGGCTTATCCGGATAAAGACTCTATTCTAAACGGCGCTTGCAGTGGAATTATAAGTTCCACGGTCATTGACGCCAATGGTTGTTATGTGACTAAAAATGTAACCGTTGGCTCTCCTAATGCCATTAAGTTAACTCCAGCGATCAATTCATCGAGCTGTGGCATTTGCGACGGTGATATCACGCTCAATCCCAGTGGTGGATCAGGGCCTTACACGTATTTGTGGTTAGGCCAAAAACCTGAGGATACCATCAACAGCATCGATAGTTTGTGCGCTGGCGCCTACCAGGTCGTGGTCGGCGATGCAGGGATGTGTATTGATACATTCACTTTGTATCTGAGTGATGATACCTCGGGAATCAAAGATCTGGTCTTTTCGACTGTTAAGCCTAATTGCGAGAACAACTGTGACGGCGCTATATCAGTCATTGCCCTGGGGGGACAAGCGCCTTATTCTTACAGCTGGTTGCCGGGAGCTGCTACGGATTCTGTACTGACCGGACTTTGCCCAGGAACCTACAGCATTGAGGTCACAGACGGCAACTTGTGCAAACGGATAGAGTCCATCGATTTAGTAGCTAAGTCGAACCTCAAGCTTTCCATGTTTAGTACACCGGTAAGCTGTGTTGGCAGCTGCGATGGCGGAGCTTCTGTCTCGGTTTCCGGTGGCTCGGGGCCATATAGCTACCAATGGAATGGAAACTCGGCAGGAGGTTCTGCAAGAAATGATCTTTGTTCTGGTGTGCAATTCGTCACGGTCACCGATGCCAATATGTGCATGGCGACTGACACCGTGCAAGTTCTGGCCTACGATACGCTAAAATTGAATATCAATGCTTATGCCACTACTTGCGCTAGTTCATGTGATGGCATAGCTTCGGCCTCTGTAACAGGAGGTCTTGCCCCCTATGACTATTTCTGGAGCAATGGAATGAGTGCAGATAGCATTACCAACCTTTGTCCGGGCAGCTATGAATTGACTGTAACCGATGCCCTCGGATGCTCAGTAAGTAAAATGGTCAACGTTATTGGGGCAATTTCCCCTGTATTAGGTCTGACGGTTTATCATTCAGGTTGTAATTTGAACAATGGAGGTGCCAAGCTTAATATTACCGGTGGAAGTGCGCCATATGCGGTAAGGTGGCAAAATGGCACAACTACCGATTCTATCTTTGGTTTGAGCTCAGGCATTTACAGCGTTGATGTATGGGACAGTCAAGGTTGCATGACCAGTGATACTTTTTTCATCACCGACCTGACCGGGCCAACAGTATCCACAGCAGTAACCAATGAATCCTGTGCTGCTACTTGTGATGGAAAAATAGTTGCAAGTGCCAGCGGAACGGGCCCGTTCGCTTATCAATGGACACCGTCTTTTTTTAGTAACCCGACGCTGAACAGTGTCAATGGCCTTTGTCCGGGAAGCTACTATCTTTCTGTAACTGATGGAAATGGTTGCAGGTCGATCTCTGAACAAGTTGTTTCACCCGGAAAGGACCTCTCAGTTGAATTTGACCTAAGTCCGCCTAGTTGCAATGGAGCATGCGATGCCGGAATTATCGCCAATGTATTGGGCGGTTTACCCCCATACAGTTATCAATGGTCTACTAGTTCAGTCCAAAAAGGAATCAGCAATGTTTGTGCTGGAACATATACGCTGACAGTCATTGATGCCAATGCTTGCTCGATTTCACGTTCGGTTGAAATTGGGGATGCAGAACCAATAAGCGTTTCACTCATCACCTCGAATCTGTCGTGCTATGATCAGTGTGATGGTTCTATCACTTCAATCGTGCAAGGTGGAGGTGGAAAGTACACATACACTTGGTCAACGACTGCCAATTCAGAGGACATTTCAAACTTATGTGAAGGATCCTACTGGCTGCAAGTTGCCGACGAAAATGCTTGTGTGGCAAGCGACACGATTTCCATTGCAAATGGAATTCCCATCGATGCCACTTTTAGCACAACTCCTGCGGGATGTGGCCAATGTAATGGTTCCATCAACGTAAGTTCAAGTGGTGGAAACGGTATTCCCTATTCGCTGTTGTGGTCTACCGGCGATACCACCAATGTTATTTCAGACCTTGCAGCAGGAATTTATTCTGTTGAAATATCTGACAACCAAGGCTGCAGTCAGGAATTTAAAATAGGCCTTAGTAATTCTGCAGGTCCAGTTATCTCAGACACCACGGTAGGTGAATCCTGTTTTAATTCCTGTGATGGAGTTGGTTCAGTAAATGTGATAAGCAGTCAGGGGCCTTACAGCGTTCTTTGGAATGACCCGGCAATGCAAAAAACAGATTCGGCAAAAAATCTTTGTCCGAGTATCTATTTTTATTCCGTAACAGATTCGACGGGCTGTGTGACCTATGACAGTGTTTCGGTCTCTGCATCCGATGAATTGGCCATCTCTTACGCCCTTTTGCAACCGACATGTCAGGGGTCTAACGATGGCTCTATCACTGCAAATGTCACGGGAAATCAAGGGCCTGTTTCTTTTCTATGGTCAACTAGTGACACCACTTCTGTAATCGATACCATAGGTGCCGGCACTTATTGGGTACTGGTGAACGATAGTTCAGGTTGCAGTAAAACAGACACCATCGAATTGAATGAACCCGCTCAATTGGCAGTGGCCTTTGGAGTAACCTTACCTTCTTGTTTTAACTCATGTGACGCCATGGTATCGGTTCAGGTTACGGGAGGAACCGCTCCATACACTTATGCCTGGAACGATCCGGGAAATCAGTCCAGTCCTGTCGCTTTTGGTCTTTGTCCGGGATATGCCCTTGTAACGGTCACAGATGCCAAAAACTGTTCATTCACAGATTCTGTATTGGTAACAGCGCCTTCGGCCATTGCCTTGACGCCAATTTTAACTAATCCTTCCTGTCTTAATGGAGATAATGGCAATATTTCGGTAAGCGCATCGGGTGGTCAGGCGCCTTTTCAATTCAGTTGGAGCAATGGATTTAAAGGTAATTCTATCAGTGGTTTAGAAGCTGGGAGTTATACAGTGACAGCCATAGATGCCAATCAATGTGTTTACCAGGGCACTTATATACTCAATAATCCGGGAAATCCGATTAACATCAATTTTAACAGAACTCTGCCAACGTGTAACTCGGGCAACGGATCTATTGCGGCTGTGGTAACCGGTGGAAGTGGGAATTACAGCTTTATATGGAATACGGTGCCAAGTCAAACGACATCAACATCAACAGGCCTTTGGGCCGGTATATATGCAATCACTGTCACGGACAACATAAGTGGTTGCATTCGTGAAGAAACTGTCTTTCTTAACAATACCGGAGGCCCGGTGCTGACCAGTTCTGTGGTAAATGACCCGTGCCCCAATGCATGCCAAGGGCAAGCGACCGTCCATACAGGTACAGGAAATTTCAGCTATTTATGGGATGACAAGTCCTCCCAAACCGATAGCACTGCTTTTACACTATGCCCGGGAGTGTATATAGTTAGAGTGACCAATAATACAACTGGCTGTATTTCATTCGATACAGTGACGGTTGGAGTTGATACTTTTAGGGTTGATGTTCTTAATTCCAAAGCCGTTTCGTGCTTTGGAAATTGCGACGGTTCTGCACTTGCCTCAGCAGTTGGAGGACTGCCCCCATATAATTATTCATGGTCGACCATCCCCCCCGAAACCACCCCCTCGGTGCAAAACTTGTGTGGGGGAATTTATTCCATAACCGCTTCTGATAGTAATTCGTGTTCATCATTGGCCGCAGTTTCAATTCATGAGCCAGCCGCGCTTGAATTAATTCCCGTTGTGCTCTCGGACGCAACTTGCAGTGGGCTATGCGATGGTGTTGCCTCGCTAAATATTCAAGGGGGAAGTGGCCCTTACACTGTTTACTGGAATGGGAAGCAAGGGTTGAACATTGCTTCGAACCTCTGCCCTGGTCAGAACCTCGTTGAAGTCGTTGATCGAAATTTCTGTTCGGTTATTGATACCATTATTATAACGGGAGCAACACCAATCGCTGCAAATGCTGTGACCATCAATCCTTCATGCGGAGAATATAACGGCAGTATCAGTTTGACGCCCAGTGGTGGCAAAGGGCCTTATTTCTACTCCTGGTCAACCGGCGAAAGCGCTTCGGTGATCAGTGGCTTGTTTGCAGGCATCTACTCCGTTTCTATCACCGATGTTAATGGTTGTTCAAGTTCGTTTACCTTCTTTTTGAATAATCCAAATGCCCCCTTGCTTTCATTTGATAAGAACACGGTCAAATGCAATGGTGACTGCAACGGCGTAGCCAGGGTAACGACCATCGGCGGTGTATCACCGTTTACGTATCGATGGGATCACGTGCCAATTTCAACCCTGGATAGTCTGACCGGACTCTGCAGCGGGAACTATTTTGTTAAGGTCACCGACGCAACTGGTTGCATTGCCTTTGGTTCGGATACCGTGTTCGAGCCTGCTGTATTGGATGGTGTCCTCAATAAGATTTCCGATGGATGTGGAGGCTTGTGTGAAGGGGAGGTGGCCATCAATCCAATAGGTGGAACTCCACCTTATAACTATACCTGGAATTCAGTTCCGCCACAAAATTCATCTACTGCAAGTAATTTATGTGCGGGTTATGTCACTATTTCTCTGCTCGATGTGAATGACTGTGCTTTTACAGATAGCCTAGAAATCATTCCACCGCCTGAATTGTTAATTGACAGCGTGGTATTTATCAATGCCAGTTGCTTTACAAATGCCGATGGAGAGGCAACGGTATATACAAGTGGTGGAAGTGCCCCATTCTCATATTTGTGGACCGATCTTCAAACAACGCAGACAGCAGTTAATTTGAACAATGGCCTGCTGGCAATTGTAGTCACCGATCAAAATAATTGCACGGCAAGCGATACCGTCAATATTGCCGTCACCGATACAGTGCTTGTAAATGGATTTGTAGATTCCCTTGCATGTTACGGAGATGAGATTCTTTTGCTTGCCAATGGCTATGGAGCAACCCTATTCAGGTGGTTTGAAGATTCTTCCGGTGTTTTAACCGCCATTGGTACAGGAGACTCCATTTTCTTTACCGTTGAAGACACGGTCAAAATACTTTTACGCGGACAAAATAGCGTTATTCCTCCGTGTTTCGATGTTGATACATTTATGGTTACAGGTATTCCCCTTCCTGCCATCGATGCAGGGCCAGATGTCACCATAGAACAAGGTGGTTTTGCGCAACTGCTTGCTTCACCTTTCTTATTTAATGGTAGTTATGCCTGGACCCCATCTGCCAGTCTTAATGATACCACCCGTATCGATCCTATAGCGAGACCAAATCAGACAACTACTTATTTCGTAACCGGAACCAATGAATACGGTTGTCCGGCTTCTGATTCAATGACGGTTTTTGTTGTGGAAAATGATGTCGTTATAAACGGCTTCTCGCCCAATGGAGATGGCGTAAACGACACTTGGGAAATTCCGTTTTTAAAGGACTATCCCAGTGTGAGGGTAGAAGTATACAATCGCTGGGGAATGGTTGTATTTGAATCTAACGGCTATAATCAACCTTGGGATGGAAGACTTAATGGAGAATTGCTGCCGGGTACTTCTTACTACTACGTAATTGATCTTTTTGGCGATGGAAGTGACGTAAAAACTGGAGCCTTGAGCATATTGTATTGATGAAGAAACTATTATACATATCATTTTTTCTCATGGCAGGAGCGGTTTATGCCCAGCAAGTGCCCATGTATAGCCAGTTTCTTTTTCATGATTACCTTATAAATCCCGCCATTGCTGGTACCAAGGGATACTATGACGCCCGAATGACCCAGCGGCTACAATGGGTCGGATTTGACGACGCACCCAGGACCATGGCCCTTAGCACACAGGGGCCCCTTAAAAACCGCAAAATGGGAATCGGCGGGTATTTCATCAATGATATTGGTGGACATGTCTACCAGCGCTCCGGATACCTTTCCTACTCTTACATCGCAAAGCTTTCTGGTGGCGTGAACATGTCCTTCGGACTTGCTGCCGGAATTAGCGGTTGGACCCTTGACGGAACCAAACTCAACTTGAACGAAAGTGGCGATCAGGTATTGAGTAATGGGCTTCAGTCATCGTATGTCCCCGATGGCTCCTTTGGATATTACATTTTCTCCAAGCGCCTTTCCCTCGGTTTTTCCATTAATCAGTTGTTTGGTTCCAAACTGACATTCTTCCAAGACGGAAACGTTGGGACGAGCCGCTTGAAACAACATTTCAACCTGCACGCCTCTTATTTATTGGGTAGTGATGAAAGTGATTTCAGTTTTACCCCTTATTTTCTGTTAAAATATGTGAATCCCGTTCCAGCACAATTTGATGTTGGGCTTAAGGCCGAATATAAGAAGGCAATTTGGCTAGGGGCTTCGTACCGAAGTGAAGAGGCTATTTCCATGTTACTTGGATTTGTACTAAGAGACAACCTTATCATTGGTTATTCCTATGATTTTATTACTTCTGACGTCAATGTGCGTGCCAACGCCAGTCACGAAATTATGATCGGACTAAAATTACAGAGAGCCCTTCCAGATAAAAAATAGCCTTTTCTTAACTTACCATGCCTTTCGAAGTCCAAACAGGTCGATTATTGCTGCGGGATTTTTCCGTTTCAGATGCAGATTCGATGTTCGCACTCAACTCTGATCCTGAGGTGATTAAATACACAGGAGACCCTCCTTTTGCATCGATATCTGAGGCAAGGGCATTTCTAAACAGCTATTCCCATTACTCAAATCATGGTTACGGTCGTTGGGCAGTAGAGCGAATTGTAGACCAGAGGTTTATCGGATGGTCGGGTTTGAAATTGAATGAAGAACAAAATGTTGACCTTGGTTTTCGATTTCTAAGATCGGAGTGGAACAAGGGTTATGCTACAGAATCAGCACTGGCTTGTCTGGAAATAGGTTTTGATATGCTAGGTCTGGAAGAAATTGTTGGACGGGTAGTTCAAGCGAACATTGTTTCTATTCGAGTCCTGGAGAAAATTGAAATGATCTATGATAAACGAGCCCCATGTGACGGGCTGCCCGATGCTCTTCACTACCGTATTTCAAAGTCGGATTGGATTCGCTCTGGTAAAAGGGTCGTCGTCAAGTCTTCTGGAATTTAGTCCCTTGTTCTAGTAATAAAAAAAGGCACCCTTAAGGGATGCCTTTTCTTTTTTCATTTAACTTGTTTACGGTCCGGTTGGCCTGGTAAGGGCTACCGATCCTCGTTTTTCGTATTCCTGGCCTTCGGCAGAGGTGTAGCGCACAATGTACACAT